>NZ_JAAHFK010000002.1:0-1169717 GCF_011751845.1 Mumia sp. ZJ430 | reverse complement strand
TCAGCGCCGATGGTACTGCACGGGAGACTGTGTGGGAGAGTAGGACGCCGCCGGACAATATTTCAGGTCGTGGGTCGTTTCCCACCCCCTCACCGGGGTGGTTGAAACGACCCACGACCCATTTTTACGTGTGCACAGCCTTGCGAACGAGGGCATGTACGCAAGACTGAGCGCAGGCAGCGCAGGAGGATTGATTTGATGAGCGAGCGTGGTGGAGGCGGCCGCGGAGGCCAGGGCCGTAGCGGTGGAGGCCGCCCGAGTGGCGGGAGCGGCGGAGGCCGTGGCGGCAGCGGAGGCAACGGACGTGGCCAGGGACGGCCGGGTGGACAGGGACGCCCCGGGGGATCGGGCGGCGGTCGACCAGATCGCAGCGGAGGTTCCCGTGACGGTGGCCCGCGTGGCTCCCGTGATGGGCAGCAGCGTGGTCCTCGTGACGGTGCCCCCCGTGGTCCTCGCCGCGAGGGTGATCGTCCTGATCGTCCGCGCCGCGATGGCGACCGCGAGGCTCCCCGCCGTATCGAGGGCCCCCCGATCCCTGAGGGCGTCCACCCCGACCAGCTCGACAAGGGTGTCCGTCGTCTGTTGACGTCGCTGACTCCTGGCAAGGCCGACGCCGTCGCGTCGCACCTGGTCGCTGCGGGGATCCTCATCGACGAAGATCCTGATCTCGCCTATAAGCACGCCCGCACTGCGCGCGAGCTCGCACCCCGGATCGGAGTGATCCGTGAGGCTGCGGGGGAGACTGCGTACGCGGCCGGCCGCTGGGCCGACGCGCTCGCCGAGCTGCGTGCTGCCAAGCGCATGACGGGGAGCTTCGACCACATCCCGTTGATCGCGGACTCCGAGCGCGCCCTCGGTCGTCCCGACCGTGCGCTCAAGGTGATCGCCGACGCGCGTGACAAGCTCGAGGACACCGACCTCCGCGTGGAGGCCGCGATCGTCGCCGCCGGCGCGCGTCGCGACCTCGGGCAGGTCGACGCGGCTCTCGCGGTCCTCCAGCAGGAGCCCCTTCACCACGGCAGCCCGACCACCTGGCTCGCCCGGTTGCGCTACGCGTACGCGGACGCGCTGGTCGAGGCCGGCCGCACACAGGACGCGCTCGAGTGGTTCCACCGCACGCTTGCGGCGGATCCGCAGCACGCCACCGACGCCCAGGAAAGAATCAACGCGCTCGAAACCCCCTGAGTTCTCCCCAGAGGAGCCGCGATGGCGGCTCCTTTGGGTGGGGGTCGTCGTACACTTGTGCCTCCCGTCACCCCTCCTGGAGGTTTTCGCGTGCGCGTCCCTGGTAGCCGTGCGGCCGTCGTTGCTGTCGCGATCACGCTTGTCGCCTCCGTCGCCGTAGCGGTGAAGCTGGCCGAGGAGCCGGTTCCCGTCTCAGCGAGCACGGCTGCAGGCACGACCGCTTCCGGCGCCGCGGCCGCCGCCGTGGCCGCTCCCGCCGTGGCCGCTCCCGCCGCGGTCGCTCCCGCCGCGGTCGCTCCTGCTCACGGGACCGTTGCTGCCGCCGCCCCTGCAGGCGCCGCTCGCTACCGTCCGAACGTCGTGATGATCATGGCCGATGACCTCGACAGCTCCCTCGTGAAGTACATGCCGAACCTCAAGAAGCTGCAGAAGCGAGGTGCCGACTTCCGCCGCAGCTTCGTGGTCGACTCGCTGTGCTGCTCGTCGCGTGCGTCGTTCCTGACCGGCATGTACCCCCACAACTCCAAAGTCTTCATCAACACCACGGGCCCCGATCCGGCGAACCCGATCGGTGGCCACGCCGCGTGGGTGAAGGCCGACAACAACAAGAAGACCTTCGCGTACGCGATGTCCGGCCAGCAGGGCGGCTACCGCACCGGCTTCTTCGGCAAGTTCATCAACCACTATCAGGGGACCTCTGGGAGCGCTGCGCCGGCCGGATGGAGCACGTTCCAGGGCCTGACCGGCAACCTCTACGCGATGTGGGGCTACCGCCTCGCGTCGAACGGTTCGGGCATCCAAGGCGCCCGTACGGTCCAGACCCGCTCCTTCGGCACCCGTCCCACGGAATACTCGACAGACGTGCTGCGCCGGCGTGCGGTCAGCTACCTCCGTTCAGCAGAGCGCGACGGCCGCCCGTACTTCGTCGAGCTCGCGCCCACCTCCGTCCACAGCCGCGCATCAAAGATCGTGCGCAAGGGCGAGCCCGTCTTCCCGGCGGCGCTTCGCGACCGGCCGCTCAAGGGCAAGAAGGCCAAGAAGAACCCGAAGCGACGCTTTGGTGATTGCGGCCCGGTCCGGTGCGACAAAATCGACGTCGCGAAGACCCCCGGGTTCAACGCCAGTCGTGCGGCGTCGCGGCCACGCTATGCCGATGGTCGCCCGGCTCCGCTGTTCGGCCAGACCGCCAAGCTCCGCAAGGCCGACGTCAACCGCATGCGCCGCTATCACCGCGACCGCGTCCGCATGGCGCAGTCGCTCGACGACATGATCGGTGCCGTCATGAAGACGGTGGGGCCTGACACTTACCTCGTCTTCACGAGCGACAACGGCTACCACCTCGGGCACAAGCGGCTCGGTCGCGGCAAGACCACGCCGTACGACACCGACATCAGGGTCCCGCTCATCATCGCCGGCCCAGGCGTCGTGCGTGGTCCGCGCTACCAGGTCGTCCAGAACATCGACCTCTCGTCGACCTTCGAGCAGATCGCCGGCCTGCGCCCCGACCAGCGCCGCGACGGCCGGTCGTTGCTCCCGATCCTGCGCAACCCACGCGCCGCGTGGTCGCGCTACGCATTCGTGGAGCACACCCGCCCGGTCCGCGACGTGAACGACCCCGACAACGAGAAGATCAGCCTCGAGACACCCTCCTACCTGGCCGTGCGGTCCGCGGACTCGATGCTCGTCCGATACGACACGCGGGGCGGCGACCCTGCCGGCTACACCTACGAGTACTACACAGGGCTGTCGCGGCCGCGGGCGTACGAGCACACGAATGTCTACAACCCCCATAACCCGACGGTGCAGACGCTCCTCCGCAAGCTCGAAGCCTTCGCGGACTGCGAGCGCGCCGAGTGTGCCGCGCTGACCCGCTGAGACCTCAACAGCTTTGTCGCGCAGCGCCCTGGGGCGGCTCGCGAGGGGGTGACGGGTAGTCTCGTCGGTGTGGCACAACGGGACTACGACGCAGCACTGAAGGCCCTCGACTCGACGATGTCGTCGATCGAGGCCGTTCTCAACCTCGACGCGATCCGCGCGGAGGTCGCGGAGCTGCAGGAGCAGGTGGCTGCGCCCGACCTCTGGGATGACCAGGCCAACGCCCAGGTCGTCACCGGCAAGCTCTCGGCCCTGCAGTCCGAGTTGGAGCGAGCGACCGGTCTTCGCCAGCGCCTCGACGACCTCGCGGTTCTCGTGGAGCTGGCGCGCGAGGAGGACGACGCCGACGTCCTTGCCGAGGCCGATGCCGAGCTCGAACGGGTCCAGAAGGCCGTCGAGGGCCTCGAGGTCCGCACGCTGTTGTCCGGCGAGTACGACGCGCGCGACGCGCTGATCACCATCCGCTCCGGTGCCGGCGGTGTCGACGCAGCCGACTTCGCCGAGATGCTGCAGCGCATGTACATCCGCTGGGCCGAGAAGCACAAGTACGTCGTCGAGATCTACGACACCTCGTATGCGGAAGAGGCCGGCATCAAGTCGACGACGTTCGCGGTGAAGGCGCCGTACGCCTATGGCACGCTGTCCGTGGAGTCGGGCACCCACCGGCTCGTGCGCATCAGCCCGTTCGACAACCAGGGTCGCCGTCAGACCTCGTTCGCGGCCGTCGAGGTCGTCCCGGTCCTCGAGCAGACCGACCAGATCGACATCCCCGAGGACGAGATCCGGATCGACGTCTATCGCTCCTCGGGCCCGGGTGGCCAGAGCGTCAACACGACTGACTCCGCCGTCCGCCTGACGCACATTCCGACCGGCACCGTCGTGAGCTGTCAGAACGAGAAGAGCCAGCTCCAGAACAAGGCGAGCGCCATGGTGATCCTGAAGGCGAAGCTCCTCGCCCTCAAGAAGGCAGAGGAGCGCGCCCAGATCGACGAGCTGCGCGGCGACGTCCAGGCGTCGTGGGGCGACCAGATGCGCTCCTACGTCCTCAACCCGTACCAGATGGTCAAGGACCTCCGTACGGAGCAGGAGACAGGCAACACCCAGGCGGTGTTCGACGGAGAGATCGACGAGTTCGTCGAGGCAGGTATCCGTTGGCGGCGTGGCGCTGAGGCCACCGCCAAGTAGCGCTGCGTACACTCGCACGGTGATCCGCTTCGAGAACGTCAGCAAGACCTACCCGGGGCAGCCCAGACCCGCGCTTGACAAGCTCAGTCTCGAGATCGAGAAGGGCGAGTTCGTCTTCCTCGTCGGGCAGTCCGGATCGGGCAAGTCGACCTTCCTCCGGATGGTCCTGCGCGAGACTCGCCCGTCGACGGGTCGGGTGTACGTCGCGGGCAAGGAGATCAACCGGCTCGCCAACTGGAAGGTGCCGAAGCTGCGTCGCCAGCTCGGGACCGTCTTCCAGGACTTTCGTCTGCTGCCGAACAAGACCGTCTCGGAGAACGTGGCGTTCGCGCTGCAGGTGATCGGCAAGCCGCGCACGGAGATCCGCCGTGTCGTCCCCGAGACGCTCGAGCTGGTCGGTCTCGAGGGCAAGGGCGGGCGGATGCCGGACGAGCTGTCCGGCGGTGAGCAGCAGCGCGTCGCGGTGGCGCGCGCGTTCGTGAACCGGCCGATGATCCTCATCGCCGACGAGCCCACCGGCAACCTGGATCCCGTGACGTCGGTCGGCATCATGAAGCTGCTCGACCGGATCAACCGCACAGGCACGACCGTGATCATGGCGACCCACGACGCGGGGATCGTCGACCAGATGCGCAAACGCGTGATCGAGCTCAGCGGTGGCGTGCTGGTGCGCGACCAGTCGCGCGGCGCGTACGGCTACGAGGACTGACGAGGACCGATGGCACTGGGAAGCATCCTCTCCGAGCTCACGACGGGCCTTCGGCGCAACTTTTCGATGACGGTGTCGCTCGTCGTCACGATGAGCGTCTCGCTCGTGCTCGCGTCGCTCGGCCTGCTGCTGCAGACGCAGGCCGACCGGACCGAGAAGTACTACGGCGACCGGCTCCAGATCCAGGTCAACCTCTGCACCCAGAACTCCTCCGCGGACACCTGTGTCGGCGGACGGGCGACCCCGGAGCAGGAGAAGACCGTCGAGACCGCCCTCGACGACAACCCCGAGGTCCGCTCGTTCGAGCGCTGGAGCCCGGAGCGCAACTACGAGCAGGCGCAGGAGTACCTCGGCCAGAACGCTGACGGGCGCAAGCAGCTCGAGGCGCTCGGGCCGGAGTCGTTCGGCACCTCCTACATGGTGACGCTGCGCGACCCCAACCAGTTCGAGGGAGTCGTGAGCCAGGTCAGCGGCCTCGACGGGGTTGCGGGCGTCGTCAGCATGCGCGACCTGCTCGCGCCGCTGTTCGAGGTCTTGTCGAAGCTGCGCTGGGCCGCGCTCGGCACGTCCCTGCTGCTCATCGTCGCGGCCGTCCTCCAGGTCTCCAACACGATCCGGATGACCGCGTACGCGCGACGTCGCGAGATCGGCATCATGCGCCTGGTCGGCGCGTCGTCGTGGCACATCCAGCTGCCGTTCATCCTCGAGTCGCTGGTCGCGGCCGTGATCTCGGCCGCGCTCGCGTGCGGCGGGCTGGCCGCGTTCATGCAGTTCGTGGTGTACGGGTTCCTGCGCGACCGGCTTGCGGGCCTGACGACCTGGGTGAGGTGGCAGGAGGCGATCGGGGTGATGGGCTACACGAGCATCCTCGCGCTCCTGCTGGCGCTGGTCCCGACGCTGGTGATGACGAGGCGCTACCTCAAGGTCTAGGACGGCACGCCCGGCGGCACGAAATGCACCCTCTCGTTCAAGTTGAGGGTTAGCGTCGCCTACGGAACGTTCCCGACCAGAGGTAGGCCTGTGGCTTCACCCGTCCTTCCCCGGCGTACTCGTACGCGGACGGCGCTCGCGCTTGCGGTCGTCGTGGCCATGACCGGCGCGCTCGCGAGCCCGAGCGCCGGCGACGAGAAGGGCGACCTGGACCACCGGCGCAAGGAGGTCCAGTCCGAGATCTCCGGAGCCCGGGCGGAGCTCGACCAGTCCAGTGCCCGGCTCGCTGCTGCCACGAAGGCGCTCCAGACGGCGCAGGCCACGTTGTCGGCCGCCCGCTCGGCACTCGCGACCACGCAGAGCAGGCTCGCGACCGCGCAGACCCGCGACATCGCCATGCAGGCCGCGTTGACCAAGGCGGAGGCTTCGCTGGTGACAGCGAAGTCGGAGGCGAAGAAGGGCCGCCGCAGCCAGAAGAGGGCAGCCCGCGAGGTCGAGCGGATGACCGTCGAGTCGCTGCAGGGCGGCTCGCCGAGCATGCGTGCGTTCGCGGCGCTGGTCGACGGCGTCGACCCTGCCACGTACGGCAAGCAGATCAGTCTCGACCGGGCTGTGACCGATGCACGCCTTGCGAAGGTCGACAAGCTTGACGCGACTCGCGTCATCTTGGACCTCAACCGCAAGAAGGTCGAGAAGCTCCGCAACGAGGTGGCGGTCAAGCGCAAGGAGGCTGCCGACAACCTCGCCGAGCAGAAGCGGCTCGAGCAGGCGGCGCGCGAGCAAACAGCAAAGGTCGGTGAGCTGGTCGCAACCAACGCGTCCGCGCAAGCGACCGCGGCCTCCGCACGCCAGTCCGACGCTTCCGAGCTCGCAGCGCTCGAGTCCGAGCGCGGCAAGATCTCGAGCAAGCTGAAGGCGATCGCCGCGCAGGAGCGGCTCGAGGCCCAGCGCGAGCGTGATCGCAAGCGGCGTGAGGCGAACAAGAACAAGAACTCCAGTGGCTCTGGCGGGTCGGGCGGGTCCGGCGGCAACGGTGGGTCGGACGGCAACGGCGGGTCGGACGGCGGAGGTGGAGGAGGCAGCGACAGCGGCAGCGCGCTGTCGTACCCCGTCGACGGTCCGATCACGTCCTCGTACGGCATGCGGTTCCACCCCGTGCTGCACGTTTGGAAGCTCCACGACGGCACCGACTTTGGGGTCGGCTGCGGAACCCCGGTCCGAGCGGCGGCCGGAGGGCGCGTCGTGGACCGCTACTACAACGCCGGGTACGGCAACCGCGTGATCATCGCGCACGGCCAGAAGCGCGGCCGCAGCGTCGCCACGACCTACAACCATCTGTCGCGCTACTCCACCTATGCGGGGCAGCGCGTGAGCCGCGGCGAGATCATCGGGTACGTCGGCAGCACCGGCTATTCGACGGGGTGCCACCTGCACTTCATGGTGATGCTCGACGGTGACACGACGAACCCGATGAACTGGCTCTAGACACCCTCAGCGGCGCCTGCTGGTCGCGAGGTCGGCCAGGCCCAGCAGCAGGGCTCCCACGACGAACGCGACGGTCGTACGCAGGGCGAGGCTCATGGACTCCCCGTAGTCGCCGTCGACCGCGAGCCGGCTGAAGAACTGGGCGAGGACCAGCGACACGCCGATCGCGCTCCCGACGCGCTGAGCGGTCTGAAGCATCCCCCCGCCGACACCGGCGCGCCGGACGTCCACCTCCGACAGGGTGATCGTCACGTTGGGGGAGATGACCAGACCGCCACCGACGCCCGCGAGGAGCAGCAGAGGCGACAGCGTGAGCCCGACGTGGTCGCGGAGGTGAGGGACGGCGAGGTCGATCCCGACCAGGCCGACCACGACCAGGACGAGGCCGACCACGACGAGTGCTCGCCCGTACCGGCCGACAAGACGTCCGCCGAGCGCCGCGGCCGCCGCAGACCCGAGGGCGAACGGCATCTGGGTCAGGCCGGCCTCGAACGCGCTGTAGTCCAGCCCGTTCTGGAGGTAGAGGGTGAGCACCAGGAAGATCGAGGTGAACCCCGCGAAGTAGAGCGTGCCGAGGCTGAGTCCCAGCACGTACGTCCGGACGCGCAGCAGCGCGAGGTCGACGAGCGGCTCGCGCCCCGACCGCGCCCAGCGGCGCTCCCAGGCGACGAAGGTGACCATGAGAACGGCCGAGGCACCGAGCAGCCACCACGGGCGCGTCGACAGGGACTCCCCGCGCGAGCCCTCCACCATCGGGAGCAGTACGAGAAGCGTCGCGACGCCGAACAGCAGCACGCCGACCGGGTCCAGGGACTCGCGCCGCCGGCTCTCCGCCTTCGGCAGCCACCGCAGCGCGAGAAACAGTGCGACGACACCGATCGGTACGTTGACGAAGAAGACGTACCGCCAGCCGTGCTCCGGTCCGCCGACCGACACCAGGACACCGCCGAGGAGGGGGCCGACCGCCGTCGAGATCCCGACCATCGCGCCGAACAGCCCGAATGCCCGTCCGCGTTCGTCGCCCTGGAACATCGTCTGGATGAACCCGGACACCTGCGGGTTGACGAGGCCGGCGCCCAGGCCCTGCACGATCCGGGCGGCGGCCAGCCAGCCGGGGTCGGACGCGGCGCCGGCGACGGCGCTCGACGCGGTGAACACAACCAGCCCGACGCAGAAGATCGTACGGCGGCTCATGGCGTCGCCCAGTCGTCCCGCCGGGACGAGCACGATCCCGAACGCGAGCGCGTAGCCGGCGACGATCAGCTGGATCTGCGAGTCGGTGGCGTCGAGCCCGGTGCGGATGGAGGGGAGGGCGACATTGACGATGCTGACGTCGAGCAACGTCATGAATCCGGCGACCAGGCACACGACCAGCGCGCTCCACCGCGTGTCGCGCTGCGCGTCCGCCACGGTCTGACCGTACGTGCCCGCCCGTGAATGTGCTGGACAGGACAGGGACAATGGGGGAATGGCCAAGGAGACCGGCACCAAGCTGATCGCGCAGAACCGCAAGGCGCGGCACGACTACCACCTCGACGACGTGTACGAGGCGGGGATGGTGCTGTCCGGCACCGAGGTCAAGTCCCTGCGCGAGGGGCGGGCCAACCTCACCGACGGCTGGGCCGACATCGAGAACGGGGAGGTGTGGCTCCACGGGGTGCACATCCCCGAATACACGCAGGGCACTTGGACCAACCACTCCGCGCGCCGCAAACGCAAGCTGCTGCTGCACCGTCGCGAGATCGAGAAGATCGAGAAGGCCGTGTCGACGCCGGGCGTGACGCTCGTGCCGCTGTCGCTCTACTTCGTGTCGGGCCGCGCGAAGGTCGAGATCGCTGTCGCTCGGGGCAAGAAGGCCTGGGACAAGCGCCAGGCGATCGCCGAGCGCCAAGCCACCCGCGAGGTCCAGGCTGAGGTGGGGCGCAAGGTGAAGGGCATGCCCGGATGACCTTGGAGGACGCCGACCTCCCGGCATTCGCCGCAGAGCTGGGCATCCCCGGGCTGTTCGACACCCACGTCCACTTCCTCCCGCCGCGGGTCATGGACAAGGTGTGGGGCTACTTCGACGCAGTCGGTCCGCTGACGGGACGGCCCTGGCCGATCCGTTATCGCTGGCCGGTCGAGGAGCGCGCCGACTACCTCGGGCGGATCGGCGTCCTGCGCTACTCCGCGCTGCCGTACGCGCACAAGCCGGGGATCGCCGAATACCTCAACACCTGGTCGGCCGAGTTCGCCGCCGCCCACGGCAACGCCCTGCGGTCGGCGACGTTCTATCCCGAGCCCGAGGCCGCCTCGTACGTGCGGGCCCGGATCGAGGCAGGCGTCGACGTGTTCAAGACCCACGTCCAGGTCGGCGACTTCGACCCGACCGACCCGCTGCTCGACGACGTGTGGGGTGCGCTGAGCGACTCGCAGACGCCGGTCGTCGTGCACGCCGGATCAGGACCCGCGCCGGGGACGTACACGGGGCCCGAGCTGATCGGCAAGGTGATGGCTGCCTTCCCGAACCTGCCGATGATCGTCGCGCACATGGGCATCCCCGAGTACGAGGACTTCCTCGCGATGGCCGAGCGCTATCCGCAGGTGCGGCTCGACACCACGATGGTGTTCACGGACTTCACCGAAGAGACCGCCCCGTACCCGCGCGACCTTCTCGCGCGGCTGCGCGACCTGCAGCCGCGGGTGCTGCTGGGCTCGGACTTCCCCAACATCCCGTACGCGTATGCGCACCAGGTCGAGGGCCTCGTACGGCTCGATCTGGGTGACGACTGGCTGCGTGACGTCCTGTGGCGCAACGGCTTGGCCCTGTTCGACGCGTGAGCCGGAATACCGTTCGTCTCGAGGCGGTTGGACCAGGTACCCTTCAGGGACAACTACACAGCGGGGCTGATCGGTTTCGACTTTGGTCGTACGACGTAGGAGAAGCGAGCCGAGAATCCAAGGTCATCTCGTAAACGTTCCTTGGAAATCAATAAGTGCCGATTCTAAGCGCACTGACTTCGCTCTCGCCGCCTGAGGCGAGCTAAGTGAAGGGTCGGCCTGGGAACGCCTCCGTCCCAGTCACCGGCCTCAGCTAGGAGGCTTGCTCTGTTAGTCCGGTCGCGGGACTGACAGGGGACATTCACAGCGACTGAGCCTGTCGACGACGTGTCTGTTCGAGCGTCGGGGCTGAGAAAACGACATAGCAGACTGCGCTCGGAGAAGTCCTACCTCTGCGCTGAAGGACGCGGGTTCGATTCCCGCCAGCTCCACCATGAGGTCCCCGCATCACAGAGGCGCTCCCGGCTGACGGCCGGGAGCGCCTCGGTGTCTCTCGTCGCGGGATGCGGCTACGCGCCCCGACCCGTGCGCGCGCGATAGCCTCCCGGAGTGACCATGGCGGACATTGGAGGCGCGTACGACGCGCGAGCGGACGAGTACGTCGCGCTGTTCGGGTCGGTCGATCAGGCAGCGCAGCAGGATCGGGACACGATCGAACGCTGGCAGGCAGGCGTCGACGGACGGATCCTCGACGCCGGCTGCGGCCCCGGGCACTGGACCGAGATGCTCTCGCGCGGTGGGAGCCGGGACGTTGTTGGAGTCGACGCGTCGGCTCGCTTCCTGGACGCGGCACGAGGGCGGTCCGCGTTCCTCGACCTCTCGCGGGCCGATCTCGCCGCGCTGCCTCTCGCGACCGGATCGGTCGGCGGCATTCTGTCCTGGTACTCGATCATCCACACCCCACCGGCCGACGTTCCGGCGATCGTGCGTGAGTTCGCCCGCGTCCTCGCCCCCGGAGGATCCCTGCTGCTCGGGTTCTTCGAGGGCGAGGCTCGCGCCGCGTTCGACCACGCGGTGACGACGGCGTACTACTGGTCCGCCGACGCACTCGGGGGCCTGCTCGCGCCGCACGGGTTCGTGATCGAGCGGGCCTCGGCCCGCCAGGACCCTGGCGTACGGCGGCAAGGCGATCTGGTCGCCAGACGGACTCTGCGCGGCTCCGCTACTTCTTGACCTTCGCGGTCTTCTTGCTGGTCTTGACCACGGTCGCGTACGAGGTGCGTGTCCCGGTGACCTTGACGGTGAGGCGCTTGCCGACGTCGCGCTTGGTCAGCGTGTACGACGCCTTCCTGGCCTTGGTGATCTTCTTGCCGTTGCGGAACCACTGGTACGACAGCCGGACCCTGCCCGGACCCCAGGCACCGGCCTTGATCGTGAGCTTCTTGCCCTTCTTGGCCTTGCCCGAGATCCTCGGCGTCGTCGCAGTGAGCGTTCCGATGGCGCGGGCGGTCGGGGCCGAGGTCCGTGCGACGGAGGCGAGGCCCGACTTCGAACCGGTGACGGTCACCGTGAAGCGCTTGCCGGCGTGCGCGTTGCCGACGCGGAAGGTGGACGCGGTCGCGCCTGCGATCGCCATGCCGTCGGCCCGCCACTGGTAGCGCAGGCTCACGCCCGCCGGTGCCCACGCGCCGGGGACGGCGCGGAGCACCTGACCGGTGCGTGCGGAGCCTGTGATGCGCGGGGTCGCTGCCGCGATGGGTGTGGGAGGCGTGCTCGGTGCGGCGAGCTGCACGGTGTGGCTCAGATGCGTCTGGCGGGTCGGGAACGTGATCGGGGTCGCGCCGGCGACGCTCGCCGCGTCCTTCCACCACTGGCCGACGGCGGCGCCGGTGTAGCCGGCGGGAACCCCGAAGTAGACCTTGTATGCCTCGGCGCTGTCGGTAAAGCGGTAGTGGCCTTCGTCGTCGGTCATGTGCGGACCGGACTGGATGGGACCCCAAGCCCCGTTGGAGAAGACATGGATGAGGAGCGGCGCGTCGACCAGCGGCTTGCCGTCGGGGCCCAGCACCGTGAAGTCGACGGTGGGACGCTCCTGGAGCGTGACGTCGAACGTGGTGGTCGTACCAGGGGACACCACGACGCGCTGATCGACGTAGTAGTACGGCCAGCCGTTGTTGGAGTCGTCGTAGACGGAGACGCTCACCCAGTAGTCGCCGGGGACAAGGTCCTTCGAATCGTCGCCGGACTGGCTCTCGTACGCGCCGCTGGCATCCGTCGTCACGCCGTAGCCGCCCGACATCTCCGACTCGCGGAAGCTGACTGACGCGCCGGCGACAGGCATGCCGAACTCGTCCTTGACGGTGCCCCGGATGAAGCCCGCCTTCTCGAGGACGATGTCGCCGAGGACGAGAGCGGCACCGTTCTTCACCTCGATCACCGTGGCGTCGTAGACCGACCAGGCGTTGCCGTAGTACTCGGCGGCGTAGCCGGCGGGAGGGCTCCACGTGCGGACCGTGTAACGACCGTCGGGGACACCGGGGATCGTGTACGAACCGCCGGCTCCGGTGGCAGTCGAGGCGACCGCGCCACCGCCACCCGTGGCCGGGTAGAGGCCCACTCCGACACCGAAGGCGCCGGACGCCGTACCTCCGGGCGACTGGGCGAGGACTTTGCCGCTGACCGTGCCGGCGGCGGCCTGGGCGGGGGCGGCGACGAGCATCGAGAGCCCGAGCGCGGCCACGAGCGCCACGACGAGCGCGCGCAGGCGCCAGCGGGCAGGGGAAGAGGACAGCATGGAGGGCTCCCGAGGACGTCGCCGGGACCGGGGTGCCCCGAACGCGCGACCATGGTAGACCGCGTACGGGTTCAGTCCTGCGGCGTCGCCTCGCCCTGGGACGGGCCCTCGGACTCGCGCTGGGTGCGCTCGCGGAGCCACTCGCGCAGTCCGTCCGCCAGGTCCTCCCTCTGCGGTGCCTCGTCCTCGGGCTCTGGATCGGCGGCCGCGTCGGGCGCGACGGGGCGCGGCGCGGAGGGGTCGATCTGCCAGGTGACCCCGAACGAGGTCGACGTCACGACCTCGGTGACCGCCTTGAGGTCGGGCTCGTACGGCTGGCCGGAGGTGATGCTCTTAGCCTCTTCCGGTCCGCCCTTGCTCCGGAACATCCCCATGGCTGGCTCTCCTCGGTCACGCGATCGGTCCGGGACCCAGCGTAGAGCGAGGAGGGGCTGGGGCCCAGCCTTGTCCGCGCGATGCACCCTCGGTACGGTCACGGTGAGCCACGACACATCGGAGGACACACATGGCCAAGCTTGCCGCGCTCACCGGGACCGCGATCGCTGCCACCGGAGCGGCCCACTTCGTCTCACCGAAGACGTTCGAGCCGATCTCGGCGGCGGCGTTCCCCAAGGACACCGGCACCTGGATCAAGCGCAACGGAGCGACGGAGGTCGCGATCGGCCTCGGGTTGCTCTCGCGTCGTACTCGCAAGATCGCGACGGTGGGGCTCCTGGCGTACGCCGGGTTCCTCGGCAGTCGGATCGCCGCCAACAAGAGTCGCTGACGGCACGTCGTACGGCCTGTCGTCAGCCGCACCCGACGCAGGTGCGTGCGGCGGGCCGTACGGCCAGGCGCTCGGCAGGGATCTCCCTCCCGCACCGCTCGCAGCGGCCGTACGTCCCGTCGCGCGCCCGCTCGGCCGCGGCAGTGAGCTGAGCCCGGTCCTCCTCGAGCCGTGCAATCAGCGCGGCGACCTGCTCGCGCTCCCACGCGATCGTCGCGCCCTCAGGATCGTGCTCGTCATCGGCGTTGGACGCCTCCGACGCCGCGAGGATCGCCGCGTGGTCGCGCCGCAGCGCCGCCAGCTGGTCGTCGACCCTGGCGAGGCGCGCGGAGATCGGTGCGGTGTCCACGTCGAGTTCAGCGTCAGGTCACGCGCGGGCATTCCGTCTCGACCGGCGAAGTCTCGACCGGCGAAGTCGCGCCTGCCGGGTCACGATGGCCGAGGAGCAGACCGGCCGACCGGGGGAGCGAGCGATGCCGAGCACAGCGGACGTGATGATCGAGACGCTGAAGGCCGCGGGCGTACGCCGGGTGTTCGGCCTCCCCGGCGATTCCCTCAACGCCTTCACGGACGCGCTGCGCAGGGACGGCACGCTCGACTGGATCCACGTCCGTCACGAGGAGGTTGCCGGCTTCGCCGCGGCGGCCGATGCGCACCTGACTGGCGAGGTCGCGGTGGTCGCCGCGAGCTGCGGACCGGGCAACCTGCACCTCATCAACGGCCTGTACGACGCGCAGCGCAGCCGAGTCCCGGTCGTCGCGATCGCGTCGCACATCCCGAGCGTCGAGATCGGCAGCGGCTACTTCCAGGAGACGCACCCGCAGGAGCTGTTCCGCGAGTGCTCGGTCTACTGCGAGATGGCAGGGGTGCCCGAGCAGCTTCCCCGGATCCTCGAGATCGCGATGCGGTCGGCGATCTCCGAACGCGGTGTCGCAGTGGTCGTCGTCCCCGGCGACGTCATGCAGGCCGAGGCCGCGGGGCGGCGCCCCCCGAAGACGATCGAGGCGCCGCGTGCGCTCGTCGTCCCCGCCAACACCGATCTTCTGAGGGCCTCGGCGATCCTCGACGGCGCCGAGCGGGTGACGATCCTCGCCGGCGCGGGCTGCGCGGGCGCGCACGACGAGCTGGTCGGCATCGCCGAGGCGCTCAAGGCACCGATCGTGCACGCGATGCGCGGCAAGGAGTACGTCGCGTACGACAACCCGTACGACGTGGGGATGACCGGGCTGCTCGGGTTCTCGTCGGGCTACCGCGCCATGGAGGCGTGCGACGTGCTGCTCGTGCTCGGCTCTGACTTCCCGTACCCGCAGTTCTATCCCGAGCACGCGACCGTCATCCAGGTCGACGTGCGCGGGGAGCAGCTGGGGCGTCGCACCACTCTCGACCTCGGGCTGGTCGGCGATGTACGCGAGACCCTGAGGGCGCTCACCCCGCTGCTGAACCCGCGGTCGGACGACGCCCACCTGCAGAAGATGGTCGGCCACTACGCCAAGACTCGCCGCGAGCTCGATGAGCTGGCGGCGCCCGGCAAGGACGGGCCCCTGCACCCGCAGTTCGTCGCCAAGAGCGTGTCCGACCTGGCCAGCGGCGACGCGGTCTTCACGTGCGACGTGGGGACGCCGGTGATCTGGACGGCCCGCTACGTCGAGATGAACGGGCGTCGGTCTGTCGTCGGGTCCTTCACCCACGGGACGATGGCGAACGCGCTCGGGCATGCGATCGGCGCTCAGGTCGCCTACCCGGACCGGCAGGTCGTGGCGCTGTGCGGCGACGGCGGCCTGTCCATGCTGCTGGGGGACATGATCACGCTCGTGCAGCAACGGCTCCCGGTGAAGATGGTCGTCTTCAACAACGCGTCGCTGGCGTTCGTCGAGCTGGAGATGAAGGCGGCGGGGATCGTCAACTTCGGCACGAACCTGGTCAACCCGAGCTTCGCCGCCGTCGCGCGCGCGATGGGGATGCACGGTGAGCGTGTCGAACAGCCCGAACGGCTCCCGCACGCGATCTCGGAAGCGCTGGCGGTGCCAGGGCCCGCGCTCGTCGAGGCCATCGTCGAGCGCCAGGAGCTCTCGATCCCGCCGGCGGTGACCGCGGCGCAGGCGAAGGGATTCACGCTGTACGCGCTGCGGACCGTGCTCAACGGACGGGGCGACGAGATCTTCGAGCTGGCCAAGACGAACGTCTTCCGGAGACTGCGGGACCGTTGACGGTCAGCCGGCCGCGTGCTCCCGCTTGAGAGAGACCACCCTTGCGGCCGCTTGCTCGACACGCGTACGGAACGCGGGGTCCTTCTCGGCCTCGGCGACCACCGCCGACGTCATCTCCGCCATGTGCGCGGGGTCGATGGCGAGGACCAGGTCGCCGCCCGCGCGCAGGAAGTCGACCGCCCGGCGGGCTGGGGGACGGTCGGAGACCTGCCGTGCTGCGGACAGGTCGTCGGAGATCACGACCCCCTCGAACCCGAGTCGTTCGCGCAGGAGCCCGGTGATCATGGGGCGTGAGAACGCGGCGGACTCGTGCGGGTCGATCTTGTCGTAGTACGCCGTCGACATCATGACGACCTTCGCATCGGCGGCGATCGCGGCGCGGAACGGCACGAGGTAGGCGTCGGTCGCCGTCGTCTCCGTGTCGCGGACGCCGCTTGCCGTGTCGGTGTTGGCCGTCACGCGCCCGAGCCCAGGGAAGTGCTTGACGGTCCCGATGACCCCGGCCGCCTCCATGCCGTCGAGGAACGCGAGGCCCTGGCGGGTGACGTCGGCGGGTGTGAACCCGAACTGGCGGTCGAAGTAGCCGATGGGCGCGTTGCGCTCGGCGAACGTCGGACTGGGGACGGTGTCGAGGACCGGCGCCAGGTTGAGGTCGACCCCTGCGGCGCGCAGCTCACGGCCCCACGCCGTTGCCTGCTTCTGCAGGGTCGCGGGCGACCAGCTCCCCTGTGTCGTGGTGCGGGGGATCTCGGTGAAACCGCGACCGCGCAGCACCTGGACGAGCCCGCCCTCCTGGTCGGTCGCGACCAGGAGCGGGAGCCCACCGGTGTGGTCGTCGGCCGCGCGGCGCAGCGTACGGACCACGTCGGCGGTCGCCTTCACGCCGTCGGTGCCGCGGCCGCGCAACATCACGTTGCCGACGTGGTGGCGGGTGAGGGCCTCGACGGTCTCGGGCTGGGCCGCGTCAGGCTCGGTCGCCGTCATGAACACCTGTCCGACCAGGACCGGCAGGGACATGGTGGATGGCGTCGACGCTGACGCCGACGGGCGCGGAGCTGTCGAACCGCCCGTCGGCTCGGCCGTGCCGGCGGGGGATCGGGGGACCCCGGCGCATCCAGCGAGAACGACGACCATCGACGCACTCACGGCGATCCGGCGGGCAAGGGGGGATCGGATCATCGGGTCCAGAGTAGTGGGCGCGAGCGTACAATCACGCTCGAGGCGAACCTTCGTGTGCAGTTCCATGTAAACCTCGGACCAATTCGGACCGAAGCGGCCATACTGCCATGGAGTGCTCGGGAAGGAGTGAGGATGGACGCGTCGATCCCGCCCGCCCACGCCGCCCGCCTCACGACTGCCCTGGCGGGGATCCGCGCCGGTGAGAGTGCCTCTGCCGTCGGTGCGATGAAGAACCTGCTCCGCGATCTTGGCCGCGAGCCGTCAGAGCTGCGGGCCCTCACCGAGTACGTCCTCGCGCTCGCCGCGATCCAGCAGGGCGCGAACGGCCAGGCCGCGCGTGCCGCCGCCGCCTGCCAGGCCGTGGGTCTGGCCGTGGGGGAGCCGGGATGGGTCGCGATCGGGTGCGCGACCCGTGCGCTGGCCGTCCTTCACGACAACCGTCCCGCCGACGCCGTTGCCGATCTCGTGCGTGCCGAGTACGAGCTCCGCAGCTCGTACTCGGACGGCCTGCGCGCCTGGGCGCACACGCAGGTCGGGCAGGGCTACGAGAAGTTCGGCCTCTTCGAGCTGGCCGTGCCGCACTACGAGGCCGCGATGGCAATCGAGGCGCGGGTGCTCGATCTCGCCGGCTCCCGGGCGATCGATGCACGCAACCTCGCCACGGTGAACTATCACTGGTCCAAGGAGCTCGACATGCTCATGGAGCCCGACCTCGACGAGGAGGTCGAGCGGAGGCGGGCCGAGGTGGTCAGGTGGGCCGAGCGGTCGCTGGCGCTCGCCGACTCCGAGCACGTCGAGGGCTCGGTGTTCCCGCTGGCTCGGTATCTTCGCGCGGCTGCTGCGTGGCCGTCCGACCCGGCACGCTGGATCGGTGAGCTCCACGTGTGCCGGAGCAACCTGGGCGAGACCTCGTACGCGGGCTTCGAGATGGAGGCGACCGCGCTGCTGGCGGTGGCGTACGTCGAGGTCGGCGAGATCGCTGACGCCCAGCGCGAGGCACGGCGCGCACTGATCCGCCTCGATGGTGTCGAGGACCTCAACGTGCAGCGCTACGTCCGCTGGGCGACGTTGCGGGTCGCGGACGCCATGGGATACCCGTCGGCCGGCGCTGGGCTCGGCTACGGCCGCAGCATCGCGTGGGCGTGGCGCCAGCAGCACCACAGCGACCTGGAGATGATGCGGGCGGCGATCGCGGGCTACGAGCGTGCTCGGGCTCACGAGGCTGCGGTACAGGCGGCGCGCGAGGACGCGCTCACCGGGCTCGGCAACCGGCGCGCGTTCGACGAGTGGATCACGGACGCGGGCGCCTCCGGCGATGACGTCAGCCTCGTCCTCGTCGACGTCGACCGCCTCAAGAAGCTCAACGACACTCACGGGCACGCGGTCGGTGACGGGGCGCTGCGTGCGGTCGCCGACCTGGTGCGCGCCAACATCCGGAGCGGTGACCGGGCTGCTCGCATCGGCGGTGACGAGTTCGCGATCGTGCTCGCCTCCTCCGACCCGGTCGAGGCGCAGCTCGTCATGGACCGCCTGCAGCTCGCCGCCACGGTCGCGATCCTGCCGACGTCGGTCGAGCAGAGCGGCATCGGCCTGAGCATGGGCGTCGCCTCGTCGAGCGAGGGGCTGTCGTCCGACGCGCTCTTCGCGGTCGCCGATGCGCGGATGTACGAGGACAAGCGCCGCCGCGCCGGCGCCGTCGCCTGATCCCTCGCCGCGTTCATTCTTCGGTGGGCCCCACGCAATCGCGCTGCCCCACTGCGTGGTTTCGGTGGGGCGTTCATTCTTCGGTGGGCCCCACTGTCGCGAGTAAGGGTGCTTGTGACTATTATGTGTTCAGGTCAAGGTGACACTTACTGCAGAGGTGGCGCCGTCGGCGTGGCGAGGGGGAGACGTGGAAGGCATCGACGTCGCGGTCTCGACGGTGATCTTCGCGCTGCGCCACGACAGCGCCAAGGACTGCACGTCGCTGTGGATGCCGCTCGTACGCCGCGTCCGTGAGCCGTACGCCGGACGATGGGCCCTTCCAGGCGGCCCCGTACGGCCTGACGAGGACCTCGCCGACACTGCACGCCGGACCCTTGTCGAGACCACCGCCCTGAGCCCGACGTACCTCGAGCAGCTCTACACGTTCGGCCGGGTCGAGCGCTCGGCCCGGTCCGCCGCGGGGCCACGCGTGATCTCGGTCGTCTACTGGGCGCTCGTCCGGCCCGAGGAGGCCGAGCGCGGCATCGAGGATGAGAACGTCGCCTGGCACCCCGCCGACAGCCCTCCCGAGCTGGCCTTCGACCACAGCACGATCGTCTCGTACGCCCTGTGGCGCCTGCGGACCAAGATGGAGTACGCCCGGATCGCGCAGGCGTTCCTCGGCGAGACGTTCACGCTGGCCCAGCTGCGCCAGGTGTACGAGGTCGTCCTCCAGCGCACCCTCGACCCGGCGAACTTCCGCCGGCAGGTCGAGGCCAGCGGCGACGTCGAGCCGACAGGGGAGTACCTCGTCGGTGGCCGCCACCGTCCCCCGAAGCTCTATCGCCACCGCGAGGCCAACGACCTCGCGGACAACGGACCTCTCACGGGCCTCTGACAGGCTCCTCCAGGAAGGCACCACCATGACCTCTGTCGACACTGTCGTCCGCAGCGCCCCTGGCGCCACCTGCGCGCCCGACCTGGCCGACGGCCCGTGGACGTTCGACCTCGCGCCGCCATCGTACGGGCCCGGGGCGTCGATGGCCGACGCGATCCCCGCCGACGCGCCACGGCAGGGCGGCCTGCCCGCCGCATACACGCAGATGTCGGCGAGCGAGCTCGACGCGCGGATCCGTGCGGCGAAGGCGACGCTCGGCGACCGCGTCGTGATCCTCGGCCACTTCTACCAGCGCGACGAGGTCGTCACGCACGCCGACTTCCTCGGTGACTCGTTCCAGCTCGCCAACGCCGCCCTCACCCGCCCCGATGCCGAGGCGATCGTCTTCTGCGGCGTGCACTTCATGGCCGAGACGGCCGACATCCTCTCCCGCCCCGAGCAGGCCGTGATCCTGCCCAACCTGGCAGCTGGCTGCTCCATGGCAGACATGGCCGACATCGACACGGTGGAGCAGTGCTGGGCCGAGCTCGAGGCCTTGTACGGCACCGAGCCCGACGCTGACGGCAAGGTCCCTGTGATCCCGGTGACCTACATGAACTCGTCCGCCGCGCTCAAGGGCTTCTGCGGCGACCACGGCGGCATCGTCTGCACGTCCTCCAACGCCGAGACGGTCCTGACCTGGGCGTTCGAGCGCGCGCACCGCGTGCTGTTCTTCCCCGACCAGCACCTCGGCCGCAACACCGCCAAGGCGATGGGGGTCGGCCTCGACGCGATGCCGATGTGGAACCCCCACAAGCCCCTCGGCGGCAACGACGAGCAGAGCCTCCTCGAGGCCAAGGTGCTGCTGTGGCACGGCTTCTGCTCGGTCCACAAGCGCTTCACGGTCGCACAGATCGAGAGGGCGCGCGCGGAGCACCCGGACGTCCGCGTCATCGTCCACCCCGAGTGCCCGATGCCGGTCGTCGACGCCGCCGACGAGGCAGGCTCGACCGACTACATCCGCAAGGCCGTCGAGGCCGCGCCCGCGGGGACGACGTTCGCGATCGGCACCGAGATCAACCTCGTCAACCGCCTCGCCGCCGAGCACCCCGAGCACACGATCTTCTGCCTCGACCCGGTCGTCTGCCCGTGCTCGACGATGTACCGGATCCACCCCGGCTACCTCGCCTGGGTCCTTGAAGGTCTGGTCGAGGGACGGGTCGAGAACCGCATCACGGTCGGCGCGGACGTCGCCGCCGGCGCGCGGGTCGCGCTGGAGCGGATGCTGGCCGCCCGTCCGCCGGAGCGCGCATGAGTGCGGCGGCCGGACGGCGGCTCCGCGTCGTCGTGGTCGGCGGGGGCATCGCGGGCCTGACCGCAGCGATCGAGGCGAGCGCGTGCCACGACGTGGTCCTCGTGACCAAGGGAGCGCTCACGGAGTCGACGACCCAGTACGCCCAGGGGGGTGTCGCCGTCGTCCTCGACCCGGCTTCACGTCCTGGTGTCGAGGACTCCGTCGCCGCCCACGTCGCCGACACCCTGTCGGCGGGCGCAGGCCTCGTCGACCGCGCCGTCGCAGAGGCCGTGTGCGGGGGCGGCCCCGACGCCGTTGCCGACCTCGTCCGGTGGGGCACCCGCTTCGATCGCGACGACGGGCGGTTCGCGCTCGGGCTGGAGGCAGCGCACTCGGCGCCACGCATCCTGCACGCCGCGGGCGATGCCACGGGGGCCGAGCTCGTCCGCGCGCTCGTCGCCAGGCTGCACGCCAGCGACGTCGAGGTGCGCGAGCACACGTTCGTCACCGATCTCGTCGTGAACGACGGAGTCGTCGCCGGGGTCGCGATCGTCGGCGACCCCAGCGGTCCGCCGCATACGCTCGTCGCCGACGCGGTCGTGCTCGCGACCGGGGGAGCGGGCCAGCTCTATGCCCACACCACGAACCCCGCGGTGGCCACCGCGGACGGCCTCGCCGTTGCGATGCGCGCTGGCGCGGTCGTGGGCGACCTCGAGATGTACCAGTTCCACCCGACGCGCCTGGCGGTCCCGGGCGGCGGCCTGATCTCGGAGGCCGTACGCGGGGAGGGGGCCGTCCTCCGAGACGCGCGGGGGCACCGGTTCATGCGCGAGGCCCACCCCGACGCTGAGCTCGCCCCTCGTGACGTCGTCGCCCGCGAGATCGCCCGCGTGATGCGTGAGCAGGGTGGAGAGCCCGTCCGGCTCGACGCCACCTCGCTGGGGGCCGACTTCCTCGCGCGCCGGTTCCCGGGGCTGGACGCCCGGTGCCGTGCGCATGGCCTGCGCTGGGACGAGGATCCGATCCCCGTCACTCCCGCTGCGCACTACTTCATGGGGGGCGTCCGGACCGACCTCGACGGCCGGACCACCGTCCCCGGACTGTACGCCGTCGGCGAGGTGGCCTGCACCGGTCTGCACGGCGCGAACCGGCTCGCCTCCAACTCGTTGCTCGAGGGGGCGGTGATGGCTCGCCGGTGCGTTGCCGCGCTCGGCGTCCAGGCGCCCGCGCCCTGGGACGGGGAGCCGAGCCCGTACGAGGACCTTCCTCCGGCTCTTGCGGCGACACCTGTGGACCGTGCGCGGCTCCAGGCGACGATGTGGGCCGCGGCCGGCCTGGTCCGTGACGGTCAGACTCTCGCCGCGGCGGCCGACACCCTCGCCGGCTGGAGAGCTGTGGTCGACGGCACCACCGCGGCGTACGAGGACGCGAACCTCCTCGAGGTCGCGAGAGTCGTCGTGATGGCTGCGCTCGCCCGTGAGGAGTCGCGTGGCGCCCACTTCCGTACCGACCATCCCGAGCGTGACCACGCCTTCGACCGGCACCTGTCGTGGGTGCGCAAGGGAGGACACCCGTGCTGACCGAGGCTCACGTCGAGAAGACCGTGGCCGCCGCGCTCGAGGAGGACGCTCCGTGGGGCGACCTCACGGGCGAGACGCTCGTCCCTGCAGACGCGCGGGCGTCGGCCGTCCTTGTCGCCCGTGAGGGCGGTGTCCTTGCCGGCGCACGGGTCGCTGAGTCGGCCTTCCGTCAGGTCGACCCTGCGACGACGGTGCACCTCGTCCTCCGCGACGGCGATCTCCTCGAGCCCGGTACGGTCGTCGCGACGGTCGAGGGCCGCGCCCGCGCCGTCCTGCGCGCCGAGCGAGTCGCCCTCAACTTCGCCCAACGGATGTCAGGCATCGCGACCCAGACCCGCGCGTACGTCGACGCCGTCGCCGGCACGGGCGTCCGCATCGTCGACACCCGCAAGACGACGCCCGGCCTGCGTGCCTTCGAGCGGTACGCGGTCGCGTGCGGCGGCGGGCACAACCACCGCTTCTCGCTGTCGGACGCCGTGATGGCCAAGGACAACCATCTCGCCGTGCTCGGCGACGACCCCGAGCAGATCACGGCGGCGCTGCGGGTCGCGCGCGAACGGCTCCCGCACACCGTCCATCTCGAGGTCGAGGTGGACCGGCTGGACCAGATCGACGCGGTCCTCGCCGCAGGGGTCGACACGATCATGCTCGACAACTTCTCGCTCGAGGACCTGCGGACGGGGGTGGCGACGATCGCCGGGCGTGCGCTCGTCGAGGCCAGCGGCGGGATTACCCTGCCGGGCATCAGGGAGGTCGCCCTGACCGGTGTGGACCTCATCTCCGTCGGCGCACTCACGCACTCCGTCCGCGCCCTCGACCTCGGGCTGGACGTCGAGGTGGCGAGCTGAGGTGCGCTACCTCGACGCGGCGGCGACGACACCCGTACGCCGTGAGGTGCTGGAGGCCATGTGGCCGTACCTCACGGGAGAGTTCGGCAACCCGTCCAGCCGCCACGGGCTCGGCGACGCCGCGGCCCGTGCGCTGACCGCGGCGCGCGCACAGGTCGCGACCGCCCTCGGCGGCCGACCGACCGAGGTCGTCTTCACCGCCGGCGGTACGGAGGCCGACAACCTCGCGGTCAAGGGCCTGGCGCTGGCACGGCCTCGCGGTCGCGCGATCGTCACCTCGGTCGTCGAGCACCCTGCGGTCCTGGAGGCGTGCGACTACCTGGCACGCTTCCACGGCTTCAACGTCCACCGTCTCGGCGTCGACGGCGACGGCGTGGTGGACCTCGCGGAGGCTGCGCATGTCATCGACGAGGACACCGCGCTCGTCTCGGTGATGCTCGCCAACAACGAGATCGGGAGCCTCCAGCCGGTCGCCGAGCTCGCCGCGATCGCCCACCGGGCCGGCGCGCTGATGCACACCGACGCCGTCCAGGCGATGGGGGCCGTCGCGGTCCATCCGGCCGATCTCGGCGTGGACGCGCTGTCGTTGAGCGGCCACAAGCTCGGTGCGCCCAAGGGGAGCGGGGCGCTCTGGGTACGCCGAGGGGTCGCGCTGGAGCCTCTCGTGCACGGCGGAGGGCAGGAGCGCGGTCGCCGGTCGGGTACGGAGGACGTCGCGGCGGCGGTCGGTCTCGCGACCGCTGTGCGGCTGGCGACGGGGCCAGGGTGCGACGAGGAGCGTGCCGACCTGGCCGCGGGGCGGGACGCGTTCGTCCGCGAGGTGCTCGAGGGCGCGCCCGGCGCACTCCTCACGGGACACGCCGAGCACCGCCTCCCCGGCCACGCGTCCTTCTGCTTCCCCGGCACCTCAGGGGAGGCGGTGCTCCTCGCCCTCGAGCACGACCACGGCATCGTCTGCTCGAGCGGATCTGCCTGTGCGGCCGGCTCGGACGAGCCGTCAGCGGTGCTGCTTGCGCTCGGACTGGAGCCGGAGGTCGCCCAGACGGCGGTGCGGTTCGCTGCAGTGTCGGGAGCTGATTTCGACGGTGTCGCAGCAGCCGTCATCAACGCAGTGTCAACGCTGCGTGCACTGGCCGGATAACTGACCGTTCCGGCAAGTCTGCCGTTGCGGCCGTAACCATTCTGTTACCGTCTCGATGCATAACCGAGATCAATGTGAGCGGCTTCACGACGACCCCGTTCGATCCCTGTGATCTCAGGGGGTCCGTACCTGGACAGGTGCCCATGTACGTCTTGTGATGGCTTGGGGGGGTTTGAGACTCGGCTCGAATCGTGTCTATGGTGACCCGCGGCTCGACTACGGGCCTGGACAACTTCACATGAGCCAGCCGAGAACGCGACCCGGAGGCTCGACAACTGAACATCGTGTGTGGGAAACGCCGAGTCCTGCCCCACCTGCACACGCCCCCATCATCGACCCCCACCCAGGGGCAGGAGCGGAGGAACCAACTCTGCACGAAGACCGTCCGCGGTCATGCGTGCTCGGGGTGAAGCCCGCAAGGGCAGGGCCATCCTTCGGCCCTAATCCGACAGCTCACTTCGCAGGCGTGGAAGGGAAACCACGCACTCATGTTCGCGAACCCCCGGATGCATCGCCTCGTCGCGCTGCCCATCGCACTGCTCGCTGCATTCGTCATGGTGGTCTCGACCGCCGGCGAGTCGCAGGCCGCCACCGCCAAGGCGTCGACCTCGTCGACCAAGATGGCGGCCGCCAAGACCACCGCAGCCAAGACCCCGACCGCCAAGCAGGCCAAGCAGGCCCGCAAGAAGGCCAAGCGCGTCGCCGCCAAGAAGCGCCGTGCTGCCCGCATCAGCAAGGCCTCGCGCGTCGCTGCCCGCCAGAAGGGCGACCCGTACCGCTACGGCGCCAGTGGCCCGGGCGCTTTCGACTGCTCGGGTCTCACGTCGTACTCGTTCCGCAGGGCCGGCGTGAAGCTGCCCCGTACCGCGAACTCGCAGTACCGCCACGTGCGCAAGATCAAGAAGAAGAACATCCGCAAGGGCGATCTCGTCTTCTTCGGTGGATCCCGCAAGTACCACGTGGGCATCTACTGGGGCAAGGGCCGCATCCTCCACGCGCCCTACTCCGGGAGCCGCGTGAAGGTCGAGCGGATCTGGACCAAGGGCTGGTCCGCCGGCACGGTCCGTCTGCGCGCCTGACGTACGACCCTCGAGACCGACACGGCAGGGCCGGTGCCACACCTGGCACCGGCCCTGCTCCACCATGGAGAGCATGCCCGTGAGCAACTACCTCCGCGCGACCGCGCGCGCTACCGCTGCCCTCGCTGCGCTCGCCCTCGTCGCTGCGTGCTCGAGCTCGCCTGATCCCGAGCCGGAGCCGACGCCCGACACGCCTGACGCGAGCCGTGATGCCGCGACGCTGATCCGTGCCAACCCGTTCACCGGGAAGGCGGCGCCCAAGGGACTGCCCGACCACCCCGCGTTCCTCGTCAAGATCGAGAACACGGCCGCCGGTGCTCCGCAGTACGGGCTGTCCGAGGCCGACATGGTCGTCGAGGAGCTCGTCGAGGGTGGGCTGACCCGTCTCGCGGCATTCTTCTACTCCCAGACTCCGGACAAGGTCGGGCACGTACGGTCGACCCGTACGACCGACATCGCGCTCGTGAAGCCGACCGGTGGGCATCTCATCGCCTCCGGCGGCGCCGGTGTCGCCGTCCGCAAGATCAAGGCCGCCGGCGTCGACTTCCACAGCGAGGACACCGGCAACCTCACACTCACGCGAGACTCCGCCAAGAGTGCCCCGTACGACCGGCTGCTCGACCTCGACGCCTACGCCGACCAGCACGCGTCCAGCAAGGCGGCGATCCCCGCCCCCTACCTCCCGTTCGGCGCGACACCGACTGCTGCGAAGAAGAAGGCGACCTCGTTCGACGTCCGCTTCTCGCGGGGTTCGGCGACCCGCTGGAAGTACGCGGATGGTCGCTACACGCGCGTCAACGGGCACGCCCAGAAGGGCAAGGACTTCTCCCCGGACACGGTGCTCGTGCTGTTCACGCGCCAGGCCGACGCGGGCTACCGCGACCCGGCTGGCAACCCCGTCCCCGAGACGGTGTTCACCGGCAAAGGCAAGGCCGTCGTTCTCCACGGCGGCACCATGCTCGAGGCCCGCTGGAGCAAGAAGAACGCCGGCGCGCCGGTCCGGCTGGTCGCGGGCGGCAAGCCGGTCGTGCTCGAGCCCGGCAAGGTGTTCGTCGAGCTCGTGCCCCAGGGTGCGGGTGGCATCTCCGTCCGCGGCTGAGCGAGCGACATCACACGCCACAAGGGTGGGCTGTGACCCGCCTCGCGACCTAGCATCGACCCCAGAGGTCGGCCCCACCTGACGGTCCCTCCCTCCAGCGTCGGGTGGGGCCGTCGTCTCTTCGCAGCGAGGCCTGCGGGGCTCAGCTCGCGGGCTTCTGCTCCGCCAGCGCCGCGAGCTCCTCGCCGAGCGCCTCATCGATCGCGTGACCGAGCTCGTCACGGAAGACCGCGACCACGGCCTGCGCCGCGACGGGCAGGAGGTTGGCGATCGACGTGACGACCGAGTTCCACTCCTCTTCGGGCATCCCGCGCTGCGCGAACGGCTGCCAGATGTCGTGGCGGACGCGGGCGACGAGGTCGTCGGCCACCGTGCGCAGCGGCGACGAGAGCGCGGGGAGCAGCTCGAGCACGGTCTCGGGCGACAGGCCCATGGCGATCGCCGACACCCCGGCGCGGACCACGTCGGGGCGATAGACCTCGAGGGTGTCGTCGTCGACGACCGCGACCAGCCCGGCGTCGACCATCCGCTCGACGAGGTCGGTGCCGCGGGGGACGCCGGTGAGCGCGATCAGGCTGCTGCGCGACATCATCTCCGGCTCCTGCTCGCGGGCGAGAGGGGAGTCGAGGACGCCGATCAGGTCGAGCGCGTAGTCGGCGGTCGCGGACGGCTTGTCCTGCAGCGCCTTCTCGACGGCCTGCAGGGTGTAGCCGCGATCGAGGAGCGTGCGGACCAGCTTGAGCTGGTTGACGTGCGACCGCTGGTAGTAGCCCGTCCGTCCCTCCAGTCGCGGAGGGTCGAGGAGTCCACGGCTCGCATAGGCGCGGACGTTGCGTACGGTCATCCCCACGCGCGCAGCGAGCTCGTCGACGGTGAGCTCGCCCTCGTGTTCGGTGTCGGCCATCTCGTCCTCGGGGCAGTGGGTCAACGGTTCCGTCATCCTACGGCCTGGACGCCCGCGTTCCGGTGTGGCACGGCGTACGCTGAGAGGCGAGCGACGGACGGCGTGAGGAGGCCCCGATGACCGAGCAAGAGCCGGCCGAGACGCCTGACGACTTGTCGCCACGTCACCGCTCGTACCGGGGCCGTCTTCTCGTCGCGACGCCGCTGCTCGGCGCCGGGCCGTTCTTCCGTACGGTCGTGGCCGTCCTCGACCACGATGGGGGCGGCGCGCTGGGCGTGATCCTCAACCAACCGCTCGACGCGTCGGTCTCCGACGTCCTGCCGGAGTGGTCGAGCCTCGTCGCGAGCCCGTCGGCCGTCTTTTCGGGCGGGCCGGTGTCGTCGGACTCGGCCCTGGCCATCGGCGTGATGGCCTCGGCAGGTGTCGAGACGCCGGACGGGTGGCGCGAGATGTACGACCGCGTCGGGCTCGTCGACCTCGACATCCCCGCGGCCGGCACGCACGTCGGACTGCGCGGTGTGCGCGTCTTCGCGGGGTATGCCGGCTGGAGTCCGGGTCAGCTCGAGGAGGAGATCGAAGAGGGCTCGTGGGTCGTCGTCGACGGCTTTGCCGAAGATCTCCTCTCGCCGAATCCGGAGGCCCTGTGGCGCGACGTGCTGCGCCGCCAGGGCGGCGATCTCGCGATGCTCTCGACCTTCCCCGACGATCCCCACATGAACTGAGCCGTCCACACCCGCGTGTCGACGGACTGGGGCGGACGACCTGCCTGACATAGACTGCGGAGGTGTCCACCACCTTCAGCCCCGGAGCCCAGACGTCCGAGGACGTCCGTACGCAACCGCGTCTCGACGACGGTGACCACGAGCGCTTCTCGCACTACGTCCCCAAGGACAAGCTCACCGAGGCGATGATCGAGGGCACGCCTGTCGTGGCGCTCTGCGGCAAGGTCTGGGTGCCCAGTCGTGACCCGCAGCGCTTCCCCGTGTGCCCGGAGTGCAAGGAGATCTGGGCGTCGCTTAACGCTGACGACGCCGGTGGCGATGACTGAGCGCGGCCGACGTCGCGCGCTGCCGCTGCTGTTGACCGTCCTCGTGGCCAGCAGCAGCCTGCTGCTGAGCGGCTCGGTCCTGTCGGGAGCGGTCACGACACCCGCGGCCGCCGCAGAGGGCATTGACCCCGCAGAGGGCGACGGACACACCTCTCACGACGCCTGCGACCCTGGCGACGCCGAGGCATTGTCCGCACGCACGCTCAAGGGGCTCGACGGCGTCGTCCGCGGCCCTGAGCCGTCAGATGCGACGGCCGCGGCGTACGAGCGGGACCTCGAGCGCCGTCTCGCTGCGGACCCTTCGGCCCGCACGAGCCCCGAGGCCCGGGGCGACGCGCCCCACCGCATCAAGGTGCGCGTGTACGTCCACGTGATCAAGCCCTCGACCAAGGCCAAGGCCGTCAGCCGCGCCAAGATCCGGCGGCAGATCAAGGTGATGAACCGCGCCTACGCCGGCAAGCAGTGGAGCCAGGCCCGCAGCGCCCGGTTCCGGTTCTCGGTCAAGAAGGTCGACACCGCCGTCAACAAGTCGTGGTACTACGCGTCACTCGGCTCCAAGGCGTCGCGCAAGATGCGCAAGGAGCTCCACCGCGGCAAGAAGCGCGACCTCAACCTCTACATCGGTGCGCCGACCGAGCGTGGGGGTCTCCAGCTCCTGGGCTACGCGACGTTCCCGCAGCGCGCCAAGAAGAAGCTCGCGACGGACGGTGTGGTCATCCACAAGGACTCGATGCCGGGCGGACGGTTCCGCGGCTACAACAAGGGCGACACGGCCGTCCACGAGACCGGCCACTGGCTCGGGCTCTACCACACGTTCCACGGCGGCTGCGGCAAGAAGAACGACCGAGTCGCTGACACACCCGCCGAGCGGGTCCCGAGCTTCGAGTGCCCCAAGGGCCGCGACACCTGCCCGTCACCGGGACTGGACCCGATCCACAACTTCATGGACTACTCGTACGACCGGTGCATGCACCACTTCACGCCCGGTCAGATCGACCGGATGCGCAAGCTCTGGCGGGTGTATCGCCGCTGATGTCCGGGGCCGCGCATCTCCCACCGGCCTATCCCGATCGTGCAGCATGGGGCACCGCCCCCAAGCTGCGCGCGTGGCAGGCTGACGCACTCACGCTCTATGGCGAGCGCAACCCGCGAGACTTCCTCGCGGTCGCGACCCCTGGGGCGGGCAAGACCACTTTCGCGCTGACGGTGGCCGCGAAGCTGCTCGAGGCACGCGTCGTCGAACGCGTCGTCGTCGTGGCGCCGACCGACCACCTCAAGACCCAGTGGTCCGAGGCGGGCGAAAGGGCGGGCATCCCACTCGACCCGTCGTTCAACGGACGCAGCGGTGCCATGGCGTCGGACTACCGCGGCTTCGCGCTCACCTACGCCGGAGTCGCGACGAACCCGACGGCCTACCGGCTGCGCACCGAACGCTTCCGCACCCTCGTCATCCTCGACGAGGTGCACCACGCCGGTGACGCGCTGTCGTGGGGCGACGCGGTCCGCGAGGCGTTCGAGCCGGCGACGCGTCGTCTTGCCCTGACCGGCACGCCGTTCCGGTCCGACACCAACCCGATCCCTTTCGTCACGTACGCCCCGGGCTCCGACGGCATCGGCCGCAGCGTCGCCGACTACTCGTACGGCTACTCGGAGGCGCTCGCCGACGGGGTCGTCCGTCCGGTGCTGTTCATGGCCTACTCCGGCGACCTGCGGTGGCGCACGCGCGCCGGCGACGAGGTGGCCGCCCGCCTGGGTGAGCCGATGACCAAGGACCTCACCGCGCAGGCGCTCCGTACGGCGCTCGATCCCAAGGGCTCGTGGATCCCGTCCGTCCTCGCCGCCGCCGACAAGCGGCTGTCCGAGGTGCGGCGCCACGTCCCCGACGCTGGCGGGCTCGTGATCGCGAGCGACCAGAACTCCGCCCGTGCCTACGCCAAGATCCTGCGGGAGATCACCGGCACGGGGCCCTCGGTCGTGCTCTCCGACGAGAAGGAGGCCAGCGCGCGGATCAGTGCGTTCGCCGACTCCGACGACCGGTGGATGGTCGCGGTCCGGATGGTCAGCGAGGGCGTCGACGTGCCCCGGCTCGCGGTCGGCGTGTACGCGACCATCACCTCGACGCCCCTGTTCTTCGCCCAGGCCGTCGGCCGCTTCGTCCGGGCCCGGCGGCGCGGCGAGACGGCGACCGTGTTCGTGCCCAGCGTGCCGCGCGTGCTCGGTCTGGCCGCCGAGCTGGAGATCGAGCGCGACCACGTGCTCGGTCGCCCGGACGCTGACCCCGACGACCCCTATGCGCTCGACGACGCGCTGATCGCGGCCGCGCAGGCGACCGAGTCCGAGGGCGGTCTCGAGGAGTTCTCGTTCGAGGCGCTCGACAGCGAGGCGTCGTTCGACCGTGTGCTGTACGACGGCGGTGAGTTCGGCCACGAGGGCGAGGTCGCCGTCGGCTCCGAGGAGGAGATGGACTTCCTCGGCATCCCGGGGCTGCTCGAGCCCGATCAGGTCCGCGAGCTGCTGCACCACGCGCGCTCGCGAGGGGCCGAGCGCGCGGCCGGTGCGTCGGCCGCGGCGGCCGCAGCCTCAGCGGCCGACGAGCAGGCACCTGCGCCGCCCCCGGGGCCGAAGCTGCACGAGCCGACGGCGCACGAGCTGCGGGCGATGCTGCGTCGCGAGCTCAACGGGCTGGTCGGCGCGTGGCACCACCGGACCGGAGCGCCGCACGGCGTCACCCACAACCGCCTCCGCGAGGCGTGCGGCGGTCCGCCGGCCGCGAGCGCGTCGGCGGACGACCTCCGTGCGCGCATCGACAAGATTCGTGAGTGGGCGAGCAAGCCGTCGGCGTGACGCCGTAATGTTCCGGGCATGCGCCCCTTCCTCGCCATGGTGACGGCCGTCCTCGTCGCGGCCACGGTCGCCGTTGCCCCGACGGCCTCGGCTGCTGACAGCACCGTCGGTGGACCGGGCGCCGGCGACCCCTACTTCCCGCGTCACGGCAACGGTGGCTACGACGTCCGCCACTACCGGATCAACGCGGCGTACGACGCGCCTCGCGCACGGCTGAAGGGGACGACCCGGATCCGCGCGGTCGCTTTCAAGCGGCTGACCCGCTTCAACCTCGACCTGCTTCTCGATGCCTCGTCGGTGCGCGTCGATGGACGGAAGGCACGACTGACCCAGCGCGGTCGCGAGCTCGTCGTCACGCCCGCTCGCGCGATCCGCAAGGGCGCGCGGTTCGTCGTGACGGTGCGCTACGCAGGGCGGCCGGCGTCGGTGCGCGAGAAGGGGGTCACCCCCTTCCTGACGACCAAGAGCGGCGCCGTTGCCGTCGGCCAGCCCCAGGTCGCGCCGTGGTGGTTCGCGAGCAACGACCACCCGAGCGACAAGGCGACGTTCGACATCCGGCTGCGCGCGCCTCGCGGCCAGCAGGCGCTGAGCGTCGGACGCCTCGCCAGCCACCGCGCGGTTGCCGGTGGCAACCAGTGGCGCTGGGTCATGCGCAAGCCGATGGCGACCTACCTCGCGTTCGCGGCGTGGGGACGCTTCCGCATCGACCGTGGCAAGGTCAACGGCGTCCGCTACCTCTATGCGTACGACAAGGCGATGAGCCCGGCGCTGCGGCGACGCGCCATCCGCTCGCTGCGCGCGACGCCGCAGGTGACCGCGTTCCTCAGCCGCCACCTCGGCCCGTACCCGTACGCCGACCTCGGCGGTGTCGTCACCTCGGCACCGCTCGAGTTCGCGCTCGAGACGCAGGCGCGTCCGGTCTACGACTCCACCTTCTTCCGCCGTGCTTCGAGCCTCGACGCGCGGCGCAACACGTCGGTCGTCGCCCACGAGATCGCCCACCAGTGGTTCGGCAACTCCGTCTCCCTGCGTCGGTGGCGCGACATCTGGCTCAACGAGGGGCTCGCCACCTACATGGAGTGGATGTGGGACGAGTCGCGCGGGCTCGACGACGTCGAGACGGTCTTCGACTCCTGGTACTCGGTCAAGGGCGCATGGTTCTGGCGGCTCCCGATCGGCAAGCCCGGCCGCAACCACATCTTCGACTACGAGGTCTACGTGCGCGGCGCGATGACCGCCCACGCGTTGCGTGGCGAGATCGGCGACGCCGCGTTCTTCTCGCTGCTGCGGCGGTGGGTGAGCGAGCGCAAGGACGGTCACGGCACGACCGCCCAGTTCGTCGCACTCGCCGAGAAGGTCAGCGGTCAGCAGCTCGACACGTTGTTCGACGCCTGGCTCTACAGCGGCAAGCGTCCGGCACTCTGAGCTCCGGCCCGGCCTGCGCTCACATCGAGCGGGACGCGCAGGGTGTGCAGGGTCGTCGCAAGGCCGTCGTACTGGCACACCAGCAGGACGATCTCGACCAGCGCGCGCGGCGAGAACCGGGCGGCCAGCGCCTCCCACGTCACGTCGTCGACGTCGCGCGTGCGGACGAGCGCGTCGGCGGTGTCGAGGAGTACCCGGTCGTCCTCCGCCCACGGCCACCGGCCATCGGGATCGGTGGCCGCCGCGATCTCCTCGGCACGCAGGCCTGCGCGCGCGCCGAGACGCCTGTGGTGGTCCAGCTCGTACGCCGACTCCCGTAGCGCGGCGACCCGGAGGATCACCAGCTCGGCCTGACGGCGCGGGAGCGTCCCGAACGGCATGAGCCGTCCCGAGTAGTGCAGCCAGCCTCGGAAGAGGCCGCGCGTGCGACCCAGCACGGAGAACAGGTGGACATCGCGGACCCCGACGACGCGCGAGGCGACTCGGGCGAGCGTGGCATTCAGCAGACCGAGGTCGCGCCGACCCCCGGGTGAGACGCGAGGAGGAGACGTCATACGACGTCCTCGGGCTCGCGCCGTACGGCAGACCGCCCGGGTTGAGGTGTGGTCAGCGAGGCATCCTCGTGACGCGCGATGTCGAGCGCATGGCGTACGCGCGAACGACGCAGGGTGCGCTCGATCGCCCGCTGGACGGCCGAGCGGGCGGGCAGTGCCGCGCGGACGAAGCGCGGCGACATGACGACGCGGGAGCGTCGGGCGATCCCGCGCTCGAGGGCATCGATCGCGTGGTCGAGCGGAGCGACCCGGCCGAGCGGGGTGCCGCGGACGAGCCTGGTCGCCGCCTCGGTGCCGAACCCGCGGCTGGTCATGTCGGTGTCGAGCTCGCCGAAGTAGGCGACCCCCACGCGGGCACCGCTCGGTGCGAGCTCGATCCGCAGCGCGTCACCGAGCGCCTCCACCCCGGCCTTCGACGCGGAGTACGCGCCCATCAGCGGGAGGTGCACGGCCGCGGCGAGGGACGAGACGAGCAGGGCGTACCCGCGGTCGTGGCTCACGTGCGGCCCGGCGAAGCGCACGGTGTCGTACACGCCCGTGAGGTTCACCGCGAGGGTCCGGTCCCAGACGTACGGGTCGCCGCCGACGAGGGGCAGCTGCGCGGCGATGCCGGCGTTGGCGACGACGACATCCAGGCCGCCGAGCGCCGCGACCGCGGCGGTGACCGACTCCTCGAGCGCCGCCCGGTCGGTGACGTCGCACGCGAACCAGGGAGCGTCGCCCGCGCGTGCGGCGGTCGTGGCGAGCGCGTCCGGCTCGAGGCCGAGAAGGGCCACCTGCGCGCCGCGCTCGGCGAGGCGTACACCCAGCGCCGCTCCGATGCCGCGTGCGGCACCGGTCACGAGCACACGTCGGCCTGCGAGTCCGTCTGGGGTTGCCACGCGCACACTATGACGTGGGTGGCACCGCGGTGTCGAGGGCCGCCGTGGCGTCGAGCAGCGGAGCGACCCGCGGCGCCAGCTCCGTCTGGAGCGCGATGACGGTCGCGACGCGGACGATCGACGGCTCCGAGACGACCGCGTCCAGGACACGCTGGAGATCGGCGTTGGAGCGCGCGACGACGCGGCACCACAGGTCGCCGGCGCCGGTGATCGTGCACGCCTCGAGGACCTCGGGGATCGATGCGAGGTGGTCGGCGGCAGGTGGTCGTCCGGCACTCTGCACGACCTCCAGCGTGAGGAACGCGGTCACCGGGAACCCCAGCGCGGCGGGCGACACGGTCGGCGACCAGGAGGCGATCACACCGCGCTCGGCAAGACGGTCGAGCCGCGACTGGACGGTCGCACGGGCGACGCCGAGTCGCCGCGAGGCCTCGAGCACGCCGATCTTGGGCTCGTCGAGGAACAGGCGGACGATCTGGGCGTCGAGGTCGTCGATCGGGGCCACCCGGTCAGCATAGGGTGAGGTATGTCCAACGACGCGTTCGTGCAGGCACTGGTCGACGCGCTCGGTGAGGTCGTCGTGACGGACCCGGACCGGCTCGCCTCGTACCGCACCGACCGGGCGATGTTCTGCGACGCCGGCACGCCGTGCGCGGTCGTGCTGGCCCGCGAGACCGCCGACGTCGCCGAGGCGGTGCGAGTCGCAGCGGCGCACGGAGTCCCGGTCGTCGCGCAGGGGGCGCGCAGCGGGCTGTCCGGTGCGGCCAACGCCGTCGACGGGGGCCTCGTGATCGCACTCGAGCGGATGGACAGGGTCCTCGAGATCGATGCCGACGAGCGCCTCGTGGTCACGCAGCCCGGTGTCTTCAACGCTGACCTGTCGCGCGCCGTCGCGGAGCAGGGGCTGTTCTATCCGCCGGACCCCAGCTCGTGGGAGTTCTGCACGATCGGCGGCAACCTCGCGACCAACTCGGGCGGCCTGTGCTGCGTGAAGTACGGCGTGACCACGGACTACGTCCTCGCGCTCGAGGTCGTCCTCGCGTCGGGCGAGGTGCTGCGGACCGGACGCCGTACGGTCAAGGGCGTCGCCGGGTACGACCTGACGCGGCTCTTCGTCGGGTCGGAGGGCACGCTCGGCATCATCACCGAGGCGACGCTGCGGCTGCGGCCCGCCGCGCACCGTCCACGGACCCTCGCGGCGACGTTCGGCTCGGTCCACGACGCCGCCGAGGGGATCGCCGCGATCACCCGCTCGGCAGTGATCCCCAACCTGCTCGAGCTGATGGACGGGACCAGCCTGCACGCCGTGAACGACGCGTTCCACCTCGGCTTCGAGGAGGAGGTCGGCGCGCTCGTCCTCGCCCAGTCCGACGCGGCGGGGCTCGCGGGAGAGGAGGAGATCGCCGAGATCGCCGGCCACCTGCGCGGCGCGGGGGCGTACGACGTGGTGCTCGCCGCCGACGAGGCGGAGGCGGCGCTGCTGCTCACGGCGCGCCGCGAGGTCCTCACCGCGTTCGAGGCGATGGGCACGACGATGGTCGACGACGTCTGCGTGCCGCGCAACCGGATCGCGGACCTGGTCGACGGCGTCGAGGAGATCGCCGCGAAGCGCGAGGTGGTGGTCGGTGTGGTCGGCCACGCGGGAGACGGCAACTTCCACCCGTGCGTGATCTTCGATGCCGACGATCCGGACGAGGCCGCGCGTGCGCGCTCCGCCTTCGACGACATCATGGTGCTCGGTCTCGCGCTCGGCGGGACCATCACCGGCGAGCACGGCGTGGGCGTCCTCAAGCGCGAGCTGCTCGCGCGCGAGCTCGGCCCGGTGGGGATGGCAGTGCAGCGCGCGGTCAAGGACGCGCTCGATCCGCAGGGCCTCCTCAATCCGGGCAAGGTCCTCTAGTCTGACCGCCATGGCTGCGCCCCTGCCCCTGCGTACGCGCGTGTTCGCCGCGATCGAGCGGCTCGTCAACACGCCGATCGACCAAGCCTCGCGCGAGGAGATCCCGGCCCGCCGGACCAGGCGCGCAAAGCTGCTGGCGAGCCCGGTCGGCCGGCTGGTCGCCGGCGCGCCGCACCCGGACGCCCAGATCGCCGACCGGCTCGTCGAGATGGCTCCGGTGACGATCCCCGGAGTCGCGCCCGAGACCGAACCGGTGACGCTGCGGCTGCGCGTCTACCAGCCGCCGAGCCCCGGCCCGGAGCCGCTGCCGGTCGTCGTCCTCTTTCACGGTGGCGGCTGGGTGCTCGGAGATCCGGAGCAGGACGAGTGGCTCGCGACCCACCTGGCCGTGATGACGCCGTGCCTCGTGGTCTCCGTCGCGTACCGGCTCGCACCCGAGCACCCCTACCCGGCCGCGGTGCTCGACGCCTGGGCAGCGCTCCAGTGGGTCGCCGAGCACGCCGGTGAGCTCGGCGGAGACCCTGCGGCACTGATCGTCGCCGGGGACAGCGCGGGCGGCAACCTCGCGGCCGTCGTCGCCGCCATCGCGGTCGAGGAGGGCGGGCCGCGCCCCGTCGCACAGGTGCTCGTCTACCCGGCGGTCGAGATGGAGGCCGTCCTGCCCTCGGAGGTCGAGTTCGCCGACGCGCCGGTGCTCACGTCGCGGGGGATGCGGGCGTTCGTCCGGCTCTACCTCGACGGCGCCGACCCGTACGCGCCGACGGCGGCGCCGCTGCACGGGTCCCTCGCAGGGGCGCGGGTGCCGGCGCTGATCCAGATCGCGGGGCACGACCCGCTGCGCGACAACGGGGTCGCCTATGCCGAGGCGCTGGAGGGCAAGGGCGGCACGGTGACGCTGACCGACTACGCCGACACCGTCCACGGGTTCGTGAGCCTGCCAGGAGCGTCGCCGTCAGCCACGCGGGCACGGGACGAGATCGTCGCGTTCGTCCGTGCGGCCACGGGCGGCTAGGCCTAGGAGCACCATGACCGGGTCCCTGCCGTACATCGACGAGCACGCCCGCGTCGTCGCCGCCCCGCGCAGCGTCGTGTGGGCGGCGCTGGAGCAGTACGCGACCCACGATCTCGCCGAGGCTGCGAGCCCGCTGATCTCGCGGATCCTCGGGACCGATCCGCCGGGCGGGTTCGACGTCGACGAGCGCATCCCCGGCGAGCGGCTCGCCCTCACGGGCCGTCACCACTTCTCCCGCTATCGCCTGGTCTTCGCGCTCGAGGACGCGGCCGGGGGAGCGACGCGGCTGAGCGCCCGGTCGTACGCGGCGTTCCCGGGGCCGCACGGTGCGGCGTACCGGCTGCTCGTCATCGGCACGCGCTTCCACGTCGTCGCCACGACGCGGATGCTGCGCACGGTGCGGCGCCGTGCGACCCGAGGCGCGAGCTAGGGGAGCAGCGCGAGGGTGCGCAGGTCGGCGAGCGTCGCGTCCACGTCGTCGGACGCGACCCCGGCGAACCATCGTCGGGCGGACTGCAGGCCGGCCTCGCCGATGATCCCGAGGTCAGCCACGACGCGCTCGGGGTCGGCGATCGTCAGGCGCTCCGCGATGTCGGTGGCGTTCGCGCCGTCGAGGCTGGCGCGCGTCGCGAGAAGGATGTTCAGCACCCCGTGGCGTACGCGGCTGGTGTCGGGCTCGCGCCACGCGACCGCATGCGCGAGATCACCTGCGCACGAGAAGGCCACCTCGCGGTCGAGCGCGTCGCCGATCGCGCCGGCGAGGGTCTCGGGAGAGGGTGTGTCGTCCGCGTCGGCGCCGCCGGTGCGCAGGAGCAGGTGGAGGTCCTCCATGGCGAGCGTGTCGAGCGCGTGCTGCCAGCGTGACGAGCCTTCCGTACGCGCGTAGAGCGGCAGGCTCACATCGACCCGGACCTCGTCGAGAAGCCCCTCGGCGTCAAGCTGGGACACCATCGCCGCCACCCGGTGTGCGCCGCGCGTGAGGTCGTCGAGGTCGCGGACCGCGGCGACCAGGCCCCGCAGCCGGATCCCCGGCTGCCGCACCGCCCAACGGACGGCAGGCTCGATCGCACCGGCGCCGCCGGTGACCGTGACGACCACGTCCAGCGGGTCGGTGCCGAGGGAGTCGACCACCCCTTGGACCGACGGGAGCGCGGTGTCCGAGACCACGAGAGGGCCGAGGACGTCGACGACGTCACCCGCGGCCGTACGACGTGCGACGTGCGCAGCGATGACGTCGGTCAAGGGCGGCGCACCCTCGACGAGCGAGGCGGCGTCGGAGGCGAGATCGACCAGGAACGGAGCACTCACCCCTTGAATCTAGTGCAGACATCGGCGCCCGCAGCCAGTAGCGTCTGGCTATGGCGCGCACTGATCCGTCTCCGCCCCGAGGTCGCGACCGCTTCCGCCGTGACGCCTGGCCTCGCGTCATCGCCACCCTCGACCCCGTCGACGACTTCGAGCGGATCTCGGTCATCAACGCCCGGTACGAGTTCCCGTGGGACATCCAGCAGGCGTTGAGCTTCGCGCTGTTCCGGACGTTCGCGGTGCCGTCGATCGGGGTGCTGCTGCACGAGACCCACGAGTTCACCGCACGCACCCAGAAGCGGCACGACGACACCGTGCTCGTGCTCGACGCGGTGATCGAGCACGGGCTCGAGTCGCCGGGCGGCCGCGGCGCCGTCCGCCGCATGAACAAGATGCACGGGTCGTACGACATCAGCAACGACGACATGCGCTACGTGCTGGCGACGTTCGTCGTCACGCCGGTGCGATGGATCGCCGACTACGGGTGGCGCGAGCTCAGCCGCGCCGAGGTCGAGGCCTCGACACGTTCGTACACGCGGATGGGCGAGCTGATGGGCATCAAGGACATCCCGGCCTCGTACGAGGAGTTCGAGACGCTGCTCGACGACTACGAGCGCAAGAACTTCGCGTTCGACGCGCGCTCACGCGAGGTCGCCGACGCGACGCTCGACCTGCTGTGCTCGTACTACCCCAAGGTGCTGCGTCGCGGGGTCGAGGTCTTCTCGCGGGCGATCATGGACGACCACGTGCGTGAGGCCTTCGGTTATGCGACGCCGCCTCGCGCGGTGGTCGCGCTCTCGAGGGGCGCGCTCAAGCTGCGTGGCCGGTTGCTGCGGCTCGCGCCGCCACGGTCGAAGCCGTCGCGTCCCGAGGACCGCGGGGTCGTGCGGACGTACCTGCCCGGCGGCTACCGGATCGAGGATCTCGGCACGCATGTCGAGTGAGCTCAGCACGTACGAGCTCGCCCTCGAGTGGTGGCGCAAGCAGCGCTGGTACGGCCGGGCGACGCGCCCGCTGAACCGCGCGCGGCTCACGGTGGAGCTGGCGCGCAGGCGTGCGTACGCCCGAGGAGTCGTGTACGGCGAGGCGCTCGAGATGCTGCGCGACGGGCGCCTCGAGGTCGGGCCGCAGGTGTTCCTCGAGCCGGGCGTCTGGATCACCGGGGGCCCGGACGCGCGGATCGTGATCGGCGAGGGGACGTTCCTCAATCTCGGAGTCATGGTCGCGGCGTCGCAGCGTGTCGAGATCGGGGCGCACTGCATGATCGCGAACGGGTGCCTGATCACGGACTCGGCGCACCGGTTCGACGATCCCGGGGTGCCCGTGCCGTGGCAGGGCTTCACGTCGAAGGGGCCGACGGTGATCGGCGACAACTGCTGGCTCGGCGCCAACGTCGTCGTGACGAGCGGTGTGACGATCGGCGAGCGGTGCGTGATCGGCGCGAACTCCGTCGTCACGCGGGACGTGCCGGCGTTCTCGGTCGCCGCGGGTGCCCCGGCGCAGGTCGTGCGGACGATCTCGTACGACTGAGCGCGGAGCGGTCAGGCGAGGATGACGCCCGCCGCGTCGAGGTCGGCGCGGGTCTTGGCGAGGTTGGCCTCGGACACCGGAGCCGTGAGATCCATGAGCACAGTCGTCGCGAAGCCGTTCGCTGCCGCGTCGAGGGCGGTCGCCCGTACGCAGTAGTCGGTCGCGATCCCGACGACGTCGACCGCGTCCACGCCGCGGTCGCGCAGCCACGCGTCGAGAGCGTCCTCGGACCCGGTGGCCGTGCCCTCGAAACCGGAGTAGGCCGCGTCGAACTGCCCCTTTTCGAAGACCGCCGCGAACATGTCCTCGCGGAGCGGCTCGTGGAGCTGGTTGCCCTCCGTGCCGACGACGCAGTGCGGCGGCCACGAGTCGACGAAGTCGGGAGCCTCGCTGAAGTGCGTCCCGGGATCGATGTGGTGGTCCTTGGTCGCGACGACGATGTCGTACCCGCCGTCGGCGACGAGCTTCGCGATCCGCTCGGCGACGTCGGCGCCCCCGGCGACGGCGAGCGAGCCGCCCTCGCAGAAGTCCTTTTGCACGTCCACCACGACCAGTGCCTTGCTCATCGTGCTCCCTCGCTCGCCGTGCCCTCGAAGACAGTCGGGATCGCAGGCTCCCCCCGCGACAGCTGCCGCGCCTGCAAGGGTAGCTCGGCCAGCGAGGCGCGGAGCCGGTCACGGGCCACGTCGAGCGGCTCGTCGTGGACCCGCTCGCCGTCACGGACGAGCGGCACCAGCAGCGGGCGGTCGTTGTGGTCGCCCTCGGGGGCCTCGCCGATGCCGATGACCTCCGCCGTCGCTGTGCCGCGGTCGTCGAGTCGACGCAGGACGTACTTGCGGCCGCCGATCGAGATCTTGTCCTTGCTGGCCTTCGCGACCGACACCATGGTCGCGTCCGCGCCGAGACCGTCGGCCCGCGCGACGAGCTTGTAGACGAAGCCGCACGTGGGGTGTCCGGAGCCGGTGACCAACGATGTGCCGACCCCGTACCCGTCGACCGGCGCCGCGGCGAGTCCGGCGATCGCGTACTCGTCGAGGTCGCTGGTCACGACGATCTTCGTCGCCGTCGCGCCGAGGTCGTCGAGCTGGCGCCGGACCTGCTTGGCCAGCAGCGGCAGGTCGCCGGAGTCGAGGCGTACGGCGCCCAGGTCGGTGCCCGCGACCTCGATGCCGAGGCGTACCGCCTCCGCGACGTCGTACGTGTCCACCAGCAGCGTCGTGCCGACGCCCAGCGACTCGACCTGGGAGGTGAAGGCGTCGCGCTCGGTGTCGTGCAGCAGCGTGAACGAGTGCGCCGACGTCCCCGTGGTCGGGATCGCATAACGGCGCCCGGCCGCAAGGTTGGACGTCGTCGAGAATCCGCCGACGTACGCGGCGCGGGCCGAGGCGATCGCGGCACTCTCGTGGGTGCGCCGCGAGCCCATCTCGATGCACGGGCGGTCGCCGGCGGCCACGATCATGCGCGCCGCCGCCGAGGCGATCGCCGAGTCGTGATTGAGGATCGAGAGCAGCACCGTCTCGAGAACCACGGCTTCGCCGAAGGTGCCCTCGACGACGAGGACGGGGGACTGCGGGAAGTAGGTCTCGCCTTCGGCGTACCCCCACACGTCGCCGCTGAACCGGTAGTCGGCCAGCCACGCGAGTGTCGGCTCGTCCACGACGGACGTCTCGCGGAGGAACGCGAGGTCGTCGTCGGTGAACCGGAACGCCTCGATCGCGTCGAGGATCCGTCCGATCCCTGCGACCACGCCGTAGCGCCGCCCGTCGGGCAGCCGGCGTGCGAACAGCTCGAACACCGAGCGCCGCTCAGCGGTGCCGTCGGCGAGCGCTGCCTGGAGCATCGTCAGCTCGTAGTGGTCCGTGAGCAAGGCGGTGGAGGTCACGGCGTCAGCGTAGTGCGGCTCCTAGCGGCGCACGCGGAAGCGCGTGGTCGCGTACGGGCCGGCGCCCTTGGCATTGACCGCCCGGACGTGGACCGTGAGCCTGCCCGTACGGAGCTTGCTGCGCTTGACGATCAGCCTCCGCGTGGAGGCGGAGACGGTACGGGCAAGAAGGGCCTTCTTGCCCTTCTTGATCACCACGCGGTAGCGCAGGACGCGCGTCCCGCCGCTGCGCGCGGGTGCCTTCCAGCGGACGGTGCGCTTCTTCGCGGTCGTCTTGCCGGTGACCTTCAGCGCGCGCGGCTTCGACGGCGCGGTCGTACGGGGCGGCGGTGCAGGTGGACGCGGGACTGGCGGGGCAGCGAGGGCCGGGAGACGGAGGACCTTGCCCGTCGCGGTGTCGTTGGCAACCCACAGGCGCCCCGCAGCGTCGAATGCAAGGTCCGACGGGTAGTCGATCTGCGTCGCGGCACCGCTGATGACGAAGACGGGCGCGGCGTTGCCGTTCGCTCCAGGGGCGAAGACCCGGACGGAGTCGTCCGTTCCGTTGGCGACGTAGATCCGGCCGTACCGGTCGACGGCCACGCCGCCCACCTCCTCGAGGCCGGTCGCTGGTCCCGAGATCGTCCGCGACGGCGTCGCGGGGCCGCTCGCACCCGCGGTGAAGACCTTGACGTACGGAGCAGCCGGGTTGCCACCGCTGACATAGAGCGACGTGCCGTGCACCGCCACGCCGAGGGGAGCCGAGGTGCTGAGCGTCCGCAGCCGGGTGGTGGAGCCGACCTCCAGGCGGACGACTTCGTCAGTGCCTCCGCTGGTCACCCACAAGCCGGTCGGCGACGTCGTCGCGAGGTCGTTCGGTGCGGAGATCAGCGTCGCCGCGCCGATCGCCGACTGCATGACGAACCCGTTCCCGCTTGCCGGGACGGCGTACGTCCGGATCGCGTTGTCGTTGTACGCCGCCATGTGGAGTCGGCCGTCCGTCCCGACGACGATGCCGGCGGGCTTCGTCAGGAAGCTCATCCCGGGAGACGTCGAGTCGAGGACCGCGCCGGGGGCGGTGTCGCCCGCGGCGTCGGCGGCGAAGACCCGTACTGACCCCAGCGTCGACCCGCTGAGGAAGTTGCTGACGAAGATCCGTCCGTCCGGACCGATCGCGAGGCCGACCGGACGTTGCAGGCCCGTCAACGGCCCTGAGATGACCCGGTCGGGGGCCGGGGCGATCGTGGCGGCCGGCCGTACGGCCGGGTCGCCGGCCGTGGCGGGCGAGGGGATGACTGCGAGGGCGCCAGCGACCAGGGCGGCAGCGGCGGTGGCCGCGAGGGCTCTTCTCATGTGCCGCATCACAGCAGGGCAGCAGGGCCAGGCGATCGGGGTTTGCACGTGCGCCACAATGGTGCAGGTGAGCACGCCAGCGCCGATCGAGCTCGACGAGCCGGAGACCGACGAGGTCACCGAGCTCGACCGACCGTGGGTCACCATCGTCTGGAACGACCCGGTCAACCTGATGTCGTACGTGGCCTACGTGTTCAAGAACTACTTCGGCTACTCCGACGCCAAGGCGCACGAGCTGATGATGAAGGTGCACAACGACGGCAGGGCCGTGGTCTCGTCCGGCCCGCGCGAAGAGATGGAGCGGCACGTGCAGGCGATGCACGAGTACGGCCTGTGGGCGACCCTCCAGCGGGAGGACGCGTGAAGGCGTTCGAGCGGCGCAAGCGCGGCCGGATCCGGGCAGAGTTCGAGCCGGCCGAGGCGGCGCTCCTCATCAACCTGCTCGGTCAGATCATCGAGCTGCTGCGCGACCGCAACGGGCCTGAGGAGTCGTCGATCGACCCGCTGTTCGGCCAGCTCGGCACGACCGGCTCGTCGTTGCCGCCGGAGGACCCGGTGCTGCGCCGCCTGCTGCCCGACGCCTACCGCGACGACGACGAGGCGGCCGGTGACTTCCGTCGCTTCACCGAGCGGGGCCTGTCCACCGTGAAGGTCGAGAACGCGCAGGCTGTGGTGGCCTCGCTGGTCGCGGGTGGCTTCGATCTCGAGGACCCCGAGAGCTCCGAGGACCCGGTCGAGGTCGAGCTCGGCGACCGTGCTGCGCAGTCGTGGATGCGGGCGCTGACCGACATCCGGCTGGCGCTCGCCGTCAGGCTCGGGATCGAGTCCGAGGAGGACGCCGAGGCCGCTGCCGAGAGCGACGACCAGGCGGTGTCCGTCGTCGTCGACATCTACGACTGGCTGGGCTTCGTGCAGGAGTCGCTTGTCAGCGCGCTGGACTGACGACGTGGCCGGTGACCGTACGCGCTGGTGCGTGGTCACGTTTGTCGAGTCTGAACCTGCGCCGGAGGAGTTCGGCCGCGACGCCTGGCCGTTGCACGTCACGTGGGTCCCGCCCTTCGACGCCGCCGAGGACGACGTCGTCGGAGCGCTGAGCGGTGTGCTCGCCGGCCGCCCGCCGATCGATACCCGCGCTGTCGCCGACACCTGGTTCGGACGGCGCCGCGAGGTCCGCGTCGCCGAGCTGGCCCGCGTGGACGAGATCGACGCCCTGCACCGCGCGATGCTCGCCGCGCTCGACGATGTCGGCGTCGACGTCCGGGCGATGCGGCACGTCGGCGACCGGTTCCGACCCCACGTGTCCGAGCAGCGCGGGCGCGGTGTGGAGATCGGCGCGCCCGTACGGCTCGAGGACGTCTCGCTGGTCGCGATGCGCCCGGACGGCGATGCACGGCGACGACGGGTCGTACGGACCTGGCCGCTCGGTGGCCCTGCGACACCCTGACGTGCACTGTCCCACACGCTCGGCTTCCCGCATGGTGGATGCCGGGCGTCCGCCATTCGGGACCGCGTACCCTGTGAGGCATGCTGACCATCGACCAGGCGACCTACGACGCGATCATCGCGCACGCCCGTCGGGACCATCCCGACGAGGCCTGCGGCGTGGTCGCGGGGGCCGTCGGATCCGATCTGCCGACGCGCTTCGCGCCGATGGTCAACGCGGCGATGTCGCCCACGTTCTACGAGTTCGACTCGACCGACCTGCTGCGGCTCTACCAGGAGATGGACGACAACGACGAGGAGCCCGTCGTCGTCTACCACTCGCACACCGCGACCGAGGCCTACCCATCCCGTACGGACGTCAACCTCGCCGGTGAGCCCGGGGCCCACTACGTCCTCGTGTCGACCCGTGACGGCGCACACGAGTCCGGCCCCGTCGAGTTCCGGTCGTACCGGATCGTCGACGGTGAGGTCACCGAGGAAGAAGTCAAGGTCGTTGAACGTTACGACGACGTAAGCACCCGTTCGAAGGAAGCAGACGTCTGATGGCCATCGAGGTCCGAGTCCCCACCATTCTCCGCACCTACACCGACGGCGAGAAGAAGGTGTCCGCCGCCGGTGACTCGGTCAGCGCGCTGATCGAGGACCTGGAGGCGAACCACTCCGGCATCAAGGACCGGCTGGTCGAGGACGGCCAGCCGCGTCGCTTCGTCAACATCTATGTCAACGACGAGGACATCCGGTTCTCCGGCGGCCTCGAGACGCCGCTGTCCGATGGCGACGTCGTCGTGATCCTGCCCGCGGTCGCGGGCGGTTCGCGCTGACCGGCGCCCCGTACGCACGTTGACCTCATGCGCTTCGACAACCTGATCGACTCCGTCGGCAACACCCCGCTCGTGGGGCTGCCGAGGTTGTCGCCGACCCCTGAGGTCCGGATCTGGGCCAAGCTCGAGGACCGCAACCCGACCGGCTCCATCAAGGACCGTGCCGCGCTCGCGATGATCGAGCGCGCCGAGGCTGAGGGCGTGCTGCGGCCGGGGTGCACGATCCTCGAGCCGACGTCCGGCAACACCGGCATCTCGCTGGCGATGGTCGCCAAGCTGCGCGGCTACCGCATGGTGTGCGTCATGCCGGAGAACACGTCCGAGGAGCGGCGCCAGATCCTGCGGATGTGGGGCGCGGAGATCGTCTCGTCGCCCGCGGCGGGCGGCTCCAACGAGGCCGTCCGCGTCGCGAAGCGCGTCGCCGAGGAGCATCCCGACTGGGTGATGCTCTATCAGTACGGCAACGCCGCCAACGCCGACGCGCACTACCGCGGCACGGGGCCCGAGATCCTGGCCGACCTGCCCGAGGTGACGCACTTCGTCGGGGGGCTCGGCACGACCGGCACGCTGATGGGCGTCGGGCGGTTCTTCCGCGAGGCCAAGCCCGAGGTGCGCATCGTCGCCGCCGAGCCTCGCTACGGCGAGCTCGTGTACGGGCTGCGCAACCTCGACGAGGGGTTCGTGCCCGAGCTGTACGACCCGCAGTACATCGACGCCCGCTTCTCTGTCGGCCCGCGCGACGCCGTCCGGCGCGTGCGTGAGCTGCTCGAGGCCGAGGGCGTCTTCGCCGGCATCTCGACCGGCGCGATCCTGCACGCCGCGCTTGCCCAGGCCTCGAAGGCCGTCAAGGCGGGGGCATCGGCCGACATCGCGTTCGTCGTCGCGGACGGTGGCTGGAAGTACCTCTCGACCGGCGCGTACGAAGGCACGATCGACGAGGCCGAGGAGCGCCTCGAGGGCCAGCTCTGGGCGTAGGCCCTCCACTTTCCGTTGGCCCCAACGAAGAAGTGTTGCCCCACCGCACATGCGCGGTGGGGCCTGCACTCTTCCTTGGGGCCAACGGAAAATGGGAGGGGCGGGACCATCGCTCAGGTCGGGTAGCCCTCGAACGGGCCCGTCGCCCCGTCGACCAGCTCGCGGAGGATGTCCGCGTGGCCGGCGTGGCGGGCGTACTCCTCGACCATGTGGATCAACACCCATCGCAGCGAGACCGTCGGGCCGTACCAGGCCGTGCCGGTGTCGGTGAGGTCCAGGTCGTGGATCACCTCGTCGGCGGCCTTGCGCGCCATCGCGAAGTAGGCGAGCACGCCCTCGGTCGTCTCCCACGGCTCGATGCGCCAGTCGGCGTCCCAGTCGTCCTCGTCGGCCGGGACCTCGAGCGACTCGCGGCCGAACGTCGAGCAGAACCAGGCGTAGTCGACGGACGCCAGGTGCTTGACCATCCCGAGGAGCGTCGTGCCTGACGGCACGATGGGCCGCCGCAGGTCGTCGTCGGACAACCCGTCGATCTTCCACAAGATGGCGTCGCGGTGCCGGTCGAGAGCCACGTACAGGCTCTCCTTCTCGTCTCCGGTGAAAGGAACTCGTCTCATGGAGGGACTGTAGGGGAGCGTGGTGTGGACACGCCGCTCGTTCCTCGCGGCTGCTCGACCAGCCGGTGGGTGACGCGACGCGCCGTGTGGCCTGGACCGCAATGTGTTTCGTGCGTGTGAATCGCCCACTAGGCTCGCTCGGGTGAACGACGCGCCCATCGGCATCTTCGACTCCGGCTTCGGCGGTCTCACCGTCGCTCGTGCCGTGATCGACCAGCTGCCGAACGAGGCGGTCCTCTATCTCGGCGACACAGCCCGGCAGCCGTACGGGCCGCAGCCGATCGGTGACGTCCGCGAGTACGCCCTCGAGTGCCTCGACCACCTCGTCACCCAGGGCGTGAAGGCGCTGGTCATCGCGTGCAACTCGGCGAGTGCCGCCGTGCTCCGCGACGCCCGCGAACGCTACGACGTGCCGGTCGTCGAGGTGATCGTGCCCGCGACTCGACGTGCGGTCGCGGCTACCCGCAACCACCATGTCGGCGTGATCTGCACGCGCGCGACAAAGGCCTCGATGGCCTACGACGATGCGTTCGCCGCCAACCCGACCGTCCAGCTGACCGTCGAGGCGTGCCCACGCTTCGTCGAGTTCGTCGAGGCAGGGGTGACGTCCGGGCCCGAGCTGCTGGAGGTCGCCCACGAATACCTCGCGCCGCTGCAGGCCGCCGGCGTGGACACGCTCGTGCTCGGCTGCACTCACTATCCGCTGCTGACCGGCGTGATCTCGTACGTGATGGGAGACGACGTGACGCTGGTGTCGAGCGCCGACGAGACCGCCAAGGACGTGTACGCGCTGCTGGTGCGCCACGAGCTCGAGCGCACCACGGACACGCTGCCCGAGCACCGCTTCCTCACGACGGGCCAGCCGGAGCAGTTCCGTACGCTCGGCCGTCGCTTCCTCGGCCCCGAGATCGAGCAGGTCGACCAGTTCTCCTCGATGGGCATCACCGCGTGGGTGGGCGCATGAGGCTCACGATCATCGGGTGCGCAGGCTCCTACCCAGGGCCCGACTCCGCCGCCAGCTGCTATCTCGTCGAGGCGCCGTACGAGGGCCGTACCTACCGACTCGTCGTGGATCTCGGCAATGGTGCGCTCGGTGTCCTGCAGCAGTACGCCGCGATCGAGGACCTCGACGCGATCGCGGTCTCGCACCTGCACCCGGACCACTACATGGACATCTGCGGGATGTACGTCTACCGCAAGTACGTCCCTGGTGGCCCGCTCCCACGCATCCCCCTGTGGGGCCCCGAAGGGAGTGCGCAGCGGTTCGCCGAGGCGTACGACCTCCCGCGCGATCCCGGCATGACCGAGGAGCTCGACGTCTTCGCGTGGACCGACGGCGAGCCGGCGACGCTGGGCCCGTTCACAGTGACGCCGACTCTGGTCGACCACCCTGTCGAGTCGTATGCGCTGCGGATCGAGACCGACGGGCGGGTTCTCGTCTACTCGGGCGACACCGGCCCGACGCCGGCGCTCGCGGACGCGGCCCGTGATGCCGACGTCTTCCTCTGCGAGGCTTCGTTCGTCGACGCCGGGGGCAACCCACCCCATCTCCATCTCTCGGGGACGGACGCCGGCGTCGCGGCGACGGAGGCCGGTGTCGGTCGTCTGCTGCTCACCCACGTGCCGACCTGGACCGACCACGACGTCGTCGCCTCAGAGGCCAAGGCCGCGTTCGCCGGGCAGAGCGAGCTCGTGGTCCCGGGCAACGTCTACGAGGTGTGACGCAGGCCCGTACGGTCACCGCGTTAGGCTCGCGGGCATGACTTCCCGCGAGGACGGCCGCGCCGTCGACGAGCTGCGTCCGGTCACCATCACCCGCAACTGGCTCGACCACGCCGAGGGATCGGTGCTGGTCGAGTTCGGACGTACGCGGGTGCTGTGCGCCGCGAGCGTGACCGAGGGGGTGCCGCGCTGGCGTCGTGACTCCGGCCTCGGCTGGGTGACGGCCGAGTATGCGATGCTGCCGCGCGCGACCCACACCCGGTCCGACCGCGAGTCCGTGAAGGGCCGCATCGGCGGTCGTACGCACGAGATCTCGCGCCTGATCGGGCGCTCGCTGCGTGCCGTGATCGACTACAAGGCGCTCGGCGAGAACACGATCGTCATCGACTGCGACGTCCTCCAGGCCGACGGCGGCACCCGCACGGCAGCGATCACCGGCGCGTACGTCGCCCTGGCGGACGCCGTCTCCTACCTGCGGGGGCGCGGCTCGCTGGTGGCGGAGCCGCTCACCGGGTCGGTCTCTGCGGTGTCGGTGGGGATCATCGACGGCACCCCGATGCTCGACCTCCCGTACACCGAGGACGTCCGCGCCGAGACGGACATGAACGTCGTGATGACCGGCTCGGGCGCATTCGTCGAGGTCCAGGGGACCGCTGAGGGCGCGCCGTTCGACCGTGTGGAGCTCGACGCGCTGCTGGCGCTCGCCGAGAAGGGCTGCGCCGATCTCACGGCGATCCAGGCGGCCGCGCTCGGTGGGGGCGCGGCGTGAGCGAGGCGGGGCGCCGGGTCGTCCTGGCGAGCCACAACACGGGCAAGCTCGCCGAGCTGCGCCGCATCCTGGAGCCCGAGCTCCCGGGCATCGAGGTGCTGGGGCTGGGCGACATCGGTGACTTCGCCGAGCCGGTAGAGGACCAGCCGACCTTCGAGGGCAACGCGCTGCTCAAGGCGCGTGCCGCGGCGAAGGCGACCGGCCTGCCGTCGCTGGCCGACGACTCCGGTCTGTGCGTGGACGCCCTCAACGGCATGCCGGGCGTGCTCTCGGCTCGCTGGGGCGGTCGACCCAAGTCTGATGCGCGCAACAACGCGCTGCTGCTCGACCAGCTGGCCGACGTGCCGGACGAGCGCCGCGGCGCGGAGTTCCGGTGCGCGATGGCGCTCACGATGCCGAGCGGGGCGGAGGTCGTCGAGATCGGCATCATGCGCGGCCGGATCCAGCGCGAGGCGACCGGTGACGGGGGCTTCGGGTACGACCCGCTGTTCGCGGCCGACGGCTACGACGTGTCGACCGCCGAGCTGACCCCCGCGGACAAGGACGCGATCAGCCACCGGGGCAACGCACTGCGCGCGATGGTCCCGCACCTCGTCGCGCTGCTGGCCTGAGGCCGCTGTGCGTACGCTGCTGCCGCTCCTGCGCATCGCCGCCCTCATCGCGTGGGCAGTGGCGTTCGTCGCGACGTGGCGTGCGCTGAGCTCCACCGGGATGCCCGACCCCGAGGGGATGAGTGCGGACGCGCTCTGGTGGTACACGAACCAGGACGACATCCGTCAGGTCGGCCTCGTCATCCTCGGCGCCGCGCTCGTGACGATGTTCGTTCCGGCGATGCTGGTGACGCTCGGGGGAGCGTTCATGGTGGCCGCGTACGCATGGATCGTCGGTGAGTCGAGCCCCGGTCTCGAGCAGGCGGGTGCGTGGTGGATCTTCGCGGCGGCGCTGGTCGTGATCGCGCTCGTACGCCGGGTCGTACGGCCGCGTCGCCGTCCCGCCGCCGTGGCGTCCTAGACGCCTTCGGCGCTGTGCTTGACGAGCTACACGCCTCCGGCGTAGGCCTGCTGGCGCCACGCCTCGTACACGACGATCGCCGTCGAGTTGGCGAGGTTGAGCGAGCGACGTGCCGGCTGCATCGGGATCCGCAGCCGATCGGTCACGCGCCGGTCGGCGAGGACGTGCTCGGGCAGCCCCGTCGGCTCCGGCCCGAAGAGGAACACGTCGCCGGGCTCGTACGCGATGTCCGCGTACGAGGTCGTGGCGGCGGTCGTGAACGCGAACACGCGGACCGGGTCGAGCGCCTTGAACGCGGCCTCGAGGTCGGCGTGGACCGAGACGTCCGCCAGGTCGTGGTAGTCCAGTCCGGCCCGCTTGAGCTTGGCGTCGGACAGGTCGAACCCCAGCGGCTCCACAAGATGCAGCTGGGCGCCGGTCGCGGCCGCCAAGCGGATCGCATTGCCCGTGTTGGGCGGGATCCGCGGCTCGTAGTAGAGGATTCGGAACATCGTCCGAGGCTATCGCGGCTGCCCTGCGGCACCGATCGGGCGGATACTCAAAGCGTGACCACCTCCATGGACTTCGTCCGCGCGGACCCGCGCGGCCCGTTCGCAGGCGCGGTCACCTCGATGGTCGGATACCGCCAGAGCGGGATCACGCAGCGCCTGCACCGCGGGCTGCCCTCTCCGTACCTCACGCTCGTCATCGCCCTCGACACCCCGGTGGTCGTGGGAGAGCGGGAGGGCGACGAGGCGCCGGTCGCCGCGTACGACATGCTCGGTCCGCTCTCGACGCGGCCGGCGTTCATCGACCAGCCAGACACCCAGGAGGGTGTGCAGCTCGCCGTGCACCCGTTCGCGGCGCGTTGGCTGTTCGGTGCGCCCGCGAGTCGCCTCCCCGGCCTTGCGCTCGACCTCGGCGACGTCCTCGGACCGTCGGCACCGGCGCTGCGCCGGCGGGTCGGGGACGTGGACGACTGGTCGAACCGGTTCGGAATGGTCCGTGACTTCCTGGCCGTACGTGCCCGTACGGCCAGCGGCGCGGCGGCGTCCCGGCCGCGGCCCGAGGTGGTCGAGGGGTGGCGCTGGATCGTGGCCCACGGAGGCAACGGACGGGTCGACGACCTCGCCGCGCACGTCGCGCTGAGCCCGCGGCGGTTGCGGGCGGTCTTCGTGGAGGAACTCGGCTTCGGTCCGAAAGTGCTCGGACGGCTGGTGCGCTTCGACCGCGCGGTCGCCATGGTGCGGGACCAGGTCGCCCAGCCGGGGGAGGAGACGCTCAGCGACGTCGCGGCGCGTGCGGGATACGCCGACCATGCGCACCTCGTCCACGAGTTCCAGGCGATGGCGGGGACGTCGCCGACGGGCTGGCTGGCCGAAGAGCGCCGAAACATCCAAGCCGGAGGGCACGGTGCCGCGACAGGGTGAGGCCATGAGCACTGAACAGCAGACCACGGACCAGACCACCGAGACCACGACGCCGGCACCGACCGTGTGGCCCGCCCTCGCGGCCCGCGATGCGCTCGGCATGATCGACTTCCTGGAGCGGGCGTTCGGCTTCCGCCGGGTGGTCGTGATCGCCGACGGCGACCGCGTCCAGCACGCCGAGCTGGCCTGGTCCGAGGGCGGCGGGATCATGATGGGCTCGGAGAAGACCGAGGGCCACTGGCAGCAGAAGGCCGGCACCTTCGGTGCGTACGTCGTGTGCTCCGACCCGGACGCGCTCTACGAGCGGGCGAAGGCGGCCGGCGCCACGATCGTCATGGAGCTGACAACGACCGACTACGGAAGCCGGGACTTCATCGCGGCCGATCCCGAGGGCAACTCCTGGTCGTTCGGGACCTACCGCGGCGAGCCGCACTGACGATCTGGCAGATGTCAACGCGGTCTATCGGTGCCACGAGATGACTCTGAGGGACCGCGTTCCGGGGATCATCTGTCCTGCCAGGAGCCCCGTCGACCCTGTGGCTGCCCGCCGCGAGCGCCAGTCGGACCGCTGCCTCGTCGACGCGGCTGTTCTGGGAGAGCTACGAGACCGTCGACGGATGGTTCCGGGGCCGAGCGACGCTTCAGCGCCATCCGCTACTGGGGCACGCCGGAGAGGGGCGGCCACTTCGCGGCGTTCGAGCAGCCGGACATCTTCGTAGGGGAGCTTCGGGCATCCTTCGTGGCGATGCGCGAGGGTAGGTAGGAACGACGGGTGCCGGTGACAGGACTCGAACCTGCACGTCTCTCGACACAGGAACCTAAATCCTGCGTGTCTACCAGTTCCACCACACCGGCCCGTCGGACATTCTAGGGCTCAGGCGATGTCGAGCTGACGGATGAGCCGCTCGACGTGACCCGTCGCCTTGATGTTGTACTGCGCGACCTCGATCTTGCCCTCCTCGTCGACGACGAACGTCGAGCGGATGACACCCTCGATGACCTTGCCGTAGAGCTTCTTGTCGCCGTAGGCGCCCCAGGCGCGGAGCACCTCTTTGTCGGGATCGGAGAGCAGCGTGATCTCCAGCCCCTCCTTCTCACGGAACTTCGCGAGCTTCTCGGTGTTGTCGGGCGAGATGCCCAGGACCGTGTAGCCCGACGAGTCGAAGGTCTCGCGCTCGGCGGTGAAGTCGCACGCCTCGCGTGTGCACCCCGGAGTCATGGCCGCGGGATAGAAGTAGACGATGACCTTGCCGCCCCGGAAATCGGAAAGCGTGACCTCTTTGCCGTGGTCGTCCACAAGCGTGAAATCCGGGGCCTGATCACCTGGCTGCAGTCGCGTGGTCATGGCCCTATCCTTGCCTATCGGTAACGTGGACTCGACAGGTGACCGCAGCCCCTCGGGTCGGGCGGCGCCGCGACCGCGAAGACGCAGCGAGGAGACGACGTGGCGAACGACACCAGGCCAGAGGCCCCGACGACGATCACCGGGACGCCTGACCAGCTCGTCTCCCAGATCGACGAGGTCAGGAACCGGCTCGCGTCCAACGTCGACCAGCTCGTCGACCTCGCCAACCCCAAGAACGTGGCCCGTCGCCGCATTGCCGACGTCAAGGCGCGCTTCGTGACGCCGTCGGGTGAGCCTCGCCTCGAGAACATCCTGCCCGTCGCCGGCGCCGTCGTCGGTGTCCTCGGGCTCATCATCGTGATCCGCAAGATCGTGAGCAACTGAATGGCCGACGGGCTCCCCATCCGGATGCTCCACGACCGGCTCTTGGTGTCGATCGACCCCGAGTCCGGCGACCGGCGCTCGTCCGGCGGCATCGTCATCCCGGCGACTGCCGCGCTCGGCCGGCGTCTGGCGTGGGCGAGGGTCGAGGCGGTCGGCAGCAACGTCCGTACGGTCCAGGTCGGCGACAGCGTCCTGTTCGACCCGGACGACCGGGCCGAGGTCGAGGTGCGCGGCAAGGACTTCATCCTTCTCCGCGAGCGCGATCTGCACGCGGTGGCAGCAAAGCGGATCGACGACGACCAGACCGGTCTCTACCTGTAGGGCACGGACCAGTACGGGGGGAGGGCCGATGGCGCGCGAGCAGGGTTTCCTCGCCCGCATCGGCGACGGCGGGGACGTCCGCAGCGGTGCACGGATGCCAGTGGCGCTGCGTGCACGTCTGCAATGGGTACGCACGCAGCTGACGGCGATCGTCCAGGTGTCGGTGGGTGCCGCGCTGGCGTGGGTGATCGCGCACGACATCATCGGCCACCAGCAACCGTTCTTCGCGCCGGTCGCGGCGATCCTCGTCGTCTATGCGGGGGTGGGTGGTCGTCGGCAGATCATGCTCGAGCTGTTCGTCGGCGTCTCGGTCGGCGTGCTCGTCGGCGAGACGCTGATCACGCTGATCGGCAGAGGCTGGTGGCAGATCGGCGTGATCGTCGCCCTCGCCTCGGTCTCGGCCACGTTCCTCGGGCTGCGCGGGTTGGCGCGCACCCAGGCGGCGACGTCGGCGAGCCTGCTGGCCGCGATCTTGCCGGTAACGGCGGGCAACCCGGCGGTCATCCGCTTCATCGACGCCGTGGTCGGCGGCCTCGTCGGACTCGCGATGGCGCTGCTCATCCCGGGCAACCCCGCGCGCCGCGCCAACCGCGAGATGCAGGCGGTGCTCCGTACGCTCGACCAGGCGCTGCGCGGCATCGAGCTTGCGCTACGCCTCGAGGACGCTGGGCCCGCGTGGACGGCGCTGCAGCAGGTCCGCGGGCTCCAGCCGGCGATCGAGCGCCTCGCGACGACGGTCTCCGGGGCGGACGAGATCGCCCGTTACTCACCGCTGCGCTGGCGCCAGCGCAGCCATGTCGAGCGCTACGTCGTCGCGATCCGTGACGTCGACAACGCGGTCCGCGACGCCCGTGTGCTCGCACGCCGCGTCCATACGATGCTGCGCAAGGGAGAGCGGTCGTTCCCCGGGATGCCGGAGGCGGTGAGTCTCCTCCAGGAAGCGGTCGGCATCTTCGCCGACGACATCGCGGCGGCCGACGCGTACGACGAGGCACGCAGCAAACTCGTCGAGGCGGCGCGGATGGCCACGGTGGCGCTTCCGGCTGCCGCCACGATCAACGACGCCGCTGTGGTCGCTCAGGTGCGTGCGCTCGCGTCGGACTTGCTCTATGCAACGGGCATGACGCAGGCGCAGGTCGACCGGGCGCTCGAGGTGCGCGAGTCGTAGGGAGGGCCTAGTTGGTGGGCGACGGAAGGCCGAGCTTGCGGTTCTGGTGGCGCAACGCCTCGGCAGAAGCGCGCAGACCCTCGAGATCGGTGTCGTCGAGCGGGAGGACGGCCGGCCCCGCGGCGCCGTTCGTGCCGACCACGCAGGGGGCGGACAGGCAGACGTCGCTGATGCCGTACTGGCCAGTGAACAGCGTGGACACCGGCAGGAACCGGTGCTCGTCGCGCAGCACCGCCGACATGATGTCGGCCATCGCCAGACCGATCGCATAGTTGGTTGCGCCCTTCCCCTCGATCACGGTGTACGCCGAGTTGGCGACGGCGTCGCGGATCTCGCCGTACTCCGAGACCGGGATCGCGCGGCCCTCCACGTCGTACGAGGCCAGAGGCACGCCACCGACGTTCGCCGACGACCAGAGGACGATCTCGGTGTCTCCGTGCTCGCCGGCGACCAGCGCGTGCACGCTGCGCGTCGAGACGTGCAGCCGGCGTGAGAGCAGGTAGCGCAGGCGTGCCGTGTCGAGGACCGTCCCCGAGCCGAAGACGCGTCCGGCTGGGAGGTCGAGGAAGCCGACCGCCGCGTACGCCAGGACGTCGCACGGGTTCGTCACGATGATGTAGATCGCGTCCGGCGCGTGCTGGCGTACGGCGCCGAGCACGCTGCGGGTGATGCCGATGTTGACCTCCGCGAGGTCGAGGCGGGTCTGGCCCGGCTTCTGCCGCGCGCCGGCGGTCATGACGACGACGTCGGCGCCCGCGCATGCCGCCGGGTCGTCGCTGCCGACGATCGTCGCCGGCGGGGCGAACGCCGCCCCGTCGTTGAGGTCACCGGCCTGTGCCTGGACGAGCGCGGTCGCGATGTCGTACAGGACGATCTCGTCGGCGAGCCCCCGCAGAAGCGCGGCGTACGCGACGGTGCTCCCGACCGAGCCCGCGCCGCAGACCGCGATCTTGGTGCCTCGCCCCGGCTCCGCCATGCTCACGAGTCTGTCATCGGCCCTGCCGCTCTGCAGAGCGCAACGGGCCTCGCGGTACTACCGTCGTCGCATGGCGATGGTGGTGACGTTCGGCGGTCCGTTGGAGTACGCCAACCAGGTGTGGGACGACGTGGAGCCCGACGCGGACGGCTTCGTGCTGATCCTCGGCGGCGCTGGTGCGGGACCCGAGGCGTGGTACCTCGTGGATCCGGAGTCCGAGGCGATCCCCACCGAGCAGGGCGATGCGCTGCCGGCCGAGTACGCGGGCCAGACCAAACCGGGCACCTAGCGCGTCGGCCGCAGGTGTCAGTCGATCATCGACAGGCCGACGCACCCGAGGTAGCCGAGCACGAGCGTGGCCGCCGCCCGCTCTCCGTGCTTCGGCCAGCGCGTGTGCGGCCATCGGAAGTGGCCCACCGCGTACAGGACGAAGAAGCCACCGAACATCGCCCGTCGGCCTGCCGCGAACCAGTCGCTCGCGGCGAACGCAGGCACGCACGCGACGAGCGAGGCGATCGCCACGACGGCGAAGAGCACGCCGAGCCAGGTCCGCCGGGGCACGGCGGGGCGGCGTGTCGTCTCGGGGGTCACAGCCCCCGATCCTACGGACCGCTCGGGTCAGACAGGAACCTGCTCGGACTCGTACGCGGACACGCCGCCGGCCCGCAGGGCCTCGATCGCTTCCAACGCGGCGTGCACGTCGGTGACGGGGACGTCGCGCATCTGGTTGGGGCTGAGCTCCCACCACCGCGAGGCCAGCAGGCGGGCGACGGTGGCGTCGTCGAAGCGCTGACGGATCGGCCGGGCGGGGACACCGCCGACAATCGTGTACGGAGCGACGTCCTTCGTGACGACCGCGCCGGCCGCGATGATGGCGCCGTCGCCGATCGTGACGTCGCGCAGGATCGTCACGTTGACCCCGATCCAGACGTCGTTGCCGATCGTGAACGAGCCTCCGCGCCAGGACGTGTCGGCGCCCGCGATCGTCGACGCCGACGGGAACTCCTCGGCGGTGGGGTGCCAGCCGAACCGCCGCGGGTTGTACTGGAACGGCGACGTGCTGAGCCACTCGATGGGGTGCTCGGGGTGGCCGATCGCCACGTCGGGGCCGATCGAGCAGTAGCGTCCGATGGAGCCGGACGTCTTGATGAGGCCGGACGTGAGATAGGTGTAGGCCCCGACAGTCACCGGGCTGGTGACACGGATGCGGCCGGCGATCTGGACAGGTGGCTCGCACGTCAGGTTGCCGACCGAGACAGCGGGCAGCCGCTGGAGGCCGTCGATGCCGACGACCTCGGGGGCTGGCGGCTCGGTGCCCGGCGCTGGCTCCGGCTCTGGTGCTGGCTCCGGGTCCGGTGCTGGCAGGGCAGGCGGCGGGGCGGCGGCAGCGGGCACAGGTGCGTCGGGTCGGCGACGGAACGGCGAGCGCAAGGGGACTCCCTGGGGGCGGGTGACGTCGGTCGTCATAGCCTAGGGACCTCCCTGGGCCGGTCGATGCCCGGACTCGGTCCGCGGTCGGATCTGGTCGACTTCTGCTCATCGCGGTGACTATCATCATGGTAGTCATGGCGATCGCGAGAGGAGAGACGATGCGGCGTACCGATCTGAGCGACGCTGAGTGCCCCGTCGCACGCAGCGTCGACGAGCTCGGAGACTGGTGGAGCCTGCTCATCTTGCGCGACGCCCTCGACGGGATGCGTCGGTTCGACGAGTTCGCCGACGACCTGGCGATCTCGCCGGCCATGCTCACGCGGCGTCTCCGCACGCTCGTCGAGCGCGGGCTGATGGAGCGACGTCGCTACAGCGAGCGGCCCGAGCGCTTCGAGTACGTCCTGACCGACCGCGGCCATGCCTCGCAGAGCGTGGTGCTGGCGCTGCTGGCCTGGGGCAACCACGACCTCGATGCCGCCGACCGCGCGGTGGTGCTCGTCGACCGCGACTCGGAGCGCGAGATCGAGCCCGTCCTCGTCGACGCCGCCACCGGCACGCCGCTGTCGCAGCTGCGACTGGAGGCGACGGCAGGTCCTGCCGCAGGACCCGAGACCCAACGGCGCTTCGCCTCCCGTACCGACCGACGATCCCGGCGCGACCGGGAGCGAGGAGAGCCGAGATGACCGCACCGCCCACCGACCGTACTGGTGCCGAGGCCGCGACACGTGAGCGTACGCACACCTGGGACGACCCGATGGCGACCGTGCACGCGGCGGCCGGACGCAGCGGGCTCGAGCTCATGCGCGCTGTCCGCGACGGGCTCGTGCCGCCGGCACCGATCGCGCGGCTCGTCGGGTTCGCGCTGACCTCGGTCGAGGAAGGCGAGGTCGAGTTCACGCTGGAGCCGGCGGAGTTCCAGTACAACCCGATCGGCTCCGTCCACGGCGGAGTGTTCGCGACGTTGCTCGACTCCGCTGCCGGGTGCGCGGTGCACACGACGCTCCCGGAGGGCGTCGGCTACACCAGCCAGGACCTCAACGTGAAGTTCCTCCGCCGCCTCACCGTCGAGACCGGTCCGGTGCGTGCCGTCGGCCGCGTCCGCCACCGTGGCCGTACGACCGCGTTGGCCGAGGCCGAGCTGCTCGACGCCGACGGTCGCCTCCTTGCGCACGCGACGAGTAGCTGTCTGATCCTCGCGGCGGGTTGATCTTGCTCGGAATCGGGTACCCGTCCTGTGACCGGTACTCGATGACGAACGAAGGGAATCCCCATGAAGGGAAAGCTGGCTCTGCTCGGAGGCCTCGCCGTGGGCTACGTACTCGGTACGCGCGACGGCCGTGAGCGCTTCGAGCAGATCAAGGGCAAGGCCCAGAGCATGTGGAACGACCCCACTGTGCAGCAGAAGGTGAGCGATGCTCAGGACTTCGCGAAGGAGAAGGCTCCTGAGGTGCAGGACAAGGTCACACAGACGGCCAAGGACACCGTCGGCAAGGTGACCCACCGGAAGGAGGGCAGCGGCGACCACAACGCCGCGCCGTCGAACACGGGGCCGACCGGATGACCGAAGCCCGACCCGAGCGCGCGCCTCACCCGGACGACCCGGCCAAGCCGGGGTCGCCGACCGAGATCACGAAGCCTTCGTGGACCTACGTGGTGCGCAAGGCGGTCCGCGAGTTCTCGGAGGACGAGTGCCTCGACATCGCGGCCGCCTTGACGTACTACTCGGTGCTCGCGCTCTTCCCGATGATGATCGCGCTGCTGTCGCTCGTCGGGCTGTTCGGCCAGGGCCGCGAGACCGTTGACACCCTGCTGGGCGTCCTCCGCGACGTCGGCGCGGACTCGGCGGCGAACACCCTCGAGCCCACGCTCGTCCAGCTGAGCAGCGGCAGCGGAGCGGGGCTGGCGTTCGTGCTGGGCCTCGCGGTCGCGCTGTGGTCGGCGTCGGGCTATGTGGGCGCCTTCGGGCGGGCCATGAACCGCGTGTACGAGGTCGATGAAGGCAGGCCGATCTGGAAGCTTCGACCGGTCATGCTGCTCGTCACGCTGATCACGGTGGTCCTGTGTGCGCTGGTCGCCCTGGCGCTCGTCCTGACCGGGCCTGCCGCCCAGGCCGTCGGCGACGCGATCGGCATGGGCGACACGGCGGTGACGGTGTGGAACATCGCGAAGTGGCCGGTGATGCTGCTGGCCGTCATGGTGCTTGTTGCGATCCTTTACTACGCGACCCCGAACGTGAAGCAGCCGAAGTTCCGGTGGCTCAGCGTCGGTGCCGTCGTCGCGATCGTGGTGTGGATCATCGCGTCGGTCGCCTTCGGTTTCTACGTCGCGAACTTCTCGAGCTACAACCGCACGTACGGGTCGTTGGCCGGGGTGGTCGTGTTCCTCCTGTGGTTGTGGATCACCAACCTCGCGCTCCTGTTCGGAGCTGAGCTCGACGCGGAGCTGGAGCGGGGACGTCAGCTGCAGGGCGGGATCGCGGCGGAGGAGAGGATCCAGCTGCCGCCGCGAGACACCACGAAGAGCGACAAGGCGGCCGCCAAGCACGAGGACGACGTCGCGCGCGGGCGTCGACTGCGGGAGAGTCGAGGGCATACGACTGACTAGGCTCCTCGTATGCCCTCGGAGCCTCTCGTCGTCGCGGCGACCGCCGCCGAAGCCGCCCACGTCCCGCCGGGCCTCTCGGTGCTCGTCACCGGGATCGGCAAGGTCCAGGCGACGCTGGTCACCGCGCTCGCGCTCGCCGAGCGTCGCCCGTCGGTCGTCCTCAACGTCGGGACCGCCGGTGCGCTCGGTGGCGCGACGGGGTTGCGGCTGCCGTCGCGGGTGCTGAACCACGACTTCAGTGCGGCGGAGCTGCGGCTCCTCGGCTATGACGCGGTCGACGAGATCGAGATCGCAGGCGGCGACGGCACCGTGCTGGCCAGCGGGGACACCTTTGTCAACGACCCGGCCGTCCGCGACCTGCTGGCTCAGCGTGCTGCGCTGGTCGACATGGAGGGGTTCGCCGTGGCCGCGGTGGCCCGCCACTTCGACGTGCCGGTCCGCCTCGTGAAGCACGTGAGCGACCAGGCGGACGAGTCGGCCATGGACTGGCCGCAGGTCGTCGACGCGAGCGCCCGGGTGCTGGGGGAGTGGCTGAGCCAGAACGCCTGACGCGGCTCACTCACGTGGGACGGACGACCTGCGCGAGTCCGGTCGGTGGGAACCACGCGGGCACCGCTCGGCGCAGCATCGTCGGGCCGTCGACGCGGACGGAACCGGACCGTAGCGCACGGTCCCACGTCGTGTCGCCGCGCCAGACCTGGGTGAGCGCCCGCAGGCCGGTCGTGACCGTCACCGAGACGGGCCTCTCCGGGTCGATGTCGCACACGTCGGTGTCGTTGGGCTCGATGACGATCCACCATCGCCGCGACGCCCCGCGGACGTCGTCGAACACGAAGTGCACGACCTCGGGTGGGTCCGCGACGGCATCGAGGTCCACCTTGCGGTGCATGTCCCACATCAGAAGCTTGGGGTCGAGGTCCTCGTCGCCGAGCGTGCCGATCCACCGCACGCCCCAGGTGCCGACCGACTCGACGACCTGGCGTAGCTCCTCGCCGGCCGGTGTCAGGACGTAGCGGACGTCGTTGCCTTCGACCTGCTTCTCGACGATGCCCGCGACGACGAGCTGGTGCAGGCGCTTGGACAGCAGCGACGGGGACATGCGGGGAAGGCCGCGCCGCAGGTCGTTGAAGCGCTGGCTCCCCGTGACGAGTTCGCGGACGAGCAGCATCGTCCAGCGCTCGTCCAGCAGCTCCATCGCCTTCGCGACGGGGCAGAACTGGTGGTATGGGGCCCCCATCCGTGCAGCGTACGACCGGTACAGATCTCGTACTAGGCCCGTTGTCTGCTCGTCCGTAGCGTCGACCTCACGCACACCGAAGGGGGAATCTTGTCATGACGAGCGAGACGACAGCGGCGTCGGCCACCACGGACGATGCCGCGATCAAGGCGAAGCACCGCGCGATGTGGGCGTGGGGGGACTATCCGGCGGTCGCGACGGAGGTGATCGCTAGCCTGGGCCCGGTGCTCGTGGACGCCTGCGGCATCGAGGCGGGGCAGACCGTGCTCGACGTGGGTGCGGGCTCCGGCAACGCCGCACTCCCCGCCGCGCGCACCGGCGCGACGGTGACGGCGAGCGACCTGACGCCCGAGCTCCTCGACGTCGGGCGCGCGGAGGCCGACGACGAAGGCCTCACGCTGACCTGGCGCGAGGACGACGTCGAGCACCTGGGGGTGGAGGACGCGTCGTACGACGTGGTGATGTCGTGCGTCGGGGCGATGTTCGCGCCGCACCACCAGGAGACGGCCGACGAGATCGTCCGTGCCACCAAGCCCGGCGGCACGATCGGGCTCGTGAGCTGGACGCCGCAGGGCTTCATCGGGCAGATGTTCGCGACGATGAAGCCGTACGCTCCGCCGCCTCCGCCCGGAGCGCAGCCCCCGCCGCTTTGGGGAGACGCTGACCACGTCCGCGCGCTCTTCGGCGATCGGGTCACCGACGTCGAGGCCACGACGCAGACGCTCGCCGTGGACCGCTTCTTCGACGGCGCGGAGTTCCGGGACTTTTTCAAGGCGACGTACGGACCGACGATCGCGGTCTACAAGGCCATCGCCGACGACCCGGAGAAGGTGGCGGCGCTCGACGGCGAGCTCGCCGCGCTCGCGGAGACGTTCGGTGTCCGCAACGGCGCGATGCCGTGGGACTACCTGCTGTTCACCGCCCGTCGCGCCTGAGGGGGTGGGCCGGCCGCGTCGGGGTCACACCCCGGCGAGGTCGGCCCACAGTGCGGCGTGGTCGGAGGCTTCCTCGACCCGCGAGGTGAGGGTCGGGAAGATCTCCCACGGATCCTTCGTACGGGGACCGCGCCAGACACCCTTGCGGAAGACGCCGCCAGCAGTCATCCGCGCGAAGAGCGGGTCGGAGAGGAGGATGTAGTCGATCTTGTCGTCCTCGTTGCCCGACCCGTACGTCCCGCGACGGTGGTTCCAGTCGAACGCGGGATGCGCGCTGACGTCGGTGAGCCCGTCCATCTCCAGCAGCGGCGCCAGCGAGGTGCTGTCCGGGTCGTCGTTGAGGTCTCCGGTGACCGCGAGGTGGTCGACGCCCTCGCTGCGCAGCGACCGGACGATCCGCGCGACGCGGGACGCCTGGCGCTCTCGACGCTTCGCGCCCGTGGGGTCACCGGGCGAGGAGTAGCCCTTGGACTTGAAGTGGTTGGCGAGGAGCACGAGGCGCGTCCCGAGCGGGGTCTCGACGTGGTACTCGCAGCAGTCGCGCGAGAACACCGTCCCTTGCGGGTCGGTGTCGAAGATGTGGGTGCGCATCTGCACCAGTCGGTAGTCGCCGGACGCCATGAGCCCGACGTCGATGCCGCGCAGGTCGTTGCCCTCGAGCACCATGACCTGCTCGTACGGGGTGCCGCCGACGGCGGGCAGCAGTGACTCGGAGAACATCTGGAGACCAGGCCGGTCGTCGGCCTCGACCACGGTCACCACATCGGCGTCGAGTGCTTCGAAGACCCGCGCGGTGTTCTCGGTGGCGAGGGCGTTCACGGCGATCGTCTTGAGCTCGAGCCAGCCGACCCAGTCGGCACGTCCCTTCGCGACCAGGGTGACCTCACCCGTACGGGGTCGCCGGACGAGCTGGCCGCGCAGCTTGCGCAGCCGGACGTACGGGCCCTCGTCGGAGCGCAGCACCCCAACCGTGTCGAGCAGAGCGAGGATGTCGTCCTCGGCTCCGGCATAGCTGTGCCGCTCGAACAGGTCGGACAGGCGCGCGTGAGCGGCCAGCACCTTCTTGCGGGTGGCGGCGTCGCCCTCGGAGTCGGCCATCGCCTTCGGCCGCGCGAACAGGTTCTCGACGTTGAACGATGCGATGCGCATGGTGATCCCCCCGTCCGTCAGTCTGCGCCGGGCACGGGTCACGGCACGGGGACTTGTCGGAGGTCAGATCACGCCGAGCGCGAGCATCGCGTCGGCGACGCGCACGAACCCGGCGATGTTGGCGCCGGCGACGTAGTTGCCCGGCGTCCCGAACTCGTCCGCCGTCTCGGCGCACCGGTCGTGGATGCCGCGCATGATCTCGGCCAGGCGCTCCTCGGTGTGCTCGAAAGTCCACGAGTCGCGCGAGGCGTTCTGCTGCATCTCGAGGGCGCTCGTCGCCACGCCGCCGGCGTTGGCGGCCTTGCCCGGCGCGAAGCGCACCCCGGCGTCCTCGAAGACCGCGATCGCCTCCGGGGTGGCAGGCATGTTGGCGCCCTCGGCGACGATGGTGCAGCCGTTCTTGACGAGGGTGACCGCGTCGGCGCCGTTGAGCTCGTTCTGCGTCGCCGACGGCAGGGCGATGTCGCACGCGACGTCCCAGATCGACCCTGCGTCGGTGGAGCGGACACCGTTGCCGCGCAGGTCCGCGTACTCGGAGATCCTGCCGCGGCGCACCTCCTTGACCTCCTTGAGGAGCGCCACGTCGATGCCGCCCTCGTCGACGACGTAGCCGCTGGAGTCCGAGCAGGCCACGACGGTGCCGCCGAGCTCGTGGACCTTCTCGATGGCGTACGTCGCCACGTTGCCGGAGCCGGAGACCACGACGCGCTTGCCGTCGAAGGAGTCGCCCGCGGCCTTGAGCATCTCGGAGACGAAGAAGACGGTGCCGTACCCGGTGGCCTCCTTGCGAACCTGCGAGCCGCCCCACGTGAGGCCCTTGCCGGTGAGGACACCAGACTCGTAGCGCGAAGTGATGCGCTTGTACTGGCCGAACAGGTAGCCGATCTCGCGACCACCGACGCCGATGTCGCCGGCGGGAACGTCGGTGTACTCGCCGATGTAGCGCGTCAGCTCGGTCATGAAGGACTGGCAGAACCGCATGACCTCGGCGTCGGAGTGACCCTTGGGGTCGAAGTCCGAGCCGCCCTTGGCGCCGCCGATGGGCAGGCCGGTCAGCGAGTTCTTGAAGATCTGCTCGAAGCCGAGGAACTTCACGATGCCGAGGTAGACGCTCGGGTGGAAGCGCAGGCCGCCCTTGAACGGACCGAGCGCGGAGTTGAACTGCACACGGAAGCCGCGGTTGATCTGCACGCGGCCGGCATCGTCGACCCACGGCACCCGGAAGATGATCTGGCGCTCGGGCTCGCAGATGCGGCGGATGATCGCGGCATCGACGTACTCGGGGCGCTTGGACACCACGGGGCCCAGGCTCACCAGGACCTCGCGGACCGCCTGGTGGAACTCTGCCTCGCCCGGGTTGCGACGAAGGACCTCGTCGTACACACCCTGAAGCTTCTCGTCGACGCTCGACACGTGGTGCCACCTCCTGTTGGTATACCCCGAACGAGGCTAGCCGGTGGCTCAATATGGGATACGCAGGGTGGCTCGGATCGGGTTGTGGTCAGAGGCGAACGGCGTCCGATAGAGCCTGCCCTTCAGTCGCACGATCACCCGGAACCCGGCGACCCCGATCCCGGGCGAGACATACACGTGGTCCACGTGGTGGTGGGTACGCCACGGCCGGCGCCGCAGCTGGTTGGCGCTGTTGTAGCTGGCGTTCTTGCGGGCCCGGGCGACGGCGAAGGCGTCCCGGGCCGCGGCGCCCTGGCGCATCGCCCTGCGGGGGCCGTCGAAGGTGTACTTGCGCGATCCGGAGGAGTTGTAGTCGCCGGCCCACACGATCGGCCAGGAGGCGCCGTGGGCGCGCCGTACGGCGAGGGTGTCGGCGATCAGGTTCTGAGTCTGGCGGTAGCGCTTGCGGTCCTTGGCGGCGCCGGGCCCGTTGATGAGGTGTGCGGACGCGACGAGGAACTGCGCGCCGGTCGCCTTCTCGGTCAGCAGCTGGTAGCAGGCGTAGTCGGCGCTCTTGGCGTACGAACGGTCCAGGCGGATGCGCCCCGAGATCTCGCGGGAACCCCTGAACCGCGTGCGGTCGTACAGGATGCGCGCCCTGGCGTCCCGTACCGGCGTGCCCTTGATCTTCGCGCACCTCGCGTTGGAGGCGTAGCGGTGCTTCACCTTGCGGTAGAGCGACGGGAAGATCGTGTTGCCATTGGCCTCCTGGAGGGCGATCACGTCGAAGCCGTTGCGGAGGATCTGCGAGGCGACGCGGTTGCGCCGCTTGCCGGTCCACGGGAGGACGTGGTCGTCCTTATGGACGTTGTACGAGCCCAGGCGCACGGTCGTACGGCCCGTCGCGGTCGGCTCGGCCGACGCAGGCACGACCGGGACAGCGGCGAGGGCGGCGGAGGCGCTCGCGACGGCAACGAGGGAAGCGCAGGTCCGGAGGAGGGACATGACTCCATGCGATACCGATCTCCGCACATGCGCAAACGCACCTCGGGAAGTCGGTGGCTCGTCAGGGTGGCGCCCCGTAGCCTGCCGCCATGACCGTGCAGTCCGGAGACAGAGTTGTCGAGGTGGTGACGCTGGCGTCGCGGCCCGAGCTCGGGCCCTTGCTCGACGGGTTCGACGGGGCGTGGCCGGAGTTCATGCGCTGGGACCCGATGGGGGCGCTCTATTACGCGGTCGTCGAGGAGGTCTATCCGGAGTTCGCGCTGGTCGCGCTCGACCCGGAGGTGCCCGACCGGGCGATGGCGTGCGCCTTCAGCGTGCCGCTCGCGTGGGGCGACGAGCCGCTGCCGACGGGCGGCTGGGACCGCATGATCCAACGGGCGACGCTCAACCGCACGCTCGAGACGACGCCGACGATGGTGTCCGCGCTGGAGATCTGTGTGCAGCCGGATCTGCGGGGGCGTGGGCTGTCGGGGGTGATGCTCGCCGCGATGCGGGCCAACGCCGCCCGGCTCGGCTTCGACACGCTCGTCGCGCCCGTACGCCCGAGCGGCAAGCACGCGTTTCCTGACGTGCCGATGGAGGAGTACGCAGCGCGGGTGCGTGACGACGGACTCCCCGAGGACCCCTGGCTCCGTACGCACGTGCGTGCCGGCGGCGTCATCGAGGCCGTCGCCCCGCGTTCGATGGTCGTCTCCGGCACGCTCGACGAGTGGCGCGGCTGGACCGGGCTGCCGTTCGACACCACCGGCCCGGTCGAGGTGCCCGGTGCGCTCGCGCCTGTGCACTGCGACGTCGCGCAGGACCACGCGGTGTACGTGGAGGCGAACGTGTGGGTGCGGCACCGGACGGGGTGAGCGGTCGTCACCGACCGCGCTCCACCTCCTCGCGGAGCCGCGCGAACTCCTCGGCCAGCCGCGAGAGCGTGTAGTGGGCGTTGAGTCCGCTCGGGTTGGGCAGCACCCAGGTGCGTGCTCCTCCGAGGTGTCGCTCCTGCGGGCCGATGACCGCGGCGGGTTCGTGGAACGCCGCCCGGTAGCCGGTGATGCCGAGGACGGCCACCCATTCCGGTCGTACGCGGGCCGCCAGCGCCTCGAGGTCCCGCCCGCCCGCGACGAGCTCCTCGCGCGTCAGCTCCGCGGCGCGGGCGGTCGTCCGGGTGACGAGGTTGGTGATGCCGAGGCCGTGGTCGAGCAGCGCGTCCCGTTCCCAGGGCTCGAGGCGGCGCTCGGTGAATCCTGACAGGTGCAGTGCCGGCCAGAACCGGTTGCCCGGCCGGGCGAAGTGCAAGCCGGTCGCCCCTGAGTACAGCCCCGGGTTGAGTCCGCAGAACAGGACACGGAGGCCGGGGCGCATCCAGTCCGGGATCGTACGGCCCTCGGCTGACGCCACCTCCTGCGGAGTCGGGCGCGGCGGTGGTCCGTCACGATCGGCCTCCCTCGCACCGTTCTGCCGAGCCATGGGTGTCAGTGCTCGCGCAGCAGCGTGCCGGAGCCGGTGACCTGGTCGTCGATGCCGTGCTCGCGCAGGGCGTGCCACAGGGTCGCGGCGTTGATCGCGACGACCGGTTTGCCGAGCTCGGCCTCCAGCGCCTCCGCCAACCCGACGAACGAGAGGTTGGTCCCGACCTGCACGATCGCGTCGACGTCCGGACCGTCCAGCTGCGCGACCACCTCGCGCAGCCGCGGCTCGTCGACGCGCGCGATGTCCGTCGCCGTCGGGCAGCGCAGTCCGGTGATCGCCGCGACATCGAAGCCTGCCTCGGTGAAGAATCGCCCGACCTCGACGTCGGCGACCGGCTGGTAGGGCGAGAAGACGGCGATGCGCCGGACGTCCAGCGCCTCGAGCGCGGCTCGGCACGCGCTGGCGCCCGTGGTCACCGGCAGCCCGATGGACTCGCGCAGCCGGCGCTCGAACGCGGCGTTGCCCTCGACGCCGCCCCAGAACGTCTCGGCAGACATGCCCATCACGAGCCGGTCCGGCTCGGCGGTCAACGCATCGCGCACCGCCGCGTCGATCGAGGCACGGATCTGCACGAGAAGCGCCTCGAAGCCCGCGTTGCCGGCCATCGACGGGTCGGCGATGTGCATCGACCCGGCACGGAACGCGACGCCCTCGACACCGGCGCGCCAGTAGTCGTGCTCGACGACGGTGTTGGTGCTGGGCACGATGACGCCGAACACGGCGCGGGGTCCTACGACGTTCGTCACGGCGCCAGAGACTACCGCCTAGGTTGAGTGCGGGTACGAGGAAGCAGGAAGGAGCACGATCCTTTTGACCAGTCGCACGATCGGCATCGTCGGGGGAGGCATCGTCGGGTTGGCCGTCGGGCGCGAGATCGCCTTGCGGTATCCGGACGACCAGGTGGTGGTCTTCGAGAAGGAGGACCGGCTCGGCGCCCACCAGACCGGGCACAACTCCGGTGTCGTCCACGCCGGCCTCTACTACAAGCCCGGCAGCCTCAAGGCCGCGCTGTGCACCCGTGGGCGGAGCCTGCTCGAGGAGTTCTGTGCCGAGCGCGACATCCCGTACGACCGGTGCGGCAAGCTCGTCGTCGCGATCGACCAGGCTGAGATGGGGCGCTTCGACGTCCTGGAGCGGACCGCCCGCGAGAACGGCGTCCCCGGCCTGACCCGCGTCGACGGCACCGGCATCACCGACCTCGAGCCGTATGCGGCGGGTGTCGCCGCCCTGCACTCACCGGCGACCGCGATCACCGACTACGGGGAGATCACTCGCGCGCTCGGGGCGGACATCGAGAAGGCGGGTGGCGTCGTCCACCTCTCGGCGCCGGTCACCGCGGTCGAGCGTCGCGCAGGCGGGATCGCCGTGACTGCCCACGCGCGGGTGCACCAGGTCGATCGGCTCGTGCTGTGCGCAGGCCTGCAGAGCGACCGCGTCGCCGCGCTCGCCGGGACTGACGGCGGGCCGCGGATCGTGCCCTTCCGCGGTGAGTACATGGCTGTCGCCGCCGACAAGCAGGACCGGGTGCGCGGCATGATCTATCCGGTCCCCGACCCTCGCTACCCGTTCCTCGGCGTGCACTTCACGCGCCGGGTCGGCGGTGGCCTCGAGGTCGGGCCCAACGCCTTCCTGGCGCTGAGCCGGGAGCGGTACGGCCGCGCGTCGTTCTCGGCCCGCGACCTCGCGGACACGGTGACGTGGCCGGGCTTCTGGCGCTTCGCCGGTGAGCACTGGCGGACGGGTCTCAGCGAGATCCGTGGCGTCCTGTCCACGCGGTCGTACATGAGGGCCGCGCAGCGCTACGTCCCGTCGATCGGCGCGGACGACGTGACGCGCCACGGGCTCGGCCTGAGGGCGCAGGCTGTGGCGCGCGACGGGTCGCTCGTCGACGACTTCGTGATCGACCACAGCGACGGCATCACGGCGATCCGCAACGCGCCCTCACCGGCGGCGACGTCGAGCCTTGCCATCGCCGAGCACGTGGTCGACCGGCTGGGGCTGGGCCGCTGAGGCGCCGCCGCCCGTCGTTCTGTCAGCGCCGACGTCCATGACGGCCGACGGCGCGACGGGTGCGGTGAGGGTCGAAAGGTGCCTGTGGACGGATGCGCTAACGCCCGCGGGTGGGGGTCTCGAGGGCGCCGACCTCCTGCTCTGCGTCGCCGTAGTAGTCGCGCAGGACCCGCTTCGCGACTCGGTCGCCCCACCGCTCGAGCCGGCGCCTGCCGGCCTCGCCGCGGTTCAGGACGCGATAGCGGACGGTGTTGGCGGCGATCGCCGCGGCTATGGCCCAGGGGAGGCGTACGGGCAGGCCGAGCTCCCGCATGCTGCGGGGGCCGAGGAACGCGGTCAGCATCGACAGCGTGCGCTCGCGACGGAACCGCCCGTACGGCAGCGCGCCGACGGTCTCCATGATCGCCTGGGCGAGCTCGGGCCCGGCGGCGGTGATGTCGGCCTGCGCCCGTACGACGTGGTAGTTGAGCCGGTGGCGCTCGCGCTCGCTGTCGACGAGCCACTGCTCGTCCACGCCCATCAGCCAGCCCACGTACTTCCACAGGTGCATGACGGCGTGCGACTCGTCGCGCGTGATCGGGACGCCCAGCGCGCGCGACCCGAGAAGCAGGACGCCGTCGAACAGGCCGAGCGTGGCGGCCTGATCCGTCTGGTTGATCGGCAGGCCCCACCGCTCGACGTCCCACGTCTCGCCGAACGCGTGGTTGACGAGCGCGTGCATCGCGCGGACATGGACGGTGAGCCGCCAGCCCTCGGCGTACGGGACGAGCGCGCCCGGCTGCATGATCGCGACCGACCACTTCTGGGTCTCGGCGATGCGCCGGCGGGTCATGTTGCCAGTGAGACCCCCGGTCGCGACGAGCAGGTCGGTCGGTCCGCCGAACCGATACCCCCCGATGAGAGAGAGCTGGAGAAGCACGTCGGCGGCATTGCGCCCGAACCGACGGGCGACGCGCCCACCCTCGGCGATGAGCGCGTGGTCGACCCAGTCCGGGGTCGCCTCGACGGTGGCGAAGAAGTCGGCCAGCGCCGGGGGAGGGTCGGCGATGGCGTTCGGACCGTCGGCGAGTCGCGTCGAGAAGTCGCGCATCGAGACGCGTCCGGCCTCGCCTGCTCGCATCCGCATCGCTTCGGCAAGGCGGTTGCCGGCCTCGTCGCACGCGAGGAACCCGGCGCCGAGTCGTGACATGAGGTCCTCGTCGACCTCGCGGACACCTCCGACCAGCTTCAATGGGCGGGCGATGCGGGCGCTGCGCTCCTCGGCCTCGCGGAAGCGGGTCGGGAAGGCCGGGGAGACGGGCGCGACGGGGGCGTCCTCGATCGTGGTCATGCCTTCATCGTGACGCGAGCAATTGCTCGTATACCAGTCGCGTACGGAGTCGCGTACGAAGCCCCGTGTCGAGGCGGCGATCCACCCTCAGCGCAGGTCGGCGAGCACCCGCTCGACCGCGGCGACCGTCCGCTCGACGTCGTCCTCGGTGGTGGCCCAGCTCGACACCGAGCAGCGCAGCACCGCGCGTCCGTCCCACTCCGCCGGCGTGAGGACGGCCGTGCCTTCGGCGAGGATCCGCTCGCCGGCCTCGGTGGTGAGCGCGTCGGTCTCGAGCCGGAGCATCACCTGGGTGTACGCGACGTCGTTGACGACCTCGACACCCGGAAGCCGAGACAAGCGCTCGGCGAACGACTGCGCGTGGGCGACCAGCGTCTCGACGAGCGAGACCAGCCCGCTCCGGCCGAGGCTGCGCAGCGCCGCCCACACCGGGAAGCCGCGGGCGCGCCGCGAGAACTCCGGCACGAGATCCATCGGGTCGTCGCCCGAGCCGGGGATGTAGTCGGCGTCGATCGCGAACGCCGCGACCAGCGCCCCCGGGTCGCGGACCAGCGCGACGCCGCAGTCGTACGGCACGTTGAGCGTCTTGTGCGCGTCGGTCGCCCACGAGTCGGCGTCCTCGATGCCCGCCGTGAGCGAGGACAGGCGCGGGCTCGCCGAGGCCCAGAGCCCGAACGCGCCGTCGACGTGGATCCACGCCCCTGCCTCGCGCGCCAACGGGATGAGCTCGCGGAACGGGTCGAACGCGCCGGTGTGCACCTCGCCGGCCTGCAGGCAGACGATCGTCGGGCCGCTCCCGGCGGTCAGCGCCGTGCGGAGTGCGTCGGGGCGCATCCTGCCCTGGTCGTCGGCGTCGACGAGGACGAGCGTGTCGCGGCCGAACCCGAGGTAGCGCGCTGCGAGGTCGATCGTGTCGTGCCGAAGCGCACCGACGACGAGCCGGATCGGTGGCGAACCGGCGAGCCCGCGCTGCGCGACGTCCCATCCGACCTCGGCGAGCACCCGCTGGCGCGCTGCGGCGAGCCCGGTGAAGTTGGCCATCAGTCCTCCGGTCACGAGGCCGGCCGCGGTCCCGGTCGGCAGGCCGAGTGCCTCGACGATCCATCGTCCCGCCGTCTGCTCGGCTGCGGCGGCGGCGGGCGTCAGCGAGGTCAATGCGCCGTTCTGGTCCCAGATCGAGGTGAGCCAGTCGGCTCCGAGCGCGGCGGGGAGCGCGCCGCCGATCACGAACCCGAAGAACCGTCCGCCTGCGATCCCGGCGAGCCCAGGATCGGCCGTACGGGCGAGCGTCTCGACCACCTCGTCGGCGTCCGCCCCGTCCTCCGGGAGCGGACCTCCGAGCGCGGCGAGCATCTCCTCGTACGACGCCGTCGGCCACACGGGGCGCGCGTCGAGTCCGTCGAGGAACCGTCGTGCCTGGGCGTGAGCAGCGTCGAGCGGGCTGATCCGGTCATTCATGGACATCCACGCTAGCGAGACAGGCGGTGTGCGCCGATGGTGTTTCATGCGAGCGATCGCTCGCCTACGATGCGGGCATGGATCCTGTGCTGGCTCCACGCAAGCGTCCCCGCCAGGCACGCTCCCGCGCGACGGTCGAGCGGATCGTCAGCTCGGGTCGCGAGGTGCTCCTGCGTGACGGCTACGACGCGTTCTCGACCAACCGCGTCGCCGATGCCGCGGACATCAGCCCGGGGTCGCTCTACCAGTACTTCCCGAACAAGCACGCGATCGTCGCCGCCATCGTCGAGCGCTATGCCGACGAGGTCGCGGACCAGGTCGCGGCGTCGCTGACCGACCGGCTCGGAAAGGTCGGGCCGGACATGGTGCGCGCGTGCGCCGACGCCCTCCTTGCCGCGCTCGAGCAGCACGCGGACCTTCTCCGGGTGGTCTTCGAGGAGCTGCCGGCGCGTCAGAACGGCGCCCGCCGCGCTGCGCTCGAGCGTCGCGTGCAGGATCTCGTCGCGGCCTACCTCGCCGCGCAGCCGGGGGCGACCACGGCTCGGCGCCCGGCGGCTGTCGCGTGGGTGCTCGTGCTGGCCGTCGAGAACCTGACCGTACGGTGGGTGCTCGACGCGCCGCCGCTGTCGCGTGACGAGGTGCTCGACGAGATGGTGCGCCTGTGCGTGCGGTATTTGTCCGAACCGGTCGAGTGAGGGAGTCGCTGTGCTGCTGTCGGAGATCCTCGCGCAACGATGGAGCTGCCGTGCGTTCCGTCCCGAGCCGGTGCCCGAAAAGACGCTGCGGGACGTGTTCGCGCTCGCGCAGCGGACACCGTCGTGGTGCAACACGCAGCCGTGGCACGTCCACGTCGTCGGTGGAGAGGCGACGGCGCGGTTCGCGGCGAGCCTGACCGCGCACGTGCAGTCCTCCGCGCCGTCGTCCGACCTGCCCATGCCGGAGGACTACGTGGGGGTCTATCGCGAGCGGCGTCGCGAGTCCGGCTTCGCGCTGTACGCGAGCCTCGGCATCGAGCGGTCCGACCTTGAGGCGCGGGGCACGCAGATGCTCAAGAACTTCTCGTTCTTCGGTGCGCCGCAGGTCGCGGTGGTCACCACCGACCGGAGCCAGGGGGTGTACGGGGCGATCGACTGCGGTGCGTACGTCGCGAACCTCGTTAACGCTGCACACGCCTCAGGCATCGCGACGGTCCCGCAGGCGGCGGTCGCGATGTACTCGGAACACGTACGGGAGTTCCTCGGGCTCGCCGACGACCGGCTCGTGGTGTGCGCGATCGCGCTCGGCTTCGCCGACGAAGACCACCCGGTCAACGGATTCCGTACGAGCCGGGCGTCGGTCGACGAGGCGGTCACGTTCGTCGAGTGACGCAGCGCAGGGCTCCTCGCTCACTCCTCGCGGGGCGCCCGCTCGGCGACGTTCCCCTCGGCCCCGACGAGGGTCACGACGTCGTCCGAGCCGCGGACGGAGCCGCCCGTGATCACGGCGCCCGCGTCGGCCACCACGCCGACCAGGCGCACGCCGGGACCGACCGTGACCCCGTCCAGGAGGACGCTGTCGACGACCTCCGCGCCGGCGGCCACCTCGCAGCCCGGCCCGACGATGCTGTGCCGCACCGACCCTGAGATCTGGCTTCCCGGGGCGAGGAGCGCATCCTGGACGTCGGCCGAGCGTGCTACGCGCGCCGGCAGGCGTACCGGCGCGGCGGTGCGGATGGGCCACCGGGGGTCGTCCAGCCGGACTCCGGTGCGGTCGAGCACATCCATGTGCGCCTGCCAGTAGCCGGGCACGGTGCCAAGGTCGCGCCAGTAGGAGTCGAGCCGGTGCTCGACCACGTGCTGGTTCTCCACGAAGTGGGGCACGAGTTGGTCGCCGTAGTCCTCGAGCTGGCCGTCGGCCTCCAGCAGGTGGTCGAACGCGTCCAGGAGCGTCGTCGTGCGGTAGGCGAATATCTCGGCCGCGACCACGTCGGTCGCTGGTTCGTCGGGCTTGTAGGCGAACCCGGTCACACGGCCGTCGTCGTCGGTCTCCACCACGCCGTGGCGGGAGGGGTCGGGGACGCCGGTGGTAGTGACGATTGTGAGGTCGGCCTCCGCACTCTCGTGCGTCTCGAGGACGTCACGCAGGTCGAGGGTGTACAGGTGGTCGGCGCTGAGCACGAGCGTCACGTCGGGCGCGCGCTCACGCAACGCTTCGGCCTGGCGGGCGAGCGCGTCGGCGTTGCCCTGCGCGAAGCCGCCGCCCTCGGCGCCCTCGAACGGCGGAACGACCCTCAGCCCGCCCCACGAGCGGTCGAGGTCCCAGGGCCGACCGTGGGCCAGGTGCTCGTTGAGCGAGCCCGGGAGGTACTGCTCGATCATCCAGACGTCGCTGATCCCGCTGTGCACGAGGTTCGAGAGCACGATGTCGACGAGACGGTAGGAGCCGGCGACCGGGACGGTGGGCTTGGCGCGTCGCTCGGTGAGCTCACCGAGCCGTCCGCCCTTGCCACCGGCGAGAACGATGGCGATGACATCAAGGGGACGCATGAGGGAACTGTAAGCGGCCGCAGCGCGCCTCGCCGGTCGCGAGTGAGCCGAGGTCCGCAATCCGGACAGAATCTGACCGCTAGCGCTCCTAGCCTCGGGACATGACCACGACACGTATTCCCGCCGACTACGGCGCTGTCAGCCCCTACGTATGCGTCCGCGGAGCAGCCGAGTTCGTCGACTTCATGGTGGCCGCCTTCGGGGCGGTCGAGCGCGGGCGCTTCGCGCTGCCCGACGGGCGGCTCGGACACGCCGAAGTGCTCATCGGCGACCGCGTCGTGATGGCGTTCGACGCGGCGCCGGAGTGGCCCGACTGCATCTCGCTGCTCAGCTTGTACGTCGAGGACGTGGACGCCACGTTCGCGGCGGCGCTGGAAGCAGGCGCTCACGAGGTGACCCCGCTGGCCGATGACGCGTTCGGCAGCCGAGGTGGCCGCGTCCGCGACCCGTTCGGCAACATCTGGTGGCTGGCCTCGCACCTCGAGGACATCACAGCAGAGGAGATGGAGCGCCGCCTCGCCGAGCCCGCGTACCAGCAGCAGATGGAGACCTTGATGGCGACGTTCGACGCGGAGATGCGCTCACGCGTCGGCTGATCGTTTGTCGGCCTGGTCGTGTCACGTCTGGGAAACAATCGCCGCGCACCATGGGCGCATGACCCTCGCGACCGACCGCGCCGACTTCGACGACCCCCGTCTGGCGGCGTTCCTGCAGGAGCATCTCGACGACCTCGCGCCGACCGCGCCGCCGGAGAGCCAGCACGCGCTGGACCTCGACGGGTTGCGTCGTCCCGCCGTGCGCATGTGGTGCGTCGAGGACCCCGAGGGGATCGTCGCGACGGGCGCGCTGGTCGTCGTCGAGCCCGCGCACGAGGAGCTCAAGAGCATGCGGACCCACCCTCGCGCGCGAGGACGCGGGCTTGCGCGCGACCTCGTCGGGCACCTTCTCGACGACGCCCGCACCCGAGGCGTACGACGGGTGTCCCTCGAGACCGGCAGCCAGGACTTCTTCCTCCCGGCACGGGCGCTGTACGCCAAGGCGGGCTTCGAGGTCTGCGGGCCGTTCGGGACGTACGTGCTCGATCCGCACAGCACGTACATGACACGCATGGTGTGACGCGCGTCCTCAGGGCACCCTGGTGAGGTGACCGAGCAGACGTTCGAGGCGGTGGCGCGTCCCCTGTACGAGGGGATGCCCGACGACTTCATCGCGGCGCGCAAGGCCCTCGCGGCCCAGGCGCGCAAGGCCGGGGACGCGCCGCTCGCCCGCCGGATCAGCGCGCTTCGCAAGCCGACTCGAGCGGCGTGGGCGGTGAACCTCCTCGTACGGGGCGACGCTGAGCGCGTGGAGGCGCTGCTCGCGCTGGGCGAGGAGCTGCGTGAGGCGCAAGAGCAGCTGGCCGGGGCGGAGCTGCGCGCGCTGGCCTCGCAGCGGCGCGCCCTGATCGGTGAGGCCGTGGCATCGGCACGCCGTCTCGCGACCGACGCCGATGCGCCGCTGGGTGACGCGGTGGCCGAGCAGCTGACGCAGACGCTGCAGGCGGCGCTCGCCGACGCGGCCGCAGCAGCTGCCATGGAGACGGGGCTGCTGGTCGACGCCCTGACGACGGCGGGGTTCGAGCCGGTCGACCTCGACGGCAAGGTGGCCGTGCCCGAGGCTGTCGCCGAACAGCCACGGACGCGCGCGCCGCGGAAGAAGGCTGCGCCTTCGACGCCCGCCAAGCCGGCCCCGGAATCCGCCCCGAAGCCCGACCCGAAGGCTGCCGAGCGGGCCCGTCGCGACGCCGAGGAGCTCGCGCGCGCCGAGAAGGTGCTCGAGGACATGGGTCGCCGTGCGGCGCAGGCGCACGACCGAGCAGCCGAGACCCGCACGGCGGTCGAGGATCTCCAACAGCGACGCAAGGCCCTCCGTGAGGAGCTTGATGAGGTCGAGTCCGCGCTCGCCGACGCCCGTACGGCCGACTCGTCCGCGCGCAAGGAGCGCGCCGACGCCGAGCGCGACGAGGCCAAGGCCCGCCGTGCCGCCGAACGCGCCCGCGCTGTGAAAGCAACCTGACCGTTTCTCCCGCCGATTCGGTCAGGTTGCTTTCACGGCGCGGACGGGGAGGTGCGTTTCGGGCGAGCCCGCAGGTGCGCGCGCTCGCCCTGCTTGCCGAAGAGGCTGAGGAACTCGACCGGATCGTCGTCGGCCGCGCCGAACCAGTGCGGGGTACGGGTGTCGAACTCGGCCGCCTCTCCCGGTGCGAGGACGATGTCGTGCTCGGCGAGGACGACGCGCAGACGCCCGTTGAGCACGTACACCCACTCGTAGCCCTCGTGCGTCTTCAGGTCGGGCGTGCCGCTGTCGCTGCCGCCGGGGATCACCAGCTTGTACGCCTGGATGCCGCCGGCGCGACGGGTCAGAGGGATCGTCGTCATGCCGAACGCCTTCCGAGGCCGCAGGTGGATGCGGGGGTCACCGGTCGGCGGCGCGTCGACGAGCTCGTCCAGCGTCACCCCGTACGCCCGGGCGAGCGGGAGGAGGAGCTCGAGCGTGGGCTTGCGGGCGCCCGACTCGAGGCGCGACAACGTACTCACGGAGATGCCGGTCTCCTCGGACAGGTCGGCAAGTGTGGTGTCTCGCTCCTGACGCAGGGCCCGCAGGCGGGTCCCGACGGCGTCGAGGGTCTGGTCGAGTGCGTGGTCCATCCTTCGAGTTTGCCATACCGGCAAGGACGTTTGCGAGAATCGGTTGCCGCGACGCACGCTGGGCGACGTGGGGCCACGGTGGCTCCGGGAGAGGACTAGGCATGAAGGACGGGGCGATGAAGGACGCGTACGACGTCGTCGTGGTGGGTGGGGCCGCTGCTGGGCTGAGCGGAGCACTGGTGCTCGCGCGGTCACGGCGCTCGGTGGTCGTGATCGATGCCGGGCAGCCACGCAATGCCCCTGCCGAGGGTGTGCACGGGCTGCTCGCCCGCGAGGGGATGCCGCCGGGTGAGCTGCTGGAGCGCGGACGGGACGAGATCCGTCAGTACGGCGCCGAGATCGCCACGGGCACCGTCGAGGCGGTGACCGGTGGCGTCGGGCGCTTCGCCGTGGCCCTCACCGACGGGCGTACGGTCACGGCCCGTCGCGTCCTCGTGGCGACGGGGCTCGTCGACGAGCTGCCGGAGGTCGACGGGGTTCGCGAGCGATGGGGCCGTGACGTCGTCCACTGCCCGTACTGCCACGGCTGGGAGGTCCGCGACCAGGCCATCGGCGTCCTCGCGACCGGGCCGATGGCGGCTCATCAGGCGCTGCTGTTCCGGCAGCTCAGCGACGACGTCACGGTGTTCGTGAACGACCAGGGTGCACTGCCGAAGGAGCAGGCGGAGCAGCTCGCGGCGCGCGGCGTCGCCGTGGTCGAAGGTGCCGTCGAGGCGCTCGAGATCTCGGGCGACCGGATCACCGGCGTGCGGCTGGTCGACGGCACCACGATCCCGCGCGACGTGGTGGCCGTGGGTGCACGGATGTCGGCGCGAGTCGAGTTCCTCGCGCCCCTCGGGATCAAGCCTGTGGAGCATCCGTCGGGGATGGGGACGCACGTGCCTTGCGATCCCACCGGTCGAACGGACGTGGCCGGGGTGTGGATCGCGGGCAACGCCACCGACCTCAGCGCTCAGGTGGGGGCGGCGGCGGCCGCGGGCGCGTTCGCTGCCGCGCAGATCAACACTGATCTGGTCGCCGAGGAGGCGAGGTCTGCGGTGGCTGCGCGCTGACGGGCGTGGTCGTGCGGCGGAGGACACCAGCCAGCAGGGCCACCGCCGCCCCGCCGACGACGAGGGCGAGCCCGGCTGCCGCGACCCACGGCGGGGGACCGCCGGTCGACGGCAGCGTGCTGTCAGAGCCCCCGTCCTCGCTGTCGGCGGCGTCTGCGGGCGTGCCGGGCGTCCGCGTGGGCGGCGCCGTCGTCGGTTCAGTCGTCGGTTCAGTCGTCGGCTCAGTGGTGGGCTCGGTCGGGCTGCTCGCACAGCTGAGGCATCCGAGGAGGCGCCGGCCTGGTTCGGCGTCGTCCCGGTGTACTCCGTGCCGCTGACGTTCACGAGCAGCGTGGTGACACCCCCCGGCGGCGTCCCTCGGTAGGTGAAGCTGGCGACGTTGCCCAGCTCGGCGGCGGTCAGGTTCAGCACGTTCGTCAGCCCGGCCTCCAGGTCGAGGTAAATCTGCGTGCCCGGGGTGTCGAGCGGTCGTTCCAGGGCCTCGCCGTTCGCGTTGCGTGGCGTGAGGGTCTGCGCGCACGTGCCCATCTCGCGCGTCAGGTCGCGGTACTGGGCGAATGCGCCGGGGATGTCGATGAGGTCGCCAACGGGCTCCGCGACCGACGCGGGTGACTGTCGCGAGGTGGTGCCTTCGATCCGGGGCGCGGATCCGTACGGCGCGCCGGGCTGGACGACCTGGTAGAGGGCGGAGGCGCCGTTCGTGTCGGTGTTGTGGGCGGTGAACGCGTCGCCGTCGAGGCAACCGTCCCCTCCGACTCGTCGGCGTTGAGCGTGACGTCGCCCTCAACGAACACCAAGAAGCTGCTGTTCGCCGGATCGAGCGGATCGATCCGTACGGGGTTGATCCCGTCGAGGTCGGGGTACGCGCGGGGGAGCGGTGCGGACAGCGCGAGGAGAACCGCACCCGTGCACGCAACGACAGTCTCGGCAGCAGCCATGCCGCGGCTTCGCGTGAGGGGGCGCATGAAGGGAGGTGGCACTGCGCGACTCTTCTCGCCTCTCGTCAGAATGGAGGCGTGACCTCGACTTCCGTGCAGACGCTGACGTTCGGCCCGCTGACGATCGCGTACGACGAGACGGTGCTCCAGCCGCGAGCGTGGACGGCGCGTCAGGCCGAGCTCGCGGTCGAGCTCGCGGCCTCGACGCACGACGGTCCGGTGCTGGAGCTGTTCAGCGGTGTCGGCCACATCGGGCTGCTCGTGGCCGCGCGCACGGGGCGCCCGCTGGTCCAGGTCGACGCCAGCCCGCACGCCTGTGCGTGGGCCCGCGCGAATGCGGAAGCGGCAGGTCTGGCCGACGCGGTGACGGTACGGTGTGGCCTCCTCGAGGACGCGCTCGAGCCGCACGAGCGGTTCTCTCTCGTGATCGCCGACCCGCCATGGGTGCCGAGCGCCGAGATCAGCCGGTTCCCCGACGACCCGCCGCTCGCGATCGACGGCGGCGCGGACGGGATGGACCTCGTCCGCAGCAGCCTCGAGGTCATCGGGCGCCACCTGACCGCCGGTGGGTACGCCGTGGTCCAGGTCGGCCCGGAGCGCCAGGCGGAGGCCGTCGTGGAGGCGATCGACGGCCTGCCGCTGACGTGCGTCGCGGTCGAGCGCTATCCGCGCGGTGCGCTCCTCGTGCTCCGTGGCAGCGAGAACGACTGAGCCGTCACTGCCACGCGACGCTGAAGTACTGTGTCTCGCTGAACTCCTCCAGCCCCTCGCGTGCACCCTCGCGACCCAGGCCGCTCTGCTTGACCCCGCCGAACGGTGCGGCCGGATCGGAGACGAGGCCGCGCCCGATGCCGACCATGCCCGCGTCGATCTCCTCGGCGAGACGCAGCGCGCGGCCGAGATCGCCCGCGTAGACGTACGCGGCGAGGCCGTACTCGCTGGCATTGACGTAGTCGAGCAGCTCCTCCTCCGTGCGCCACCTGACGATCGGGGCGACCGGTCCGAAGATCTCTTCGGTGACGACCGGGGAGTCCGGGGCCACGTCGGCGAGCACGACCGGGGCGAGGAAGTGCCCGGTTAGCGTCGGATCGAGCGGTGCGCGGTGCGCGACCGTCGCTCCAGCGGCGAGGGCGGCGTCGATGAGTGCCTGCACGCCCGCGAGCGCCTTGGCTGAGATCAGCGGACCGATCTGGGCGCCGGTTGACGCCGGACCGACGGTCAGCGCCTCGACGGCTGCCCCCAGGCGTGCGGTGAACGCGTCAGCGACGTCGGCATGGATGTAGAAGCGGTTCGCCGCGGTGCAGGCCTGCCCGCCATTGCGGAACTTCGCGACCATTGCCCCTTCGACGGCCGCGTCGAGGTCGGCGTCGTCCGTGACGATGAACGGCGCGTTCCCGCCGAGCTCCATCGAGCTGTTCACGACCCGGTCCGCCGCCTGGCGCAGCAGGATCCGGCCGACGTTCGTCGATCCGGTGAACGAGATCTTGCGGACCCGGGGGTCCGCGAGCCAGGTGCCGACGACTGCGGCCGCGTCGGTGGTCGGGACGACGTTGACGACCCCGTCCGGCACCCCGGCCTCGGTGAGGATCCGGGCGATCGCGAGGGCGGTGAGCGGGGTCTCGGCCGCCGGCTTGAGCACCACCGTGCACCCGGCCGCGAGCGCCGGGGCGATCTTGCGGGTCGCCATCGCGGCGGGGAAGTTCCACGGGGTCACCAGGGCGGCGACGCCGACGGGGCGGCGGGTCACGAGCGTACGGGTGCCGCCGGCCGGCGCCGGGCCGTAGTCGCCGGAGCTCCGCACGGCCTCCTCGGAGAACCAGCGGAAGAACTCGGCCGCGTACATCACCTCGCCGCGTGCGTCGACGAGCGACTTGCCGTTCTCGGCGCAGATGAGCGCAGTCAGCCGGTCGACGTCGGAGACCATCAGGTCGTACGTGCGTCGCAGAATCTCCGAGCGGGCGCGTGGCGCGGTGCGGCGCCACGCGGTCAGTGCGCGCGCAGCGGCGTCGACGGCCGAGGTCGCGTCGGCAGGGGAGGCGTCGGCGACGTGCGCGACGAGGGCGGCGGTCGCGGGGTCGTCGACGACGAAGGTCGCGGCGGTCGACCGCCACTCGCCGCCGACGAACAGGCCGCGCTCGGGATCGAGCTCGGCGAGGTGGCGCTCGAGCGCGGAGGGCTCGTACGTCGCGGTCATGTCAGGCCTCCTGCAGAGCGGTGGTGAGGACGTCGAGCGCCTCGTGGAGAAGGGCGTCGGAGATCGTCAGCGGCGGCAGGAAGCGGATCACATTGCCCCAGGTGCCGCAGGTGAGGATGATGACGCCCTCGGTGTGGCAGGCGGAGGCGAGGCGCTTGGCGAGCGCGGCGTCGGGCTCGCCGGCCGCATCGACGAGCTCGATCGCGATCATCGCGCCGCGTCCGCGCACGTCGCCGATGCGCGGGTCGTCGGCCGCGACGCGGTGGAGTCGGTCGCGCATCAGTGACTCGATGGCACCTGCCCGCGCCACCAGCCCCTCGGCCTCGAGGATCTCGATCGTCGCGAGCGCCGCGGCACAGGCCAGCGGGTTGCCGCCGTACGTGCCGCCGAGGCCCGAGGCGTGCGCGGCGTCCATGATCGCGGCGCGCCCCGTCACGGCGGACAGGGGCAGGCCGTCGGCCACCCCCTTGGCCGTGACGACGAGGTCGGGTACGACGCCCTCGTGCTCGCACGCATACATCGCCCCCGTACGCCCGAAGCCCGACTGCACCTCGTCGGCGACGAACACGACGCCGTTCTCGGTGCACCACTGCGCGATCGCCGCGAGGAAGCCCTCCGCGGGCACCACGAACCCGCCCTCGCCCTGGATCGGCTCGATCACGACGGCCGCGAGGTTGGCGGCGCCGACCTGCTTGTCGATGACATCGAGGGCCCGCTCGGCGGCGAGCCGGCCGTCCTTGATGCCGTCGCGGAAGGGGTACGACATGGGGGCGCGGTAGACCTCGGGGGAGAAGGGCCCGAACCCGTGCTTGTACGGCATCGACTTGGCCGTCATCGCCATCGTGAGGTTGGTCCGCCCGTGGTAGGCGTGGTCGAATACGACGACCGCCTGCCGACCGGTGTGGGCGCGGGCGATCTTCACCGCGTTCTCGACGGCTTCGGCGCCGGAGTTGAACAGCGCGGTGCGCTTCTCGTGGTCGCCCGGGGTGAGCCGGTTGAGGGCCTCGGCAACCGCGACGTACGGCTCGTACGGGGTGACCATGAAGCAGGTGTGTGTGTAGGCGGCGGCCTGGGCGGCCACGGCGTCGACGACCCGCGGTGCGCTCACGCCCACGGTCGTCACGGCGATGCCCGACCCGAGGTCGATGAGCTGGTTGCCGTCGACGTCTTTGACGATCCCGCCGGACGCCTCGGCGGCGAACACGGGCATCGTCGTCGCCACTGCGGCGGGGACTGCGGCGTGCTTGCGTGCCATCAGCGCCTGCGAGGCCGGTCCCGGGATAGGGGTGACGAGGCGACGTTCCTGGGTGAGAGCCATGCAGACAGGATCGGGGTAACGAGGCTATGCCGTCCAATACCGAATATACTGCCTACGTATGCCGTACAGGCATAGGAGGTTTGGAGGCTCGGATGGAGCTGCGGGTGCTCGGCTACTTTGTCGCGACCGCTGACGCCGGCACGGTCAGCGGCGCCGCGACTGCCCTTCACATGACGCAGCCGGCGCTGTCGCGGCAGCTGCGCGGCCTGGAGCGCGAGCTGGGCGTCGACCTCTTCACGCGGTCGCGCGGGCGACTGGCGCTCAACGCGGCGGGCACGCAGTTCCTCCCAGTCGCGCGCGATCTGCTGCGGCGCGCCGACGAGGCCCGCGCTACGGCGTCCACGATGGCGGCGGGGCGTCTCGAGGCGTTGACGATCGCGACCCGGACGACGACGCTGACCGACGTCATCGCGCCGTTCGTGGCGCAGCTGGAGCCTGACGACCCGGTGCCCACCGTGCTGGAGACCGAGGTCGGTGACCCGCACGTGTCGCTGCGCGGCGGCGCCGATCTCGCGCTCGTGTTCGACCGGCCCGGTCCGGACCTCGCCGGTGCGCCGGTCGCCGTGCTGCCGGTGTGGGCGTACGTCCGGACGGACCACGCGTGGGCGCCGCGGGGGAGCGTTGGGCTCGATGAGCTCGTCGGTGAGCGGCTCGTGGTGCTACGCACGGGCATGAGGGCGCGGCACGTGCTCGACGTCGCCGTCGAGAACGCCGGGCTCGCGCTCGGGTCGTACGTCGAGTCGTCCCACCCTCAGGTCGCGCAGGCGCTCGCGGCGGCGGGGCGAGGGATCGCGGTCGTCACCGACGATCCGCGCTTCGCCCTCGTCCCGCTCGAGGTCGACGGCGCCCACGGGCCGCTGCGGGTCCACCTGTGGGCGGCATGGGAGCCCGACCATCACGCGGCCGCGACCCTCGCCGACCTGACCCGTCGGCTGCGGGACTTCTGCGTCGCGCGGTACGGGGCGGGCGTCGCGCCGCCTGCGAGATGAGGGTCAGTGCTTGAGCTGCCACTCGAGCACCGCAGCGAGGATGCCGAGGACGGCGAGTGCGAAGCCGGAGCCGAACATCTCACGTGACCCCCGCTTGCCGGCGATCTGCGCGACGATCCAGCCCAGAGCGGCGAGTCGCACGACGATGACGGCGATCGCGAGGCCGAGCGCCCAGCTTTCGGCGATCCAGCCGACGTACGCGGCAAGCATCAGCAGGACGGGCAGCGACGCGGTCGACGCGATGGGGCGGGCGTCTCGCAGCTCGTGGAGGAGCATCGTGCGCGAGACGGATCCCGTGCTGCGGACGTCGAGGGCGACGGTCTCCGCAAGGGCGTGCGCGATGAAGGTGGAGACCGCCGTGCCCAGAACGACGACGGCTCCGGTCGGTCCGTCGAGGTCCTCGGGGTGGAGCGACACGAGCGCTGCGAGCACCAGGATGTTGCCGTACAGGTATGCGCTGACCCGCGCGGCGGCGCGCTCCCGGTCGAGGGGCGGACGCTTCGTGGGTGGAGACATCACGTATTCATGGTGCACCGTGGTCGCACACTTCGTGCGGTGACGATGGCGCGGCCCGCCCGATCAGCGCGACGGCGCCAGCAGCCGCGCGGGGTTGCGGACCAGCATCTGCTCGAGGTCGGCCTCGCTCGCGCCACCCTCGCGCAACATCGGGACGATGCGCCGGTGGACGTTCTCCATGTGCCAGTTCGGGACATGCGTGGCGCGCCAGCTCGGCGGTGTCACCCGGCTGAAGAACGCGGCGTCGTGCGACAGCACCATGCGGTCGGCGTAGCCGAGACGCAGCAGCGCCAGCACCGTGCGTGCGCGCTTCTCGTCGGCCAGCAGGTGCTCCATCCCGAACCTGTCCATCCCCAGGGTCGCCCCGGTGTCGGCGAGCGCGCGCAGATAGGCGAGGTCCTCGGAGTCGCCACAGTGTCCGACGATCACGCGGTCGGGCGCGACGCCGTGCTTGCCGAGGAACGCGAGCTGGTCGCGGCCGTTCTCCGACGGTGCGTGCGTGTGCGTGGTGATCGGCACCCCGGTCTGCTGGTGCGCGATCGCCGCCGCTGTCATCACCCGCGTGACGTCCGGGGTGCGTCCGGCCCGGTCGGTCACCACCTTGAGCATCCCGGCTCGGACGCCCGTGCCGGCGATGCCGTTCTCGATGTCGGCGAGGAACATCTCCACCAGCGGGTCCGGCCCGTTGATCAGCAGGCCGGGCCCGTGGGTGTGGAAGTACGGCGGCAGCACGTCCGCCGTGTAGTAGCCCGTCGACGCGACGAGCCGGACGCGTGACCGGGCGGCAACCGTCGCCACCCGCGCCACGTCACGTCCGAGACCGAGGACGGTGAGGTCGACTACCGTCCGTACGCCCAGGTCCCACAGGCGGTCGAGGCCCGCGACGGCCGTCTCGACCGCCGCGGCGTCGTCCCACTCCGGATGGGGGAAGTTCAGGTCCAGCTCGGTATGCCCGACGAAGACGTGCTCGTGGATCAGCGTGACCCCGAGGTCGCCCTCGTCAACCGGGCCGGTGAAGGTCTGGACTTCCCCCGACCCCGTCATTCAGCCGTGCCCCGGATCGCCTCGTAGACGGCGAGCTGCTCATCGTTGAAGTTCTCGCGCAAGTAGGTGTCGGCCTTCGTTCGGAACGCCTCGACGTCCACGTCGTCGACGACCTTCAGCGACCCACTGTCCTTCCACTCGGCGAGCGTCTTCTGCTCGTCCTCGTCGACACAGCCCGGAACTTCCTCGACGGCCTTGTCGACCGCCGCCTGCAACGCCTCCTGCTGCTCGTCGGACAGCTCGTCCCACTTCTGGCCGATGATCACCAGGTTGGAGTTGGCCTGGTGCGACGACATGCTGATGTAGTCCTGCACCTCGTCGAGGCTGACGGCGTCGATGTTGACGATCGGGTTCTCCTGGCCGTCGACCGTGCCCTGTTGAAGCGCGAGGAAGAGCTCCTCGTACGCCACCTCGGTCGCGTTCGCCCCCAGCGCCTTGGCGTTCATGAGGAACTGCGGCGACGCGGGGAAGCGCATCCGCAGGCCCTCGAGGTCTGCCGGCGTACGGATCGGCTCGTTGGCGGTGAACTGCCGCATGCCGGCAGACCAGGCGCCGAGCGTCGTCACGCCCGTCTCCTCCTTGAAGCCGTCGAGCAGCTCGTTTGAGTCGTCGCTCTCGAAGAACCGTACGAGGTGGTCGTTGTCGTCGAAGGCGTACGCGGCGTCGAGGACGGCGACCGGCTCGTACACGGCACCGAGCGCCGAGGCGCCTTGGATGTCGATGTCGATGTCTCCGGAGACGACCGAGCTGATCCGGTCGGCGTCGCCGCCGAGCTGGCTGTTGGGGTGGAGCTTCACCGTCACCCCGACGTCGGCGTTCTCGACCTCGTCGGCGATGACCTGGGCTCCGCAGCGGTGCTGCGGTTGGTTCTCGGTGTAGCTGTGCGCGAGCGTGAGCTCGACGTCGCCACCGTCACCTCCCTCGTCGTCGCCCCCACCGCAGGCGGTGAGCGCGAGCACGGGGACGACCGCCCAGACGGCGATCGTGGTGGTACGGCGGAATCGGTGTGTAGACATGGCTACTGGTTCCTTTCTCCGGAGGTCTCCCGAGACCGATGGGTGGGATGGTCGACGTCCGCGTCCTGCGGCGGGGCGGTCTCGGCGGAGACCATCTCGTCGAAGTCGCGGAACATCTCCTCGCGGTGAGCTGTCCTGCCGGTGAGGAGCTCGAAGGTGTCGGCGGCCTGGTGGACCGCCATCCCGGCGCCGCTGAGGGTGGGGCAACCGCGTGCTCGCGCCGTACGGAGCAGCTCGGTCATGAGGGGACGGTAGACGATGTCGGCGACCCAGAGCTGCGGGGCGAGCAGCTCGTCCGGCACGGGTGAGCCGGGGTGCTGGGCCATGCCGACCGGGCTGGCGTTGACGAGTCCGGAGGCGCCGGCGAGCACGGTGGCGAGTGCAGACGGCGCGTGCGTACGGACGTCGAGCGTCGCGCCCGTGCCGGACACCGAGGCGCGCAGGCTCTCGGCGCGGGTCTGATCGGGATCGACGACGTGGAGCCGCGTGGCCCCGAGGTCGGCGAGCGCGTGCGCGACCGCCGTGCCCGCGCCGCCGGCGCCGAGCAGGACGACGTCGTCGAGGTCCGCGCCGGGCAGACCCTCGCGGAACGCGCGGGTGAAGCCGGTGACGTCGGTGTTGTGCGCTGTCGTGACGCCGTCGCGGATCAGGATGGTGTTGAGGGCGCCGATGCGGACGACCTCGGAGGCGAGCTCGTCGACGTACGGCAGCAGGGTCCGCTTGATGGGGTGGGTGACGTTGAGCCCGTCGAAGCCGAGCTCGACCGCCGCCGCGAGGAGGTCGCGCACGTGGTCGGCGTCCACCTGGGTGTCGTCGAGATCGACCACCTTGTAGACGTAGCGAAGCCCGTGCCGGTCGGCCTCGCGCTCGTGCATCGGCGGGGTGAGCGACGGTTTGACGCCCTGGCCGAGCAGGCCGGCGAGGACGGAGCCGCGGCTGTCGTGATGCCCGGTCACAGGCCCAGCTCCTTCGGGAGGTAGAGGATCGCATCGGGCCAGAAGACGATCGCCAGGCACAGCAGGAGAAGCGGGACCATGAACGGTAGCGAGCCCCAGAACACCTCCGACATCCGCGCCTTCGCGATCGCCTGCAGGACGAAGATGACGGTGCCCACCGGGGGAGTGAGCAGGCCGATCATCTGCGACAGGATCATCAGCACGCCCAGCGCGATCGGGTCCACCTCGTACACCGCCGCGATCGGCAGCAGGATCGGGACGGTCAACGTGAGGACGGCGATCGCGTCGAGGGCCGTGCCGAGGACCAGCGACAGCAGGAGCACGAGCAGCAGGAAGACTGTCGGGCTCGAGGTCAGGTCGAGGACCCAGGCCGAGAGGTGTTGCGCGACTTGCTCTCTCGCGAAGATGTAGCCGAGCAGGTTGGCCGACGCGACGATCAGCATGATCGCGCCGCTGGTGAGGACCGCCTCGGTGAGGACCTTGGGCAGGTCGCGGATCTTGAGCGTGCCGTACGCGAAGCCGAGGATCGCCATGTACGCCGCGCCGACCGCTGCCGCCTCGGTCGGGGTGAAGAAGCCGCCGAGGATGCCGCCGAGGATGATGACCGGCGCCCCGAGCGGCGCGATCACGCGCTTGCCGGTCTCCCACACCCGCGCGCCGCTGAACTGGGTGCGCTCGATGTTGGGGTCGCGGCGGACCCAGAAGAACACGACGACGCACAGGCCGAGTGCCATCAGGAGCGCGGGAACGACGGAGGCGGCGAACAGCGCGCCCGTCGACACCGCGGCAAGCCCGGCGTAGATCACGGCGGGGATGCTCGGCGGCATGACCGGGGCGATGAGCGAGGCGGCGCCGGTGACGCCGAGGGCGAACTTCTTGGAGTAGCCGCTGCGGAGCATCGCCGGGATCTGGACCTTGCCGAGCGCGGCGGCGTCCGCGACGGCCGACCCGCTCATCCAGGAGAAGCCGAGGCTCACGCCGACGCTCACGTAGCCGAGGCTGCCGCGCACCCGGCCGAGCAGGGCCAGCGCGAAGTCGAACAGGCGGTCCGCGATACCGGCGTGGTTGGCCAGGCAGCCGAGCAGGATGAACAGAGGCACAGCGAGCAGCGGGAAGCTGGCCGTGGACTGCGCGACGAGGCGCAGCGCGAGGCCCAGCGACTGATCGTTGGTCATGAGATAGAGCAGCGACGGGCCGATGAACGCGAACGCGATCGGGACCCGGATCACCAGGAGGACGGTGATGAGGAGGCCGAGAACGAGGAGGCTCATGCGACCGGGGCCTCCATGTCACGCGTACGGTCCTGCGGCACGCCGACGACGGCGTACTGCACTGCGGCGAACGCGGCGCGCAGGGTGGTGCTCACGAATCCGACCAGCGAGATCGCATAGAGCCACGACATCGGCATCCGCATGGCCGGCGACTTGATGATGCCCTGGTCCATCGTCAGCGACCACGCCTCGGCGGTGAGGGCGGCACCGACGGCCGCGACCACGACACACGAGATGACGCGGACGATGCGGCGTACGACTTCGTTGTCGATCGCGTCGACCATCTCGATCGCGATGTGGGAGTCGCTCGTGACGAGCACACCTGCCACGACGAAGGTCAGCCACACCAGGCAGAAGCGGGCGAGCTCGCCCGTCCACGGCCAGCCGTCGAACGGGAGGTAGCGCTGCGCGGCCTGCGCGAGCACGAGGAAGAAGATGAGCAGCAGAGCGGCGATGCCGATCGCCAGCTCGATCGCGGTCAGCACCCGGACGGTCCTCGATGCCCACCGGGGCGGGGCGTCGAAGAACGCCTTCACGCGCTCGGGACCACGCAGGGGTGGTGTGGCGTACGTCATAGGAGGGGAACTTAGGGACGACGAGATTGTCGTGGCAAGCGGTTGCCATCGGGTTGCCAGATCGTGTTCGCTATGTGACATGGCCGACCCCACGATCTACGACGTCGCCGCGGCCGCCGGGGTCGCGACCTCGACGGTGTCACGCGCGTTCTCCCATCCGACGCGAGTGAGTGCGAAGACCCGCGAGCACGTCCTCGCGGTCGCTGCCGAGCTTGGCTATCGGCCGAACCCGCATGCCCGCGCGCTGTTCTCCGGCCGCCACCACACCGTCGCGATGGTCGTCTCCGACATCACGAACCCGCACTACTTCGAGCTGATCCGCGGGGCCGAGCTGCGGGCGAAGGCGTCGGAGTACACGCTCGTGCTCGTCAACGCCGAGGAGTCGCCGCGCATCGAGTACGACCAGATCCAGCGCCTCGTCGGCTCGGTCGACGGGTTCGTGCTCGCCGCGAGCCGCCTGCCGGACGAGAACCTCGAGCAGATCTCGGCGCAACGCCCGGTCGTCCTGATGAACCGCGAGCTCCCAGGGCTCTCGAGCGTCGTCCTCGACCACGTCCAGGGGTGCCGCCAGCTCGTGGAGCACCTGGCGTCGCTCGGGCACCGCCATCTCGTCTACCTCGCCGGGCCGCGCAACTCGTGGATGGCGGCGACGAGGTGGTCCGCGCTGCGCGTCGCCGGCGACGACCTCGGCATCCGGGTCGAGCGCGTGGGGCCGTTCACGCCCAAGGTTTCGCACGGAGGAGTCGCGGCCGACGGTGCCCTCAACACCGGCGCGACTGCCGTCGTCGCGCACAACGACCTGCTCGCGATCGGGGTCGTCCAGCGGCTCGCGCAGCGCGGTGTGCGGGTGCCGGCGGACGTGAGCGTGGTCGGGTTCGACGACATCTTCGCCTCGGACTTGTGCACCCCGCGCCTCACGACCCTCGGGGGCCCGCACGGCGAGGTCGGACGGGCGGCGGTCGAGATCCTGCTCGACATGGCGACGCCGACACGCCAGCCCCGTACGCCTGCGCGTGTCGTGCTCCCGACCGAGCTGGTGCTCCGCGACTCGACCGGCGAGGCGCCGTAGGGCCGCGGCTGTCCGACGGGTCAGAGGGCGCCGGTGGCGCGCTGCGCGGCGAGTCGTACGGGCGCGTCCGCGGCACCGTACCCGTCGTACGGACCGCGCCGCTCGACGAACTCGAAGAACACGTCACCGAGGGTGCGTGTGTAGAAGTGCACGAACCCGCCGTCGGCGTCCTCGTCGTACAGCAGGTCCAGCGACCGCAGTTCGGTGAGGAACGCGTCGTCGAGGCCGAAGCGCGCGCGCAGGTCGTCGTAGTAGTTGTCGGGTACGGGGAGGAACGACAGTCCGCGCCCCCGTGCCGTACGGGCGAGCCCGACGACGTCGTCTGAGGCGAACGCGACGTGCTGCGCACGGCGGTCCTCGCCCTGCGGCTCCACGTTGAGGGGGAGTCGTACGCAGCCGTCCGGCGTACGCATCACCTGGCTGCGGACGAGCCCGCTCGGCCCGGCGACTTCGCGGGCTGGCTCCGGGTCGAGGCCGAGGACGCTCTGATAGAAGAGCACGGCCTCGTCGAAGTCCTGCCAGCGCTGCGTCACGTTGACGTGGTCGATGGAGCGGGCGACGTCGGAGCGTTCGGGATCGCCGTACGTGAACTCGTCGAGCCAGCGTGGATCGGGTCCGTGGTCGCTGAAGAGGATCTGCGTTCCGTCGGGTGCCGCCGTCGCCGGCAGGTCCTGCTCGCCCGCGTGCGTCTGCCGGAACACCGGGGGCGCGTCGAGCTCGCGGGCCCGCGCCAGCGCCGCGTCCGCGTCGGCGACCTCGAGACCGAACGCGGCCAGGTGGGCCGGCTTGTCCCCTCCGCGGTCGTTGAGGATCACGCGGGCCCTCCCCGACGACCAGAGTCGTACGGGCTTGGTGCGGTGCCGGCCGCGGAAGGTGAAGCCGAGCTGTTCGAGCACGAGGTCGGTGTCGTCGAGCCCTGACCCGCGCAGTTCGACGAAGTCGAAGGCCTGCGGCGGGCTGACGGCGGTGAGCGGCCTGGTGGTGGCTGCGGTGTCGGGACGGCGTACCTGGTCGGCGAGCCAGACCAGCGAGCGGTGCGCGTGCGCAGCGGTGCGTCGCACGTCGGTCTGGCGGAAGACGTCGTTGAAGACCTCGAGCGACAGCGGTCCGGTGTAGCCGGCGGCGAGCACGTGGCCGAGGAAGCCGGTGAGGTCGAAGCTGCCCTCGCCTGGGAAGAGGCGGTGGTGCCGGCTCCACGAGAGCACGTCCATGTCGAGGGCAGGGGCGTCGGCGAGCTGGAGGTAGAAGATCTTGTCGCCCGGGATCTTCTCGATGTCGCTCGGGTCGTGGCCGCGAGACAGGATGTGGAACGAGTCGAGGCACACGCCGATGTTGGGGTGGTCCGCGCGCTCTACGATCCGCCATGCGCGGCGGTAGTCGTCGATGTACTTGCCCCAGGCGAGCGCCTCGAACGCGATGCGGACCCCGTACGAGGCGGCGAGCTCACCGAGGGCGCGCAGCTGACGGGCCGACACCTCGTCGGAGTCGATCGTGGCGGTGGCGACGTTGCTGCACACGAGGATCAGGTCCATACCGAGGCGGTTCATCAGCGCGAACTTCGTCTCCGCGCGGCGAAGGTTGTCGGCGAAGGTCTCCTCGTCGACGCCCTCGAAGTCGCGGAACGGCTGGTAGAGGTCGAGCGACAGCCCGAGCCGGTCCGCGAGCGTGCGGATCTCCTCGGGCGACTCGTACGCGGTCACGAGGTCGGGCTCGAAGATCTCCACGCCGTCGAAGCCGGCTTCGGCGCAGGCGTGGAGCTTGGGGACGAGACTTCCGCTGAGGCAGACGGTGGCGATCGACGTACGCACGCGAGGAACGTACCATTTCGTACATTGCGGGGGCCAGAGCCGACTGCCGGTCCTCGGTGGCCTCGCTCGACTAGGGTGGTGCCGTGACTGACCAGGTCTCGAGGCAGCGCGATCCCGAGCGTACGAAGGCGGAGCTCCTCGAGGTCGCCACACGGGCGTTCGCCGAGGACGGATACTCCGGTGCCCGCGTCGACGAGATCGCGGAGCGCACACGCACGACGAAGCGGATGATCTACTACTACTTCGGCGGCAAGGAGCAGCTTTATCTCGCCGTTCTGGAGAACGCGTACCGCGGGATCCGTCAGGCCGAGGAGCGTCTCGAGGTTGGTGACCTCGGCCCTGTCGACGCGATCAGGCGGCTCGCCGAACTGACGTACGACCACCACGTCGAGCACCAGGACTTCATGCGCCTGGTCGCCATCGAGAACATCCATCGCGGTGAGGGCATCCGCAAGCTCGAGGTGCTCCGTGACCTCGGCAAGCCGGCGATGGAGATCCTCGAGACGATCCTCAAGCGGGGCGTCGCCGACGGGGTGTTCCGTGACGACGTCGACGCGCTCGACGTGCACCTGCTGATCAGCTCGTACTGCGTGTTCCAGGTCGCCAACCAGTACACGTTCGGCTACCTCTTCGACGTCGACCTGCTCGCCGACGATCAGCGCCCGCGGCTGCGCGCGTTGATCGGCGACGTCGTCGTGTCCTGGCTGCGTCCCGGGTCCCCGGTCGCGTAGGGCGAGCCCGTATCGAGACCCCGGGTCTCGGCACCCCTCGTGCGATCTCGGTCGCTGCCTGATCCGCTGAGGCCCCGTCCCCGATTCGGGCACTTTGACACCCAACCCGACAGCGGATTCGGTGGCAAAATGCCCGAATCGGGGACGGAGGCCATCCGCTGCGTCATCCGAGTCGCGCTCTCGCCACCAGAGCGGAGCACTCGTCGCAGTCGGACACGACCGGATGGGCGCAGGTCACCACGTGCGAGAGAAACCGGTCGGCCAGCTCGAGATCGGCGACCTGTTCGGCGATGCTGACTCGCTTGGCAGCGATGATCCCGATCCGGTCGGCGCGCTCCGCGGCAGCGAGGTCACGGACCTCGGCCAACGAGAGTCCGGCGCGCTGGCAGATCTGGATCATCCGAGCCTGCGCGAGCGACTGTTCGTCGTAGACGCGATGGCCCGAGGGGAGCCGCGGTGGTCGGAGCAGCTCGACGTCCTCCCAGTGGCGCAGGACGTGCGCCGCGATGCCGAGGACAGCGGCGGCGTCGCCGACCCGCATCTCCGTCTCGGGCATCGGATCACCTCTTTACTTCAGGTCGACCTGAAGTTATAGCGTCCCATCATCGATGGTCAACCCGACGACGGAAGGCGGTCACCCCGGTGTCCGAAGACGTTCGAACTCCCAGCATCGCCGTATGCTGCGCAGCAGCCGCAGGCCTCCTGAAGGGCGTGGTGCGTCCGCGGCCACGGGACGAGCGGTTCCTCCGCAGCCTGACCGACGCAGGCCTCCCGTACGCGACCCGGACCGTGACTGTCACGCCGTTGCGTCAGGTGGCCCGCCCGGTCCCGACCGCGATGATCGTCGAGGGCCGCCGGAGCCCGCGCCGGATCCCCAACGCGCTCCAGACGTTCGTGGTCACCCATCCTGAAGCGACGTTCCTCGTGGATCCGAGCCTGTGCCTCGACGCTGAGCGGCGTGCGGTCGCGCAGCTGCCTGCGGTCCTTCGGGCCGTGATGAGCCCCCCGGGCCGGACCGTCGCGACCGTCACGGCCCTCGGTGAGCTCGACCCGGCGCCTGCACTCGACTTCGCCCTGCCGACCCACGCGCACTGGGACCACGTGTGCGGCCTGCTCGACCTTCCCGACCTGCCGGTGCGGCTCCACACCCGCGAGCGGGACTGGGTCATGGACGGGCTGATCGCACCGGTCGGAGGAGTCCGCGACGCACTGCGGGGGCGTACGACGGTCCTGTACGACCTCGAGGGGCCGCCCGTCCTCACGTTTGCCGCGAGCCACGACCTTTTCGGTGACGGCTCGGTCGTGCTCGTCGACCTCGCGGGCCACACCCCTGGGAGCGTCGGCGTTCTCCTGCACACCGAGCGCGGGTGGGTGCTGCTCGCGGGCGACGCGGCGTGGCACAGCTACCAGGTCGAGGACCTACGCCAGAAGTCCGCCTTCCCGGGCGGCCTCGCCGACGAGGACCGAGGCGAGACGTTCCGTACGCTGCACCGCCTCCATGCCGTCAGAGAACGCGTCGGGATCGTTCCGACGCACGACCCGGACGCGGCCCGACGACTGTCCGGCGCCGTCCCCGTGCGCTGATGCTCAGCGGGGTTGCGGTGTCGCCGTCGTTGGCAGGGTCTGGATCGGCGCGGCGGCGGCGGCGACGGCGTCGGTGAGCGTGCCCTTCGCCTGGCGGTGCCGCTTCATGAGGACGTCCAGCAGGACCGCGGCGAAGCTGAGGCCCGCCATCACCCACGAGGCGGCGCCGATCCCGGCCGCGAGCGCGTCGCCCTGCGAGTGACCGGTGTCCGTGCGGTTCGTGATGACGGCCGCGTTCACCGTCGCCGCGACCGCGGTGAACACGGCAGCGCCGACGTACCGGGCCATGTTCGAGACGCCGGAGGCGGCGCCGACGTCGTCGGCGTCGACGCAGGCCGTCGCCGCTGACGAAGCCGGGCCGTTCGACATGCCCATGCCGACGGCGATCGCGACGAGTGGCAGCAGGAACGCGAGGTAGCGCCAGTCCGCCTGGGTCAGACCGACGACGGCGAACCCCACTCCGGTGATGAGGAACCCGAGCGAGACGACCTGGCGCCCACCGACCTTGGCCGCCATCGTCGGCACGAGTGGGGCGACCACGACCAGCCCCACGGTCGCCGGGAGCGTCGCGAGGCCGGCCTGGAACGGCGTGAACCCGAGGGCGGCAGGGTTCTGAAAATAGAGGCTGAGCAGATACATCAGCGCATTGATCGTGCCCGCGCCCACGAGGATCGCGATCGTCGCGCCGACGAGCGTGCGGTTGCGCAGGAGAGCGAGGTCCAGGAGCGGCACACGGACCCGCTTCTCGACGGCGACGAACGCGAAGCCGGCGATCACGGCGATCGCGAAGCAGCCGATCGTGGCCACGCTGAACCAGCCCCAGTCGCTGCCCTTGCTCGTCCCCAGCAGGATCGGGCTCAGCGTGAGGGCGACGAGGACGGCACCGGCGTAGTCGATCGAGCGCGATCGTGTCTCGTCCCGGGACTCCGTGACCGTCGCGAACGTCATCACCATGCAGACGATCGCGATGCCGGCGTCGATCCAGAACAACCCCTGCCACCCGGTGAAGTCGACGAGGACGCCGCCCACAAGCGGACCCGCGGCCGCCCCCACGGCAGCGGCCGCACCCCACAGCGACACGGCTCTGAGCTGTGCGTCGCCGGAGTTCGCGACGGACAGGAGACTCAGCCCGCACGCGAGGATCGTGGCACCGGCCGCACCCTGAATCAGGCGACCGATGATCACCATCTCGCCGGTGTTCGCCAGGGCGATGACGAGGCACGAGAGGACGAACAGCAGCAGACCGAGCTGGAAGACCCGCTTGCGCCCGAAGACGTCGCCGAGGGCGCCCGAGGTCACGATCACCGCGGCACCGACGAGCGAGTAGCCGGTCACCGCCCACTGCAGCGTGTCGACCGACATCCCGGTGTCGTCGCTGATCGCCGGGAGCAGGATGCTCACCGCGGACGTGTTGGCGTTCACGACCAACGTGGACAGGCACGTGGCGGCCAGCACGCCACCGGTCTTCGCGGCAGTGTCGGTCGACATCACGGGCCACCCCCTGTGTGCCGGTGGTCACCGTGGCCTCCGGACGTCTGGCCACACGCTAGCGGCGGGCCGCTCGCGCCGCATCGCCATGACCGTTCTCGACTCCTACGCTCGGACGATGGACGACTCCGAAGAGACAGCGATGACGGATGTGCTGGTCGTCGGTGCGGGGCCGACCGGGCTCACGATGGCGCTGGAGCTGGCTGCCCAAGGGCTCGCCGTCCGCGTCGTCGACGCCGCACCCGATGCCGTCCACGAGTCGAGAGCACTCGTCGTCCAGGCACGCACGCTGGAGGTGCTCGACAGGCTCGGGGTCGCGGACGACCTGGTGGCTGCGGGCGATCGGGCTTCCGGCGTGACGATCCACGGGCGCGGGCGCACCGCAGCGATCCGCCTCTTCGACCCGGCGATCACCGAGACCGCGTACCCGTTCCTCCTCTTCCTCTCGCAGGCGCGCACCGAACGGATCCTGCTGGACCACCTCGCCGGCGCGGGCGTCGACGTCGAGCGGGGCAGCACCCTCGCCGGCCTCGAGCAGGGCAGTGACGCAGTGACGGCCGTCGTCGACCGCGCAGGCCGCCAGCGGACCACGATCAGGGCCCGGTACGCCGTTGGCTGCGACGGCGCCCACAGTGCGGTCCGTACGGTGGTCGGTGCCGACTTCGCCGGATCGACCTACCCGCAGACCTTCGTCCTCGCCGACGTCGAGGCCGACGGCATCGATCACGGCCAGGCCCACGCGTACCTCGGGGAGGAAGGGCTCTTGTTCTTCTTCCCGCTGGGGAGCCCGGCGTCGTGGCGTGCGCTCACGATGCGTCCGCCCGGCGACGACGCGACCGCCTTCGCCGACCTCGAGCGGCTCGTGGGCACCCGGACCAACGGCGAGGTCGTCGTCCGCGACCCGGTCTGGCTGACGGACTTCTCGATCTCCGAGCGCTGTGTCGACCATCTGCGCACCGGGCGCGTCCTCCTCGCCGGCGACGCCGCGCACATCCACAGTCCCGCGGGCGGCCAGGGGATGAACACCGGTATCCAGGACGCGGTCAACCTCGGCTGGAAGCTCGCGCTGGTGTGCCGAGGACTGGCGGGCAGCGATCTGCTGGACTCGTACGAGGCCGAACGGCTGCCGGTCGCGCGCGACGTCCTGGAGGCCACCGGGCGCGTGTTCCGGGTCGCGACGTCGTCGAACCGCACCCTCGGCCGCGTGCGCACCCTCGTCGGGACGACGGTGCTGCCGCTGCTCGCTCGGGTGCCGGCGCTGCGTCGGACCGCGTTCCGGGCGGTCGCCGAGCTCGACGTCCGCTATCGTGTCGGCGCGATAGCGGCAGACGGGCAGCGCACGCACCGGGCTCTGCGCCCCGGCGACCGCGTCCCGGACGGACCGGTCGTCGTCGACGGCATCGCGACGACGCTCCACAGGAGCCTGTCGCCGACCGCCTTCACCCTCGTGCTCGTCGGGCCGTACGGTCACACGCGCGCCGCCGACGTGGATGTCCTCGTCCGCCGCTGGGGTGACCTCCTGCGGGTCGTCCGCGTGACGGTTGTGCCTGGCGTCGGAGAGGCGTCGGCGCTGCTCGTACGGCCTGACGGCTACGTCGGGGCGACCGACCGCGAGGACAACCTCGCCGCCGTCGACCGCTACCTCGCCGACGTCGTCGGGCTCACCCCTGCGGGCCTCACGTGATCTCCGGCAGTTCCTGCGCGGCGCCGAGGAGCACGCGGAACGGGTCGCCCTTCTCCTCGAGGCGGTCCAGGACGGTACGGATCGTCCAACCACCGGGTCGCAGGTCCGGATCGTCGAGCTCGTCCCAGCCGAGCGGCACCGACACTGGCGCGCCGAAGTCGGGGCGGGGCGAGTACGGCGCGAGCAGGGTCTTGTCGATCGCGTTCTGGGTGCCGTCGAGCCGGACGAGACCTTTGCGCTGCTTGACGTCCGCCTTCGCGCTGACCAGCTCAGGCACCACCTGGCCGACCGTCTCTGAGAGCGTCTCCACCCAGGTGCGGGTGTCGTCGAACGAGTAGCCGGCGACGACCGGGACCCAGATCTGGATGCCGCGTCGACCTGTCACCTTCGGCCGCGCCGTCACGCCGAGGTGCCCGAGCGCCGTACGGTGCAGCCGGGCGAGGGTGAGCAGGTCGTCCCACGAGGTACGGTCGCCCGGCTCGAGATCGATCAGCGCGTAGGTCGGCTCGCGCGGCGCGTCGGCGCGGGAGATCGGCACCGCCCACTCCCGTGCACCGAGGTTCGCGGCCTCGACCAGCGCCGCCGGGTCGTCCGCGAAGGTGCGCCCTTCGACGTACGGCAGTGCGATCGGCGCGATCCGTGCGGTGTACGCCAGCAGCTCGCGCTTGGTCACCGGCGGGTCTCCCGGGAAGAGCACCTTGTCGAGGCCGGTGACCTTCAGGCTGCGGCCGAAGACCTCCCAGGTGCCCCGCTTGCCGAGCGCCATCAGGTCGTCGATCGCCTGGTCCGGGAGCGGCTCGGGCAGCAGCGACACAGCCGCCTCCGCGGCTGGCGCGTCGGACCGCCACAGAAAGTGCGGGTCGGCCTTCACCTCGTCGTTCGTACGCCCGCTGAGCACCGAGCGCGGATGGTCCTCCGGATCCCAGCCCGAGGCAGCGAAGTCGTCGTGCTTGTGCAGGAGCATCCAGGCGTTCTCGCCCTGATCTCCACCACGGCGTAGGAGGACCAGGCGGCCGCGCAGCTTCTTCCCGTGGACCTCGGCGTGCAGCTCACCACCCTCGATCGCCGCCCGTGGGTCGTCGGTCTTGGTGGGCTCCCACGTCCCGGTGTCCCAGACGATGACGTCGCCGCCGCCGTACTCGCCCGACGGGATGACGCCTTCGAAGAGGAGATATTCGAACGGGTGGTCCTCGACGTGCATCGCGAGCCGGCGGGCATCGGGATCGAGGGTCGGTCCCTTGGGGACCGCCCAGCTGACCAGGACGCCGTCGATCTCGAACCGCAGGTCGTAGTGCAGCCGACTTGCACGGTGGCGCTGCACGACGAAGCGGAGGGGCCCGCCCACACCGCCGGCGCCCTCCCCGGCAGGCTCAGGCGTGCGCGCGAAGTCGCGCTTGCGACGGTAGACCTCGAGCGGATCGCCCATGGAAGACATGGTGCCGGGTGAGCACGAACCATGCCCGCCGCTCAGCTGTTGGCGAGCAGCGCGTTCATCCGGCCGTAGTCGGCGCCGCCCGCGAGCGCGTCGAACGTCCCGTCGGCGAGGACGGCGCGAGCCAGGCGCTCGGTGAGGCCGTACGCCGCCTGGGCGAGTGCCGTGCCGGTGCTGATCCGACAGACTCCAGCCGCCGCCAGTTCACGGACCGACGGCGAGCCGGGCCCGGCCATCGCGTTGACCGGCACGTCGACCGCCTGCGTCACCGCGGCGAGGGCGCCCAGGTCGCTCAGGCCGGGGACGAACACGCCGTCCGCGCCGGCCGCGGCGTACGCACGGGCGCGGGCGACGGTGTCGTCGAGGTCGTTCACGCCCAGCAGATAGACGTCGGTCCGGGCGTTGACGAAGAGCGGCACACCAGCCGCGTCGGCAACCGCGCGTGCCTCACAGACGCGCTCCGCCATCGTGTCGATCGCGAGCAGCGTGCCGGACTCGGAGTCCTCGAGGTTGATGCCGACGGCGCCCGCCTCGATCACTCCGGCAACGGTCGCGGCGACGTCCCCGAAGCCCGCCTCGATGTCAGCGGAGACTGGGACGTCGACGGCGGCCACGATCCGACGCACCGCGTCGAAGAGCGCCGTCGGATCCAGTGCCTGGCCGTCCGCGGCACCGAGTGCCCACGCGACGCCCCCGCTGGTCGTGGCGATCGCAGGGGCACCGGCCTCCTGGATCAGCCGCGCGGACGCAGCGTCCCACGCGTTGGGGAGCACGAGCACGTCGTCGTGGAGCGCGTGGAAGGTCTTGGCTCTCTCATGGGAGGTCATGCGTGTCAGTCTTCCGCGCGGGTCAGACACGTTCCGGCGGGAATCGGACGCGACCATGGTTGCCACGACGGTGCCCGCGCGGGAAGGTAGCCCTCGTGAGCAACGCGATCGTGACAGGTGCAGCAAGTGACATCGGGCAGGCCATCGCCCGGACCCTCGTGGCCGACGGCAGCTACGTCGTGCTGGCGGACAACGACCTCGACACCGTCGAGGCCCTAGCGCGGGACCTGCCGGGGACGGAGGCGGTGTACCTCGACCTGGCGTCGGCCGAGTCTGTCCGACAGGTCGGCGCCGACCTCGTGGAGCGCCTCGGCGCGCCAGACCAGCTCGTCAACGGTGCCGCGCTCTGCAACGGCGGCTCGCTGCAGTCGGTGGACGAGGCGACGTGGGCGCAGGACCTCGAGGTCGTCCTCGCCGGCACGATCCGGGTGTCGCAGGCGTTCCTCCCGTCGATGCGCGCGGCAGGGCGCGGCTCGGTCGTCAACATCGCCTCGGTGAACGGACACAGCTACTTCGGCGCCGATGTCTACAGCGCCGCGAAGGCCGGCGTCCTCAACCTCACGAAGACGCTCGCGGTCCAGTACGGCCCGTACGGCGTCCGGGTCAACTCCGTCTCGCCCGGGACGGTCGTGAACGCTCAGCGGCGCCGTCAGCTCGCGGACGACCCGCACGCGCTCGACCGTGCCACCGACTGGTACCCGCTGGGGCGGGTCGGCGTACCCCAGGACGTCGCGGACGCCGTGGCGTTCCTGCTCTCCGACCGTGCGAGCTGGATCACCGGCACCGACCTGCGGGTCGACGGCGGTCTCCTCGCAGGCATGCAAGGGCTCGCCGACGCGCTCAACACGCGGCCCGAGCGCTAGACGGCACGGGCCCTTTCACCGGTCGAGGTCGCGTCCTAGCGCGTCCGCCTTGCCTTCGAGCACGGCCCGCTCGGCGGCGTTCCCGCACAGCTCGACAGCACGGGCGTACTCCTCCCGCGCCTGGTCCCTGGCCCCGAGTCGTACGAGCAGCTCCGCCCGTACGGAGGGCAGTAGGTGCGACGACGCGAGGTCGCCCCGTTCGGCGATCTCGTCGACGAGACGCAACCCGGCCGCTGGCCCGGACGCCATCGCGAGGGCGACCGCGCGGTTGAGCTCGACCACCGGCGAGGGAGCGACCTGACCGAGTGCCTCGTACAGCACGACGATGCGGTCCCAGTCGGTCTGGTCGACGGACGGTGCGTCGGCGTGGCAGGCCGCGATCGCCGCCTGCAGCCCGTACGGCCCGAGGCCGCGCCCGGCGGCGACCGCGCTCGCGAGCGCCGCGCGGCCCCGGAGGATCGCCGAGCGGTCCCAGCGTCGCCTGTCCTGGTCGGCCAGGAGCACCGGCTCGCCGTGCGCGTCGAGGCGAGCCGGGAAGCGGGCCGCCGTCAGCTCGAGCAGCGCGAGGAGCCCGAACACCTCTGGCTCCGGCGTGAGCCGTACGAGCACCCGCGCCAGACGCACCGCCTCCTGCGCGAGGTCGATCCTGATCCACGCGTCACCACCGGACGCGGACGACCCCTCCGTGAAGATCAGGTAGATCACGCTCAAGACCGACCCGATCCGCTCTGCCCGCTCGTGCCGCTCAGGGACCGCGAACGGGACGTGCGCGGCCGCGAGCGTCTTCTTTGCGCGAGTGATGCGTGCCTGCACGGTCGGGACCGGGACGAGGAACGCCTTGGCGATCTCGTCGCTCGTCAGGCCGCCGACGACGCGCAGCGTCAGCGCGACGCGCGCCTCTCTCGAGAGGACGGGATGGCACGCGGTGAAGACGAGGGCGAGGACGTCGTCGTCGATCGCGTCGGGGTCGAACAGGTCGTCGGCACCGGCGGTGCTCTCGTCGAGATCCCTCGCCAGCACCGCATACCGCTCGTCCCTCGCCGACCGGCGTCGGAACGCGTCGATCGCCCGCCGACGGCCGACCGCGAGCAACCAGCTGGCGGGACTGTCCGGGACTCCGCTCGTCGACCATCCGACGAGGGCTTCGGCGAGCGCTTCCTGCGCGACGTCCTCGGCGAGCGCGAAGTCGCCGGTGTAGCGGGCGAGGGCGCCGACGATGCGGGCGGACTCCATCCGCCACACCGCTTCGACGGCGCGCCTCGCCTCTTGCCCGTCCATCGTCACGTGCTGGGGGCGGCCAGGCTCACAGCTGCCCGGTCTGCTCACGCCAGGCGCGCTCCTTCTGGATCCACTCGTTGTCCTGCGGGAACTCGTCGATCGTCGGCACGCGACGGATCTCGACCTTCGTCCCCTGCGCGTACGGGAGGCGCTTGGCCCACTCGACGGCTTCCTGCTTCGACGCGACGTCCAGGATGTAGTAGCCGCCGAAGAGCTCTTTGGTCTCGCCGTACGGACCATCACTGACGACCGGTGTCTCGTTGCTGAAGTCGACCACCACCGTCTCGGCGGGGTCCTCGAGGCCCTCGGCGGCAAGCAGCACGCCGGCGCGCATGAGCTCCTCGTTGAAGCGGCCCATCATCTCGAGCATCTCGTCGAAGTCGACGTTCTCGAACTTCGCCAAGCCCTCGTCGGTCGTCCGCATGATCAGCATGTACTTCGCCATCGTTCGCTCCTGTCTGGACAGGTCCCTCTCGGACCCTCTCACCCCTGGGTCGAACGGGCCAGACCTGGATCGACACCTCTCGGCGTCATTTCGTGGAGCGGCCGTGGCCTACCGCGCCGACACTCAGTCCTTCTCGAGGCGCGGCATCTCGCCGAGGGCGTCGACCTGCTCGGTCAGTGCGTCAAGCACCGAACGGAGCTGGATCTGCGCGACCTTCGCGAACGTGCGCACGTACTCGATCTCGGGGATCGGGTGGTCGTAGCCCGCGCTATCAGCATGCTGCATGGCCACCGCCTCCGACTTGTGGACCGCCTCCGTGGCCGCCGAGTGCGCGTCGCGGACGATGTCACGCTGCTGGGACCGCGCCGACATCATCAGGTCGCGGGCGTGGGTGACCGCCTCGTCGATGAGGCTGTCGGCGACCTTCTGAGCCTCGGCGAACATGAGGACGGCCTGCGCGCTGATCGGCTCGTTGCCCTTGTCCTCACGGGCCCGTCGCTCGGTGCTCAGGTCGGCACGCAGTCGTGAGTTCTCGGCCTCCAGCCGCTGGACCGTGGTCGCGAGCTGGCTCAGGTAGTCGACGACCTCGTCCTCGTCGAACCCGCGCCTGCGCACGGTGAAGGTCGCCCGGCGGATCTCGGACGCGATACTGCTGACGTCTGTGGGGGTCGTCATGGCTGTTCACCCGTCCTTTTGCGTGTCGTTACGCGGTCGGTAGCCGCCTTCGCCGAAGTCCTCGTACCGGATTTCTTCGGGAGGGATGCCGGCAGCGATGAGCTGGGAGACCGTGGCCTGGATCATCGCGCGGGACCCGCACACCAGAGCTCGATATCCGCGCCAACCACCACTGGACACCGCGACGTCACCCACCATCCCGCGTCGCCCGGGGTAGGTCGAGTCGTCGGAGACTGCGGTGTCGTAGGAGAACCACGGGCGATCGGCGAGCGCCCGCATCGCGTCCTCGTCGTACAGGTTCCACGGCATCCGCGCGCCGTGGAAGAGGTGGACCTTCGGTCCGCGACCGGTGGCGAGCCAGTGCCGGTCGACCTGCTCGGCGACGGCCTTGAGTGGCGCCAGTCCGGTGCCTCCGGCGACGAGAAGCAGGTTTTGCGTCGGGTCGTCGAGTGTGAGCGCGGTGCCGACGGCTGCGCTCATCCGCACCGTGTCGCCAACCTGCAGATCCTTGACCATGGCGCTGCTCACCTGGCCGCCGTCGACGATCTGGACGTGCACCTCGATCGTGCCGTCCTCACGGGGCGCATTGGCGGGGGAGTAGTAGCGCCAGAGCCTCGGGCGCTGCGGGACCTCGATCGCGACCGACTGTCCCGGTTGGTACGGCAGCGGCTGCTCCGTACGGAACTGGAGGACGGAGACGTCCAGGGTGCGGCGGTCGGCCGAGATGACCTCGGCGTTCCACCACGAGGGCGTGGACTTGGCCGACTCCTCGGCACCCTGGACCATCGTCTTGGCGATCACGCCGTACGCCGCCGCCCAGTCCGTGGCGAGCTCGTCGGTCCACTGGTCACCGAGGAAGTGCTTCAGGGTGGCGAGGAGCGAAGCGCCGACGGCGTTGTAGTGGTCGGGCGTCGCACGGAAGCGCCGGTGGTCGTTGCCGAGCTGGCCGAGGAGGGGAGCGACGGTGTCGAACTGGTCGACGTTGCTCACCACCGTGCCGAGTGCCGTGACCAGCTTGTCGCGCTGAGCCGACATCGAGACGGGGAACATGCTGCGCACATCGGGATGGGACAGGAAGAGGTGCGAATAGAAGAAGAGGGGGACGTCGTCGCCGCTCTTGGCGACGTACGCCCAGCTCTCCTTGAGTGCTGCTGGATCCACGGGCTCAGCTCTGCTGGCTGACGATGTCGGGTTGCACGGCCTCGAGGGTGCCACCGAGCGAGGCGATGATGTCGTCGGGGACACCAGCGTCGACGAGGACGCCGACCAGGTGCTCGACCACGCGGCCGTACGCCTCCGGGGTGATCGCCAGGCCGGCGTGCGCGTCGCGCAGCTCGCGTCCCGCGTACGTGACGGGGCCGCCGAGGAGGTGCGAGATCAGCTGGACCTGGTGGCGCTTGAGGTTCGTCAGGTCACTGTCGACGAAGTACGGCGCGAGCGTGGGGTCGCCGATCACGAGCTCGTAGAAGCGATCGACGACGACGCGCACAGCAGCGCCGCCACCCACCCGCGCATAAGGCGACTGCTCGTCCTGGACAGTCTCGACCTCGGTCATTGTGGTGCTCCCGTCTGCGCGGTCGGCTCCTCTTGCGACGCACGCGGTGTCGGCCGCTTGTATAGCAGTGTTCTCGGTGCGCGGTAAAGGCGTCGAGGCGGTAATCGGAATGCCGTTGGTGGCTTCGTGACGCGGCGTCGTGTCGGGTTGGTGCCTCCACCTGCGGCGGAGCGACAGGGCGGATTGCGGTGTGATTTGGATCACACTGGAATGAATCCACAACATCTCGGACCGTGCTGCGATAACCCCTTGATCGCGCCGGTAAGGTGACCGCGTATCGGTGTGGCCGAAGGTGCTCACCAGGTCCGCGTGACAGGAGTTCGAGATGCGGTACGCAGGGAGCGGGGCGGCCTCCTCGGCCTGCTTGGGCCTCGGTGCCACCGCCTCGACCACGGCTGCCTGACTCCTCGCGAGCGCGCCGGGTTGGGTGTGGTTCCGCGACCCTTCTCCTGCATTCGAGAGTGAGCCTTGCCATGCATCCCCTCACCGGACACCAGATCCGCGCGTCCTTCGTCAACGCCTCCCGCCGCGAGGCGACGCAGGCGCCCCTGCCGCCCCAGCTCGACGTCGTCGCGTGGGACGACCACGACGTCCTCGGGTGGGTCGACCCGAAGAACCCGCGTCGCGCGTACGTCGTGGTGCCGACCGACGGCGGTGCAGTCGGTCTGATCCTCCGTACGACCAACCCCTCCGTGCAGCGGGCGGCAATCTGCACGTGGTGCGAGGACGTCAAGGAGACTGACGACGTCGTGCTGTACGTCGCGAAGCGTGCGGGGGCGGCTGGGCGCAACGGCGACACCGTCGGCACGCTGATCCATGCCGATCTGTCGTGCTCGCGTCACGCCCGGCGCCGGCCGGCCCCGTCGGAGGGTGCCGGGGACCCGAAGGCGTTCATCGCGCGACGTGTCGCCGGCCTGCGGGAGCGGTCGGCGCGGTTCGCCGAACGGGTCGCGGCGGCCTGAGCGGCGGTCACTACTCCTCCGACCGGGCGGGTGCGAGCATCGCCAGGATGGTGGTGGTCACCAGTGTCGGCGCCTGCTCGGCGGTGACGGTGCCCTGGTGGACGGCGGTCGCTGCGGTGTGCAGGATGCTCTGGATCGTCGTGACCTGCCACTCGAGCGGTAGGTCACGACGGAACTGTCCGCCACGTCGTCCGCGCTTCAGCAGCGCCTGCATGCGGTCGATCTGCTGCGCGTGTGCGCGCTGGAACAGATCGGGCGAGAGCGACTGCTCTGCGGCCTGGACGAGGCCGCCGTACTGGTAGGTGACACGCAGCGACGCGTCGAGCAGTCGCCCAATCGCTGCCATGGGGTCGCCGCTGACGTCGACCGCCCCGAGAGTGGACTCGGCGTCGCGCAGTGCGCGGTCGACGACCTCGGCGACCAGGGTCGCTCGGGAGGGGAAGTGGCCGTACAGCGTCATCCGGCCCACGCCGGCGGCCTTGGCGATCGCGTTCATGCTCACGTCCGGGTCGTCGGCGAGGCAGCGCGTCGCTGCCTCGACGATGGTGGCGATGTTGCGCAGGGCGTCTGCGCGTCGAGGCGCGGAGGCCTCCTGGACGTCGTCGATCACGTCAGCTCCTCACGGCCTCGCCGTCGGCAGGCGGGCCGCGTCCATGCTAACTCGTACTCGGATGTCCATGTTCGTGCTAGCGTGATCTCGTACACGCACGTACGACTTAGGGGGAGCCATGTCAGGCCACCACGCAGCGGCCGCCGCCGCTCCCACCACGGCACGACCGTGGTGGAAGCGGTCCGGCTGGACCTTCACGCGCCACTACCTCGAGATGATCGCCGCGATGCTGCTCGGCATGGCGGTCCTCTATCCGTTGTGGATGCTCGCCACCGACGGGCTGGCCGAGTCGGCGTGGGTCCACCGCACCGACGTCGAGACGACGGTGATGGCGACGGCGATGGCCGCGCCGATGGTCGCGTGGATGATCTTCCGCGGCCACAGCTTCCGGCCGGTCGCGGAGATGACCCTCGCGATGTACGCGGGGTTCTGGGTGCTCTACCCGTTCTTGTGGGCGGGCATGATCGGGGAGATGGGCGTGATGATGGTCGGGCACGTCCTCATGCCCGTGTTCATGCTGCTGGCGATGCTGCTGCGGTTCGGCGAGTACGCGCACGCTCACTGAGCGAGGCGGCGACGCACGCCACGGCGGCGACCACGAGGAGCGTGGCGTTCACGAGCAGCGCCGCGCGCAGCGACTCGGCGTGACTGGCTCCCGCGGCGAGCTGCCCGGTGAACACGGCGCCGAGGATCGCCGGACCAAGGGCGCCGCCGTACTGGCGCATCGCGGTGTTGCTCGCGGCGGCCATGCCGGCACGCTGCCACGGCACGGCGTTGATCGCGGCGGTGGAGACGGCGGTCATCATCATCGCTACCGACACCCCGAAGACGGCCAGGCGCCAGGCGAGGTCGCCGAAGCCGGTCCCCGTGTCGATGCCGCTGATCGACACCGCGCCGACGGCGGCCAGCACGAGGCCGGCGATCAGGACGTTGATCGCGCGGACGCGGTGCATGAGGTGCCCGACGAGAGGATTGACGAGTGCACCGACGCCGGTGACGAACAGCAGCCGTGTGCCGATCTCGAGCGGGCTCAGCTCCTGGGCGTACCCGAGGAACAGGCTCAGCAGGAACATCGTCCCCACGATCGAGAAGAGGGCGACGAGCGCGGAGAATCCTGCGGCCGAGAACGTCGAAGACCGGAACAGCGACAGGTCCATCAGTGGGGAGGACGACCGCTTCTCCGCGACGACGAAGGCGAGGAAGGCGCACGCGCCGACGACGAGGCCGGCGATCGCCTCGGGGGAGTCCCATCCCTTGGCGCCGCCCTCGATGATGCCGAAGATCGACGCGGCGATCGCGAGCGTCGCGGTGATCTGGCCCGGCCAGTCGAGGTGACGCCCCTCGGGCGTGCTCGACTCGGGGAGACGGCTCAGCGCCCCGCCGGCCGCGACCAGAGCGAGCACGCCCGTCGGGACGAAGATCCAGCCCCATGCGGCGACGCGCAGGATCGTGCCGGCGATCAGGGGGCCCAGTGCCAGGCCGGCCATCATGCCGGTGGCCCACATGCCGATGTACTTCCCGCGCTCGCGCGGGTCGGGCACGGCGTGCGCGATCAGGGCGAGCGTCGTCGGCAGCAGCAGTCCCGCGCCGAGCCCGGAGACGGCCTGACCGACCATCAGGAGATTGACCGCCGCACTGTCTGCGAGGGTCGCCGCGAGTCCGGCGGTCGTGGCGCCGAGGACGGTCAGCACCATGCCGATGAGATAGATGCGGCGGCGACCGTGCAGGTCGCCCCACACTCCGGCGGAGAGGACCACGGCGGCCATCGGGAGGACGTACGCGTCGGTGATCCACTGCATGTCGGTGGTGGTCGCGCCGGTCGCACCTCCGATCGTCGTGAGCGTGACGGCGACCGCCGTGATCGGGACGTACGTGACGAAGACGCCCAGCACCGCAAGACCGATCGTCATGCGGCGCTGGTGCTCGTGGGTGTGCTGGCCGGTGACGGCTGACATCATGAACTAAGACCCTTTGATTGACTTAGTACAACGATAGTCGCAGCGTTAAAGTAAATCCAGAAGAGAGACTTCAGCTGCCCATGACCGAGCCCGAGCACGATCGCGTCGACCCGATCCTCGACTACGTCCGAGACCACGACGGCTCGCGCGACCTCACGGCCAAGGCCGTCGTGCTGCGCCTGCGCCGCGCCGCGCACTACGTCGACACCGTCGCGAGGCGCCTGGCCCCCAAGGGCACGGAGCTGTGGGAGCTCGAGATCCTCGCCAACCTCGTACGCCATGGCGGAGAGATGTCGGTCGGTCAGCTGCAGGAGGCGGCGCAGCTCACCGCCGGCGCGATCACCAACCGCATCACCCGGCTCGAGGACAAGGGTGCTGTCCGCAGGGTCGTCTCGGCGGCGGACCGTCGCCAGATCCTCGTGACGCTGACTGCCGAGGGCGAGCAGCGTGCCCAGGAGCTCATCGCCGGGCAGGACGAGCTGGAGCGCGTGCTCTTCGCCGACATCGATCCCGAGCTGCTCCGCCGGCTGAGCGACGACCTGCGGGCCTTCCTCGTCCACACCGATCCCGGCCTGCGGGGCTGACCGCGGCGCGACGACCCGTCGCCGTCACTCGACCGTGGCCTCCGACGGGCTCGTACGGCGGAGCATGAACCGGGTCGGGGCGAGCGCTGCACCGATGGCGGTCACGGTGCAGGCGGCGCCGATCACGAGAAGGCTTCCCCAGGGGACGGTCGCCGCCATGTCGGGGAGCCGCTCTGACAGGGAGGCGTGCATCAGCGCGCCGATCCCTGCCATAGTGAGCGCGCCGAGGAGCAGTGCGGCCGCCGAGACGAGCGCGGACTCCCACAGCACCATGCGACGTACCTGCCGGGTCGTGGCGCCGATCAGGCGCGTCGTCACGAACTCGTGCCGACGCTGGAGGCTGCCCATCAGCAGCGTGTTGGCGATCGCGATCGCCGAGTAGACCCCCGCGGGTCCGAGGAGGACCAGGATCGCGATCTGGTTCATGTGCCGCTGCTCCGCATCGCGCTGGTCGATCCACGAGCCGGCGGTGGACACGTCGGCCCCGCTCGCCGCGAGCTCGGTGTCAAGGACGCGGAGGGTCTCGCTCGCCGGCACCCCCGACGCGGGGAGGACGAAAGCGTGCTCCGGGACGCCCTCGGGTGCGTGTCTGAGCGCGAGCGCCCGCGGCACCAGGACGTCCGCCTGGAGCTCCGGGGCGTCGTCGACCACGGCGACGGTCGTCAGCCGCGCCGTCGTGCCGTCGGGAAAGGTGAACGCCACCCGGTCGCCGACGCGCTGGCCGTAGTCGCGGGCGTACTGCTGCGACAACGCGACAGTCTGCCCCGACAGGTCGTCGAGCGAGCCCGTACGCGCACGTGTCCCGCGGGCCGCGGCAGCCGCCGACGGGTCGATGCCCTCGGCGGTCTCCCGTACGGTCTCGCCGTGCATGCGGGCTTTGACCACCACGGGGACACCCGCGTCGAGCGTGCCGACGACGCGCGACCGCTCGAGGGCGTCCATCGCGTCGGGGTTGCCGTCGGTCTGGACGACGACCGGTGCCTGGAGCCGCTCGGTCGTGAGCGCGCGCACCCAGTCGACGGAGAAGCTCATCGTGAGCAGCAGCGAGCCGGCGATCGCGGAGATTGCGAGGATCGGCGCCGCGAGCGAGGCCGTACGCCGCGACTGCGCGGACACGTTGTCGCGAGCGAGTCGCAGCGCCACGTCCCCGCGGGGCCCGAGCCGTCCGACGAGGCGCGCGACCGGGGGGATGACGAGCTGGCCGAAGCACACCAGGGCGATGACGATCAGCTGCGGCGCGAAGATGGCGAAGAGGATGACGAGCTCGCTGTCGAGCGCGCCTGTGCCGACGAGCATCGCGACAGAGCCCGCCACGCAGGCCACCCCGGTGACGGCACGCCAGAACCCGATCCGGCGGCGCTCGACGGCCGACTCGCGAAGGGCGTCGACGGCGGGGACACGCGACGCTCGTCGTGCGGCCGCGCGTGCACCCAGCAAGGCCACCAGCACCCCCGTCGGCAGCGCGATCGACACCGCCCACCACGGCGAGGGCGTCGACATCCCCTCCGGTGCGAGCCCGCGCTGCGCGAGGAACCACAGCGTCGGACCCGTCAGCAGGTGGCCGACCACGACGCCTGCACAGGCGGCGAAGAGCGCCACCACGAGAGCCTCCGCCCGGATCATCCGCCGTACCTGCCGGGGTGTGGCGCCGACAAGCCGGAGGAGGGCGAGCTCGCGGCGGCGGGCCGAGACGACGAACGAGAACGTGCTCGCGACGACGAAGATGGCCATGAACCCGGAGATCCCCGCCATGAAGCCGAGCATCGACAGGAGACCGTCGAGCTGCTCGCGCGCGGCGTCCTCGCCAGCGCCCAGGGCGTCGTACGCCGTGCCTGCCGCTGCGGTCAGCTCGGTGGCGAGCCCGATGAGCGCCACCCCCAGCGCGAGCGCGACGAACGCGCCGACATACAGCGTCCAGCTGCTCCGGACGACCTGCCTGCTGAGCGACAGCATCACCGCTCCATCTCGCTCATCGCGGCAGCGATCTGGGTCGCCGTCGCGCTGGTCAGGGAGCCCACCACGCGCCCGTCCTGGAGGAACAGGACCGAGTCCGCGGTGGCGGCGGCGACCGGGTCGTGGGTCACCATGACGATCGTGAGGCCGTCACGGTCGACGGCGGCGCGCAGCTGCGCCAGGACGTCGCGGCTCGTCGCGCGGTCGAGCGCGCCTGTCGGCTCGTCCGCGAAGACCACCGACGGTCGCGCGACGAGGGCGCGCGCGATCGCGACCCGCTGCTGCTGCCCGCCGGACAGCTCCGCGGGGCGGCGCCGGTGATGGTTGCCGAGCCCCACCGTCGCGAGGGCGCCGAGGACGACGTCGCGTCGGGGCCGCTGCCCCGCGAGACGCAGGGGGAGCGCGACGTTGTCGTACGCGCTCAGCGCGGGGAGGAGGTTGTACGACTGGAAGACGAACCCCATCGCTCGTCGCCGCAGCTCGGTCGCCTGCACCTCGCCGAGCCGGCCGAGCTCGACGTCGCCGATCCACACCGATCCCGACGACGGCTGATCGAGTCCCGCCGCGCACTGGAGCAGGGTCGACTTGCCCGATCCCGACGGGCCCATCACCGCGGTGAAGGTGTGCGGAGCGAACGTGTGCGTGATCCCCTGGAGGGCGGACACGTCGCCAGCCGCAGAGGCGTACCGCTTGGTCACGGCGTCGAGGGTGATCGCATGGGTTGTCGTCGTCGGCGGGGCCGTCACGGTGGGAGTGGCGTTCTTCATGGTTCCAGCGAACCGTCGCCGCCCGTGCTTTCCCCTGGCCTGCGCGCCCCATCGAGGTAGCGTGCGCGCTACTTCTCGACTCGCGCACCGTCGACTGTCCCTGCGTCCGCCGCCCTCTACGCTCGAGAGGTGAGTCGCACGGGCACGGTCTGGTCGTCGCTGACGGGGAACCCCGCGCGGTTTCTCTTCTCGGCGTGGCCATGGCGCTCGCTCGCCTACCTGGCGTCGTCGGCGCTCGTCGGCGTCCTGGTCCTCGCCGTGTTCCTCGTCGTCGTCGCCGTCGGCGTCGTGACCAGCATCCTCGTCATCGGAGTGTTCGTGCTCGCCACGATCCCTGCGCTCGGCGTCGCGGTGGGGGCGATCGAGAGGCGTCGCCTGCGGCTCATGCAGTCGCCGGGGGAGCCCGCCCTGCTCAGCCCTCACCCCGACCTCACGGGGCTCACGCTGCGCGCGCGCCTGCGACAGGTCCGCAAGGAGCCGGGGTCGTGGCGCGAGCTCGGCTACGCCATCCTCCTCGCCGTCGTCCTGTGGATCGTCGACGCGGTGCTCGTCTCGTTCGTCGCCACCTTCGTCGGCGGACTCGCCCTGTCGCCGTTGGGTGCTGCGTACGACCAGGTCATGGTGTTCGGGTGGACCTTCGACAGCACGGTGGAGGCGCTGCCGTTCGCGCTCGTGGCCACGCCGATCGCCCTCGTCATCAGCGCGTACCTCCTCACCGCGGCAGCAGCCGGCCAGGCCGCGCTCGCCCGCCTCCTTCTCAGCCCCACGGAGGAGAGGCTGGCGGCGCACGTCGCCGAGCTGCGCCGCTCGCGGATCAACCTCGTCGACGCCTTCGAGACCGAGCGGCGCCGCATCGAGCGCGACCTGCACGACGGGGTGCAGCAGCGTCTCGTGGCGCTGACGATGACCCTGGGTCGGGCCGAGATGGACGTCCCTCCAGGGGAGGGGCTCGACCTCGTGAAGCAGGCGCACCACGAAGCGGAGGAGGCGCTGGCCGATCTGCGCAGCGCGGTCCGTGGCATCCACCCGCGGGTGCTGGTCGACCACGGGATCGCCGCGGCCGTCCGTGAGGTGGCGGACCGTACGCCGATCCCCGTGTCGGTCGAGATCAGCCTGGATGCACGCCTGCCCTCGCCGATCGAGGCTGCGGCCTACTTCGTCGCGAGCGAGGGCCTCACCAACGTCGTCAAGCACGCCGGTGCCCGCAACGGTGCGGTGGTCGCGTGGGTCCGTGACGACCGGCTCGTCCTGACGGTCACCGACGACGGTGTTGGCGGAGCCACGGTCGAGCCGGGGAGCGGGCTCGCAGGTCTCGTGACTCGGCTCGATGCGCTCGGTGGCACCCTGGAGGTGTCGAGTCCCGTCGGAGGACCGACCCGGCTGCGGATGGAGTGCCCGTGCCAGATCGAGCCCTGACGATCGTCCTCGCCGAGGACTCGGCGCTGCTGCGCGAGGGCATGGTCGGCATCCTCGAGCGCGCGGGACACCGCGTGATCGCGGCCGTCGAGGACGGTGACGCGCTCGTCGCGTACGTGCGCCGCGAGCCGCCCGACGTCGTGATCACCGACGTGCGGATGCCGCCGGACCACTCCGACGAGGGGCTGCGTGCGGCGGCGACGATCCGCGAGACCCATCCCGACGTGGCTCTCCTCGTCCTGTCGCAGTACGTCGCGGACGCCTACCTCCCGACGCTTCTCGAGTCCACCGACGGGGGCGGGGTCGGCTATCTCCTCAAGGACCGCGTCGGGCACGTCGCCGAGTTCCTCCGCGACCTCGGGACGGTCGCCGACGGCGGGATGGTCGTCGACCCCGACGTCGTCCGGCAGCTGCTCGCGCGTCGTCGCGACGACGGGCCTCTGTCCGCGCTCACCGCCCGGGAGCGGGAGGTCCTGTCGCTGATGGCCGAGGGGCGGACGAACGGCTCGATCGCCGAGGCGCTGTTCGTGAGTGAGGCCGCCGTCCGCAAGCATGTGGGCAGCATCTTCGCCAAGCTCGACCTGGACCCTGCGAGCGACCGGCGCGTGTCGGCCGTCCTGACCTACCTCCGCGGCACCGGCTGAGGCGTCACCGCTGCACGGGGAGCGACGCCGGCAGCCCGAACGCGGTGAAGTCCGCCTCGAGGAAGGCGACGACCTCGGTGACTCGTCCGTCCTCGACCGTGAGGACGTCCAGCCCGCCCGGTCGGAACTCCCCGCGCTCGGCGTCGCGCATATACGTCCCGAACGCGAGCTGCCCGTTCGCGGTCGTCGGCAGGAACCGCCAGGACTCCCGCACCGGGCCGCTGCGCAGGAACGCGGTGACGTCGGCAAGACCTGCGTACCAACGGGGGAGCGGCGGCATCGAGTAGCGGACGTCGTCGGCGAGCAGCGCCACGATCTGGTCGACGTCGCCCGCCTCCCACGCACGGGCGTAGCGGTCGGCCAGTGCGTCGAGCCCTCCGTCGTACGACGCTGGTGCCGGTGGCAGACCGTCCGCGACCGCGGCGCGCGCCCGCTGCAGCAGGCTGTTCACCGCGGCGACGGTGAGGTCGAGGATGCCGGCGACCTCGGCTGCGCGGAACGCGAGCACCTCGCGCAGCAGGAGGACGGCGCGCTGCGACGCCGGGAGGTGCTGCAGCGCGGCGACGAACGCAAGGCGTACGGTCTCGCGGTCGACCGTCTGATCCTCGGGGGACGCCTCGAGCCAGCTGCCGGGCAGCGGCTCGAGCCACGCGACCTCGGTCGCGCCTGCGCCGAGAGCAACGGGGAGCTCGCGGCGGCCGCGTCGTTCGCTCAGCGTCAGGCAGCGATTGGTGGCGATGCGGTAGAGCCAGGCCCGCAGGTGCCGGCCGTCGAAGCGTGCGAGGCCCTGCCACGCGCGGACCAGCGTCTCCTGCTCCGCGTCCGCCGCGTCCGCGGTCGAGCCGAGCATCCGGTAGCAGTGGAGGCGCAGCTCGCGGCGGTACGGCGTGACGAGGCGCGCGAAGGCGTCCTCGTCGCCGGCGCGAGCGCTCGCGAGGTCGTCCTCGTGGTCGTCGCGATGAGTTTCGTCGCTCTGCGAGGTTCCTTCCACGACAGCACACTCTCAGACCGGAGGCTCCGCGATGGACCACGAATCCGACATCCGCACCCTGGTGACCCGCTGGATCGACGCCGTCGACCGTGGGACCGACCTCGACGCCGTGCTCGCCGACCACACCGACGACGTCGTGATGTACGACGTCCCTCCGCCGTACGAGGGCAACCGCGGCATGCAGGCGTACCGCGACTCGTGGCCTGCGTTCCTCGCCTGGCAGCGCGGCGACGGACAGTTCGCCCTCGAGTCCCTGGAGATCACGGCGGGAGACGACGTCGCGTTCGCGCACGGGCTCGTCGTCTGCCGCTCGACGGGGGCCCACGACGAGCACCCCGACCAGCGGCTGCGCCTCACCCTCGGCCTGAGCCGGGTCGAGGGACGGTGGCGCATCGCGCACGAGCACCACTCGTTCGCCGACGACCGTGACCGGCGCGACCGCGCCGGCGAGGCTGACATCGCGGCGGTGCTGCGACGCTGGCACGACGACACCGCCGCCAAGAACCTCGACGGCCTGATGGCCGACATCGCGAGGGACGTGGCGTCGTACGAGTACGAGGAGCCGCACGTGCTCCCCGACGTCGACGCCGTCCGTGAGAACTGCCGTCGGGGGCTGGAGGCGACGCAGGAGAAGGTCGACTTCACGGTGGTCGACCCCGAGATCGTCGTCCGCGACGACGTCGCCGTGGCGTGGGGGCTCGACCGCGTCGAGGTCCCGCAGGCGGAGGGGGACAGCGTCACGACCTGGTCGCGCGGGACACGCGTCTTCCGGCGGCGAGACGGGAAGTGGCTGCTGGTCCACCAGCACCTCTCGTACCCGCTCACCACCGGCACCGACCGGGCCCGGGTGGACCTCCCACCTCCCACGGTGGCGGCGATCGGCTGAGGTGCTCGAACCCGTCCTGACGTCGTTTCCGCCTCGCTCGTCCGACCCCGCGGATATAGGTTGCTGCCAATCGAGTCGGTTGAGGGGGAGATCGTGGACGTCCAGAAGCTCCGGGCATTGGTGATCGAGGACGATCCGGACGCGGCCAACTTCGCCCGGATCGCGCTCGAGCGCTTCGCGGACATGGAGGTCGCCATCGCCTCCGACGCGGAGGAGGCGCTCACGGTCCTCGCCGTCGACCGTTTCGACGTGATCGTGAGCGATATCGAGCTTCCCGGACGTTCGGGGCTGGACATCCTTCCCCAGGTGCGGATGCTCGCCCCCGGTGTCCCGGTCGTGATCCTCACCGCGCACGGGGTCGTCTCGTACGCGGTCGAGGCCCTGCGCAGCGACGCCGACGAGTTCCTGGTCAAGCCGATCGCGCCCACGGACCTCGCGGCCCGGGCGACCCAGCTCGCGCAGGAGGCGAAGCTGGTCCGCTCGCGGTCCCGTTCGGTCGTGCTGGCGGTCGGCGCGCACCCCGACGACGTCGAGATCGGGATCGGCGCGACGCTCGCGGCACACGCGGCCGCTGGCGACCAGCTGGTGATCATGACGCTCTCGGGCGGCGCGATCGGGGGCGAGGCGGCGGTGCGTCACGAGGAGGCGCTCGCCGCGGCCGCGGTCGTCGGCGCACGTCTGGTGCACCTGGACTTCCAGGACACCTATCTCGACCCGGCCGACGGGGTCATCACGGCGATCGAGGAGGTCGTCGCCGAGGTGCAGCCGGACCGCGTCTACACGCACAGCGCGCGAGACCGGCACCAGGACCACCGTGCGGTCCACGAGGCCGTGCAGGTCGCCGCGCGGCGGGTCCCTGGCCTGTGGTGCTACCAGAGCCCGTCGAGCACCGTGGAGTTCCGCCCCAACCGCTTCATCGACGTCGAGGGCTACGTGGAGACCAAACTGAGGATGCTCGCCGCGTACGCGTCGCAACGTCATCGCGACTACGTGCAGCCCGAGCTGGTGAGGGCGACGGCGCGCTACTGGTCGCGCTTCAGCCCGGCGCGTGACGTCGAGCCCCTCGAGACGGTGCGCGCGGCGGAGCTGGTGGCGGCCCCGGAGGTCGTGGCGACGGCGGAGGCCGATTCCGTGAGAGAGCACGCGTGACGACGCAGGCTCGCCCGAGGTCACGGCTGCGTCGGCTGACCCGGGTCTTCGGCAGCCAATTCGACCCCGAGATGGTCGGACTTCGCGAACTCCCGTTCACGGGCGTGTTCGGGATCGTCGTCGCGGTGGAGGTCGTTCGAGGGACGATCCCGCACCCGCGGTCGACGGTCGTCGCCGTGAGCATCGTCATCGTCGTGCAGCTGGTCGCCCTGTTCGGCGCGTGGGAGCGGTGGCCGCACTGGTGGCAATACGCGCTACCCCTCGCGCAGATCGCGGCCCTGGGCGGACTCGCGTACGGCTCCGGGGAGGCCGCGAGCTACTTCTCGAGCATGCTCTTCCTGCCGGTCATCAACCTCGCACTCCAGCCTGGCTACCTGGGGCTCGCGCTCGGGACCGCCGGGGCCGGGGTCGTGACCATGCTCCCGGCGTTCCTGTCGGTCCGTCCCGACGTCTCCCCGTCGGCGCCGACCCGGGCGATCGTGGTGACCACGTGCGCGTTCCTGGTCGGCACCGGTGCGTCCGCCGTCACGCAGCGGCTGCGCGAGCAGGCGGCGACGCTCGAGTCGCTGCGTCGGCAGCAGGTCGCGACGATGCACTCGCTCGAAGGGAGCCGCGACCGGCTGCAGGCGCTCTCCGCTCGGCTCGAGCAGTCACGCGACCTGCTGGCGAGTGTGGTCGAGGCCGCCACCGAGCAGCTCATCGTCGGGACGGACGAGGTCGGGACGATCATGATCAACAGCCCAGGTGCTCGTGTGCTCCTGGGCGGCACCGACGCAGTGCTGACCGGATCGTCGGTCACCGACTTCTTCGACCCCGAGGGCCTCCGCGGTGCTGCCGCGGCTCGCGGGCTGGGGAGCACGGCTGTCGACCTCCTCCAGGGCCTCGTCGGGGAGGCCGGCGTGGGGCGTCCGGAGCACCGGGAGTGGACGTTGGTGCGCCTCGACGGTTCGTCCCTGCCGGTCGAGGTGACGGTCACGCGCCGGTCGTTGCTCGACGACGCTGAGGCGGACGGATACCTCTTCGTCGCGACCGACCTGACCCAGCGGAAGGAGGCCGAGCGCCTCCAGGACGAGTTCATCGGGCTCGTCAGCCACGAGCTGCGGACGCCGCTGGCGTCGATCATGGGGTACGTCGAGCTGCTGCGGTCCGACGAGGGCGCGCTCACCGTCGCGCAGAACCACTCGCTCGACGTGGTCGAACGCAACGCTCAGAGGCTGCTCCGGCTGGTCGAGGACCTTCTCCTCAGCGTGCAGGTCGTGGCGGGGACCTTCGCCCTCGACGCCCGTCCTCTCGACGCTACGGAGACGGTCCGACGATCGGTCGCGAATCTGATGCCCACCGCCGACACGGCCGGCGTGACCGTGACGGTCGACGCACCGGAGGGGGTGTCTCTCGTGACCGACCCCGAACGACTCGGACAGGTCGTCGAGAACCTCGTCGCGAACGCGGTGAAGTTCTCCGCGCGCGGGGGGACGGTCCGTGTCTCCGTCCACGCGACCGCCGCCGGTGACGGTGGCCGGGGAGCAGAGCTCGTGGTCGCCGACGACGGTGCCGGCATGACCGCCGACGAGCTCGAGCGGGTCACCAAGCGCTTCTTCCGGACCCGTACGGCGCAGCAGCAGCGGGTCCGTGGCCTCGGCCTGGGCCTTTCGATCGTCGACGCGATCGTCACCGCGCACGGCGGGACGATGGCGATCCGCAGCACACCGCGGGAGGGGACGACGGTCACGGTCGATCTTCCCGACGCCCGCGAGGCGCCGGCAGTCAGCGCTGATCCGGATCCACAGGCGACGCTGCCCCCGTCGACGTAGTCGTATCGGCCCACGCGGACCGGAGGACATCCCAGTCGCCCGCGGTCATCAACGAGTACGGGGTGACGTTGACATTGGTGATCCCGTTCGTGGCAGCACTCCGTACGGCGCTGTCGAGCGCGGTCGTCGTGATCCGGCGCGCCTTGCCCGTCGACCGGTCGCCCCACAGGCCGACCGAGACCAGGAACCGAGTCATGTCGTACCCGCCGTCTCGCAGCGCGGCCGTGACCTGCTCGATGTCGGCCGGCGGGCGGAGCGGGATGCCGATGTATGCCCACAGCTGTAGGCGCAGGTCGCGGACGGAGGACAGCAGGATCCGGTAGTCCTGCCCGCTCTTCGGTCGACCGGACGCCGGGTCCTCCCAGTCGACCCCCACGTCCATCGTCAGCCCGATCTGCCGGCCCTCGCCGTCCCGCACGGCGTCGAGGGCCGTACGCATCCGGCCCAGCAGTCCGGCGATCACCTCCGAGCGCCACCTGCCGATCAGCGGCGACTCGGTGTCGATGGCGCCATCCTCGGTGCGCGGCCAGTCCGCCTCCGCGGACATCTCGCGGTAGAGGGCGAGGTCCTCGTCGCCGTAGGTGTAGGCGCTGAAGAACAGCTCGGTGACCTCGATCGCGGCGGGGTCGTAGCGCTCGCCCAGCGCGGCGACGTACGCGACCAGGCGGTCGCCGACCTCGCCGGTCGCGAGCTGCGTTGCCGAGGCGCCATGGGTGGAACGCCTCCCACGCACGCCCGTCCCGGCGACCCTCGGGTCCTCCTTGATCCACTCCGGGACGAAGGCGTCGACGATGAGGTTGATCTGGCGGGGGCTCCCGTCCGGCGCCTCGCGCAGCATCCGTGCCGCGACCGCGAGGTGGTCGGTGCCGGGCTCGGCGGCAGCGTCCGGGTGCTCCGACCAGTCGAACGCGGTGAACTCGACCCGTCCGGCGCCGAGGTTCACCGTCGTCGCGTGAGCGTCGGCGAGCTGCTCGGAGACGGCGTCCCAGTCGGTCTCGGGGTCGATGACCCTGCCGAAGTCGACGCTCAGCGACCGGACCTCCCTAGGGGCAGGGCTCGGGCGCAGGGTCGGGAGCGGGCCGTCGTCCTCCGGAGACGGATTGTCGGGCAGCAGCACGGCACCCACTGCCGCGGCGACGGCGAGCGTGCCGATCAGGACGATGCCCCGGAGTCGTCGACCAGGCCGTCCACCGACACCGTCCCGGTGCGGTCGAGCTTGTTCCATCGGTTCTCGGCTCCCTTCAGCTCGAGCCAGACTGCGCGCACCATCACGAGGCTCATCACACCTGAATAGACGGGCCAGGCCAGCAGCGTCCACACGTAGCGCAGGTCCCGGGGAGCCCGGTCGAGCGCGACCGCGAGGAGGAGCAGGACGACGGAGATCGGGAGGCCGACGAGGACCAGGGCCGTCCACAGGTTCGCGGGGAGCGCGGGGACGTCGCCGGCCGCCGCGAGCGAGGCGATCACGAGCACGGCGAGCACCTGGAGGAAGGGGACGACGATCTGCGTGACGGTGTTGAACACGAGGAAGGCGCCGAACGCCCCGTACCTCAGGTTGCCGACCATGCGCCGGTGCCGTCGGGTCACCTGGAGCAGACCCCGGGCCCACCGCACCCGCTGCCGCCACAGCGCGCGCGGGGTCGACGGCGACTCGGCGTAGAGCAGCGCGTGCGGGGCGAACGCGACGCGGTAACCCACGCCGTACACGCGCCACGTGAGCTCGAGGTCCTCGCCGACGGTGTCCTCGCGGACGGCTCCGACCACGTCGAGCACGTCACGGCGGAAGGCCCCGATGTTGCCCGACACGATCGGCAGGCATCCGAGCTCGTGCATCGCGCGGCGCATGAGGCCCGTGCCGAGGTGGCTGATCAGCGCCAGGAACCGGGTCTGCACGCGGTCGAGGTTCACGGGACGGTCGTTGCCGCAGACCGCGCCGACGTCCTCCTGCCGGAACGCCTGCAGCATGCGCGTGATCGTGTGCGGCCCGAAGAGGCCGTCGGCGTCGACGAGCATCAGCACCGAGCCACGAGCGTGCGCGATCCCGGTGTTGAGCGCCGCGCCCTTGCCGGCGTTGGCCTGGGTGAGCGCCGTGACCGGCCCGAGCTCGTCGGCGACCGCCTGCGCGACCGCGTACGTGTCGTCGGTGGACCCGTCGTCGACGCAGATCACCTCGTACCGGTCGTAGGCGCTGTTCGCGATCGAGCGCAGGCAGTTCTCGAGGACGACGCCCTCGTTGTAGGCGGGCACGACCACGGTCACGAACGGCGGCTCGGTGAAGATCGTGCCGACGTCGACAGGTCTCGTGTCGTCGGGGCCGCGGTGACGCACCTCGAACAGCAGCGAGAACGGCACGAAGAGCAGCCGGAGGAGACCTGCCACGAGCACGGTCACGCTCACCACGGTCGCGAGCGCACCGAGGAAGGCACTCACGGCTTGGGGCCGAGCCACTCGTCGAGGACCAGGTCGAGCAGCTCGGGTGCGTGCGCGGACAGGGCGCCGAACCGGCCGTTGACCTCCAGCACGTACGGCGCGCCGGCCGTGTCCCGACGCACGTCCATGTCGACCGGACCGACGAGGTCGAGCGCCTCGACGGTCGCGGCAGCGATCTGGGCGACATCGGGGACGGCGCTGTCCGGCAGGCGTACGGCGTCGGCCGCGTTGCCGACGCGGCCCTCCTTGAGCACCGTCTTCTCGAGGACCACGACGGTCGTAAGCCCGGTGCGCGGTGAGCGGTAGACCTGCGGGGCGTACTCGGGTCCGTCGACGAAGCCCTGCACGATCCATGAGGCATCGGTGGCCGACCAGTCGAGGTCCTCGGGCTTCTCCACGACCGAGACGCCGCGCCCGCCGCGCGACACCCGAGGCTTGACCACGATCGGTCCGCCGGCCCACGCGAGCGCGCCGGCCGCGTCCGGCAGCTCGGAGGCTGCCGTGTGGACGGGCACCGGGACACCGGCGCTCGCGAGCGTCCACATCGTGAGGAGCTTGTCCGCGGCGAGGCCGGAGGCGCGAGCACTCGCGATCACCACCGAGGCGCGTGGCGCGGCTGCCTCCGCGATCACGTCCGCGAGGACGGCCGCCTGCGGGAGCTCGTCCTGAACCGTGGGGATCACGAGGTCGGGGCGGAAGCGCTCGACGACCGCACGCATCGACGGGGCGTACGCGGGGTCGGCCGCGGCGGCGACCGTGGCGGTGTCGGTGAACGGTCCTCCGTCGAGAGAGTCGAGGTCGACACCGATCGTGCGCAACGTACGCCCGTCGCGAGCACGGTCGGCGAGCTGACGACCGAGCGAGGACCCTGCAGGACCACCGGCGCCGGTGACGAGGACGGTGGGCATGCGGCGAGTCTGCCACCGACGGCGCCAGATCGCCTTCCGGCGCGTCACCTCACAGCATCAGCGGCAGCTTCCAGCAGTTGGAGTACGCCCGCCGGCCTTCGAGTCGGTCCGTGAGCCAGCCGATCGCCGACCCCTGGTCCTCGATGAGCGGCAGGAAGTGGTTCGTGAGCACGATCTTGTCACCGAGGTTGGGCAGGTAGATCGGCTCGTACGTGACGTTGGCGCCCTTGGCGCACCAGTCCACCGCGAGCTGACGGGCCTGACCGTGCGGGACGGTGTCGTCGGCGACGCCAGTGGCGACGCGCACGGGCGTGGACGGCTTGATCCGACCGATGCGCTGCGCGTCGACCGCCGCCTTCACCGCGGGCTCGCGGGCGATGACGTCGCCGAGCGAGATGCCCTGCTTGGTCCAGCTCTTGGTCTTGGCAAAGGGGTAGCCGAGGATGCCGTCGCCGACGCACATCGTCGAGACGTCGGCGAGCGCCGCGCGGCCAGCGTCGTTGATGTAGCTGTCGATGATCGGCTGGAGGGCAGGCTTGGCTTGGGCGAGCCCGTTCACCGTCCATCCGGCGGCCGCGGCGAGCGCGCTGCCATCGATGCCAGGGAGGACCTTCACGAGATCAGCCGGCGGAGCGCCCGCGTACACGCCGGCGAGCGTGACGTCCGGTGCGTACGTCGGCTGGAGCTCGGCCGCCGACGCGGTCGCGCCGCCGCCCTGGCTGTAGCCGTACAGGCCGACGGGGGAGGAGGCGGTGACCGAGGTCCCGGTCAGCGAGCGCGTCGCCCGTACGGCGTCGAGCACGGCGTGGCCCTCGTCGACACGGTTCACGTAGGTGTGCAGCCGGTCGGTCGCCCCGAGCCCGACGTAGTCGGTGACGGCGACCGCGATGCCCTTGGCGAGGAGGCGGTACGTGGCGAGGTTCTCGTAACCGACCGACACCGTGCCCTCGGTCAGGTTGAGCGCGAGCGCGTTCTCGAGCGCGAGCGACGCCGCGCACTGATCGCCTTGGCCCATGGTGCCGGGCGCCAGCACGACGAGCGGGCGCGGACCGCTGCCGGTCCACCGTGCGGCAGGCTCGATGTAGGCGCCGGTCACCGCGACGGGCTGGCCGTTCGAGTCGGTCGACTTGTACATCATCCGGGTCGCCGTCCCCGGGAGCGGACCGCTGAGGCCGGGCAGGCTCAGGCCGAGCGTGAGCGGCTCGCTCCGGATCAGGGCGCCGTTGGCGGACGGCAAGGACGTGGGCGGGTTGTAGAACGTCGGGATGGTGATGCCCCGGGAGACGACCGGGGTGTCCTCGGCCGCCGAGGCGGGCGCCTGGACGCCGAAGAGGACGAGCGCGGACAAGGCCGCGGTCATGAGGGGTCTGCGCAGCTGCTTCACGAGTGACTCCTGTATCGGTGGGTGCACGACGCCGACGAGAGCGTGGCGACGTGACGAGAATCCGACTGCGGTCACTCGCGGTAGCGAGGCGTGGCGCAGCGGGCAGTGCCCGCTGAAGGGTCCCCCGGGTGCGCGGGCTGCAACGTCTTCACGGCAGTTTTGCGAGGACGTTACTGATTGGTAACGGAGCCTAGGGGCTCGTGTTGTTTCGCGCACGACGTGGCGACGTCAACGATGGCGACGCGCCTGACGGATGCCGCCGGCGGGCTGGCCTTGTCGACCGGCGAGGCGATCCCCTCACCCCTTTGGCGAGCCCTCGCAGTCGCGTCCGCCGGCGAGGCCACCGGGTGCCGCCTCGTGGGCACGGGCACGGCCGAGGTTCCACTCCAACCAGTCGCCCGTACGGGCGGCGTCCACCCAGACGCACCCGCGCAGGTCGGCCGGCAGGTCCGCGAGGACCGGCGTGGCATCGGCGGAGAGGTCGGACAGGTAGTACCAGTCGATCTTGCCGGTGGCCTCGTACCGGTCGAGGTTGCGCTCGGCGATGTACGCGTCCGGGTTGAGCGCCGCCATCGCGAGGAGCGCGGCCGCCCCGGTGAGCAGGGCGGCGCGGGGGACCCACCGCCCCGAAAGCCTGATCCCCGCGACGAGGACGAGCAGGACCACGACGCCGAGCCACCCTTCGAAGAATGACACGAGGAGCCGGAGCTGGGTGAAGCCGTACGCCTCCTCGTACACGCTCATCCGGTGCAGCGCAGAGGCCACGACGACCAGCGTCAGCAGGCACAGCGCGCCCAGCACCATGCGCAGGAGCAGCCGGTCGCGGGCCGTCACGCGCGGGGCCTTCCGTGCCGCGAGCGCGACCACCGCGAGGGTGAGGAGCGTCGCGATCGTGAGCTGGGCGAAGCCCTGGTGCACGTACTCGGCGTACGTGAGTCCGGTCGTCCGTCGCAGGTAGTCGTGACCGCCGAACATCACGGTGAGCTGCGCGACGACGAAGACGGCGAACAGCCCGACGACCAGCGACACCGGCACCAGCCACTCGAAGCGTCGCACCACCGGGGAGCCGACCGGAACCGCCAGGCGCTCGACACGCGGCGGGTTGAGCGCGACGTAGACGCCGGCCAGCGTCAGGCCCCCGAGTGCCAGGCCGGTGAAGGCGCGAACGGGCATGTCGTCGAGGGTCAGGTCGGGCACGAGCGCGTCCGCCCAGCGGGCGAAGACCGCGTCGGCGGACGCGAAGAGCGCGCCGAAGACCACGACGGCGATGGCCGACAGCACGACCGTACGGACGATCGGGGCCCACGTGCGCGAACCGGGCGCGACGGTGAGCGACCTGCCCAGCCAGGGGAGCCCCCGTACCGCCGCGAGCGGGACCGCGGCCATCGAGGCGGCCATCCCGGGGACCGAGCGGCCCCCCGCCAGCGCCGTCGCGCCGACCGCGAACGCCGCGAGCAGGCACAAGATGCTCACCCACTCCGCCGCGAGCAGGAACAGCGGCGTCAGCAGGAGGACGCTCAGCGTGGCCGACACCAGGTGGTACGGGCGGCGGAACCGCTCGTCGGCGACGGCGACGACACCACAGACGCCGACGAAGACGAGGAACGTGCCGATCCCGAGGTCGCGGAACGGCAGCACCAGGGCGGCCAGCGCGCCGACGGCGGCGGCAGCGACGACAAGCCGGGGCCGTGCAGGTACCGACGGCTCGGGCCACAGCTGGCCGAAGAGGGCGTCGAGCAGGGGCTCGGGCTTCGGGGACGCTGGCGGAACGGGGTACGCAGGGTAGGCAGAGCTCACGCGGGTGTTCCTTCCGGGAGGTTCTCGGGGAGGCAGGCGCGGATCCGGCATCCGGTCGTGGTGTCGGCGACCTCGATCGAGCCGCCGTGCAGGTCGGTGACCCAGCGGGCGATCGCGAGGCCGAGGCCGGTGCCGCCGTCGTGCTGGCCGGCGCCGGTGCCGGTCGTGAAGCGCTCGAAGACGGCCGTCCGTTGGGTGGGGTCGATGCCGGGTCCTTCGTCAGAGACCTCGAGCACCATGCCGCGCTCGCCGGGCCGCGCCTGGACGTGCACGGCGCCCTGGTCGGGGCTGTGGCGTGCGGCGTTGTCGAGCAGGTTGGCGACGAGCTGGTGGAGCCGGGCGCGGTCGGCGCGTACGACGAGGTCGGACGGCTCGACCGACACCGCGAAGCGCACCGGCTGCCCGGTGAGCGCCGCTTCGCGGACGGCGTCGTCGAGGAACGGTCGTACCTCGATCGGTTGCGCGTCGAGTGCGCTGATCCCGGCATCGACGCGGGACAGGTCGAGCAGGTCGGAGACGAGGTGACTGAGCCGTTCGGTCTGCTCGAGCGCCGTACGGAGCTGCTCGGGGTCGGGATCGACGACGCCGTCGGCGAGGTTCTCCAGGAGCGCCCGCAGCGCCGTGACCGGAGTGCGCAGCTCGTGGGAGACGTTCGCGACGAGGTCGCGGCGCTGGCGGTCGACGGCTTCGAGGTCGGCGGCCATCGTGTTGAAGGCGCGGGCGAGCTCGCCGACCTCGTCGCGCGAGGATGCGGTCACCCGGCGGGAGTAGTCGCCGGTCGCCATCGTCCGTGCCGCCGCCGTCATCTCGCGCAGCGGCGACGTCATGCCGCGGGCGAGGAGCTGCGTGACGAGGAGCGCGACGGCGACCGTGGCGGGCACCGTCAGGAGCGGGTCGAGGCCGAGACGCGACCCGGCGAGGGGGAGCACGGCGGCGACGGCGACGGTCACCGCGACGAGGACCCCGAGCTTCGTCTTGATCGAACCGAGTCGGTCGAGCGGCCTCATGGCGTCACCTCGAGGGCGTACCCGACCCCGTGCACGGTGCGTACGGCCTCGGCGCCGATCTTGCCGCGCAGCGATCGGATGTGGCTGTCGACCGTACGGGTGCCGGCGGCGTCGCGCCAGTCCCAGACCTCGGCCAGCAGCTGCTCGCGGGTGAGGACCGTGCCGGGCTCGGTCGCAAGGCAGACCAGCAGGTCGAACTCGGTCGGGGTGAGGTGGACGAGCGTGCCGTCGAGCCGGACCTGGCGACGTGCACGGTCGACCTCGAGCGCACCGAGCGAGAGCGCCTCGGGCGCAGCGACCGTCAGCGCGGCCGCGCGCTCGACCCGCCGCAGGAGCGCCCGCACCCTCGCGACGAGCTCGCGCATGCTGAACGGCTTGGTGAGGTAGTCGTCCGCTCCGACCCCGAGCCCGACGAGGACGTCCGTCTCGTCGTCGCGGGCGGTGAGCATGAGGACCGGTACGGGGCGCTCGGCCTGCACGCGGCGGCACACCTCGTGGCCGTCGAATCCGGGCAGCATCACGTCGAGGACGACCAGGTCCGGTGGCCACTGGGCGGCGGTGGCGACGGCGCTCGGGCCGTCGTACTCCTGACGGACCTCGAACCCCTCGGCGACGAGGCGGTCGACGACCGACTGGTTGATGACACGCTCGTCCTCGACGACGAGGATCCGTGCTGCCGGTGTGCCCATGTCCTGAGCGTAAGTTCGCGGCTGCGCAGGTGGTGCCGAGAAGGTGTGAAGATCCTGTGCAGGTTGACCGCGTCGCCTACGCTCACCGGCATGAGTCGCCTGCGCCACCGCCTGATCATCGTCGCCGGGACCGCCGCGCTGTCGGGGGTCCTCGCGGTCGCTGCCGCGAACGCCGTCGTGGTGAAGCGGACCGACGACCGGGTCACCGACGACCCCGACGACCTGCCGCACGCCCAGGTCGCGATCGTCCCCGGGTCGTGGGTGCTCCCCGACGGCAGGCTCGGCGCGGTCGTCCAGCAGCGCGTCGACGCGGCGGTCGCGCTCTATCGCGCGGGGACGGTCGACAAGGTCCTCGTCTCCGGCGACAACCGGACGCACGCGTACAACGAGCCCGACGCGATGCGCGATGCCGTCCTCCGTGCAGGGGTGCCGCCCGAGGACGTGTTCACCGACTACGCCGGCCGCAGCACGTGGCACACGATGCGCCGCGCCCGCGAGGTCTTCCGTGTCGAGACGGCCGTCGTCGTGACGCAGGACTTCCACATCGCGCGCGCCGTGGATCTCGCAAGCGCCGCCGGGATGGACGTACGAGGGCTCGGCGTCGGCGACGCCAACCGCCTGCGGGTCAGCGCACGTGAGCTGCTCGCCCGCGTACGGGGCCTCGGCGAGGCGACACTCCGTCCCGACGTCATGCAGGGACCCGAGATCCCCATCACCGGCGACGGCCGCACCTCCTGGGCCAAGCCCGAGGCGACGTCCTAGGCGCCGCGGTCAGAGCCAGCCGTTGCGTCGGGCGAGATGCGCTGCCTCGACCTTGTTGCGCGTCCCCGTCTTGCCGATCGCGCTGGACAGATAGTTGCGGACCGTGCTCTTCGAGAGGTGCATCCGCTCGGCGATGTCCGCGATCGTCGCCCCGTCCTCGGCGGTGGTGAGCACGCTTCGTTCGCGGTCGGTCAGAGGCGAGGCGGCTTCGCGCAAGGCGCGACGGGCGAGTGTTGCGTCGATGGCGGTGCCGCCGCCCGCGACGTGTCGGACGGTCGCGGCGAGGTGCTCCGCGGGATCGTCCTTGACGACGAAGCCGCTCGCGCCGGCCGCCATCGCACGCTGGACGTAGCCCGGCCGCGCGAACGTCGTCACGATCAGGACGCGGCACGCGGGCAACTCGCGAGCGAGGTCCTCGGCGGCGTCGAGACCGCTGCGCCCCGGCAGCTCGATGTCGAGCAGCGCGACATCCGGTTGAGAGCGGAGCGCGTGGGGGAGCACGTCGCGGCCGTCAGCCACCTGGTCGACGACCTCGAGATCGGGTTCGAGCCCGAGGAGCACCGCGAGGGCGCCGCGCATCATCGTCTGGTCCTCGGCCAGCAGCAGGCGGATCACCGCGATCGCTCCGGCGCCGCGTCCAGTGCTGCCGGCACACGTGCGGTGAGCGAGAACCCGTCGGGGCCGGGCGCGACCTCCAGCTCGCCGCCGGCGGCGACGAGGCGGGACCGAAGGCCGTCGAGGCCACCGATCCGTCCCTCGTGCTCCGGTGGCGGCGTCCCGACGCCGTCGTCGCAGACGCGGAGCTCGAACGACGTCCCACGACGTACGAGGTCGATCCTGCACGTGCTGGCGCTGGAGTGGCGGAGCACGTTCGTCACTCCTTCGCGCAGCGCCCATGCGAGCGGAGTGCCCACCGCGGGGTCGATCGACGACGTCGGCGTGTGCACGTCGGCACGGATGCCGGCGGCGGTCAGCACGTCATGCGCTGCCTCGAGCTGCTCGGTGAGAGTCAGCGTTCGGACTGCGTGGACGGTCTCACGCACTTGCGTCAACGCGGTCCGCCCGATCTGCTCGATGTCGGCGGCGTGGACTGCAGCGGCGTCGGGGTCGGTGGGGACCAGTCGCCGGACTGCCTGCGCCTTCACCACCATGACGGAGAGGGTGTGCCCAAGCACGTCGTGAAGGTCGCGGGAGAACCGCTCGCGCTCGTCGGCGACGGCCGCGACGACGAGCTGCGCCCGGGTACGACGCAGTGCATCGGCGGTCGCCACCAGGTGGCTGAACGTCGCGGCCGCGGCTCCGGCGAGGGCGACGACGAACGCTTGCGAGTACACGTCCTCGACACTGGCGCCGCCGCGCGCGAGCGTTGAGGTCGCGAGCACGACCGCGAGGGTGATCGCGCCGAGAGCCACGGCCGGTCGGAAGGTGACCCCTGCCGTCATCGCGACGAGCAGCCACGCCGGAGGCCACCCGTCGTAGGCCAATGAGCCGATCCCGACCGAGACTGTCAGCACGACCCAGGCGGCCGTCGAGACGGTGCTCGAGCACGGCCAGCTCTTCAGGACCGCGACGACGCAGCTCGTGGCGGCGAGGGCGACCAGGCCCAGCGCGAGCACCACCGGGCCCGGTCCGGAGCGGACCTCAAGTGCCGGTGCCGCGAGGAGCACCGGCACCCACACCAGCACGGCGGCATGCCTAGGGAGGACTCGCGCGAGACGCGACACGGTGCTCACCGTACGCCCGGCGGGCTCTCCGTGGCCCCGCGGCTTGCGCTCACCGCAGCCGCCGCGAACGGTGCGCAGCGACGAGGACGACCACCGCGACGACCGCGTGCAGGGAGAGGAGTGCCCCCGTTGCCGCCGGTGACCGGGCGGCCGTCGGGCCGACGGCCGAGAGGAGCGTCCCGACGATCACGAGCGCTGTCCAGATCGGCAGTGCCCGAGCCGTGAGTCGCTCGAGGAGCCGCAGGATCAGCAGCCCGAGCAAGGCTCCGGCCGCTGCGGACGCGGCCACCGCCGCAACGCCGACCTCCTGCACCCCGTCGCCGGCCTCGACAGTGAGCTCGACGCCGGCAACCTTCGACGCGAACGTCCAGGCGATCATGGCGCACACGGTCGCAGCGGCGACGATGACGAGGTCGACGGTCCACGGCACGCGGGCGGCGGTGGGTCTGGTGCGGGGTGTGCTGACGGTAGACATCGGCGCTCCTTCGGTTCGGTGTCTTCGACCCTAGGCACCGAGGACCCCCTCACCGCAGAGGACGATGTCGCGAACGCGGCAGGACAGATGTCCTACCGCGCTCGCGAGCGAGGAGCTGTCAGGCCACGTCCCGTCGCCGGACTACGACGAGCACCAGCACCACGAGCCCGATGCAGTACGCCGCCACCGTCGCGAGCGCCTGGCCGCCGGTGAGGACCTCGAGGATGCCGGGAGTCTCGTTCGGGTTGGACGAGACGTCGACGATGGCGCCGACCAGCGAGCCGCCGGCCGTCCCGGGCAGGACCTCCGTCACCGCCTCGACCGGGCCGAGCAGCGCGCCCACCCCACGGAGCAGGTTCTCGACGACCAGGGCCCACACCAGTCCGAGCCCGACCGCCAGCGCGGGCCCCCGCGCCACGGTGCCGAGCGCATAGCCGAGCAGCGCCCACATCTCGAGCACCAGGAATCCGCCGCCGAAGGACTCGAGCAGCGCGCCAACCGACGGCCAGGTGACTGCCTGCGACTCCGTACCGGCAACGAGGAGCGAGACCCCGGTGAACAGCACGAGCGTCAGCGCGAGGCTGCCGAGGACTGCGGCGGTGAGCGCGACGAGCGAGCCTCCGACCGTGGCGGGGCGCGACGGCCCCTGGGTGAAGACCGTCTTCCACGTCCCCCAGCCGTAGCCGTTGCCGGCCACGATCGCGCCGAGCACCAGCGCCAGCGCACCGCCGAACATCGGCAGCCCCTGGACGAGCACCGTCGGCAGCGCCGCAGGGAGCATCTCGACGAGCAGCTGCGCGCGGGTGTCGCCGTCGCCGGCGAAGCTGAGGTCGCCCGTCCGGTACGACAGGTACGGGAACAGATAGCCGAAGACCAGGGCCAGGGCGACCCAGACGGCCACCAGCACCCACACGGCCGGCCACTTGCGGAGCCGCAACAGCTCCGCCCGGGTGCTGCGCGTCATCGGGTTGTCGATCAGCGTGGTCATGCCACCTTCTCCTTCGTGGTCGGTGCCTCGGTGGTCATCTCGAAGAAGACCTCCTCGAGGCTGCGTTCGGTGGGGGACACCTCGTGGACGTCGACACCAGCCGCGACAAGGTCGCGGACGAGTGCGGGGGCAGCGGCCGCCGTCAGCGCGAGCTCGAGCCCGTGCGGCGTGCGGCGTGCGGCGTCCTCGCCCGCGACGCGCATCGCGACCGCGATGGCCGCGTCCTCCGGGGTCGCGCGGACCCGTAGCGTCGCGTCACCGCGCAGCTCGTCGACCCGCGCCTCGCGCAGGAGCCGACCGTCGTTGATGACGCCGACGCGGTCGCAGATCTCCTGGACCTCGGCGAGGAGGTGGCTGGAGAGCAGCACGGTCTGGCCGCCGCGCGCGAGCGACACCACGAGAGCCCGCATGTCGGCCATCCCGGCCGGGTCGAGGCCGTTGGTGGGCTCGTCGAGCACGATCAGCTCCGGGTCGCCCATGAGCGCGGAGGCCACACCGAGCCGCTGCTTCATGCCGAGCGAGTACGCCTTGAACTTGTCATCCGCGCGGTCGGTCAGATCGACACGCGCGAGCGCAGCGTCGACGGCATCGTCGCCGAGGCCCCGGTAGCGGGCCATCGTCCGCAGGTTGTCCCGCCCGGACAGGTACGGGAAGAATCCCGGCCCCTCCACGAGCGCACCGACCCGTGCGGTCACGTCAGGACGTCCCGCAGGGCGTCCGAGGACGCTCGCCTCTCCAGCCGTGGGCCGGATCAGTCCGAGCATCATCCGCAGGGTCGTCGTCTTGCCGGCCCCGTTCGGGCCGAGGAATCCGTAGACCTCGCCCCGTCGTACGGTCATGCTGACCGAGTCCACGGCGAGTCGGTCGCCGTACCTCTTGGTCAGCCCGTCTGTCTGTACCACCAGATCGTCCATGCCCCCTACGGTCGTCGCCTGGGGCGCGGAAAGCGTCCGCCCTGACGCGGCTCCTCCGTACGCGGATCTGCGTACGCCGAAGCCTCGCGTGGCCGTACGCCGTAGGGCTCGCCGCGGTCTATCCTCGGCCCGTGAGCGACCGGCGCAGCGTCCTAGCGAACGCCCACGGTTGGTGGGCGATGGTGGTCGTCGTGCTGCTCGGCACGTTCGCGGCCAACCGCGACGTGGACCCTGGTCACGGCGAGGTGCTGGGCGCCGTGATCATCGCGGTGCTCGCCGTCCTTCCTACTGTGCTTCCGTGGCGACCTGAGGTCGCCGTCGTGGCCAGCGGCGTCTGCACGGCCGTCTACTTCGGCGCGGGCTTCGCGGACGGGCCTATCTTCTTGGCTCTTCCGACCGTGACGTTCGTGGTCGCGCTGCGGGCGACGTCGTGGAGGTGGGTGCCGTGGGCCGCCGGCGCCGCCCTCGTCGCCGCGAGCTCCCTGCTCGCCCGGATGCTCGTCACCGGCGCCGACCGTCCTCAGGAGGTCTGGCAAGCGATCGGGCTGCTGGCCGTGGTCGCCGCGGCGGGTGCCGTCGCCACCGCCGTGAGCCAGCTTGAGGCGTCGCGCGCCGACCGCAGCGCGCGTGCGGCGACCGAGGAGCAGCTGCGGATGGCGCAGGACCTGCACGACGGCGTCGGCCATGGCCTCGCGGTGATCGCGATGCAGGCCGGTGTCGCGCTGCACGTGCTCGACCGCGACCCGGCCAAGGCTCGCGAGAGCATCGAGGCGATCCGGGCGACGAGCCGCGAGTCGCTGGACGCGTTGCGCGCCGAGCTTGGGCGGATGTCGGGCGCGGAGGCCGCGCGCCGACCCGTACGGGGGATCGGCGACCTCGACGCGCTGCTCGACCGGGTGCGCGCGGGTGGGCTGGAGGTCGTCCGGACCGGTGACGTGGGCGATGTCGACGATCGTCTCGGCGAGGTCGTGTACGCGGTCGCGCAAGAAGCGCTGACGAACGTCCTGCGGCATGCGAGTGCCACGCGGGCCGTGCTCTCGCTCGTCCGGGCCGACGGAGAGCTGGTGGTCGCCGTCAGCGACGACGGGCGTGGTGGCCCGACCTCCGGCCAGGATGAGGGCATGGGCATCTTGGGCATGCGGGCACGGGTCGGTGAGGTCGGCGGCGTGCTCGAGGTCGGGCCGGTGGAAGGCACGGGCTTCCGTGTCCGCGCGACGCTCCCGGAGCAGCGGTGATCAGGGTGGCGCTGGTCGACGACCAGCCGCTCGTCCGGATGGGGTTGGCGACCCTCATCGAGACCGAGGACGACCTCGAGCTCGTGGGTGCAGCTGCCGACGGTCGCGAGGGGCTCGCGCTGATCCGCCGGACGACGCCCGACGTCGTGCTGTGCGACATCCGGATGCCGGTCCTCGACGGCCTCGCGCTGCTCGCCGACGTGAACAGTGACGCCACGCTCGACGGCGTCCGCATCGTGATGCTGACGACGTTCGAGCTCGACGAGTACGTCTTCGAGGCGCTGCGCCACGGAGCAAGCGGCTTCCTGCTCAAGGACGCCGAGCCGACGGCGCTGCTCGACGGCATCCGCGTCGTGGCGGCCGGCGGCTCGCTGCTCGCCCCGTCGGTGACGCGCACCGTGATCGAGCGGTTCAGCGGCTCGTCCGCCGCGGCGCGCCCGCACCCGCGGCTGGACGACCTCACAGAGAGGGAGCGCGAGATCCTCGGCTGGGTCGCGACGGGCCGTTCCAACCAGGAGATCGCCGACGCGCTCGTGGTCAGTCCCGACACGGTCCGTACGCACGTGAGCCGCGCGATGGTCAAGCTCCACGCGCGAGACCGGGCGCAGCTCGTCGTCTTCGCGATCGAGTCCGGCCTTCGGCGCTGACCGAAAACCGGATGACGGCCGTCGCGGCGCTGCGTACGGTGACGTCCATGAGTACGACTCCCGCGCTGGCTCGCGTGGCGACCCTCGTGGTGCGCCCCCGCCGAGCCTGACGGCGCGACCTTCTTCTCACCTTCCGCGCCGTCTTCCGGATGCCCCCGCACCCGGCAGCGCGTCGAACGACCCCCGCGTCCGGGTGCTCCTCTCCTCCGGTTGGAGCGCTCCCTTGCGATCACGCACCCCTCTTGGCGGCCGGCACGAGCTCGGCCAGAACTTCCTCCACCACCGTCCGACGATCGAGCGGATCGTCGCGCTCGTCCGTGCCACCGACGGGCCGATCCTCGAGATCGGCTGCGGCGACGGCGCTCTCACGTACCCGCTCGCGCGCCTCGGCCGTGACCTGGCCGCGGTCGACCTCGACCGACGCCGCGTCGATCGGCTCCGGTCGCGGCTTCCGTCGGTCACGGTCCGTCACGCCGACGCGCTCGACGTCAGGCTCGATCGTCCCGTGGTCGTCGGCAACGTCCCGTTCCACCTCACCACACCGATCCTGCGGCGCCTGCTCCGCTCGCCCGGCTGGCGGCACGCCGTCCTGCTGACCCAGTGGGAGGTCGCGCGGAAGCGGGCCGGCGTCGGCGGGAGCACGATGATGTCGGCGCAGAGCGCGCCGTGGTTCGCGTTCGGGCTGCACCAGCGCGTCCCGGCTCGCCACTTCACGCCGATGCCGAGCGTCGACGGCGGGATCCTCGCCGTCGACCGCCGAGAACGGCCGCTCGTCCCGGAAACCGAGCGCGCCCCGTACGAGCGCTTCGTCAAGGCGGTCTTCACCGGCCGTGGCTCCGGTCTGGAGCAGATCCTCGTACGGGCGGGCGGGGCACGTTCGGGTGAGGTCCGGCACGCGCTGCGGGACGCGGAGGTCGCGCGCGGAGCGCTGCCGAGGGAGCTCACGCCCGACCAGTGGGCCTCACTGTGGAGGCGGGTCGGGCAGTGGTAGTGCTCAGGCTCGGGCGCCGAGGTCGCGGAGCCGTGCCTCGAGCGCGGCCATGCGCATGTGACGCGCAGCCTGTACGGGGGTCTGCTCGTCGAGCTCGGACTCGAGGAGCGGGTCGGCACCGTGGTCGAGCAGGACGGTTGCGCTCTCCTCCTGCCCGGCCAGGATGCTCGCGACGAGCGCCGTCGACGGGAACTCCGGGTGGGCGTAGTCGACGTCCACGCCTTGGTCGAGGTGATAGCAGACCAGCTCGACGTCGCCCTTGCACGCCGCGCCGAACATGTCCTTCCAGTCGCCGCCGGACATCGCCCCTCCTGGTCGCCTCGAACTGGCGCCCCACCCTAGTAGCGGTGGTGGTGCGCGGTCGCGTCGATCGCCTGCGCGATCGCCGCCGCGTCGGGGCTGCTGAGCAGGAGCTCGTCGAAGCCGGTCGTCCCGCGATCGAGCGCGACGCGCAGCAGCGGCTGTCCGCGCCGCATCGAGACCAGGCGGCGTACGCCGGATGGGTGCCGGAACGTGCCGACCTTCAGATAGCCGGAGACGACGAGACCCGAACGGATCCCAAGGATCTCTGAGGTCCAGCCAGGCTCGACGGAGGTGTCGACGATCGCGTCCAGCGGGGCAGTGAAGGCGGACCGCCCTGCCATCCACCGCTCCCAGCCGGGGAACTCGAGATGGATGCCTGCGGCGTCGGCGCTGATGTGCGTCATGAACGTCCTCCGTCAACCTAGAATCAACCTGACGTTGCGAACATTATCATGATGAGAACAATGACGGGAGTCGATTCATGGCGCAGAGGTCGTCGGTCGCCGACGTGGTGATGCATCCGGTACGGCTGCGCATCGTCCAGCAGCTTGGTGGACGTCGCCTCACGACGGCGCAGCTCCGCGAGGCGTTGCCCGACGTCACGCAGGCGACTCTTTATCGCCACGTCGCGACGCTGGTCGAGGCCGGGATCCTCGAGGTCGTGGGAGAGCGGAGGGTGCGAGGAGCGGTCGAGCGCACGCTCGCGCTGGGCGAGCAGATGGCGCACGTCGGCCAGGCCGAGCTCCGGGCGATGAGCGCGGCGCAGCTGCGTACGGCGTTCCTCACCTTCCTCGGTGACGTGAGTGCGAGCTTCGACAGGATCGTCGACCACCCCGAGGCGAGCCTTCGCGACTACCTCGGATTCGGGCGGGGGCCGCTCTACGTGACGGCGGACGACCTCGCCGCGATCCAGGCCGGGCTCGGCGACCTCCTCGCCCCGTACCTCACCGACGACGGCACCGGCAAGCGACGGGTCAGCCTCGCGACGATCCTCCTTCCCGAACCCGACGACGAGTGAGCAGCGAACAGAATCGGGCGCAAAGCACGCGCGGAGCCACTACCGTCTCGGACACGCTGCGCCGGCAGCACGAGAGGGGGAACCCATGACGGACGAGGTGCGGAGCTCGCACGCAGCGGACCTGGCCCGGGCGCTGGACGCGGTCAGCACACCGCCGACGATCACGACACCGCTGGGGGAGTTCACGCTGTTCGACGGCGTCCCGGTCGGAGATTCCGTCGGGCGGCTGTACGACGGGCTCGACTTCATGCGCGGGGTCGAGGTCTTCCTCAACGCGATGCCTGGGGCGTCGCTGGTGGCGATGCGCAGCGGCCTGCGCAGCGTCGGGATCACCGCGCCGCACCAGCTGGCGTACACCGATCCGCGGGCCAGCTCCAGCAGCTACTTCCTCACGCCCAACACGGCGACGACCTACGGCACGATGTTCCTCGACCTGCGGGCGAGCGGGCCGATCGTGATCGAGCCGCCGAAGCAGTCCCTGTGCGTCGTCGACGACTTCTGGTTCCGCTACGTCGCCGACATGGGGATCGCCGGACCGGACCGCGGCGAGGGCGGACGCTACCTGTTCCTGCCGCCCGGTTACGACGGTGACGTCCCGGAGGGCTACTTCGTCTCCCGCACACCGACGTACACGAACTGGGTGGTCTTCCGCGCACTCGGCGGCGTGCCTGCCCTGAAGGAGACGAAGGTCTACGCACTCTCCGACGCGGCCGATCCGCCCGAGATGGAGTACGTGAACATCGCCGGGCTCGCGTTCAACACCGTCCACGCCAACGACGTCACGTTCTATGAGGAGATCGACGAGCTCGTGCAGGAGGAGCCGGTCGCAGCTCTGGACGCCGAGCGCGCCGGACAGCTCGCCGCCGTCGGCATCGTCCACGGCAAGCCGTTCGCGCCCGACGACCGGCTGCGGAGCATCCTCGATGACGCGGCAAAGACGGGAGCGGCGATCAGCCGTGCCCTCGTGTACGCGCCGCGCGACCCCGACGCGTATCTCTACGAGGGGTCGTCCTGGCTGTCGGCCTTCACCGGCGGCAGCTACGAGTTCCTCCGAGACGGCGCGAGGCTCCTCGACTCACGGACGCAGTTCCACTACTTCGCGACGGTGATCACGCCCGCGATGGCGCATGCGCAGGTCGGCGCGGGCTCCGCGTACGCGTACGTCGCCCGCGACGCCGAGGGGGAGGTGCTCGACGGCGGGAGCACCTACACGCTCACGTTGCCGGCGGACCCTCCGGCGAAGAACTTCTGGTCGATCGACGTGTACGACACGCAGACCCGGTCGTTGCTGCAGACCGACGACCCGTACCCGAGCGTCATGAGCCTGACCGGCGACGTCGCCGCGAACACGGACGGGTCGATCACGGTCTGGTTCGGCCCGACCGCGCCCGAGGGTCGCGAGGCGAACTGGATCCAGACCGTGCCCGGCAAGAGCTGGTTCCCCATCCTGCGCCTGTACGGCCCTCTTGAGCCGTGGTTCGAGAAGACCTGGCGCCCTGGCGAGCTGGAGAGGCAGCCCGGCCCGCGATGACGCCGACCGGGCTGCGCGCCACCGTCAGTCGCCGCGCTCGACCAGCGCGTCCGTGAGCAGACCGACCAGGGCCTCCAGCTGGACGTCGGTCGAGGCCTTCTCGTCGACGACCTCGCCGTCGAGCGCCGTCGCGGCCAGGGCAGCCTTGGAGTCGATGAGCTCGGCGACCTTCGCGTCGATGGTCTGCGCGCCGATGATGCGCCACGCGGTGACCGGCTCGGCCTGACCGATGCGGTGCACCCGGTCGATCGCCTGGGTCTGCTCCGCATCGGTCCACGAGAGCTCGGCGAGCACGACGTTGGACGCGACCTGCAAGTTGACGCCCACTCCGGCAGCGGTCAGCGAGCACACGATGACCGCGACCTCGGGGTCGTTGACGAAGGCGTCGATGTCGCGCTGGCGCTGCGTCGAGGTCTGGTCGCCGCGGATCGTCGCGTAGCGCAGCCCGCGCTTGGCGAGCGTCTCCTCGGCCACGTCCATGACGTCGAGGTGCTTCGCGAAGAAGACGACCTTGCCGACGCTGCGGGCGAGCTGCGCGGTGTAGTCGGCGGCGAGCCCGGCCTTCGCCAGGCCGATCCGCCGCATCATCCCGAAGACGTTGCCCGTCTCGTTCGTGTCCTCCTCGCGCTCCCACTTGGCGACGAGGCGCACGAGCTCGTGGTCGATGCCGTCGACGACCTTGCCGGACGACCGGTGATCGAGGGCGTTGTCGTACCGGGCGACCATGCGGCGGGCGAGCACGCGCTCGGCCTCGCGGATCGAACGGCCGGTCTCGTCGTCGAGCTCCACCGGGATGTCCGCGATCCGGCGTGCGGGGATGTCGGCGGCGACGTCGAGCTTGCGGCGTCGCACGATGCCCATGTCGACGACGCATCGGCGCGCCGCGGCATAGAAGCCGGGCTCGCCGGGGGAGAGCCCGGTCTCCTCGAGCGCCGACATGAGCTCGGGGAGGGGCTTGCGGTCGTCGATCCAGCCGAGGAACTGCCAGATCGCGCGGAAGTCCTCGATGTCGTTGATGAGCGGCGTGCCGGTGAGCGCCATCAGCAGCGGGCGCATCGTCCGGGCGCGGATGCGCTCCGACAGCTCGAGCGCATGCTGCGAGCGCTGGGACTTGCGGTTCTTGATGAAGTGGGCCTCGTCGACCACCATGCCGCGGAAGCCGTGCTCGCCGAGCCAGCCGATGTGGCGGTCGAGGACCTCGTAGTTGACGACGACGATGTCGGCGAACCCGTCGATCGTGTTGCCGTCGCCGTGGATGACGGTCGCGCTGCGACGCGGCGTCCACAGGCCCGCCTCGCGTGCCCAGTTGATCTTGACGACGTTGGGGGCGACCACGAGGAGCGGGAACGCGTCGGCGGCCTGGGCCGCGAGCAGAGCCTGGGCGGTCTTGCCGAGGCCGGGCTCGTCGGCGAGCAGGAACGTCCTGTGCCCGTCGGTCGCGGCCGCGACGAGCTCTGCCTGGTGGGGCATGAGCTCGCGACCCTCACGGGTGCTCAGCGAGGTCGGGACCGGCAGCTTCATGCTCGACGCCGGCCCCCCGCGCTCGAACGAGCGGAGCAGGGGCTCGATCAGCTCCCAGTTGGCCAGACGCCCCGTACGAGGTCGGCTGGGGGTCGACGCTGTGGAGAAGTCCGGGGTGAGGAACGGGTTGGCGAGCTGTCGCGACACGACCGACTGGGGCCGGACCTGGCGCTCGGTCGTCGTCGGCGCGCTCGCCTCAGGCTCAGGCTCCGGCTCTTCCTCGACCTCGAGGCCGGCGGCGACCAGCATCTCGCGGCGGAGCCTGATCGCGGCGGGGGAGATGACGGCGTCGTCCGCGAGCAGCGTGAACAGAGAAGGATCGCGTGCCGCCGTGGTCGCGAGGATCGTGGCGATCCCGTCGAGGCGCTTGAGCTGCTCCGCGCGGCGGGCCTCGGGCATCTCGTCCTGCTTGACCCTCGCGCGCTCCTCGCGCACGAGCAACGCGATCACCTGGAACGCGGTCCGCGTGGACTCCGAGGCCGTCCCGCGCTGGACCGCACGCTCGACCTCTCGCACGGCCTGCGCAAGCAGGGGGAGGAGGCCGACGTTGTCGCCGTCGTTGGTGCGCTCACGCTGTGGTCGGCGAGAACCCCCCTTGCGGCGGGGGTCCGGTCGACGCTGGGCCGGTCGGGCCAACGATCCTCCTCGGATTCGGTACGCCTGCCGGGGTGCTGGCGCACCCCGACAGCCAGCCGGACGGCCTGGGCGAGACACGGAGGAGACGGTCGTTCCGTCTCCGATGCCTGCGCGCCGCGGCGAGTGAGCGATCGCCGAGCGAGTGCTCCTGGCGACGGACACCGGCCGCATCGGGGAGATGGCGAGCGCCGATGTCCTCGTGCGGGCTTCCGGATATGGCTGCGGAGTCGATGATACGCGCCCGGAGCGCCGTCGCGTCGGAGGATGTGTCTCGCGGCGTCATCTGGCTGTCACCAACGGTTGCGGACGTCCTCCGCCCAGCCGACGAGATCCTCGACGCGAACCCACGCCCCGGTGTCGTCGCGCACGTGTCCGGACCAGTGGCCGAAGCACTGGTGGCTCCGTGACGAGAACACCTTGAGGTCGGTCACCGACGCCTTCAGGTGGAACGGCGTGAACGTGAGGTCGACGGTGTCGCCCGTGATCCGCCACGGTGCCATCCAGTCGTCCGTGTCGTAGGCCCAGACCAGCTCCTCGCTGATCTTCGACAGGTGTCCGTCGACGACCAGCGCGTTCTCGACCGACCCGGTGCCGTCGGTCCACCTCCCGCCGACCTGGAGGCCGAGGACGCGACCATCGGTACGGCCGGAGCCGGCGCCCCAGTTCCAGTGGACCGCGTACGGCCAGCGGCCCCGCCCGTGGTCGAGCGTCGCCCAGGACTCGCCCTCGGGCACGGACACCGCCACGCCGTCGACGCGGAGCGTCCCGGTCGCGGGCCTCGCGACGTCCTTGACGGTGTACTGGAAGAGCCGATCCGTCCACGGCACCACGACGCCGAGGCACTCGTGCCCCACGGGCCGGTGCGCGACCACGTCGATTTCGACGCGCTCCGTACGTGCCCGCAGGCGCGTCCCGCCGTCGACCTCGTCGAGGGCGATCTGAAGGTTCTTGGTCGACGTTCGGGCCGGACCGGCGCCGAGCGTGCCGGGCAGCGTGGCGCTGCCGCCGAGCACGCCGATCGCGTCGTACGAGATCGTCTCGCCGCTGGTCCGGTCGAGCAGCCAGAGCCCGTGCACCGCCGCGTAGTCGATGTCCGAGACCACGAGCGCGACGATGTGGGTCGGCGTCGTCACCGCCCAGTACTCCCAGCGCTTGTTGCGACCCCTGCCCACGCGCCCTCGACCGACCCCGTCGGTGGTCACCAGCGGCGTACGCGTCCATCCGATGGCGTCCGGGTTGAGCCGTCCGTCGGGCAGGGTCAGCGACACCGGCGCCGTGATCTCGCGCTCGTGCACGGCGACAGGGAGCGCGGCTCCGCCGGCCGCGTGGTCGTGGCGCTGGCGCAGCCGCTGGTTCGAGGCGCGGACCGCCTCGGTGTCCACCTTGAGCACGCGGCGGTCGTACGTCATGAGGCCGTTGGTCTCGTCCTCGACGTCGGCCAGCTGGGTGTAGACGAACGCCGCCAGGCCCTTCTCGACCGCCGGTCCGACCTGGGCGTGCTGCAGGCGCAGGTACGCGCGCTCGAACGACGCCCGCTCGGCGTACTTGCGATAGCCGAACTCCTTGTCGTTCCACACGTGCCCGGTCACGCGGTAGGAGTAGCCGCCGTACTCCGACAGCACCGCCGCGCGCGGGTCCTCGGCGTCGCGGCGCGAGAGCCGGTACGGCCGGAAGTAGACGTGCCGGCTCGCCATGTCGCCGCCGCCCTGGTCGTACCAGCCGCTCACGTGGTCGACGGGCCTCGTCGGGTCGAGCTCCCTCACCCGTGCGGCGGCGGCCATCGCGTCGAACTGCCCCCATCCCTCGTTGAACGGCACCCAGGCGGCGACACTCGGCGCCGAGCGCAGCAGCGCCACAGTGGCGTCGAGCTCGTCGAGGAACTCGGTGCGCCCCTCCTCGTCCTGTCGTCCGAACAGCGCGTGGTGGGAGTCGGCGAGCGTCACCGGCAGGGCCACGGGCGTCGTGATGACGGCCGGGTTGTAGCGGCGCCCACCGTTGACCATGTCCTGCCAGACGAGCATCCCGAGGCGGTCGCAGTGGTGGTACCAGCGCATCGGCTCGATCTTGATGTGCTTGCGCAGCATCGTGAAGCCGAGCTCCTTGGCCGTACGGATGTCGTGGACCAGCGCCTCGTCCGACGGCGCGGTGTAGAGGCCGTCGGGCCAGTAGCCCTGGTCGAGCAGCCCGGCGTGCAGGTACGGCGCGCCGTTGAGCAGCAGGCGCGTACGGCCGTGCGCGTCGGGCCCGATCCCGAACGAGCGCATGCCGACATAGCTGGTGACGTGGTCGTCGCCGAGCCGCACCTCGACGTCGTACAGGAACGGGTCCTCGGGCGACCACCGGCGGAGGTCGTCGCCGAGCGGCAGGCGCGTCGGGACGCCGACCTCGACGCTCGTGCGGACGACCTCGTGGCCGTCCGCGCTCACGGCCACCTCCGCCGTACGGTCGCCGTCGCCGCCGGGCAGCACGCAGACCTCGACCTCACCGGTCTCGAGGGACGGCGTGAGGACGAGCTGGGCGACCCACTGGCGGGGGACCGACTCGAGCCAGACGGTCTGCCAGATCCCCGACTGCGGGGTGTACCAGATGCCGCCGCGCTCGAGCTTCTGCTTGCCGCGGCTGCGCCACGACGTGTCGGTGACGTCGCGGACGCGGACGACGAGCGCATGCTCGTCGCCGGTGAGGGCATCGGTCACGTCCAGCGTGAACGGGAGATAGCCGCCGCGGTGCTTGCCGACCCGCGTGCCGTCGACCCAGACCTCGCAGTCCTGGTCGACCGCGCCGAAGTGCAGCAGCACCCGGTCACGGACGAAGCCGTCGGGGAGCCGGACCGTCCGGCGGTACCAGAGCGCCTCGTCCGGCGTGAGCATCCGGTTCACGCCCGACAGCGGCGCCTCGGGAGAGAACGGCACGACGATCTCGCCGTCCCACCGTACGGGCGCCTCGGTCACGCCGGCCGGGGTGAACGCGTGCTCCCACCGTCCGTTGAGGTTCACGTACGAGTCGCGGACGAGCTGGGGACGGGGGTACTCGGGCAAGACGCGGTCGGGATCGAGGGCCTCGCCCCAGGTCGTGATCACGCGGTCGTCTCCAGGGTCTTCGGGAGGGGCCCGACCGTCCGCAGCCGGCGGGCGGGGATGACGAGGAACACCACGACGAGCGCGGCGGTGAGGAAGATCCACGGCGTCGGCACCTGCTTGACGATGCCGAGCTCGGTGAAGGTCTCGTCCGCGCTCGCGATCACCGCGGCGCCGAGGAACGGGCCGACGACCATGGGGATGAGGATCGCGAAGATCATCCGGAGACCCTGGACCTGTCCGGCCCGGTCGGTCGGGGTGAGGTTGCGGACGGTCGCGGAGAGAGCGGCAACGCCGAGCATGAAGCCTGCCATCATCACGATCCCGGCGCCGATGACCGCGAGCATGCCGCGGGCGGGGAACATCAGGAGCAGGCCGACGAGATAGATCCCGGCAACGGGCAGGATCGCCCGCGACGGGCCGACACGGTCGAGCACCCGTCCGCCGACGATGCTGATGACGGCCGCACCGATCAGGACCGAGGCGAGCACGATCGCGTAGCCCTCGATGTCGAGGTAGCGCTGGACGTAGATGATCAGGTACGGCAGGAAGACCTGCGTGCTCGTGCCGAGGATCGCCCACGCCACCAGGGCGATGTAGAGCGGCGGGTTGGCGCGCACGGTGCTCGGGCGCAGGCCGTGGACGACCGACGACAGATAGCTGCCTCCGGGGCGCGGCTGACGGGGCTCGCGTAGCCCGAACCAGGCGATCACGCCGACCACCGCGGTGACGCCGCCGATGATCGAGAAGAAGAGGACCCAGTGGCCGCCCCGGGTCAGCGGGTCGAGCGCGCCGAAGACCACCAGCATCGCGAGCAGCGGCATGGTGGCGAGCACGCCGTCGACCTTGCCGCGGTTGCCGGGGTTGGTGGAGTCGGTGACCCACGCGTTGAACGCGGCGTCGTTGGCGGTCGCGCCGAGGACGCTCATCACGCAGTCGAGCACGATGATCGTGATGACGGCGACCACGACCGCGTCGAGCATCGGCAGCATCGAGGCGGCGGCGTCGACGTTGACCAGTCCGAACGCGGCGGTGCACAGGCCCCACAGCACGTAGCCGCCAGCGATGAACTCGCGCCGCCGGCCGCTGCGGTCGGACGCGGCCCCGGCGAGGAGGGTAGCGATTGTCGCGGCGCACGCGCTGAGCGCGACCAGGGTCGCGAGCGCGGCGGGGGAGTCGGTGATCGTGTCGTAGACGAACACGTTGAGGTACATGTTCTCGACCGTCCAGGCCAGCTGGCCGGTTAGGCCGAGGACGACGACCCATGTCCAGAGGCGTCGGTCCGCCTGACGTTCATGCATGAGCGGGACTTTAGTGGCCCAGGTCACGCCGGACGTGGGCCGGGGCGCGTCCCGTCAGCGTCCTGCGGCGTCGCGCAGCACCGCGTTCTCGTCCTCGAGCTCGAGGACCCTCGCGATCCCGACGAGGTTGAGGCCGTCGTCGAGGAGCGCGATGATCCGGCGCAGGCGGACGACGTCGTCGTCGCTGTAGCGCCGCGTGCCTCCGCTCGTCCGGCTGGGCGTCACCAGGCCGACGCGTTCGTAGACGCGGAGGTTCTGGGCGGCGGTCCCTGCGAGCTCGGCGGCGACGGAGATCGCGTACACCGCCTGATGCGGGCTGCGTCCATCCATCGTCGTGGGTACCCCTTGCACTCGTGTCTTTCGCTTGCTATATAAAAACTATACCAACCGTTACAGAACATGCTCTGCATGTCGGAGTCTGTGGAGGTGAGAGACCATGCTCATGCGCACCGATCCGTTTCGTGAGCTCGACCGTCTGACCCAGCAGGTCTTCGGGACCGCTGCCCGACCGGCCGGGATGCCGATGGATGCCTGGCGTGAGGGTGACACGTTCGTGGTCGAGCTCGATCTTCCGGGCATCGAGCCCGGCTCGATCGACATCGACGTCGAGCGCAACGTCCTGACGGTCCGGGCCGACCGCCCGGCGCGTGAGGGCGTCGAGGAACTGATCGCCGCCGAGCGGCCGCGAGGCGTGTTCAGTCGTCAGCTCATCCTCGGCGACACGCTTGACACCGAGGCCGTCCAGGCACGCTACGCCGACGGCGTGCTCCGTGTGACGATCCCCGTTGCGGAGCGCGCTCGTCCGCGCAAGGTCGAGGTCGTCCGCGACAAGGGCGAGAGCCGCGCGATCAGCGCCTGACCATCACGGAGGCGGGGGCCGTACGCGGCCCCCGCCTCCTCGTCGGGGTGGACGTGGACGTGCGGTCGATCCTGCACGCCAGCCAGCGGGTCGAGGTGCATCGGCCGATCCCTCGCGCAGGCAGAGCCGAGGTGTGCGCCCGTCCGTGTCCTTCCTGGTGTGCGGTCGATCGGGGATCATGTCCTCGGCGGCCGCTCGGGGGGCGTCCGCGCGGTCGAGGCGCGGTTCTCCGGTGTCGTCTTCCCGGGGGAGACGCTGCGGACCGCGGTGTGGGTCTCCTCCGACCGGATCCTCTTCGCGACCCAGGTTGTCGATCGCGAGGGTGCGCCGGCGCTGACGGGCGGAGAGATCGTGCTGGCTCCAGCGGCGTCGTGACGGCGAGTCGGCCTGTGGGGTTGCGCTCGGCGAGCATCAAGAGCAAGGTCGGACATTAGGTGCCAGAGTGGACATTTCAGACACCGGGTCTCGGGGCAGCAGACAACCAGACCATACGGGCGTCGTACCGGCAGCATCACGCGAGGCCCCCAATGTGGGAGGGCATCATGCGACTCAGCTCACGGATCCTCCAGGTGACGGCGTCCGCCGTACTCCTTGCAGGACTGGCACTCGTCCCCACGAGTGCCCAGGCCGCCGACCCGCCCTGGATGGATACGTCATTGAGTCCCGACGAGCGGGCCGACCTGCTCGCCGCCGTCATGACGCTCGACCAGAAGCTGACGCTCTTCGAGGGCAGCGGCGCGGGGGCGGTCGCCATCCCCGAGCTCGGGATCCCCGCGCGGCGTGAGATCGACGGCGCCACCGGGGTGATCACCGGCGGGACACCGACGACGGCGTTCCCGGCCGGCCTCGCGATCGCCTCGACCTGGAACCTCGCGCGCGCTCGCCAGTTCGGGCAGCAGGTCGGACTCGAGACGCACCTGACCGGGTTCAGTGGTTGGGCCGGCCCGGAGGTCGATCTGCTGCGAACTCCCTACAGCGGACGGCAGTGGGGCTCGTTCGGTGAAGACCCGTTGCTCGGCGGACTGATCCCGGCCGCGGCCGTCGACGGGGTCGACCAGACGAACGACACCAACGGCGTGTACTCAATCGTCAAGCACTACAACGTCTACAACCAGGAGACCCAGCGGACGACGCTCGACGCGGTCCTCGACGAACGCACCCTGCGCGAGATCTACACCCGGCAGTGGGAGCCGATCGTCGCCGAGGAGCCCGGCGTCATCATGTGCGCGTTCCCGAAGGTCAACGGCAGCCCGTCCTGCGAGAACCCGCACCTCCTGTGGGACATCCTCAAGGGTGAGCTCGGCTTCGAGGGCTGGGTGAGCTCCGACTTCAACGCGTGCAAGAGCCTGGACGCCTACGTCTACGGCACCGACGTGTGCGGTCCCAGTTTCCCCGACCCGGCGCAGCTGCGTGCGGCCGTCCTGGACGGGACGATCCCGGCGGAGCGGTGGGACGACATGGTGCACCGCGTCCTGCGTACGTACTTCGCCGACGGGCTGATGGACAACCCACCGCCGGGAAGCCTCGAGAACCCACGGCCGGATCCCGAGGCGTTGCCGGACGACGTGGTCGCGGACGGCCGCGAGCGGGCGTACCGGACTGCCGTCGAGGGCTCGGTGCTGCTGCACAACCGCCGCGACGCCCTGCCGCTCGACGGGCGCGACCTCGACTCTGTCGCGGTCATCGGTGAGTCCGCCGACCGCTACATCCAGGGCTTCGGCAGCGACACCGTCATCGATCCGACGAACGTGAGCACCGTCGTCGAGGGGATCGAGGACCGGGCCGGCACCGGGGTCGACGTCACGCACGTCGCGGGCGGCGATCCTGTCCGCGCCGGAGACAACATGCCAGGCGACCAGCCCGTACCGTCGAGCGTCCTGCAGCCTGCAGAGGGGACGGGCGACGGGCTCGCCGCCGAGTGGTTCACGACCCCGGACCTCTCCGGGACGCCGGTTGCCAGCCGGGTCGAGGACCAGGTGAACTGGGGCCAGGGGCTGGTCGGCACGCTCGCCGGATTCGGGTACGACCCGACACCGGCGCCGAAGCTCCCGGACGCGATCCTCGCGGCCGAGGAGCCGTCGGCACGCTGGACCGGGACGCTCGAGCCGACCGTGAGCGGGCGCTACTCGCTCGGGCTCACGCTCCTGGGCAGCGCCACGCTCTGGGTGAACGACGAGGAAGTGCTCACGGCGAGCGCCGACCGGATCCGGCAGGAGTCGGTCGACCTGAACCTGCAGGCGGGGGAGTCGTACGACGTGCGCATCGAGTACGTCGCTGACGCGCCCGACCAGTGCTGCATCGTCACCTCCAACTTCGGGCCCGGCGTCAGGTTCACGTGGCGTCCACCGGTCGCCAACGCCTCGCCGCAGATCGACGAGGCCGTGGAGGCTGCGAGTGAGGCAGACGTCGCCGTCGTCGTCGCGACCAACTACATGGGCGAGTCGCTCGACCGCGGCGACCTGGTCCTCCCGCAGGACCAGGACCGCCTGATTCGCGCCGTGGCGCAGGCCAACCCGAACACGGTGGTGGTGCTGGCCACCGGCGGCGCTGTGCCCCTGCCGTGGCTGAGTCGGGTGGATGCCGTGATGGAGGCTTGGTATCCAGGGCAGGAGCAGGGCCGTGCGATCGCTGCGCTCCTGTTCGGCGAGGAGAACTTCTCCGGCAAGCTGCCGCTGAGCTGGCCGCGCTCGGATCGGCAGGTCGAGCGCGGGCTCAACCTCGAGAGCCCGTTCCCCGACGTCAACAACCCGAACATCACCGTGGACTACGACGACGGGGTCTTCGTCGGCTATCGCGGGTACGAGGAGAACGGCGTGAGGCCGCTCTATCCGTTCGGCCACGGGCTGTCGTACTCGAGCTTCCGCTACCGCAACGTGCGCGTCGACAACCCGCGTGCGCGTGACGACGCGCGTCCGAACGCATACCGGCCGGGACGGGTGCAGGTCAGGGTGACCAACACGAGCAGGCGGACGAGCACCGAGACCGTGCAGCTCTACAACGGGCGGTTGAACACGGACCGCGCCGAGACGCCGCCGAAGCAGCTGCTCGGCTGGGCGCAGGTCACGCTCGGGCCGCGCGAGACGCGGTGGGTCACGATCCCGATCGAGCTCTACACGCCTGAGCACAAGCTCGCGTACTGGGACACCGAGTGGGGCTACTGGATCACGCCCACCGGCAGGACCCGCCTGTACGTCGGCAGCTCGTCACAGGACATCCGCTTCACTCGGACGCTGACCGTACGGAGGCCGTGAGCAGGCGGGCAACCTCGCCGGTGAGGAACTGACGGACGTACGCGGCTCGCCGTTGGCGCTGACCGTCATCGAGGTCCACCTGCTCGCCGTTGCGGCGCTGGGCGACCTCGGCGACGAGGCTGGCGGGGACCCCGAGGGTGGCCATGCGGCCGAGAGCTTCGGCCTTGGTGATGAGCCGTCCTTCGCGGATCGTCGCGTCGGCGCGGGCGAGCACCATGAGCCCGAGATCGACGTAGAGGTCCTGGAGCCAGATCGCCTGCTTGCGCAGGGCCTGCGTCCAGTAGCCGGCCAGCTCGGCGCGTGCAGCCTCAGCGATGTCGACGACGTCCATCGGTGGAAGCCAGTCCGACGGGGGAGGGCCCACGACGACGACCGGGTCGGCCAGAAGCTCGGCGCGTGCGATCCCGCTGAGCGGGCGGCGGTAGAGCTCGCCGAACGCCCAGGTCCAGTGCTTGTGCGCCGGGTCGACGGTGTCGTCGTCGGGGACGTACACGCAGTGCAGTGCGCTCCCTCCCTCGGCGTCGCGCACGAGTCGCCCGTGCGTCTCGATGAGCATCGCCCGGGTCGCGAGCGTGGGGGAGCGGTCGAGGAGCGCGACCGCGTCAATGTCGCTGATGCCGGGGTGGTAGTCACCGGTGGCGAGGGACCCGCCGACGTAGAGGCCGACGAGGACGCCGTCGAGCGCCCGCGCCAGGTCCAGGACCACGGGTGCCGCTGCCAGTCGCGTGTCCATCAGACCGTCTCAGCCTCGTGCTCTCGTACGGCGACGTCTTCCTGGCAAGGTCTCCACAGCGCATTGTCCCGCGCAGAAGGTCCAACGGCTGGTAGACATCGTCTGCGCAAGACCCGCCCGGGGAGCGCAGAGCGTGAGGAGCCTGCGGTGACGGAGTCAGTCGCATCGTGGTCGGAGATCGTCGGCCTAATGATCGTGGGGCGCGGGCCGCTGCCCGACTTTTCCGGTGTCGTACGGGTGGTGTCGACCGACGAGGACGACGACGACGAGGACGACGAGGACGACGGCGAGGAGACGATGGTGACAGTGCATCGCGTCTTCGTGAGCGGCGAGCGTGTACGGCGCGAGTCGCTCGACGGTGTCGTGTGGGCGATTGACGGGGAAGATCAGTGGATCTGGGACGACCCGGACCTGCCGCCGGTGTGCGACCCGCATGCGGTGTCGGCCTTCGTGGAGGACGTCCTGATCACGCGGGAGCACGTCTTCGAGTGGGACGAGGACGACGAGCGGCCGATCGAGCCGATCAGGTCCGCGACGTTCCTCGGTCGGCGTGCGTGGGACGTGCGCTGGCGGCATTCCGAGCGTCGGCTCGTGATCGACGACGACACGGGGCTCGTGCTGCACCGCTCGGGCGAGGGCAATGCGATCAAGGTGGCCGAGTGGCTCGAGATCTCGGTCGGCGACGCGCTCGATGACGCACTGTTCTCGTGGGACGGTTCGGTACGAAGGGAGTCTGACGGCGTTGAGGGCGAGGGGTTGCATGGGTCGACGGGTTCGCGGATTGACACCTTGGATGCCCTCGACAAGGCCCTGTCTCGCTGGGACGAGATAGCCCCGTTGGCGGCGGAGGTCGAGGACGGGGACGACCTCATCCACCGGTTGGCTGACCTGCTCGACGTTGACCGGACTGGTGCGCGTGCGGTGGCTGAAATGCAGCTGCGGCGCGTCGCGCGCGTAGAACGGAGACGGATCCGCGAAGCACTCACCGACGAGAGGAACGAGTAGTTCTGGCAGGGGCGCACCGACCGAGCGTCGTGGAGCCTCGGGCCGTTTCACCCGTACTGGTCGACCAGTCGATGCCGCGTGTGCGACGGCGCTCCCACCGCAGCCCTCGTCGCAACCGGCAACCTGCGTGCGGCGAGCTCCTTCTTCCTGTGCGCCGCATGCCTCGCCGCCGCGGAAGCTGCCGACGCCGCCGAGCTGGTTCAGCGTCGGCGGAACACGGACGCGGGCCGACCAGGCTTGCGCGATCGACCGCTCGATCCGCAGCCCATCCTTGAGGCATTCGCGCGCGGGTCGTACGAGGTCCTGCCCTGAGTTTCGCGTCGACCGGAAACCGATAACGGTTCGGTGACTCCGGTGGTATCGGTCCCGCACTGGCCAGTGCCGCGCCAGCAGCCTGGCACCACTTCGACGCCGACACGTTCGACATCGGCCGCGACGAGCTGGAGCTCAACGACGGTGCAGCGATCGGGCTTTACTCTGCCGAACGGTCGATCATCGACGCGTTCCGGCTGCGTCACCTCGAAGGATCAGAGATCGCGAACGAGGCGCTGCGCAACTGGTTGCGACGCCGAGGCCAGCCGTCGATCGTGATGCACATGGCCCGCGACTTCCCTGCTGCCCGTAGGGCGCTGCAGAACGCCCTCGAGATTCTGCTGTGAGCCCCTGGGTCACGCGGACATCGCCTGCGGGTCGCGACCGGTGGCTGTGACCTCACGCCGCAGTGTGAGCGTGTTGGGCGTGAGCGCGCGCAGGAAGTCTTCGGCGTCGAACACCTCGCCCGGAGCGACCACACCCGTACGGGTGGCGCGGCCGTCGAGCAGGCGCGCCGTCGCCTCGACGATCAACGGCGCCGTGGCGGCGTAGATGTCGCGACCGCTGGCAGCGATGCGGTGCGTCTGCGCACCGACCTGCGCGACGACATCGACCACGAACTGCTGGGACGAACGACCGCGGTCGTCGTCGGCCGGGGGAGGAGGGGTCGCCGGATCGCGGATGTCGGAGAGCGCGGATGCGCTGAGGTAGGAGTACAGCCTGTCGACGGGCAGGTGCCGTGCGATCAGGACGGGCTCGGAGAACGGGACGGCAACGACCGCTTGTTCGAACCCCTCGGTGAAGTGCCAGGTGTCGCGGGGGACAGAGTCGGGGAGTGGTGCCAGCCTCCCGTCGACGATGGTCCGTCGCGGTGCGGTGTTGCGGGTTCCCGTGAGCCGTGTGCCGGCCGTCGGCCACCAGCGGTCGAGGCCGATCGCGACCGTGAGGCTGGCCGGCTCGGTCTCACCCGCGAGCACAGCAGTCGCTAGCAGATCGGCGAGCCCGCCGTAGAACGCCATCGCCGGGATCACCGCGACGCCCGCCTGCTCCGCATCGGCAGCCCGCGCGGCGTACACGGCCTCTACGGCAGGCTGCTCTGCGGTGACGTCGAGATAGTGGGCTCCGGCCGCGACGGCAGCCTCCGACACGATCACCCCGGTATCGAGGAACGGGCCGGCGACGTTGATGACCGCGGCCGCACCGGACAGCGCGCCGCGCAACGATGCCGGATCGTCCACTCGCGCGGGCCGGATCTCGAGGCCCGGTCGACCAGCGCGCATCGCCTCGAGTCGCGTCTCGTCACGACCCGAGAGGATCGGCGTGAGCCCGCGTCGCAGCAGCTCGTCGACGACGAAGCGGCCCGTGTGACCGTACGCCCCATAGACGACGACGGGACCGAGGGAAGAAGAAGTCATGGCCCCATCCCATCGCGCGTCGCCCCGTCGAGCCAGTGTCTGAACTGACGCCTGTCGTACAGTTTCCGACATGGTCACGGTGGGGCTGGCGCTGCATGCCGACGCGATGCTGTACGAGACGGCGATCGCGGCGGAGGTCTTCGGCGTCGATCGGTCGGATCTGTCGACCGACGGCGACTGGTACTCCCTCGTCGTCGCGACACCGGACGGGTCGCCGGCGCCGTGGCTCACCGACGCCGAGAGTGTGCGGTACGACGCCCTCGCCAAGGTCGACCTCGTCATCGTGCCGTCGACGAACCACCTCGACGGCGCACCCGATCCGTCCCTGCTGCATGCGCTCCGGGCTGCGTACGCCGGGGGAGCGCGGATCGCGTCGCTGTGCACCGGCGCCTTCGTCGTCGCTGCGAGCGGGCTGCTCGACGGACGCGAGGCCGCGACGCACTGGATGCACGTCGCCGAGCTCGAGCGCCTCTATCCCTCCGTACGGGCGCGCGCCGACGTGCTCTACGTCGATGACGGTCAGCTCCTGACCTCGGCCGGGAAGACCGCTGCTCTCGACCTTTGCCTCCACCTCGTGCGCTCCGACTTCGGCAGCGCTGCCGCGAACGGGCTGGCACGCCGGCTGGTGGTGGCCGCACAACGGCCGGGGGGACAGGCACAGTTCATCGCCGCCCCTGTGAGCCCGACCGGGTCCGACCACGTCGGTGCCGCGCTGGACTGGGCCCGCGAACGCCTCGACCAGCCGCTGACGGTGACCGACCTGGCCCGCGAGGCCGGGCTCGGTGCTCGCCAGCTGGCGCGCCGGATGAGCGCCGAGACCGGACTGACCCCGCTGAAGTGGCTGCACCGAGAGCGGGTCCTGCGTGCCCAGGAGCTGCTCGAGCGGACGGACGCGTCGGTCGAGCAGATCGCCGGCCGGTGCGGGCTCGGCACCGCGACGACCCTGCGACGCCACTTCGTCAGCGCCGTCGGAGTCAGCCCGACGGCGTACCGCACGACCTTCCGCGGCTGAGCGCGCCGAGGCGCCCATCCGCCGCTACTGCGGGACGACGTCAAGCACCCACGTGACGCCGTACGGGTCGGTGAGCATCCCATACAGCGACGCCCATCCCGACGGCGCGAGCGGCTGCATGATCGTCGCGCCGGCGACGAGCTTTTCCCACACGGTGGTGATCTCCTCGGGAACGGCGCTGCGTACAGAGACGTAGTGAACGTGTCCGCCATCGCGCCGTCCGGGTCGAGCTTCGTGAGAGTCGCGCCTTAGCTCCTCATCGGCGTGATCGCCTGACGCACCGGGGCGACGCATAATCCTGTTCCTCTATGGCGTCGACCGCTGTTAACCTCCCACAAGGCCGTGCGAGAGAACGAGGAGGTGGTACCCGTGAACGTATCGACATGGGTGCTCCCCTCTGGGGTCACGGTCGGGCGATAGGTCGTCCGGGAGCGCCGTTTCACGAGCACTCCCGAAAGGCACGACCATGCGTTTCACCTCTGAACGACAACTCGACGACGGCGTCCTCGAACGCGAGTTCACCCTCGGCGAGATCCCCGGCATCCTGTGGACGCCGGCGCCCGCACCGGCCTCCGTACCGGCTCCCGCACCGGCTCCGCTCATCCTGATCGGCCACCCGGGCGGGCTGCGTGCGATGCATCCCCGGCTGGCAGGTCGGGCTCGGCGCACCGTGGCGGACGGCTTCGCGGCAGCCACCATCGAGCTCCCAGGGGGCGGTGACCGGCCCCGTCTGCCCGCCGCCGAGCAGGCTCGCGCCGATCTGGTCCGGGCGATCGAGGCCGGCCAGCCGGTCGACGAGATCGTCGACCGGCTGGTCCTCCCGCTGGTCGACGTAGCGGTCCCGGAGTGGCAGGCCACCCTGGACGCCCTCCTCGAGCTCCCCGAGATCGGCGGCCCGGTCGGATTCTCAGGCGGGGTGATCGCGATCGGCATCCGGCTGGCGCTGGTCGAACCACGCATCGCCGCCGCCAACCTGTTCGCCGGGAGCTTCGTGCCCCGCGCCATGTTCGAGGAGGCCCGTCAGCTGACGATCCCGCTGCACGTCTTGCTGCAGTGGGACGACGAGGGGAACGACCGCCAGCTCGCGCTGGACCTGTTCGACGCCTTCGGCTCGAAGGAGAAGACGCTGTACGCCAACATGGGCGGGCACACCGGCGTCCCCCGGTTCGCGGCGGACGATGCGGCCAGGTTCTTCGCCCGGCACCTGAGCTAGCACGACGCGGGCGGCGGGCCGCCCCGACGCTACGGTGGGCGGCGTGAGCATCGCCGACACGCCCGAGCCCCCGTACACGGCAGTGATCTTCACGTCGCTGCGCACCGACGGAGACCGGGGGTACGCCGTGATGGCGGCGCGGATGGACGAGCTCGCTCGCGAGCAGCCGGGATTCCTCGGGATCGAGGCTGCTCGCGACGGGCTCGGCATCACCGTCTCGTACTGGCGCGACGACGCCGCAGCCGCCAGGTGGAAGCAGGTCGCCGGGCATCTCGTCGCGCAGCAGCGCGGGCGCGACGTCTGGTACGAGGACTACAGGGTGCGCGTCGCGACCGTCACCCGTGAGTACGGCCCGGAGACCCGGGGCTGACCCGCCTCCGGGCCGGCACTCACTCGTGCAGCCCGGCGATCCGCGACCCGGCGCGCGCGAGGAGCGCAGTCTTCTCCGCCTGCGTGCGCTCCTCCCACCGGTCGGCGAGCCCGAACAGCGCGTACATGCCGTGCACGCCGATCCACCGCAACGGCTCCGGCTCCCACTGGCGCGTACGGTGCTCGTTCCACGGCAGCCGTGTGAGCGCGGAGTCGACCCCGTCGAGACGGTCGAGCAGCGTACGGGCAGCGAGGTTCGTCGCGGTGACACCGTGGCCCGCGAACCCGTACACGACGCCGACGCCGCTGGCGGCGTCGTGCGTGACGTTCGCGCACCAGTCGCGGGTGACGCCGATGACGCCGCGCCACGCGTGCGCGACCGGGAAGTCGATCCCGGGGAACATCGACTCCAGCCGGCGCCGCAGGTTCGCTGTCGTCTTCGCGTCGGAGGCGCCGAGGCCGGGAGTCCCCGAGCCGTACGTGTACGGGGTCCCGCGGCCGCCGATCGCGATCCGGTCGTCGGCGGTGCGCTGCGCATAGATGAACGTGTGGGCGGCGTCGTTCAGGCACTCGCGCCCATCCCAGCCGATCTGCTCCCACGACGACGCCGGGAGCGGGTCGGTCACGATCATCGACGAGTTCACCGGGATGACCTGGCGGCCGCCGAGGAGCTGGCTCGTGTACGCCTCGAGGCAGACCGCGATGCGGCCGGCGTTGACCGATCCGCGATCGGTCCGCACCCGGTGCGCGGTGACCTCCCGCGCCGGGGTGTGCTCGCTGATCGTGACGCCGCGGCGCCGCAGGACCTCAGCGAGTCCGCGGGTCAGCTTCGCCGGGTCGACCCGCGCCGTGTCGGGATAGAACATGCCGCCGTGCGCCGTTGCCGAGCTCACCCGCGCCCGCGTCTCGTCGGCGTCGAGCAGGACGACCTGCGACGGCTCATAGCCGTACCGCAGGTGCGCTTCGCGGGTCGCCTTCACGCGCGCCATCGCGGCCGGCGTCGGCGCGAGCGTCAGCTGCCCGCCCCGCACCTGGTCGGCGTCGACGCGCTCGCGCTCGAGGACGGCGAGGACCTCGTCGATCGCGCCGAACATCTCGTGCTGGAACGCGACCACGCCGTCAGCGCCCTGCGCCGACTTCCGCGCGTACACCGCCCGGTTGCCCGGCAGCAGCGGCGACAGCCAGCCCCCGTTTCGACCGGACGCGCCGTAGCCAACCTCGACGGCCTCAAGCACGAGGACGCGCGCGGAGGGGTCGCGCGCGATCGCGTAGTACGCGGTCCACAGCCCCGTGAGCCCGCCGCCGATCACGACGAGGTCGTACGCGTCCTCGAGCGCGGCGGGGCCGAACGCCGGAGCGTCGCCTGCGTGCATCCAGTGGGAGACGTCGCCGTTGCGCATGCTCATATGGTCACCGCTCCACGTAGAACACGCGCTTGTTGGCGAACTCGTCGATGCCCAGGGGTCCGAGCTCGCGACCGAAACCGGAGCGCTTCACGCCGCCGAACGGGATCTGCGTCCCCTCGCCGGCAGGCGTGTTGACGTTCGCCATGCCGACCTCGAGACGGTCGGCGACGCGGCGCGCACGCTCGGCATCGGCGCTGAAGACGGCACCGCCGAGCCCGTACGCCGACGCGTTCGCGAGCGCGACGGCCTCGTCCTCGTCCCGTACGGAGTAGACGACCGCGACCGGGCCGAACAGCTCCTCCGCGTACGCGCGCATCTGCGGCGTGACGCCGGAGAGCACGGCCGGTGCGAGGTAGGCCGCCGGGCCGGGCTCGAGCGTGCCGCCCGCGTGCAGCGTCGCGCCCTTGTCCACCGCGTCCTGGATCTGCGCGGCGAGCGACTCGGCAGCGGCACGCGAGGAGAGCGGGCGGTAGGTCCCCGGCGTCGGGTCGGTCGGGTCGCCGGGCACCAGCCCCTCGGCGAGCGCGGTGAGCTCGGCGACGAACGCGTCCGCGATGCTCTCGTGCACGATCATCCGCTTGTTGGCGTTGCAGGCCTGGCCCATGTTGCTCACGCGCACCGACCACGCCTGCTGCGCGGCCGCGGCGACGTCGTCGGTGTCGAGGACGATGTACGGGTCGGAGCCGCCGAGCTCGAGCACGCACTTCTTGAGCGCGGCACCAGCGCGGGCGGCGACCGCGCTGCCGGCACGCTCGGAGCCGGTCAGCGAGACGCCCTGCACGCGCGGGTCGTCGATGATCGTGCCGACCTGGTCGTGCGACGCGAAGACGTTCGTGTAGACGCCGTCCGGCAGCCCCGCCTCCGAGGCGAGCTCGGCGATGACCTCGGCGGACCGCGGCACCGACTCGGCATGCTTGAGCAGGACGGTGTTGCCGAGGACCAGGTTCGGCGCCGCAAAACGCGCCACCTGGTAGAAGGGGTAGTTCCACGGCATGATGCCCAGCACCACGCCGATCGGGCGCCGCTGCACGACCGCCTCCGCGTCGCCGGAGACCGTGAGCGGCTGGTCGGCGAGCAGCGTCGCGGCGTTGTCGGCGTAGTACGCGAAGATGTCGCCGCTGAACCGCGCCTCACCGGCGGCCTCGCTCACCGACTTGCCCATCTCCTCCGCGGCGATCGCGGCGAGCTCGTCGGCGCGCTCAGCGAACAGGCGGCCGAACGCCGCGACACGCTCGGCGCGGTCGGCGACCGTGAGCCGGCTCCACGCGCGGTACGCGGCGTCGGCGGCGTCGAGCGCGTCGCTGACCTGGGCGTCGGTCGCGGTCTCGTACCGGCGGACCTCGACACCGGTCGCGGGGTTGACGGAGCGGTACGGGACGGGCTGGGCGGTCATGGCATTCCTCTTCTCACGGGGTCTGATCTCCTACGCGGGGCCCGCGTCGGGCGAGGGCGGCGCGTGCGGCGCGGTGGCCGGCGTCCGTGGCGTCCTCGAGGGTCTGTGCGGGCAGTGCGGCAGCCGATCCGACGACGACGGTCGTGTCGGACGCGCTCGCGGCGGGGGAGCCCGTCGGCGCGTATGTGTCTCCGGCCTCGACGTAGTGGCGCTGCCACCGTAGTTCCTCGGCCGGCCGCTCCGGGCGCGAGACGACGACGAGGTCGGCCCGCAGTCTGCGCCTGCCGGAGGCGCCCGCGACGACGACGCGGCGCGCGCCGCGCAGCCCGACGACCCGTACCGGACGACCGGAGACGACCGGCACGCCCGCCCCGGCCACCGGCGCCACCAGCGCGACGGCCCGCGCGTCCGGCTCCGGGTCGACGACCGCAGTGACGGTGACGCCCGCGGCGAGGAGCTCCTGCGCGATCTCGTACCCGGTCGCGTTCTCGGCCACGACGACCGCCCGGCGTCCGGGGCGTACGCCCTCGACGTGTAGGAGTCGCCGGACGGCCGAGGCGAGCATGACGCCCGGCTTGTCGTTGCCGGCGAAGGCCAGCGGGACGTCGTACGAGCCGGTGGCCACGACCATCGCGGGTGTGGTGACACGGATGCGGCGGCGTCGCGAGACCACGATCAGGTCGACGCCGTCGAACGTGGCGACCGCGGTCCCGTCCAGCACCTCGATGCGCGGATGCTCCTCGACCTGGCCCGCGAGCGCGAGGGCGGCGTCGCGGTCGGAGTCGTACGTGTGGGTGCGCCCGGCGGCCGTGCTCGTACGGCCGAGGGAGCGTCCGCCGAGCGCACCTCGGTGGACGAGGAGCACCGACGCGCCGTCAGCTGCGGCGCCGAGCGCGGCGGCGAGGCCGCTGAGCCCGCCTCCGACGACGGTGACGTCGACGGCGCGGGTCTCGTGCGTCGTCGCCCGTACGGCCGCCGCGGCCTGCGGCGTCGGGAGGCGTCCGGCGCCGGCGACCCACGCCATGACCCGTTCGGCCAGGTGCGCGAGCCGCGGTCGCTTGGTGAACAGGCGGAACTGGAAGCCCGCGGTCAGCAGCGGCGCGACCGCGTCGGAGGCGCGGAAGATGTCGATGCCCGAGCTGGGCCAGCCGCGCTCGCGGCGAACGTCCTCGCCGCCCTCGACCGGACGCTCGCACGCGTTGACGCCCGGCAGCCCGTCGACGGTCAGCGGGCAGTTGCCGCACGCGCCGTAGCCGCACGTGTAGCCGCGCGGTCGCCGGTACTTGAAGCTGCGCGTGAGGATCCGGACGCCGTCGGCGTGCAGCGCGCCGCCGAGGGTCTGGCCGGCCGTGGCCTCGACGCTGCGCCCTTCGAACGTGAACCGGACCGGGCTGGGCGTACGGTCGTCGGTCATGCGTGGTCCTCCCCGGTGGGAACGACGAGGGACGACTCGGCGATCATGCGTCCTTCGGTGAGGCGGCGTGGCGAGAACGGGGCGAGGACGGGCGACGGCGTGCCGGTCACGATCTCCTCGGCGAGCAGTGTCGACGCGCCCGGCGCGCCCATGAAGCCGTAGACCCAGCCGCAGGTCATCACGTAACCCTCGACGTCGGGCACCGACCCGATGACCGGCGCCAGGTCGGCGGCCTGCGTGACGGTCCCGGCCCAGTTCCGCAGCAGGCGTGCGCCCGACAGCAGCGGGAAGAGCGTGACCCACTTCGTCGCCATGTCGGCGAGCAGGTCCCACGTGCTGTTCTGGCTGCGCGACTCGTCGACGTGGTGCCTCTCCGTGCCGCCGACGAACTCGCCGCGCGCGGTCTGGTGGCAGTAGCCGAGGAGCGCCAGCGCGGCGAGACCCTGCCGCAGGAACGGCGCGAGCGGCTCGGTCACGAGCATCTCGAGCCGGCTCGTGACCATGGGGAGCGTGATGCCGGCCCAGGCGTTGACGTCGAGTGCGTTGCCGCCCGCGGCGTTGAGCACGAGGCCGGCGGCGATGGGGCCGCGGCTGGTTTGCACGCCGGTGACGCGGCCGGCCGCGGTCGTCAGGCCGGTGACCGTGACGTCGCAGTAGACCTCGACACCGCGGCGCACGCCGGCCTTGAGGTATGCCCAGTTCACGGCGTCGTGGTGGGCGAAGCCGCCGGACGGCTGGACGACGCCGCCCCGTACGACGTCGGGGTTGAGCGCGGGGACGAGCGCGAGGACGTCGGCCTGGGAGAGGAGGTCGCTGTCGACGCCCTCGGAGCGGTGGTAGGCGTGGTCGCGCTCGCAGTTGGCCCACTGCTCGTCGGTCGAGGCGAGCACGAGATAGCCCGAGGAGCTGAAGAGCACGTTCATCTCGAGCTCGGCCGACAGCTGGTGCCAGCGCGTGAGGCTCAGGTCGAACAGGCCGACCCACTCCGGCGACGAGAAGATCGAGCGGATCAGCTCACCGTTGCGACCGCTCGCGCCGCCGCCGGGCCACGCGCGGTCGAGCACGGCGATGCGCTTCACGCCACGCTTGGCCAGCTCGTACGCGGTCGAGAGTCCCTGGATGCCGGCGCCGATGACGACGACGTCGTACGAGGCGTCGGGGTCTCCGGCGCGGACACCGGGGGCGCTCACGCGGGCTCCGCGTCGGGGTCGGCGAGCTCGCCGAGGCGCACCGCGTACAGCGGGGGACGGACCGTCGGACGGGCGGGGGAGTCGCCTGCGGCCGGCGCCGCGCCGACACTCTCGAGGAACTCGTCGAGCGCGGGAGCGCAGAGCTTGCCTTGGCACGGGCCCATGAAGAGGGCCGTCGCGCGCTTGAGCGTCTCCGGGTGCGTGTAGCCGCGCTTCCAGCAGACTTTGAGGTCGTGGAGCGTGACGTCGTGGCACGGGCAGACGATCGTGCGGCGGTCGGCACGCGCGCTCATCGACGCCGCCTCGCGGGAGACTTCATAATACGCCACTATTATGAATCGATCCCGTGTTGTCAACGCCCTGAGCCCTTGAGTTCCTACGATCGACGCATGGGGCTCGTCAGGGCTCGACCTACAGGAGGAAATGTGGCATCCGTCCGAATCGGTCGACCGCCTCTCAACGACGAAGCCGTCGAGCAGCGCCGCTCCCACATCCTGGGGGTAACCCTCGCCCTCGTCGCGCGCGACGGCGCCGACCGCGTCCGCCTGCGTGACGTGGCACAGGAGGCGAGCGTCTCGGTCGGCATGCTCCAGCACTACTTCGCGACGCGCGACGCGCTGCTGCACGAGGCGTTCTCGGCGCACGCGCAGGAGGTCGTCGCCCGCGTCGAGGTCGCGTCGCGCGCCGACGTCGACCCGTGGGAGCGCATCCGGTCGCTCGTCCTCAGCATCACCAACCCCGAGGACTACCTGCAGCGCTGCTCGCTGTGGGTCGAGTTCGCCGCGGCGGCCTCGCGCGACGTCGGGCTGCGCACGCTGATGACCGAGGCGTACGGTCGCTGGCGCGTCCCGCTGAACGACGCGGTTCAGGCAGGGGTCGACGCAGGGATCTTCCACCCCGTCCTCCCGCCCGCGTCGGTCGTCGAGAACCTCCTCGCGCTCATCGACGGGTACGAGGTCGCGCTCGCGATCGAGGAGAAGACCGACGTCGACAAGGTGGCCGACGAGATGACCGCGGTCGCGGGGGCGCTGCTCGGGTACGACGCCGGCGCCGCGGCGGACGCCGGCTGATCCGGGCACGGGCTCACCGGTGCCCGGACGAACCGGCTGTACGACCTCAGCTCCCGAGGACGACGCAGTCCTCGGCCGACCATGTCGCGCTGACCCGGTCTCCGCGCTCGAAGCGTGACCACTGCGCCGAGCGGGCGATCTTCGCGTGGACCTCGTCGCCGCCGTCGCCGGCGACGATGTACTTCACCTGCGACCCCAGATAGACGACGTCCGCGACGCGGCCGGTCATCTGGTTGACGGCCGACTTCGAGTCCTCGGCAGGGGAGAGGCGGACCATCTCCGGACGGATGATGACCGAGGCCGGTGACCCCTTCGGTGTCGCACCCCGCTCCGGGCCCGCCGCGATCCAACCGTCGCCGACGACCGTCCCGTCGCCCTGCGACTCGCCCGCGAGGATGGTCGAGTCACCGACGAAGTCGGCCACGAACGTCGTTGCCGGACGCTCGTACAGGTCCTCTGCCGTGCCGAGCTGCTCGATCACGCCGTCGTTGTAGATCGCGATCCGGTCGCTCATCGTGAGCGCCTCTTCTTGGTCGTGCGTCACATAGACGACCGTGCTGCCGACCCGGCGGCAGAGCCGCATGATCTCCAGCTGCATGGTCTCGCGCAGGCGCTTGTCGAGTGCGCCGAGCGGCTCGTCCATGAGCAGCAACCCGGGCTCGAAGACGAAGGCGCGTGCCAGCGCCACCCGCTGCTGCTGGCCGCCGGACAGCTCAGCCGGCCGCCGGTCGGCACACTTCTCGAGCTCGACGAGCTCGAGCGCGGCGAACGCACGGCGCATCGCCTCCTTGCGGCCGACACCTCGCATCTCGAGCGGGAACGCGACGTTGCGCTGCGCGCTCAGGTGCGGGAACAGCGCGTAGTTCTGGAACACCACGCCGATGTTGCGCGCGTGCGCGGGCGTCCTGGTGATCTCGCGCCCGTCGAGCGTGACCGTCCCGGCGTCGGGCTGCAGGAACCCGGCGACCATGTTGAGCGTCGTGGTCTTCCCCGAGCCCGACGGGCCGAGCATCGTGAGGAACTCGCCCGGCTTCAGGTCGAGGTCGATCTCGTGGACGGCGACCGCATCGCCGAACCGCTTGGTGACCCCTGAGAGGGTCAGGGCTGCACCGGTCGCGACCGGGCTGTTGTCAGGCATCTCGTTCACTCCTGCGGAGGACTTGCATGGCGATGAGCGCGAGGCTGGAGACGAGCAGGAGGCACGTCCCGAGCGCCGCGAGGGTGGGGGTGACCTGCGTGCGGACCTGGATCCACATCTCGACCGGGAGGGTGCGGGTCTGCGCGTCGGTCAGGAAGATCGACACGACGACCTCGTCCCAGGACGTGACGAACGCGAAGAGCGCACCCGCGACGACGCCGGGGAGCAGGAGCGGCAGGATCACACGGCGCAGCGTCTGGAACGGCTTGGCCCCGAGGCTCGCGGCGGCGCGTTCGTAGACGGGGTCGAGCTGCGCGAAGCTCGCGCCGACGGCGATGACGACGAAGGGGATCGCGAGCACGGTGTGCGCCAGGATCAGGCCGAGCACCGTGCCGTTCAGCTGCCAGGTGAGGAACACGCTGTAGAGGCCGACGCCGAGGATGATCGGCGGCACGACGACGGGCGCGATGCTGCCGCCCTGGATCACGCGTCCGTACACGCCCAGCTTGTTGAACCCCCACGCCGCCAGGGTCCCGAGGACCGTGGCGAGCACCGTCGAGCCGAGCGCGACCTGCAGGCTGTTGAGGGCTGCCGTACCCCACTCGGGCGAGGTGAGCAGCTCGTCGTACCAGTGCGTCGTCCACTCGCCGTTGAACACGCCGAGCGTCGACGAGCCGTTGAACGACATCGGGACGACGACCAGCGTCGGCAGGAGCAGGAAGCACGCGGTGAGGACGGTGGCAGTCGTCAGTACGACCCACCGTACGGGTGGCTTCTTCATCGTGAGGCCCTCCCGAGGCGCTTGGCGAACAGGGCGACCACCATGAGGATGATCAGCGTTCCGGTCAGCAGGACGATGCCGAGCGCGCTCGCGGTCGTCAGGCCGAACTGCTCGACCTGCTCGGCGATGACCTCGCCGAGCATCGCCTGGCTCGGGGCACCGAGCAGCGCCGGCGTGATGTAGAAGCCGAGCGAGATCGTGAAGACGAGCAGGCAGCCGGCGGCCAGGCCGGGCAGGGTCAGCGGCAGGAAGACCCGCACGAACCGGCGCCACGGCGTCGCGCCGAGGCTGGAGGCCGCGAGCAGCAGCCGGCCGTCGACGCGTGCCATCGCCGTGTAGAGCGGCAGCACCATGTACGGGAGCATGATGTGGACCATCCCGATGAGGACGCCGGGCGTCGTACGGATGAGCGACACCGGGTCGTCGGTGATCCCGAGCCCTTGCAGGGCCTGGTTGATCAGGCCGCTGTCCTGCAGGAGCGCGATCCACGCGAAGCTGCGGACGAGCAGGCTGGCCCAGAACGGCAGCAGCACGAACGCCATCAGCGCCAGGCGCAGGCGCGGCGAGACCTTGTTCATGACGTACGCGTACGGGTAGGCGAGCACGAGGCAGAGGAGGGTCGTCGCGCCCGCGATGGTCAGCGTGTTCGCGAAGACCTTGCGATAGACCGGCGACGTCATGATCGCCTCGTACGTGGCGAGCCCGCCGCTGGCGCTCTCGCGCGCCATCTGGACCAGCGGATAGAGGAAGAAGACGCCGAGGAAGAGGACCAGGGGGACGACAAGGGTCCACCCCCCGCCGCCGGGGCCGAGACGGCCCCGTCGGCGAGGGGCGGGCACCGTGCCGACCGTCACGCGGGGACCCAGGCGTTGAACGTCTCCATAACGCCCTCGAGGTTCTCGGCCCACCAGTCGTCGTTCATCGGGACCTGGGTGTCGAGGTGGTTGCTCGGACGGTTCGGGTTGGCCCGTACGGTCTCGTCCTCGGCGGCCTCGCGGTTCACGGAGCCGTAGTCGATCAGCTGGGTGAACGCGACCTGCGGGTCCTTCGTGACCATGTAGGCGATGAGCTTCATCGCCTCCTCCGCGTTCGGCGAGCCCTTCGGCACCATCCAGTACGCGTCCTGGCTCAGCCAGGTGTTCCAGTCGATCTTGACCGGGCTCGCCTTGCCGGCGTCGACGGCGCGGCCGACCCACACGAGGCCCATCGTGACCTCGCCGGACTCGAGCAGCTGCTGGCTCTGGGCCGCGGTGTCCCACCAGACGATGCGGTCCTTGATGGTGTTGATCTTCTTGAGCGCGCGGTCCACGTCGAGCGGATAGAGCTCGGCCTCGGGGACGCCGTCGGCGAGCAGTGCCGCCTCGAGGATCCCGCCGGCAGCGAACTTGTTGACGGCCCGCTTGCCGGGGAACTTCTTGGTGTCGAAGAAGTCGGCCCACGACGTCGGCGCCGTGGGGAGCTCGTCCTCGCGGTACGCGAGCACGGTGCCCTCGACGTCGGCGCCGGCACGGAACTTGTCGGCGTACCCGTCGAGCAGCGAGGCCTTTTCGACGATGTCGTAGTCGATCGGCTCGAGCCACTTGCCCTGGCTCTCGTTGCCGAAGTCGTTGGCGAGGAGGACGACGTCCCACTGCGGCTTGCCGGACTCGACCATCGCCCGCAGCTTCGCGTTCTCGGAGGGGCCGTCCTGGACGATCTTCACGTCAGGGTTCGCCTTCATGTACGGCTCGAAGAACGCCTCCGCCTGGGCTTCCTGGTAGGGCCCTCCATAGCTGGCGACGGTCAGCGTCGTCTTGCCGTCGTCAGAGGCATCGGCGCCACAGGCGCTTACAAGGGCGAGCGGAAGCATGGTCGCCGCGATCGCCGCGATCGTCCGGCATCCGAGGGATGTCTTCATGGTCACGTGTGCACTCCTGCATCGGCGGGCCGGGGCCCGGTTTTAAGTAGTGCACTATTATTAATGTCACCTTGTCAAGGGCTGCGGCGCAACCGTGGACGCTTTGAGACCAAGTTGGTGGGTGGTGCGAGCCCTCGAGGAACGTGGTGCGGCCTACCTCGCGGCATGTCGCAGGTCGGCGAGGACTCCCGCAGGCTCCTGGTCCAGCGGGAGTGTCGCCCGGTCGTGCGCACCGTTGAACGCCGACGCAGTCGACGGCAGCGGGTCGGGGTCGGTCGACGCGAACGCCGCCTCCCAGTCGTCGAGCGGAGGGCCGTCGACGGAGAACACCTCGACGGTGCGGCCGGTCGCCGCAGGCGTGCGGAGTGCGTGGACCAACGTCTCGGCGACGTGCCGGCGCCGGACCGGGCCGTATTCGGTCAGGTCACCCTGTCGCAGGTCGACCCGTTCCTCGTCGCCGGTGCCGGTGTCGAACCATCCCGGCCTCACGATCGTATACGGGAGGCCGCTGGCTCGGAGCAGGCGCTCGCCGCGCCGCTTCCAGCGGAGCAGGTCGGCCGCGTCGTCGCCGGTCCCGGTGCCGGTCACGCCGATCGACGTCATCAGGGCCACCCTCGCGGTGCGGTCGCCGAGGGCCTCCACAAGCGTGCGCACTGCACCGTAGTCGACCGCCTCGTAGTCCCCGGACCCGTATGGGGCGCCGTGGGTCATGACGACGGCCTCCACGTCGGTGAGCGCAGCGGCCACGCTTGCCACGTCGCTGAAGTCGCCACCGGCGATCTCCACCGCCGGATCCGCGATGCTGCGCGCGCGTCGCGGGTCGCGGGTCAGCACCCGCGCGGTGCCTCCCGCCCGGGTCAGCTCCGCCACCACAAGCCGTCCGACAGATCCGGTGCCGCCGAGGCAGAGGACGGTGGTCGCTCCCATGTCTCCATTGGACCCCCGATCGACGCCGAACGGGTATGGCACGGGCTCGAGGAGGTCGGCAGGTGGGCCGCGGCGAACCTGAATGTGTGGTATTGACCGCTCGCCAACGCTTTTGCAGTTTCTTGTACGGCAAATCTGCGGATGCCGAAATGCTGTCCTATGGTGGCGCTTACGAAGCATGATTCCGCAATCTCGGGTAGGCGTCACGACGTTCCGTCGACGCGGCCCCGGCCTATCTCCGAGTGCCGCGACTGCATTCTCGCGGTGCTACCACCTTGTGCCCGAGTCAGAAATGGAACCCACGGTGAAGAACGACACTCTCCACGACGCCGAATGGCACGCTCGCACGCTTCTGCTGTCATTGCGTACGCCTTCTCGACGACGGCAGATGTGACACCGGATATCAACCGTCATCGTCCGCTGAACGAGGGGGAAGTGCGTGACCGTGTCAACCGGGGGGCCTGAGTCGGGCTCGAGCGAGCTTGCGTGGGGAAGTCCTGAGGTCGATGATCCGCAGCCGCTGCTGCTGGAGGCGACGTCGATCGGGGTCGACGCATCATGGGGCCAGATCTACGGCCCCATCGACCTGTCGATCCGTACGGGTGGTCTCACGGTGCTCGCGGGTCCTGGGGGTCGAGGGCGGGTCGCGCTGCTGCTCACCCTCGCCGGGAGGATGAAGCCGACGACCGGCTTCTTGAAGGCGTTCGGTCGCATCAACGACGCCCACGACCTCTTCTCCAAGGCCATCGTGGCAGACATCGACGAGATCGACGGGATCGCCCAGGCCATCCGCGTGCACGACCTCATCACCGAGCAGGTGCGCTGGGAGGCGCCTTGGTACCGGTGGGTCAGGCAGTCCCGGCAGGAGGACCTGGAGCGGATCTGCCGGCCGGTGTTCGGCGACCTCACCCTGCCCGCGATGGACGCGTACGTCGAGGAGCTCCCGGAGCTCACCGCCGCGCTGCTGCGGATCGCCGTCGCCAACACGCACAAGCCGCCGCTGCTGGTCGTCGGGGGAGTGGACGCGCTCTCGAGCGTCCGCGCGACGTACAAGCTGCTCGACCGGCTGATCGTGCTCGGCACGGAGCAGACCGTCATCACCGCGGACATCAACGCCGGGTACGGAGACCGCCGTCTGCACGACGTGATCGACGTGCCGAACCTCATCGACAACGAGTTCGTCGAGCTCGAACGAGAGGCGTTGAGCTGACATGTTTGCCGCCTTCTCCCCGGGAAGCGACCTCAAGCGCTACTACCGCGGACGCATGCCGCGCCTTGCGCTCGTCGTCATCGTCGCGATGCCGCTGCTGTACGGCGCGCTCTATCTCTGGGCGTTCTGGAACCCGTTCGCGGCCGCCGACAAGATCCCGGTCGCCCTCATCAACGACGACGTCGGCGCGGTCGTGCAGGGGGAGAAGCTCGACGCCGGCAAGCAGGTCGCGGACGGCCTCATCGCCTCCAAGCAGCTCGACCTGCACCTCGTCTCGGCGAAGGAAGGTGCCGACGGCGTTGCCGACGGGACCTACTACTTCTCCGTCACCCTGCCGAAGGACTTCAGTGAGGCGGTCGCCTCTCCGGCCGGCGACAAGCCGCGGTCGGCGGACCTCATCTTCACGTACAACGACGTGAACAACTACCTCGCGACGATCATCGGGCAGGACGCGGCGCAGCAGGCGGTCAACGAGATCTCGGCACAAGTGGGGGTCAAGACCTTCGAGATCGCGTTGAACGAGGTGACCAACGACCTGGTGCCGAAGGTGAAGGAGGCGTCCAGCGGCGCCACCCAGCTCGACACGGGTCTGGTGAAGCTGAACTCCGGGGCGCAAGAGCTCTCGACCAAGATGGTCACCGCCAAGGACGGCTCTGCCGAGCTCGCGAGCGGTGTGGACGAGCTCGACGCGAAGGTCGACTCGGTGACCGGGGTCCTGCTGGCCGAGATCGACAAGTCGGGCATCACCGGCGCGGAGATCAGGACCACGGCGAACCAGCTCAAGGTCAACGCGAACGAGGTCGTCAAGGTCCTCGACGACGTGACCTCCGCGCAGGCCGTCGCGAGCCAGCGCCTCGACACGGTGGTCGCGCAGCTGCGAGCGAGCGGCGACGCAGCGGAACGCCGGTTGGCCAACGCCCTGAGCCCGGTGCAGGACGCGCTCGCGACGAAAGGGCTGGGCCCGCGCGCGAACGACCAGCTGACTGCGATCCGGGGCGACGCCCGGTTGCTCGATTCCGAGCTCGGCAACTCGCAGAGCCGGATCAGCGGGGCCCTGCGCGTCCTTGAGAGCGGCGAGGTCGTCAGCCAGATCAAGACCGCCCGCACCGACGTGGGGAAGCTGAAGAGCGGCGCCGACGAGCTGAGCTCCGGACTGGTGAAGCTCAGCAGCGGAGCAGACCAGCTCTCCGCCGGCACCAAGACGGCCTCGGCCGGGTCCGCCGAGCTGGCGAGCGGCCTGAAGCAGGGGGTCGGCATGATCCCCTCCTGGTCCGACGAGCAGCGCAGCGACATCGCCAAGGCCCTCGCGAAGCCCGTGCAGCTCCAGGAGGACTACCTCCACAAGGCGCCGACCTTCGGCACCGGCTTCGCACCGTTCTTCTTCGGGCTCGCCCTGTTCGTCGGCGGCATCATCGCGTGGATGCTCTTCACGCCGCTGCAGACGAGGCCGCTCGTCCAGGGGTTGGGGTCGTTCCGCGTCGTGCTCGCGTCCTACGCGCCGACGTACGCGATCGGGGTGCTCCAGGCCGGGCTCCTCTATGCCGTCGTCGTGTTCGCGATCGGGCTGAGACCGACGCATCCGTGGGCGACCTTCGGCTTCATGCTGCTGATCGTGGCGATGTTCCTCGCCATGATCCAGATGTTCAACGCGCTGTTCGGGCCCGCGGTCGGACGCGTGGTGACGCTCGCCTTCCTGATGATCCAGCTGGTCTCCGCAGGCGGGATCTATCCCGTCCCGACCACCACCAAACCGTTCCAGTACATCCACGTGATCGACCCCATGACGTACACGGTCACGGGGCTACGGCAGCTGACCGTCGGCGGGATCGACAGCCGGCTGTGGGTCTCGATCACGGTCATCGTCTGCCTCACCGTGCTGTTCCTCGCCGTCTCGACGTGGGCGGCCCGACGAAATCGGCAATACACCATGGACCGGCTCTATCCGCCGATCGAGGTCTAGGAATCGTCGGCCCGCACCGGCTGCGGGCCGCGAACAATCACTCGTCACCGAGAGAGGACACCCATGTCCGTCAGACACACCAACGCTCGCCAGACCACCAACATCGGCGAATCGCTCATCGTCAACCCCGTCTTCGTGCGCCCGGGGGAGGCCACGGAGATGCCGAAGTTCGAGATGCCCGACCGTGCGAGCCTCCCTGAGACCGCGTACCAGATCGTCCACGACGAGGCGATGCTCGACGGCAACGCGCGGCTCAACCTCGCGACGTTCGTCTCCACGTGGATGGACGACGAGGCGAAGAAGCTCTACACCGAGACCGCCGACAAGAACATGATCGACAAGGACGAGTACCCCCAGACGGCGGCCATCGAGGAGCGCTGCTGGCGGATCCTCGCCGACCTCTGGCACGCGCCGGACGGCGCCGCCACGATCGGGACGTCGACGATCGGCTCGTCGGAGGCCTGCATGCTGGGCGGTCTCGCCCTGAAGCGGCACTGGCAGACCCGGCGCCGCGAGGAGGGCAAGTCGGTCGAGTCGCCGAACCTCGTGCTCTCGACCGGCGTCCAGGTGTGCTGGGAGAAGTTCTGCAACTACTTCGAGGTCGAGCCCCGCTGGGTCCCGGTCTCGGAGGAGCATCTCGTTCTCGACGGCCACGACCTGGAGAAGTACGTCGACGAGAACACGATCGGCGTCGTCGGGATCATGGGGCAGACCTACACCGGCATGTACGAGCCGATCGCCGAGATCGCGAAGAAGCTCGACGAGATCCAGGCTGCGACCGGGTTGGACGTAAAGATCCACGTCGACGGCGCCTCGGGGGCGATGATCGCCCCGTTCTGCCAGCCCGAGCTCGAGTGGGACTTCCGTGTCGAGCGGGTCGTCTCGATCAACACCTCGGGCCACAAGTACGGCCTGGTCTATCCGGGAGTCGGGTGGATCGTCTGGCGCGACACCGAGGCCCTGCCCGAGAGCATGGTGTTCCACTGCAGCTATCTCGGTGGGAACATGCCCACGCTCGCGCTCAACTTCTCGCGTCCGGGCGCGCAGGTGCTCCTGCAGTACTACATGTTCCTGCGCCTCGGTCGCGACGGCTATCGCGAGGTCCAGCAGAGCTCCCTCGATGTGGCGCAGTACCTCTCGTCCGCCATCGAGAACATCGGTCCCTTCACGCTCGTGAGCAGGGGCGACACCATCCCCGTCTTCGCGTGGAAGCTGAAGCCGGACCACACCGCCAACTGGAACCTGTACGACCTGTCGGACCGGCTCCGGATGAAGGGCTGGCTCGTCCCGGCGTATCCGCTCGCCGACGACCTCGCCGAGGTCACGGTGCAGCGCATCGTCGTACGGGCCGGGCTGAGCCACGACCTGGCCAATGCACTCCTACGGGACCTCGAGGGTGAGGTCGCCTACCTCGACGGCCTCAAGGCTCCACTGCCCCGCGAGGTCGCAGGTGCGCACTTCCATCATTGAGATCGCCATCATCGACGGCGAGCTGCCATGAGCGAGATCGCACAGAGCTCGTCGCTGCAACGGGCGGCGCTGACACCGACGCTCACCAAGCAGTGCGTGGGGTTCATGATCGGCTCCGCGCTCTTCGCCCTGGGGTCTGCCCTCGCGCTGGGCGACTGGGCGTCGGCCGCGACGTCGAACATGTGCTACTTCGTCGGCGCCTGGTTCTTCACGGCTGCGGGCCTGGCCCAGCTGCTCATGAGCGGGGCCGTGACCGTACCGGTGTCCTACGGGAGGGGGACGATGGTGCGGGCGGAGTGGCTGGCGGCCGCGACCCAGTCCTTCGGCACCGTGCTTTTCAACGTGAGCACGACGGCCGCGCTCGAGGCGAGAACCGTCTCCGCGCAGAAGCACTTCGTCTGGTCGCCCGACGCGGGCGGGTCGGTGGCGTTCCTCGTGAGCGGTGTTTTCGTGATCGTCGCCTACAACCACCTCAACAAGGCATGGAGTCCAGGCGAGCGACAGTGGTGGTCGGCCCAGATCAATCTTGTCGGGTGCGTGGCATTCGCGATCTCGGCGGTGGGCGCCTACATCCTGCCCGGTGGGGATTCTGTCAACAATGCCGTGGCAAACGTCGGCACTCTGATCGGTGCGGTGTGTTTCTTCATGGCGTCGTTCATTGTTCTGCCGCGGCGTGAAAGGAGCCGAGAAAGCCACTCGTGATGTCCAGCATTTCGTACACCTGAAAGCGAGAAGATATGTGCACGAGAGTCATTTGGCCGGACGCCGCCGGATCGGTGATCGTCGGTCGCAACATGGACTACCACCGCGACCTGGGGACCAACCTCTGGAAGCTGCCGCGCGGCATCTCCCGCGACGACGGAGTGAAGGGCGAGCTCACCTGGACGGCGAAGTACGGGAGCCTGGTCGCCACGGCGTTCGACATGATCTCGGTCGACGGCATCAACGAGGCGGGGCTCTCGGGGCACGTCCTGTGGCTCGCCGAGTCGACGTACGAGCCGCGTGACGAGTCGCGGCCCGCGCTAAGCCAGGCCGTCTGGCTCCAGTACTTCCTGGACAACCATGCGACCGTCGCGGAGGTGGTCGCGTGGATCCAGGGCAACGACGCACAGGTGGTTCAGCTGACCGACCCGTCGAGCGGCGAGGTCCCGGCGATCCACCTGGCGCTGGACGACGCGACCGGCGACTCGGTGATCATCGAGTACATCGACGGCAACGCGCAGATCCACCACGGTCGCGACTACAAGGTGATGACGAACTCGCCGACCTTCGACAAGCAGCTCGAGCTGGTCGCGCATGTCGACGGGCTGGGGGGTGACAAGCCGCTCCCGGGCTCGACGCTTGCCACCGACCGCTTCGCCCGTGCGCTCTACTACGTCGGTCGGCTGTCGCAGCCGCAGTCGCAGGTCGAGGCGATCGCGGCGATGTTCAGCGTGATCCGCAACGCGGCACAGCCGTTCCGCGTGCCCGACCCGGGCAAGCCTGACGCCTCGCAGACGATCTGGCAGGTGGTCGCCGACCTCACGAACAAGCGGTACGTGTTCGAGTCGACGACCCGCCCCAACATCGTGTGGGTGGACCTGGCCGACCTCGACTTCAGTGAGGAGTCGCCCACGCTCAAGCTCGATCTGCTGAGCAAGCTCGCGCTCGAGGGCGGGATCGCCGGCAACGTCAGCGACAAGTTCGAGGATGACGGCGCGCTCAACTTCCTGACGTTGGCGATGGTCGACGCGCTCAAGGCCGGCGCGAAGGACTGAGGTCTCGCTCCTCCTGTGCTCCTGGTTGTCGGGACAGGGGCACAGGAGGAGTGAGCGGCTTACCGTGCGGGGCTGACAGGTTCCGCGATAATTCATGACATGGATAAATACGGCGTGTCATCGGGGCGCGCTCTCCATGAACGGACTCTCGGGGGCGAGGATGAGCGTGGGCGTAGCCAGCTCAGAGCAGAGGATGGCGCCGAGCGGAGGCGGGTTCCGGTACGCGGTCCCGCGGTTGCCGCGGCCGTTGGCCAAGCGGGGGAGGCTGCTCGAGCGCCTCGACTCACAGGTCCCGCTCGTGGTCGTACGAGGGCCGGTCGGCATCGGGAAGACCACGCTCGTCGCCCAGTGGATCGCCTGCCTACCTGACGTCGCCGATGCCGCGTGGGTGACCCTGGACAGGGACGCCCGTAGCGCCGACGACCTCTGGGAAGAGGTGCATCAGGCGCTGGCCGTGACCGGCGTCCTCGCCTCTGACGCCGATGACATCGGGGCACGTCTGGCGATCCGACGCGCGCTCCACGCCTGGGCCGCCCCGGTGATCCTTGTGGTCGAGGCGTACGAGCGCGTCCACGGGGACGAGGCTCACCGCGAGATCGCCGAGATGCTCCGTCAGTGCCCGAACCTCCGTGTCATCGCGTGCACCCGAGACGACGGCCGGCTTCGTGAGGCGTGCCGACAGCAGGGCGTCGAGTCGGACGTCATCGACGTGCGTGACCTCCTGCTGACCCGGGAGGAGACGCACGCGCTCTTCGAGTCGTTCGGACTCGCGCTCCCGCCGGCGAGGTTGGCTGACCTGCACCGCGAGACGGGCGGGTGGCCGGCGATCCTGTGGACGATTGGCAACGCCCTCGCGCACGAGCCCTCCCCATGGACGCTGCCGGTCGACGAGGTCGTCCGGCATCATGCCCACGAGTGGGTACGCAGCGAGGTGCTCCCGGCGCTGGCGCCGCTGGCCTCGACCGAACGGGTCTTCCGGATGACGGTCCCCGCTCGGCTCGACGACGAGGTCGCCCGCTTCGTGAACGGAGGCGACGATCCGCGGCCCGTCCTCGACTGTCTCGTCTCCCACGGCCTTCTGGTCTCGACGCCGACCGCGCCGACGCCGACCTACGTCTGGCCTCGGCTCGTCCGCTCCGCGCTCCTGTCCCTGTTCGTGTCGGAGCGGCCCCAGGTCGTCAGGCGCCTCGACAGCGAGCTGGCCGACTGGTTCCGCGCTCACGGGGATCACGCCCACGCCTTGGCGCACGCGCTCGCGGCGGACGACCTCGATCGCGCTCACGAGACGGTCGAGGAGGGCTGGCTCAGTCTGCTGGCCGTCGACCAGGACGGGCTCGAGGCCTTCTTCACCCGGCTCCCTGCCGCTGATCTCCCGCAGCGCCCCAAGCTTCGGGCGATCCATGAGCTGGTCGAGTCGTTGCGTGGAGACGGTGCGGCGGCGTCGGAAGGCCCGGTCCTGCTCGGCCGTACGGAGCTCGAGCTGATCGGTCGGTCGAGCGACCCGCGGTGCGCGCTGGACGACGGGCTCCTCTCGCTCCTCTCGCTGCGCCGGCACGGCGACCTCGGTCAGGCCCGCGACATCGCCGTACGCCTCACCTCGATCGCGGCGGCGGCGCGGGGCGCGTCGTCCGACCACGTCGGGGACCTGCTCTGCCCGGTCTTCAAGGAGACCGGCATCCTCCATCTGGTCGCAGGTGAGACGCGCGCCGCCAAGGAAGCCCTGACGTGGGCGTACGAGACGGCCTCGTCGTCTCGCATACCGGGGGCTGCGCGCGACGTGAGCGCCGCCCTCGCCCTGACCCTCGCGGTCGACGGTGACGTCGCCGAGGCCGAGGCGTGGATCGCTCAGCACGCGAAGCTGTCAGAGACGAGCCTCGATGCCGAGGCGCCGAGCGAGCAGGACGTCAGCACCGCGATGGCCCTGGTGGGGGTGGAGCGCCTCGACCGACGACTCGTCAAAGAGGCGTTGGAGCGCGGGCTCCGACCGCCGGAGGCCTCGAACGAGCTGTGGTTCCACGAGCTGTACGCACGCGGGCAGGTCGCTCTCCTGTGGGGAGACCGCATCGGGATGTTGCACCGCATCGCGGCTGAGAGGTCGCGCCGTGGGCGCAGGGTCGTCGCGGGATCGCTCGCCGAGGCCGTGGTGGCCGCCGTCGAGGTCGACCTCCTGATCTCGCTGCAGTGCGCGTCGCGTGCCAGCGGACTCCTGGCCTCCATCGAGTCGGACCACCCGATCGTCGACCTGGCCCGTGCGCGGCTCGCGCTCGTCGTCGGCGACCACCGCACAGCCCAGCGGATCGCGGGATCGCGCCGTTGGGACGACCGCTGCAGCAGCCGCGTGCGTACGGACCTGAACCTCACCTACACCGCGGCCGTCCTCGCGGGAGGGGACGAGGGCGAGGCGCTCGCAGACTTCGGTCGCGCGCTCTCGATGGCCGACGGCGGGATCTACAGGCCTTTCGCGATGATCCCGCGCGACCTGCTGACTGCCGCGGCGGGACAGCTTCCCACGCTGGCCACGGTGGTCGCGGCGCTGGACGACGCTCACGTACGGGATGTGCTCCCCAGGCAGCTCGAGATCGTCGAGCTGACTCCTCGGGAGGAGGTCGTCCTCGCGGAGATCGCGACCGGCCGCACCATCGATGACATCGCCCAGACCCTGCACGTCTCGGTGAACACCATCAAGTCCCAGACCCGCAGCCTCTATCGCAAGCTCGGTGTCCGCTCGCGCGACGAGGCCGTTCACGCGGCGGCGATCCGCGGGATGCTCGACCCCTCCCGCTGACGGGGCTCCCAGGGGGTGAAGCCGTGGGTGAAGTCTCCGATCTGGGATGGTCTGCCCCTGTGTCGTACGGCGTAATAGTTGCAGGGGATGAATCAGCCGGAAACGGTGACTTGCCTCGGGGGGGCGGGGCCTCGGATTGGGGGATCTGAGGCCCCGCCTGACGTTTGCGCCCATGTCGCGACGCGGCAGCTGCGCCGAAGGGAGAACGGTGTCCACGACAGTGCGAGAGGCTACGTTCCAGCTGTTGCGTGAACTGGGGATGAGAACAGTCTTCGGAAATCCGGGTTCGACGGAGGAGACTTTCCTCAAGGATTTCCCCGAGGACTTCACCTACGTCCAGACCCTCGCTGAGGCATCGGCGGTGGGGATCGCAGATGGCTTCGCCCAGGCCAACCGTGTGCCGGCCCTCGTGAACGTGCACACCGCCGCGGGTCTCAGCAACGGGATGTCCAACATTCTCACTGCATCGATGAACCGCACGCCACTGATCATCACCGCAGGCAACCAGACGCGCGACATGCTCCTGATGGAGCCGTGGCTGACCAATATCGAACCGACCGAGCTGCCCAAGCCTTGGGTGAAGTGGAGCTACGAGCCGGTCCGTGCGGGCGACGTCCCGGCGGCCTTCATGCGGGCGTACGCGGTCGCGACGCAGCCACCGGCCGGCCCCGTCTTCTTGTCGATCCCGCTCGACGACTGGGACCAGACCGCGGACGGCGTGGCGGTCGTCCGCTCGGTCGCGACCAGGACCGCGCCCGACCCGGAGCGGATCGCTGACTTCTGCGCGCAGCTCTCCGCTGCGGTGAATCCCGTCCTGATCTTTGGCTCGGCGATCGCCCGAGGCCGAGGATGGGACCAGGCGGTCGCGCTCGCGGAGAAGATGGGCGCTCCGGTGTGGGCGGCGCCAGCCTCGGAACGGCCTCCGTTCCCCGAGAACCACCCTCTTTATGCGGGAGGGCTCCCGTTCGCGATCGGTCCGCTCTCGGAGAAGCTCAGCGGCCACGACGTGGCCCTCGTGATCGGTGCACCGGTGTTTCGCTACTACCCGTACGTGGCCGGACCGTACCTTCCTGCCGGGCTTCGGCTGCTGCACGTCACCGACGACCCGGTGGAGGCGGCGAAGGCCCCGGTCGGGGACAGCCTGCTCGGCGACGCGGTCCTCACGCTGGAGGCTCTCGCGGCCGATGTCGCCGCTCGGACAGCGCCTTCGAGCAGTGTCGTCACGCAGCCGCACCGCCTCGCGCCGCATCCGGCCGCCCCCGCTGGCGAGGCCGAGGCGCGAGACGCCAGGCTCACCCCGCTCGCGTTGTTCCGGACCCTGCGCGCAGCGGCGCCAGCCGAGACCGTCCTCGTCGAGGAGTCGCCCTCGAACCTGGGTGAGCTTCACGCGGCCTGGCCGGTCGAGCGCCCCGACTCGTTCTTCACGTTCGCCTCCGGAAGCCTCGGCTGGAACCTCCCCGCATCGGTCGGGATCGCGATGGCCGAGCGCGACAGCGGCCGCAACCGTCCCGTCCTCGCCGTCATCGGCGACGGATCGCTGCAGTACTCGATCCAGGCGCTGTGGACCGCAGCGCAGCACGCGCTGCCGGTCGTCGTGGTGGTGCCCCGCAACGCCGAGTACGCGATCCTCAAGTCGTTCGCTGTGCTCGAGGAGACTCCGGGAGTCCCCGGCCTCGACATCCCGGACCTGGACATCGTCGCGCTCGCGAACGGCTACGGCTGTCACGGCGTCCTCGCTGAGACCTCCGACGACGTCAGCTCGGCCCTTGCCGCAGCGTTCGACCGCTCCGGCCCCACGGTGATCGTGGTGCCGGTGACACCGACGGTGCCGCCGCTGATCTGAGCTGTCGCTAGCCGGTAGCGCGGCCGAGCAGGTAGTCGCGCTCGACGGTCGGATCACGTTGTTCTCCACCGCACTCGACCTCACCGCCCGGAACCGCCCGGAGACCGTGATCTCGGCATCCCGGCAAGACCTTCATGGTCCTGGACGACGAAGACGACGAGGTTGAGTACGACGATGAGGATGAAGAAGTGGGCGCCGAGGGCCCGATCATGTCGGTCTTCGGGCGCCATGACTTCGTCGTGCACGACGATGATGCCGTGGTCGCCGCCGGACGTGAGGCGTACATGCGGGCGTGGCCGAACGAAGAAGACGAAGACGACGACTCCGAGGGCAACCCGTTCGAGCTCGTGGCTTCCGAAGAGTGAGTCGGCGCGCCGGCACGTCCTCGCCCTACTCGAGCCCTTCGAGGGCCTGGATCTGTGAAGGCGCCAGCGAGGAGAGCGCTCGACAGTGCGTAGACCGTCTAGTGCGCCTCCGCGCGGCCGAGCAGGTAGTCACGCTCGACCGCGTTGTGCGTGAGCTCCGCGGCCTCGCGGAAGGCGACGGCCGCTTCCGAACGACGCCCGAGCTCGTCGAGCAGGTGCGCCCGTACGGCCCGTACGCGCTGCCGCGTCAGGGCGTCACCGCTGAGACCGAAGCGCCGGTCGAGGTCGTCGAGCAGGTCGAGCCCACGCTGGGCGCCGAAGGCTCGGGCGACCGCGACGACACGGGAGAGTCGTACGGGACCGGTCGGGGTGAGGCGCTCGAGCCAGAGATAGAGCGCGGCGATCTGCGGCCAGTCCGTCGCGTCGTCGCGAGGCGCCGTGTCGTGGACGGCGGCGATGGCGGCCTGGAGCTGGTACGGCCCGACCTCCCGCTGCGCCCACGCGCGCTTGAGGATCTGCTCGCCCTCGGCGATCATCGTGCGGTCCCACCGGCTGCGGTCCTGCTCGTCCAGCGGCACGAGACGGTGCTCGCCGTCGGTGCGGGCGTCCCGCCGAGCCTCGGTCAGCAGGAGGAGAGCGAGCAGGCCGGCGACCTCGGGGTCGTCCGGCGTCTGCGCGAGGGCCGTCCGCGTGAGACGAATCGCCTCCGCGCTGAGGTCGATCCGGCCGAGGTCGTCCCCGGAGCTGGCGGTGTAGCCCTCGTTGAAGATCAGGTAGAGGGCGCGCAGGACGGAGGCCATGCGTGACGCGCGGTCGGCACTGGAGGGGGCGACAAGGCGGGTCCCCTCTCGGACGAGCTGGTGCTTGGCCCTGCTGATCCGGGTGCCCATGGTGGCCTCGGAAGTGCCGTACGCGTGTGCGATCTCCGCGGTCGTCAGTCCGCCGACCGCGCGCAACGTGAGCGCGACCTGCGAGGTCGGGCTGAGCGTGGGGTGGCAGCACAGCAGGAGCACAGTGAGGCTGTCGTCGTCCTCGATCACGGCAGGTCGCCGGTCCGGCTCTCGGTCGGCCAGCTCGGACGTCCCGACGAGTCGTTCGCGCCGGTGCCGAGCCTGCTCGGAGCGCAGGATGTCGACCATCCGTCGGTAGCCGATCCGGATCAGCCACCCGCGCGGGTCGACCGGCACGCCGTCCGCCGGCCACTGCCGGGCCGCCGCGAGGAGCGCTTCTTGGACCGCGTCCTCGGCGACGTCGAAGCGGCTGAACCGTCGTGCGAGCGCGCCGAGCACCTGCGGCGCCTCGCTGCGCAGCAGGTTCTCGATCGACCTCTCCTCGGACATGGACCGACCTCAGGCGGCGTAGTCGTCGCCCATGATCGGCCGGATCTCCATGGGTTCACCGAGGACGTCGACCATCCGGCCGACGATCTCGACCGCCCGCTCCTGGCTCGCGCAGTCGATGACCGCGAAGCTCGCCAGGACCTCCTTCAGCTCGGCGAACGGCCCGTCGGTGGCGACTACCCCACCGTCTGTCTTGCGGACGGTCGTCGTCACGGCGGGGTGTCCAAGCCCTTCGCTCGTCACGAACTCCCCGGTCTCGCGGAGCTCGGCCTCGAACTTCTGGTACGCCTCGAAGGCGGCGAACGCCTCCTCCGAGGGGACGTCGGCGGTGGCCGCGTCCCAATCGGCCGACGGCGTGTAGCTGAGAAGCAGGTACTTCATGAGGTTCCTCCTGGGCGGGACGGTCACGAGGCGAGACGGCGAAGGTGCAGGGCGTACGCCGACACCCATCCGAAGGCGACCAGGCCGGTGACGGCGATCTGGATGCTCGCGTGGGTCGGCGACACGGGGACGAGCAGGATCACGGCGGCGAGTCCGCTGCCGATCGCGGGCAGCGTACGACGCGCGCCGATCGCGCGCACGGTCAGCACGACGCAGGCGACGGCGAGCGCGGTGAACGCGACCGCGGCAGCTCCGGAGTGCACCACGCTGTGCCAGGACATCTCCGGCGCCGGGGCGTCCGGGGTGCCGGCCGGGAAGGCGTACTGCGGGTCCATCACGAACAGGCCGGCGACGGCCAGTCCGCCCCCGAAGACGCCGATGAGGATCGGCAACCAGCGCCGACCGACGCCGGTGGTCACGAGGCGGCGGTGTGCCACGGCGAGGCCGAGCACGCCGAGACCGGCGATGACGAACGTCGCCCTCTGGACCCAGCCGAGGTCGCCGGTCGAGAGCTGGCTGATCGGGTGCTCGCGCAGGTCGAACCCGTCACGCGTGACCATCTGCGCGATCGCGGAGGTGTAGAACACGGGGCCTGCGAGGGCTGCCGCGGCAAGGAGCCGCCGGGTGGGTGTGCTCATGGTCTGCCCTTCCTGGAGACGCCGTCTGGAGTCGCCGTCACCGCCACCTCGTTGCGGCCGCGAGGATCTCGACATCGCGCGCCAGGTGATCTGGATCACGTCACGCGCTCATGTCGCGATGTCGAGACCGGCGAACCGGCTCCGAGGTATCAGTGACGGCACCCCTCGGGGTGCGCACCACTGGAGAGGAGCTCGCATGAGCACGAAGGACACGACGGCCGCCGACATCGACGCGTACGGGATGGAGGCGCCGCCTGCACCGAGCAAGGCGCTCGTCGCACTCGATCGCCTGGTCGGGACCTGGGAGGTGACCGGCGGCGCCGAGGGCGTCGTCACCTACGAGTGGATGGACGGTGGCTACTTCTTGATCCAACGCGTCGAGCTGTCACAGTTCGGGCAGGCGACGACGGGGTTCGAGGTCATCGGCAACCTCCGTCCGTTCGGTGAGCCGGCAGGGGATGATGTCGTCTCGCGGTTCTACGACTCGACCGGCAACACGCTCGACTACGTGTACGAGCTCGACGGCGACACGCTGACGATCTGGGCGGGCGCCAAGGGGAGCCCCGCGTACTTCCGTGGCACCTTCACCGACGGTGACCGCAGCATGGCGGGGGAGTGGGTCTATCCGGGAGGCGGCGGCTACCCGTCCACCATGACCAGGCGCTGACCGTACGATCGGGCATCACGGCCGCGTTCGTCAGCGGCACCGGCGAAGACGGGCGGTTCGGCATGCCTCTCCATGCTCCTGACGGGACGCTGTTGGCCTACCGCTGCATCGGGGCTGGCGCGCCGCTCGTCTGCGTCCCGGGTGGCCCGATGCTCCCGGCTGACTATCTCGGAGACCTCGGTGGCCTGAGTGATCACGCCGAGCTCGTCCTCGTCGACCCCCGAGGGAGCGGTGCCTCGGGGACGCCGGCGGACCCGGCGACGTACCGGTGCGACCGGCTCGTCGACGACCTCGAGACGCTCCGCCTCCATCTCGGGCTCGACCGTGTCGCTCTGCTCGGGCACTCGGCCGGGGCGAACGTCGTGTTCCGTTATGCCGAGCGCTATCCCGACCGCGTGGATCGGCTGGTGCTGGTGACACCGAGCACGCGGGCCGTCGGTGTCGAGATTAGCGACGCGGCGCGGTCGGAGGTGGCGCGATCTCGGTCGGCCGAGCCCTGGTACGACGCAGCCGCAGCCGCACTGGCGCGGGTCCAGTCTGGGGCCGCCGGGGACGGTGACTGGGCGGCGATCACCCCGTTCAGCTACGGGCGCTGGGACGCGGAGGTGGCCGCGTACGACGCCGCGATGGAGGCGTTGCGCAACGCCGTGGCGGCGCAGGCGTTCGGGGCGGACGGGGCGTTCGAGCCGCCGGCGACGCGGGCGGCGCTGGCCGCACTCGACGTCCCGGTCGTGGTCATCGCCGGCAGCGCGGACGTGGGCAACCCCGTCGACGCGATGTCGGAGGTCGCCGGCCTGTTCCCCCGTGGTGAGCTCGTCGTCCAGGAGGGCGCCGGGCACTTCCCGTGGGTGGACGACCCGGCGTCCTTCCGCACGCTCGCCGTGCGAGCCCTCAGCCGGTAGCGGAGGGCATCAGCAGGTGTCACCGCACCAAGCCTTCGACGCCCTCGCGGACGGCGAAGGCAGCGATCACCAGCGCGGCGAGTCTTCGTACATCGCTCCATCCGCCTGCTCGGCCGAGAGCCGCTTGGGTCCGCTGCAAGTGGGTACCCGTCCAGCACGTCCGGGCGAGGACGCCCGAGGACGGTGGAGACAGGGGGTCAACAGGTGGGACGAAACAAGGACGACGCTGTGTCGGTCGAAGATGCGGCGGCGACGTACGAGAAGCGGAGCAGGCGCGCAGACCGGGTGAGATGGCTGGTGGTGGCGACGGGCTCGATCCTTCTCGCTGCTGTCGTCGCGATCGGGATCGCAGGGCTGGAGCCGCTCGGCTGACGCCAGGCACGCTGGATCGTTCAGTCGTCTGCTCCCCGCTCGTACTCCTGGTTGGTGCTGTCGACGATCTCCTGTGCGATGCCACGGAGCTTGATGTTGCTGGTCGACGACGCGCGAACGAGGAAGTGGAACGCCTGGTCCTCAGTGATCTTGTAGCGCTCGCAGACGATCCCGATGGCCTGCCCGATCACCTTGCGGGTCACCAGCGCATCGTTGAGGTGCTCCTCCTTGCGTGCACGTCCCAGCGCGATGGTCGCGTGGGAGGCGAACAGGGCCGCGAGCTCGACGGCTCCTGCGGCGATCGTGTCGGCGTGGACCGAGTAGAGGTTCAAGCCTCCGAGCGTCTCGTCCTCGTTGAACAGCCGGACGCCCAGCTGGGCGCGCAGGCCGGCCCGTGCGGCAGCCGGCATGTAGTCGGGCCACCTCGGGTCCTCTGCTGCCTTCTCGACCGGCACGATGGGGAACTCGCGGATCGCGTCGACACATGGTCCCTGGCCCAGCTGGTACTGAAGGGTGTCGAGCTCCCAGACCAGCTGGTCGGTGCCGGCGAGCGTCTCGATCTCGCCGTTGCTGTGGGCGACCGAGATGCCGACGTGGTCGAACCCCGGCACGGTGTCGCGCGCGGCCTTGACGATCGCATCGAGAGTGGCTTCGAGCGAGCGGGGCTGGTGGATCGCCCGCGCGGCATCGGTCAGCGCCTGGGCGATCTCGAGAGATCCTGCGTTCATCGCACCTCCTCGCCTGACCGTACTCCGATGCGCTCGAGCCGACACGTCACTGCTGTACGAACCCGTGGTCGCATCGCACGCAAGTCCGTTCTGTCGTGTCTGCACGTCGTCCTCGCGGAGGAGTGGGAGCACCTCCGCCTTGCCCTCCGCGACCTCGACGCAATCGAGGCTCGTGGTTTGTGAAACCGGTCGAGGGGAACCAGTCGGGCAGCGTTACGGAGGTCCCTCATGTCCGCACACCGCCCGATCCCGCATCCTCGCGCCGCTCTGGCGCCCACCGCAGCACTGCTGCTCGGTGCCTCGCTGCTCGCCAGCCCGTCGGCCGCCGCGGCACCCGGTGTTCCCGCACCCGGTGGTCCGGGAGTCAAGAGCACCTGGACCGAGGCCGACAAGACCGGCTTCGGCACCGCGCGCGACCGACGCAGCAACGTGTGGTTCACGCTGCAGCGTGGCCGGGTGAGCGAGGTGTTCTATCCGGACCTGTCGACGCCCAGCGTGCGCAGCCTCGAGCTCGCCGTCACCGACGGTGCCACGTTCACCGACCGCGAGGCCGTCGACATGCGCCCGGCCACCGCCCGTCCTGATGCGCGCAGCCTGCGGTTCCGCCAGGTCGGCGGCCGTCCCGGGCGCTATCGCGTCGTCAAGCAGGTCGTGACCGACCCACGTCGTGCCGCGCTCGTGGTCCGTGTGCGGCTGCAGTCGCTGGACGGTCGCCGCTACCGGCTCTTCGTCCGGCACGACCCGGCGCTGAACAACGGCGGCATGGACGACCGCGCCCGTACGGTCGGCCAGACGCTCGTGGCCTCCGACGGTCAGGTCGCCACCGCGTTGCGTGCGCAGCCGCGGCTCGGAGCGAGCAGCAACGGCTACGCCGGGCTGGCCAGCGACGGGTGGCCAGACCTGCGCGACGACCACAGGCTCGATCGACGTCACCGATCGGCCGGTCCCGGCAACGTCGTCCAGACCGCACGCGTGAGTCGCGTCGACGGGCTGCCCGGTCGGCAGCGCGCGACGCTGACGCTCGGCTTCGGACGAGGTGTGTCCGACGCGCGTGCGACCGCCGCGTCGAGCGCGCGTGCCGGTTGGTCGTCGCTGCAGCGCCGGTACGACCGAGGCTGGCACCGCTACCTCGCCGGCCTGAAGCGGGTGCCGGCGGCCGCGGCCCCGGTCAGGCGCCAGTACCTCGCGTCGGCGCTCGTGCTCGCGGCTGCCGAGGACAAGCGCAACCCCGGCGCCGTCGTCGCCTCGCCGTCCGCGCCGTGGGTGTGGGGCGACGAGGTGCCGGACCTGTCGTCGCCGTCCGGCGCCTATCACCTGGTCTGGTCGCGCGACTCGTACGAGTTCGGCAGCGCGATGTGGGCCATGGGCGACGAGGCCGCCGCACGGCGGATCGTCGACTGGCTGTTCCGTGTCCAGCAGAGGCCTGACGGGTCCTTCCCGCAGAACTCCGACGTGCAGGGCACCCCTGTGTGGTCGGAGCTGCAGCTCGACGAGGTGGCACTGCCGATCGTGCTCGCGAGGCTTACCGGCAAGACCGACCGCCGGACGTACGAGGGCGTGAAACGTGCCGCGACCTTCCTCGAGCGCTTCCGCGACGAGGAGACGGGGCGCCCCGCCCCGTACTCGCCCCAGGAACGCTGGGAGAACCAGTCCGGCTACTCGCCGAACTCGATCGCCGCGCAGATCGCGGGTCTCGTGTGCGCCGCTGACATCGCCCGCACGAACGGTGACCCGGCGTCCGCGCAGCGCTGGCTGAGGCTCGCCGACAGCTGGGCGGCGCAGGCGAAGGGCTGGACCGTCACCACCAACGGTCCGCTCTCGACGAACCCGTACTTCCTGCGGCTGACGAAGAACGGCCTGCCCAACACCGCTTCGCCATACCAGATGGGCGACGGCGGGCCCGTGCAGATCGACCAGCGCCGCGTGGTCGACCCCAGCTTCCTCGCTCTCGCACGGTGGGGGATCCTGCCCGCCGACGACCCGGTGATCGCCTCCTCGCTGGCCGTGGTCGACCAGGAGCTGAAGGTGCAGACCCCGAACGGACCGTTCTGGCGGCGGTTCAGCCTCGACGGCTACGGAGAGACGCGCGACGGCGGCCAGTGGGAGATCACCGAGCCAGGCACCTTCACGACCCTCGGTCGCGGTTGGCCGATCCTCACCGGCGAGCGCGGAGAGCAGGAGGTGGCGGCAGGGCGCGACGCGTCCTCGTACCTCGCCACGATCGCGGCGTCAGCCAACGGTGGCGACATGATCTCCGAACAGGTGTGGGACGGTCGGCCACCGACCGGACGGCCATGCTGTACGGCCGGGGAGGGCACCCGTGCGGCGACGCCGCTGGTCTGGTCGCACGGCCTGCTCGTGCGGCTGGCGTGGACGATGCAGCGTGGCCGTCCGGCGGACCAGCAGGCCGTGGTCGCACGGCGCTACCTGGACTGAGCACGACGGACCCGTCCGCCGAGCGCGTCGGTGCGAGGGCGGGGAGAGTGGCGGTGAGGAGGTTACCGACATGCGTGGAGTCATGATGTACGCCCCCGGCGACGTCCGTACGGAGGAGCGAGACGACCCGCAGATCGTCGAGCCGACGGACGCGATCTTGCGATTGACCGCGACTTGTGTGTGCGGGTCAGACCTGTGGCCGTACCGCGGCGTCGAGCCGATGGCCGCGTCACCGGCGGCGATGGGGCACGAGTACGTCGGGGTGGTCGAGCAGATCGGGTCGGACGTGAAGAACGTCAAGGTCGGCGACTTCGTCGTCGGCTCGTTCGTCGCTTCCGACAACACGTGCGAGATCTGCCAGGCCGGCTACCAGTCCCGCTGCATCCACCAGGTGATGATGGGCGCGCTCGGGACGCAGGCAGAGCGGGCGCGCGTCCCGCTGGCCGACGGCACGCTCGTCGCGACCCCCGGACAGCCGGATGACGATCTGATCCCGTCGCTGCTCGCCGCGTCCGACGTGCTCGGGACCGGCTGGTACGGGGCGGTCGCCGCCGAGGCCGGTCCGGGCAAGACCATCGCCGTCGTCGGCGACGGTGCGGTCGGTCTCTCGGCGGTGCTCGCGGCGAAGCATCTCGGCGCCGAGCGCATCATCGCCTTCAGTCGGCACCCCGCACGCCAGGCCCTGGCTCGCGAGTTCGGCGCGACCGACATCCTCGAGGAACGCGGCGAGGAGGGCGCGGCGAAGGTGGTCGAGCTCACCGCCGGGTACGGGGCTCACGGGGCGGTCGAGGCTGTCGGCTCTCAGGAGGCGATGTGGCAGGCGATCCGCGCGACGCGCCCCGGCGGGTACGTTGGAAACGTCGGTGTCTCCCACGGCGTGGAGCTCGACGGCACGGAGCTGTTCTTCACCAGCGTGCACCTGCACGGCGGGCCCGCCCCGGTGCGCCGGTTCCTCCCTGAGCTCATCCAGCTGATCTGGGACCGTACGATCGATCCCGGCAGGGTCTTCGATCTCGCCCTGCCTCTCGCGGATGCTGCTGAGGCCTACAGGGCGATGGACGAGCGACGAGCGACGAAGGTCCTCCTGACCTTCTGACGTACGGGCCGCCCACCTGATGCCCGAAAATTGTCCCGTTCGGCCATCCAGGCCAGCGTCGGCCGCGAAGCACCCGCATGGACCTTCTCGATCCCGGTGAGCAGACGTTCGGCGTGCGCATCACCCGGAGGGACGAGGCCGCCCTCCGCGAGGCCTACGAGACGTACGCCCCTGTCGTGCTCGCCTACGTGACCAGATATGTCGGCAGGCACGAGGCAGAGGACGTGATGCAGCGCACCTTCCTCGACGTGTGGCGGGGAGCGTCGGGGTACGACCCGAGCCAGCGGTTCACCGGGTGGCTCTTCACGATCGCTCATCACCGTGCGATCGATGCGCTGCGGGCTCGCAGGCATGGGGTCGTCGACCTCGAAGCGCTGCGTGAGCTCGCAGGAGAAGACGGAAGGGACACCGTAAACCGGCTCGCGGATGCCGCGCTCGTCCGGTCCGCCGTCGCGAGGTTGCCCGGGCATGAACGCGCGGTCCTCGAGCTGGCGTACTTCGACGACCTCCCGCTGCGAGAGATCGCCGCGCGCCTCCAGGTCCCCATGGGGACGGTCAAAGCGCGTGCCTTCCGAGGGAAGCGACGGCTGGGAGAGATCTTGAGAGCGGCCGACGAACCTGCGAGATGACGCCTGCCCCCGGCAACCGAACGGGGTCAGCGACCGAAGAACACAGAGACCAGGTATCTGGTCGCCACCAGATGGAGGGATTGTTCGCATGTCGAAACGTACGTTCATCAAGGTCCTCACCGCGTTCCTTGCGGTCGTGGGGTTGGTCGCCATCGGGGTCGGAGCCCCGGCACAGGCACAGGAGCAGCGGCGGGCGAAGGTCGGCTACACGCAGGTCGTCGTCGATCCGGCCGTCTACTCGCTCATCGCAGGCGCAGGGATCACGCCCGCGGCAATCGGTGGGGCGAAAGCGTTCGCCTACAAGGGCACGCTCGCGGCCCGGTTCCCGATCACCGGCTACTCGCTCAAGAAGGTGCAGATCAAGCACAGCGGCGGGATCAGCCTCACGGCAGGATCCGCCACGATCTCGCTGAGGAAGTTCACCATCGATCTCGGCCGCCAGCGGGTCAGCGGCAAGGTCTCCGGCTCCGTCGGCAACGTGGGGCGCGTCGACCTGTTCAAGATCCGCCGTTCGAACCGCCCAGGGCTGGGCCTGGTCAAGCTGACCTTGACGGGCACTGCTGCTGGTGCGCTCAACTCGACGTTCGGCGTCAACGCGTTCAGCGCCGGCGACACGTTCGGGTACGCGAGCCCGCGGCCGTTCGGGAGATTCTGACTCATGCTCTGGGCCGGTTGGGGGGCAGGCGCGATGCCTCCCACCGGCCCATTGGGCACGTTCCTGCCGTTAGGACCGGGCACAGTGGGGCACCGGACGAGCACTGCTTGGCCGTGGGCGCCAACGGTCGAGCATCAGGCCCGGGCGGGTCGAGAAAACGGACGCCCGGGCTGTCCCTTGTGACATCGCCGCCGCGCGGAGTCGTCGGCGGGCTAGGTGTTGTCAGGCTGGGGGATCTGCCGGGTCGCCACGATGTGCTCGGAAACGGCGAGGAGCCGAGTGTTGGTGATGCTCGAGACACGCTGAAGAAAGCGGAAGGCCCGCGTGGCGTCGAGGTCGTACCGCTCCATGACGATGCCCATCGCCTGGCCGATGACGGTGCGCGTGCGCACCGACCGGCCGAGCTGGTCGATCTGCCGTGAGGAGTCGACGGCCACGGCGATGTGTGCGGCCATGGCAGCACCGACGACCTGGTCAGAGTCGTCGAAGGCGTCGACCTTGTCGGCGTACAGGTTCAGCGCGCCGTAGTCGTCGGCGGTGGTGAAGAGCTGGAAGCACAGGACGCTGCCGAACCCCAGGTCGCGGTTGACCTGCTCGCTCCATCGCGGCCATCGGTCCTCCTGCGAAAGGTCGCGGACCAGCGTGGTCTCGTGGTCGTGGATCGTGTCGAGACACGGGCCCGTACCGATCTTGTACTGCAGGTGGTCGGCCTCTCGCGCTCGCGGCCCGGTGGAGTTGATGGTCTCGATCCGTCCGCCACGGCGGATCAGGCTTATCGCAGCGTCGTCGCAGCCCTCTATCGTCTCAACCGCCAGCTTGAGGGCCTGGTCGAGTGTGTCGGTCTCGTCGCCCTGGTCCCGCAAGGACCGCGCCAGCTCGGCGAACCAGTCGTCAGGATCTTGTCGGCGTGGCATCCCGTCATCGTAATCGTGGTGCGGACGCATGGGGAGAGTGGCTGCGACCCAAGGTGTGGGCTTAGGTCCCGCAGGCCCGGGTACCGCTTCTTCCTGGAGCAACGGCGCGATAGGGCGCCGGGGCGGGAGGAAGAGGAGTAGGGCGATGCCCCCTAGGAAGAAGGCCGCGAACAGCGGTGGCACACGAGTGACCGACGACAGCCTGCGAGTGCGCCAGGTCACGCACTACCAGTTCAGCTGGGCTGCTGGCGGCGCCGGAGAGGACGGCCTCTGGACGCTTCAGCTGGTGCTCGACGAGGGCGCATGGGAGGAAGTCCTGACGGTCAGTGCGGACGACGCCGACAACCTTCAGGACGTCCTCACCAACACGACCAACGTGTTCTACGACATCGATCGTCGGGTGCTGATGTTCGGCGTGACGAAGACCGGTGACTGACACGCTGCCGAGGACCTCGGTCCGCGGCGGCGCGTCCTTTCAGCGCGAGGCTGCCATGTGGCGCGCGCCGCGGAAGCCGAACACCGCTGCGGGTCCGATGGTCGACCCGGGACCAGGGTAGGTGCGCCCCATCACGGCGGCAGAGTTGTTGCCCGCGGCGTACAGGCCCTCGATGACCGAGCCGTCCTCGCGCAGGACGCGCGCATCGGCGTCGGTGACGACACCGCCCTTGGTGCCGAGGTCGCCGATCACCACCTTGAACGCCGTGAACGGGCCCTTCTCCAGCGGGCCCAGGCACGGGTTTGGGCGAACGAGCGGGTCGCCGTAGTAGCGGTCGTACGCGGAGTTGCCACGGCCGTAGTCGCCGTCGACGCCCGCCTTGGCGAAACCGTTGAAGCGGTCGACCGTCGCGTCGAGACGCGTGGGGTCGACGCCGATCTTGCCGGCGAGCTCGGCGAGCGAGTCGGCCTTCACCATGATCCCTGCCTCGGTCATCTTCTTGTTGAGGCGCGGGTCCATGGCGTACGTCCGCAGATAACGGCGTGCGTGCCGGGTGTCGGCGATGAACCAGTACGGTCCGTCCTTGTCGTGCTCGAGCATGTGGTGCCCGAGGTCGACGTACGACTCCGACTCGTTGGCGAACCGCTCGCCCTTGCCGTCGACGATGATCGAGTACGGGAACGACCGCTCGCCGACGATGAATGCCGCGCCGTGTCCGTCGACGGGCGCGATCGACGCACCCCACCAGGCGTCGTCCATCAGCTCGAGCGCCGCGCCGGCCTTGTAGGCGATCTCGATCGGGCGACCGAGGTTGCCAGGTGCGCCGGACGGGTTGCCCTCGATCCCCTGCAGCTCGCGTCGCATCTGCTTGTTCTGGTCGAACCCGCCGCCAGCGAGCATGACGCCGCGGCGTGCCTCGATCGTGAGGGGCTCGCCGTCGCGGGTGACGCGGACGCCGACCACGTGTCCTTCGTCCATGATCAGGTCCTCGAGCGGCGCGTTCAGCCACAGCGGAGTCTTCTGCTTCTGCACGACCACGTCGACGAAGGAGGCGGCGAAGGCAGCGCCGATGCCGGCGAGCTTCTTGCCGCGCAGGACCCCTCCCGCGGCGCGGACCACGAGCTCGGCGCCGCGCCGGAATCCGGCCGGGGTCGACCATGCCCGTCCCAACAGCCAGACGTCGTCGGTCTTCACCGGCAGGGCCACCGGGGCCTGGCAGGTCTCCCACCACGAGCCGATGCGCTTGACGTCGAACGGCTTGACCTCGACAGCGCGACCGATCTTGCCGCCCGGCTTCTCGGGGTAGTAGTCGGCATAGTCCGGTGCGCGCACCAGCTCCACGCCGTACTTCTCGGCCGTCAGGACGAAGTCCTCGACGCCGTCGACGAATGCCTCCTTGCGGGCCCTGTTGCTGGCGGCTCCCGGCTCCCCGACGGTGGCCTCGAGGTAGGCCAGCGCCTCCACTCGGGAGTCGCCGACGTCGTCACGCTTCATCAGCGGGTTGTTCGGCAGCCACATCCCGCCGCCCGACATCGCCGTGTTGCCGCCCCACTTGTCGGTGCTTTCCAGCACCACGACGCTCAGCCCGGAGTCGGCGGCTGCCATCGCGGTCGACAACCCCGCGGCTCCGGACCCGACGACAACGACGTCGTAAGTGTGGTCGTACGAGGACGCGGGACGGGAGTTCGCGGGCATGGAGGCCTCCTGTACGGGCTACCGGACAATCTTGTCCGGAGTAGGATCCCAGCATGCCTTCCCCGCGCCGTCAGATCAACCGCGGCCCTGCTGCGGCCGGCGAGAACCGGGCGGCGATCCTGGCGGCGGCGCGGCGCGTCTTCGCCGAGCAGGGCTATCACGCTCCGCTGTACAAGATCGCCAAGGAGGCCGGGGTCGGCCAGGGTGTGCTCTACCGCCATTTCCCCAACCGTCTCGCCCTCGGCTTCGCGGTGTTCGAGGAGAACTTCGTCGAGCTGCGAGAGGTCTCGTCGCGCGACGACGCAGGCGCGCTCGAGGAGCTGTGGGCGCGGCTGCTGGACCTGACCATCACCGATGCCGCGTTCGTCGAGATGTTCGTGGACGCCCGTCGTGCCACCGCCGACTACGACGGCGCCGAGCGCTTGGTCGCTCTGCTCGAACCGGCCCTCGACCGTGCGCGCGCTGCGGGTCGCGTCGACCCCGAGCTGACGACGGCAGACCTCCTGCTCGCCCACCGCATGGTGTTCGGCGTCGTCGCCACCGCGGAGGACGAGGCCGCCGCGCGCGTCGCCGTGGCGGCGGCAACGGCGCTCATCCCGAGGCTGCCTCCTGCCCCTCGTGCGTGAGGACGCCGGGGACGGGTACCGGTCCGGAGACGAAGGGAGTCTCCCATGGACGACTCAGCAGCAGCCAGCCGCGGCCACGACAGCGATCTCGCCGCGAAGGAGAAGACCGTGCGCACCCTCACGATGGTCGTGGGAGCGGTCTTCCTCCTGGTCGGGATCCTCGGCTTCATCCCTGGCATCACGACGAACTACGACACGATGACCTTCGCCGGACACGAGAGCGATGCGAAGCTCCTCGGGATCTTCGAGGTCTCGATCCTGCACAACATCGTCCACCTCCTGTTCGGCGTCGTCGGGCTATGGGCGGCACGGGCCGCGAGGACCGCTGTGCCGTACCTGATCGGCGGCGGCGTGGTCTATCTCCTCCTGTGGCTCTACGGGCTGATCATCGACCACGACCACGCGGCGAACTTCATCCCGGTCAATGACGCGGACAACTGGCTCCACCTCGGCCTCGGCGTCGTGATGGTCGTGCTGGGGGTGATGGGCTCGCGCATGATCGCGCCGCGTCGAGCGGCGACGGGTCCACCGGGCCGTCGCCCGTGAGGGCGGGCAAGGACCGCGACAGGGCGGGCCTGCTCGGTCGGGCCGCCCTGACGGGCGCCGGTCTGGAACCACGCGATGCACTGAGGGACAGGGCCACGCTCGGTGCGCTGCGCGGGGTGGTCGAGAACGCGACGGGCGTGGGTGCCCCGCCCTCGACCTGGGAGAGCACCGAGCGTCGGGCCGACTTCTTCCACAAGGCGGTCTACTCGACAGTCACCGGCTGGTTTTCGGACCGCTGGATCGCGCCCCGCCTGCAGTCACGTCGCGGGGTCGTCAGCCACTGACCGCGCGAGGGACACCGGCTGCCTGAGGATCGTGCGCAGCTTGGCGGGGGCGACCCTGCGTGCGTCGCTGAGGTAGATCTCGTGGTGCTTGCCGGTCATCCGCAGGCCGTGGTCGGGGACGAACTCGTCATGCATCCGCGCCAGCACCTCGGCCTCGTCGTCGAAGGAGCCGACGTGCAGCGTCTGCACGCACCGTCCCTCGGACAGCGGTGCGAGGCGCAGCTCGTCGAGCCGGACCGGCCGGGCTTTGGCTGCGGTGCGGGCGACGGCCGCGTCGACCATGGACTGGTCGATCCAGTCCGGGTCATGATCATCAAGGTCCAGTCCCACTGCGACTTGTCGCGCGTCGTGGTGAAGGCGTCCATGTCCTCGGCCCACCACAGGCCCTCCAGCGGCGGAACGACGTAGTCACGTCCGAGGTCCTTCTTGCTCGCGAACTTCACGGCGTACGCCACGGGATACAGCGCGGCGAGCGCGTCGGCGTACGCCGGTGAGGTGTTGGGATCGCCGTGTCCGTCGACCATCAGATATTGCATGTCGGGCACGTCCAGGAGTCTGAAAACGCCTCTCTTGGCCTGGTAGGCGTCAAGGCTCTTCTTGATGTCGGTCTTGTCGGTCGTGCGGATCATCGAGCACCTGGACTCGGCTGGCGAGCCACTGCCTTTCCGCCTCCAGGAGGCACGGAGAGTACCTCGACGGGTGAGCCGGGTACGGAGCGCCGCGCCGTACTGGCGCTCGTTGAGCAGCGGCAGGTTGGCCACGCCGAGAAGGAACGGGTGCGGCACCGTCCGGAGCTCGGTGAGGAACGCGAGGGCGTTGCGTGCCGCGCTCTCTCGGCCGAGGTCCGTCGTGTGGAAGACGCGCCGTGACTTCGCGCGGCCGGGGCGTCGCGCACGTGGACGAGGCCTCGATCCACGCACCTATTCTGGCACTGGAATAGCCCTGCTGGTCAAGCGCTTCGTTGATGCTCCACACTGCTCAGCCGTGCAGGGTGGGCCGGTAGACGAGCTCTTGGATGCGGCCGTCAAGGGTCCGGCTCTCGAGCAGGTCGAGGTCGAAGTCGGCCGCTCCGGCGAAGATCGGGTCGGTTCCGGACTGCCCGGTGATCACAGGGAACACCGTCACTTCGACGCGGTCGACCAGGCCAGCGGCCATGAGGGCACGGTTCATCGACAGGCTTCCGTGCGAGCGCAACGGCACGTCGGACGCCTCCTTGAGCCGGGCGACGACGTCGACGGCATCACCAGCCGCAAGGGTGGCGTCCGGCCAGTCGAGCGGTCCTCGCAGGGTGGACGACACGACCGTCGTCGGCAAGCTCATCATCCGGGTGACCCAGGCGTCGTACACCGACTCCTCGGTGCCCGAACCCAGCAGCTGGACGAACGCCCGGTACGTATTGGCCCCGAAGACCATCCGCTGCTCCTCGTCGTACGAGGCGAGACGGTGGTCGAGCAGCTCGGGGCCTTGCTTGCCCCAGTAGCCGCCCCAGTCGCCGCCGCTGGCGGTGCCGAAACCGTCGAGGCTCGAGAAGACGTCGAAGGTGTAGGTGGCAGTCATCGTGCACTCCTCGGGACGGTTGATCAGGTCGTGGTGTCGACCTGCGGGCCGGGTCGAACTCATCGCTCCCATCGAACGGTCGCCGCGTTCGCGTGACATTCGTCATCCCCGGGCCGTGGAGGATCCACACGCCTTCATGACGGCCGGCACTACTGCCCGCGCCCGTACGCCACGAGGCTGGAGGCATGAACCACGAACGGAGTGCGACCAGGCCCGCTGACCGGGCTCCCGTGATCGAGGTACGAGGGCTGCGGCGCGTCTACGGCGAAGGGGACACCGCGTTCGAGGCCGTCCGGTCGCTCGACCTCGACGTTCGACCTGCTGGAGGGGCTGGCAGAGCCGACTGCCGGAGAGGTCGCGGTCTTCGGGCTCGACCCGGTGCGCGACCGTCGCCGGATCCGGCCGCGGGTGGGGACGATGCAAGGGCCTTCGGAACGAGCGCTAAGCGGCGACGGTGGCCTTGGCCTCGCGGCGGGTCCACGGCCAGGTCAGCAGCGCCCAGACGGTGGCGACGATCACGATCTCGAGGACCACGTACAACGGCCACGGCCCGAGATAGTCGAGCAGCGAGGCCCGGCCAGGCTTCGCGTTGAGATAGCCGTAGTTGACCCCGGCGATCGCGTTGTAGATGAAGGCGAGCACTGCCCAGACGAGCGTGATCGCGACCGTGCGCCGATAGGTCGCCCACGTCGGCCAGACCCCGAGGCCCACCACGAGATAGACCGCCGCCCAGACGATGAGGAGGTGCATCGCCCAGAACATGAGGAAGCGCGGCTCGGGCCAGGCCGCGGCGAGGTCGGGGGTCAGCATCCCCTGGGTCGTGAGCGTGATGCCCCACAAGTAGGTGACGGTGGCGGTCAGGCGCGAGCGCGTCCAGAGCGCGTGCACGGCGAAGAGCCACGCGAGGTCGCAGAGCTGGAAGGGGAGCGAGGTACGGGGGTTCCACTCGTCCGGGAGGAACTGCATGATCTGCAGCGGGATGGTCACCGCGCAGATGCCCACTGCGAGCGCCCGGCTCACCCGCGTCTCGGTGGCCGTGCCCCGTACGTGCCACCCGACCCACACCACGGCGATGAGGCCAACCGCGAACACACCCAGCGCTGCGAGGTGCTGCGAGCCGAACGTCTCGAAACGGCCGTCTGCGGCCAGGCTCACCATGGGATCAGGCTAAGGCCGCCGGAGGTCGCGCAGTCCGACACTCACATGCGCGCTGCGCCGGTACGGATCGCCTCCCGGATGCGGGGGTAGGTACCGCAGCGACAGATGTTGCGGATGCTGTCGAGGTCGTCGTCGGTGACGCTGCGACCCTCGGCGGCGACACGGCGTACGAGGTCGACGGCGGCCATGATCTGGCCCGGCTGGCAGAAGCCGCACTGCGCGACGTCGTGCGCGAGCCACGCCTCCTGCATGGGGTGGAGCTCGGCGCCGATCGTGTCGGGGAGCCCCTCGATCGTTGTCACCTCGTCGCTCGGCGAGAGCGCGTCCACCGGGACAGCGCACGGGTTGAACGCCTTGCCGTTGAGGTGGCTCGTGCATGCCTTGCACACGTTGATCCCGCAGCCGTACTTCGGGCCAGTGACACCCAGGACGTCACGCAGGACCCACAGCAGTCGCACGCCGTCAGCGACGTCGACGCTGACCTGTCGGCCGTTGAGCACGAAGGTGTGCTGGGGCACGGTGGTTCTCCTTGGTCTCGTGGGGGAATGCGGTGCGTCAGCGGACGAACGTCAGTCCGTCGGTGGGCGACTGCGGGATCGGAGGAACGGTGGGCTTGGGGGTGAACGAGAGCGTCGAATGGTTGATCGGGAACGACGTCGGCATGGTCCCTGTCGCTCTCCCGTACGCGCAGGCGACGGCGGCGAACGACGCGGCGACGCCGAGCTCGCCCGCACCTCCGGGCTCGCCGGTGGTGGTCGGCATGATGACGATCTTGATCTCGGGGGGCGTGTTCCACTGCCGTGTATAGAAGTAGTTGTCCCAGCTGGCCTCGAGGAACGACCCGTCGCGGAGGTGGAGGCTGGAGGTCAGGGCGAGGGCGATTCCGTCCATCAGGCACCCCATCATCTGCGCCTCGAGGCCGCGCGGGTTCACCGCGAGGCCGGCGTCGACCGCGATCACGGCCTTGGTGACGCGAGGACCGGCGACGGCGTCCCTGATCTGCCGTCCGACAGTCTCGGGACGGCAGTCGAGCTCGACGAGCACGGCGCTGACCGAGCGGTACTCGTCGTGGAGCGCGATGCCCTGCGCCGTGCCGGCCGGCATCGTCCGTCCCCAGCTGCCGACCTGGGCGACCTTGTCGAGGACGGCGCGCGCTCGATCGGTCCGCAGCATCGACCGGCGGAACTGGTAGGGGTCCTTGCGCATCCGTGCCGCCAGCTGGTCCACGACGAGCTCGCGTGCGCACGTCACGTCGGGGGAGTAGACGTTGCGCATGCTGCCGGTGTTGAACCCGCGGTCGGTCTCGTTCAGGACCCGGCTGACGACCCCGAAGTCGTACGGCATCGTCTGCGAGAGCTGGAAGAACACCTGCGAGAACGCCGAATCGCCCACCGGCAGCCCCGCGACCGTCGCGGTGATGAGCTCGCCCAGGCCGTGGCCGAGGTCGGTGGCGACGCTGGTGTGGACCTGCTTGAAGCCGAGCACGGAGCTGCCGAGGTAGTTCGCGCGCACGCGTGAGGTCGCCATCGGGTGGGTGCGCCCTTGGCGGCTGTCGTCGGCGCGGTGCCACATCAGCTTCACCGGCTTGCCGATCTTCTGCGAGACCTCGGCGGCCTCGAGCGCGGCGTCGAAGAAGAGCTTGCGGCCGAACGAGCCGCCGCCCTCGGTGACGTGCACGGTGACGGCGCTGGCGGGGATCTTGAGCGTGAGCGCGAGGGTCTGCCGCGCGATGATCGGCGACTTGAGCGACGACCAGATCTCGGCCCGTCCACCGCGCACGTCGGCGATGGCACAGTTCGTCTCCAGTGCGCTGTTGCTGCGGAACGCGAACGTGAACCTGGTGTCGATCGTCGGCGTGAGGGGCGGCAGTCCCATCGGGAGCTCGGCCCGCCGCAGCTCGGCGAGCACGTCGTCGTCCGACTTGCCCTCAGCGGTGCCCCGACCCCACGAGACCTCCAACGCTCGCACCGCGTCGATGCACTGGCCGAACGTCTCGGCGCGTACGGCGACGCCGGTCGCGATCGGCACCACGTCGGTGACGCCGGGCATGGCGCGCACCGCGGCGAGGTTGGCGACCGACCGTACGGTGCCGTTGAGCGTCGGGGGCCGGCATACCATCGTCGGCAGTGCGCCGGGGACCTGCAGGTCCATCGCGAACTGCTTGCGTCCGGTCACGGCAGCCAGCGCGTCGACGCGCGTTCGGGGCGTGCCGATCACGGTGAAGTCGTCGCTGGGCTTGAGCGTGACCCGTACGGTCTCGACGCGGGAGCTGGCCGCCTTCGCCGCGAGCGCACCGATGTCGAGGGATGCGCCACCGGGAGCGGTGACGACGCCGTTCTTCAGTGTGAGGTCGGCTGCCGGACGGCCGAGCTCGGTCGCGGCCGCGGCGAGCAGGCGGAGCCGCGCGATCGCCGCGGCGACGCGGATCGGCGTGAACGTGGCGATCGTCGTGTTGGAGGCTCCGGTGAGCTGGTTGAAGAGGAGCTCCGGCCGGGCGTCGGCGAGCGTGACGCGGATCCGGTCGAGACCGACGTCCAGCTCCTCGGCGATGAGCATGGCCGTCGAGGTGGTGATGCCCTGGCCCACCTCGGCCCGGGGGAGGGAGAACGCCACAGTGCCGTCGGGGCGTACCTCGACGGTGATGAGGTGCGACGTCGGCAGCGCCGCCACCGTCATCATGTCGTTGAGGTCGAGGAAGTCCGTCAGCTGCGGCAGGGCTGCGGCCTCGGCCTCACCGGGGAGGGCCAGGCGGGCGCCGGTGACGAGGGTCGCCGATGCCAGCACGTACCCGAGGAAACTCCGACGTCCGATGCCGTCGGGCTCGTTAATCTCGTCTGTCATGTCGGCGCGTCAGAACGGACTCTGGCGTCTGCTGAGGTCGCGCATGGCTCGGCTCCTCGCTCTCAGGACGGGTAGTTCGGGTTGTTCATCGTCGGGATGTCGATGTTGATCTGCTGCCCGGGCTCGAGGTAGAAGAGCGCGAACTTCCGGATCAGCTCCTCGAACACGAAGTAGATCGACGGCACCCCGAGCAGCGGGAGGCCGAGCTCGCGCAGCCGGACGAACGGGATCCAGGCGGCGGCGACGGTCGCGTCGAGGATCGGGTTGCGGTCGATCCCGAGCCAGTCGGTGACCTGGTCGCCGAGCATGTATCGGGTGACCGACTCGAACGCGGGCTTCGTGACCAGGGTGAAGTCGATGCGGTCTCCCAGGTTCGTCAGCATCTCCGCGAGCTTGACGCCCTCCGGGGTCGGACCGAGGAGCGGCACCAGGACCTGTTCACGCTGGGCCAGCGCCTCGTCCCAGGATGCGGGGATGTACTCGTCGAGGACGCCGAGCATCGACGCCGTCACCTGCCAGATGTGGAGGTAGGCGTCAGCCTCGGCCTTGGGGATCCGGATGTTCCAGTCCATGAGCTTCTGCCAGACTGACGAGGCGAGGCTGTGCCACGTCACCATGATGTCGAACTGGCTGATCGGGATCTCTTCGTCGGCCGAGGCCACCCAGTGCGGGGACTGGGGGAGTAGATGGCGAACGGCGGCGTGCGTGAGCCTGGTCTTCACACAGGTCACGACCATCTCGCCGTCCGGCCGGTACGCGTGGTAGTCGCCGATGTCGTACCCGAGCTTCGCGGTCTTGGCGATGCGGTCCGTCAGGTCGGCGCCGCCTTTGGAGTAGTAGACGGCGCGTGCCTCGCGCGGGATGGCGGCGCTCATCATGCCGCTGTTCATGCCGTACAGGACGCCCAGGTAGAGCCCGCGCTTGCGAGTGAACTGGTACGCGAGGTCGAGCTTGCGCTGGTCCGCCCACGCGGGAAGCGTGCGGGTCTGGTTGACCAGTGCTGCGACGTCGGCGGGGAGACCGGAGGGGACGGTCTGACCGTTCTTCGTCCACGAACGGAGCACGTCGTTCACGGCGGGGACACCGCCGCGCTCGAGGAGCGAGGCGAGCACGGGATCCGCCAGGTCGTCCCACACGTAGCGCGGGTCGCGACCGGTGCCCGTGCCGGCGATCGAGCCCGCCGAGGACCACGTCCACGCCTTGGCGGGGGCGGCGACCGTGAAGGCGCCGAGCGCACCGAGGGCTCCTCCCGCCCGTAAGAGGTTTCTCCTGCTGAGGTCTGCCATTTCGTGCTCCTCGTCGAGTCCTCGCGACAGCCAGGCGGAGGCTATCGGCAGTTTGCCAATAGTGACTTGCGTCATATTAATAGAGGAGGACGGGGATGGCTAGAGGGAACGAGGTCGATCGTCCGATCTGCACTCTTTGCCCCGGTCGAGCGAGGTGTACGGCAAGATTCCGGCATGGGATCTACGCGTCGCCGACTCCCGCCGGACGTACGGCGCGAGCAGATCGTCAGCGCCGCCGGCCGCGTGTTCGCCGAGCGCCCGTACGACGACGTGTCGACGGGCGAGCTTGCCGGTGCATGCGGCGTGAGTAGAGGACTGCTCAACCACTACTTCCCGACCAAGCGCGACCTCTACGTCGCCGTCGTCGCGAAGCTGCTCCAGGCGCCGCGCCTCCCGACCCCCGCGTACGTGGAGGGGGCGCGGCCGGAGGAACGCATCGCGCAGAGCGTCCACGAGTGGGTCGGGATGGTGCTGCGCAGCCGTGAGACGTGGCTGTCGGCGTCGGCGTTGACGGGGGAGTCGCAGGACGAGCAGGTCCAGGCGCTGGTGAGCGAGTACACCGAGGCCATGGCCGACCAGATCTGCGAGATCGCCGGCCTGCACGTCGTACGAGAAGACCCGGTGGTGCGGGTCGCGCTGCACGGCTACTCGGCGTACGCGACGGTCGTCACGCGTCGCTGGTTGCGCGGGGCCGAGCTGACACGAGAGCAGCTCGAGCGGCTGCTGTGCGAGGCGCTGATCGACCTCGTACGGAGGACCATCCCCGATCTGGTCGAAGGCGCGGGGCGACCGGGCGGCGGTCAGTCCTAGGACGGCTGGACGGCGTTCCTCTGGATCGCGCCGGCACCGGTGACGACGCTCAGCGGCGGGACATCCTTCGCGACGACGGTGCCCGCGCCGACGACCGATCCGTGGCCGATCGTCACGCCGGGTGCGACCGTCGCGCCGGCGCCGATCCAGACGTCGTCCTCGATGACGATGGGGGCGTGAGTCAGGTAGTCGAACCGCTCGGCGACCTCAACGGGATGCCCGGAGGTGCTGAGTGTGACGTTGGGGCCGATCAGGACGCGGTCGCCGATCGTGATGCCGCCGAAGTCCAGGAAGTAGCACCCCTGGTTGATGAAGACGCGCTCCCCGAACGTCGCGCCGAGGCCGTAGTCGCAGAAGAACGGCGGATAGATCGTGAGCGACTCCGGCAGGGGCTGGCCGAAGATCTCGCTCAGCAGAGCGATGCGTGCGTCGACGTCACCGTGCGGGAGGACGTTGAGCCGCGACGTGAGTTCCATGGCGACCTGGACGCGCTCGGCGAACGCGCGGGACTCGGGCGTACGAGTGGGCAGGCGGCGCTTCTCGAACATGCCCCCGATGCTGGCAGAGGGGAGTGACGGAATCAGCCGTGCACGGTCGGACGGTAGGTGAGCTCTTGGGTGTGGCCGTCGAACGTCCAGCTCTCGAGCAGCTCGAGGTCGAAGTCGGCCGATCCTGCGAAGATCGGGTCCGTCCCGGTCTGACCGCTGATCACCGGGAAGAGCGTCACCTGGACGCGGTCGACGAGACCGGCCGCCATCAGCGCGCGGTTCATCGACAGGCTGCCATGCGAGCGCAACGGCACGTCGGACTCCTCTTTGAGCCGCGCGACGACGTCGACGGCGTCGCCGCTCACGACGGCCGCGTTCGGCCAGTCGAGCGGTCCCTGGAGGGTCGTCGAGACCACCGTCGTCGGGAGGTTCACCATCCGGGCATTGATCGGGTCGAGCTCGTCGGTGCTCGCGCCCAGGAGCTCGACGAACTCCCGATAGGTGTGGGCGCCGAGGACCATCCGCTGCTCCGCCTCGTACTGCGCGAGGCGGTGGTCGAGGAACTCGGGGCCCTGCTTGCCCCAGTACCCGCCCCAGTCGCCGCCCCCTCCGTACGAGCCGAAGCCGTCGATGGTGGACACGACGTCGAAGGTGTAGGTCGCGGTCATGGTGCTCTCCTCGCAGTCGGCGGGTCCGTCTGAAGAGACTGACCGACCGGGCGGCGGAACCTCATCGCTGTCGCCGGAACGCAACCCGGGCGTAAAATCCTGACGGGTGCAGACGCGCGCCCCACGGCGTGAGCGGGGGTGTCAGATGACGGACGAGGTGCTCGATCATCACGAGCTCGCGGACCTGGTCGAAGACCTCCACGCCGCTGACTCCGCGGAGCAGACGGCCGAGCAGATCATCACGCGCTTGTGCGAGACCGTCGAGATGGATCGCGGCGGCGTGACGATGATCCGCGGCGGTGGCCGGCTCGACACCGTCTCTGCCACCGACGACCTCATCAAGAAGGCCGACGAGCTGCAGGTCGCGCTCGGCGAAGGACCGGCCCGCAGCGACGACTGGGACGAGACCCTCCGTTTGGGCGACCTACGGCGAGAGCGGCGATGGCCGCGCTGGACGAAGGCGGTCACGGACCTCGGCGTCGCGAGCCTCCTCGGCGTGAGCCTCGCGCCGAGCTCCCGCCGGATCGGCGTGGTCACCCTCTACTCGGAGGACACGCGGTTCTTCGACGACGATGACGTGGCGTTCGCCCACATCTTCGCGCGTCACGCCGCAATCGCGTTGTTTCGTGCCGAGCGCGAGGAGAACCTCGAGATCGCGCTCGACGCGCGCAAGCTCATCGGGCAGGCCCAGGGCATCCTCATGGAGCGATACGGCCTGGACGAGCCGCGGGCCTTCGAGGTGCTGCGGCGCTACTCCCAGCAGCACAACCTCAAGCTGCGCGCGGTGGCGCGGATGCTCGTGGAGACCCGCACGCTGCCGTCCTGACCTGGCACGGCGCAAACCACCGCTGGAGTGCCGGCCGCGTGTGGATAGGGTCGGCCCGTACGGGTGGCGAGCGAAGCGGGCGGGGCATGGGCGAGACGACGGTCGTGGTCAAGCGGGGCGACGAGCTCGGCGAGGAATACCGGCGCCGCATCACCGAGGTGTACGTCCGCAGCTTCGCCGACGACTTCGTCGCGTTCTCGCGCGACACCGACACGCTGGCCGACGCGTTCGAGCACATGCTGCTGATCGAGCGGTTCTATGTCGCGCTCGTCGAGGGTGAGCCTGCGGGCATCGCCTCGTTCACCGAGGGCGACCAGACGCTCTTCGCGCCGCAGTGGTCGCAGATCCGTCGCCACCTCGGACTCGTACGGGGGCTGCTCGGCTATGTGGTGATCCAGCGCTGGTTCATGCGTCCGTTCGAGGGAGCACGGCCCGGACTGGCCGAGATCGGGTTCGTTGCCACCGAGCCGGCATACCAGGGGAGGGGTGTCGCGACCGCGCTGCTGCGTCACCTGCTGGCGCTGCCCGGTTATCGCGAGTTCGTGCTCGAGGACATCAAGGACACCAATGCGTCGGCGCTCGCCGTGTACGCCAAGCTCGGCTTCACGGTCTACAAGCGTAAGAAGGTGCGCTTCGCCCGACGCGTCGGCTTCACTGAGCTGGTGTCGATGAAGCTCGAGCGCTGAGGCCCGTCGCTAGAGCCAGCCGCGCCGTTTGAACACGACGTAGAGCGTCACGCAGACGGCGGCCATGAGCACGATCGCGAACGGATAGCCGAACGCCCATCCGAGCTCCGGCATCCGCTCGAAGTTCATCCCGTAGATCGTGCCGACCAGCGTGGGCGCGAAGAGGATCGCCGCCCACGACGAGATGCGCTTGAGCTCCTCGTTCTGGCGGAAGCTGGCCTCGGTGAGGCGCTGCATCTCCTCGTTCTGTCGTTGGCCGACGAGGGTGGCGTTGACGGCGAGGATGTTCTGGAGGAGAACCCGGAACCCTTCGATCCGCTCGACGATCCGGATCACGTGGTCCTCGACGTCGCGCAGGTTGCGGCGGAGCTCCTCGTCGACGGCGTACTTCTCGAAGCCGCTGCGGAGCGCGTCGAGCATGCCGAGGAGGGGACGGGCCGCGCGCTGGAACTCGATGACCTCGCGCGACAGTTCGTAGATGCGCCGCGAGACGGTCGGATCACCGGCGAACACCTGGTACTCGATCTCGTCGATGTCGTTCTCGAGGCCGGCGACCACCGGACCGTACTCGTCGACGACCTCGTCGAAGATCGCGTACAGGACGGCTTCGGGGCCGAGGCAGAGCAGGTCGGGGGAGGACTCGAGACGGCGCCGGACGTGTCCGAGGTTGGGCGACTCCGCGTGCCGGACGGTGACGACGAAGTCGGGGCCGGTGAAGACGTGGACCTCGCCGAACTCGACGCGCTCCTCGGCATCGAGATAGCGCGCCGGCCGCAGGACCGTGAAGAGGACGTCGCCGTAGCGCTCGAGCTTCGGGCGCTGGTGCGCCCGGATCGTGTCCTCCACCGCGAGCTCGTGGATCGAGAACTCCTCGGCGACGGACTCGATCTCGTCGCGGGTCGGACGGTAGAGGCCGATCCAGCCCATCCCGTGCTCGTCACGCAGCAGCTCGTACGTGTCCTCGAGGGTCGGCGGCTCGACCTTGCGCGTGCCCTCGACGTACACGGCGTTGTCCACGATCCCCATCGGCTGCCTCCTCTCGCGACCACGATGACCGTACCTGTTGGCGGGCGTGCGAGCCCGCCCGCCCGGTCCGTCAAGATCGTGTCAGGGCTTGCGCGCGGGTGTCACCGGGGGTCGTCCGGCGCCTTCGCGCGGAACTCGTAGTCCCCCGAGCCGACCTCGTACACGACGTAGCCGTCGCGGACTCCCGCGTACGAGGCTCCGCGCGGCGCGGTGACATCACTTCGCCGACGGGCCGGGACGTGGATCTCGGCAGTGGCGCCGACCGGGACCGTCGCGCGGAGTGTGAGCTGGTGGCGGGAGCGCTGCCAGCTCGACGTCACCTGGCCGAGCGGCGAGTCGACCGTCGCAGACGCGTGGTCGAGGTCGCCGACGGGGGAGGGCTGGATCTTGACCTTCGAGAACCCGGGCGCGGCCGGCGTGATGCCCGCGACCTGCTGATAGAGCCAGTCGTCGACGGTGCCGAAGAAGGCGTGGTTCTGCGAGCGTGAGTGCGCCGGCCACTCCTCCCACATCGTCGTCGCGCCCAGCTCCTCGAACCAGTAGCCCCACCCGGGATATGTGGGGTTCGTGGCGACGTCGTACGCGAGCTCACCGTGGCCGCTGTCGGTGAGGACCGGAAGCAAGTCCTTGGTGCCGATCGCGCCGGTGCTGAGGTGGTTGCCGCGCACCTCGACGTCCTTGACGAGGTTCGCCAGCACCGTCTCGCGGTGCTCCTCGGGGACGATGCCGAACGCCAGCGGGAGCACGTTGGCGGTCTGTCGGTAGTCGGCGGACGGGTTGTCGGCGTACGTGCCGCGGTCCTCGTCGTAGAACGTGTCGTTGAAGGCGTCGGCGACCTGGCCGGCGAACGTCTCGAAGTGCGCCGCGTCAGCCTTCTTGCCCAGCACGGTGGCGATCTTCGCCATGAGGGTCGCGGTCCTGTGAAGGTAGGCGGTCGCCGGCAGTCGCGTACCCGCTCCCGCGCCCGGGGTCGGGTCGAGCCAGTCGCCGAAGCTGAACCCGGTGTAGACGTTGCCGGTCGCGCCGATCGTCGCCTCGTAGTGGTCCAGCCACTTCTTCATGCCTGCGTAGTTGTCCTCCAGCGCACGGGTGTTGCCGTAGTACCAGTACAGGTTCCATGTCATCAGCACATAGCTCGACGACCAGAGCGGGTCCACGGACTGCTCCTTCGACCCCGCCGATCCGGGCACCGTGGCGCCGAAGGTGCCGTCGGGCAACTGGTCGTCGCGATGCGTGCGCACCCAGCTCTCGTAGAAGCTCTGCATGTCGAAGCCGGCGATGGCGGAGTCGGCGGTGAGGTACGCGTCCGCGGTGTAGGCACGCTTCTCGTACATGGGCGTGTCCGTGGGGATCGAGTGCAGGTTGTTCAGGATCGTGTTCGCCTGCGCCTCGTGGTAGCGGTTCAAGAGGTTGTCCGAGCTTCCGAAACCACCGGTGCGCTCGACCGCGGTGTGCACACGCATCCCGTCCACGCCGCGGATCGTCACGCCCTCGGGTGCGGTGACCTGGACGTACCGGAAGCCTGCATAGCTGTAGCTCGGCTGGTACGACTCCGGCCCGCCGCCCTTGAGCGTGTAGCGGTAGGTCTGCCCGTCGAAGAACCCGAGGTTGCTGTCGACGGTGCCGTCCGCCTTGAGCTTCTCGCCGTAGCTGACCGTGACGGTGGCGCCTGCGGGCCCGTCCACCGTGAGCTTCGCCCAGCCGGCCGTGGGACTCGCGAAGTCGTACACGGTGGTCCCGGTTCGCGGCACGCTCGTCGCGGTGTGCTCGAGCTGGTCGGTGACCTCGATGGCGGGGAACTGCTGTGAGCGGAGCGCGACGTCCTTGCCGGGGCTGGCTACGGCGACCGCTGACCGCCACGAGGAGTCGTCGAACCCCGGCGCGTTCCATCCCGGCTGCTCGAGCCGGGCGTCGTAGCTCTCACCCATCCAGACCGAGTCGGACGTCGTGGGACCCTCGGCCGTGCTCCAGGTGCGATCGCTCACGACCTGCTGCGTCGTCCCGTCGACGTACGCGATGTCGAGCTCGAGCTTGAGCTTCGTGTCGTCGTGCCACGGCTCACCCGCCCAGTCGTCCGGGAAGGTCTGGCCGAAGTAGCCGCGTCCCAGACTCACTCCGAGGACGTTCTCCCCGGACCGCAGCGCCTTCGTCACGTCGTACGTGGCGTACAGGGTCGTCTTGTCGTAGACGGTGAAGCCGGGGTCGAGCTCGTGATCGCCGACGCGCTGGCCGTTCAGGAAGAGCTTGTAGTAGCCCAGCCCAGTGACGTAGGCGCGGGCCGAGGCGATCTTCTTGGCCTTCTTGCCTGACGTGGCGACGTCGAAGTCCTTGCGTACGAGAGCCTCCGGCGGCGAGGGGACGTTGACGTTCTTTCCCCACGGACCACCCCCGTACGGGGCGCCGACGACCGCGGCGGACCAGCCGGAGTCATCGAAGCCCGGCTGCTCCCATCCGGGGGTCGTCGCTCCGCTCGCACGCCAGGAGTCGTCGGTGACGGCGTCGATCACTGTGCCGTCGGCCAGCTCGATCCGCAGCTTGCCGAGCAGCCCGGCGAAGCCCTGGGCACTGTTGGTCACGCGGACGGCGAGGACGTTCTTCCCGGTGTGAAGGTCGCTGGCCAGATCAGTGACCCGCACGGTCCGCCACGCCTCGCCCTGCGTCGGCGAGCTGAGCGCCTCGGAGCCGTTGACGAAGAGGGCGAAGTAGTCGTCGGCGGTCACCTGCAGCTGTGCGGAGACGATGTCTGCTCCGGCAGGAATCTCGACCTCGGTACGGAAGAAGTGGTCGCCGGCTCTCGCGTTCCCGCTTGCTCCGGCGCCGTCGCCCCAGATCCAGCCGGACCCGTCGAGCGATGCCTCGGGCCGTCGGTTCGGCGAGCCGATCCACTCGCCGGCGAACTCCGCGTCGTCGACGAAGGCGGTCTCGAACGTCGCCCGCTTGCTCCACCCGGAGACACGGCCGTTCTCGTCCCAGACACGCACCTGCCACGTGTAGCGCGTCCGCGACTCCAGGGCGCGGCCTGCGTACGCGACGTCGTACGACCGCGTCGAGCGCACCTTGCCGCTGTCCCACACGGGACGGCGGCCGTCGCGCTCGCGTGACACGACGACCTGGTACGCGGACTGGCGGGCGCCGCGGTCCGGCGAGCTCAGGATCCAGCTCAGCCGCGGGTGCGCGACGTCGATGCCGAGGGGGTCGACGGCGTGCTCTGTGGTCAGGCGCTCGACCTGCATGCCGCGGGGGTGTGCGCCGTGCGGGACACCGGCGGCCGGGGCCGGGGGAGCTGCTGTCGCCTGCATGACACCGAGGGACAGCGTGAACGCCGTCAACACGGCGATCGCGATTCCTGGAGCTCGTCTCTTCGTCACGTCGCCACACCCTTCGTGCCAGGAGTTCCGCCTCGGATGAAACGGTTCAATCCCTCGCCACACACTCGGGGTCGGCACGCGTGCGGTCAACGACTATGACCGGATCCGGCCACGAGCGGGTTAATGCTTGGGCTTCGCGCTGCGGACCATGCGGATCTCCCGCACGCCGTCATCGACCTGGCTGGCCCCGTCGGCCACAAAGCCGTGCTTGCGGTAGAACGCCTGGGCGCGAGGGTTCGGGTCGGCGACCCACAGCGCCACCGGCTCGTCGGGGTCGACGACGGCGTCGAGAAGCGCCGAGCCCGCGCCGGTGCCGTGGTCGGCTGCGTGAACATAAAGCACATACAGCTGTCGTGTCCACGGCGTCTCGTCGTCCAGCGGCGGTCCTGACATGGCGATGCCGACCAGCTCGCCGTCGCGCTCGGCGACAGCCACGCGGTTCTCGCGAAAGCGCGGGTCGGTGAGGGCGGACGTCCAGAACCGCTCGCGCGTGGCCTCGAGGCCGGGGTCGTCGAGCACGTCGTCGGCCATGAGGCCCCGGTACGTCTCCCGCCAGGACCGTACGTTCACGCGCGCCATCAGCGCGGCGTCCGCCGCCCGCGCCGGGCGTACGGTCGGCGGCGAGCTCATGTCAGAGCGCTGTCGCCTGTGCCGCTGCGTCGGTGAGTGCGGCCAGGACGGCGGTGACGGCGGGCGGATCGGGCGGGTCGCCGTACGTGGCGGCGTACACCTCGCGCTGGGACCCGACGAGCTCGGCGGTGTGGATGTCGGGCCGTCGGTGGGCTTGGAGTGCGAGGCCGGGCAGCGTGGTGACACCGGCGCCGGCGGCGACGAGGGCCTGGACGACGACGATGTCGTCGCTGTACGAGGCGATGCGTGGGCTGAAGCCATGCCGTCGGCACACCGCACTCAGCTCCTCCTGACACCGGTCGCAGCCGCCGATCCATCCGGAGTCGTGGTGGTTCGCGAGGCTGTCGTCGGCCTGCCCGCTGATGAGGTAGATCGGGTCGTCGGCGAGATGGACGAGGCGGGCTCCCTCCGCGAGGGGCGGAGCGCCTGCGTGACGGAAGACGAGAGCGACGTCGACCTCGCCGTGCCGCAGCATCTCCAGGGCCTCGACGGGATGCCGATCGAACAGGCTCAGCTCGAGACCCGGGTGGTTCTCGGCCAAGGACAACGCCGCGCGCGGCACGATCGTGCTCAGCGTGGAGGCATTGGCGGCCAGTCGTACGCGCCCCGCCTGCAACCCGACGTGCGCGGCCAGCTCGTTGGTCGCGGCATCGACCCGGCCGAGGATCTCGGCAGCACGCGCGGCGAGGAGCTTCCCTTCGGGAGTCAGCCGGATGCCACGACCGACACGCTGGACGAGCTTGACGCCGGTGGCCGACTCGAGGCGGGACAGGTGGTGGCTCACCGACGGCTGGGAGTAGTGCAGCTCGCGGGCGGCCTCCGTCACCGAGCCGCAGCGCGCGACCGCGGCCAGCACCTTGAGATGGACGATGTTGAGCATCGATCAACGATGTTAATGCGATTTGGGCGTGATTGGCATTAGACGTCATGGCAGCGCCGCGCGATGCTGAAGTGCATGACTCCACCGACGGGCAAGGTGATCGGCAACATCACGATCTCGGTCGACGGGTATGCGGCTGGGCTGAACCAGACCGAGGAGCGCCCGTTCGGCGACGACGGTGGCGACGGATCCGGCGGCAAGCTGCACGCCTGGATGTTCGACGACCCCGAGGCGAACCGGGCCGAGGTCGACGAGCTGGCCGCGTACTCGGCGGTGATCATGGGCCGCAACATGTTCGGACCTGTACGGGGCGAGTGGGACCGGCCTTGGAACGGGTGGTGGGGCGACGACCCGGTCTTCCACGCCCCGGCGTACCACTTCGTCACCTCGGGGATCGAGTCCGCGCTCGCGCAGGCGCGTGAGGCGGCCGGCGACGGTGACGTGTCGATCCTGGGTGGCGCGGACACGATCAACCAGTACCTCGCCGCCGGCCTGGTCGACGAGCTGCGGCTGCACAACGTCCCGCTCACACTCGGCGCGGGCGCGCGGCTGTTCGAAGGCGTGCCGCCGCTGGCGCTCGAGCAGGTGAAGTCGCGGGCCTCGAAGTCGGTCACCCATCTGACCTACGTACCGGTGAAGGAGTAGCCATGTCTCACGTACGCGTCCACAACTTCGCGATCTCGCTCGACGGCTTCGGCACGGGCGAGGGCCAGAGCGCCGACGCGCACTTCGGTCACGCGGGGGACCGGCTCCACCAGTGGATGTTCGCCACTCGGTTGTGGGATCCCGCCGGCTCCGGTGGTGTCGACGACGCCTTCGCGCAGCAGCACGAGCCCGGCATCGGCGCCGAGATCATGGGCGCCGGCAAGTGGGGGCATCCCGGATGGCACGAGGACCCGGACTGGAAGGGCGCGTGGGGTCCGAACCCGCCGTTCCACACGCCGGTGTTCGTGCTGACGCATCACCCGCGGCCGTCGATCGAGATGGAGGGCGGGACGACCTTCCACTTCCTTGACGCCTCGCCTGCTGAGGCGCTCAAGACAGCGAAGGAAGCTGCGGGCGGCAAGGACGTACGCATTGGCGGCGGTCCTACGGTGACCCGCGACTTCCTCGCCGCCGGGCTCGTCGACCACATGCACACGGTGGTGGTCCCGATCCTGCTCGGACGGGGCGTGCGGCTGTGGGACGGGCTGGAGGGGCTCGAGGAGGACTACCGGATCGAGTCCACGTCCTCACCGAGCGGCGTCACGCACCTGACGTTCGATCGGGCGGCATGAGGGAGCCCCGCACCAAGCGTGCGAGCGACCTTCGCGGCGGATCGACACAGCTTCGAAGCACCGGGATCGCGGCGTGAGAGTGCGTCTCTTACGGCAGGATCGGAGGCATGCGAGCCGTTTTGAAGAGCCTAGAACTGGAGCCGGACCCGTCCACATTGTCCGGCGACCCCGCCGAGTTCTCACTGCTCGCCCGGATGATCGTAGGACCGCCTGACACACCCGGTGAGGAGTCGTTCGATGTCACGGTGTGCTCGCCGGAGTGGCTCGCAGGCAAGGCGCGAGCAGGGTTCTACGACGCACGCCACCACGTCGTCGTGGACTTCGAGACCTTCGATAGGAACGCACGTCAGGCGTGGCTGACCAAGCGGGTCGACGTGGTCCAGGCAGACACATGGGGTGGGATCGGCGAACTCCTCGGACGTCTGGGCTATTGGGAGTTCGAGGACTACAGGCCCTGACCGCTCATCGGCAGATCCACGCTTCCGGCTCGCGGTGCTATGTCGCGACCGGACGGTACGCGGCGTTATGGGTGAGGGCCAGCCGCTGCGCCCGATCCCGCCCACCCGGTGAGGCCACGGTGAAACCCGGTGGAGCCGAGTTGCGGCCCCCGAGAAGATAAGCATGTGCTCCGCATCTACCTCGATCAGAACAAGTGGGTTGACCTTGCGCGGGCCGCGACCGGCCACCAGCTCGGCCGACAGTTCACCGACGCTCTCACCCTCGCCCGGGCGGGCGTCGCGGCCGGGGCGGTGTCGTTCCCGCTCGACATATACCGGTACTGGGAGACCAGCAAGCGCCGAGATGACCGCTCCCGTGACGACGTCGTCGACACGATGTTGGAGCTGTCGAAGCAACACACGATGGCGTTGCCCTTCCCGCTGCTCGATCGCGAGATCGACCTCGCTCTCCAGCGGCTATTCGGGAGACCCGAGCATCCGCGTCAGGTGCAGGAGTTCGGCATCGGGATGCGCCAGATCGGCGAGGGTCGCCTCGACTGGCCGGAACTCGACCTGTCTGCCCTGCCCGGCGGCGGAGCGTCGCTACCACCTGGCCTGAGCTCGCAGTTGAGCGAGCTCGTCGACCAGTCGGTCGAGGAAGCGCTGCTTCGTGCCGGTCCTGACACGTACCGCGCCCGCGGCTTCGCCCACTCAGACTCCGATCACGCTCAGCGGTTCGTCGAGTTCGAGAAGATGGTCGCGGCCGCGATCGCGGCCAACGGACTCACTGGCAACGCTATTGATGTCGCGGTCCGCGCCACCGACTTCGGCGACATCCGCCCAGCGGTCTCCGACGCGCTCGGCCGCATCGGGATGACGTACGAGGAGTTCATGGACGGGATCACTGTCGGCGGGCTGATGTCGTTCATCGACGACCTGCCCACCAGGTACGTCACGAACGTGATGCGGTCCGCGAAGCACCGGCAGACCCAGCAGAAGTGGGAGCCGAACGATTTCGCCGATGTCGTCGCGCTGCCCGTACCGGCTGTGTACTGCGACGTCGTCGTGACCGAGAAGCAGTGGGTGCACCGGTTGCGGCAAGGCAAGGTCGACCGCCGCTACAACACTATCCTGCTCGACAACGTCGCCGACGTCGTCGACGTTCTGGTCACCGCCTCCGCGACGTGACACACCGGAGAGCTACCTTCCAACCATGACCGGGCTGCCGAACCTCGCCAACGTCTTCTTCGACAGGGACGGCGCTGAGGACGACGACTCGGTGCACGCCGACGACAGTTGCTGCATGTCATTGCGGTGGCCTAGCTTCACCGATGACGTCGCCCGCTGGGCCGAAATGTTGAACCAGCATCTCGAGGCGTTCAGTCTCCTCGCCCGACAGGCGCACGACTTGGCCACGCGGGAAGGTGAGGACGGTGAGATGGGCGGTTGGTTCATCGGGCGGCCGCTGCTGTTTGCTGCGTCTCACCTGCTCGAGCTCGCGTTGAAGACCGCGCTCCTTGACCACCACGCCAACTGGCCCCAAGGAGCCAGCGGCCACGATCTCGCGCAACTTCTCGAGCTTGACCGGTCGGTGCAAGGCCCGCGGGTTGAGTCAGCAGCTTGGGAGGACGCCCTGGTCGCCCGCCTCGACCTGGCATGGATGGCTGGGCGTTTCCCAACAACGCGGAGAGGCGCCCCGCTCGGTGACGACCTGTGCTGCGTCAGCGCACTCGGGCTGCTGTCCGCGATTCAGTGGATGCTGACCCTGATCGCGGCCGGGTCGCCAGCTGGCGTGGCGGATAGCTCCGAGGAGCACGACGCCTAGGAGCGACCGGCAGGAACCGATCCGCCGCGACGCGTTACACCCCCCACCGTGGGCAACCTCACATAGTCTGACCACCTCTGATGTTCGTTATCCGGGGGCGAGGATTTGTCCAGCGACACCAGCAAGTTCCACAAGAGCAAGAAGTCGGCGGCGGTGCTGAAGCACGCCCTCATCGACTCATACGCCGGGCCGTTCATCGGCAAGACCGGCAAGTGGTCAACCGACCACCGGGTGGCCTTCATCGACGGCTACGCCGGGCCGGGCAGGTACGACGATGACGCCGAGGGCTCCGGCGCGATGCTGATCCGGCACGCCCAGAAGCACGTATCGACACCCCGCACCGTCGAGCTGCACTTCGTGGAAGAGAAGGACGAGTTCGCGGCCAAGCTGCGCGAGGTGGTCGCCAAGGAGGGCGACGGCCTCAAGATCACCGTGACCGACGGCGACGTATCGCACCACCTCCCGAGGCTGTTGAAGCTGTGCGAGGGCATCCCGCTGTTCGTGTACCTGGACCCGTGCGGGCTGGTCATCCCGCTGGAGGAGGTGGCGAGTATCTTCGACCGACCCAGCGGGTACGGCGCCCCCGCCACCGAGGCTCTCATCAACCTCACCGCGCACATCCGGCGTTTCGCCGGTCACCTGACGAGCGACAAGCCGATCGAGGCTTCCCTCAAGCGCATGGACGCCGTGTGCGGCGGCGACTGGTGGCGCGCCGTGTGGCTGGAGAAGTACCCCAACAACCAGGCATCCGAGGACGACAAGACCGCGGCCGAGGAGGCCGTCGTCGCCGGGTACGCCGAGAAGCTCCGGGAGCGCGCTGGTGGCGCTGGCACCTGGGTGATCGACGTCCGGCCTCGCGCAGATCTCAAACCGCTGTACTACCTCGTGTTCGCGACGCGGCACATCGACGGGATGCTCGCGTTCGGTGAGTCGGCATCGCTCGGCCTTCAGGAGTGGCGCAAGTACCACGCCAAGGTGGCCGCCGAGGGCACGATCTTCGAGGAGAACGACGCCTGGCTGAAGGACTGGAAGGCCCAGGAGGAGCTCCTCAAGAAGCAGTGGGTCGACACGCTCGCCGCCCGGCTGACGACCGAGCTGGCCAAGGGCGAGGCCTTCCGCATCATCGACCGCGCCGAGGAGATTCTCGGCGACGACCTCGTCGGCGTGGTCCGCACCCTGCACCTGCGCGCGGCGATCAACAAGGTCCGCGACGAGGGCAAGACCACGACTCAAACGGTGCGCGTCAAGGACATGCTGACGCTCACGATCACGCCCGCGTAGGAACCGGCATCTCGTCCCAGAGGCGCCCATCGAGCTCACGCCCGTTGCTCTTCGGCGTACGCCCGCCCCACTGCTTGAAGAAGAATGCGACACTCTGATCGCTGCACTCGTCGCGGAGTTCCCGCACCCACGTCGGATTCAGCGGACGGTGATTCGGCCCGCTCTCACCGCCCGCGATCAGCCAGTGCATGCCGGTGAGGTCCAGCCCGGCGAGCGACCCCAGCAGCGGCTCAGCGGACACGAACCGAGTCGCGGCAGGGACACGGCGCAGGTCCTCGAGCCGCCACAGCTGATCCGACGTCTCGACACTGACGCCGAGCCAGACGTTGCTCGGCCACGGAAGCTCCTCGGCCAGGCGCGCCGCCCGGCGAGGACGCTTGGTAAGTAGCTGGTAGGTGTGCCGGGGTGTGTCCTCCATGACTTGGAAGACGTCGCGAATGAACGACGACGACACGCGGGCGTGAAACAGGTCGGACATGCTGTTGACGAAGATAACGCGCGGCGAGGCCCACCGACGTGGGATGTCCAGGGCCGACGGGTGCTCGGCAATCGCGAAGCCCGGCCCGCTGGTGCGCGGGTCGCCGTCCTCTTGGTACTTCGGGTTACCCATGGCCTTCAGCCGCTTCGCCAGCGTGAGCGCGTAGCAGTTATCGCACCCCGGGCTGATCCGATCGCAACCTGTCGTGGGGTTCCACGTGGCTTCCGTCCACTCGATGCCGCTACCGTCCGCCATGGCAACAAGGTATGTCACTCGCCACTGACAGTCGTGCAGGACGAAGCGACCGAAAGTTCGATCTTCCTGACGGTTTGGGTGCCAGTCGGCGTCATTACCGGCCGGTACCCGCTTCGGTTACGTCGACCGAACTGCGCCGGCTCGTAGATCCAGAGGTCCTCGGGTTGCGTCATAGTGGGCGATATGACTGCCTCAGTCGGGCGGATCAAGCTCACTCGAACGCTGGCGCGAAGCTGGCTAATGCAACGTGCCTCGCCTCGTCCTTGAAGGCCGGGAATGGGTGCACCGCTGCGGGTGCGGAGCTCCCGTTCGCTGTTGATGCCCGCCACCGATCGGCCCAGGTTGCCCGCACCAACCGTGACCAGCGTCTCCCGTCCCGGCGGGGGAGGGCCGCGCGTCGGAAGGTAGGTTAGGAGCGCCTAGCCTTACCACTGAGAGGATCTCGGATGCGTCCCCTGCGCGTCGCGGTCATCGGCGCCGGACCTGCCGGAATCTACGCCGCGGACATCCTGACCAAGCAGCACGAAGCGGCTCAGGTCGACGTGTTCGATCGACTCCCCGCCCCGTACGGGCTGGTCCGCTACGGCGTCGCGCCGGACCACCCACGCATCAAGGAGATCATCAAGGCTCTGCGGCGCGTCCTCGGGGGTGACCGCGTCCGGTTCTTCGGCAACGTCGAGTACGGCGTCGACGTGTCGCTCAAGGAGCTGCAGCAGCACTACCACGCGGTCATCTTCGCGACCGGCGCGATCGCCGACCGTCCGCTGGACGTCCCCGGGATCGACCTGCCGGGCAGCTACGGCGCCGCGGACTTCGTGTCCTGGTACGCCGGCCACCCCGACGTCCCGCGCGACTGGCCCATGGATGCCGAGAGCGTCGCCGTCATCGGCGCCGGCAACGTCGCGCTCGACGTGGCGCGGATGCTCGCCAAGCCTGCGGACGAGCAGCTGACGACCGAGATCGCCGACAACGTCTATCAGGGGCTCGCCGCGAGCAACGTGAAGGACGTCCACGTCTTCGCGCGGCGCGGTCCGGCGCAGATCAAGTTCTCGCCGATGGAGCTGCGCGAGCTGTCGCACTCGCCGTCGGTCGACGTGATCGTGCACCCCGAAGGCTTCGAGATCGACGACGCCGGCCAGGAGGCGATCGCCAAGAGCAAGGGCACGCGCCTGGTCGTCAACACCCTGCTCAAGTACCTCGAGGCCGAGCCCACCGGTGCCCCGCGACGCATCCACCTCCACATGTGCCAGGCGCCCGTCGAGGTGCTCGGCACCGACCGCGTCGAGGGGCTGCGGACGGAGCGTACGGAGATGCGGGGCGACGGCGTCGCGCACGGCACCGGCGACTTCACCGACACCGAGGTCCAGGCCGTCTATCGCGCGGTCGGCTACCTCTCCACGCACGTGCCCGACGTCCCGTTCGACCACGACGCCGGCGTCATCACGAACGACGCGGGACGTGTGCTCGAGGTCGACGGCACTCCGATGCCCGGCGTGTACGTCACGGGGTGGGTCAAGCGCGGACCCGTCGGCCTGATCGGGCACACCAAGTCCGACGCGAACGAGACGATCACGAACCTCCTCGCCGATCTCGACGGCCTCGAGCTGCCTTCGTACGACGACCCGGCCGCGATCGTCGAGCACCTCACCGACCGCGGTGTCGAGTTCACCACGGGGGAGGGGTGGGATCGCCTGGACGCGCACGAGCTGGCGCTGGGCGAGGCCGTCGGGCGCGAGCGCGTCAAGGTCGTCCCGCGCGAGGAGATGCTGCGCGTCTCGCGAGGGTGACGGCGGCGCTCAGGCGGTGAGCTCGAGGCCCGTGTGGGCCTCGAGAGCACGGACGACCGCGTCCTGGAAGCCGGGGTCTGCCGCGGCGGGATGAGGTGCGCGCGTGGTCCGGTGATACCAGTATGCGCCGGTCGGCGGATCGATCGCGTCCTCGTCGGCGGTCGCGAGCCACTCCTGGGTCGCGTGCCCCTCGTCGAGATCGTCCGGCGCTGACGGCCCGCCCATCCGGGTCGGGACCCAGCCGGGGTCCACCACGTGCGTCCGCGTCTGGGGCCGGAGGCGGGCCAGGGCCAGCGCGAAGGCGGTGATGAAGAGCTTGCTGTCCTCGTACGAGGTGCGGGCGGGGTCGGAAAAGTCGGGCGCGAGACGGCGTGGTGATCCCGACAGGTGCATCCCGCTGCTCAGGAAGATCGCGCGACCCGGTGGCGACATCACCGCGGTGAGGACGAACGGCGCGACGACGTTCACGGCGAGCGCGTCGCGGCTGCGCATCACGCCGGCATTGTGGATGACCGCGTCGAACGCTCCGATCGCGTTCGCCTGCTGGGCGACCTGCACCGTCTCGTCGTGCTGGGACAGGTCGCCATAGACCACGCCATACATCTGCTCGAGGACGCTCGCGTCGTCGAGGCGCCCGGCGTTGCGGGCGTGGAGGACGACGTCGTGGCCATCGGCGGCGAGGGTCGTCGCGGTCGCGAGGCCCAGGCCCGTCGACGCGCCGGTCACCAGTACGAGCGCCATGGTGCTCCTCTCGGACGGATCATCCACGCCCCACTGTAGGGAAGGTTCTCGTGAGCGCCGCGAGCCCGCGAGCGGCCCCACCGTTGTCGTACGGTGTGCGGGTCGAGCGACGAGCACCCACGAGGGGGAGCGATGCGGATCTGTGCCACGTGCGGCGTCGAGTTCAGCGAGCCTCTGCCGGAGGTGTGCCCGATCTGCGCGGACGAGCGTCAGTGGGTGCCGGCGGACGGGCAGCGCTGGACCACGATCGCGGACCTTGCCGCCGCCGGCCAGCAGCTGGTCGTCGCCGACCGCGAGCCGGGCCGCGCGGAGATCAGGGCGAAGCCGACGGTCGGGATCGGTCAGACCTCCCAGCTCGTGACGACGGCACAGGGCTCGCTGCTCTGGGACCCGCCCGGCTACGTCGACGACGAGACCGCCGCGCGGATCCTCGACCGTGGTCCCGTGCTGGCGGTCGCCGCGAGCCACCCGCACATGTTCGGCGTCCAGACCGCGTGGGGCGACGCTCTCGACGCGCCCGTGCTCGTGTGCGCGTCGGACGCGGAGTGGATCGGCCGTCGTACGGAGCGCATCGCGGTGTGGGAGGACGACGTCGAGCTCGCACCCGGCCTGAGCCTGCACCGCATCGGGGGCCACTTCGCGGGATCCGCGGTCGCGCTCTGGGCCGACGACTCCACCGGGCGAGGCCTCCTGCTCAGCGGCGACACCGTGTTCCCGAACCCCGACCGTGCGTCGCTGGGCTTCCTGCGCAGCTATCCGAACAAGATCCCGCTGTCAGCCGCCGTCGTTCAAGCGATCGCGGACCGGCTCGCGACGCTCGACTTCGACCGCATCATCGGCAACTTCGGCAACCCGATCGACGGCGACGCGAAGGCGGTGCTCGCGTACTCCGCCGCTCGCCACATCGCGTGGGTCCGCGGCGACCACGACGGCGAGACCGGGATCGCGACCAGCGGCTGAGTCGCGGGTCAGCCCGTCGAGCGAGAGTGTCGGCGGTTCAGCACCGACCTGTTCTTGCGCCGGCTGAGGATCGAGGTGCTGCTCTGGTCGCTGAGGATCGAGCAGTTGCTCTGCCGACACAGGATGGAGCAGTTGCTCTGGTGCGAGAGCATCGACATGGCCGACATCACGGATCCGATCGACCCGGCAGACAGGACCGAACCGATCGATCCGATCGAGGCGATCGATCCGATGCTCCCGATGGACAGCACCGAGCTCTCGGAACAGATCGACAGGAACGAGTTCTTCGAACGCCACGAGAGCACGGCGGCAGTCTAGCCACGAGCGTGACCCCGGCGCTCAGCCTGGTGGGCGCAACCTTCGTGTCCCGCCTCGACGTCATCCGCACGACCGCGCGACGTGCGCTCGCCGTGCGCTGCGCGGCGTCAGCCGTCGTCTACAGCGTGCTTGCTGTTGCCACCGGAAACCCCGAACCGCCGGCGTCGGGGCAGACTGCCTTGACGATCGCGGGACTCGCGCTCGCGCTGGCTGCCGCGGCGACGGTCGTCGGGAGCCGGAACGGCGAGGGGCCGGCATCGCGCGCTGAGGCCTCGCGCTCACGAGCCGACGAGGACCGCTCGGTCAGCCCGTAGGGGCGCGGTCGATCACGGCCGCGAACTCGGGAGCGGTGGCCGCGACGATCGTCCGCGCGGCGTCACCGAGCGCCTCGAGCTGAGAGGGGTCCAGGGTGTCGATGACCAGGCGGCGGACCTCGCGGACATGGCCGGGCGCCGCGGCCACGAGCTTCTCGCGGCCCGCGTCGGTGAGGACCGCCCCCGTACGACGGCCGGCTTCGTTGCAGGCCCCCCGGCGTACGAGGCCCGCGCGTTCGAGGCGGCCGACCGCGTGCGACAGGCGCGAGATCGACCCTTGGGCGAGGTGCGCGAGGTCGCTCATCGCGACCATGCCGGTGGGAGAGGCGTTGAGGTGCACAAGCACGTGGTATTCGAACAGGTTCAGCCCCGCGTCACGCTTGAGCTGTGCGTCCAAGGCGGACGGCAGCGTGGTGAACAGCGCCATCGCCGAGGCCCAGTCCTTGATCTGGTCGGGTGTGAGCCAGGGGACGTCGGAGTCGTCTGAGGCGTTGGTGCGAGGGGCCATGATGCGATCCTATCCGCGTGACTTGAACATTCAACTCGATTGCATTACGGTCTGACTTGAACATTCAAGTTCGACCCTTCTGCTGTCCCCTCCCAAGGAGAAGCCATGTCCGTCCTTCGTGTCGACTCGAGCATCCAAGGCCCGCACTCCGCGAGCAGCGCGCTCGCCGACCTGGTCATGTCCGAGCTCACCGCGGCCCGTCCCGACGTGCCTGTCGTGTCCCGCCACCTCGCCGCCGATCCATTGCCCGCCGACGCCTGGCCGACGGCGATCGGCGCAGCGTTCACCGCAGCCGAGGATCGTACGCCCGAGCAGCAGGCCGCAGTCGCTCTCGCGGGTGAGGTTGCCGACGAGCTGCGCCGTGCCGAGCTGGCCGTGCTCGCGCTCCCGCTCTACAACTGGGGCGTGTCCCAGCACGTGAAGGCATGGATCGATCTGGCCCTCGCCGGCGGGGAGCAGGGCGAGCCGCTGCTCGCGGGCACGCCGACGGTGCTCGTCACCACCCGCGGTGGGGCGTACGGACCGGGCACGCCGAAGGAGGGGTGGGACCACAACCTCGACTACCTCCGTCGCATCGTCGCCGATGTCTGGCAGGCGGACCTGACCGTCGTCGAGCGCGAGTTCACTCTCGTCGGCGTCAACCCGGCACTCGACGCGTTCCTCGAGCCGGCGGCGCTGATGAAGAAGGAGGCTGAGGACGCGGCTCTGTCTGCCGGACGGGCGCTGGCTGCGCGCTGAGGCTGCGCCGAGGCGTGTGTATCGCATGGGGATGATCCGGTACGTAACTGTGAATCTGAGGTAGTGCTTTCTGGAACGTCAAGCGCTACTGTTCGTGTGATCCGCATCACACGAACGGCCACTCCCGGAGGCGCTCATGTTCGGTCGGTCAGCATCCATCCGCGAGAGCCGGACGCCGCTCCGGCTCTTGATCCTCGGCCTGGCCCTGGTGCTGGCCGCGGCGTTCGGCCCACCCGCTGCCACGGCCGGCGGCCCAGGGCACTCCGGTGATGCGCCGTACCGGGGCAAGATCATCTCCCAGCTCCGGCACATGACTCTCGAGGAGAAGGTCGGCCAGCTCTTCGTCATCGAGGTAGCCGGCCGCGACGCGAACACACCGAGCGACGCGGCGAAGGCGATCAACCAGCGGATGTATGGAGTCGACACCCCGGCCCAGGCTGTCGCGAAGTACCGACCCGGCGGCGTCATCTACTACACGACACGCAACAACGATGACAACATCGGCGACCCGGCCCAGGTCGCGACACTGTCCAACGGTCTGCAGGCCGCTGCGCTCGCGCAGCCGCGTCGCATCCCGCTGCAGATCTCGGTCGACCAGGAGGGCGGCGCGCTCGTGGCGCGCTTCGGTGCTCCCGCGACGCAGATGCCCGGCAACATGGCGCTGGGTGCTGGTCGTTCGGCGGCAGACGCAAAGCGGTCAGCGCAGGTCATCGGCACCGAGCTCGACGCGGTCGGCGTGACGCAGGACTACGCGCCGGTGGCCGACGTCAACGTCAACCCCAACAACCCGGTCATCGGGATCCGGTCGATCGGCTCCGACCCAGCGCTCGTGTCCGATCTGGTCGCGGCGCAGGTCCGGGGCTACCGCGCCGGCGGGGTGTCGGCCGTCGCGAAGCACTTCCCCGGCCACGGTGACACCGGGAAGGACAGCCACTTCGGGCTCCCCGAGGTGACCCACACGCGCGCCGAGATGGAGGCGATCGACCTGCCGCCGTTCCGTGCGGCGATCGCCGCTGGCATCGACACGATCATGACCGCCCACGTCGTCCTGCCGGCGATCGATCCCGGCGTGCCGGCGACGATGTCGCACAAGATCCTCACCGGGCTGTTGCGCGACGATCTCGGATTCGACGGCCTGGTCGTCACCGACGCGCTCGACATGCAGGGCGCGACGTCGACCTACCCGCCGGACGTCGCGCCAGTCCGGGCCTTCCTCGCCGGCGCCGACCAGCTGCTCGTCCCGCCGCAGATGGACGTGGCGTACGGGGCGGTGCTCGACGCGGTCCGTAGCGGTGAGATCAGCAAGAAGCGGCTCGACGAGTCGGTCTATCGGATCCTGCTGCACAAGCACCGCGAGGGCATCTTCCGCGACCCGTTCGTCGACCCGGCCGCCGCGACGCAGGTCGTGGGTGCGCCGCAGCACCTGGCCGACGCCCAGGCGATCACCAACCGCACCACGACGCTGGTCAAGAACGACGCCGGGCTGCTTCCGCTGACGGCCGGTCCGCGCCGCGTCCTCGTCGCCGGGTGGGGCGTCGGGACCACGCAGGGCATCGCGAACGCGATGGGCGCGCGAGGCGCGACGACGCAGGTCCTCGAGTCCGGCACGACACCGTCGGCAACGGCGATCGCCAATGCCGTCGCCGCCGCGCAGAACTCCGATCTCGTGGTCGTGTCGACCAATAACGCCTACGCCATCAACGCGGACACCGGGCAGCCGACCCCCGCAGCAGTGGCGCAGACGGCGCTCGTACGGGCGTTGCTGGCGACTGGGAAGCCGGTCGTCGTCGCGGCGATGCGCAACCCGTACGACGTCGCGTCGTTCCCGGAGGCCGCGACCGTGCTCGACACCTACGGCTACACCGTGGGCCAGCTCGAGTCGCTCGTACGGGTGCTGTTCGGTGAGGTCAACCCGACCGGCAAGCTGCCGGTCTCGATCCCGCGCGCGGACGGCACCGGGGTGCTGTTCCCGTTCGGCCACGGGCTCGGCTACTGAGGGCGCCGGGCACGGTGGTCAGCGAAGGCGCATCCTCCGCTGACCACGGTGCCCGCCTTCGGGTTAGAGGCGGCGTAGCGCTCCGAGAGCGGCCTCGAGGACATCGGCGATCGGCCGGCCGGCCGGGTCGCGGTGCCACTGCTCAAGTGCTGAGAAGTAGCCGAAGACCAAGGCAGAGGACACGACGCGAGCTTCCGAGGTGGTGAGGCCACCGGACGCGGTCAGGATCGGAGCAATCCGTTCGACAGCGTTGGCCAGAGTCTCGTAAGAGGCCTTGCGGACCGCTGGTTCGTCGAAGAAGTAGCGAATACGTCGTCGTGCAAGGCTGTCGTCGGGGTTTTGTTGGTCTGGGCCTGGCTCGAACCGTGCAACAACGGTTCGTACGGTGCTGACCAGGTCATCGGGGTCGATAACCGCGGCAAGTTCGACGTCGCTCAGGGCGTCGAAGTCGTCGGCGAGGACGAGCCCTTCCTTGGTGCCGAAGTAGCGGTAGACCGAGGACGGTGACACATCTGCTGCCTCGGCGATCTGCTCGACACTCACATGCTGGTAGCCGCGTTCGTCGAACAGGTCGAGGGCGACTCGCTGGATGTGGCCCATCGCCGTGCGCCGCTTGCGCTCTCTCAGCCCCGGTGCCATTGGCCCATCATACTGCAAGTCACTACTAGTTGACACTACCTCTGCGGCTCAGTACAGTCACCATCAACTGATAGTGACTGTCAATTAAGGGGTTGTGATGACATCAGAACGCACGGCGTCACGAAGGGTCGCGCTGTCAATCTGTCTGGGACTCGGATTGGCCGCCACGGTGGTCGCCATGATCTGGATGGCTGTCGACCAGGCGACCGGTGACAGCGTCGCGTCACGCGTCCACGAGCTTTACGAGCCATACGGCCAGATCCCCGACCCGATCGTGCCCTGGATCTGCCTGTACAGCGTGTTCGGTCTCGGAGCGTTGGGGTGGGCGACCGCCCTCGCAGTAACGTGGCGCGGGGCGAGTTGGGCGCGGTGGTGGTCCACGGCCTGCTTCGTGGTGGGCAGTGCACTGTTGATCTTCACCGCGGTCGTCTTCGAGCACGAGACACCCATTCTGCCGCTCTCGTGGCGCGTCGTGAGCATTGCTCTGGCCGTGTTCGGCGCCATAGCCCTCGCGGTCGCGTGGCTTCCTACCACCGAACGGATCAAGGAGTGAGCATCCTCATCGCCACCGAGTCCTACTTCGGCAACACCTCGGCGATCGCGGATGCGATCACCGAAGGGCTCACCGACGTCCTCGGGGCAAGCCGGACCTTGATCGTGACGGCGGGCGATGCGGGTGCGACCCTGCCGGCCGGGTTGAAGGCCGTGATCGTCGCGGCGCCCACACACGACTTCTCGCTGCCCACTCCACGGACGCGAGAGCAAGCTCGGACCAAGGGATCAACCGCGAGCAACACGCGGGGAGTCCGTGAGTGGATCGAGGTCCTCCAGCCAGTCGCCGACCTCCCGGTTGTCACGATCGATACTTCGACCAAGACACGCTTCACGCCTGGCACCGCCTCCAAGGCGGCATACAAGTCGCTCAAGAAGCGAGGATTCAACGACGCGCGACGCGGTCCGAGCTTCTACGTCACGGGAGTCCAAGGCCCACTGCTCGAGGCGGAGCTTCGACGCGCGCACCGATGGGGACAGGACTTCATCCAGTCCCTGACCGTGTGAAGGTTGATTTTCGTGCGGGCTGGCTCGGCGATCCCCGCCGTAGCTCTGGGCGAGCGTGGTCCACCGCTGCCCGTCGTTCACGGTCTTCCTGACGTGGAGCTGCGTACCGCCTCTGACAGTGCTTCGGCCTCGACGGTCCTCCCTCGATCATCCCTTCGGCGGCCTTGGTCGTTGCTGTCGACGCCTCGTCACCTCTCGCGTCGTGGTGGTGCGGCGGGGAGCCGTACCGTGACGCAGAGCCCGCCGGCCGGGCGGGCGGTGAGGCTGAGGGTGCCGTCGTGCGCACGGCCGATGTGCTCGACGATCGCCAGTCCCAGGCCGACACCGGAGTGGTCGTCGTGGACACGGTCGGAGCCGCGTCTGAACGGCTCGGCGAGCGTGGCGACCAGGTGCGGGCTGAGCTTCGCGCCGGTGTTCTCCACGGTGAGCAGCACGCCCGACGACTGGACGCTGGTGGTGACCCGCACGCTCCCTTGGTCGGGGGAGTTGTGGACGATCGCGTTGTGCACGAGGTTCGTCGTCATCTGCAGCAGCAGTGCAGGTGAGCCGACTGTCGTCGCGACGTCGCCGGACGTCTCGAGGGTGATGCCGCGCCGTTCCGCGAGGGGAAGGAGCGTCTCGGTGGCTTCTTCTGCGAGGAGGGACAGGTCGACGGGCTCTCGGGTGAACGAGCCCTGATCCGCCCGGCTGAGCAGAAGCAGTGCCTGCGTGAGGTCGATCGCCCGGGCGTTCACGGCGTAGAGGCGGTCGACGAGCTCGGCGGGGTCGCGGCTCGGATCCTTCCGGGCGAGGTCGAGGAGTGTCTGCGTGACCGCCAGCGGCGTACGCAGCTCGTGCGAGGCGTTCGCGGCGAACCGCTGCTGCTCGGCGACCTGGGCCTCGAGGCGCCCGAGCATCGTGTCGAAGGAGTCGGCGAGCTCGCGGAACTCGTCCTGGCGGCCTTCCATCTCGATCCTGTGCGAGAGCGACCCGGTCGCCGCGCGGCGGGTGGCGTTGGTGATGCGGGTCAGGGGAGCAAGCATCCGTCCCGCGAGAAGCCAGCCCCCGATGACACCGATGACGAGCAGGAACACCAGCGCCTGGGCCGCTCTCGGCGCGAAGGCTTCCAGCAGGTCGGAGCGCGTGGGCGTGAAGGGGCCGGGGCCGCGGTTCGCGCGATCGGGCACGTAGCGCAGGAGGAACACCCACACGGTGGCGAGCAGCAGTGCACCGGTGACCATGACGAAGCCCGCATAGCTGAGCGTGAGCTTGAGGCGGACACTGAGACCCGGCGCTCTAGCCACGATCGCCTCCCTCGCGCTCGGTCTCGGGCTGCGTGTCGATGCGATACCCGACGCCGGGGACGGTGGCGATCAGTCCGGGTTCGCCGAGCCGTTTGCGCAGGGCCGAGACGGTGATGCGCACGGCGTTGGTGAACGGGTCCGCGTTCTCGTCCCACGCTCGCTCGAGGAGCTGCTCGGCGCTGATGACACCGCCTTCGGCTGTCATGAGGACTTCAAGCACCGCGAACTGCTTGCGGGTGAGGGCGACGTAGCGGCCGTCGCGATAGACCTCGCGGCGGAACGGGTCGAGCCGCAGGCCGGCGATCTCGCGTACGGGAGGTCGGATGTGCGCGCGCCGACGGTCGAGTGCTCGCAGCCGGAGCACCAGCTCCCGCAGCTCGAAGGGTTTGGTGAGGTAGTCGTCAGCACCGAGCCCGAACCCGGAGGCCAGGTCGTCGAGGCGGTCGGCCGCGGTGAGCATGAGGATCGGCATGCCGCTGCCGGAAGCGATGATGCGTCGGGCGATCTCGTCCCCGGAGGGACCGGGGATGTCGCGATCGAGCACGGCGATGTCGTACGAGTTGACGCCCAGCAGCTCCAGCGCGGTGTCGCCGTCCCCGGCGAGGTCGGCCGCGATCGCCTCCAGCCGGAGCCCGTCGCGTACGGCCTCCGCGAGCAGGGGCTCGTCCTCGACGACCAGTACGCGCATGCTCCGATGGTAGGGACCCGCCGCCTATCGTCGCCGTATCGAAATCCGCGTACGTGCTGGCAACACCACCTTTCTTTGACTGGTGGCATGTCCCGCAACCACGCAAGACGCGCCCTCGCCGTGACGATTGCCGTCGCGGCGCCCGTGCTCTGTCTCGGCTGCAGCCCGGCCGCTGATCCGCCGGAGCAGACCCGTGCGGCGGTGGCGAACCTCGACCCGAAGCTCCTCGCCGCCCTGCGCGAGGCCGCGGCTGAAGCGGCCGACGACGGGGTCGAGCTCGAGGTCACCAGCGGATGGCGCTCGACCGGCTACCAGAAGCAGCTCTTCCAGGAAGCAGTCACGCGGTTTGGATCGGACCACGCGGCCGAGCGATGGGTCGCGCGTCCCGGCACCTCGGTGCACGAGGACGGCGACGCGGTCGACATCGGTCCGTCGTCGGCTGCGACATGGCTGGCCGAGCACGGCGCCTCCTTCGGGCTGTGCCGGATCTACGGCAACGAACCGTGGCACTTCGAGCTGCGTCCCGATGCGATCGCCGAGGGGTGTCCGGAGACCTACGCCGACCCCACGCACGACCCGAGGCTGCAGCGGTGAGCAGGCCGGCGCTGCGTACGACGCTGGCCGAGATCGGCATCGTCTGCGGGACGCTGCCATGGGTGTGGCTCACTCTGCGGCCGGCTGGCGGCGCCGCGCACGGCACGGTGAGTCTCGTGCCGCTGCGGGACCTGTCGAGCATGCCGCCCTACCAGATCGTCGGGAACCTGCTGGTCTTCGCGGCGCTCGGTTTCTTCGCCCCCGTACGGTTCAGCGCGCTCGCGTGCATCCCCCGTACCGTCGCCGTCGCGGCAGTCTGCTCGGTCCTGATCGAGACCGCGCAGTACGTCGCACAACAGGGCCGGGTGTCCTCCGTCGACGACGTCCTGCTCAACACCGCCGGCGCCGGGCTTGCCGCTCTCGCGTCCCGCCGATGGTGGCGCCGGCGGTGAGGAGTTCTGATCCGTCAGGAGCTCAGAGCTTCCGGCAGACGTTGGGGTCCTGGTCGCCCTCCCACGCATCCTGGCGGTGCAGCATCGCGTACCGGGTCCCCGGGCCGTAGACGCCGTCGGCAGTGATGCCCGCGATCTGCTGGACGCGCTTGACCGCGGAGCCATTTCGACGAGGCTTGAAATGCGGTGGGCGGTGAGTCCCTGAGTCTGTGACTCTTCTCGGAAGCCTGACCAAGGGGGATTCAGTGCTTCGCATCCACTTCAGTGAGCTCGATCTTGCCCGGACCAGGGTCACCGCCCAACCCGACCCGATGTGGGAGATCGCCTCGAGCCTGCACCGATTCCAGACTCGCCGGGGGCGCTGGGCGCACGAGCGCTGGCACAAGCACGCCCTTCATACGCTGCGCGACACCGCACTCGGTCGCACCGTCCGCACTCTGCTCATGCCGCTGTACCCGCGGGCCCAGTACTTCCCGGACTTCCTCACTCCTGGGGAGGGCGCGGACAGCCTCGACGCAGGGCTCGACGCGATCCTCGCCCTCCCGGAGAGCCAGGTCACCCAAGAGATCTCACGGCTCGATCTCCGCAAGGGAAACGGGCCGATGCTGCGTGCTCTCGCGGAGCCGCGAGAGCGACGTGTCCTGACCGAGACGCTGCGTGCCTACCACCAGGTCGTGATCGAGCCGGTCGCCAGCGAGATGCAAGCCCTGCTCGACGGCGAGCGGGCGGTGCGCTCTCGCCATCTGCTGGATGGGGGAGTGGATGGCCTTCTCCGAGGTCTAGGCCCAGCGTTCCGCTGGCAGCCGCCGGTTCTCAGCGTCCTCGACCACATCGACGATCGCGATGTCCACCTCGGCGGACGCGGGCTTCGCCTCGTCCCTTCGTACTTCTGCTGGCACCAGCCAGTCACCTTCGCAGACCCGTCGCTGCCGCAGGTCCTCGTCTATCCGCTGCCGCGTACTGCTGCGGACCACGTCGCGGCTTACCCGGAGCGGGCGCTTGCTGCCCTCATCGGTGGCAGCCGCGCTCTCGTGCTGGCGGCCTGCGCGGCCGGCGCCACCACCTCCGAGATCGCGCGCCAGCTGGGGATTTCGGCCGCGACGGTCAGCTATCACACTCGTACGCTGCGCGAGGCTGGGCTGATCAGCAGTCGACGCGACACCGACTCCGTGATGCACTCCGTCACCCAGCTCGGCATCGAGCTGATGCGCCAGACCCGTTGAGGCGCCGCACGGTGCTAGCGTCCCTCCACCACCGCCCGCGGAGGGCGGCGCTGACGAAGGGACCCACCGTGACCAGCTTCGTACCGCTCGACCTGGCCGCATCACCGCGAGACAACCTGTACGCGTTCGGCAAGACGTGGGGGACCTTCGGCGACGACCCTTTGATCTCGACGTTCCACGGCACGATGTACGCCTCGATCGGGACGTCGAGGCAGCAGCCGTTGTTCGGGTACGCCGGCACCGGGATCACGAAGGTTCGCTTCGTCGGCGAGGGCGCGGACGAGCGGCTGCAGATGCGCGGCAAGGAGACCGGGTTCTTCTACGACCTGCGGACGGGTGAGGTCATCGAGACCTGGGACAACCCGTTCACCGGTGAGACCGTCGACGTCTTCCCGTTCCTCAACGACAAGATCGGCGGCGAGCTGACCCTCGAGATGCCGAGGCTGTTCGTCGGTGACGCCGAGGAGCACGGCGTCGCGATGAACGAGAACGTCGATGCCTCCGACGACGGGTCGTTGCCGTTCCTCCTTCCGTGGGCGGTGTACGGGGACGAGGTGCTGCTGGAGTGGGACTACGCTCACGAATATCCGAACCCGGTCACGCCGTCGGGTTGGCCGCGCTCGTCGACGGGCGCGACGATCAATCCGTCGGAGCACTTCGTCATCTACACGTCCAAGCGTGAGCTGGAGGACCGCGACCTCGCCTCGGCGCACTTCCGTGCTGGCTTCTCGCGGGTCTCGCCGTTCTGGCCGTGGATGCGGATGGGCGGCTCGGGACTCGAGGGCGGTGTGATGACCGGGCGCTTGCACAGCCGCAAGACGATCCGCGGGCTCGACGACGTGCCGCCCAAGATCCGTGCGTACACCGAGAAGCACCACCCGGAGTTCTTCGAGGCGCCGGAGGGCTGGGACGTGTCCGGCCCGATCCTGTCGTCGTGGGAGGCGTACGCCCGCGACACCCCGCGCGAGGCGTAGCCGCCGCGATCTGTCACACGGAGCGATCGCCCGGTGTCTTCATGGCATGACCATCGAGATGAACGTGGTGTTGTGGATCGCCACCGGTCTGCTGGCCGTGGTCGCCTTGGTCGGCGGCGTGACCAAGACCTTCGTCCCCAAGGAGAGGCTGGCCGCGCAGCACGGCGGCGAATGGACCGCTGACGCGAGCGTCGGCTTCGTCAAGACGCTCGGTGTCCTCGAGCTTCTTGCCGCCGTGGGCCTCGTCCTGCCCGCCCTTGTCGGTGCTGCGCCGGTGCTCGTACCCGTGACTGCAGCCTGCTGGGTCGTCCTCATGGTCGGCGCGATGATCACTCACGGCCGTTTGGGGCAATCCTCGCTCGTCGTGCTCACCGGGGGCTACCTCGCCCTCGCGGCCTTCATCGCGTGGGGTCGCTTCGGGTCCTACCCGCTCGTGAGCTGACTGGCAGCGCCCGGGGTCGTTGCGCGGCTTGGGCGTACGGAGGATCGTGAGGTGCGTGCCTGACGTGATTCCCGTACCCGCCGAGCCTGCGGACGCGACGGCCGTACGCGAGCTGGTGCGCAGCGCGTACGCGCCGTACGTCCCGCGCATGGGGCAGGAGCCGGCACCGATGAACGCCGACTACGCGCGTGACATCGAGGACGGGGACGTCCACGTCGTACGCGAGGCCGGCGAGCTCGTCGCTGTTGTCGTGACCCGCGGGGGAGGCGACCACCTCCTGGTCGAGAACATCGCGGTCGTACCTGCGCGGCAGTCGCGGGGACTCGGCCGCGGGATCTTGGCCTGGACCGAGGCCCGCGCGACGAGTCGCGGGTACGACGAGGTCCGCCTCTACACCCACGAGACGATGGTCGAGAACATCGCCTTCTATCAGCGGCACGGTTTCGAGATCACGCGCGTTGCTGCGGAAGACCCGTTCCGGCGGGTGCACATGCGGAAGGTGTGCGCGGCTCGCTGAGGTCGAAGATCAGCGTCCGAGCGCGTGCAAGGTTTTGGCAGCCTTACCGCGGTCGTCGTCGGTCGCGGCGCGGAGGCTCGGCTTGGTCGATCTCGCGCTCGCACCGGGGCTGACCGACAAGCAACGCTGCGCCGATGACCAGAGTGGCGAGTCCCGCAGTCCGGCTCGCCTGCAGCACGGCTTCTTCATTCATCCTGCTGGGCCTGCTTGGCCGCCGCCTTGATGTCATCAGCCTCGACCGTGTCGATGGCGGACTCGATGATGGCGTCGGCCCGCTCGAGAGCCTTCCGGATCTTGACGGCGCCGGGGTCGGAGACGAGCGCGAGCAGGCCGGAGTGTCCGGGCGGGATGGCGTTCTCGAGCTGCTGCTCGAGCTCGCCGTGGTGGTGGCGCTGACGCAGCTTGCCGACGAGGGCGCCCGCGGATCCGCCGACGACCGCGGTCCCGAGGATCGATGGCGGGAAGATCACGCCGAGCGCAATGCCCCCGACCACGCCCCACTTGAGCCCGGTCTTCGTGCTGTGGTCGGTTGCCTTCTGTACTGCCAGCTTGCCCTCGGCCGAGCGGGTCACCACGACCACGCCCTCGATCTCGACAGTGCGGCCGTCTTCGGTGGCCTTGAGGGTTTCGTACGCCTCCCATGCCGCGCTGGTGTCACTGAAGTCTGCGACGAGGAGGGTGTAGGCGCCGTCGGAGACGACGGCCGCGTTGATGTCAGGGTCGGGGGTGTTGCTGTCGTCCGACATGGCGAGCTCCCTTGATCGATAGGGCTCTCACTCTTCGGCGGCACGAACGCTGCGGCATCACCCGATGCGGGTGATGCCGCCGGCGTCACGCGAGGGCCTTGGCCTTCAAGGTCTCGTACTCGCCCTGGTCGATGGCGCCGGAGTCGAGGAGCGCCTTGGCGCTGGCGATCTGGTCGGTTGCCGACGTCGAGGTGCTGGCAACCTGCTTGATGTAGTCGGCTTGGGCGGCTTGGAGCTCCTGGGCCTTGGCCTGCTGCCGTTCGGTCATGCTTCGGCCGCGTGCGATGAGGTAGATCAGAGCGCCGACCCAGGGCACGAAGATGAGGAGCACTGCCCATCCGGCCTTCGCCCAGCCGCTGAGCGTGTGGTCGCCGAACATGTCGAACAGGCACCGGACCCACACCATGAATGCGGCGATCCAGATGAAGAACCAGAAGGACCAGAGAAGGACATCTCCGAAGTCATTGGTCACGGAGTCCATGGCAGCCTCTTCTCCTAGAGCCGGGTCGCTGTCGACCGGGTAGACGGAGTGTGGCAGAGCCTGGCGGGCTCGGACAGTCTGAATTCACGGGTGGGATGTTTCTGGGGTGGTCAAGGCAACCTCGTCACGCACCAGTTCTGCGACCGCGTCCGCGCCGCGTGCCGACAGGACGAGCGTGTAGTGGTTGGCGTCGTCGACCCGGTGGTGCCGGATCGTGGGCTTGTCGGCGAGCAGTGCGGGGATCCGCTCGTCGGCGTACAAGCCGGGCTTCTCGTCGAGCAGCCCTCGGGGCACCGTGACAAAGAGTGTCGAGTGCCGCAGGTGCGCGATCGCCTGCGCAGGGGCGGCGCCTGCGTTGAGGTCGACGGTGTCCTCGGACATCGTCGCGTAGCTGGTTGCCGCCCGCAGCGCCGGTGGTTCCCCGACCAGGTCGTACGCGAAGTAGTCCTCGAGCTCCGAAGACCAGCCGTCGGCAAAGGCGGGGTGCCTGCGCCAGAACGCGAAGTAAGCCTCGACATCGGCGAACTCCATCGCGAGCCGCTCGGCGGTCGGCCCGAGAACGGTGGCGATCACCTCGTCTGCGTTGAGCCCCTCGGGGACGTCCAGCGGGAGCCCGCCGTCCAGCAGCACAAGGCTGCCTACTCGGTCCGGAAACTGGTCAGCGAGCACGCACGCGACGAAGCCACCCATCGAGTGCCCGATCACGGTGACCGCATCGGCACCGACGGCGTCCAGCACGGCGACCAGGTCCCGCGCGTGCGCCGTCATGCCCGCGGGCCCCTCGACGCCGTTGCTGCGACCGCGGCCGCGCAGATCGGGGGCGACCAGACGGACCTCGGGGAGCCGCTCAGCGAGGAGGTCCCATGACCGGTGCGACGCGGTGACCCCGTGCACCAGCAGCAGGGTGGGCGCTGAGGGGTCGCCTGCGTCCCAGACCCCGACCCGCAGGTCGCCGCCGGGCACCGGAACGTCGATCGTGCGGTACGGGCGCGTCATCGGGCGGTCCACCCGCCGTCCATCGTGTACGAGGCACCGCTCACCATCGCCGCGTCGTCGGAGCACAGCCACGCGACGAGGGAGGCAACCTGCTCGGGTTCGATGAGCCGCTTCACCGCGGACTCGGTGAGCATCACCTTCTCCACGACCTCGTCCTCGGGGATGCCGTGCGCGGCCGCCTGATCGGCGATCTGCTTCTCGACGAGAGGAGTGCGAACGTACCCGGGGTTCACGCAGTTGCTCGTGACTCCGTACGGGCCACCCTCGAGCGCGGCGACCTTCGAGAGTCCCTCGATCCCGTGCTTTGCGGTGACGTAGGCGACCTTGTACGCGCTGGCGCGCAGCCCGTGCACGCTCGACAGGTTCACGATCCGCCCCCATCCCCGGTCGCACATACCGGGAAGCACAGCGCGCACCAGCAGGAACGGCGACTCGACCATCAGCCGCTGGATCAGCCGGAAATCTTCGGGTGCGAACTTCGCGATCGGGCTCACCCGCTGGACCCCGGCGTTGTTCACCAGGATGTCGGCGTCGAGGGCCAGCTCGTCGAGGGCCGTCGTGTCCGCCAGATCGACCACCCACGCGTGCGCGCCGAGCTCGTCGGCGATCCGGGCGGTCGCGTCGGGATCGACGTCGGCGACGGTCACCTCGGCACCGCGCTCGGCGAGCGTGCGAGCGCAGGCGAGACCGATTCCGCTGGCACCTCCGGTGACGACGGCGCGGCGGCCCTGGAGCGTGCGGTCGGGACGATCGGTCATGAGGTCTCCTTCGGGGCCAAGCCGTCGTTGACGAGGCGCATCATCTCGGTGAGAACGTGGTCCGGGACGTGGGAGGGCGGCTTGCCGTCGGCGTTGCGCTCCCACAGCAGGTAGCGCATGCCGAGGAGCTCACCCATGCCCATCAGCGCCCAGGCCGCGACCTCAGGGTCGATGTCGCTGATCTCGCCTGCCGCCTGCGCCTTCGCGAGACCGGCGCGGTATCCCTCGACGATCCGGGTGTAGTGAAGGCGCAGCATCTCCGGCGACACGAACTCGGCCTCGCGGACGACCCGATACAGCGCGGGGTGCTGGGCGGTGAACTGGAAAAACCCCGCAAACCCGGCGCGCTCGGCCTCGAGGCGGTTCTGCGCTCCCTCCATCGCCTCCGCCATCGAGCGTCGGACCCGACGGTTCAGGTCGACGACGAGGGCTTCGAAGATGGCCTGCTTCGACTCGAAGTAGAGGTAGAAGGTGCCGAGCCCGATGCTGGCACGCTCGGTGATCTTCACGATCGAGGCCTCGTGGTAGCCGAGCTCGGCGAACACGTCCTCCGCAGCAACGAGGAGCCGCGCACGTGTTGCCTCGCCTCGTTTCCCGAGCGGCTTCCCTTGGGCAGACGAGACCGTCTCCACCTCGTCGAGCCCGAAGTCCTCTGTGGCACTCATGCCTGCCCCCTGTTTGCCATGGCGTCCGCCTGCAGTCGCGGCCGGACAATCTTTCCAAGCGCGGTACGCGGAAGCGTCGCGCGTACGTGCACGTACTTCGGGATCTTGAACCCGGCGATCGACCCTCGGAGGTAGGTCCGGATCTCCTCGGCAGTGAGGGGAGCGCCAGATCGCGGCACCACGAACGCGGCGCCGACCTCACCCCACACCTCGTCGGGGACACCGACCACCGCGACCTGCTCCACGAGGGGGTGCGACGCGATCGCCGCCTCGATCTCGGCGGGCGCGATGTTCTCCCCGCCGCTGATGTAGAGGTCCTTCAACCGGCCGACGATCCGAAAACGACCTGCCGCGTCGCGGTCGGCCAGATCACCCGACGTCAGTCGTCCGTCGACGAGTGCTTCTGCTGACGAGCCGGCATCACCTAAGTAGCCGACGAAAAGGCTCGGCCCTCGGACCCACAGCTCGCCGGTGCCTGGACCGACCACGTCCGTCCCGGTGACGATGTCGCGCAGCCCGACCTCGACGTACGGGTAGGGGTGCCCGACGGACCCGGGGTTCGCCTCGGCCTCGTCGGCGCGCAGCATCAGCACGTTCGGGCCGGCTTCGGTAAGGCCGTAGCCCTGCGCGATCCCGACACCGCGATCCGCCCACCGTCGCCACAGCCCGTACGGCATCGCCGACCCGCCGGACATGGCTGCGCGCAGGCTCGAGACGTCGGTGTCGGCGAACGCAGGATCTTCCGCGAGGAGGAGGTACTGCGTCGGCACCCCCATCATCGCCGTGACCCGTCGTTCGGTGATCAGGCTCAGGACACGCGACGGCTGGAACGAGCGTTCGAGCACCACGGTCGCGCCGGCGCGCCAGGCCAGGAGCGGCTGGATGTTCCAGGCGGCGACGTGGAATTGCGGCAGGGTCGCCAGGACGACGTCGGAGGAGGTGATCTCGACAGCCTGTCCGAGCGCGAGGTTGTTCCAGAAGCAGCTCGCGTGGGTGAGGACGACCGCCTTGGGCTGCCCCGCACTGCCCGAGGTGACGATGATCAGCAGCGGGTCGTCGTCGCGCACCGGCCGGTGTGCGACGCCGGAGTTGTTGGCCGCGTCCGCTCGTACGGACAGCGGGACGGCCGCCTCCACGCCTGTCGTCCCGAGCTCGGCCACGGGCGGCGGTGTCCCTAGCCGCGACACGGCGTCGCGGCCGAGCGCGGAGTACTCGTCCTCGACGAGGAGGATCGCAGGGTCCACCCTCTCGAGCAGGTCGGCGAGCTCGATCGCGGTCAAACGCCACGACAGCGGGACCAGCGCAAGCGCCGCCTGAGCACAGGCGAAGAAGACGACGACGTGGTCGATCGAGTTCCCCGTCAGCGTCGCGACCCGGTCACCCGGGGCGTACCCGGCAGTCTGCAGGGTACGGGCGAGGTCGCTCGAGCGACGGGCGAGTGCGCCGTACGTGATGGTGACGCCCCGATCGTCGATGGCGACGGCGTCGGGTTCCTGCCGGGCGCGGTCGGTCAGCCATCGCCCGATGGTGTGGGCACCCGCGTCGGCACTCTGCCACGTCGCGTGGGTCATGCCGCCGACTCTGCCGGCGAAGACTCCTCGCGCGGGCGTTCGTGCCGAGACCGCGTACGGGTGGCCGCCGCAGTCGCCCCTGCGATGCCGCCGGGGAAGAACATGACCACGAGGATGAACAGGGTGCCGAGGATGAACATCGGCTCGGAGAGCGGGACCCGCAGCACATCGGGCAGTGACTCGACCGCATCGGAGTGGGCGAACACCGACAGGCGCTGGTTCAGCAGCGTGTAGAGGACGCCCCCGACGATGACGCCCCAGCGCGATCCGACTCCGCCGAGGACGACCATCACGAGGATCGTGATCGTCAGGTCGGCCGACACCGAACGCGGGACGGCGCCGCTCTGCAGCAGCAGGTAGGTCGCACCGGTCAGCGAGGCGAGCACGCCGGCGACGGTGAAGACCATCAGCTTCGCGGCGTACGGCGAAAGCCCGAGGACCCGCACGCGCAGCTCGTTCTCGCGCGTCGCCGCAGCGACGTGGCCGACCCGCGAACGATCGATCCAGACGACGATCACGTAGACGAGGACGAGCATCACCAGCGTCAGCCAGTAGAGGTTCCGCGTGTTCGCGACCCCGACCATCCAGTCCGGGACGTGGTCGGTCGGGAGGCTGAGGCCTTCCTCACCGCCGGTGGCCCCGCCGGGGTTGCGACGGACGAGCACGGAGCCGGCCTGGGCGAAGGCGAGGGTGACCATCGCGAACGGGATGCCCGTGACGCGCAGGCTGATCGCCCCCGTCACCTGAGCCAGCACGAAGCCGCCGACCAGCGTCACCAGCAGCGCCGACCACAGCGAGAGGCCGGTGTGCTCGAGGACGATCCCCAAGCCGTACGCGCCCGCGCCGAACGCCAGCGCGTGACCGAACGAGAGGAGACCCGCGGTGCCGAGCAGCAGGTTGTACGAGAGTGCGAGGGCGGCGAACACCATGCACAGCGCGAGCAGGCTCAACGCGCCGGGCTGGTAGGTGGGCCCCGGCAGGACGCCCGGGATCTGCAGGTTGACCAGCGGCAGGATGGCCATGACGACGACCACCGCCGTACCGCCGACGACGGGTCCGATCCGTAGGCGGCTCATGCGCGGGCTCCCATCAGTCCGGTAGGCCGTACGAGAAGCACGGCCGCAAGCGCGAGGACGACCACGAAGTCGCCGGTCCCGGACAGGTAGTAGTTGGCGAACTGCTGGAGCATGGCCACGAGTACGGAGGCGACGGCCGCGCCCGTGAGGGAGCCCAGCCCGCCGATCACCGTGACGATGAACGCGAAGATCAGGAGAGAGCCGCCGAGGCTAGGCGACACGTAGCCGAAGTAGTGCGACGCGAGGACGCCCCCGAGTCCGGCCGCTGCGCCACCGATGGTGAAGACGAGCGTGAACGATTTACGGACGTCGATCCCGAGGGCGGTGACCATCGCGCGGTTCTCCACGCCGGCGCGGATGATCATCCCGTAGCGGGTGTGCCGCAGGAACATCACGATCGCGATGAGCACCATGGCGGCGACCGCGATCACCACGAACCGGTCGTTGGGGATCCGGGCGCCGGCGATCCCTGTGGTCTCGTCCAGCCATGCGGGGCCACGGATGAAGCGCGGGTCCGACCCCCAGATGCCTTCGAACAGCGCCACCGTCGCCAGCGAGAGGCCGACGGTGACGAGGACCTGCTCGATGTGGCGCTCGTACAGCGGCCGGATGAGGACGAGCTCGGTGAGCGCAGCCACCAGCGCACCAACGGCGGCTCCCACCAGCATCGACGTCGCGAACCCGAGCCAGCTCGTCGCGTCGATCTGCTGAGCGACCATCCAGCCGAGGAACGCGCCGAGTGTGAGGAAGCTGCCGTGCGCGAAATTCAGGACGTGCATCAGGCCGTAGATCAGCGAGAGGCCCGAGGCGACGAGGAAGTAGAGGGCGCCGAGTCCCAATCCGGTCACGGCGAGCAGGACGACCGTGCTCATCGGGTCACCTCGCTCGTCGTCTCGCCGTGGACGCCGAGGAGCCGTGTCGTCAGCTCGTCGTCGTCCAGCAGTGCCGTGGCGTCGCCGGTGTGGACCACACGGCCGCTCTCGATCACCACGGCCGCGTCGGCAAGGCGTCGTACGACGTCGAGGTTCTGCTCGACCAGGAGGATCGGCACCGTCTTCGCCGCCTCCTGGAGGGCCTCAGCGACCTCGTTGACGACGCGCGGAGCGAGGCCCTTCGTCGGCTCGTCGACGAGAAGGATCTGGTTGTCGTTGATGAGGGCCCGGGCGAGCGACACCATCTGCTGCTGGCCTCCCGACAACGTTCCTGCCATCTGATCCCTCCGGGCGACGAGGTCGGGGAACAAGGCGTCGACGAGGTCGCGCCGCGGGTGTGCCGTCCGCTCAGCCAGCCGGATGTTCTCAGCGACGGTGAGCTTCGAGAAGACCTCCCGGTCCTCGGGGACGTAGCCGACTCCGCGCTGCACGATCTTGTACGTCGGCAGCCGATCGATGCGCTCACCGGCGAGCCGGATGTCGCCTGTGCGGTGAATGAGGCCGAGGATGCTCCGCAGCGTGCTGGTCTTGCCGACGCCGTTGCGGCCGAGGACCGCGGTGACCCCGTACGGCGGCACGGTGAGGCTGACGTCCTCCACCACCTGTTGACCGTCGATGTCGCCGGCAAGATGCTCGACGACGAGCACCGGGTCGCTGTCTGTCATGGTCATGCGTTCGTCCCGAGGTAGGCGTTCTGGACTGTCGGGTCGGCCATCACTGCCGAGGGTGTGTCGTACGCGAGGACGTGTCCGAAGTGCAGGACCGCCACCTTGTCGACGAGGCCGAGAAGCACGTCCATGTGGTGCTCGACCATCAGGACGGTGCACCCCTTGTCGCGGTGCAGCGAGTGGATGATCGCGCTGAGGCCGGCGACGTCACCGGACCCGACGCCCGCCATCGGCTCGTCGAGCAGGATGACGGACGGGTGGGAGGCGAGGAGCATGGCGATCTCGAGCTTGCGCTTGTCGCCGTGCGAGAGCCCGCCTGCCAGGACGTCCACCTTGTCGGCGAGCCCGACCTCGTCGAGATGGTCGAGCGCCGCCTTGGTCGCGGCGTCGGTGCGCCGGGGGAACCGGACGACCGAGAGGCTGCCTCCTCGCGAGACCTGCGCCGCCAACCTCACGTTCTCGAGAACGCTGAGGTCGGGGAACAGGCTCGAGGTCTGGAAAGTACGGCCCAGTCCCGCCCGTGCCCGGCTCGCGACCGGCATCGTGGTGATGTCCTTGCCGTCGAGCAGCACGGATCCGTCGGTGGGGGTGATCAGACCAGAGACCGCGTTGAACAGCGTGGTCTTGCCTGCGCCGTTCGGGCCGATGATCCCCACCATCGAACCGCGGTCGACGGCGAGGTCGATCCCCTCGAGGATGGTCGCTCCTCCGATCCGCAGGCCAAGGCTGCGGATCTCGAGCGCGGGCGTGGCTGGTGCCGTCATTTCGTCGTTGTTCCTTGTCCGAGTCGGACCGTCACGGGGCCTCGGGCGGGGCGACCTGGTCGGACGGCACGGCCGCGACCAGCTCTGGCTTGAACCCGTCTCCGTCAGCCACGAGCTTCGCCTGGAACATGTCCTGGACCAGCGCGTGGTCGCTCGCGCGCACCGTGGTCTTGCCCTTGGGGCCGTCGAACGACCATCCCTCGAGTGCCTTGACCATGGCGTCGACGTCGCCGTCGCCCTCCTCGATCGCGCGGACGATCATCTGACCGGCGACGAAACCGTCCGGCGAGAAGAGGTCGGGCTTGCTGCCCTTCTCCTCGAGGTACGAGACGAGGGCCTTGTTGACGTCATTGTCGCTCGCCGTGCCGAAGTAGTGGCTGAGGAAGCTGATCTTCTCCGAGGCCGGTCCGTACGCCCCGTACGTGGCGATGTCACCGAGGCCGGTCACGACCGGGGCAGCGTCGAACACACCCTGCTGCTCCAGCGACTGCCACAAGCTGCCGGAGGTGGCACCCGCCCACGCGACGAACACGAGATCGGGCTTGGTGTTGACGACCTGGCGGGCGAAGGAGGTGAACTCGGTAACGTCCTCGGCGACCAGGACGGGCTTCACGTTGCCGCCCAAGCCGTCGGCCCCGAGGACCGCCTGGACCGCCGCGACGTTGCCCTGACCGAAAGCGTTGTCCTGCGCGAGCACAGTGATCGTCTTGCCCTGCACCTCGTCGAGGAAGGTGGCCGCCGTGGCGACGTCCTGGAAGCTTTGACGTCCAGAACGGAACGTGTAGTCGTTGATGCCCGTCACGGCGTCGGCCGCCGCCGGGCCGGAGATGTAGAGGACCTTGTTCTGCTTGGCCTGCTCGGCCAGTGCGAGGGCGACGCCGGAGGACGCAGTGCCGGCGATGATCTTCACGCCGTCGCCGATGTACTCCTTGGAGAGCTGCACCGCCTTGTCGACGTCGGCGGCGTCGTCGCCCTCGGTGATCTTGATCTTCGTGCCGTCGACCTTGCCCGAACCATCGGTGGCGTAGTCGAGGCCCGCCTCGAGTCCGTCGAGGTATGCCTTTCCGTACGCCGCGAGGGGACCCGACTTCGATGTGATGACGCCGACCTCGATGGTGCCGCCGTCGGCCGAGGCGTCGTCCGATGACGGTGCGCATGCCGCGAGCGTGAGTGCTGCCGCGACTGCCGCGACAGCGAGTCGGGTGTTCTTACGTGTGCTCATGTCCGTGCCTTTCCTCCCTGAAAGGGCCCGAACCTGAAACCTGATTCGGGTCGCAGGAAACCTAGCTCGCAGGGTGATGTGCTGTCAAACACGTCGCAGGAGTCTGCGTCGACAAGGAGACGCAGAAGCGTGTCGATGACGACGAGTGCGAAATGAGGTCACATGTTTTCGTGGGTGTCGTCGAAGGTGTCGACCGCGCTGACCAATCCATTCGCGTAGGCGAGGATGACCAGCTGCACCCGGTCGCGCGCGGCGAGCTTGGTGAGTACGCGTCCGAGGTGGCTCTTCACGGTTGCCTCGGTGACCACGAGCTTCTCGGCGATCTCGGCATTCGTGAGGCCGTGGGCGACCGAGACGAGCACCTCGCGTTCGCGCTGGGTCAGGGTGTCGAGCAGCGGTGATCGGCGTACGGGGAGCGCCGGGCGGGCGGCGAACTCCCGGATCAGTCGGCGGGTGATGGTGGGCGAGAGCAGTGCGTCGCCGGCATCGACGACTCGGATGGCTTCGGTGAGGCGGTCGCGTGGCGCGTCCTTGAGGAGAAATCCGGACGCGCCGGCGCGCAGTGCGCCATACACGTAGTCGTCGAGGTCGAAGGTGGTGAGGATCAAGACCCGTGGGGCGTGCTCGCAGTCGGACGCCGTGAGGCGTGCGGTCGCCGTGACGCCGTCCATGACAGGCATCCGCACATCCATGACGACCACGTCCGGCCCCAGTTCCGCCGCCCGCTCTACCGCCTCGACACCGTTCTGTGCCTCGCCGACGACCTCGATGCCGTCCTGGGTGCTGAGAAAGAGTCGAAGGCCCGTCCGGATCAGGTCCTGGTCATCGGCCAGCAGCACCCGGATGCTCACGGGGCCACCCTAACGGGCACGACGGCGACGACGCGGAATCCGCCCTCGGGACCTGCAGCAGCTTCGAGGGTTCCGCCGAGGAGTCGAGCACGTTCTCGCATTCCCACGAGTCCGTGGCCGGCCGCGGACGACTGCGCGACGGGACCCACTCCCCGGTCGGACACTTCGACATCGATGCGGCCGCGTCGGGTCCTGAGTCGGACCCGGGCGTGGTCGGTCTTCGCGTGGCGTAGGACGTTGGTGAGCGCCTCCTCCACGATCCGAAAGACCGAGAGGCCGACTCCTTCGTCCAGGGCCGGGCTTTCACCGTCAATCTCAAGGTCGACCGTGAGCCCGACGGCGCCGAAGCTGGCCACCAGCTCTGGCAGCTCGGCCAGACCCGGCAACGGCCGGTGCAGCGCCGCACCTGAAGCGGCGGCTTCGCCGGAGCGCAGGATCGTCAGCAACCGGCGGAGCTGAACGATGCTCTGTTCACCGCTGGACTCGACTTGTGCCAGGACGCTGGCAGCGGCTTCGGGTTCAGTCGACAGGACGTCTCGCGCGCCGCGTACGCCCACCAACATCACCGTGACAGAGTGCGCGACGATATCGTGGAGCTCCCGCGCGATCTGTGCGCGTTCCTCGTGCGCGGTGAGCGCCGCCCGTTGTTCGCGCTCGACCTGCGCGGCGATGGTGCGGGCGCGGAGGTCGGCATGGTGCAGGCGCCGACTCCGAAGAGCTGCGCCCGCCGCCCACACCGCCACCGGCGGCGGCACCGAGGTCACCGAGAGCGCCACCAGCACCGCGGTGGCACCGATCAGCGCAAACACGGCGACGCGGGTCCGACAACGCTCGGCGACGGTGAAGAGTGCGACGCAGACCAGCACTCCACCTGGAGACGCATCCAGGGCGAAAAGGGTGCCGGTGGCGGCGAGCGTGGCAGCCAGCAGCACCATCGGATGCTGTCGCCGCCAGAAGAGCGCCGCACCGACTGCCACGGTGAGGATCACCGGCACCGGCCGGGCGGTCGATTCGTCGTTGTAGAGCAGGCTCAGCTCGCCCACGACGCCGACCACGACGCCGAGCAGGTCGGCCAGCACCCGCTCGGCGCGAGGGCTGAGCCAGCGGCCGTCCCCCGGCGTGGTCAGCATGCGGGGGACGGCGAGCCGGGTCATGACCGTCACCCTAGATCTCGACGGCTCTCAGCGAGTATCGCGATCAGAGTGAGCCCGACGGCCCAGGCGGCAAGCGCCGTCGCCGACTCCGAGAAGGAGTGCGTTGCGCCGTGCACGCCACGGGTGAGCACCTGCATGCTGCCGGAGGGGGTGTAGTCGACCGCCGACGCGTCGATCGTTCCGACGAGTGGAGGCGCGACGAAGTAGACGACGATCCCCGCCACCACCGCCGCGATCTGGTTGCGGAGCAGAGCGCCGAGGGTCGCGCCAATCAGCACCGAGAGCGCCCCGGCGAGAACACATCCTGCGGCCAATGGCACCAAGTGGTCCGCGGTGAGGTCAGGACCGGGATGGTGGCCGTTGACGATGGGCACGCCGAGGGCGAAGGCGGCAACAGTCGTGAGCACCGCCACGGCCAGTCCGACGACGAGGGTTGCGCCGAGCCGGACGGCCGTGACCGTCGTGGAGCTCGTGCCGGAGACGAGGACGGTGGGTGCCGCGGTGCGATGCCGGAACTCCGCGGTGACGGCCACGGCGCCGAAGAACAACAGGAGCATCGGCATCCCGCCGAGCGCCTCTTCTTTCTCACCGATCTCGTCGAGCGTTCCGGAAGCGAGCCCGACCGCGACGACGTTGAGGATCGCCAGGACGACTGAGCCGAGCGCGAACCAGAGCGGCGTACGAATCGTCAGGAGCTTGCGCACCTCGCCCACCGCAATCCTCATGACTGCGCCCCCGTCAGCTCGAGATAGACGTCTTCGAGAGAGGTCGACTGTGGTGTCAGCTCCTGGAGTGTGACCTGTTCTCGGCGGGCCAGGTCAGCGAGGGCGGAGGCATCGAGACCGGTGACGAGGAACCGGCCGTCGGCCGACTCCACCGAGATCTGGCCGCCCGCGCGTACGACGCTCTCCGTGAAGTGCCCTCCATCCTCGGTGCGGACCCACACGCCGGCGGCGGGGGAGAGATCCGCAACCGCGCCGGAGTAGACCACGCGGCCCCGCTTGACGACGACGATGTCGTCGACCGCGCTCGCCGGCCCGCTGAGCTGGTGGCTGGAGACGAGGACCGCACGCCCGCGCTCCGCCCGGTCGCGCAGCAGCGTACGAAGCCAGTGGATCCCCTCCGGGTCGAGGCCGTTCGCAGGCTCGTCGAGCAGCAAGACGTCGGGATCACCCAGCAACGCGACTGCCAGACCGAGTCGCTGCCGCATGCCCAGGGAGAAGGTGCCGACTCGGCGACCCGCCACCTCGGTCAAACTCGAGATCGCCAATACCTCCTCCACCCGGGTGCCGGGGAGCCCGGCGAGCCCAGCGAGGATGCGCAAGTGTTGTCGCGCGGAGCGCCCGGGATGCGCCCCGCACGACTCGATCGCCACGCCCACGGTGCGGGCATCGGGGCGGCGGTCGGCCAGCGGCGTACCGGCGAGCAGCACGCGGCCGGATGTCGGGCGCGACAGACCGGCCAACATCGCCAGCACGGTTGTCTTGCCAGCACCGTTGGGCCCGAGGAAGCCGGTGACGGCGCCGTAGCGCACGGTGAAGGAGACGTCGTCGACCGCAGTGAGTCGGCCGTACCTTTTGGTCAGGCCTTCCGCTGTGATGACCGCGGAAGGCGGGGAGTGGGTGGATAGTCTCGTCATGTCGACAACGGTCCCGCTCAGGAGGGTGCTGAGTCATCCGACTGGAGACCACACTTTGTCTGCCACTCAGGTCGGAGAAGCGAGAGGGGTGCTGGCGAGTCAGAGCGCCTCTTCGCGTGAGCTGCTGAGCGACTTACGCTGGCTTCAGCGCCTGCGCCTGACCCCGACTCGGGGTCCGGTCTCAGATGAGGGAGACGCGCATGAACAGATTCACCCGTTCGTTCCTCGCGATCAGCGCCGGATTCCTCCTGGCGCTCGGGGCCCTGAGTCCGGTCGCCACCGCGACCGCAACGCCCGGGCAAACCGCGGTCTCCGCTCGCGGGCCCCTGGTCGAGATCCCGGCGAAGGCGGCAGTCCAGCGGGCAGTCCCTCCCAGCGAGTGCTCGGGCACCCTGCTCGACGACTACGTCGACGGGCTGCTCGGCGACATGACGAACGCACAGCTCGCCTTCCTCTTCGCCCACCTCGACACCCTGCTGAACGTTCCGACGTACGATGCGCTGTTCTTCGGCACCACCGGTGACCCGGACTACGCGCTCGAGTCGCACACCCACCAGCTCCAGAACACCTTCCGTGACCTGCGGCGGTTCTGGGACATCGAGTCTGACGACATCCAGCTGATGGCGATGCACGGGGACGTGCTGCTCGACGCCGACCGCATCGCAGCCACACTGACGGCCATGGTGGCGGCAGGGGAGATCGCCCCGATGACGCCCGCCGCGATCGCCCTCGAAGCCCAGACCGTCGCGACCTTCATGCAGTCGCAAGGGGGCTTCTACGACAACCCGCTCTGGACTTTGAACGCGTTCGCGTTCACCGGCGAGGGGGAGTCCGATCCGGTGATCTCGGCGCTGCCGGACAAGCTGGTCTTCGGCGACGGCATCCTCGCGGCGTACGACGCCATCGGCCTCGGCGACGTCGGCCCGCGGGTGATCATGGCGCACGAGTTCGCCCACCACGTCCAGTACGAGCTCGGCGTCTTCGACACCGGTCCGTCGGATCCTGCGGCGGCCACGCGCCGTACCGAGCTGATGGCCGACGCCATGGCGTCGTACTACGGCACCCACAAGCAGGGTCTCGCGATGAACAAGAAGCGGGTCACCGACGCGCTCCTGAGCTTCTACACCGTCGGTGACTGCCAGTTCGCCAGCCCGGGTCACCACGGGACACCGCTGCAGCGCGAGCGTGCCGCAGCGTGGGGTGCGGATCTCGCCGCCGCGGCCCAGCCCCGAAGCTACGTGCTCCCGGCTGAGACCTTTGTCGCGCTGTTCGAGGCTGCTCTGCTGGGCATCATCTCGGGGCCGTAGCCGCACAAAGCGGTGCGCTCACGCGTCAGGAGTGACGAAGGCCAGGCATCATCGTGATGCCAGGCCTTCGGTCAGACCAGCGACTCCGCCGGTCGCTCGCCGCCCCGGCTCACGCTCGGCCGCCGATGGGACACCGCCCAGATCCCGAAGACCAGCAGCCACAGCAGGTAAGCGCCTGCCGTGAAGTACAACGCCGCGGTGATGGCGCAGAGGCCGGCCAGCACGGTGAAGACGCGCAGCCAGACGGGCATCTCTGCCTTCGCCGCCAGCAGCAGTGCGACGATGCCGATGAAGAAGGCCGGTGCCGGCCCCGCGCACAGGTGACCGATCGTGCCGATCGTGTACGCAACCGACTGCGGAATCTCTTGTGCCTGCTCGCCGCCTTCGGCCATCGCGACCTGGAACCCGCCGAGCAACCACAGGCCGGTGACCGCGGTCGCCACGCCAGCGACGCACAGGCCCCAGATCAACCCGCCGACTCGTTCGAATCTGTCGCGGACCGCCCAGCCGAAGACGAGAAGCCCCAACGAGGCGAGGGCGCCGACGGTGTACAGGACGAAGTCGAGGTTGCGGTGGTGGCCTTCGATGAAGGCTTGAACATCGGCCTCGTGAAAGGTGCCGCCCATCGTGCCCGCAAAGCTCCAGGCGACGATGCCGGCAAGGAAGACGAGCAGTCCGAGGCCCGCACTGCGTGGGATGGCGTTCATGATTCCTCCTCAGAGTGAAGAGTGGTAGTGGGGTCGGTTCGATCCGACCGACCGCTTCGACGCTAGGCGGCTGTCGACGCGCACGTCGTCGTCGGCTGGGACGAGATCTGCTGACTGCGAGGAGGAGGCCGAAATCCTCCCGAAGGAGGACGCGCCGCGACATCTCTGGAAGTAACGTCGGGATGTGACCCGCAGGCATTGGGCCTTCGACATCGCAGTCGCGATCGCCGTCGGCGTGCAGGGGCAGGCAGAGGCATGGTGGGGCTACGGCGAGACCCACCGGCAGGGTCCGTTATGGGCACAGTCGGCGCTGTACGCGGTCCTGGCACTGCTCCTCGTCATACGCCGCTGGCGCCCGCTCACCTGCCTGGTGGCGATGACGGCGGCTTGTGCCGTCGAGCATGCGCTGTACGGGGCGCCGGAGGGGTTCGCGGTCGCCCTGGCGCCCCTGATCGCGACGTACACGTGCGCGCGGTGGCTGGAGTGGCGACGCTCCTGGATCGCGCTGGCGCTCGCGCCGGTGGCGTGGCTTAGTTGGTCGGCGTTCGATCCGATGAACGACTCCCTCGCAGACTGGTACGGCAGCAGCGTGTGGATGTCGCCCTTCGTCATCGCCTGGCTGCTCGGCGCGCTCGTCCGCAGCATCCGGATCAGCGCCGACCAGCGCCGGCAGGCACGTGAGCAGCGAGAGGCCCAGGCCGTCGCGCTGGAGCGCACCCGGATCGCCCGCGAGCTGCACGACGTCCTCGGGCACAGCGTGAGCGTCATGACGGTCCAAGCCTCCGCCGTACGTCGTCGGCTGACCCCCGATCAGTCGGTCGAGCGGCATGCCCTCGAGACCGTCGAGTCGGTCGGCCGGGAAGCCCTCGCAGAGATGCGCCGCATGGTCGGGGTGCTTCGCGAGGAGGGGACGCCGGGCGACCGCGAGCCGCCTCCCGGCATCGATCAGCTCGAGACGCTCTTCGAGAAGTTCCGCTCCGCCGGGCTGCCGGTCGACCTCACCATCTCCGGTACGCCCCGCCCGCTCGCACCGGGGCTCGACCTGACGGCGTACCGGCTCGTCCAGGAAGGCCTGACCAACGCCCTGCGCCACGCCCGCAACCCACGCGCAGCGCAGGTGGAGATGGACTACGGCGAGACCAGGCTACGGCTGTGCGTCAGCGACGACGGAGAACCAGCCAGGTTGGCGCATGCGGCCGTGGCCGAGGCGGGCAGCGGCCTGCTCGGCATGCGGGAGCGCGTGGCGGTGTACGGCGGCCGGCTGGTCGCCCGGCCGCTGCCCGACGGCGGCTTCGAGCTGCTCGCGACACTGCCGTTGGAGCCGGCGTGACAGCGCCCGCAGACACCGAGACCATCAGTGTGCTCGTCGTCGACGACCAGGCGCTCGTGCGCACCGGATTCCGCCTCATCCTTGAGATCGAACCCGACCTCACGGTGGTGGGAGAAGCGGCCGACGGTGAGGAGGCGGTCGACCTCGCTGCTGCCGTCCAGCCGGACGTCGTGCTCATGGACGTGCGGATGCCGGGCACCGATGGCATCACCGCGACCGAGCGCATCGTGGCGGCGGGCGGGGAAGATGTCCGCGTCGTCATGCTCACGACCTTCGACATGGACGAGTACGTCTTCGACGCGCTGCGCGCCGGCGCGAGCGGATTCCTGCTCAAGGACGTGCAACCGGAGTTCCTCGTCGCCGGCATCAGAGCGGTGCACGGCGGGGACTCCCTGCTGGCGCCCTCGATTACCCGACGGATGATCGAGACGTATCTGGATCGCCCACGTGCGATCGACCCTCGTGCTCGCAGTCGCCTCGACGCGCTCACCAACCGTGAGCGCGAGACCCTCTTCCACCTGGCCGAAGGGCTCACGAACTCCGAGATCGCCACGCGCATGTTCGTCTCCGAAACCACGGTCAAGACGCACATCGGTCACATCCTGACCAAGTTGGGCCTGCGTGATCGCGTTCAGGCGGTCATCTTCGCGTACGAGACCGGCCTCGCCGGAGAGCGCTGAAGCGTCACTTCGACCGCAGGCATTGCGCGAGGTCGTTGCGGGGTGTCGGGCGCACGGAGGATGGTGGTGTGCGTTCCTGACGTGACGCCCGTACCAGCAGAGCCCGCGGACGCGACGGCCGTACGCGAGCTGGTGCGCAGCGCGTACGCGCCGTACGTCCCGCAGATCGGGCAGGAGCCGGCGCCGATGACCGCCGACTACGTGCAGGCCGTCGAGGACGGGGACGTCCATATCGTACGCGACGCCGGCGAGCTCGTCGTCGTCGTGACCCGCGGGGGAGACGACCATGCGCAGGATCCGTTCGGGCGGGTGCATTTTCGGAAGGTGTGCGCAGTTGTCTGATCCTGCTGCGACAGTGTTCGCGTGACCTTCGACAAGCAGCCGGTCGTACGAGTCTCGGCGAGCCCGGGCGCGCCGCCGCCCGAGGACTGGTCTGGTGACATTCCCGCCGTGCAGCAGCTTCTCAGCGATGGCCTCACGCTTGCTCCGGGCGTGACCTTCCTCGTCGGAGAGAACGGGTCAGGCAAGTCGACCATCGTCGAGGCGATCGCCGTGGCGTACGGACTCTCCCCCGAAGGTGGCACCGCGTTCGGACATCACGAGACGCGCACGACGGAGTCAGACCTGCACGGCTCGCTGTTGCTGCAGCGAGGTATCGGAGCGAAGCGGTGGGGCTTCTTCCTGCGCGCGGAGACGATGCACGGCTGGTACTCGTTCATTGAGGAGCATCCGGACAGCCGCGATCCGGCCTTCCACGCGATGAGTCACGGCGAGTCCTTCCTTGCGGTGCTCGAGGCACGTTTCGACTCTCCAGGTTTCTATGTCCTCGATGAGCCCGAGGCGGCGCTCTCGTTCGCGTCGACGCTCGGGCTGATGGCACGTCTCGACACGCTGGCTCGGTCGGGCGCGCAGGTCCTCTGTGCGACTCACTCGCCGGTCCTTGCGTCGCTCCCGGGTGCGCGGATCCTTGAGGTGGGTCCGTGGGGTATGCGGGAGGCTCGCTGGGAGGATCTCGAACTCGTCCGTCATTGGCGGGCGTACCTCCAGACGCCCGATCGCTATCTGAGGCACCTCCTCGACGCCGACGCATGACACGAATCGCTCGGCGGGGCGAGCGCTCCACCGAAGCAGCGCGGCGGCAATGACGACGCCGACGAGCGAGAAGAAGCCGGTCACCACGGCGAACCCGGACAACGGGATCGTCTCGCCGGCAGAGACTTCGAACTCGACGCCGACGGCCTGGGCGAGCGCGGCGGCGAGCGTGGTGGCGACGACCGCGGCGAGTGCGGCGATGGCGCCGGTTCCGATGAGCCTGCGGAACCGGTGGATCTGGCCCGATGCCGGAGGTGCGACGACCCCGGCGTCATCCGTGCTGTCCATGGCGCTCCTCCGTCAGTCGGTCACTGGCTGCGTGTCGGGACGGAGAGCCCTTGCAGCCACGACTGCCAGGCCGGCTCTTCGCGCCGTACGTAGTCCGCGGCGTCGGCAGAGAACATGTAGGCCCGTACGGACGCCTTTGCGGTGCCGTCGCCCTCGTCGTACGCGAAGACGCTGAGCATCCCGGGCACGGGAGCGGCGAGCCGGACCAGCGTCTGATGCTCGCCGACACGCTCGACCGTGCCGGTGGCGCCGCGCAGCTCGACGGCCGCACCCACGTCGCCGAGCCCGAGCGCGTCGTGCATGGTCGACCAGAGGGTCTCCGCATCGGCGGGGTGGGACGCGGCGGCTTCCAGCGGCGTGGCCTCCTGGCCGGGGAAGTGCGCCAGATAGAGGCGCAGGTTGTCGAAGAACGGCATCCAGCCAGGGCTCAAGGTGTCCCACCACTCCGACTCCCAGTCGGCGCCGGTCCCGAAGCCGCTGCTGGTCACGCGGACGACGCAGGTGCCGCCGGACTGGGCCTCGACGAGGAACTCGGTCGTCAGCGGGCTGAGCGCGTCCGGGTCCTTGCCCATGAGGGCGGACCAGTCCTCCTCGAAGGCGAGGCGGCGCGGCGGGTCCCAGCCGGTGACGTGACCGTCCGAGCCCATCTCGGCGCCGATGGTGAAGTGCACGGAGCCGCCCTCGTGCTCCTCGAGCTCGGTCGGCAGATACCAGGAGCTCATGCCCTTGGCGGTGGCGATGGCCTGCCAGACCTGCTCCGGGGTGCCGGGGACCTCGACGCTGAACTCCAGGCGGTACGGGACGGTCGGTGTCGTACTCATGTGTTCTCCTCAGGAAGGGGGTGGGCGGCGACGACGAGCCGGTGCGGACGTCCGTCGTCGTGGTGGTAGCGAGCGGCTAGGTCGAGCACCGCAGCGGTCAGCTCGTCTGCGAAGGCAGCACGATCGGCGGCTGACCGGAAGCCGATCTTGGTGTCGATCGTGAGCGTCGGGAGGCGCTTGCCGGACGTCCCGGCCCGGCGTGCCAAGGTGCCGACCTCGCGCACCAGCCGCCCGGCGAGCGCGACGAGGTAGCCCGCCGACAGGTGGTCGGCGTTGGCGTCCGGATCGGCCGCGGACGCGCTGACAACAGCCGGCGACACGACGTACGACGACGCCGATGCCTGCAAGACCCGCTCGGTGATGCCGCCGTGGTGGCGCTCCTCGGACAGCTCCACCAGGCCGTGCGCCTCGAGCGCCTTGAGGTGGTAGTTGACCTTCTGTCGCGCGATGCCGACCCTGGCGGCGAGTCCGGCAGCGGAGGCTGGGACGGCCAGCTCTCCGAGCAGTCGGGCCCGGACCGGATCCAGGGCGGCGGCGGCTGCGTCCGCGCTCTCGATGACTTCGACGTCTTGCATGACTCCACCGTGCCCTTGACAAGAAATCTTGTCAAGGGACGATCGTCGGCCTGGTCATCGGCTCCGGGCTCACCTGTGCCCTCGAGATCCGGCTGGCGGGCCGCGCCGGTACCGAGTCGAGCTGGTGGTCGACGAAGCGCTGAGTCTCAGTCGGGGTCGTCGCTGTCGTCGAACACGTCGATCCAGTCGTCGTCGGGTTGCGGGAAGGCGTTCTCGCCGGACGCGAGAAGGCTGCGGGTGAACAGCTCCTGGTCCGACATCAGCTCCTTGAGGGCGGCTGCGAGATCGTTGTCGGCGGCGGCGCGGTCGGCGAGGACGGCGCGCAGGACGGAGCGGCGTACGAGTTCCTTGGCGAACGAGGCGGGGCCACGTCCGCGTCGGCGAGCCGAACCCTGCTGAGTTGTTCCGTCACGATCGCGACTTCGCTCGCCGTGCATCCGAGATGACGGTCGACGACGGCGGTGAGCGGGGACGAGTCCGAGCGCCGCTCGTGCTGGTCGACGACGTCGCGCAGGAAGCGGGAGAACGTGTCGACGAAGTCAGGGACGTCGGTCGTGAGCGAACACTGCCACGTGGCGGACAGCATCCGCGCGAAGTTCCGACATCGCGCCGGAGGTCAGTGCGAAGGGTCGAGGACGCGTCTTGGGTTCTTGTGTCGAGCTCGAGATGATCGTCATGGCGCCTCTTCTCTGTCGCCAGCGGGCTTTGGTGTCGCTGGGAACCTGTTCGCGAGCGGTACGGCGGTAATCCCGTGCACGACCACGCTGACCAGCACCGCGAGCGCGATGACGGCGACGACATCGGACCCCGCGTCGTCGTGCAAGCCTTCGAGCGCGAGCAGCGCGAAGACGACGGAGGCAAGGCCTCGGGGGCCGAACCAGCCGATGAAGAAGACGCCGTACCGGCCGAATCCTGCGCCGAGAAGGGCGAGTGCGACTGGGAGCATTCGTACGAGGGTGAGGCTCAAGGCGACGTACAGGACAATGCTCCAGCTCAGGTGGTCGCCGATCATGGGAACGGCGAGGGCGCCGAAGACGAGCCAGCAGATCATGGAGGCGAGGGCCCCCGTCTGCTCGACGAAGTAGACCTCCTTGTCGCCACCCCGCCCCGCGACGTTGCCGAAGACCAGGCCGCCCACGAAGGCCGCCACGAAGCCGTTCCCGTCCACCACGAGGGCTCCGGTGTACGCGAGCAGTGCGAGAGCCAGGCCGGCGGGGCCGGCGAGCTCCTCGGACAGCCACCGTCGGCGCCGGGCTTCCTTGATGACCGCGCCGCCGAGCCAGCCGATCACGACGCCCGCGACGACGCCTACGACGAGGGCGAGGACTGCGCGGCCCGGGCTGTCCACCCCGGCGATGCCCTCGTCCGAGGCGACGCCGGCGATCGCGACGAGCACGATCGGGGTCGCGATGCCGTCGTTGAGCCCGCTCTCGACGTTGAGGGCCCCTCGTATCGGCCCGGGGACACGCGGGTTCGACATCACCGAGGCGCCGAGCGCAGCGTCCGTCGGCGCGAGTGCGGCGCCCAGCAACAGCGCAGCCCACGGTTCGAACCCGAGCACGGTGATCGCCACGACCGTTCCGAGAGCGACGGTCAGTGGGAGCCCGACCCCGAGCAGACGGACGTACGTGCCGAGGTCCCGCTCGAACTGCATCAGCCGAACCTTCGACGCGTCGCTGAACAGGATCCAAACGAGCGTCACCTCGGCGATGGACTTCACCAGCTCGGGCTCGAGCTGGAGGTCGAAGAGTCCAGCCACTTCGGTGAACACGAAGCCCGCGGCGACGAACACGATCGGGGCGGTGAGGCCGGCGCGTTCGAGCCGGCTGGCGAGGACGCACCAGCCGAAGATCGTGACGAGTGCCACGGTCAGCGACAGGACTTCCATCGGTCATCTCCCATCTCGGTCAGAGGAGCTTGTGGATCACGGATCAGGTCGCGGTGCCCGCGTCCGCCTTGCCTCGTCATGACGACGAGCCGGGCAGTCTCGGACTGGGGTGAGATGTCGCCGAAGCCGACCGTGGCGAAGATGGTGACGGTGAAGTAGAGCGCGTCGGACCGGTTGAGCGGCTCGGTAAACATCGCGACGTCGTCAGCGCCGAGGACGAAGTACGTGGACGCGAACAGCAGCAGGAAGAGGGGCGTCGTGGCGGCGAGGGACTGGACCGCACGGATGCTCGGATAATCCGAGCGGACGATGGCCCGGGCCTGCCAGGCGATCATCGTGGCGAGCAGCGCGACGCCAACGACGAGCACGGCGAACACTGAGGCGTCCGAGAGGCGGTCCAGGGGCAGGACGTAGTACAGAACGACCAGGACCACCGAGGTGGCGAGTGCCCTGAGCGGTCCGCGTGTGATGAGCCGGCGTCGCCGCCGGGCGGTCAGGGGCACCATGGTCTCGAGCCGTTCATCGTCAGTCCCGTCGCCCGTACTGCTCCTCCGCGGTGTCGATGGTCAACCCTGAGCCGAAGTGCGGTCCGCCGCCGACGTTGTAGACCCCTGCGATGCGCTGAGGGTAGGAACCGGCGTCGATGATCGCCTCGGACCAGGTGTCAAGGTGATCGAGCAGCTCGTCGAGATCGTCGCCCAGCGCATCGAGGAGCGGCCGTTCGAGCTCGTCGGTACGGACCTCGATCTCTTCGCGGAAGGCCCGTCCGGCGTCGGTGATCTGCTCGTCGGCGGTCATCAGCCCACGTTCCCGGAGGCGTTGGAAGCCGGCATCCATGTCGGCATCGGTCCATCCGCGGCTGGGGGTGTAGGCACGGGGTGGCAGGCCCCACCACTGCTCGGTCAGGAGCAGCACCTCCACGGCGTCGGTGCCGCCGACCGCCCAGGTGATGACGTGACTGTCGCCGCGGTGCTCGCGTACCAGGTCGGCGGCCCGCCACAGGTCGCCCACGGGGGTCCCAGGCAATCCGAGCGAGTGCAATCCGGAGTAGATCGGGCGACCTGCCCAAGGCGCCGCGTCAGCCGCTCGGCGCAGCAGCTCGGTGACCCGGGCCACGTCGTCGGGCTGCTCGCCGAGCACACGCTGCAGCATCGCGGTCGCACCCTGCTCCCTTGCCGCGAGGATCGTTGGCCGGTCGGTGATCTGCCACCCGACCTTGGTGGCCGGCACCACGACCTTCGGATTGAAGCAGCCGAAGGCGGCAGCCACCACCTCACCTGGCACCTGCCCCAGACAGGCGCCGCGACTGGTGAAGTACGCCTTCATCTCCGGGCGAGCCACACCGTCCTGAGCGACCGGGCTCCCGTCGAACCCGAGCGCCTCGTACGCGCTGTGCGCCTCGGGCGCGAAGTACACCCCGGCCGCCACCGGCTCGACCGCGTTGCGTAGACGGCGCGCCTGCTCGCCGTACTCGGTCCCCATGGTCGCCCCTCGGCTCGTCTACTCGACCGGTTCGATCTCGCCGGGTCGCCAGCTCTTGTCGAAGAACGGCTGGAGCGGGCTGTAGAGGCGCAAGATGACGAACCATCCGCGCTCGGGGTCGGTCTGGATCCAGTTGCCCGGCGAGACGTCGTCGGGTTGCGCCGGTGCGAAGTACACGACGGTGCTGCCGTCGGACTCGGCCTCCGCGGCAGGGGAGGGGTACTGCTGGCTGCCGGCACGGGGATAGCGCTGCTCGGTCTGCAGCATGGACCGGGTCTGGTTGTCGTACAGGGTGAGTGACCAGAACCGGGCGGCCGGGATGCCCTTGGGCAGGCTCAGCCGGTAGGTCTTCGCGCCGTCGAATGGTTCGCCGTCGGGACCCACGTTGGAGACGAGGTACTGCGAGCCGACGCCGGTCAGCCGCATGCACATCGCGGGCGTGATGCCGGTCGCGGTGTAGAACATCGACGTGCGCGAGTGCAGCTGGCGCGCGCCCTTGTTCGGGAACGGCTTGACGCCGTCCGCGGTGATCATCGGCGGTGGGTTGGTGAACTCGAAGCCACCGGCGAACAGCATGTTCCACCAGGCCGAGTCGCCGTCGTAGTAGCGGAAGTCGTCACTCGGGTGCGCCCCCATGCCGAGGGTGCGGGACGCCGCGTTGCCCACCGCCGCCGCCTCGTCGAGGATCTTGCGGAGTCGGTGGTCGGGGTCGAACTTCTCGTCCTTGACGATCCCGAGGGCGGCGAACTGGCCGGCGAGCTCGGTGTCGAGGGCCTCGGCGGGCTCTAGCTGGACCAGGGCGTCGAGCATCTCGTAGTGGCCGAAGTCGGCCGGCGGGATGGTGTTCATCGCCAGGCCCGTACCCTCCACGAACCGAGGGGTGTGCGGGGTGGCTGCCTGGCCGAGCGGCCCCTTGCCTGTCAGGTACGCCCCGATGCTGGAGCCCACGCCACCAGGGGCGTAGGGGGAGAACCTCAGCTGTTCCTTGATCTGGGACACCGTCGGGGTGGGGTCGTTGCCAGGATTCTGGTTGATGAACGAGCGGCCGAGCACGACGACGTGGTGGGTGCGGGAGTGCCGGATGTAGCAGCCCCCTTCGGGCAGCGGCCCGTCGTACCCAGGGCCGACCAGCAGGTACGTACCGCCCTGGCCGCGGTCGGCTCCGGGCAGACCGAAGTCGCTGATCCAGCGAAACCACATGTCGTCGAAGCAGCCCAAGCTGTCGGCCGGGGTCTCCACGACCTGCGGTCCTTGCGTCAGGTCCAAGAACGACCAGAAGTACACGGTGTCAGCGTTGCCAGTCAGGAAGAGTGACCGTGAGTCCATCAGCTCCGAGAAGAGCAGCACGTCTCCGTCGTTCACCCCGGCCGCCAAGAACCCCTGCCGAATGGCGTAGGTCGACACAGCCTGGGTGGTGTTCATGAACGTCTCGACACCGTGCAGGTAGTCGAGGTGGTCGCGCAGCCTCTCCGCGGCCTCGCTCGTCGGGTAGCCGTCGGTGAACTCGAGGGCCCCGATCGCTGCTTCCACCCTCGATGGGGTCGTGATCGACGCGGGCACAGATGTCTTGGTCACATCTACGGGCATCGCGGCCTCCTCGAGCTCGGTTCCTTCCTGGAACCGTAGGTTCGGCCGCGACCGGCGTCATCACGCAGAGTGTGTGAACGTCCGGCCGTCGGCGCTTGACGGCGATTCACCTGATGTGAGTGATGCGTGCGGCAGCAGGCGCACCGTTGAGTGTCTGGTACGACCCCGCGACGGGACCCGCAGATCACGAGGTTGGCGTTCCGAGAGGAAGGAGGGGGTCGCGTTGGACTACACCGACATGCTGCGCCGCCTCGCCCTTCACGACGAGCAGCTCGCGACCGACACGCTGCTCGACCCGAGAACGCTGGCGATGGTCCGGCTTGCGGCGCTCGTCGCCGTGGGTGGCGCGGTTCCTTCGTACGGTGCACAGGTCGATGCCGCGGTCGATGCCGGGGCGACTGCGGCCGAGATCGTCGACGTGCTCGTCGAACTCATCCCGGTCGTCGGATTTCCGCGCGTGGTCGCGGCGGCCCCGAAGCTGGCGCTGGCGCTCGGGCACGATGTCGACTCTTTCGGGATCCTGCCGAGCGGGTGATCGCCTCAGCCGCCGAGCAGCCCGAACCTGGTTGCCTGCTCCACCGCGTCGTTGCGTGAGGAGACTCCCAGCTTGCGATAGATCGAGGCGACCTCGGAGCTGACGGTGTTGCGGCTGATGAACAGCCGGTCCCCGATCTCCTTCATCGTCAGGTGCGTCTGCAGGTACGGCAAGACCCGCAGCTCCGCCCCGGTCAGGGGTGCGGCGCCCGCGACTCCGATCTGGGCGCTTGCCTCCACCGTCTCGCGGACCGCTACCACCTGGTCGACGAGTGCTCCCAGGTCCGGCCGGTGCAGCAGGAGCTCGTCGATCTCGCGCAGGAGGTGCCGAGCGATGGTCTGGTCACCGCGTGCCGAGTAGGCCTTGGCAAGCTGAATCCGGGCACGCACCGCGTAGAAAGGGAGCACGAAGGTGCAGGACGGGCGCGCTCGCATGGCCCTCGTCAGCTGGCGGTCCGCGTCGTCGAGGTCGCCGCGGTGCAGCGCCAGGCGAGCGGCAACGGCGAAGACGAGGACGCTGAGCGCGTACTCATGCATCCGATGCTCCTCGATGACCGCCAAGGCGTGCTCGACGCGCTCGGTCGCCTCGGCCGAGTCCCCGCGGTCCCACGCGATCAGTGCGAGTTCGGCCTCACCGTCGACGACCGTGTCGGTGTTGCCGAGCGTCGCCCCGAGGGTGGCCGCCTCGGCGAACAGTGCCCGTGCTTCGTCCACGTCGGCAGCAAGGAGATGAGCATGCGCGGACAGGATGAGAGCGGTGTCGCGCCACGGGCTCCATGGCGGTTCCTGGGCCACCGCGGCACTGGCATCGACCATCATCTGCTGGGGCCCAGAGGCGCACATGACTGCCCGCAGCATGGCCCTGGCGGAGTCGAACGAAGCCGTTCCGTCGGTCGGCGCCTGGTTGAACGACGAGGCCTCCACGACCGCTGCCCACCGTTCCGCCGCCACGGTCTGTCCGGTCAGCGCCGTCGCCCAAGCTGCCAGGACGGCGAGCGGCGGGTATCCCTCGACAGCGGTGTCACCCAGCGCTGCGAGCCACCGGTGGACGGTCGACATCTGGCCGGCACTGTAGGTCCGCAGCACCAGATCCGTGACTAGCTGCACGCACCGCTCTCGTTCTGGGGTGTCCAACAGGTGCTCGACGGCCAAGGCAGGAGATCCGTTCGCCTCGTACCAGTCGGCGGCGCGCAGGTGAAGCTTCATGACGACCTCGGGCTCGATCCGCCGCAGCTCTCCTAGCAGGAACTCCCGGTACAGGGTGTGGAACCGGTACCACTCTCGGTGACGGTCGAGCGGGATCAAGAACGAGTTCGACGCCTCCAGCGCACGCAGTCGTTCCTGCCCGTCGGTCTCGCCGAGCAACGCGTCACACAACGGGGCGCAGAGCTGATCGAGCACCGCCGTACGTCGCAGGAAGCGCTGCATCTTCTTGGGCAGCAGCATCAAAGACTCGCGGTAGAGGTAGTCGGCGACGAAGCGGTCGTCGCCGGAGACCGTCATGCCGTCGGCACCGTCGTGGCGCGCGATCAGCGCCGCGAGGTAGAGACCAACGGGCCAGCCCTCCGTCCGCTCGGTGATCGCCGCGGCTACCTCGGGAGCCACGTCGGAGTCGGCTTCGGCGAAGATCTGCTCGGCCCCGGTCGCGTCCAGCGCCAGATCGCTCCCCTCGAGCTCGAACACGTCCCCTGACGCGCGGAACCGCGGTAGGTGCGGTTGCTCGAATCGGCTCGCTGCGACGAGCTGAGAGCCCGACGGTATCCCCGAGATCGCCACGCCGAGAGCGTCATGGCAGGCGGACGCACGGAGCTCGTGGAGGTCGTCCACCATGAGCACGAAAGGCTCCGGGCTCGACGTGAAGGCCGCGGCCAGCCGAGGTGCGGCCCGGCCCAGCACCTCCGCGCCCAGGCCGCCCATGTCGGCGACCAGGTCGATGTAGCCAGGCGAGATTTGGGCGAAGGCTGAGGCCAGCAGGGTGAGCAGAACTGTCGGGTCGTCGTCGTACCGGTCCAAGGACACCCAGGCGACCGGTCGGTCCTCGGCGAGCGCCCACTGTGCCAGCAGAGTCGTCTTGCCGTACCCCGCAGCGGCGGTCACCCCGACCACGCGGCATTCGCTCGCCCTCGCGACGTCGATGATCCCCGCGCGACTCACCGACCCTGGGCGAGGCTGCGGAATGGAGAACTTGGCCTCGAGCAGTGAGCGACCGAGCCCCACCGCCGCCGAGGCCGCAGGACGCGGGACCTCCACCACACCAGCGAGCGTACGGTCTGCGGTGGAGGCTGCAATGACAATTGCGGGGGTATACGCGTAAGGCCACTGCTCGGCCGATTGACTCCGGTGACGTTCGAGACCGTCGTCAACCCGTAGGAGCAACGAGTGCCTTCGCGCGTCCTGCAGCAGTCCCATAGAAGGTGACGCGCTGACGTCGCTGACCCGCGAGTCGACCCGTCGCCTGCGACTCGTATTCTGAGCGCTCGATGAGCTGGACAAATGGTGGCGGTCTGCACGCACGCGCGGTCACGGTCGCCGTCCTCGGGGCGTTCGTCGCCGTTTACCTGGTCGCAGCGGGAAGCGACCTCCCCTGGGTTGCACCGCTCGTCGTCGGCGCTCTCGTGCTGCACCTCCGCTTTCTCCTGCCGGGGTGGCCGCACGGGCCCCTTGTGTCGGTCGTCCAGGCGGCGCTCCTTTATGGGGCGGTGCTCGGGTTCGGTGTATCGGTCGGCGTGCTGGGGTTGGCGATCGGTGCGCTGTGGCTCGAGGGGCGTCGTGCGGCTGCGGTCGCGGTGGCCGTCAGCGCCCCCGCGATCGCTGCGGTCGAGGAAGGTTGGTCGCGTGCCGTCATCGACGTGTCGATCTCCGCGTGGCTCATCGGGATCGTCGCTTACGGTCTGACGCGTCTTACCTACGATGTCGACGAGGTGCAGTCCACCCGCCTGACCCTCGCCGCCGCCGCCGTGCGGGAGGAGAGGCTACGCATCGCTGCGGGGTTGCGTGGCGTCATCGAGGACGGGCTGACGGCGATGGCCCGCGCGGCCCGACGTCCTTCCGAGCTCGGCGACGCCTTGGCGGAGGCCCGGAGCTCGCTGGACGCAGCTCGTACTGCGGCGTCGGAGATGCGAGAGCTGTCGCTGGCGCCGCAGGTGTCAGCAGCGCAGGGCATGCTCGAAGCGGCCGGCGCCGAGGTGACCGTCCGCACGGGGCACCGCGAGCCGCTCGGTCCCGGCGGATCTCTGCTGGCGGCGGTGCTCCGTGAGGCGGTCACCGATGCCGTACGCGATCGGGCGTGTCACTGCCTCATCGAAACCATCCAGGACGACGGCGAGGTGCGTCTGACCGTCGTCGCCGATGGGGCCCGCACCACCGAGCGTGGTGAGGCCGCGCTCGAGCCGTTGGCCGTCCGCCTCGCGGCAGCGGGCGGGCGGCTCGACGTCGACCTGGACGCCGACGGCAGGATTCGCGTCGTGGCGAGCTTGCGGGTTGCTGAAGAGGCAGCGCCGGTGTCGGATCAGCAGCGGTTCGCGACGGCCCTGCTCGCCGTGGTGCTGGTGGGTTTCTGCGGGAAGGCCCTGCTCCAGCTGTCGGGCGTCGAGCTGCTGGTGGCGCTCCCGCTGCTGGCCGTCGTCTGCCTCCTGAACCTGCGCCTCCGGAGTCCCTGGCTGCTTCCCCTGCAGGCGGTCATCGCGTTCGTCCCGGTGGTGTGGCTGGGGAGCGCGTGGGGTGGCGTCGCCGGATTCCTGGCGGGCGCGTTGCTGGTGTCGCTCCCGCCCCGGGCTGCGTGGCCGCTGGTTGGTACGACGATGGTCGGGGTGTTCGCCACCCAGTCGGCGGTGGGCACGGCGCCTCCGCTGACCGTGAACCTGACCATCAGTGTCCTCGTCACCGGTCTCGTCGTCTTCGGGCTCGCCCGGCTCGCCGTCCTGGCCGACGAACTCCACGCCGCGCACGACGGCCTCGTACGGGCGGCGGTCGTCCAGGAACGGCTGCGTGCCGCGCGCGACCTGCACGACCTTCTCGGGCACACCTTTGCGGCGATGATCCTGAAAGGCGAGCTGGTGCGTCGTCTGCTCGACCGGGACCCGGATCGCGCCAGCGTCGAGCTCGACGAGATTGCCGAGATCGCGGTCCGAGCCCGTGCCGACATGGCGACGGTCGTCGGTGAGGCGCCTCGGCTCGAACTCGCCTCGGAGGTAGAGGCCGCTGGGTCGGTCCTGCGAGCAGCCGGGATCGCGACCACCGTGGAGGCGTCCGTGTCGGCGGTGGACGGCGAGCGCGCCGCGGCGTTCATCGCCGTCCTGCGCGAGGCGGTGACGAACGTCCTGCGACACAGCGCCGCGAAGGAGGCGCGCATCACGGTGGACGGCTCCCAGCTGGTGGTCGAGAACGACGGAGTTCCGGCCGAGATCACGTCGCCGGGTGCGGGCATCGGCAACCTCCGCACGCGGGTGGCGGCGCTGGGCGGAACGCTCGACGCGGGCCCGGTCGGCGACGGCCGCTTCCGCGTCACTGCCGCTGTCGACCGCTGACGGCGCCGTCGGCCCAGCGCTAGATCCAGCCCGCCTCGCGGGCGATGCGGAGGGCGTCAGTGCGGCCGCGTGCGTCGAGCTTTGCGACCACCGTCGTGAGGTGGTTGCGTACCGTGCCTGTCGACAGCCTGAGCGACGTGCCGATCTCGGGAGGCTCGGCACCGTCGGCGAGGAGCCGCAGCACGTCCTTCTCACGCGGGCTGAGCGGGTCGTCGGCCAGTCCCCACGCGGTGACGGCGAGCGACGGGTCCAATACGCGTCCTCCGGCGGCGACCGTACGGATCGCTCCGAACAGCTCGTCCAGCGGAGCTGTCTTCAGCACGAAGCCTGCGACCTGCGCCTCGAGTGCTCGACGCAGCTGGCCGGGGCCCGCGTTGCCCGTGAGCATCAGCGACCGGCAGGACGGCAGGCGTGCTGAGAGCTCGGCGGCCGCGGTGAGTCCGTCGGAGCCGGGCAGGTCGATGTCTAGCACAGCGACGTCGGGGCGGTAGGCCAGCGCGGAGGGGACGATCGCGTCCCCGGTGCCGACCTCGGCGACGACCTCCAGGTCGTCCTCGAGATCGAGGAGAGCGACGAGTGCACCTCGTACGACCTGCTGGTCCTCCGCGAGCAGTACCCGAATCACGTCATGAGGGTACCCATGAGGATCTCACGGGGGACTGGTGATCGCGTCTGTGTCGTCCGTCGCCGCATGCCAGGAGGCTAGAAGCATGAGTGGAGCAGTGGTCCTGGATCAGGTGAGCAAGGTGTACGGCAAGGGTGGCGGCGCGGTCGCGGCGCTGCGCGAGGTGTCCGTGACGCTGCCCCGAGGCGGCTTCACGGCGGTGATGGGACCGTCCGGCTCGGGCAAGAGCACGTTCCTCCACTGTGCCGCTGGCCTCGACGTTCCGACGTCGGGCACGGTGCGGCTCGGTGGCACGGATCTGTCGGAGATGAGCGAGTCGGCGCTGACGCGGCTGCGACGTGAGCGGGTCGGATTCGTGTTCCAGGCGTTCAACCTGGTGCCGACGTTGACCGTGGAGCAGAACGTGGCGCTTCCGCTCACGCTGGCGGGTCGGCGAGCCGAGCGCGGCGCGGTGGAGGACGTGTTGTCGCGGGTCGGGCTCGCCGGGCGGGCGACACACCGACCGCCGGAGCTCTCGGGCGGCCAGCAGCAGCGGGTGGCACTTGCCCGCGCCCTGATCACCGCACCAGAGGTCGTCTTCGGTGACGAGCCGACCGGAGCGCTCGACACCGTGACCGCGCGCGACGTCCTCGGACTGCTGCGGGAGACCGTCGACATCCTCGGGCAGACCGTGGTGATGGTGACGCACGACCCGGTGGCCGCCTCGTACGCCGACCGGGTCCTGTACCTCGCGGACGGTCGCATCGTCGATGCCGTCGACTCGCCGACACCGGCCGAGGTAGCGGACCGCATGACGCGTCTGGGGGCGTACGCGTGAGCGGCGGGACGGTGAGGGTCAGGTATGCATCGAGCTCGCTGCGGCAGCGGAAGGGGGCCTTCGCCGGCACCTTCGCCGCTCTGCTGTGCGCGGCAGCGCTGGTGTGCGCGTGCGGGATGCTGATGGACACCGGGTTGCGGTCGACGGCGAAGCCGCAGCGGTACGCCGGTGCGCCGGTCATTGTCGCAGGCGACCCGGCGTCACACTTCCTGAAGGACCTCGACAAGGACAAGCGCAAGACCAAGCCCAACACGAGCCGCCGTTGGATCCCGGCCGCGCTCGCCGACGTGGTCCGCGACGTCCCCGGGGTCGAGCGGGTCGTCGTGGAGCGGGCGGCGCCGGTCGTGCTGCCCGACGGCGAGCGGGTCGACGGGTACGGCTGGGAGTCGGCGGCGCTGCTGCTCGACCCCTCGGAGTCGGATGCCGCTCCGGCGGCACGGGATGAGGTCGTCACCGACCGTGCACCGGTAGGGGAGCGTGTCCGGCTGGTCACCTCGGCAGGGGCGGCGACGTACGCGGTGGTCGGATCCGCGCCCGGGCTGTACTTCGCCGAGACGGAGGCCGAGCGCCTCGCTGACGCGGCGGGTCGGTCTGGCCAGGTGTCGGCGATCGCCGTGTGGCCCGAGTCGGCCGCGTCCGCCGTGGAGAAGGCCGTACGGCGCAGCGAGTCGACCAGCGGGTCGAGCAGGCCGACGACGGTCGGTCCGTACGAGCCGGTGGAGAGCGCAGTCGTCGCGACGGGCGACGAACGGGGAGCGGTCGAGTTCCCGACGGCAGCGTCGGCGCGCGCCAAGCTGGTCAGCATGGGCGGCGCCCTCGGCGGTACGTCGTTGATCGTCGCGATCCTTGCCGTGGCCGGCACCCTCGCGCTGGCGGTCCGTCAGCGTGAACGCGAGCTGGCGGTGCTGCGCGCGGTCGGCGCGACACCGCGCCAGCTGCGGCGGCTGGTGGGGCGCGAGACGCTGCTCGTTGCGACGGCCGCTGCAGTGCCGGGCGCGCTGCTGGGCCTGCTGCTCGGCAGGTTTCTGTACGGACGGTTCGTCGCCCTGGGCGCGGTGCCCGAGACGGTCCCGCTCGTCGTCGGACCCTTCCCCGTGCTGGCTGCCGTCGCGGCGACGGTCTCCGCGGCCTGGGTGGCGGCGTGGTTCTCGAGCCGGCGCATCTCGGGCCTGCGACCGGTTGCCGCGCTCGGCGAGGCGTCGGACGAGAAGCGCAGCCGAGGACGGTTGCGCGCGATCGTCGGGCTCGTGTTCGCCGCGGGGGGTGTCGTGCTGGCGCTCGTCTTGACGAAGGTCTCCACCGATGCGGCGGCCGGACCGCTGGCACCGCTGACTGCGTTGATGGGGGCGGCTGCGGTGACCCTGCTCGCTCCGCTGATCGCCCGCGTCGGTCTGGCCCTGATGACCCTGCCGATGCGGCCGCTGCGCGGGTCGGTGGGCCTGGCCGGTATGAACCTGCGTGCCGCGTCGGGGCGTACGGCGGGGATCCTCGGTCCTCTGACCCTGATGGGCGCGCTGGCGGGAACGCTGCTGTTCGCCCAGACGACGCTGCAAGGTGCGGCCGAGCAGGAGGTACGAGAGGGCACGGTCGCCGACCGTGTCATCGGCCCCGCCGTGCCGGACGACGCCGCTCGGGCGTTGCGGGAGACACCGGGGGTAGCGGCGGTGACCGAGGTGCTCCGCACCCGCGTGCGTGCGGTGAACACCCCGTACACGGTCCAAGGCGTCACGACCGACGGGCTGTCGGACACGCTGGACCTGACGGTGACGGCGGGCTCGCTCGACGACCTCGTCGAGGACACCGTCGCTGCCAGTGAAGGCACCGGGCTCGCGGTGGGGGACGACCTCTCTGTGGCGATGGCCGACGGCTACCCGGTGACGCTGAAGGTGGTGGCCCTGTACGAACGCGGGCTGGGCTTCGGTGAGCTGACCATGGCGCACGCGCTGGTCGCGCAGCACGTGGACGACCCGTTGGGCGTCGCGCTCGTCTCCGCTCCTGGTGTGCCGGACACGCAGCTGCAGCAGGCGGTCGCGCCGTACGGTCTGACGCTCGGCGCCGCGGTGGACACCCCGGACACCACGAACGACAGCACGGTCAACTACATCGCGCTGGCGGCGATCGTCGGCTTCGCCGCGATCTCGCTCGTCAATTCGGTGGCGATGACCGTCACGGGTCGTTCGCGCGACCTCGAGCTGCTGCGCCTCGCCGGCGGGACGCGACGCCAGGTGCTGCGGACCCTGCGGTGGGAGACGCTGGCTGCGGTGATGCTGGCGATCGTGCTGGCTTTCGCGATCGCGGCGACCACCGTGACGGCGTACGCCGCGGGGATGACTGGCACCCCGACGCCCTACGTCCCGCCGGCACTGGCGGTGGCGGTGGCCGGGAGCATCGCGGTGCTGGCCCTGATCGCGACCTCGCTGCCGGCACGAGCCCTGCTGCGGCCGCCGCCTGGCCGGTGATCGGGGAGGGGGCGAACGGGCGCCGCGACGACCATGACGATCACGAGCTTCGGATCACCCGTCTGGTCGAAGCGGCGTGACTAATCGGCTCTCGCGCGTCTGGTGTCGTATGCCCACATCGCGATCTCGACGCGGTTGCGGGCGCCGAGCTTGGTCATCAACGAGGCGACGTGGGTCTTGACTGTGCTCAGGCCGACGAAGAGCTCGGTGGCGATCTCGGCGTTGGTCCAGCCCCGTGCCACCAGCGCGAGCACCTCCTCCTCGCGCTCGGTGAGCGGGTCGATGGGCTGGACCGGCACGACTGGCGCCTGGTCGGCGAAGGTCGCCAGCAGCCGGCGGGTGACGTTGGGGGCGATCAGCGCGTCCCCGTTGGCCGCCGCGTGGATGGCCTGTACGAGGAGCTCGGGCCCGGCGTCTTTGAGCAGGAAGCCGCGGGCGCCGGCGCGTAGGGCGCCGAGGACGTACTCATCGAGGTCGAAGGTGGTGATCACGACGACCGCCATCGGGTCCGTCACGTCTGGCCCGGCTAGGCGCCGCGTCACCTCGACGCCGTCGAGCCCGGGCATCCGGATGTCGACGAGGAGGACATCGGGACGCAGCCGGGTCGCCAGGTCGAGCGCTGCGAGCCCGTCTGCTGCGTCCCCCACGACCTCGAGGTCGGGTTGCGCGTCGAGGATCATCACCAGCCCGGTCCGGACCAGGTCCTGGTCGTCGGCGACGACGACACGGATGCTCATGCCTGCGCCTCCACCGGCAGCACGGCCTCGACGACCCAGCCACCCCCGGATCCCGGCCCCGCGGAGAACGATCCGCCGAGGAGCTTGGCGCGTTCGGCCATGCCCAGGAGGCCGAATCCAGGCTCCGGGACTGGCCCCGGCTCGGTCTGTCCATCGTCGCTGACACGCAGCCTGACGGCGTCGCCCTCCCGGCGTACGTCGATCCCGACGCGGGTCGCGCTCGTGGCGTGCCGTACGGCGTTGGTCAGCGACTCCTGCGCAAGCCGGTAGAGCGCGGCGTCCACGGGCCGTGCCAGCCGGGTCAACGAACCGTCCAGCGAGACCTCGATGGTGGGCGTCGCGTAGGCGCGCGCCAGAGCAGGCAGGTCCGCGACACCCAGCTGCGGTGAGTAGGCGACGGCTTCCTCCTCACGCAGCAACCGCACCATGGATCTCATCTCCACGAGGGTTTGCGACGCTTCAGACTCGATCGCGGCCAGGACCTCGGCTGCCCTCTCAGGCTGAATGCCGGCGACCACGCCACCGGCCTGCGCCTGCACCGCGATGGCCGAGACGTGGTGGGCCACGATGTCGTGCAGATCGCGCGCCAGCGCCACCCGCTCCTGATTGCGGATCTCGCGCTGTTGGCGATGCCAGAGGTCCGCGCGATAGCGGAACACCGCCGCGAGGGCGACGACCAACAGCAAAAGGACGCCTCCGCCGAAAACGTCGGCCCAGCCCGCGGAGGAGGCGTACACCCCCAGCGCGACGACGACGGTCACGAACGCCGTCCCCAAGGCAATCTCCCGTCCCGAGCCCCACCGCACCAGGGAGTAGAGCAGGATCAGGACGGCCATCATGGAGTAGAGGCCGAGGTCCCCGGCGTGCGCAGTCAGTTGGAGGACCGAGAGCAGCCCGGCGACGCCCCACCCGACCAGGGCGGCCATCAGGGGGCGACCTCGCCGCCAGAGCAGGGCAGGCACCAGCGCCAGGGCGTGCACGGTCACAAGGGGTCGCCAGGCCAAGCCCGGCCGAACGATGCCCTCGACCAAGGCGGCGGCCGCGAACACGCCCACCAGCAGCCAGTCGAGACGACCGATGGGTGGGGCGTCAGCAGGCCGCGGCTCATGCCAGAGGGAGCGCCAGACAGTGACCACGGCTCCAGCGTAGAGATCCGCGCGCCTTGGCGTACCCGCCGAAAGAACGAGAGAGAGGCCATGCCATCGGCCAGGCGAACTCCGGCCTCTGGGCCGAGGCGCCCGCCGCCGGGCTCAGCGAGCGTGGACCTACTGATCCTCACGACAACGACGGAGCCCATGATGAGAACACGTCAACCCACCACCGCACTGGACGACCAGCCGATCCCGGTGAGAGCCAAGCTCGCCGCAGCGTGGACGAGCCTCATGTTCCTGTACGCCTACGTGGACATTCTGAACTTCTTCACACCTGGCGTCGTCGACGACATCCTCGACGGCAGGGTCTTCGAGTTCGACCTCTCTCAGACCTTTTCGACCATGGCGCTGACCCTCATGGCCATCCCGATCTTCATGATCGTGCTGTCGATGACGCTGCCCGCCCCGGCGAACCGCATCACGAACCTTTTCGTGGCCGCGGTCTACGTCCCCGTCACGGCATTCAACGTGGCGGGCGAGTCCTGGCTGGCCTTCTACGGCCTCGGCGTCGTCCTGGAATTGATCCTTCTCGCCTTCATCGTGCGGTACGCCTGGACCTGGCCCCGCACGGCACCGGCGACCATGGCGACCGACCCAGACCATGGGTACGTCCGCGCTCAACGGCGGTGAGTACGGACGAAGGCCAGGCATCGATGCGATGCCTGGCCTTCGTTGGATGGTGCGCCATCAGGGACTCGAACCCCGAACCCGCTGATTAAGAGTCAGCTGCTCTGCCTATTGAGCTAATGGCGCGTGGTGCCTCTAAGCCGTCGCTCGAAGCAGTAGGAACTCTAGCAGGGGACCCCAACCGCTCCTAATCGAGGGGGCGCCCTGTGACACGGGTCTCCCGCGCCGTCCGTGCGCCTGCGAAAATGCGGCACCAGCCCCCGAAGGAGCCCCCATGAGCGACGCTACCTCGCGCACGTTGTCCCTCCCGCTGCGGCTCGAGCGGGCCGCGATCCGCGGCTTCGCCCGGCTCCCGCAGGCCGTCATCGCACGCCTGGGCGCGGGCGCCCCGGTCAACCGCGACGGCGAGCGCCTCGCGCCCGAGGTCGCGACTGCGCTGGGCGTGCTCAACCGCATCCCCGGATCCGACTTCTCGACCAAGCCGGTCGACGTCGCGCGTCGTCAGATCGAGGAGGAGGCACTCGTCTTCGCCGACACGTTCCCGCCGTTCGCTGTCGAGGAAGACCTCTTCATCCCGTCCGCACACGGCGACATCCCCGCGACCCGTTATCGCGCCAAGGCGGGGGAGTCGCGCGGTCTGGTCGTCTACTTCCACGGTGGCGGTTGGGTGCTCGGGAGCCGCGTGAGCACCGACTCCGCCGTACGATTCCTCGCGCTGCACGCAGGCGTGGACGTGCTCTCGGTCGACTACCGGCTCGCGCCGGAGCACCCGTTCCCGGCGGCGATCGAGGACGGGCTCGCGGCGTGGGAGTACGCCGTCGCGCAGGCGCCCGCGTGGGGCCTCGACCCGTCCCGCATCGTCGTCGCAGGCGACAGCGCCGGCGGCAACATCACCGCCGTCCTCGCTCTCGCGCTGCGCGGCGCCGCGGTCGAGCCATGCCTGCAGCTGCTGTTCTTCCCCGTCACCGACCTGTCCACGAAGCACCCCTCGTACGAGGAGTTCTCCGACGGATTCTTCCTGACCGAGCAGCACATGGACTGGTATCGCGAGCGCTACCTCGCCGACCCCGCCCACGCCCTCGATCCGCGTGTCTCGCCGTTGCTCGCCGACGACCTGGCGGGCGCGGCGCCCGCGTACGTGGCGGTGGCCGGGTTCGACCCGCTGCGCGACGAGGGCATCGCGTACGCGCGCCGGCTCGAGGAGGCGGGCGTCCCGACCGAGCTCGCTCGCGCGGGCGATCTCATCCACGCGTTCATCAACATCACCGGCGTCAGCCCGAGCGCGTACGCGGCGACGCTGCGAGCGGCGCAGGCGGTGGAGAAGGCAGTCTCCGGCTAGGGGCCTCGCCCCGCGACACGGCGTCGCGGCCTCACGGAGCACGACGGATCTCGGGGGACCAGAGGGGCACCAGGCACAGCGCCGAGATCGCGGCGCCGACGAGCATGACCGCGCGCAGTCCCAGCACCCCGGCGACGAGGCCCGCCAGCAACGTCCCCACCGGCAGCGCGCCCCAGCTCGCGAAGCGATGGACCGACGTCGCCTGGGCGCGCATATGAGGTTCTGCGTGCTCGTGACGCAGGGTTACGGCGTTGACGGCGAACGCTCCTTGCCCCAGGCCGAACACCAGCATCCCGGTGGCCAGGAGTACGAGTGCGACGGGTTGTGTGGCGAGCCCGAGAACAGCGATACCGGCCACCGAAGGAATGCCGGCGAGTGCCATCACCCGACCTTTTCCAAAGCGACGGTTCAGCCGCCCGGACGCGAGGCCGCCCAACGGGAACCCCAGTCCGCCCGCGGCGACGGCGACCCCGACCTGTGCAACGTCGAGGCTGAGCGTCTTGACCCCGTACAGCACGAGCATCGTCTCGAACATCGCAACGCCGATGTTGAAGACCGCCCCGACGACCATGATCCCGCGAAGCACCGGACGGTCGAGCACGTAGCGGAAGCCGACGCGGATGGAGGTGAAGAGCGGTGCCGTCTCCACACGTCGGGCAGGAGGTGGGAGCGACAAGGTGACCACGACAAGCGTTGCCGCGCTGAGGGCGAACGTCAGCGCATCCAGGCTCAGCGCCACCCCGAGCGACCAGACGCTGATCAGCAGGCCACCCAGCGCAGGACCAGCCAGCATTCCCCATGACTCCGACAGGGTGAGGCGGAGATTCGCCGGATGCCAACCTGCCTGGTCAGGAACGACCTCCGGAACGATCGACTGATACGCGATCTGAAAGAACACTGTCGCGGAGCCGATGAGAGCGGCGGCTGTCATCAGGACGACGATGGAGAACTCGCCTCGCAGAAGGATGAGCGCCGCGATGAACCCGAGCACGAGGAGGCGTACGAGGTCGGCGCCCAGCATCGAGCGTCCGAGCCCCCACCGGGTGACCCAGACGCCGGCCGGAAGACCGAGCACCAGGAACGGCAGCTTCAACAGGGTCGCGACGACCGCGATGTCGCTCGTCGACCCTCCCGCATGGGCGACCGCCACCAGGGGTAGCGCGATCAGGGTGACCTGGTCTCCCAGCACGCTGGCACTCTGGCCCGCCCACAACCAGCCGAAGGTGCTCCTGGCGCGGTGTGGCTTGCGCCTCATCTCGCGAGGTCGCCAGGCTCTTCGCCGACCGCGACCGGGAAGCCCTCCGCAGTCCAGCCCAGCATTCCCCCCGGCATCTCCTTCACCGCGCGTCCGAGGGCGGCCGCGCGGATCGCTCCTCGCGTCGAGGCATTGCAGTGGGGCCCGGCGCAGTACGTCACGAGCAGGTCGTCCTCCGGGACACCGAGCAGCTCAAGGGTCTCCCTGTTGAGCCGCCTGTGCGGCAGGCTCAGGGCTCCCGGGATGTGCCCGGCCGCGTAGTGCTCGGGCGATCGAGTGTCCAGCAGCGTGAATCCCTGGATGCCCGCCAGCATGTCGGCGTAGACGTCCGCGCAGTCGGCCTCGAAGGCCAGTCTCGCCTCGAAGTGCCGCAAGGCTGTCTCGCTGCTTGCCGGTGCAGGGTCCAGAACGTGGGAGCGCATTCGCATAGAGGCAACGGTGCTGGAACCCGTGAGCGCTCACTAGTGACTGGAAGGACATCATGTCGTACGATCCGGCCATGTCGCCGCGTGGACCGTCACATCGAGTTGCGGTGATGGCGGCGCCCCGGATGTCGCTCTTCGAGCTGGCGATCGTCGTCGAGGTGTTCGCGCTCGAGCGCCCCGAGCTCGACGTCGACCACTGGTACGCCGTCCAGGTCTTCACCCCTCACGACGCCGGAGTCGCGGCACTGGGCGGCATGCAGCTCGATGTCGAAGCAGGGGTCGAGGCCATGGCGGTGGCCGACACCGTCATCGTCCCCAGCTGGCCTGTCGACCTCGAGCCCTCCGAGGAGATCTGTAGAGGAATCAGGGCAGCGTACGAACGCGGCGCGCGCGTCGTCTCCATCTGCTCGGGAGCGTTCGTGCTCGCGGCCGCCGGTCTGCTCGACGGTCGCCGCACCGCCACGCACTGGCGCTACGCCGACGAGTTGGCTCGTCGCTTTCCCCGACTCCAGGTCGACCGCGACGTGCTCTACGTGGACGACGATCGGGTGCTCACCTCTGCCGGCTCGGCTGCGGGCATCGATCTCAGCCTGCACATCATCCGGAAGGATCACGGCGCCGCCATCGCGAACGCGGTGGCTCGCCGGCTCGTCGTGCCCCCGATCCGTGAGGGCGGGCAAGCACAGTACGTCGAGGCGCCCGTCGCGCGGGCAGACGACGACCGCATCCAGCAGCTGATCGAGTGGGTGGTCGAAGACCCGCGTCGCCCCGTGTCGGTTGCCGCCGCCGCGCAACGGGTCAACATGTCGGAGCGCACGTTCAGCAGGCATTTCAAGAAGGTCACCGGCTCGACCTTCTACGACTGGCTCACCGAGCGTCGGCTCCACCAGAGCACAGAGCTGCTCGAGACGAGTGACGAGACGATCGACGTCATCGCACAGCGCGTGGGGTTCACAGATCCCACGGCGTACCGGCGACAGTTCAAGGCCAGGTTCCTGACCACCCCGTCGGGTTATCGCAGCGCGTTCAGAAGGGTCAGCACTCCGCCGACCTCGTAGAGGACCCGTCCGGTGGTGGAATGTCTTCCATCCGTCGTGCGATCGAAGGAGTCGACCCGATGACCAAGTACCTCATCTCGTTCCCGAGTGCCGCCATGGACTTGTCCGGCGAGGATCTGCACGCCGTGTCGGAGGAGTCGCACGCCGTCGTGCAGGAGGCGAAAGATGCCGGCGTCTGGGTGTTCGGCGGCGGCATCGATGAGAGCGTTCCGCCGGTCATGGTCGACGCCGAGGGCACGGTGACCGAGGGCACCTACCCGCAGACGAAGGAGCTCGAGGGCGGCTACGCGGTCCTGGAGCTGCCGTCCCGCGAGGCCGCGCTGGAGTGGGCCGCGAAGATCGCGGCATCCTGCCGATGCGCGCAGGAGGTGCGGGCTTTCCAGTACGACCCCGCGAGCTGACGCGCCCGTCAGGTCGTACGAGTCAGGCCGCGCGCTGCAGGCGCCACACGTTGTCGACGCGCGTGCCCGTACGGCCGTCCGGTGCGGTCGAGGTGCTCGCGACGCCGTCGAGCGTCACGACCTTCCACTCGTCCTCGGGCAGGTCGAGCGCGGTCATCACCTCGTCGAGCGTCGGGAAGACGGCGCCGGGTACGGAGTGCTCGTGCGGCTCGGCCCACGACGGCCAGCCGCCGTGCATGACGACGAGGAGCGTGCCGTCGGGCGCGACCGCCTCGGCCGCGCTGCGTAGGACGCCGTCTTGGTCGAGGGCGACGGGGGACTGGAGGAACTGCGCGCTGACGAGGTCGTACGAGCCTGCAGGAAACGTGGTGCCGAGCTCGTGCTGCTCCCAGGCCGTACGGTCCGTGACTCCCGCGTCAGCCGCGTGAGCGGCGGCGCGGTCGAGCGCGGTACGGGAGATGTCGACGCCCGTCACGGTCCAGCCCTGCGTGGCGAGCCAGACGGCGTCCGCGCCCTCGCCGCAGCCGAGGTCGAGGGCGGTGCCGGGCGTGAGATCGGCGACTTCGCGGACGAGGAGCGGGTTTGGCTTGCCGCTCCACACGCGGTCGGAGCCGCCGTACCGCTGCTCCCAGAACTCGGTGGGGTCGGTCGGGGTGGTGGGGTGGTCGGCGTGGGTGGTCATCGCGCTCCTCGGGTCGTGCGGGTGTCCTTTAGGGATAGCCGACGGGAGGGGTGGGTGCCAAAGGCGTTTGCTGGAATGGCAAGGGGTCTCGACAGGCTCGACCGGCGGTGGGGCGGGTTTCGACAGGCTCAACCAACGGGTGGGTGGGAGCGGCCGTAGCCGGACTCGCGGGTCAGCTTCTCCAGCAGCGGCTGCACCCGATAGGGGAGCGGCGTCGAGATCGCCAGCGTCGACGTCGTGTGTCGGACACCGGGGGTGTCGATGATCCGCACGACGACCTCCTGGAGCTCGGCGTGCGTCACCGCCGCGACCCGCACCCGCAGGTCTTCGCGCCCGGCCTGCGTGATGATCTCGAGCACCTCGGGGATCTGCGCGACCTCCTGCACGACGTGCGCCATGCGCCGCTGGTCGAGCTCGATGTCGACGAACGCCTGCACCGGCACGCCGATCGCCTCGAGGTCGACGTCTGGGCGGAAGCCCCGTACGACTCCGGTGTCCTCGAGCCGCTTCAGTCGCGCCTGCACGGTGTTGCGGGCGACGCCGAGCGCCGCCGCGAGCTCCACGACGCCGGCTCGTGCGTTGCGGGTCAGTCTCCCGATGATCTCGGCGTCGAGGCGGTCCAGTCGCGGCACGGGGTCGAGTCTGTCAGACCAGCAGGTCGACCGGTACGCCTTCCTCGCGCAGCTGCTCGACGTACGTGGCGACGTTGCGCAGCTTCACGTCCTCGTACCCGCGCACGACGTCCGGCAGCGCAGCGATCCGCACCGCGCGCTCGTACGACTCCGCGCTGAGCCCGGCGACGAGCGTGTCGACCACGCCCTCGTAGTGGCTCACGAGACGCCGCTCGAGACGGCGCACCTTCGCGTAGCCGAACGGGTCGAACGGCGTGCCACGCAACCCCTTCATCCGTGCGAGCCCGCGCAGCACGACGTGCGAGCGCGGCGCGAAGCCGACCTTCTTCGAGCGGCCCATCGCCTTCAGCGCCGGCGGGTGGAGCTTGTAGGTCATCCGCGACCCGCCCGGCACCTGCCGCGCGACCTCGTCGGCGAAGGCGGCGTCGGTGAGCAGACGCGCGACCTCGTACTCGTCCTTGTATGCGGTGAGCTTGAACAGGGAGGTGGCGACCGCCTGCGTGAGCCGCTCGTCGGAGCCCACGACGCGCTCGGCGTCGCGGACGGCGGCGACCCGTGCGACATACCGCTCGGCCGTCGCCATCCCCTGGAACCGCACCAGGTCGCTCGCGCGCCGCGCCACCGTCGCGCGGATCGCGTCGGAGAAGCCCGCCGCGTCGACCGCCGGCACCGCGATCAGCGCCGCCTCGACCGTACGAGGGCTCGCCGCGGCGGCGAACGCAGCCGGGTCGGCGACCGCGACGCGGCCCCACCGGAACGCGGCGACGTTCGCGTCGACGGCGACGCCGTTGAGGCCGATCGCCTCCTCGATCGCCGCGGCGGGGATCGGGAGGGCGCCGGTCTGATAGGCAGCGCCGACCAGCAGGAAGTTCGCCGTGGTCGTGCTCCCGAACAGCTCCTCGGCCGCCTCGAGCGCGTCGAGTGTCATGACGTCGCGCGACACGGTGCCGAGCCGGTCGATGAGCTCAGCCGTCTCCGGATAGCCGACCGACGCGTCGTACACCATGTCGCCCGTCGGGGTCTTGCTCGTCGACGCGATCGCGACCGTCGTCGCCGGGTCCCCGTACGAGAGGCCCTTCGGGGATGTCGCCGCGAGCAGGTCGAAGGCGAGGACGCAGTCGGCGCCCTGCGGCGTGAGGCGGTTGGACGGCTCGAGGCCGCCGGAGGACGAACGCGGCGAAAAGCGCAGGTGGCCCGTCACCGGTCCGGCCTTCTGGCTCAGCCCGGTCTGGTCGAGCGTCTCGGTGTCGAAGCCCGCCCGCAGCGCCGCCGTCGCGAGCACCTGGTTGACGGTGAGGATGCCCGTGCCGCCGATGCCCGCGAGGAACACGTCGTGCGTGCCACGGAGCGGGGGAGCGGCAGGATCGGCGACGGCCGGAGGCGTCGGCGTCGCGCGACGCGGCGACTTCGTCGAGGGGTCGACCTCGACCGTCACGAACGACGGGCAGTCGCCGTCGAGGCACGAGTAGTCGGTGTTGCACGACGTCTGGTCGATGCGCGTCTTGCGGCCGTACTCGGTCTCGACCGGCTGCACCGACAGGCAGTTGCTCTTGACGCCGCAGTCGCCGCACCCCTCGCAGACGGCCTCGTTGATCACGACACGCGTGTTGCGGGCGGGGAGCGTGCCCCGCTTGCGCTGGCGACGCGCGTCGGCGGCGCAGTGCTGGTCATAGATCAGCACGGTCACGCCGGGGACGTCGCGCAGGATCCGCTGCGCCTCGTCGAGCCGGTCGCGATGCCAGAGCGTCGTGCCCTTGGCGAGCGCGCGCTTGCGGTGCCGCTGCGGCTCGTCGGCGACGACGATGATGCGGGCGACGCCTTCGTCGCTGAGCTTGTGCGTGAGCTGTGGGACGGTGAGCGCGCCCTGAGCATCCTGCGCGCCGGTCATCGCGACGACGTCGTTGTAGAGGATCTTGTAGGTGATGTTCACGCCGGCGGCCAGGCACGCCTGGATCGCGAGCTGGCCGGAGTGGAAGTAGGTGCCGTCGCCGATGTTCTGGAACGTGTGGCCCGCGCGCGTGAACGCGGACTGCCCGATCCACTGGCTGCCCTCGCCGCCCATCTGCGTGAAGCCCGTGACCGCGCTGTCCTCGCGGCCGGACGTCGACACCATGATGTGGCAGCCGATCCCGCCCGCGGCGAGCGAGCCCTCAGGCACGGCGGTGGAGCGGTTGTGGGGGCAGCCGCTGCAGAAGTACGGCGCGCGCGACGTCGTCAGGAGCGGGAGGGCGATGGTCTTCGGGCGCGGCGGCGTGATGGCGACGCGGTCGCCGAGGACGTGCCGCAGCGGAGCGAGGAGCCTGCCGGAGGTGACCTCGCCGTCGGCCGGTACGAGGGAGAGGCCGGCGGCGTCCTTCTTGCCGAGCACGCGCGGCGCGCCCGGACGGCCGTACAGGATCTCGCGGACCTGCATCTCGATGAACGATGTCTTGTCCTCGACCACGATGATCTCGTCGAGTCCCTCGGCGAAGCGCTCGACGGCACCGGGCTCGATCGGCGTGATCATGCCGAGGCGCAGCACGCGGATGCCCGCGGTCGCGAGGTCGTCGTCGGAGATGCCGAGGTCCACGAACGCCTGGCGCAGCGCGTCGTACGTCGTGCCGGCGGCGACGAAGCCGGTCGTCGCGTGCGGCGGATCGATGTCGAGGACGTCGAGCGCGTTCGCGGCGGCGTAGGCGCGGACCATCGCCGTACGAGGGCCGACGAGCTGCGCCTCCGCGCCGACGATGGCATCGGGGTTCACGATCATCGGAGCCTGCGCGTACGACCAGGGCTTGCCGCCCCACTCGAGCGACGGGACGACGGGGGAGAAGGAGTCCGCGGGGCGGTCGACCACCCAGGATCCGTCCGCGACGTCGGCGACGATCTTGAGCGCGACGAGGCAGCCGGACGCGCGCGAGAGTGCAGCGGCGTGCAGACCGTACGAGATGACCTCGGCGGCGTTGCGCGGAAAGAGGACCGGGATGCCGAGCGCGGCCAGCGTCCGCTCGCTCACGGCAGGGACGGTGGACGACTTCGAGGCCGGGTCGTCGCCGGCGAGGATCACGGCACCGCCGCGCGGGTCGACGCCATACATGTTGGCGTGGCGCAGCGAGTCGGTCGCGCGGTCGACGCCGGGCGCCTTGCCGTACCAGTAGCCGACGACGCCGTCGTGCGTCGCGTCAGCCGGGTCGACCGGCTGCTGGCTGCCCCACACCGCGGTCGCGGCGAGCTCTTCGTTGAGCCCGGGGACGAAGCGGATGTCGTGCGCCTCGAGCACGTCCGGCATGTCGGCGAGCATGCGGTCGACGCCGCCGAGCGGACTGCCCTGGTAGCCGGACACGAACGACGCCGTACGCCGGCCGCAGCGGCGGTCGTGCGCGCGCTGCTCGACCAGGAGCCGCGCGATCGCCTGGACGCCCGTGAGCAGCACCGGCGGCGAACCCGCGCGATAGCGGTCGGCCAGATCGTACGGGGCCGGGGCGGTCGGCATTGCTTCGACGGGACGGATCGCCAGCTCGGTCACGGCGGGGCTCCTTCGCACTGCGGGGGCACGTGCCTGGATCAGGCTGTTGCGTGGCTCACATACGGCGATGTGATGTGCTCACAGTGCCCAAGAGTGCCGAGACGCGCAACAGCCGCCTGATCATCGGCGCAAAATGCTCAGATAGGCGGTGCGAGCGGGGTCCGCGAGGCGCAGCGTGACCAGCATCACGCCGACCTGCTGACTACCGCCCCAAAGAAGGGTTGTGCCAGGAGAGCCCGTCGAAGCGAGCGAAGTCGCTGTCGAACGAGCACACGCCCACGCCGTTCTCGAGGGCGAGGGCAGCGAGGTGAGCGTCCGGAACAAGGTTGGCCCGAAGGTCACCGTCGACGAGAAGACGTCCGAGAACCTCGGCGTGGCGCGGCCCCGGCACCGGGATCCACGCCTGCTCTGCCTGGATCCAGTCCTCGACGAAGCTCCACGCCTCGGCCGGTGACAGTGGCGACGCCGAGGCGCGCGGGTGTGTCGCGATGCGTGGGAAGGCAAGAAGTGTGGGCCAGGGGAAACCGATCCGCGTGGTGCCGCTCAGTGCGCCTTCGAGCCAGTCTGCGGCCACCTCGTGAAAGGGGCTCGTCCTGTCGACCGCGTAGAGGAGGACGTTGGCGTCGACGATCACGTGGTCGGCTCAGCCTCGTCGAGGAGATCGAGCGCCTCAGCGACATTCGACACGTCGATGCGAAGGCCTAGCTCGGAGGTGCGTTGGCGAAACGGGGTCGGTGAGGTCGACGACGTGCGGGTCATCCCCGCTCTTGCCAGCTCGTTCACCGCCTCGCTCAATCCGACGTGACGCTCGCGGCGCAGGCGATCTGCGGCTGCGGCGACATCAGGGTCGAGTCGGACGGTCGTGCGCGTCATACCGTCAGCCTAGCATCAGTGATGCGAGTACGGGTGCATCACTGATGCGCCTGCTGGCCTACGCGTGCCGGCCCTCGTGGTCGAGCACGGCCATCGCCGCGTTGTGCCCGCCGATGCCGCTGACCGCACCACCGCGCCGCGCGCCCGACCCGCACACCAGCACGCGCGCGTGCCCGGTCTGGACGCCCCACCGCTCCGCCGGTGTGCGACCGAGCCGCTCGACCCACGGCCAGCGCAGGTCGCCGTGGAAGATGTGGCCGCCCGGCATCGCGAGATCCGACTCGATGTCGGCCGGCGTCTTGACCTCGACGCAGCGGTCGCCGTTCGCGTCGCGCGCGAGCACGGACTCGATCGGCTCCTCGAGGTAGGCGTCGATCGCCGCCGCGAAGGCGCGCCAGCCGCGCTCCTTCGCATAGGTGTCGGAGGCCTCGTACGGCCAGTGGATCCCGAAGTACGTGAGGGTCTGCGCGTCGCTCGCCGCCAGCTCCGGCCCAAGGATCGACCGGTCGGTGAGCGTGTGGCAGTAGAGCTCGCCGCACGCGAGGTCCGGCGACGGCGCGGCGTACGCGTGGGCGAGCTCGGAGTAGGTCTCGCCGAGGTGGAACGTGCCTGCGAACGCGACCTTCGGGTCGACGCCCGACTTCAGGCGCGGCAGCCGGTCCACGAGCAGGTTGATCTTGAGCTGCGAGCCCTGCGGCTTCGTGGGGAGCGGGTCGCCGAGCAGCCCCGCGAGCACGTACGGGGCGACGCCCGACAGCATCCACCGCGCCTCGAGCGTGAGTCCGTCGGCGTGCACGACGACACCGTCGAGCCCGGCGTCGACCGACGTCACCTCCACGCCCGTACGGATCTCCGCGCCGGCCTTCTCCGCGACCCGGCGCAACTCGTCGGTCACCGCACCCATGCCGCCGACCGGGACGCGCCACTCGCCCGTGCCGTTGCCGACCAGGTGATAGAGGAAGCACCGGTTCTGCAGCAGCGACTCGTCCTCCAGCGACGCGTAGGTGCCGATCAGACCGTCGGTCGCGACCACGCCGCGGACCAGGTCGCTGGCGAAGCGCCGCTCGACCGCACGACCAAGTGGCTCCGCCACGAGGTCGCGCCAGACGCCGTCGCCGACCTGCTCGCGCAGCGACTCCGCGGTCGGCAGCGGCTGCAGGAGGGTCGGCGCGACGCTCAGCGCGAGCGTCTCGGCATCGCCGTAGAACGCCCGCCAGGCCTCGTACTCGCTGTCGGTCCCCGTCGCCTGCCGGAACGACTCCGCTGTCGCGCGCCCCTCGTGCGTCTCGACGAGCAGCCCGCCGCCCTCGTACGGGGTGTACGAGGCGGTGGCGCGGGAGCGGAGCTCGAGCTTCAGGCCGAGCTCGCGGACCAGCTCGTGGGGCATGAGCGAGACGAGGTAGGAGTAGCGCGACAGCCGCGCGTCCATGCCAGGGAACGGGCGCTCGCTCACCGCGGCGCCGCCGGTGTGGTCGAGGCGTTCGAGCAGCACCGTACGGAGGCCGCTGCGGGCGAGCAGGGTTGCGGCGACCAGACCGTTGTGGCCGCCTCCGACGATGACGACGTCGTGAGTCATGCGGGTCAGCCTAGGCTGGCTGGTCGAGTGGGCGAGGTCGAATATGCGCCGGGCGAGCCCAAGGGCACGCCGTGGCACCCGCACCGCGGCTTCGAGACCGTGACCTACATGCTCGATGGCGTCTTCGACCACGCCGACTCCCACAGCGGCGGATCGATCACCGACGGCTGCGGCCTTAGCGGCGGACCGGGGCCCCTACACCCGCGACCCGCTCCCGATCCGCTGACCCCCGGCCCCTGGCACCCTTACTCGGATCCGGGGGCTTCGCTTTTGCCCTGAGCGGCGCGCGGCGCCCTGGCGGACTCCCTCCCCGATCGTTCCCTGACGTCCTAAGAGGCCACATGAGGTTCAAGAAGTCGCTCACCGCGCTCGCTGGTGTCGTCGCTATCGGCATGCTCACGACGGCGTGTTCAGATGATGCGGTGGTCGTGAGCGAAAACTTGTCGAAGGCGGCCGACAACTTCGAGATCGACCGCCGCGTCGTGTTCTTCAACGGGATCACGGACAAGTACCTTCTGACGATCGAGGGCCGGTGCGCGATCGAGGACGATGGCGGGCAACTCGAAGTGACGTGCAAGGTCGGGAAGGGCGCCTACAAGAAGCACTTCCTCGGGCTGTCTGACAACGTCTCGTACTTCGTCGAGCAGATCGAAGGCTCGTACGCGGACCCGAACCACTATCGGGTCACGTTTAAGCCGGAGGCGATCGTCCCATCGATCGACCTGCGCACGTCTGCCGACGACTGACCGTTGCCTTTTGCGTGAGCAGCGTCCGGCGTCCTGGCGGACTGCGCGCTCATGTCTCCCTGTTACGTCAGGAGGTCATGGAGGCGTACGAGGACTTCAGCAAGGGACGGTTCGGCCAGATCCCCGGCGAAGGAGATGCCGCACGGCGACGTCGGCGGAGCCGCGCTCGGCGCGTGAGGCACTGGAGCCGCGTTGGGCCCCGTTGGTCGGAGCGCTAGCGGAGCCCGCATCGAGATCCCTCGGCGCCCGCCGTCCCTCGAGCCACACCACGCAGGTCGAGGCCGCGAGAACCGCGCCGAGCAGACTCACCGCACCCCAGCCGCCGGCGACCCACGCGACGGTCGTCGCCGCCGACCCTGCGGCCCCGCCGACGAAGAACGCCGCCATGAACGCCGCGTTGAGCCGGTTGCGCAGCTCGGGCGCCAGCGCATAGATCGCGTTCTGGTTGGCGTTGAGCAGCATCTGCTGCGCCACCACGAGCACCAGCACGCCGAGGAGCAGCCACCAGAGCCCGACCGTGCCGCCTCCTCCGCCGAGCGCGATCGCGCCCCACGCCACCGGGAGAGCGAGCGTCGACGCCCGTGCGACCGTACGGGCGCGCCCCGCGTCGACGAGCCGACCCGCGACCGGCGTCGCCACGACGCCCGCGATCCCCATCAGGCCGAACGCGCCGATCGCCGCCTCCGCCCACCCGTACGAGGTGGCGAGCAGGAACGTCGACGCGGTCCAGAACGTGTTGAACGACGCGAGGGACAGTGCGCCGACCAGGGCACGGCGTCGCAGGACCGGCTGCGTAGCAAAGAGCGCGAGCGTCGACCCGATCAGACGCGGGTACGCGATCCCGCTCGGCGTGTGCAGCGTCGGCAGCCGGTGCCACAGCGCCACCGCGACCGCCGCCACGAGCACCCCGCACACCACGTACACCGTGCGCCATCCCGCGAGCTGCGAGAGCACCCCGGAGATCGGGCGCGACACGATGCTCCCGAGCAGGAGCCCGCTCATCACCACGCCGACGACCTGCCCGCGTCGCGCCGGGTCTGCGAGCGTCACCGCGAACGGGACGACGACCTGCGCAGCGACCGACGTCAGTGCCGTCAGCGTCGTCGTGACCAGCAGTGCGCGCCCGCTCGGTGCCAACGAGGACGCCACGAGCAGGACGGCGGTCGCGCCGAGCAGCGTGACCGCGAGCCGGCGTCGCTCCAGCAGGTCGCCGAGCGGGACCACGAGCAGCAGCCCGACCGCGTACCCGACCTGCGCTGCCGTCACGATCGTCCCCGCACTCGCCTCGGAGATGCCGAGGTCGCTCGCGAGGACGTCGAGCAGCGGCTGCGCGAGGTAGTTCGCGGAGACCGACAGGCCGGTCGCGAGAGCCATCAGGAGGAGGAGCGGGCGGGTCATCCCTCCAGCGTCGCGGTCGGCAAGCCATGAGTCCAACACATGGATGTCACAGCAAGCATGACTCAAATTGATCGACCTGCGACGATGGAGGGATGGAGCTCCAGCAACTCCGCTACGTCATCGCGGTCGCCGAGACCCGCAGCTTCACGCGCGCCGCGCAGCAGTGCCACGTCGTGCAGTCCGCGCTGAGCCACCAGGTCGCCAAGCTCGAGCGCGAGGTCGGTGCGCGGCTGTTCGACCGTACGAGCCGGCGTGTCGTGCCGACCGCGGCGGGCGAGGCCTTCCTGCCCGCCGCACGCGAGGCGCTCGACGCCGCCGAACGCGCGCGTGCCGAGGCGGCCGCTGTCTCCGGCGTGGTGAGCGGACGCCTGCGGCTCGGGGCGATCCCGACGGTGACGGTGATCGACCTGCCGAGCGTGCTGCGCGGCTTCCACGAGACCCATCCCCGGGTCGACGTCTCGCTGCGCACCGGCGGCAGCCAGGAGCTGGTGGCGCAGATCGCCGCAGGCTCGGTGGACGTCGCGTTCCTCGGGCTGCCGCCCGGACGCGTGCCGCAGGGCGTGCGCAGCAGCATCCTCGGCCGGGACGAGCACGTCGCCGTCGTCGCCCTGGACCACCCGCTGGCGGGGGAGCGTCGTACGGACCTCGCGACCCTCGCCCCGTACCCGTTCGTCGACTTCACCGCGGGTACGCCCGGGCGGCTGCAGTCGGACGAGGCGTTTGCCGCCGCAGGGCTGGAGCGGCACGTCGCGTTCGAGGTGACGACCGGCGACCTCGCGGCACGACTCGTCGCGCAGCGGCTCGGGATCGCGCTGCTCCCCGGCGCGTACGCGTCGACGCTCGCCGACGTCCGTACGGTCCCGATCGCCGACGCGCCCGCGCGGGAGGAGCACGTCGCGTGGAGCCGCTCCCAGCCGACGCCGGCAGCGGCAGCGTTCCTGGACCTGCTCCACGCGCGCTGGGGTCGGACCTAGCCGGCGAGCAGGCGCTCCAACGTCCAGTACGCGCCCACCAGCGTGACGGCGCCGGCCGCGGCCGCCGTCCCCACCCGCGCCACCTGAGGAGCGCGGCGCGCCATCAGCATCAGCGCGGGGAAGACCAGCACGACGATCACGAGCTGCGTCACCTCGATCCCGACGTTGAAGCTGACGAGCGCCGCCAGCAGACCCCACGACCACGGCTCGTCGATCCCGAGCGCTCCCGCGAACCCGAGCCCGTGCACGAGCCCGAACGCGAACACGACCGGGAACCGGAGGCGGTCGACCACCGACGGACGTGTGCGCTCCAGGTCGGTGCGCACGACGACGCTCCACAGGCAGACGGCCGCCGTGAGCGCGATGGACGCCGCGATCACCGGCTCCACGACGATCGCCGGGACGTCGACCAGGCCGAGCGCGGCGAGGAGGAAGGTGACGCTGTGGGCGACGGTGAACGCGGCCGTCGTCAGCACGATCTCGCGAAGCGATCGCGACCCGAGGATGAGAATCAGCAGGAAAAGCACGTGGTCGAGCCCGAACAGCAGGTGCTCGGCGCCGTGCACGAAGAACTCCCCGAGCTCCTCGGCCGTGCTCTGCTCACCTGCGATGAACGTGGGCGTCTGCGCGTCGAGCAGCGTCTCGCCGCTTCGCTCGTCGAGGTCGTACACGAGCAGCGCCTCGGTGCTGTGCACGAACCCCTCGGCGTCCGGGAAGAGCGTGCTGGAGACGGCGTGCACCGCTTCTGCACCGGGGTCGCCGGCCGGGCAGCCGAAGGTCACGGGGACCACGGCGTGGGCACGTCTGCGGCGCTCCCGCATGTCGGCGGTGCCGGCCGTCGGCGTGCACTCCTGACCTTGGTACGCGACCTCGAGCCGATCGGTGACGTACCTCCCGACGGCGTCGGCGTTCAGCGCGAGCTGGCGCCGTTGCTCGTCACGGGCCGTCGCCTCGTACGCCGGCGCCTCCAGCCACGCGGACTTCATCAGCAGGTCGTACTCCGCCTCGACCGTGACCTCGACGTCGGTGGTGCCGGCGACCTGGGTGGCCTCGAGGTACGCCGTCGTGGTCGCGTCGTGCGCGGCGGCGGGACCGCTCGGCGCGATCGCCAGCAGCGTGCCGGCGACCAGCACGAGCAGGCCGGTGAGACGGCGTCGGGACACGGGCATGGGACGTTGGTGCCTTCCAGGAGGAGCGGGGAGGGCGTCGCCCGGGCCGCGGTGGCCGGGGCGACGCCCATGGACCTCAGGAGCTCACGGCCTCACTCGCCTCGCTTCCCCGCGAAGTACGGCCACGCCGGGTGGTCCGGACCGAAGTGGCCCGGCCGCCCGTCCGCGTCCTTGGTCACGAAGACGCTCGGCAGCGACGACGTCTCGCCACCACCCGAGGACCGTGCGGTCACGAACCACGTGTGGACCGTGTCCGGCCGCAGCCTGGTCCACTGGACCGACGCAACCTCGCCCGAGTCCACCGTCGTCGAGGCGATGACGTCCGAGGGGACGTACAGCGCCAGCGCGTCCGTCGAGAACGTCGTCGCACGGCTCGAGAGGTCGACCGGCAACACCGTGTCGTCCTCGGAACCGTCGTACCGGGCGTCTGGGTCGAAGTCGTTCGCACCGAAGTCGTCCAGGAACGGCGAGTACGTGTCGACCACCATCTGCGACCGCTCCACGTCGAACTGCAGCATCCGCAGGAAGCTCGCGCCGAAGCGCAGCCGGTCGGTCGGGAGGTAGCCGCCGATCTCGGTGAGCCCGAGCCGGTCCGCGTCCACCGTGTACGCCTGGTAGTCGGCGAGCAGCTCGACCACGCCGTGCCCGACGTCGCCGACCTTCGGCTTCACGTTCGTGCCGACTCCGTGCCGGTGCCCGGCGAGCACCAGGAACACGTTCGGGTTGTCGAGCACGACCGTGTTGAACAGCGTCGACCCGTCCGGCGTCGCCAGCTCGGAGTCGCGGCCGTCGGCACGGACCGACGGCGTCAGGTAATCGTGCGTGAGCAGGATGCCGTTGCGGTCGGGGTAGGCCTTGAAGACGGACTCGGCCCAGTCGGCCTCCTCCTTCGTCACGCCGAACGACAGCCCGACCACGACGAAGTCCAGGCCGCCGGCGCTGAACAGGTCGTAGTGATTTTGGTTGTCGCCCTCACGCCACGGACCGCCGTACGACGCGTGCTCCCAGGATGCGGCCGCGGACGCGTAGCGACCCGGACCGTAGTACTGGTTGAACGTCGACTCCGGTCCGATCTCGAGACCGCGCTGGTTGTCGTGGTTGCCGGCCACGACACCGTTCGGTACGCCGGCGGCGTCCAGGATCCCCTGCGCCCCCGAGGACGTCTCGAACTCGCCCGTGATCTGCTGACGCATCTCGTCGGTCGTCGGTGCGTTGATGTTGTTCTCGGTGATGTCGCCGGTGTGCGCGACGTAGGCGATCTTGCGGTCGTCGGCGTTCTCAGCGATCCACTCGGTGAGCCTCGTGTACGCCGTCGCCCACACCGCACGCTCGGCCGCCGTCTCCTGCTCGACCGCACCCTCGGACAGGTACTGCGTGTCCGTGTAGTGCGCGATCGCGAAGTCGTACCCGGCCGGGTCGGCAAAGCTGGTGTCGACGGTGGACTCCAGGTCGTCGGCGAACGGATCCTCACCGGTGACCATCGCGTGCACCTTGCCGCGGTCGACGTAGTCGGCGTCGATCGTGGCGTCGAGCACGGTCGCGGCACCGACGCTGCCGGGGGAGGAGGCCACGACGTCCCACGCGCGGGTGTCGCGGTTCCACACCCGCAAGGACGCCACGCGCTCGGGGTCGATCGTGCCCTCCCACCTCAGGACCGGCGCCTCGACCCGGCCGCGGACGGCGATGTCGAACCGCTGGAACGTCACTCCGGACCCGCGGGGCGCAGCCAGGGTGCGGTCGTCGCCGGGGGCGAGCGTACGCAGGTCGCGTACCCCGTCCTCGCCGGCGACCTGGAGGGTCGTCGGCACCGCATCGGCCGTGCCTTGCCAGCCACGGTGGGGCTCGAGGATCTCGGCCTCCGAGAACGTCGCCCTGACCGGGCCCCCGTCCGGCTCGGCGACCGTGGCCGAGAGGGTCGCCGTGCGTGCGACGTCGCGCGAGCCCGAGGCGGGCGCGAGGTCCGTCGGCTCGTCCGGGATCCCGGCCGACCTGAACACGACGCTCCGGGCAGCCGTGTTGCCGAGCGCGTCCGTCGCGGTGACCGCGAGGGTGTGCTCGCCCGCCGACAGCCCGGGACCGACCACGGCACCCTGCTCGATCGGCTCGCCGTCGAGCGTGAGCACCGGGCCGTCGCTGACCCCGGAGGCGTCCTCGACCTCGACCGCGAGGACCGTTGCGGCGGTGATCGTCTCCCCGGCCGCCGGCGCGCTGGACGCGACCGCCGGGGCGGTGTTGTCGGTGACCAGCGTGCGCGTCGCCTTCTCGCCGGTGGTCGACGCGGCGACGACCTGGTGCTCGCCGTCGGCGAGGTCGGCGGTCTGCACGTCAGCGCGGCGCCCCCGCGCCGCGGCGTCGACCTCGAAGTGCAGGTCGACCTCGGTGAACGACGTGACGTTCGAGCCGCAGCCGCCGTCGCCCATGCCGTAGGTGGGCTTGAGCCCGATCGGTGCCGCCGACCCGTCGGCCGGGACGAGCTCGACGTTCGAGAGGACGAAGTCGTCGCGGTTCGGGCACTCGCCGGCGTACGTGCCGGTCACGATCTCGACGACGTTGTGCCCCGGCAGCAGCCAGTCGTTGGGCACCGTGATCCGTGCCCGCTCGCCGGCGTAGTTCTCGACCTCCTGCCGCATGCCGTTGACCAGAAGGTAGTTGCCGGCCGCGGCGTCCATCGCGTTGCTGCCGACGTCGAAGGCGAGGACGGCGTCGCCGGAGCCGAGGGTCTGGTACGTGCTGACACCCGTCGCCTCGACGTCGAACCGCAGCTCGACCTCGCGTGGCTTCGTCGACGACCCGCAGTTGCCGTCGCCGAGGGAGTACGACGCCGCGACGTCGACCGGTGTCGCCGTCCCCTCGCTCGGGGTGAGGGCCAGGTTGGCGATGTCGAAGTCGTCGCGGTTCGCCCCGCAGGTCGAGCCGATGTCGCCCGTGACGACGGTGAGCGTATTCCGACCCGGCACCAGGTAGCGGTTCGGCACGGCCAGGTCCACCCGCGTGCTCGCGTGGTCACCGCCGAGGGAGACCGTGTGACCGTTGACCCGCAGGGAGTTCTGGTAGCGGAACTCGATCGCGTTGCTGCCGACGTCGAAGCTGAACGTCGATGCCCCGGTGCCGAGGGTCGTCCTGGTCGGCGGCGCCTTCCCATCCACCGTGATCGACCCGACGCCACCGTCCGAGGCGGCCGGCTGGGAGGCGATCACGGGCTGACGCCCGTTCGCGAGCGTGCCGTCGGTCGGGGTGAGGGAGGGGGCACCGACCGGCGTGTTGTTGACGCGGACGGCGTTCGTCGTACGGGCGCGGGACCTAGTGGTCGCGACGATCTTGTGACGCCCGTTCGCCAGGGTCGTCGTGTCGACCTCGGCGGACAGGCCCGTCGTCCGTCGCGGGTCGCCGTCGACCGTGAAGGTGAGCGTCGCCGTCTTGGTCAGTCCGGGGTTCGAGCCGCAGGAACCGTCGCCCATCGCGTACGTGTACTCGTTCTTCTCGCCGTCGGCCGTCTCGCCGAGTAGCTCGAGGTCGACGTCGGAGATCGTGAAGTCGTCGAAGTTGACCCCGCAGTCGGCGTCCCGGCCGCCGGCCTGGAAGACGACGGTGTTGTCGCCGGCGACGAGGAACTCGTTCGGCACCTCGAGGGACACGCGCTCAGAGACGGCCGTGCGCAGAGGGTCGATGCGGTGTCCGTTGACCTCGACGTGGTTGCCGAACGCGGCGTCCATCGAGTTCGTGCCGACGTCGTACACCAGGTGGGAGACACCGAGCGTCGTCTCGGCGATGACCGGTGTGCCGTCGACGGTGAGGCTGGTTACCGAGTCGCCGGCGGTCACGGGCGTCGCGGCGAAGGTGGCCGTTCCTTCCAGGAACGAGCCGTCGGCGGGGGTGAGCAGCGGAGGTGAGAGGGGTTGAGGTCGCGCGGCGGAGGCCGGGCCGGCCACGGCGATGCCGGCTGCGACCACGGCGAGACCGGCTGCGGCGGCGATCCACGGGCGCGGAGTTCGAGGGAGACGGTGCTTCCCGATCGTGTGTGAGCGCATGGGCGCACACGTCCTTCCTGTCGTCGTCATGAGGAGTGGGCGCCCGCCCCCGGAACGCGGGAGCCCGACGAGACGTTCTCGGACGCCGATGAACTCGTGCTGATCCTCAGGCGACCGTGAGACAAACAACGGGGCATGACGCGGAGCGGTCGCCTCTGTGGCCGCTTCCTGTCGCTCAACCGCTGCGCGACCGTGTAGAAACGTTCCATGGCCGACTTCGTGGGATCTGTGGACCAGGGCACGACCAGCACCCGCTTCATGATCTTCGACCACGACGGCAACGAGGTCGCCCGTCACCAGCTCGAGCACCAGCAGATCCTTCCGCGCAGTGGCTGGGTCGAACACAACCCGGTGGAGATCTGGGAGCGCACCAGCGCCGTCGTCCAGACTGCACTCGCGAAGGCGAGCCTGACCGCCTCCGACCTCGCCGCGATCGGCATCACGAACCAGCGCGAGACCACCATCGTCTGGGACCGCCGCACCGGACGCCCGTACGCGCCCGCGATCGTCTGGCAGGACACCCGCACCGACCGGCTCGCGTCGCGGCTCGAGGTCGACGGGCACGGCGAGACCATCCGTGCGAAGGCGGGCCTTCCTCCCGCGACGTACTTCTCCGGCGGCAAGATCGCCTGGATCCTCGAGAACGTCCCCGGCGTTCGCGCGGCCGCCGAGCGCGGCGACGCGCTGTTCGGCACGACCGACTCGTGGGTCACCTGGCAGCTCACCGGCGGTCGGCGCGGCGGCGTCCACGTCACCGACGTGACCAACGCGAGCCGCACGATGCTCATGAATCTCGAGACGCTCGACTGGGACGACGAGCTGCTCGAGATCTTCGACATCCCTCGCGCGATGCTCCCCGCGATCCGCCCGTCGTCGGTCGCCGACCCGTACGGGGTGACGCTGGAGACCGGCCCGTTCGCCGGCGAGGTCCCGATCACCGGCGTGCTCGGCGACCAGCAGGCGGCGCTCGTGGGGCAGGTGTGCTTCGCGCCGGGGGAGGCCAAGAACACCTACGGCACCGGCAACTTCCTGCTGCTCAACACCGGCACCGACATTGTCCGGAGCAAGGCCGGCCTGCTCACCACCGTCGCGTACCAGCTCGGCGACGACGCTCCCGTGTACGCGCTGGAAGGCTCGATCGCGGTGACCGGCTCGGCCGTGCAGTGGCTGCGCGACCAGCTCGGCATCATCTCCGGCGCCGCGCAGTCCGAGGCGCTCGCGCGGCAGGTCGAGGACAACGGCGGGGTCTACTTCGTGCCCGCATTCTCCGGGCTCTTTGCCCCGTACTGGCGCTCGGACGCCCGCGGCGCGATCGTTGGCCTCTCCCGCTACAACACCAACGCGCACCTGGCCCGGGCGACGCTGGAGGCGATCTGCTTCCAGTCGCGCGACGTCGCCGAGGCGATGCGCGAGGACTCCGGTGTCGCCGTCGACGTCCTCAAGGTCGACGGGGGAGTGACCGAGAACGAGCTGTGCATGCAGATCCAGGCCGACGTGCTCGGGACCACCGTCAGCCGCCCGGTCGTCGCCGAGACCACGGCGCTCGGCGCAGCGTACGCAGCAGGCCTGGCGGTCGGCTTCTGGGAGAGCACCGACGAGCTGCGGCGCAACTGGCAGGAGTCGAAGCGCTGGGAGCCGCAGTGGGACGAGGAGCGGCGTGAGCAGGCGTACGCCCGCTGGAAGAAGGCCGTGCAGCGGACCCTCGACTGGGTGGAGGTGGACTGACGTGCGGCCCCTTGCGCTCGACCACGCTGCCCGCGCGGATGCGCTCGCTGCCCTGCGTGCGACGGCCGCTGCGGACGGTGTGCCTCTCGACGTGCTGGTCATCGGCGGCGGAGTGGTCGGCGCCGGCTGCGCGCTCGACGCGGCGACCCGCGGGCTGACGACCGGGCTCGTCGAGGCGCGCGACCTCGCCTCCGGCACCTCGAGCCGCTCGTCGAAGCTCATCCACGGCGGGCTCCGCTACCTCGAGATGCTCGACTTCGCGCTCGTCGCCGAGGCGCTGGCCGAGCGCAGCCTGCTCGTCGAGCGCCTCGCCCCGCACCTCGTGCACCCGATCCCGTTCCTCTATCCGCTCACGCACCACGGGTGGGAGCGGGCGTACGCGGGCGCGGGCGTCGCGATGTACGACTCGCTGGCGTGGGCGTCCGGGCAGTCGCGAGGCGTCCCGCGACACCGGCACCTGACCCGGCGCAAGGCGCTGCGGCGGATGCCGGCGCTGCGCAAGGACGCGCTCGTCGGCGCGATCGAGTACTACGACGGCCAGGTCGACGACGCGCGCCACACGATGATGCTGGCTCGCACGGCTGCCTCGTACGGGGCGCACGTCGCGACCCGTACGCGCGTCACGGGCATGCTGCGTGAGGGCGAGCGCGTGACCGGTGTCGTGGTGCGCGACCTGGAGTCGGGCGAGGAGTTCGAGATCCGGGCCGCGCAGGTCGTCAACGCGACCGGGGTGTGGACCGACGAGACGCAGGCGATGGCCGCCGAGCGCGGGCAGTTCCAGGTGCGGGCGAGCAAGGGCGTGCACCTCGTCGTGCCGCGCGACCGCATCCAGGGGGAGGCCGGTCTGATCCTTCGTACGGAGAAGTCGGTCCTGTTCGTGATCCCGTGGAAGCGGCACTGGATCATCGGGACCACCGACACCGACTGGTCGCTCTCGAAGGACCACCCGGCCGCGTCGCGTACGGACATCGACTACCTGCTCGCGCACGTCAACACGGTGCTCGCGACGCCGCTCAGCTATGCCGACGTGGAGGGCGTGTTCGCAGGGTTGCGGCCGCTGCTGCGCGGCGAGTCCGAGGCGACGTCGACGCTGTCGCGCGAGCACGCCGTCTCGCACTCCGTACCGGGGCTCGTGGTGGTCGCGGGCGGCAAGTACACGACCTACCGGGTCATGGCCCGCGACGCGATCGACGCCGCCGCCGACGCGCTCGGCGGGCAGCTGTCGCGGGCGATCCCGCAGTGCGTGACCGAGGACGTGCCGCTGCTCGGAGCCGACGGTTTCGCGGGGCTCTGGAACCGGCGCAGGCTGCTCGCGCGGCGCAGCGGACTCCACGAGGTGCGGGTCGAGCACCTGCTGCGCCGGTACGGGGCGCTGGTCGAGGAGGTGCTTGCGCTGATCGCGGACGACCCGACGCTGGCGGAGCCGCTCGGCGGTGCCGACGACTACCTTCGGGCGGAGGTTGTCTACGCGGTCACCCATGAAGGCGCACTGCACCTCGACGACGTGCTCACGCGTCGGACCCGGATCTCGATCGAGACGTTCGACCGCGGGACGGCCTCGGCCGAGGAGGCCGCCGCGTTGATGGCGGGACCGCTCGGGTGGGGTGCCGAGCAGGTCGCGCGCGAGGTCGAGCACTACCTCGCGCGGGTGGCTGCCGAACGCGAGAGCCAGACGATGCCGGACGACGAGACGGCAGATGCCGCACGGATGGGCGCACCCGACGTCGTCCCGGTGGTGCCGCGGGTCGAGTAGCTTCCTCCCGGGACGTCATACGAACGGAGGGTGATACCCCTCGATTCGTATGACGTCCGGGGAGGAGCGACGAGCGGCACCTCCGTACGATCGAAGCCGTGCCTCCCCGCTCCCCACTGCCGCCGCGCGACGGTCTCAACGCCGTCTGGCTGCGCACCCCCGACCGTGGCCGCGAGCCGGAGGCCTGGACCACCATGGGGGAGTGGCTGCGCTGGCGCCTGCCGGAGAAGGTCGACGTGACCGCGATGCTCACGGCCGAGCGCATCGTGGACGCCTCCGGCGCACCGGTCGCCGATGCCGCCCCGTACCGCCCGCACACCTTCGTCTGGTTCTACCGCGACCTCCGCGAGGAAGCGCCCGTCCCCGGTGAGCTGCACGTGCTCCACCGCGACGAGCGCCTCGTCGTCGTCGACAAGCCGCCGTTCCTCGCGACGATCCCGCGCGGGCGACACGTCAAGGAGAGCGTCGTCGTACGGCTGCGCGACCAGCTCGGACTCCCCGAGCTGTCCCCCGCGCACCGCCTCGACCGGATCACCTCCGGCGTCCTGGTCCTCACTACCGAGCGGCGGTGGCGTGGCCCGTACCAGCTGGTCTTCCAGCGGCGGCAGGCGCGCAAGATCTATCGCGCCTTCGCGCCCGTCAACCCCGACCTCGCGCTCCCGACGACGGTGACCAACCACCTCGTCAAGCGGCGCGGCTCGTTCCAGGTCGAGGTGGTCGCAGGCGCGACCCCGAACGCGATCACCCGGATCGCGCTCGAGGGCCGCCACGGCGACCACGGCGTCTATCGCCTCGAGCCCGAGACCGGTCGTACGCACCAGCTCCGCGCGCACCTGTACGGCCTCGGCATCCCGATCGTCGGCGACCCCGTCTATCCGGAGGTCCTCGACGTCGACCTCGACGACTTCCGCCACCCGCTGCAGCTGCTGGCGAGCGAGCTGGCGTTCACCGACCCGGTCGACGGGAGCGAGCGCCGGTTCGTGAGCCGTCGCACGCTCCCGCTGCACGCCGAGGAGTGAGCGCGGCTCAGTCGTGGAGCGTCCCGACCGCAAGGACGGTGACGCGCGGGGTGACCGAGAAGCCCTCACCGCCGCTGCACTCGACCCAGACGTCGCTGGTCGCCGTCACCGTGAACGCGTCGGACACGGCCAGCGTCGCGACGGCGTTCGCCCCGGTCAGGAAGGAGCCGATGCCCGAGCTCCCGGTCGGCGAGTCCTGATGCCAGACCCAGCACTGTGCGGTCGCCGACGCCCTGCCGAAGTAGACGGTGCCGTTGACGACGTACGAACCCGCCGGCACCTTCACCGCCTCCGCACGGTTGAGCGCGCCGATCCTCCATGCGTCCGACGGTCCGCGGGCACCCGCGACGCCGGGCGCACCCCGAGACCCTGCAGGGCCCCGGACGTTGATCGCCTGCTTCTTCGACTTCTTCGGGCACCTGCCCTTGGCGTCGGCCGAGCGCACGACACCCTTCTTGGTGGTGCAGACCTTCACGGTCTTTGCCGACGACGCGGCAACAGCGACGGTGGTACCGCCGGCGACCAGGCCGACGATGACACCTGCGGACACGAGGACCGCCGTACGTGAGAGCGACATGCGCTCACGATGACGGAGCCGTGGCCCGTGCGGGTCCCCGTTGCGTCACGGCACGCGCGCGGTCCACTCCTCGGTGCCGTACTTGCTGCGCGCCAGCGCCTCCATCTCGGCACGTGTCGCCTCGTCGACGCCGACACGAGTGAGCCCGTAGCTGTCCGCGAAGTGGCCCACCATCGCCCGTACGACCTCGTCGCGCGGCATGCCGGTCTGGCTCTTGAGCGGGTCCACCCGCTTCGCCGCGCTCGCGGTGCCCTTGTCGGACAGCTTCTCGCGCCCGATCCGCAAGATGTCGAGCATCTTGGTCGCGTCCATGTCGTACGACATCGTCACGTGGTGCAGCACCGCGCCGCCGGCCAGGCGCTTCTGCGCGGCGCCGCCGATCTTGCCGTGAGGTGTGGCGATGTCGTTGAGCGGTACGTACGAGGCGTCGATGCCCAGGCCTTTGAGCGCGCGCAGGACCCAGGCGTCGAGGAACGCGTACGACTCGGCGAAGCTCATGCCCTCGACGAGCGACGCGGGGACGTACAGCGAGTACGTGATGGTGTTGCCGGGCTCGACGAACATCGCGCCGCCGCCGGACATCCGCCGTACGACCGTCACGTCGTGGCGTGCAGCGGCGTCGAGGTCGACCTCGTTGGACAGCGACTGGAACGAGCCGATGATGACGGCGTTGGACGCCCACTCCCAGAAGCGCAGCGCGGGCGGCCGCTCGCCCCTGGCGACCTGGGTCGCGATCACCTCGTCGAGCGCCATCTGCTCGGCCGGGTGCAGCGGGCCCGAGTCGACGAGCGCGAACGCGTGGTCGTGCCAGGACGTCGAACGCCCGAGCGCCCGGGTCACCGCGAAGCCGACCGCACGCGGGTCGAAGCCGATCATCGACGCGCCGGCGAGCGACCCCTCAACGGCGGCCGCGTACGAGGTGACCGACGCGTCGGCAGGCATTCCTTCGAGGGCTCCGGTGATCCGCTCCAGGGCCTCGTCGGGCTCGAGGAAGAAGTCGCCCGACAGCTGGACGTCCTTCAGGTGGTCGCTGACGATCTCGAGGTCGATGACGACCAGCTTGCCCCCGGGAACCTTGTACTCGCCGTGCACCGCGACCTCCTCGTCGACCGACCGACGCGGGCGCGTCGGTCCGACAGGGTCAACGCCTGCGGGGCCCCTTCGCTTCCCCGGGCAGGTCGGCTTCCCCGGGCAGGTCGAGGTAGGCGCCGATGAGCCGGCGGAGCAGCTCGAGGGCCTCCGTACGGGACAAGGACGGGGCATCGCCGTGGCCTGCGTGCGCGTCGTCACGTCCGTACGTCGCGCACACCTGGACGATCAGCGCGTTCACCAGCGAGGCCATCTGGTCGACGTGCGGCTCGCCGAGGTCGTGCAGGGCAGCGACCAGCGGCTCCTGGAGCTCGGCGTGGAACCGCTGCATCGGGGCCTGCAGGACGGCGGGCTCGACGACGCTGCTCAGCACGTGCGCGACCGCCTGCTCCGAGCTGGCGAAGAGGTCGATGTTGGCCGCCATGTACTCCCAGACCCGCTCGCCCGGTGCCTCGGCCGCCTCGACGCGCTCGCGGACGTGGCGTGACCACTCGGGGAACACATCGGCGACGACGCCCGCGAGCAGCTCCCCACGCGACGGGAAGTACTGGTAGAGGCTCGGCCTCGCCATCCCCGCCCGCTTGGCCACCGCCCCTAGCGAGGGCGCCTCGCCGGTCTCGGCGATGAGGGCCCGTGCCGCGTCCAGGATCGCCCGCTCCTGGCGACGGCGGTGCTCGACCACCGTGGGCGCCTGGATGCGGGGCACGGGTCCTCCTGGGTCAGTCGGGCGACGCAGCAGGGACGCCGAGTCGTCCGTCGATCATCTCGTAGACCCGGTCGCAGTGGTGCAGCACGTCGTGGTCGTGCGTCACCATCACGGTGGCGACACCGTGCTCGTGCGTCTCGCGAGCGAGCAACGACACGATGTCCTGGCTGCGTTGGCGATCCAGCGCAGCTGTGGGCTCGTCGACGAGGAGCAGTCGCGGGCGGGTCACCAGGGCACGGGCGATCCCGACGCGCTGCCGTTCCCCGCCCGAGAGCTGGTGGGGCCGACGGCGCGCCTTGTGCTCCATCCCGACCTCGGCCAGCAGGTCGTACGGGTCGCGTGGCTCGGAGACCTTGCCGAACGTGAGGGGAAGCCGGATCTGGTCGATCGCGGTGAGCGCGGGGACAAGGTTGCCGCTCTGGAAGACGAAGGCGAGCCGCTCCCGCCGGATCCGCGCCAGCTCGCGGCGTGAGGCCGTCGCGAGGTCGACCTCGCCGACGCGAACCTCGCCGGAGGTCGGGGTGGTCAGGGCGCCGGCGACGGCGAGCAGGCTCGACTTGCCGGATCCGGACGGCCCGACGATCGCGACGAGCTCTCCGGGCGCGACACGCAGGCTGACGGCGTCCAGCGCCGTGACGGTGTCCTCGCCGTCGCCGTGGACGAGCGTGACGTCGGTGAGCGCGAGTGCGGGGGTCATCGGTTGCCTCCGAGTGCGGTCAGCGGGTCGACCCGGGTGACGCGGACGACCGCGACGGCGGCTCCGACGACACCGAGGGCGATGAGGAGTGCGGTGGCGGCGGCGATCGGACCCGCCTCCAGGGCGAACGGCATGGGCGTGGAGGCGAGGGCGGCGCCACCGGCGAGGCCTATCCCGACGCCGACCCCGGCCGAGACGATCAGGAGGATCAGGGACTGCAGCAGGCTGTCGCGCAGAAGGTAGCCGGTGCTCGCTCCCATTGCCCGCATCACGGCGATCTCCTGGCGGCGCTGGATGACGAGCACGGTGAAGAATGCGCCGACGACCAGCGCGGAGATGGCATAGAGGAAGACCTGGATCAGCTGGAGGGTCGACGTCTCGGCGGTGTACCCGGGCGAGGCTCCGAACGACTCCTCGAGGGTCATCGAGGTCGTCGACGCGGCTTCGTCTCCCGCAGCGAGATCCACGTCGTCGCCGTCAGCGGCCCGTACCGCGACGGCGGTGAACTCGTCGTGCACGTGCGCCGGTACGGGGTCTCCCGTCCGTACGCCGGCGCGGACCTCCTGCCACGTGGTCAGCGGTACGTACGCCACGTCCACGTGCCCGTACGTGTGCTGGCCGTCGAGGATCCCGACGACCGTGAGTGCCGTCCCGGTGGGCTCGATGCGGACGACGTCGCCGAGCGCGATGCCCTCGTCGGCGGCGGTCTCGCTGATCACGATCCCGTCCGCCTCGTCGCCGAGCGGGGCGCCGGTCGCGGGGGAGGGGGCGAGGAAGGAGTCGGTCTCGACGCCGAAGAGGGCGAGGTCGACCTCGGTGCCGTTGTCGGCGCGCGCGTTCACCAGGGTATTGCCGAACGGCGCCGCGTCCTCGACGCCCGGACGGTCGGCCCACGCCTCGACAGCCTCCGACGACACGACGCTGCGCGAGAACGCCGAGTCCTTGGCAACGTCCTGCTGGAACGCGAACGAGGTCACCGGGACCTTCTTGAGTCCCGAAACGCCGTCGTTGACCAGTCCGACCGACAGGCCCGACAGCAGCACCATGAGGATGGCGATCAGCGCTACCACGGATCCCATGAGGGCGAACCGCCCTCGAGCGAACACGAGCTCACGAATGGCGAGAAACATCATCACGTCCTCATGCGAGAATTAACCGACACCATGTCGACAACATATCGACGGGATGTTGGGAACATACGTGAGGGTGGTGGCCCTACGCCGATGAGACGGTTCCCTCGTGGGCCGCGAGGATCGCACGGGTGGCCGCGGCGAGCCGGTCCGCGCCATGCGGGTCGAGTGTCCTCAGGCTGAGCGGCAGTGACGTCTCGCGGTCGATCGCGCTGAGCGGTGCGCGCGGCGGCTCCTCGATGAACCGGTGGAGGGGAGCGACTGCCCTCTCGACGGGGCGTGCCGCCAGGGCCGCGAGTGCCCGCAACGTCACCCTGAGCGCCGGTCGCAGCGGGGTGAGGTCGCCGCTCTTGGTGAACCCCGGGTGATAGAGGACGTACGGAACCGGGTTGTCCGGCTCTGCGGCGAACATCACCCCGAGGAGGTCGTTCGCACGTGCAGCCTGCAGCTGTGCGGCCACCATGCCGTACTCGCCCTCGCCCTCGAGCTGGAGATCGTCCCAGTGCAGGCGCCCCTTCGTCATACCGACGCCGGCGACGTTGACGATGACCGGCGTCCGGCTCCGGCGCAGCAGGGGACTGAGCTCGTAGCTGAGCAGGTAGCGGCTGAGGTAGTACACGGCGAACACCTGCTCGAGGCCGTCCGCGGTGACTGTCCGCCTCGGAGCCTGGCGGTTGGCGAACAGGGTGAGGGCGTCGACAGCCTCGTGACGAGCCGCGATCCGCCGAACAGCCGCACGGGTGTCGTCGATGCTGGACAGGTCGACCCGCTCGAACTCGAGCGCCCCTGTGCCATCGAGCCGAGCGGCCTCTTCCAGAACGCGCTCTCCCTTCTCCCTGTTGCTGCCGAGGACGACGACCGTGTCTCCACGGGCGGCCCTGCCGAGGGCGAGGGCGCGCCCCATCCCGTCCGTCCCTCCGCTCACGACGACCGTCCGCGGTGTCCTGTCGCCCCTCGGGGTGACGGCTTCCGGGCTCATGTTCCTCCTCGACTCGACGGTGGTTGCCACTAGCATCGAGAACCTTCGGCGAGTGCGGAAGGAGGCAGTTGAATGTCCGGTACGCACGCGGATGTGCCTACCCTTGTCGACACGCCCTTGCCCGGGCCGGTCCCTGCGGATGAGTACGAACGATGTCCCGTGACCGACGTGATCCGTCGGATCGGTGACAAGTGGACGCTCCTGGTGCTCGTGCTCCTCGGACGGCGCGCGCACCGGTACAACGAGCTCCACCGCGAGATCGAGAGCATCAGCCAGCGGATGCTGACCCGCACCTTGCGCGCTCTGGAGGAGGACGGCCTGGTCGGTCGAGAGGTGTTCCCGACCGTGCCGCCAAGCGTCGAGTACACCCTCACGCCGCTGGGGAGGTCGCTGCTCGAGCCGCTCTCAACCCTGGCGGATTGGGCGGTCGCGAACGGGGCGGAGATCGCCGCGGCGCGACGTCGCCCGCTGGCGCAAACGAAGGACGCCAGGCCGGGAACGATGTCCTGACCTGGCGTCTTTGGGGGTGGATGACGGGACTTGAACCCGCGACCACCGGCACCACAAGCCGGTGCTCTACCAACTGAGCTACACCCACCGCGCGCGACACGGCATCACCGTGTGCGGCGTGCACGAGTGTAGCGGGTCAGTCCTGACGGCTCGAAATCCGGGTCCCTACGAGGCGTCGTCTGAGGAGTCGCTGCCGCGCAGCGCGCCGGAGTGCTCCGCGGCGAGCGCCTTGGCGGTGTCGCTGTCGGGCCCGGGCGGCGGCACGAAGACAGCCGCGCGGTAGTAGCGCAGCTCCTCGATGCTCTCGAGGATGTCGGCGAGAGCGCGGTGGTTGCCGGTCTTGGCGGGGGAGTTGAAGTAGACCCGCGGATACCAGCGACGCGACAGCTCCTTGATCGAGGAGACGTCGACCACGCGGTAGTGAAGGTAGCCCTCGAGCTCGGGCATGTCCCGCAGCAGGAACGCGCGGTCGGTGCCGACCGAGTTGCCCGCGAGCGGAGCCTTGCCCGCGTCGGGGACGTGCTGCTTGATGTAGTCGAGAACGACCTGCTCCGCGTCGGCGAGCGCCAGACCGGCGTCGAGCTCGTCCAGCAGCCCGGAGCTGGTGTGCATCTGCGTCACGACGTCGTTCATCTGGTCGAGCGCCTCACGCGGCGGCTTAATCACGACGTCGATGCCCTCAGCGACCGGGTTGAGCTCGAAGTCGGTCACGATCGCTGCCACCTCGATCAGCGCGTCGTGCTCGAGGTCGAGCCCTGTCATCTCACAATCGATCCATACAAGCCTATCCATCACGACCAACCACCTTAGCCGTTGACTCTGACCGGTAGCCTGGTCGCGGTCGCAAGGGAACGCGAGCACCGGCTCGTACGTTGTCCCGGCGACACGTGTCCGTACGCGAAGGATGGATGACCCAGGTGGCCAGCAAGGATGACAAGCGCGCCCGTCGTGAGCGCGCGGAGCAGATGCGCAAGGACCGCGAGCGCCAGGCGAAGCGGCGCCGCAACCTCATCACCGTGGCGATCGTCGCGGTGGTGCTGGTCGTGATCGCCGGCGCCGGCTTCGCAGTGAAGGCGGCGGTCGACAACTCCGCCGACTCTCCGACCCGCACCCCGGACGGCATCACCGACACCGGCGGCGTGAATCTCACCGCGACCGACCTGGGCGGTACGGCGGCCGAGGACCCGGTCAAGGTCACGATCTTCGAGGACTTCGCGTGCCCGCACTGCAAGTCGTTCGAGGAGACCACCGGTCAGGTCCTTGACCAGCAGGTTGCCGCCGGCGCGATCGACGTCGAGTACCGCCCGGTCGCCTTCCTCAACGAGTTCTCCAACGACGCGATGGCCGCGGCGATGTGCGTGTTCGAGGAGGACGGCGCGAAGGTCTTCCGCGACTACGCCAAGCTGCTCTTCGCCAACCAGCCTCAGGGCGGTTCGCTCAGCGACAAGGAGTTCCGCGACCTCGCCGAGGAGGCGGGCGCGAGCAAGGCGGCGACCGACTGCATCACGGGTCGCCCGTTCCGTGACTGGACCGAGGAGCAGACCGAGAAGGCGTTCGACCAGCCCGACTCCGAAGGCAACAAGCTCTCGGGCACCCCGACCGTCTGGGTCAACGGCACCACCGTGAACGGGCCCGAGGGTCCGGACGGCACCCCGGGCGTCCCTGGCACCGAGGAAGTCCTGGCCGCCATCGAGGAAGCCAAGGCCGGCTGACCCGTCTGACCTGCCGAGACACCCGCGAGGCCCCGTACGCATGATGCGTACGGGGCCTCACGTCTCTACGGTGGAGGTTCGAGCACACGACGACGGGAGCGACACCATGGCGACACGTACCGCGACGACGCAGTGGACCGGAGGGCTGCAGGACGGCACGGGCCGCGTCACCCTCGACAGCTCGGGGACGGGCACGTTCGACGTGTCCTTCCCTCGCCGCATCGCCGACGAGGCCGAGGGGAGCACCAGCCCTGAGGAGCTCATCGCGGCCGCGCACGCCTCGTGCTACGCGATGGCGCTGTCCGGCGGGCTCGCCAACGCCGGGGGGACGCCGCAGTCGGCGTCCGTACGGGCTGATGTCACCGTGCGGCCCGATCGCGACAACGGCGGCCTGCTGATCTCGAAGATCGTCCTCACCGTCCGCGCGAAGGTCGACGGGCTCACCGCCGAGCAGTTCGCAGAGGTCGCCGAGGAGACCAAGAAGGCCTGCCCGGTCAGCAAGGCCCTGGCTTCGGTGCCGGAGATCGTCCTCGACGCCGTCCTGGAGAGCTGAGCGCGCCCGGAGGGACTCGAACCCCCGACCCGCGGATTAGAAGGCCGCCGCTCTATCCAACTGAGCTACGGGCGCCCACAGGCAACCCTAGCGGCGCAGGACTGGTCTGCGTACGCCGCTAGGGTTCTCGTGTGTCCCAGCCGTGGGCGGCATCCGCGCCGCACTCTCCGTCAGCGCCGGTCCCGCCCGGGCCGCTGCCGCGGCTGCGCGACCCCATGTGGCAGCGCGGCCACACACTGCTGATGGTGCTGATGTTCGTCACAGCCGCGATCGGCGTCGTAGGGGTCTGCTTCTTCGCGATCACCAGCGGGGACGCCGCGGGCAGCGGTCTGAGCCTCCTCTACGCAGTGCTGCCGCTGCCGGCGATGCTCGGCTGCTTCTTCTGGCTCGACCGGTACGAGCCGGAGCCGTGGCACTACAAGCTCGCTGCCGTCGTGTGGGGCGGCGTGGTCTCGGTCGCGATCGCGCTGCTGGCCCAGATCCTGATCTCGAACACCTTCGACCTGTCCGACTCGGCGCTCGCGACGTTCATCGCGCCGGTCACCGAGGAGCCGGCGAAGTGCCTGTTCCTCGTTCTCACGTTCCTGCGGATGCGCCGCGTCATCGACGGTCTCGTGGACGGGCTCGTCCTGGCCGGTTTGGTCGGCCTCGGCTTCGCCTTCGTCGAGAACGTCGTCTACTACGCAGGCGCCTATGGCGGCATCGACGAGACGGGCGTCGACGGCCCGGCGGCGACGACGGTGACGTTCGTGCTCCGCGGCATCATGAGCCCGTTCGCCCACCCGATGTTCACCGCCGCGTTCGGCATCGCCGTCGGACTGTCGGTGCGTCAGCGCTCCACGGCGGTGCGTGGCCTGATCTGGGCTGCAGGTCTCCTCGGGAGCATGCTGCTGCACGGCATCTGGAACGGCGGCGTCAGCTATCTCGGCGGGACGGGCTTCCTCCTCGCGTACGGGTTCACCGGGCTGCTGCTGGCCGGCACGATCGTCCTCGCCGTCCTCGCGCGGCGTGACCAGGGCCGCTACCTCGTCCGCGCCCTCACCGACATCGCCCGGCGCGGCTGGCTGGTCGCCGACGAGATCCCCTACATCGCCTCGCTCAGCTATCGTCGCAAGGCCGTCAAGCACGCCAAGCTCCACGGCGGCGAGATCTCGGCCAAGGCGACCAAGCTCTATCAGCGCGACGCCATCACGATGGCCTACCTCTATGCCGGCGTCATGGACCGGATGCCTAAGCCGCAGGCACCGCAGCGCGTCGACGCGTTCCTCTCGGAGATGCGGGTGCTCCGCCCGTACGTGGTCCTGCCGCCGCCCCTGCGCTTCTCGTACGCGCGGCCGAGCGCCTACGGCAACCCTCCGTACGGAGCCGTCCCGCCGCCGTCGTCATACCCGATGAACACCCCGTACGGCCCCCGCGCGCCCTACGCCGCCCCTCCTGTCACCCCGTCCAGCCCCGACATTCCACCGAACGCCCCAGGGCAGCACCTCCCGGGCGGTCGGCCCCCGCAGCAGCCCCGCAGGTGACCGCCGACACTGTCTCGGACATCCCGCGAGGTCACCGGTGCGTGATCCGCCCCGCTCTCCATTACTCTGAGGTCGGGCATGTCCCCCCCTTCTCCGGAGGTTCGAGTGTCGACGGATGGCTCCACTGCGACTCTGCTCGCTGCGCTGCTCAAGCTGCGCACCGAGCTGAGCGGTGCTGCCCTCGGGCTGGACATCCCCGGGGCTTCGGACGGACGTGAGGCTCAGCGGGCGCTGCTGACACAGCTCGACGACTACGTGCTGCCGCGCCTGGTGCAGCTCGACGCCCCTCTCCTGACGGTCGTCGGCGGCTCCACCGGCGCCGGCAAGTCGACCCTGGTCAACTCGCTGATCGGCCGTCGGGTCACCGAGTCGGGCGTCCTGCGGCCGACCACGCGCTCGGCCGTGCTGGTGCACAATCCGGCTGACGCCGACTGGTTCCAGCCCGACCGGATCTTGCCCGACCTGGCCCGCGCCACGACCCAGTCCCATGACACCCGCTCGCTGACGCTCGTGGCCGCGCACACGGTGCCCAAGGGTCTCGCGCTCCTCGACGCGCCCGACGTCGACTCGATCGAGACCGAGAACCGCCGCCTCGCCACCGAGCTGCTCGCGGCGGCCGACCTCTGGCTGTTCGTGACGTCGGCCGCCCGTTATGCCGACCAGGTCCCGTGGGACTACCTGCGTGAGGCGGCCGACCGCAGTGCGGCTGTGGCCATCGTCCTCGACCGCACGCCGGACACGTCGATGGGCGAGGTCCGCGGCCACCTCGCACGCATGCTGACTGCGCGCGGCCTCAAGGACTCGCCCCTGTTCACGGTGCTCGAGACCGAGGTCGACGACGACGGGCTGCTGCCCCCGAGCTCGGTCGCACCGATCCTCAACTGGCTCCACGACCTCGCTGCCGACCCGGAGGTCCGCTCCGCGATCGTCACCCAGACCCTCGACGGCGCGGTGCGCAAGATCGTGTTCGGTGCGTTCGACGTCGCCGACGCCGTGGCCGACCAGGGGTCGGTGCTGAGCGCGCTGGTCGAGGACGTCGACCGTGCCTACACCGGCGCCGAGGCGGCGTTCGCCAAGGCCGTCTCCGACGGGACGCTCATGCATGGCGAGCTGACCGCGCGTTGGCGCGACTTCGCGGGGTCGGGCGACCTCCTGCGCGGCGCCGACGACCGCATCGGCCGGATCCGTGACCGCATCGTGGATAGCGTCCGCGGCCGTCGCGCGCGTGTCGCCGAGGTCCACGAGAGCCTCGCGCACAACGTCGAGCTCCTCCTCCTGGAGCAGGCTGAGGCCGGCGCCCACGGGGCGTACCAGGCATGGGAGCAGAACCCTGCGGGCTCCGGCCTGATCGAGGGGCCGGGCCGCGAGCTCGACCGTGCGACCCGCACCCTGCGCTCGCGAGCCGAGCGGATCTCCTCCGACTGGATCGAGGCGTGCACCGAGATCGTGCGCGCCGAGGGCGGCGAGCGCCGCATGACCGCGCGGTTCCTCGCGCTGGGTACGGCAGGGTCCGCGGTGACCCTCGGCATCTGCGTCGTCAACGAGCTCGCCCCCCGCGAGGACGAGGCGAACACCGGTGCTGCGATAGCCCGCGAGCTGCTCTTCGACGTGTTCGGAGACGCGACGGCACGGCGGCTCGTCGAGCTCGCCAAGGAAGACCTTCTCCGCCGGGCGGGCGCCGTCCTGCGTGATGAGCGGCAGCGGTTCTATGACGTGATCGCACGCACTGCCGCTGCACCCGCTGCAGCCGATAGCATTCGAGCCGCTGCACGCGCAGCAGAGGACGCGCGGCACACCGACCTGATCCCCGAGGACTGGGACTGACGTGACTGACACCCCTCCCGCACCGCTGTTCAGCACGACCGGCGGTGACGTCGCCGCACGCGTCGACGGGCTCGCCCGCGCCGTGGAAGCATCTGCAGGCCGCCTCGACCCCGCACTCGTGGCGGAGGGGGCAGCGGTCGTCCAGCGCGCCAGCGCACGCCTCCGCCTCGCCAGCGACCGTACGGTCGTCGCCCTCGCTGGAGCGACCGGCTCCGGCAAGTCGTCGCTGTTCAACGCCGTCGCCGGCGTCGAGCTCTCTGCGGTCGGCGTCCGCCGTCCGACGACGTCGTGGGCGATGGCGGTCGCCTGGGGCAACGACGGCGGCCGTGCTCTGCTCGAGTGGATCGGCATCCCCGAGCGCCAGCAGATGTCGCTCGGCAGCCCGCTCGGCCTCGTCCCAGAAGACACGAACCTCGACGGGCTCGTCCTCCTGGACCTCCCTGATCACGACTCGACCGAGGTGGCGCACCACCTCGAGGTCGACCGCCTTGTGAAGTACGCCGACGTGCTGGTGTGGGTCCTCGACCCGCAGAAGTACGCCGACGCCGCCATCCACGAGCGCTACCTGCGCCCGCTCGCTCGGCACGCCGAGGTGACGATGGTCGTCCTCAACCAGATCGACAAGCTCCCGCCGGAGCAGTGGGACGGCACCCTCCAGGACGTCCGCCGACTCCTCGCCGAGGACGGTCTGGCAGGGGTCCCGGTCATCGCCGTGTCTGCCCTGCGCGGCGACGGCGTCGACGACTTCAAGCGCGCGCTGGTGCGCAGGATCCGCGACAAGCAGGCTGCTGGCCTTCGTACGGGCGCCGATGTCGAGCACCTCGCCAAGGCGTTCGAGCAGATCAGCGGCGACGCGCCGGCGCTCGGTCTGACCGACTCCGACCGTGCGCAGCTCGCGGACACCCTCGCCGACGCGGCGGGCGTCTCGGCGGTCGCTGACGCCGCCGAGAAGTCGCTCGTGTCGCGCGCGGTCTCGGCGACCACCTGGCCGCCGCTGCGCATGATCGGCCGCTCCAAGAGCACGTCGTCCGGGCCCGGTTCCGCGTTGCACGCCCTCGGTGCCGAGGGCGTCTCCGCGCGGGTCCAGCGCCCGGCCGTCGACGTCGCTGTGCGCGACGTCGCCGAGAAGGCTGCGATCGGGCTCACGCCGTCGTGGGTGCAGTCGATGCGCCGTGCCGTCGTCGTCCCCAACCGCGACCTCGCCGATGTCCTGGACGACGCGATCGCCCGTACGGGGCTGGGCATCGACAAGACGCCGACGTGGTGGTCGTTCGTCAAGCTGGTGCAGTGGGCCGCGCTCGCCGTCATGATCGCCGGCCTCCTCTGGATGCTCGCGCTCACCGGTGCCGAGCTGACCGGTTCGGCGTCCGCGCCGACGGTGGCAGGGGTGTGGCTACCTGCCTACCTGGCCGGAGGCGGCCTCGTCGTCGGACTGCTCTTGGCGCTGGTGACCACGGTCGCCGCGAAGTCCTCGGCTTCGCGACGCGCCCATGGCGCCGAGGACCGGCTGCGCGCGACGATCGCCGAGGTGACGCGTGAGCGGGTGCTCGCGCCTGTCGATCACGAGCTCGCCGCGTACGAGCAGGCTCGTCGCGGCATCGCTGCCGCGCTCGGCCGCAACGTCTGACCTTCTCCTCGTACGTCCACAGCGTCCGGCCGTCCCCAGGGCGGCCGGACGTCGTGCGTACAGGGCTCTTGGGGACCCACGCTGTGTGTGTCCCCGACGAGCAGGAGAAGTCATGAGCGACAACCAGATGACCGTGTACGGCAACCTCGGCACCCCGGTCGACTACCGGGAGAGCAAGGGCTTCGGGTGGGCGATGTTCAGGGTCGGTTCCACCCCGCGCTTCTTCGACCGCCAGCAGGGCCGCTGGCGTGACCTGGAGACGGTCTGGATCACCGTCAAGGCCAGCCGCACGCTCGCGCAGAACGTCGCCGCCTCCCTCAAGACCGGCGATCCGGTCGTGGTGATCGGACGCCTGCGCAGCCACACCTGGGAGGACAAGGACACCCGCGAGCAGCATCAGCGAGATGTCCTCGAGGCCACCGCGGTGTGCCACGACCTCAACCGCGGCACGTCGACGTTCACGCGCAACGAGCCGGCAGCAGTGCAGGAGCAGGCGTCATCAGACGGTGAGGCGGTCGCGGAGTTCGAGAGCAGCCACACCGCCCCGGCACCCGGAGCGCGTGCGGAGCCCGTCGCGGTCTGAGGCGGGCGGTCGGGGGCGGTCCGGGGGCGGTCAGGGCGTCCGATTCACGCATGCTGTGGTCGAGCGCCTAGGCTTGACCCACCATGGCTGATTACGTTTTCACCCTGCACAACGTCCGCAAGGCGCTGGGCGACAAGGTCGTTCTCGACAACGTGACGTTGTCGTTCCTGCACGGCGCCAAGATCGGCGTCGTCGGCCCGAACGGCACCGGCAAGTCGACGCTCCTCAAGCTGATGGCCGGCATGGAGCAGCCGAACAACGGCGACACCTACAAGGACCCCGACGCGACCGTCGGCATCCTCCTCCAGGAGCCGCCACTGACCGAGGGCAAGACCGTCCTCGAGAACGTCGAGGAGGCCGTCGCCGACATCAAGGGCAAGCTCGACAGGTTCAACGCGATCAGCGAAGAGCTTGCCAGCCCCGATGCCGACTACGACTCCCTGCTGGCCGAGATGGGCGAGCTCCAGACTGATCTCGGCCACGCCAACGCGTGGGACCTCGACTCGCGGCTCGAGCAGGCCATGGACGCCCTGCGGTGCCCGCCCCCGGACGCGATCGTCGACCCGCTCTCGGGCGGTGAGCGTCGCCGCGTCGCGCTGTGCAAGCTGCTCCTCCAGCAGCCCGACCTGCTGCTGCTCGACGAGCCCACCAACCACCTGGACGCCGAGAGCGTGCTGTGGCTGGAGCAGCACCTCGCGAAGTACCCCGGTGCCGTGCTCGCCGTGACCCACGATCGCTACTTCCTTGACAACGTGGCGCAGTGGATCCTCGAGCTCGACCGCGGCAAGACCCACCCGTACGAGGGCAACTACTCGACCTACCTCGACACCAAGCAGCAGCGCCTCGTCGTCGAGGGCAAGAAGGACGCCAAGCGTCAGAAGATCCTGGAGCGCGAGCTCGAGTGGGTCCGCTCCAACCCCAAGGCCCGCCAGGCCAAGAGCAAGTCCCGTCTGGCGCGCTACGAGGAACTGGCCGCCGAGGCGGAGCGTCGCCGCTCGGTCGACCTGTCGGAGATCAACATCCCGGCGGGCCCGCGCCTGGGCGACGTCGTCCTCGACGCGAAGAACCTGACCAAGGGGTTCGGCGACCGTACGCTCATCAGCGACCTCAACTTCTCGCTCCCGCGCGCCGGCATCGTCGGCATCGTCGGTCCGAACGGCGTCGGCAAGACCACGCTGTTCAAGATGATCGTGGGGGAGGAGGAGCCTGATGCGGGCAGCCTGACGGTTGGCAGCACGGTCAAGATCTCGTACGTCGACCAGTCGCGAGGCGGCATCGACCCCTCCAAGAACGTCTGGGAGGTCGTCTCCGACGGGCTCGACCACATCAAGGTCGCCAACTTCGAGATGCCCAGCCGCGCCTACGTCGCGTCGTTCGGCTTCAAGGGCCCCGACCAGCAGAAGCGCGCCGGCATCCTGTCCGGTGGTGAGCGCAACCGCCTCAACCTGGCGCTGACGCTCAAGATGGGCGGCAACCTGCTGCTGCTCGACGAGCCGACGAACGACCTGGACGTCGAGACCCTGCAGTCCTTGGAGGACGCGCTGCTCGAGTTCCCGGGCTGTGCCGTGGTGATCTCCCACGACCGGTGGTTCCTCGACCGCGTGGCGACCCACATCCTCGCGTGGGAGGGCGACGCCGACGACCAATCCAACTGGTACTGGTACGAGGGCAACTTCGCCGACTACGAGGCCAACAAGGTCGAGCGCCTCGGGCCGGACGCAGCGCGTCCGCACGCCCTGACCTACCGTCGCCTCACGCGCGACTGACGGACGGTTCAGAAACGACGGTGCCTCCCGACCAGACATCGGTCGGGAGGCACCGTCGTTCCTGCCTCGCCCTGGGTCAGCTCGGGAGGACCCTGATCGCGTCGACCACGAGGTCACCGGTGCCGGTGAGCGGATCGAGTCGCAGCTGCGTCAGCGAGGCGTCCTGACGCGGGATGACGATCCGGTAGGTCCTCGTCCCGCCCGACTCGACGGAGAACCGTCCACTGCGCGACTCGGCGAAGCCGCCGTCGGTCGTCGCCCAGAACAGCTGTCCGCCGCCCCCGGCAGTCGACGACATTTCGACCTCGACCACGGCACCGTCGGCCAGCGGGACTGACACCTGCGGTCCCACGAGGAACGGGTCGCCGCCGGTCGACGAGAACCGGAGCGCGCCACCGGACGCCGCCAGCCCCTCGATCTGGTTCGCCGCGGACCAGCCCTCCGTCTCGCCGTCGATCTCGAACTCCCACGCGGCGAAGGAGTGCACGACCGTGACGTGGACGGTGCGTGCGACGGTGCGTCCGTCCGGACCCGCCAGCGTGAGCGTCACTGGCACCGTGCCTCCGTCCGCGTCGGACGGAGGCGTGACGAGCACGTCCACGCTGGTGCGGACCTGCGTGCCGGACGACGGCTCGGTGATCTCGACGGTCGCGGGGTCGACGGTCCACCCCTCCGGAACGGCGGTGCTCAGCGTCGCGGTCAGGTCGTCGGGGGCGATCCCGCTCACTGTCGCGGTGAACCGGGCCGGCCGGCCGGGAATGACCGATGCCGAGCCAGGCTCGACAGCGAGGTCGAGCGACGTCACCTGAGTGCCCTGGGTGAGGGCGAGGTCGACGACCTTCTGCGGGCGCAGCGCCACGGGTCCGAGCAGGCCGGACGGCGCAGCGCTCCCGTCGACCGCGTTGGCTGACGCGTTGGTGACGCGCACCTCGATCACGTTCTTGCCGTCGCGCAGCAGGTCGGTGACGTCGACGGTGTACGGCGACCAGTCGACCGAACCCGCCGTACGGCCGTTGACCGTCACCTCGGCCAGCTCGCGCACGCGACCCAGGTCGAGCTGCAGCCGCCGGTCGTCCGCGCGGAACCCGTCAGGGACCGTGAACGTCTTGGTGTAGGTGCCCGATCCCGAGTAGTCGCGGTCCAGGTCCGTCCAGGACCCGAGCGGACGCGTCACCGACTGCGCGCCGTCCTGGTCGAACCGGAACTGCCAGTCACCGCCGAGGGACAGCGCCTCCAGCGGGTCGTCGACCGTCGTCACCGCCCCGTACTCGCGCCCGCGGTACTCGCCACGGGCATAGACCTCGCCCGGCCGGTCGGCCACCAGCGTCGTCCGCAGGGTGCCCTTGGTGAACGTGACGTCCTCCGCCTGGGCGTTGGTCGCCGTGAGGTGCGCGACCTTCCCCTTCGGGTGCGCCCCGGGTCGGAAGGTGACCCACCGTGCCTCGTACGGCTCCATCGTCAGCGGGACGACCGTCTGGTCGCCGTCGCGACGGAACACCGGCGCGACCTGGGTCTCCCCGGTCTCGGGGTCCCAGTTCTCGGGCGTGCCGGCGACGTCGAATCGTGCCGTCGTCCGGACCTCGTCCCCGGACAGGTTCACCACGAGGAACGCGTCGTCGGCCTTGCGCTTCACATGCCGCACACGCAGGTCCGGTGCGGCGCCGAGCGTGACGCCCGGTGTCACCCGTGCGCTGACGACCTCGGCAAGCGTGCTGCGGTCGGGCAGGTAGGCCGCGAGCCCGCCGCGACGGTGCTTCTTGGCCGAGGCGACCGGCGCTGCCGGATCGGTGCCGAACAGCGCGGTCAGACGTCGCTGGAGCGCCGCGTCACGGCCGGACGCCTCGCGTGTCGCGAGGCCGTCGACGGCAACCACGGTGCCACCGTCGGCGACCAGCCGCTCGAGGGTCCGTACGGACTCGAGCGACAGCACGGTCGTACGGGGGAGGACCACCGCCTGCCAGCGCTGCTTGTGCAGTGCCAGCTCGCCGTCGCGTACCTTCACGTCCACACCCAGGTCCTCGTCGCCGGCCAGCGCCAGCTCGTCGAGGTAGTCGAAGTCCAGCTGCGCGCGCAGCAGGTCGTTCGACGTGCCCGTCCACGAGTCGTCGACCGGCCCGAGGTCGGAACCATTGCCCGCGAACCCGCGGACGTCCCACGGCGTCCCCGTCGCCATGATCGACGAGCTCGGATAAAGCACGCCGACCGGGTTCATGGCCGTCGCGCCGCGTGCGGGCTCGGTGAGCCGGCCCACCATCTCGGCGTACTGGGAGAAACGGGGCCAGAACGTGTTCTGGAAGAACTGGCTCGGCGGGGACTCCGCCGCGCGCTCGCCGTCGGTCGAGTAGTAGAACGCGTGGTTGTCGATGAGGTCCACGCCACCTGCGGCCTCCCATGCGACGGTCCGCTTCATCTCCTCCATCGTGAGGTCCCAGCCGAACGCGCCGAACGTCTCCGCGAGGTTGCGCTTGCGGTCGAACAGGTGGGCGACCGAGGAGTTCAGCTTCGGCGTGATCGCCGAGGTGTTGAGCCCGCTGATCAGGTCCATGCCCGGCAGCTGGTAGTGCCGGCTCATCTCGAACCAGCTCCCGCCCTCGATCAGCTTGTGGCTACCGAGGTCCTCCTCCACGAGCGGGTTGGAGATCAGTGCGATGTCGTGCTCGGCCGCCCAGTCGGCGAGGGGCTTGGTGTGCGCCTCGTTGTAGCGGTCGGAGAGAGCGTCGTAGTAGTCGACGCGCGCCTTGGTCGTGGTCGCGCCGGCGTCGTACCAGATCCCGAGCAGATCCTGCGTCAGGTCGTAGCCCGCGTTGTCCGCGAGGTACGCCCGGAACCCCGGCGTCCACGGGATCGAGCCGCGTGAGTCGAGCCCGCCGCGGTTGTCCGGGAAGTTGTTGTAGAAGCCCGGCTCGTCGTTGAAGATGCCCGGGATCGTCGACCCGAAGTGGCGGCCGAAGCGCTCGTAGTACGTCTCGTGCGTGATGTCGATGAACTTCTCGGTCACGTCCGGGTTGAGCATGTCGACGTACGGCTCGTCCGGCTCGAGGTCGGGGTGGTAGTTCTCCAGCGGCCGCTGGACGAGGTGCACGAGGCACCAGTCGCCGGCAGGCGCCTTCCACGTCAGACGGCCGTCCTTGATCTGGTCGGTCAGCTCGATGGTGGACGCGCCGTCGAGGCGGACGCCGCGCGCCTCACCGTTCGTCGCGCACGCCCCGTCGCCGGACTTGCGTGCCGCCAGGGTGGCCACCAGCTCCGGCTGCGGGGTGTCGGACCCGTCGCTGCGGCCGGGAACCTCAGCGTCGTACGTCGTCCCACCGGCCACCTCGGTGGCGCTGGGGGAGAGATACCACGGGACGTACGACGGATCGGCCTCGATCGTGCGTCCGTCCACGTCGCCGCCGCGGACCGTACGGCCGCCGGCGAACCCGCTCGGCCAGTTGAGGTCGTCGTACAACCACGCCTTCATCTTGCGGCTGCGGGCCTCCTTGAGGACGAAGCCGACCTTGTCGAAGTAGTCGGTCGACAGGTAGTACGTGTTCTCGGTCTTGCCGAACTCGCCGCCGAGGCCCTGGCGCGGGTGGATGAAGAACTCCTCCACGCCGTTGTCCTGCATCTCGTCGAGCTGGCGCTCGAGCTCGGCCTCGGTCAGCTTGCCGTTCCAGAACCAGAACGCGTGCGGCCGACTCGTGGACGGCGGGTCGGCGAACGCCGCCGGGTCGAGACGACCGGTGGCGTCGTCCCAGGCGGGTGAGCTGGGTGTGCGGTCGGTCGCGCTCGACGCGCTGGTCAGCCCGAGGGTCAGCGCGACGACCGCGAGAGCGGCAGCCGCCGTGCGCGTGCGACGGCGCCAGGCCGTGGATCGCCGGGTCATGCGTCCTCCTTCACGGTGAAGCGGTAGGTGCCAGAGCCCAGCTCGGCGACGACGGCGTCGCCCTCGACGCGGACGTCGCTGACGCCGGCGGCCTTCGTGACGGGCCGGCCGCTCTCGGTCACCGCGCGGACGCGCGAGCCCGGGATGGTGACGGTGGCGGTGGTGTTGACCGGCACCGTCACCGTCATCGTCAGGCGGCCGTTCTTGCGCGCCCACTGCGAGCGGATCTCGCCGTACCCGGACTCGAACCGCGCGTCGGCGTGGTCGAGCCCGCCGCCAGGCTGCGGGGCGACCGTGAAGTGCCGGTAGCCGGGCTGCTCGGGATCGGGCGCGATGCCGCCGATCGTCTGGTACATCCAGTTGCCGACCGCGCCGTAGGCGTAGTGGTTGAAGGAGTTCATGCTGACGTCGCCGAAGCTGCCGTCAGGCATGATCGAGTTCCAGCGCTCCCAGATCGTCGTGGCGCCGTTCTCGACCTCGTAGCCCCACGACGGGTAGGTCTTCTGGTTGATCAGCTTGTACGCCACGTCGGTGTGGCCGGTCTTGGTGAGCACCGGGAGCAGGTCCGGCGTGCCGAGGAAGCCGGTCGCCAGGTGCCAGTCGTGCCGCTCCAGGTTGGCGACCAGGCGGTCGGCGGCGTCGTCGACGAGCGCGTCCGGGACCAGCCCGAAGGACAGGGCGAGGACGTAGCCGGCCTGGGCGTCACCCGGGAGCGCACCGTCGTCACCGACGTACCGCTCGATGAACGCGTCCCGCACCTCGGCGGCCAGATCGGCATAGCGGTCGGCGTCGGCGTCCTTGCCGATCGCGTCGGCCATCTGGGACAGGAGTGCGGTGACGTGCGCGAAGTACGCGGTGCCGATCAGGTCGCGCGGCGTGTTGTCGTCGAGGTTCAGCCAGTCGCCGTACCCGGCATCCGGGCGGATGAGGTCGTCGCTGTTCTTCTCGAGGTAGTCGATCCACGCCGTCATCGAGGCGTAGCTCTCCTCGATCACGGCGGTGTCGCCGTACGTCTGCCAGACGGTGTACGGCACGGTGACCGCCGCGTCGCCCCAGCCGGCGTTGCCGGCGCCGACCACAGGCACGTACGGGACGACGTCCGTGACTGCGCCGTCGGGACGCTGCGCGTCTCGCAGGTCCTGCAGCCACTTGTCGCCGAGGAACGTGGAGACGTCCATGTTGAACGCGGCCGTCGGGGCGAACACGTTGATGTCGCCGGTCCAGCCCATCCGCTCGTCGCGCTGCGGGCAGTCGGTGGGCACGCTCAGGAAGTTGCCGCGCTGCGACCACACGATGTTGCTCTGGAGCTGGTTGAGCATCGGGTCGGACGTCTCGAAGTGACCGGTCAGCGGTGCGTCGGTGCCGAGCACCTTGCCGACCAGGTCACGCTTGCTCGGCTTGTCGGACAGCCCGGTGATCTCGACGTAGCGGAAGCCGTGGAACGTGTAGCGGGGCTCGTACGCCTCGACGCGGTCGCCGCGGGCCGTGTAGTAGTCGATGACCCGGGCACTGCGCATGTTCTCCGTGTAGAGCGTCCCGTCGGGATTGATCTCCTCGCCGTAGCGCAGGCGGACCTTCTGTCCTTCGGCGAGGCCACGCAGGGTGAGTGCGACCGTGCCGACCATGTTCTGACCGAGGTCGAGGACGTACGCGCCGGATGTCGGCTCGGTGATCTTCTGGACGGGCATCTCCTGCGTGACGGTGACCGGGGGAGCGGACTGGGCGACGAGTGCGGTCTCGACGTCGGTCTTCTCGACGACCGGGGCCCAGGAGCGGTCGTCGAACCCGGTGCGGGTCCAGCCAGGCGTCTCGAGGCGGGCGTCGTACTCCTCGCCGTCAAGGATGTCCGCGTGGGTGACCGGGCCGGCGGTGCTCTTCCACGAAGTGTCGGAGACGACGCGCTCAGTCGTCCCGTCGGTATAGGTGATCTCGAGCTGGCTGAGCAGACCAGGCAGCTTGCCGTACAGGTTCGGGCCGTAGATCGCGATCTTGCCGGCGTACCAGCCGGTCGAGAGGCGCGCGCCGAGCGCGTTCGCGCCCTGCTTCACCAGCGCCGTGACGTCATAGGTCTGGTAGGGCGTGCGCTTGGCGTAGTCGGTCCAGCCCGGGGCCCAACGGTCCTCGGAGACCTCGCGGCCGTTGAGCTGGAGGTCGTAGATGCCGAGCGCCGTCGAGTACAGCCGCGCCGACTTCACGCGCTTGTCCGCGGTGAACGTCGTACGGAGCTGCGAGGTGAGCTCGGCCTTGGCCTCGGTCGTCGGGTTCCAGCGGATGGTCCGGTCACCGGTCGCCGGTGCGCCGTCCGCAAAGGCCTGGCCCTCGGTGAAGACGTCGTCGGTGTGGCTCCACCACCCCGCCTGGCCTTCGAGCTGGGACATCTCGAGGTAGTAGTCGCCGGGCTCCGCGGGGCTCTCGAGCTCGAGCTCGGCCCAGCTGTTGTCGGCGTGGTCGACGAACCGGTGCTCGGCGACGGCCTCGCCATCGGGCCCGCCGCGGCGCAGGGTGAGGGTGAAGTCTGAGTCGGACGTGCCCCAGGTCGGGAAGCTTCCGCCGATGCGGTCGAACGGACGGTCCGTGGTGACGGACTGGCCGAGGGTCTTGCCCGTACGGAGTGCGGCGGGGGAGTTCTGCTGCGAGTTCGAGGTCGGCAGCGGGAGGTCGGTGTCGTGCGCGATCCACTGCGCGGACCAGTCCGAGGCGTCCAGGAGGCCGGTCTCGAACCACGTCGGCGAGCTCCAGCGCCCGGCGTGGCCGGTGACGTCCCATGCCATCACCTTCCAGTGATAGCGCGTACGGGACTCGAGCTGCGGGCCGCCGTACCGGACCTGCTGCGACTCGGACGAGTCGACCTTGCCCGAGTCCCAGACGTCGCCCTTGCCGCGGGCGAGGAGGGCCGGGCTCGAGGCGACCAGGACGCGGTACGCGGACTGCGACTGCGCGCGCTCGTGCGCGGTCAGCTGCCATCCGAAGGCGGGGAGTCGTTCACCGACCCCGAGGGGCCGGGTCTGGTGGTCGGTCGCGAGGGCGTGGGGGCGGACCTCGCCCGGCGGCGAGGCCTGGGCGGGTGCGAGCGGGAGGAGGAAGGTGGCGGTCGTGAGTGCGACCGCGAGCTTGAACAGACGTGTGTTCATCGAGCGGGATCCCTTCGGCGCGTGTGCATAGACGAAGCAGAGCCGGGCGGTTGAATCGTTTCACTGTGACCTTCGCAACATATGTGTGCAGAGGTCAACCATCACGTCCGGTTTCGGCCACGCGCCCGGGTGGACGTACGACCCGACAAAAGGACCCGACGTTAGCCCCCCATATGCGGGGTGAAACGTCGGGTCCTGATGTCGGGTCGTACGTCGAAGAGGGTGCCTAGAAGCGCGAGCCTCCGAGATCGGTGAGGATGCGCTCGAAGACCCGCCCGACCACGGCGAACTCCTCGTCGGTCGTGTTGTCGAGGAGGTAGCGGCGCACGCCGCCGACATGGGTGTGGGCAGCCTCGCGCAGCCGCTCCATGCCGGCCTCCGTGAGCTGGGCGTTGACGCCGCGCCCGTCGGAGGCGCACGAGCGGCGCTCGACGAGACCGGCGCGCTCGAGGCGGGCGACGGTGTGCGTGATGCGGCTCCGGGAGTGGGCGACCTTGTCGGCGACCTCGGCCATCCGGAGCGTCCAGTCGTCGGCCTCGGAGAGGCGGACGAGGATCTCGTACTCGGGCATCGAGAGGTCGTGCTCGCGTCGCAGATCGCGGTCGAGCTGGTCGAAGAACACCGTCGAGCCGCCCAGGAACGACCGCCAGAGCGCCTGCTGACGGTCGTCGAGCCAGCGTGTCTCGGGGGAAGCCTGCGTGGTCGAGGTCATGAGCAGAAGTGTACCCAGGGAATAGTTGTGGATTCAATTAGTTGTGGATACAGTGAGGCTCGTTGGTTTAAACCGCAACAACTTACGGGGATGCCGACACCTCGACCACAAGGATCCCGCACGACACCCGAAGGGCACACATCGACATGGCACAGATCACCGCAGGCACCTGGAACTTCGATCCCACGCACACGGAGATCGGGTTCACCGTCCGCCACCTCATGAGCAAGGTGCGTGGCAAGTTCGAGAAGTTCGAGGGCAGCATCACCACCGCGCCCGAGATCACCGAGTCGACTGCCACCGCGACGATCGACCTGAGCTCGATCAACACCGGCACTCCTGATCGCGACGCGCACCTGCGTTCGGCCGACTTCTTCTCAGTCGAGAACCACCCCACCATGACGTTCACCTCGACCGGTGTCGTCGAGAAGTCCGACACCGAGTTCGTCGTGACCGGCGACCTCACCATCAAGGACGTGACGCGCTCGGTCGAGCTCGCGGTCGAGTTCCTCGGCGAGGGCAAGGACCCGTGGGGCGGCACCCGTGTGGGTGTCGAGGCCACGACGGTGATCAGCCGCAAGGACTTCGGCATCGACTTCAACATCCCGCTCGAGGGTGACAAGGTCATGATCGGCGACAAGATCAGCATCGCCATCACCGGTGAGGCCGTCCTCGCCCAGTGACCTCGTCGACGCGCTGACATCGGCGCGTACGAGACGCTTACGCGGCCGTCCTGGAGTCCCGCCGGCTTCAGGGCGGCCGTTCGCCTGTCTGGTGGAGCCCTTCGGTCAGGCCGTACGGGCGCCGACCGCGCGCAGCGCCAGCTCGGCGTACAGGCGTGCGACGGAGTCGGGGGTGCGGGGTCCGTCCGGCTGGTACCAGCGGACGAGGTCGATCGCCATCGAGATCAGCGCCAGCGCGGTGCCGGGCACGTCGTCGACCTCGAAGACCCCCTTGTCGACGCCCTCGGCGACGGCGTCGCGATAGATGCGCTCGATGTCGCGCCGGTAGCCCGCGACCTCGCGACGGTGCTCCGGGGACAGTGCTGAGAACTCGTACTGGACGACGCGGGCCTTGCGGCTGTGCACGGCGTGCCACTTGGTGAACTCGTACTGCATCTCGGCCAGGCGCTCGACCGGGTCGGCGGTCGAGGCGTAGGCGATGGCGAGCATGTCACGCGTCGAGCGGTGGCCGTCCGAGCTGATCTCGTACAGCAGCTCCTCTTTCGAGGCGTGGTGCACGTAGAGCGCGGCGGGGCTCATGCCGGCCCGCGTGGAGATGTCGCGGGTGGTCGTGGCGTGGAAGCCGCGGTCGGCGAAGGCCTCGACGGCGGCGTCCATCAACCGCTGACGGGCGGGTACCTCGGTCATGGGCCTCTCCTGCACGACGAACCAGCGGAGGGTGGGGACCCTCCTCCACGCTAAGCGAGCGCTTAGTACACTCTAGGTGATCGCGACCTGTCACCCGGAGGCACTCCCATGAAGCGAGCCATCTTCGACGAGGACCACGAGGCGTTCCGTGCGTCCGTCGCCGCGTTCGTCGAGCGTAGCGTGCTGCCGCACGTCGAGCAGTACGCCGACAACAAGGGTCTCCCACGTGCGTACTGGCTCGAGGCCGGCAAGCAGGGGCTGCTCGGGCTCGAGGTTCCCGAGGCGTTCGGCGGGGCCGGCGCGCAGGACTTCCGCTTCAACGCGGTGCTCGCCGAGGAGCTGTCGAAGGTCAACGCCGCGCTGCCGTCGTGCACCGGCATCCACTCCGACATCGTCGCCCCGTACCTCATCGAGTTGACCACGGATGAGCAGAAGGAGCGCTGGCTCCCCAGGTTCGTGACCGGCGAGCTGCTCACCGCGATCGCGATGACCGAGCCGTCGGGCGGGTCCGACCTTGCCGCCCTCAAGACCACCGCCGTGCGCGACGGCGACGAGTGGGTCATCAACGGCTCCAAGACCTTCATCACCAACGGCTGGTCGGCCGACCTCGTGGTCGTCGCCGCCCGTACGAGCCCCGAGAAGGGCGCCAAGGGCATCACGCTCTTCGCGGTCGAGACCGGCATGGATGGCTTCACCCGCGGCCGCAAGCTCGACAAGGTCGGCCAGAGCGAGTCTGACACTGCCGAGCTGTTCTTCTCCGACGTCCGGGTCAGTGACGCGCAGGTCATCGGCGAGGTCGACCGCGGCTTCATCGCGATGATGGAGCGCCTCCCACAGGAGCGGCTGACGTGCGCCGTCTCCAACGTCGCCCACGCCAAGCAGATCCTGCTCGAGACGATCGCGTACGCGAAGGAGCGGCACGCGTTCGCGCAGCCGATCGGGTCCTTCCAGCACAACAAGTTCCTCTTCGCCGAGCTCGTCACCCGGATCGAGTCGGTGGAGGCGTACGTCGATGCGGCCGTGCTCGCCCACACCCGGCGCGAGCTCACCGCGATCGACGCAGCCAAGGTGAAGTGGCTGTCCTCCCAGGTCCAAAACGAGGTGCTGGACCACTGCGTCCAGCTGCACGGCGGGTACGGGTTCATGAACGAGTACCGCGTCGCCCGTGCCTGGCGCGACGCCCGCGTGACCAAGATCTGGGCCGGCTCCAACGAGATCATGAAGGAGCTCATCGGTCGCGACCTCGGTCTCTGACCCTGTCGGAGCAGCCGCTCACCACGCCACACTTTCTCGGGACCTCGCCGCCAGTCCGCTCGTCGAACCAGAAGGAAAGCTCATGACAGAAGCCGTCATCGTCTCCACCGCGCGATCGCCCATCGGTCGCGCGTTCAAGGGCTCGCTCAAGGACATGCGCCCGGACGACCTCTCTGCTCAGATGGTGCGCGCCGCTCTCGACAAGGTGCCCGAGCTGGACCCGCGCGACATCAACGACCTCATCCTCGGCTGCGGTCTGCCCGGCGGTGAGCAGGGCATGAACATGGGCCGTGTCGTGTCGGTCCTGCTCGGCTACGACTTCCTCCCCGGGACGACCGTGACCCGCTACTGCTCGTCGAGCCTGCAGACCACGCGCATGGCGTTCCACGCGATCAAGGCCGGTGAGGGCGACGCCTACATCTCCGCCGGCGTCGAGACGGTCAGCCGCTTCGTCAAGGGCAACAGCGACGCGATCCCCGGCCAGGAGATCACCAACCCGGTCTTCACCGACGCCATGCAGCGGACCGAGTCCCTCGCGCAGGGCGGGCAGAAGTGGGCCGACCCGCGCCAGGACGACCACCTCCCTGACGTCTACATCGCGATGGGCCAGACCGCGGAGAACGTCGCGCAGGTGCTCGGCATGAGCCGCGAGGAGCAGGATCGCTTTGCCGTCCGCAGCCAGAACCTCGCCGAGCAGCGCATCAACGAGGGCTTCTGGGCGCGTGAGATCACGCCCGTCACGCTCGCCGACGGCACGCAGGTCACCGCCGACGACGGCCCGCGCGCGGGCACCACGTACGAGGCCGTTTCGCAGCTCAAGCCGGTCTTCCGCCCTGACGGCACCGTCACCGCCGGCAACGCGTGCCCGCTCAACGACGGCGCGGCCGCGCTCGTCATCATGAGCGACCAGAAGGCCAAGGACCTCGGCCTGACCCCGCTCGCACGCATCGTGTCGACCGGCGTGACCGGCCTGTCGCCCGAGATCATGGGCCTCGGTCCGGTCGAGGCGATCCCGCAGGCGCTCAAGCACGCGGGCATGTCGCTCGGCGACATCGACCTGTTCGAGATCAACGAGGCGTTCGCCGTGCAGTCGCTCGGCTCCGCGCAGCAGCTCGGCATCCCCGAGGACAAGCTCAACGTGAACGGCGGCGCGATCGCCGTCGGTCACCCGTTCGGCATGACCGGCGCCCGCATCACCGCGACGCTGATCAACTCGCTGCAGTGGCACGACAAGCAGTTCGGTGTCGAATCGATGTGCGTGGGCGGCGGCATGGGCATGGCCATGGTCATCGAGCGTCTCTCGTGACCGGCGGCGGCGCGAAGCGGTTCGAGGGCCGCACCGCGATCATCACCGGCGCGAGCCGCGGCATCGGCCTCGGCATCGCCCAGCGCCTCGTCGACGAAGGGGCCCGCGTCTGCATCACGGCCCGCAACGACGAGGCGCTCCAGGAGGCCGTGGTCCACCTCGGCGGCCCGGAGGTCGCGATCGGCGTCGCGGGCAAGGGCGACGACCCTGACCACCAGGACGAGGCGGTCGCACGGACGGTCGAGGCGTTCGGGTCCGTCGACCACCTGGTCAACAACACGGGGATCAACCCTGTGTACGGCCGGATGATCGACATCGACCTCGCGGCGGCGCACAAGATCTTCGCCGTCAACGTCCTCAGCGCGCTCGCGTGGACCCAGAAGGTGTTCCACACCTGGATGGACGAGCACGGCGGCACCGTCGTCAACCTCGCGTCGGTGGCCGGCATCAAGCCCGCGCCCGGCATCGGGTTCTACGGGGCCAGCAAGGCGATGCTCATCCACGTCACCGAGGAGCTCGCGGTCGAGCTCGGCCCGTCGGTGCGAGTCAACGCCGTCGCACCGGCGGTGGTCAAGACGAAGTTCGCCACGGCGCTGTACGAGGGGCGCGAGGAAGAGGTCGCGTCGGCGTACCCGATGAAGCGTCTCGGCGTCCCCGACGACATCGCCTCCGTGGTCGCGTTCCTGCTGTCGGACGACTCCGGCTGGCTCACCGGCCAGAACATCGTCGTCGACGGCGGGCTCACGCTCACCGGCGGAGTCTGACGTGCTCCCCGATCGCGCGGGCGTCGTCGTCACCGGCGGAGGCAACGGGATCGGACGTGCGATCGCGCACCGGCTGAACGCAGCCGGTGCGCGTGTCGTCGTCAACGACCTCGACCCGGAGGCGGCCGCGCAGGTCGCCAACGAGGTCGGCGGTCTGGCCGTCCCCGGTGACGCCGCCACCGAGGAGGGCGTCCGCGCCCTGGTGGACGCCGCGCGGGCCCACCTCGGGGCGATCGACGTGTACTTCGCCAACGCGGGCATCGCGCGCGGCGACGCGGAGACGGCGTCGGACGCCGACTTCGAGGCGTCGTGGCAGGTCAACGTGATGGCCCACGTCCGGGCGGCGCGGGCGCTGTTGCCCGAGTGGCTCGAGCGAGGGGAGGGGCGGTTCGTCGCGACCGCCTCGGCGGCAGGGCTGCTGATGATGCTCGGCTCGGCCCCATACACGCTGTCCAAGCACGCCGCCGTCGCTCACGCCGAGTGGCTGTCGGCCACGTACCGGCACCGCGGCGTCGTCGTGCAGGCGCTCTGCCCCCAGGGCGTCCGTACGGCGATGCTCGACGACACCGGCCCGGCCGGCGACGTCACGCTCAAGGATGCGGCGATCACGCCGGAGCAAGCGGCCGAGGTCGTGTACGACGCGCTGCAGGACGATCGGTTCCTGATCCTGCCGCACCCGGAGGTGGCCGACTACGCCCGTGCGAAGGCTGCCGACCCGGACCGGTGGCTCGGCGGCATGAACCGGCTCCAGCGGCGCATCGAGGACCTCCGCGCCGACTTCTGACGCCGGGTCACTTCCTAGCAATGCCGGGTCGCTCTTTGGCAGCTCCGGGTCACTTTCAGTGACCCGAGGTCGCCAAAGAGCGACCCGGCGTCGTTGGGGGAAGCGTCAGAGGTGCTTGCGCAGCTCGGCCTTGGCGAGGGAGTTCTTATGGACCTCGTCTGGGCCGTCGGCGAAGCGGAGCGTACGGACGCCCGCGAACGACGCGGCGAGCGGGAAGTCCTGCGAGAGGCCACCCGCACCGTGGGCCTGGATCGCCTTGTCGAGAATCCACTCGACCGTACGGGGGGTCGCGATCTTGATCGCCTGGATCTCCGAGTGCGCACCCTTGTTGCCGACGGTATCCATCAGCCAGGCCGTCTTGAGGGTCAGCAGGCGCAGCTGCTCAACCTTGACCCGCGACTCCGCGATCCAGTCGCGGATGACGCCCTGTTCGGCCAGCGGCTTGCCGAATGCGACGCGCTCGTTGACGCGCTTGCACATGAGCTCGATCGCACGCTCGGCGATGCCGATCGAGCGCATGCAGTGGTGGATGCGGCCCGGGCCGAGACGCGCTTGCGCGATCGCGAACCCGTCGCCCTCGCCGGCGATGAGGTTCGATGCCGGCACGCGGACGTCGGTGAACTCGATCTCGGCGTGGCCTCCGTGGTCGCGGTCGTCGTAGCCGAGCACGTGCATGCCGCGCTTGACGTTCACACCCGGGGTGTCACGCGGGACGAGGATCTGCGACTGCTGGCGGTGCCGTGCTGCCGTCGGGTCGGTCTTGCCCATGACGATGAAGATCTTGGCGGCGGGGTTCATCGCGCCGGTGATCCACCACTTGCGCCCGTTGATCACGTAGTCGTCGCCGTCGCGCACGATCGACGTGGCGATGTTGGTCGCGTCCGACGAGGCGACGTCGGGCTCGGTCATCGCGAACGACGACCGGATCTCGCCGGTGAGCAGCGGCTCGAGCCACTGCTTCTTCTGCTCTTCGGTGCCGAAGTCGTGCAGCACCTCCATGTTGCCCGTGTCGGGTGCGGCGCAGTTGAGCGCGACGGGGGCGATCGCGCCGCTGCGTCCGGTGATCTCGGCCAGCGGGGCGTACTGGAGGTTGGTGAGGCCTGCACCCTCCTTGCCAGGAAGGAAGAGGTTCCACAGCCCCTGCCGCTTCGCCTCCTCCTTGAGGCTCTCGATCATCGGCGGCGGACCCCAGCGTTCCGGGTTCGCGTCGATGTCGGCGTGAAAGGCCTCCTCGGCGGGATAGACGTGCTCGTCCATGAACGCGAGGAGCGTGGCGCGCAGCTCCTCCGTACGGGCGTCGAGTGCGAAGTCCATCGGTGCTCCTTCTGGCGGGGGGAGGGAGGATCAGCGGTGCGCGGCGTCGAGACCGAGGGCGATCAGCGGCTCGGTGACGTCGCCGATCCGGTCGAAGCCCTCACCCACGGTCTGCCCCTGGGTGTAGCGGTAGTGGATGCCCTCGGTGATGATCGCGAGCTTGTAGAACCCGAGCGCGAGGTGGAAACCCATCGAGGAGACGTCGCGTCCGCTGCGGGTCGAGTAGCGCTCGAGCACCTCGTCGACCGACGGGTAGCCCGACGCGCGGGTGGCGTCCGAGACAGCGCTCGCACCGGGGGTGCGTCCCATCTCCTGATAGACGATCGACAGCGCGATGTCCGACAGCGGGTCGCCGAGCGTCGCCATCTCCCAGTCGAGGACGGCCGTGATGCGGTCGCCGCCGGACGGCGTCGTGTCCACGAGGGCGTTGTCGAGCCGGAAGTCGCCATGCACGATCGCCGCGTCGGAGTGCGAGGGGACGTGGGCGGCGAGGTAGTCGTGCAGCGCGTCGTACCCGGCGAGCTCGCGGCTCTTGGACGCCTCGGCCTGCTTGGTCCAGCGCCGGACCTGGCGCTCGAGGTAGCCCTCGGCGCGTCCGAAGTCGCTGAGCCCGACCGACGCCGGGTCGACGGCGTGCAGGTCGGCGAGGGTGTCGATGAGGCGACCGGCGATGGTGGCGGTCCGCTCCGCGCCGAGCTCCTCGAGCTCGGCGGCACGTCGCATCGCACGACCCTCGGCCTTGCCCATCACGTAGAACGGCGCGCCGATGACCTCGGTGTCCTGGCACAGCGCGAAGACCTCGGGGACCGGTACGTCGGTCGGCGCGAGCGCCTCGATGACGGTGTGCTCGCGCGCCATGTCGTGGGCGGTCGCAAGGACGTGGCCGAGCGGCGGGCGGCGGACGATGAGGTGCGTCGTGCCGTCGGTCACGTCGTATGTGAGGTTCGAGCGGCCGCCGGGGATGACCTCCCCGGTGAGCGCGCCCGCGACGAGGCCGGGCGCCTCCTTGTCGAGGTAGGTGCCCAGCCGGTCGAGGTCCAGACCAGGGAGGTCGGCCATGGTCAGTCCCTCGGTCCGCCGGCGACGTAGATGACCTGGCCGGACACGAAACCGGACTCCTCGCTGGTGAGGAACGACGCCGTCGCCGCGATGTCCTCGGGCTGTCCGACGCGGGCGACCGGGATCTGCTGGGCGCTGAACTTCTTGAAGTCCTCGTAATCGACGCCCAGGCGCGCGGCCGTCTCGGCGGTCATCTCGGTCTCGATGAATCCTGGGGCGATCGCGTTGGCGGTGACGCCGAACTTGCCGAGCTCGATGGCGAGGGTCTTGGTGAAGCCCTGCATGCCCGCCTTGGCGGCCGAGTAGTTGGCCTGCCCGCGGTTGCCCAGCGCCGAGGTCGACGAGAGGTTGACGATGCGTCCGAACTTGGCCTCGACCATGAACTGCTGGGCGGCGCGGGCCATGAGAAAGGCGCCACGCAGGTGCACGTTCATGACCGAGTCCCAGTCGGAGACCGACATCTTGAACAGCATGTTGTCGCGGATGATGCCCGCGTTGTTGACGAGGATCGTCGGGCCACCGAGCTCGGCGACGATGCGCTCGAAGGCGCCGGCGACCGCCTGCTCGTCCGACACGTCTGCACCGACCGCGAGGGCCTTGCCCCCGGCTGCGGTGATCGCGTCGACGGTCGCGGCGCAGGAGGCCTCGTCGAGGTCGATCACCGCGACGGCGTGCCCGTCGGCGGCGAGTCGCTTGGCGACGGCGGCACCGATCCCGCGGGCCGCGCCAGTGACAATGGCAGTTCGCTGCTGGCTCACACGTACTCCTCGTTGCTTCTGCTGGTGCTCACGACCACGGGCTAAGCGATCGCTTAGCAACGTACCGCATTCGTCGTGAGCAAGGACACAGGGGAGCCGGGTGCGCGAGCGCCCTCGCCATCTCTGCCACGATCGATGCGTGCGACACCTCTTTGCCTGCGACCTCCGCTGGGCCGACATGGACGCGTTCGGGCACGTCAACAACGTCACGTACGCCGACTACCTGCGTGAAGCCCGCCTCGCGGCCGCCGAGGCCGAGGGTGCGCGTCCGGCACGCGTCCTGGCACTCGAGATCGACTACCGCGCTCCGCTCGTCTTCCGGCCCGAGCCTGCGCTCGTGGAGACGACGATGAACGCCGACGGCGTGCTGGTGCAGGAGATCGCCGACCGTCACGAGGACGGCGGCCGCACCGTCTATGCGCGGGGGAGGACGACGCTCGTACCCGACGGCGCAGTGCCGCTCGTGCGCCCCGATCCGTCGCTCACGGGCCGCCTTCCTGTGACCGTACGGGCGCGCGACCTCGGCAGCGACGGGTACGTCGACGAGGTCGCGACGCTCGAGCTCCTCCAGGAGGCCCGGGTCGCGTACGCCGACGCCATCGGGGCCCGCGACGAGCCCTGGGTGGTCGGGCGCAGTGAGACCACCTTCCTCCGCCCCTTCGGACGGCGGTCCTCGTGCGCGGTGCACGCCGGCATCGGCCGTCTCGGGACCTCGTCGTTCGTGATCCTCACCGAGCTCGTCGACGAGGCGCCGGACAGTGGCGGCGAGCCGGTCGTCGTGGCGAGCGGACACAACGTCATGGTCGGGTTCGACCCGCAGACTCAGCAGTCCCGCCCGCTCACCGCTCACGAACGCGCTCATCTGGAGCCTCACGTCGTCGCCGGTTGAGCCGACCGGGAGAATGGACGCGTGAGCCAGGACCAGGCGGAGCAGCAGCAGACCTTCTACGACGCGATCGGCGGGTACGACACGATCGCGTCGATCGTCGCGGCCTTCTACGAAGGGGTCGCCGAGGACCCGGTGCTCCGGCCGATGTATCCGGAGGAGGACCTTGGCCCGGCTGAGGAGCGGTTCACGCTGTTCCTCGTCCAGTACTGGGGCGGGCCGACGACCTACTCCGAGCGTCGCGGCCACCCGCGTCTGCGCATGCGGCACGCGCCGTTCGCCGTCACCCCGACGGCGGCCGAGCACTGGCTGCGGCACTTCCGCGCGGCGCTCGACCGCGTGGCCCTGTCGCCCGAGCACGACCGTGAGTTCTGGGCGTACGTCACCCATGCGGCTCAGTTCATGATCAACACGCCCGAGGACCTCGGCTAGCGCCTACCGGCGTCGCCCGCGCTCGGGCTCGTCCTCCGGCTGGGCCGCAGGACCGCCGTCGCCCTCCGGCGCGTCGCCGTCCGGGTCCTCCTTGGGCTCCGGCGCGACCTGCGGGGGAGCGCCGTACGCGGCGGCGTGGGCGTACGGGATGTCGATGTGCAGCGTGTCGAAGCGGTCCTTGATGAGCTCGCGCATCTCGCGTGCGACCTCCCACTGCTTGAGCGGCGCCGTCTTGAGCACGACGCGGACGACGACACCCTCGGCGGTCCAGCGCTCGACGCCCCAGACCTCCGGCTCCTCGAGGATCGCGCCGCTCCACTCGGGGTCCTGCCACAGCGCGTGCGCGACCTCATGCAGGACCTCGCGGACCCGCCTGAGGTCCACGTCGTACCCGACCGGGATGTCGAGCACGGTCCGCGCCCAGTTCTGGGACTGGTTGCCGACCCGCAGGATCTCGCCGTTGCGGACGTACCAGACCGTGCCGTTGACGTCGCGCAGCCGCGTCACACGCATGCTCACCGCCTCGACGGTGCCGACCGCGTCGCCGAGGTCGACGACGTCGCCGACGCCGTACTGGTCCTCGAGGATCATGAAGATGCCCGAGATGAAATCCTTGACGAGGCTCTGCGCGCCGAAACCGAGGGCGACACCGAGGATGCCGGCGGACGCCAGCAGCGGCGCGATGTTGTAGCCGAGCGTCGCGATCACCATGAACGTGACGACGGTGAAGATCACGATCGTCGCGATGTTCTTGAGCAGCGAGCCCATGCTCTTGGCGCGCTGCTCGCGGCGCTCGTGCAGCAGGGGGGTGACCGCCTCCGCGGCACGTGCGCCGGGCACGGTGCCCGCGGCCGCCGAGCGGGTGACGCGATCGATCACGCGGTTGATCAGCCAGCGCGCCGCGACCCCGCCGAGGATCAGCAGCAGGATCGCCATCGGCTTGGCGAGCAGCAGGTCGGCGAGCTCGGCGAGGGTGTCGTTGTCGGTCCACCGATGGACCAGGCTGCACACCTGGTGGTCGGGGTCCTGCCAGCAGTTCTGGCTGAGGAGGCCCTCAGGGACCAGCTCGGGAACCAGCTCGTTGTCGGAGGCGAGGGCGGCAGCGGACATGCCCAAGACGTTAGCGGGCGCCCACCAGCGTCTGCGGACGCCTCCACGGGTCGCCCGGCGCCGAGCAGGCGTCCTCAACCTGAGCGGCAAGGCTCATCAGGAGCACGTCGGCGCCTGGATGGGCCGCCAGCATCGTCCCGATCGGCAGGCCTTCGGTGCTCCAGCCGGTCGGGAGCGAGACGGCCGGAGCGCCAGCGATGTTCCAGACGGACGTGTACGGGGTGAACGCCTTCTGCGCCGCGAAGTCCGCCGCAGGGTCGGAGTCGTCGCGCAGCGAGCCGACCGGCGCCGGGAGCTGCCCGAGCGTCGGGGTGAGGACCATGTCGTAGGCCTCGTACGCCTCGAGGGTCCGCTGCTCGGCCTGGCGCATCGCCAGCAGCGCCGCCGCGTACTCCGTGCCGCTCGCCGCGCGGCCGCGCTCCCGCTCCCAGCGGGTCAGCGGCCGCAGAAGCTCCTCGCGCTCGCGCGGCACCGGCGCGGACGCCGCCCCGACGAACCACACCGTCTCGAAGGCAGCGACGGTCTCCGGACCGAACGGGGGAGCGACATCCACGACGTCGTGGCCGAGCTTGACCAGGAGGCGGCTCATCTCCTCGTACGCGTCGAGGACCTCCGGGTCGGGCGGAAGGTCGCCGATGACCGGGTCGGCGAAGCGTGCCACCCGCAGGCGCCCCGGTGCGCGCTCACAGGCGTCGCTGAGCCGAGCGCCGGTGAGTGCGAGGACGTCGAGCAGGGCCGCCGCGTCGGCGACGGTGGTCGCGAGCGGGCCGGGGACGGCGAGGCCCGAGACATCGATCTCCTCAGGCGTGCCAGGGACGAGGCCACGGGTCGGCTTGAAGCCGACGAGGCCGCAGGACGAGGCGGGGATGCGGATCGAGCCGCCGCCGTCCGACCCGACCGCGACCGGGAGCAAGCCGGCCGCGACAGCGGCGGCTGCGCCCCCGGACGAACCGCCCGCACCTCGGGTCAGGTCGTACGGGGTGCGCGCCGGCGGGGCGACGTCGGGCTCGGTGTAGCAGGGCAGGCCGAGCTCGGGGGTGTTGGTCTTGCCGAGGCTGATCATGCCGGCGGCAGCGACCCGCACGGCCGCTGTGCCGTCGGCGTCGGGGACGAGGTCGGCGAACGCCGCCGACCCGAAGGTCGTCCGTACGCCAGCGGTGGGGGTGAGGTCCTTGAGTGCGGTGGGGATGCCGAACAGCGGCGGGAGGAGGTCGGCGCTGGGGCCACGCAGGGCGTCCCGGGCGGAGGCGGCCGCCGCCCGCGCCTCGTCGGCCGTGACGGTGACGAAGGCGCCGACCTCCGCGTCGAGCGCCTCGATGCGTGCGAGGAGCGCGTCGACGACGGAGACGGGGTCGGTCTCGCGCCGCCGGTAGGCGGCAGCGAGGTCGAGTGCGGACGCGAGAACGCCGTCGGGGTCGGAAGGCATACCGCCGAGACTAGGGGAGTGAGGTGCTCGGTTAGAATGACCGTCATGCTGAGCCGGAGCCGTACCGCTGTCCGTTCCGCCGTCGCCGGTGCTCTCGTCGCATCGCCTCTGATCGCCGTCGCCGCCGCCACACCGGCCGCTGCTGACGTGCCGATTGGCTGGGAGGAGGGGACCCCGATGTCGACGCTCGACGTCCTGCTCGTCTTCGCCGGCATCCCGCTGGCGATCGCTGTGGTGCTCGCGCTGTTCGGCCTCATCCTCGCGCGTCGCACGACGCCGAGCTACCTTCCTTACGTCGCGGCGCCCGGTGCGGCGCTCACGTCGCCTGCCGAGCGCGCGGAGCTCACCTCCGGGCACTGACCGTTCTGATGACTTCGACACCCGAGGAGACCCGCCGATGAGCTTCTCGCGTCCTGGCGCCGTCGACCTGTCCGCTCTCAAGAAGCCGGCCGCACCCGCCGGCGCCTCCGCGGCGGGCCCTGCGCCCGCCGGTGCGTCGTGGGTGCTCGACGTCGGCGAACAGAACTTCCAGCAGGTGCTGCAGGCCTCGGTCGACCACGTGGTCGTGCTGTCCCTGTGGTCGTCGCGCTCGCCTCAGAGCAGCACGTTCAACCAGGTCCTCGCCGACGCCGTCAACGCGTACGCGGGCCGCATGCTGCTCGCGCAGATCGACGTGGACGCCAACCCGCAGATCGCCCAGATGCTCGGGGCGCAGGGCGTCCCGTTCGTGCTCGGGGTGGTCAAGGGCCAGCCGGTGCCGCTGTTCCAGGGCACGGCCGAGGAGGCACAGGTCCGTCAGTACCTCGACGAGCTGCTCCGCGTCGCCGAGGCCAACGGCGTGACCGGCACCGCGGCGCCCGTCGGTGGCGCGGCGGCCTCTGACGAGGAGGAGCCTGCGGACGATCCGCGCTTCGCCGCTGCGGACGACGCGTACGCCGAGGGCGACTACGCCAAGGCGGTCGCCGAGTACGAGAAGCTGCTCGCCACGAACCCGGCCGACACCGAGGCCGCCGAGCGGCTTGCCGGCGCCAAGCTGCTGCAGCGTACGGAGGGTGCCGAGCTGTCCGCAGCGCGTGACGCGGCGGCCCAGAACCCGGACGATATCGATGCGCAGCTGCTCGTCGCTGACCTCGACCTGTCCGGCGGGCACGTCGACGACGCGTTCGGGCGTCTCATCGACGTGGTGCGCCGTACGGCCGGTGACGACCGCGAGCGCATCCGCGCGCGGCTCGTCGAGTACTTCACGATCGTGGGCAATGATGATCCGCGAGTCGGCCAGGCCCGTCGGGCGCTCGCGACCGCGTTGTTCTGAGTGCGCTCGCGACCGCGTTGTTCTGAGTGCGCTCGCGACCGCGTCCCGCGACGCGCGTGAACTGAACGCACGGAGACTTCGGACGCCCGGCATACTTGCTCCATGCGACGGGTGGCGGGGATCGGGCTGCTCGCGCTCGGAATCCTCCTCGCGCTGGCCGGTGCGGTCGTCGCGGTGGCGATGGGTCCGGACGACCGCCTGACGACAGGCCCGCACGACGTGCGGGCCGACGGTCGCGCCGTCGTGACGCGGCCCGCGGTCCTGGCCCGGTACGGGCCGCAGGTGAGCGTCCTCGTCGAGGTCCCGGGCGACAAGCCGGTGTTCCTCGGGCTCGGGCACACGGTCGACGTCGAGGACTACGTCTCGTCGACCGCGCGGGTGGAGGTGACACGCTTTCGCGTGCCGTGGTCGCTGAAGTCCCGTGTCGCCACTGGCGAGCCGCAGCTCCGAGCCGCCCCGACCGCGCTCGACTGGTGGATCATGCAGGCGGCTGGTGTCGGGGGTGCGGAGCTGCGGTTCACGCTGCCCGACGAGCCGGTGTCGCTCGCGGTGCTCGCGGTCGGCGACTCCGACCTGAAAGGTCTGCGGGTCACGGCGTCGTACGAGGTTCCCGGGGCGTTCGGCGTCGGCGTCGGGATGGCCGCGACAGGTCTGGGTGCCGCGCTGCTGGGCCTGGTCGCGCTGAGGCTGGTCCCGGGGGTGGGGCGACGGACGCCACCGGTCGAAGCATCCGGCTTCGTCGACGACGAGTGGGACGTACCCTGGCCCGAGACCGACCCGTCCGACGCGGACACCTGGGACGACTTCCTGTCCGAGGAGGGCACGGCGGAGGGTCCTGCGACCAGGGCCGACCGCCCGTCCGCGCCGCCGAAGAAGCGCGGGGCGAAGCCGCGGTGGCCGAGGAAGGGCAAGGTCGGCAAACCGGGGCCTGGCACCGACAAGGAGGTGGCGAGATGAGTGAGAGAGCGGCCCGTACGGGCGCGCCGCGGTCGCTCGTCGCCGTCGGTGCCGCGTTGCTCGTCGTCTCGCTCGGCGGGTGCGGGGTGGTCCCGCTGGAGAAGACCAGTGCCGATGTGTCGAAGCTGGCGGCGGAGACGTCGACGGTGCAGCGGACGTACGACAACTACGAGAAGGCGCGCGGAGCTGCCTTCGCCGCGCTCGATCCCGAGGTGCTCGCGCTGGTCGAGACGGGCCCGGTGCTCGCGGTCGACACGGGCGCCATCGACGTGGCGAAGCGCTTGCACGGCAACGCGTCGACCGGGCGCGAGACGGCGCCGGCCGAGATCGAGGACGTCTACACGCCGCGGCTCGACGCGTACCCGCTGTGGTTCGTCGCCACCGCCCGCGACGAGGGGCGGGGGGTGCGGCGCATCCAGGTGTTCGAGCGCGCCTCGTCGACCGATCAGTGGGAGCTCACGGCCTCGCCGGAGGCGTTGCTCAGCACGGTGCTGCCGGTTCCGGAGACGGTCGACGGCGTGCTCCAGACGGTCGGGCCCGACGACGCCGACGGCCTCGTGAGCGCGCCGTCGCAGGCGCTGATGGCGTACGCCGCGACGCTGGGCAACCCGAGCTCGCCCCGTTCCACCGAGGTGACGGCCGACTCGTTCGTCTCGCAGATGCGGGCCCAGGCGGCGGGGCTCGCGCAGCCGGGCACGACGTTCCGGCGCACGTGGGCCTCCCAGCCCGTCCAGCACGCGGTGCGGACCAAGGACGGCGGCGCGCTCGTGTTCGGGACGCTGATGCGGCAGGACGGGTGGGTGCTGACGCCGGGCGCGACCGTACGGTGGCCGGCGGAGTCGGAGCACAAGGCCTATTTCGGCGACCCGATGTCGCGCTCGGGGGTCCTGCGCTACTACCACCAGGTGCTCATGTACATCCCGCCCACCGGCGGCGTCGGGCTCCCGCGGGTGCTCGCGCAGTACGGCGGTGTGATCGGGTCCGAGGACACCGGGCCGGTCGCCGCGCCCTGAGCCTCAGGCGGTCCCGCGGAACACGTGCCCCGCTTCGCGGTAGGCGTCGGCAGGGTCGTCGTCGAGGCTGTCGAGCAGCTCAATCGTCGCCCCTGTCGCGCGCTCGCGGACGAGGTCGCGGTCGCACCAGTGGACGGCGGCGATCTCGGTCGGCTGCAGGACCAGCGGGGTCTCGGGACCCCAGGCCTCGACGTCGAAGACGAACAGCACCGCGTCGTCCCACGCGCTCCACGGTGGGAGCCAGTTGACCGTACGAAGGCCCCTGACGCGTGCGTCGACGCCGAGCTCCTCGCGCAGCTCGCGCACGACCGCGTCGGCGGGAGACTCGCCGGGGTCGACGACACCGCCGGGCAGGTCCCACTCGCGCTTGTAGGTGAGCTCGCACAGCAGCACCCGCCCGTCCTGGTCGCAGACGAGCGCCTGTGCGATCGCGCGCTTCTTGGGCAGGGCGGCGTTGAGCATCGCGACGAACCCCTCCCGCGTCTGCGGGTGTGGGTCGTCGGCGAGCCGCGACAGCAGCTCCTGGTCGGGTCCTTCGACGTGCCGCAGCATCCCGTCGCGGCGCATGCCCGCGCGCGCCGCCGCGCGGCGGTCACCGACGGCGTCCTCGTCGATCAAGGTCTGGACGCGCGTCGCGCCGAGCTCCTCGAGCACGTACGTGACAGCGAGGTTGACGGCCTGCGACCGCCGCGGCTCCTCTGTGCTGCCGAGGTCCCACGAGAGGGTCGCGGTGCGCGCATCGTCGCGGTGCACCGTGATCGTGCCGAGGACGGCGTCGCCCTCGTGGATCTCGAGGCTGTCGCCGTCGGGGTGGAGCGTGAGGTCAGCCATCGGCCCGCTCCAGCCAGGTGACCGAGAGGGCCGGGAGGGTGAGCATCGCCGAGTGCTGCTGGCCGTGCCAGGGCTGCTCATCGGCCACCAGCGTGCGTACGGGATCGGTGCTCGCCCCTCCGTACGCGGCATCGTCGGTGCACATCACGACGTCCCACGGGCCGGGTGTGGGCAGCCCGACACGGTAGGAGTCCCAGGTCGCTCCGGACATGTTCGCCACGCAGACGAGACTACGACCGTCTGCGCGCCGGACGAAGGCATAGACGTTGTGCGTCGCGTCATCGGCCTCCAGCCATGCGAACCCGCCGGGGGAGTGATCGCCGGACCACAAGGCCGGGTTCGCCGCGTAGCGCGCGTTGAGGTCACTCACCAGCCGCTGCACGCCGGCGTGCGCGGTGGCGTCGTGCGCATCGGTGTCGAGGAGGTCCCAGTCGAGCGAACGCTCGTCGGACCACTCGCGCTCCTGCGCGATCTCGCCGCCCATGAAGAGGAGCTGCTTGCCGGGGTACGACCACTGGTAGGCGAGCAGCGCGCGCAGCGACGCGAACTGCTGTGCGTCGTCGCCGGCCATCTTGGTCAGCAGCGAGCCCTTGCCGTGAACCACCTCGTCGTGGGACAGCGGGAGGACGAAGTTCTCGGCGTGGTGGTACATCGTCGCGAACGTCAAGCGGTGGTGGTCCTGGCCGCGGAAGAGCGGGTCGGTCGCGAGGTAGCCGAGCGTGTCGTGCATCCAGCCGAGGTCCCACTTGAACCCGAAGCCGAGCCCGCCGTGGGCCACGTCGCGCGTGACGCCGTCGTAGGCGGTCGACTCCTCGGCGATCATCGCGATCCCGGGGAACCGTCCGTAGCAGGAGGCGTTGAGCTCCTGGAAGAACGAGACGGCGTCGAGGTCGATGTTGCCGCCGTGCAGGTTGGGGACCCAGTCGCCGGGCCCGCGCGAGTAGTCGAGGTAGAGCATCGACGCGACGGCGTCCACGCGCAGCCCGTCGACGTGGAACTCTTCGAGCCACCAGAACGCGTTGGCCAGCAGGAACTCGCGGACCTCGGGCTTGGTGAGGTCGAAGACGTACGTCCCCCAGTCGGGGTGCTCGCCGCGGCGTGGGTCGGGATGCTCGTACAGAGCCGTGCCGTCAAAGCGGCCGAGCGCCCACTCGTCGCGCGGGAAGTGCGCGGGGACCCAGTCGAGGATCACGCCGATGCCCGCGGTGTGGAAGGCGTCGACGAGCGCCCGGAAGTCGTCGGGATCGCCGAAGCGGGACGTCGGCGCGTAGTAGCCCGTCACCTGGTAGCCCCACGAGCCGCCGAACGGGTGCTCCATCACGGGCATCAGCTCGACGTGGGTGAAGCCGCGCTCGGCGACGTACGGGACGAGCGTGGTTGCCAGCTCGGCGTACGAGAGGCCGCGCCGCCACGAGCCGAGGTGCACCTCGTACACGCTCATCGGCTCAGCCCACGGGCGGCGGGCGGGGCGGGTGCTCATCCACGCGTCGTCGCTCCACTCGTGCCGCGAGGTGAAGACGCGCGAGGCGTTGGCCGGCGGGACCTCGGCCCACGCCTCGAACGGGTCGGCCTTCTGGCGCCACACACCGTCGGCTCCGTGGACCGCGTACTTGTAGAGCGCGCCGTCGCCGATGCCGTCGACGCGGCCGCGCCAGACTCCGTCGGCGTCGCGAGCGAGGCCGTGGCCGGCGCCGTCCCAGCCGTTGAAGTCGCCGAGGACCTGCACATCCTGGGCGTGCGGCGCCCACACGGCGAAGGTCACGCCGTCGTCACGGACATGAGCACCGAGGTCGCGCCACAGGTCTCGCGTCATGCGGTGGAGTCTTTCACGGGCGCACGGCTGCCCGTGAGCGGCTTCAGCCCTCGCGCGCCGCCCGTCCGGGTCAGAGAGGGCCCGGCCGCGGGCCGCGGGACGGGGGCGGCGGGGGAGCCGGCGCCGGAGGGGGTTCGGGAGCCGTCGGGGCCGGGCGCGGATCGTGGCGGACAGGGCGACCAGGGGTGGTCGGCTTCGGCTGCGGCTCGTCTCCCGGCATCGCATCCTCCTCGAGTCGAGCAGGGGGTCTGCCCAGTCGCCAGTCTGCCGCTGGCGCGGTGCCGCGAGGGCGGTCTTTCAGCGACCCCGCATCCGTTCTAGAGCGGCGCGCGGGATCGCGGCCCAGTCGGGGCGGTGGTCGCGCTCGTACACGTACTCGTAGAGGGCCTTGTCCACCTCGTACGCATCGAGCAGGGTCTCGACAGGCTCGACCGGCGGGGTGGCCGCGGTCTCGACCTGCGGGGTGGCCGCGGTCTCGACCTGCGTGGTGGCCGCGGTCTCGACCTGCGGGGTGGCCGCGGTCTCGACCTGCGTGGTGGCCGCGGTCTCGACCGGCGGTTGTTCGCTGGTCGAGCCTGTCGAGACCCCGTACCCGCGCAGGAACGCCGCCCGGTTGCGCGCGACCCATGCCTGCGCCCGCGTCACCTGGTCACCCTCGCCGCCGCCGGTCTGGACGAGGTAGGAGTGCGCCGCGTAATCGAACGAGCGCAGCATCCCTGCGACGTCGCGCCACGCGGAGTCGAGCGCCACGCGGGCGGCCAGTGTCGCTGTGGGCTCACCCTCGAAGTCGACGAGCTTCCAGCCCATGGTCGTCCGCAGCGTCTGACCGAGGTGCAGGTCACCGTGGACGCGCTGTGCGAGCACGGGCCCGGAGGCCGAGCGGAGCCGGTCGTAGCGGGCACGCGCCACGTCGGCGTACCTGTCGAGGTCCGGCATGCGGGTGAGGAGATCCGCGAGTCGCGCATCGAGCCTGTCAGCGAGGGCGGTGAGCCCGCCCTCGTCCCAGGTGGCCGTCGCGAGGCGCTGCGCCATCAGCGCGTGGACGAGTCGTACGGTCTCGCCCAGCCGCTCGGACTCCGCCGCGAAGTCGCCCCCCGCATCCTCGGGCGCGAGCTCGGGCTCGGCCAGGAGGTCCCGTACGCTCGCCCGCGCGCTGTCCCAGCCGTTGCTCGCCGTGCGGAGGAAGCGCTGCAGCATCGCCAGGTCATACGAGGTCCCGACCGGCGCCGTCGTGCCGGACGACGTCGTGCTGATCGCGCCCCACAGCGTGGCGATGGCCTCGTCGCCGGGGCCCGCGAGCGCGTCGTGCACCTCCACGTCGGGGTTGCGGCCGGCGACGACCTTGCGGAACACCTTCAGCAGCGCGGTCTCGTCGATCACCATCGACGTGTTGGACTGCTCGACCACCAGCAGCACCGACTCCGACCCGGTCCCGATCACCGGCTCGCCGTCGTCGCCGGCCGGGAGCAGCGAGAGGTACGTCGTGTCGTCGGGCGTGTCCGCGAAGAAGCCCCGTACGAGCACCTGCCGTGCCTCGGAGTCGTGCAGCGCGTCGTACACGAACAGCTCGTCGGCCAGCTCGCCGTGGCCGGGCGCGTACGCGCCGACGAGCCCGTACGCGTTGGCCTCGACCGGCTCGTGGCGGTAGGCCAGCGGCATGTTGTAGGTCTGCGTGCCGCCGGGCCCGCGTACGGTCACGAGCTCGAAGCGCACTCCGAGACCCGTGCTGGGCCGCTGGAGCCATCCGCGCGGCTCGATCGTTGCCAGCTCCCACCCCTCGCCCTCGCCGGCGAACCACCGCTGGCGGACCAGGTAGTCGAGAACCTCGCTCCGGCCGTGGACACTGCGCTCGCTGCTCATCGGGCCCCCTCGCTGTCGACCGTACGGCCCAGGCGGAACCAGTAGAAGCCGTGGCCCGCGAGGGTCAGCAGGTACGGCAGCTCGCCGATCGCCGGGAACTCGACGCCGCCGAACATCTCGACCGGCTGGATCCCGTCGTACGCGTGCAGGTCGAGCTCGACCGGCTGCGGGAAGCGCGACAGGTTGTTGACGCACAGCATCACGTCGCCGTCGTGCTCGCGGACGAACGACAGCACGGACGGGTTGGAGCCGCCGAGGTCGCGGAACGTCCCGACGCCGAACGCGCGGTGCTGCTTGCGGATGTGGATCATGCGGCGCGTCCAGTGCAGCAGCGAGGAGGTGTTCTCCTGCTGCGCCTCGACGTTGACAGCCTGGTAGCCGAAGACCGGGTCCATGATCACGGGCAGCCCGAGCTTGCCGGGGGTCGCCACCGAGAAGCCGGCGTTGCGGTCGGGCGTCCACTGCATCGGCGTACGGACGCCGTCGCGGTCGCCGAGCCAGATGTTGTCGCCCATGCCGATCTCGTCGCCGTAGTAGAGCACCGGCGAGCCCGGCAGGCTCAGCAGCAACGCCGTGAACAGCTCCATGCGGTTGGTGTCGTTGTCGAGCAGCGGTGCGAGGCGCCGCCGGATGCCGATGTTGGCCTTCATCCGCGGGTCGGTGGCGTACTCACGCCACATGTAGTCGCGATCCTCGTCGGTCACCATCTCGAGGGTGAGCTCGTCGTGGTTGCGAAGGAAGATGCCCCACTGGCACCCCGCGGGGATGTCGGGCGTCTGCTCCATGATCTCGCTGATCGGGTAGCGCGACTCCCTCCGTACGCCCATGAACAGGCGCGGCATCACGGGGAAGTGGAAGCACATGTGGCACTCGTCGCCGCCGACGGCGGGGTCGCCGAAGTAGTCGACGACCTCGGAGGGCCACTGGTTCGCCTCGGCGAGCAGCACACGTCCGGGGTAGTGGTCGTCGACATAGCGGCGGACCTTCTTGAGGAAGTCGTGCGTCCGGGGAAGGTTCTCGCAGCTGGTGCCCTCCTCCTCGTACAGGTACGGGACGGCGTCGAGCCGGAAGCCGTCGACGCCCAGGTCCAGCCAGAACCGCAGCGCGTCGATCATCGCGTCGTGGACGGCGGGGTTCTCGAAGTTGAGGTCGGGCTGGTGGCCGTAGAAGCGGTGCCAGTAGTACTGGCCGCGTACCGGGTCGTACGTCCAGTTGGACGCCTCGGTGTCGACGAAGATGATGCGGGTGTCGGCGTACGCCTCGCCGGTGTCGTGCCAGACGTAGAAGTCCCCGTACGGACCCTCGGGGTCGGTCCGCGACGCCTGGAACCACGGATGCGCGTCGGACGTGTGGTTCATGACGACATCGATGATGATGCGGATGCCGCGCGCGTGAGCGGCGTCGAGCAGCACCTTGAAGTCGTCGACCGTGCCGAGCTCGGGGGAGACGGACGTGTAGTCGGCGACGTCGTAGCCGCCGTCGCGCAGCGGCGACGGGAAGAACGGGGGAAGCCACAGGCAGTCCACGCCCAGCCACGACAGATAGTCGAGCTTGCTCGTCACCCCGGCGAGATCGCCGATCCCGTCACCGGTCGAGTCGTGGAAGGAGCGGACGAGGACCTCGTAGAAGACGGCGCGCTGGAACCACAGCGGGTCGTCGTCCCGCCGGTCTGGGGGAGTCACCGGCGCGGGGGCGGGGGCGTTCATGCGCGCCACCCTAACCCCCAGCGTCCTGCCCGCCTCCCGGGTCGGGCGCCTGTACGGCACTAGGCTGGTGCGCATGCTTCTGGCCGCGTTCGCCGCCCTGCTCTGCGGGATCGCCCTCGGCGGTGTCCTGGTCTGGTGGTCGAGCCGCCGCGAACCACCCGAGCCGGTCACCGGACGGCGCCTCACGCCGATCGCGCCGGAGCTCAAGCAGGCTCAGCTCGACACCCGTGGCAACCGTCCGGTCGACGACGTGACGCGTTCGGAGATCACGCGCCTGCTCCAGACCGGGCGCAAGATGGAGGCGATCCGGCTCTTGCACGCGAGCACGGACATGTCGCTGCTCCAGGCGAAGGCGCGTGTCGAGGAGTGGTCGGACGCCGTCGAGCGGCGGCTCATTGCGCAGGCGTACGCCGATGCGCGCGACCTCGCTCACGACGAGATCGACGAGGCGCTCGCGGACGACCTGCGGGAGCTGCTCGGCCTCCGGCTCGGCCGCTGGCGCGCGCTCAAGCTGCTGCGCCGCCGGACCACGATGCGGCTCGCGGACGCGTTCGACTACATCGACACGATCCGCCGCACCTCGCTGGTCGAGTAGGGCGAGGAACGGCCCGTATCGAGACCCCGCTGCCGTCACCAGGCGTCAGATAAGTACACCGGGCGCCGCGTATGCCCGTCGCTCCGTGCACAGAACCGGAGCCTCGTAGGGGGCCTGGCGCATAGCTCAGCGCAGCACGGTCAGCACGTGCGCGACGGGGGAGTCGCCGCCGAGCTTCACGTAGTCGTCCTCGCCCCACTCGAACACGTCCCCGGTCAGCTCGTCCCGTACGGCGAACCGCTCACCCCATCCGATCCCGAGCGCCGGCAGGTCGAGGTGCACCGTCGTCTCGTGCGTCACCGGCGGCTCGAGGTTCGCGACGACGATGACGACGTCGTCGCGGTCGTCGCCGACGTACCGCCGCGAGAAGCACAGGACGTGGTCCGACTCCGTCTCGTGCACGCGCAGCCGGTGGAGCTGACGCAGCGCGGGGTGCTCGCGGCGGATCTCGTTGAGCCGTGCGATGAACGGCGCCAGCGAGTGTGGCGCGTCGAAGTCGCGGTGCTTGATCTCGTACTTCTCCGAGTCGAGGTACTCCTCCGACCCCGGCCGCAGCGGCGTGTGCTCGAGCAGCTCGAAGCCCGAGTAGACACCCCACGTCGGCGCTCCCGTCGCCGCCAGCACCGCCCGCAGCCGGAACATCGCCGGATCGCCGGACTGCAGGTGCACCGGGAGGATGTCCGGGGTGTTCACCCAGAACGCCGGCCGCATCACCGCAGCCTTGCGGCCCGACACCTCCTCCAGATAGGCGGCGAGCTCGTCCTTGGTCTCGCGCCAGGTGAAGTACGTGTACGACTGGTGGAACCCGACCATCCCAAGCGCCCGCATCATCGCGGGGCGCGTGAACGCCTCGGCGAGGAAGACGACGTCGGGGTCCGTACGCCGTACCTCGGCGAGAAGCCGCTCCCAGAACGGCACCGGCTTCGTGTGCGGGTTGTCGACGCGGAAGATCCGGATGCCGTGCGCCATCCAGTGGCGGACGACGCCGAGGACGGCCTCGTACAGGCCATCGGGGTCGGTGTCGAAGTTGAGCGGATAGATGTCCTGGTACTTCTTCGGCGGGTTCTCCGCGTACGCGATCGTGCCGTCGGCGCGGTGCGTGAACCATTTCGGGTGGGCGGCGACCCACGGGTGGTCGGGTGCGCACTGCAGCGCGAGATCGAGCGCCACCTCCATGCCCCGCTCGCGGGTTGCGGCCACGAACGCGTCGAGGTCGTCGAGCGTGCCGAGGTCGGGATGCACTGCGTCGTGCCCGCCCTCCGCGGCGCCGATCGCCCACGGGGAGCCGGGGTCGCCGGGCTCGGCCACGAGGGAGTTGTTGCGCCCCTTGCGGTTGACGCGCCCGATCGGGTGGACGGGCGGCAGGTAGACGACGTCGAACCCCATCGCCGCCACGCGGTCGAGCTCGCCGATCGCGCCGCGCAGCCCTCCGTACGAGCGGGGGAACAGCTCGTACCAGGCGCCGGCCAGCGCCCGCTCCCGGTCCGCGAACAGCGGGTACGACCGCGTGCTGCCGAGCAGGTCGCGCACCGGGAAGCGGCTCATCACGTCGAGGACCTCGGGCGTCGTCGCGGCCTCGAGACGCTCGGAGGGGGAGCGGCGATTGTCGCGCAAGACCTTCGCGGCCGCCCGCAGCGTTGCGCGCTCGGCGGTCCGGCCGCGGGGGAGCGCCTTGGCCGCGCGTTCGAGCAGCACGGCGCCCTCGACCGGCATCAGCTCGGTGTCGACGTCGGCGGCGACCTTGATCGGCGCGTCGTGCAGCCACGTGCCGTACGGGTCGGACCAGGTCTCGATCCGGTACGACCAGGGGCCGACCGCGTCGAGCGTCACCCACAGCTCGTGGTGGTCGTTGTCGAGGTGGGGGAGCGCAAGGCGCGGTCGGTCCTTGCCGTCGGGGCCGGTGAGCACGACTCCGGCGCCGAGCTCGTCATGGCCCTCACGGAAGATCCGCGCCCGGATCGGGAAGGGCTCACCGACCGTGGCCTTCGCGGCGTACGTCCCGTTCTCGACGACCGGGCACACGTCCATCACCGGGATCCGCAGCATGCGCGCCACGCTATCCGACCCCGGTCGTCGCCCCTCTCGCCCGGACGTCATACGTCCTGTGGGTGGGGACCACCGATTCGTATGACGTCCCGGGCTCGTCCACAGGTGGTGACGCAGACGAGCTCCGTACGGACTTGGCGGACACACGCTCAAGGCATGCACAAGCAGATGACGAGGGACGAGGCACGGCGCGCGCGGCGCCGCCGGGTACGGCGCGAGGCGCAGACACAGGACGGGGTTCTGTCACGCCGACAGCTGTACGGGACGGGGCTCAGCCGTTGGGAGGTCGGGGCAGAGCTGAGGGCAGAGCGGTGGAGGCTGCACGGGCGTCAGACCATCGCCGTCCACACCGGTGACCTCGCGGGCGACGCGATGTTGTGGCACGCGGTCATCGAGGCCGGAGCACGCGGTGTCCTCGACGGGGTCAGCGCCCTCGTCGCCGCCGGTCTCACGGGCTTCACGATCCCCGCCGTACGGGTGTCGGTGCCACGTGGCGCGCGGGTCGTGAAGATCGCGGGGATCGACATCCGGCAGACGAGGCGGCTGCGACCGTCCGACCGCGTCGGCGCCGGAATCCCGCGCGTCTGGCCCTGGATCGCCGCCGTACGGGGAGCGTTGTGGGCCCGCACGGATCGGGAGGCGGCGACGCTGCTCGCGATGGTCGTGCAGCAGCGGCTCACGACCGCCGAACGGATCGGGCTCGCCCTGCTCGACGTGCGACGCGACCGCCGTCGACGCTTCGTGGAGATGATCGTGCTGGACCTCATCGGTGGGGCGCAGTCGCTCGGCGAGCTCGACTTCGCCGGGATGGCGCGACGGCGCGGTCTGCCCCAGCCGGATCGACAGGTCGTACGGCGGGGACGCGACGGCAGAATCTACCTGGACGTCATTTGGGAGGCGTTCGCGGTCGTCGTAGAGATCGATGGCATCCACCACGCGTTCGCGCAGAACCTCGTCAACGACGCGCTGCGCCACAACGCGGTGACGCTGCGCAACGCGACGGTGCTCCGGCTCCCGTTGCTCGGCCTGCGCGTCGCGTCGGACGCCTTCTTCGCGCAGATCGCCGAGGCGCTCGTCGCCGGCGGATGGATCCCTCCGGACGTCATACGTTCTGCGGGTTCCGACCCTCAGAACGTATGACGTTACGGAAGGGGCGCGTCAGGCGCCGACGAGGAGGACGAGGGAGTGTGAGGCGACCGGCAACGTGTGCGCCACGGCGCCGCTGCGCTCGAGGTCGGCGGTGTCGAGCGCGACCTCGTACGAGGCCGGCCACGGCGCCTCCGGGAGCTGCCACGACACCGTGGAGTCGCCCCCGTTGAGCAGCAGCACCGCGCAGCGATCGTCCGGACCGCCGTCCAGCGCCATCCCGAGCGTACGAAGCGCGCCGTCGTGCCAGTCGTGCACCTCCCAGTCCCGCCCGTCGGGGTGCAGCCAGCGCACGTCCTGCCGCCCCGTCTGCGCCGCCACCTCCCCGGTGAAGAACCGCGTGGTCCGCAGCACGGGGTGCGCCGCCCGCAGCGCGGTGAGTCGGCCGACGACGCCGCGCAGGTGCTCCCACCCCACGTCCGGGATCCACGGCACCCAGGTGAGCGCGCTGTCGTGGCAGTACGCGTTGTTGTTGCCGTGCTGCGTCTGCCCGTGCTCGTCGCCGGCGCGCAGCATCGGCACCCCTGCGGCGAGCAGCGTGGTGGCGACGAGGTTCGCGGCCTGGCGTCGGCGCAGGGCGAGCACGCCGACGTCGTCCGTCTCGCCCTCGGCCCCGCAGTTCCAGGAGCGGTTGTCGGCGTGCCCGTCGCGGTTGTCCTCGCCGTTGGCCTCGTTGTGCTTCTCGTCGTACGAGACGAGGTCGCGCAGCGTGAACCCGTCGTGGGCCGTCACGAAGCTCACCGACGCCTGCGGCGGACGCCCGCTCGGCTCGAACTCCTGCGACGACCCGGCCAGCCGTCGGGCGATCCCGGCGACCCCGCCGGCGCCGCCGTGCGCAGGCCCCCGCCAGAAGTCGCGCACGTCGTCGCGGAACCGGTCGTTCCACTCGGCCCACCCGTGCGGGTAGCCGCCGACGAGGTAGCCGTCCATGCTCGCGTCCCACGGCTCGGCGATCAGCTTGACCCCGCGCAGCACCGGGTCGCGCCCGATCGTCGCGATCAGCGACTGCTCGACGTCGACGCGTCCGCGCCCGACCCGCGCGAGCGCCGACGCGAGGTCGAACCGGAATCCGTCGACGTGCATCTCGCGCACCCAGTAGCGCAGCGACTCCACGATCAGCGCCGCCGCCGGCGCCGCGTCGGCGCGCACCGTGTTGCCGCAGCCGGTGACGTCGAAATAGTGCCCCTGCGCGTGCCGGTAGTAGCCGGTGTCGTCAAGCACCCGCAGGTGGATGCGCGGCCCGCCCGCTCCGCTCTCGCCGGTGTGGTTGTAGACGACGTCGAGCACGACCTCGAGCCCGCGCGCGTGCAGCGCCCGCACCATCTCCTTGAACTCACGCACAGGATCGCCGCCGGCGGCGTACGGAGCGTGCGGCGCGAGGAACGCGACGGAGTTGTAGCCCCAATAGTTGACGAGCCCGCGCTCGGCGACGGTCGGCTCGGTGACGAAGTGGTGCAACGGCATCAGCTCGACGGTCGTCACGCCGAGCGCGACGAGGTGGTCGACCACCGCCGGGTGCGCCAACCCGGCGTACGTCCCGCGCAGCTCCTCGGGCACGTCGGGATGCCGCATGGTCAGCCCCCGCACGTGGGCCTCGTACAGGACCGTCCGGTCCCACGGGATCCGCGGCGCGACATCGGCGCCCCAGTCGAAGGCGGTGTCGGCGACGTACGCACGCAGGCGCGAGGTGTTGCCGTCGAGCCCACCGGTGACGTGCAGCGCGTACGGGTCGAGCACCTGGACCCCGTCGACGACGAACGCGTACTCCTGCCCCGGACCGACCCCGAGCACCTCGACGTGCCACACCGAGCCCGTACGCGACTCAACCTCGTACGTCCCGATGCCGGGCAGATCGAGGACGACCTGGCGTGCGCGTGGGGCGTGGATCGCGAAGTTCACGCCCGAGACGACCCGGCGGGCGCCGAGGGGGTGCGGGCTCCCCGTCGCACTCGGGTGGCGCTCGTACGCCCATGCCTCGGCCATGCCCCCATCATCGGGCACCCCAGACCTCCGGCCGTACGCGCCCGGTCCGGCGCGTACGGGGTTCGCTACCCTCGGTAGCCACGACGTCGACAGCAGGACTGTCACGACACGCCACACGGAAGGCAGCGCGCATGGGTGAGCTCGTCAGGCTCGAGGTGACCGACGGCGTCGGCACGATCCGTCTCGACCGACCCAAGATGAACGCGATCAGCGCCCAGCTCCAGGACGAGTTGCGCGAGTGCGCCGAGGAGGCGACCGCGCGTGACGACGTCGCCGCCGTGGTCGTGTACGGAGGCGAGCGGGTCTTCGCGGCCGGGGCGGACATCAAGGAGATGGCCGATCTCTCGTTCCCCGCGATGAACGTCCGCGCCCAGGCGCTGCAGGCCTCCCTCAACGCCGTCGCCGCGATCCCGAAGCCGACCGTCTCGGCGATCACCGGCTACGCGCTCGGTGGCGGCTGCGAGCTCGCGCTGTGCACCGACGTCCGCTTCGCGGCCGACAACGCCAAGCTCGGCCAGCCCGAGATCCTCCTCGGCATCATCCCCGGCGCGGGCGGCACGCAGCGCCTGTCGCGGCTCGTGGGCCCGGCCAAGGCGAAGGACCTCATGTTCACCGGCCGCCAGGTCGACGCCACCGAGGCGCTCGCGATCGGGCTCGTCGACCGGATCGTGCCGGCCGAGTCGGTGTACGAGGAGGCGCTCGCGTGGGCCCGCCAGTTCGTCGGCGCCGCCTCGCTCGCACTGCGCGGCATCAAGGAGGCCGTGGACCGTGGGCTCGAGGTCGACCTCGTGACCGGCCTCGAGATCGAGCGCCACCTCTTTGCGGCGCTGTTCGCGACCGAGGACCAGGCGACCGGCATGCGCTCGTTCGTCGAGAACGGGCCCGGCAAGGCCACCTTCGAGGGGAAGTAGTACCCGTGAGCACCGACACCACCACCCCCGGCACGCCTGCCGCGCCCAACCCGCACGCGAGCGCGGACGAGGTCGAGGCCGCCTGGTCCGACACCAAGCTCGCCCAGGTGCTCTACCACGACTGGGAAGCCCAGACGTACGACGAGAAGTGGTCGATCTCCTTCGACGAGCGCTGCATCGACTACGCACGCGACCGCTTCACCGCCGTCGCCGGCGAGAGCGGCTGGCCGTACGGGCGCAGCCTGGAGATCGGCGCCGGCACGGGCTTCTTCACGCTCAACCTCATGCTCGCCGGCGTCATCGACAAGGGCACGGTCACCGACATCTCGCCCGGCATGGTCGAGGTCGCCAAGCGTAACGCGGACGGTCTCGGCTTCTCGCTCGACGGCCAGGCGGCCGACGCCGAGGAGCTGCCGTTCCCCGACGAGTCGTTCGACCTGGTCATCGGTCACGCCGTCATCCACCACATCCCTGACGTCGAGAAGGCCTTCCGCGAGATGCTGCGCGTGCTGCGTCCCGGCGGCCGCGTGGTGATCTGCGGCGAGCCGACCACCCGCGGCGACTTCATGGCGCGGCGCCTGTCGCGGCTGACCTGGTGGGCCACGACCCACGCCACCAAGCTCGGCCCGCTGCGCGAGTGGTCGCGTCCGGCCGAGGAGCTCGACGAGTCGTCGCGCGCTGCGGCGCTGGAGGCCGTCGTCGACCTGCACACGTTCGAGCCGGCCGACCTGGAGCGTACGGTGCTGCGCGCCGGCGGCGTCAGCGTCCGTACGGCGACCGAGGAGCTGACCGCGTCCTGGTTCGGCTGGCCGGTCCGTACGTTCGAGGCGGCGGTGCCGGAGGAGAAGCTCGGCCTGCGGTGGCGCATGTTCGCCTACAAGTCGTGGCTGCGACTCTCCGCGCTCGACAAGGCGCTCAGCCCCGTCGTGCCCAAGGGTCTCTACTACAACGTGTCGGTCTCGGCGACCAAGCCGTAGATGAGCGCTCCCCGCCAGGCCCGCTTCCTCACCGTGGACTCCCTGCGGTGGGTGCGGCGTCACCGTGCGTGGTCGCGCTACCACCTGGTGCGTTACTGGCGGTTCTGGCGGTTCAAGCGGCGTCACCCCGACGTCATCACCGAGGGGTTCGTCTTCCTCGGACGCGGGGTCGAGATCGAGACCAAGCCCCCGTACGGGCGGGTGGTGCTCGGCAAGTTCGTGCACCTCGGCGACCGTACGGCGCTGCGCGCCCACAACGGCACGCTGCGCCTCGGCGACAAGGTCGTCATGGGGTCCGACAACACGATCAACGCGCACCTCGACATCGAGATTGGGGCGGCGACGATCATCTCGGACTGGACGTACATCTGCGACTTCGACCACGTGACGCTCGACCTCGCGAAGCCGATCAAGGACCAGGGGCTCGTGGTCTCGCCGGTGCGGATCGGGCCGGACTCGTGGATCGGCGTGAAGGCGAGCGTGCTGCGCGGCACGCGGACGGGGCGCGGCGTCGTGCTCGCCGCGCACACCGTGGCGCGGGGCGAGTACCCGGACTTCGCGATCGTCGCCGGGCTGCCCGGTCGCGTCGTCAAGAGCCGCCGCGACGACCTGGCGGAGTGGGCGGAGATCCAGCGCTACACCGCCGAGGTCGCCGAGGAGCAGCGCGAGGCCCGCGGCAGCTGACGCGTACGGCCGCGGGCGTGCAGCGCCTGACGTCGCCTCGCTGACCACGGACGCACCGTCGGACGGGAGCCGCTCTGCCGAGAGCAGAATGCCTGGCGACGGCCGGGTGGCGTGGCCTAGCCTCGGGCCATGGGAGACGTCGTACGCCTCGGCCCTCGGCGCGCCGCGCCGCTCGCGCCGCCCGAGCCCGAGCCGCTGTGGCGCGAGGTCGTCGGTCGGCGCCTGCGAGAGGCGCGCCTGGCCCGTGGCCAGCGCCTCGCGGACACCGCCGCCGCGGCCGGCATCTCCCCTCAGTACCTGTCGGAGGTCGAGCGCGGCCGCAAGGAGCCGTCGAGCGAGATCCTCGCCGCGGTCTCGGGCGCTCTCGACCTCACCCTTCTTGACCTGACCGAGCACGTCAGCGGCGAGCTGCGCCGTACGGCCTCGACGTCGGTTCCGCGCGGGCCGCTCGCCCTCGCCGTCTGACGCCGCGGCGTCACCGCGCCTCGCCGCCGAGCACCGCTCGCGGCGCCATGACCGCGTCGACGAGCCCGTACGCCCGTGCCGCCGCCGCGGAGAACACCCGGTCGCGGTCCGTGTCGTGCCGCAACGTCTCGACGCTCTGGCCGGTATGGGTCGACAAGATCGCCTCCATCTCGTTGCGCACCCGCACCACCTCGTCCGCCTGGAGGATCAGGTCGGGGATCGTCCCCTGACCCCGCGCCGCGGGCTGGTGCAGCACGAACCGCGCGTGGGGGAGCGCCGCCCGACGGCCCGGCTCGCCACCGGCGACGAGGACCGCGCCGGCGGCGATCGCCTGACCCACACAGAACGTCGCGACGGGCGAGCGGACGTGCTGCATCGTGTCGTAGATCGCGAGCATCGCTGTCTCATCGCCGCCCTCGCAGTTGACGTAGAGGTTGATCTCGCCGTCGGGGTTGTCCGCCTCGAGATGCAGCAGCTGGGCGATCAACGCGTTGGCGACGCCCGCGTCGATGGCCGTCCCGAGATAAACGATGCGCTCAGTGAGCAGGTGCGAGTAGACGTCCATGACGCGCTCACCACGCGGATGGTTCGCGATGACGTTCGGGATCGTGTACGTGCTCATCGCACGCCTCCCATCTGGGCCGCCCCGATCCCCACGCCGCGGCGCCGCTTCGGCATCACGTCGTCGAACGCGCTGACGACGTGGTCGACGAACCCGTACGCCTGCGCCTCGACGGCGGTGTACCAGCGGTCGTGCAGCGAGTCCTCGAAGATCCGCTCGAACGGCTGGCCTGTGTCTGCGGCGATCAAGCCGAGCACGGTGTCGCGGGTGTGGCGGAGGTCGTCGGCCTGGACCTCGATCTCGACCGCGCTGCCGCCGATCCCCGCCGAACCCTGATGCATGAGGATCCGTGCGTGGGGGAGGGCGTACCGCTTGCCGGGCGTCCCGGCCGACAGCAGGAACTGCCCGGCGCTGCAGGCGAGGCCGAGGGCGAGCGTCGACACGTCGCAGGGGATGAGCCGTACGACATCACGCAGCGCGAGCATCGACGGCACCGAGCCGCCGGGGGAGTGGATCCACAGCGCGATGTCGGCGCCGGGGTCGTCGGCGGCCAAGGACAGGAGCTGGGTGGTGAGGAGGGTGCCGTTGTCGTCGTCGAGGACGCCGTCGAGCACGAGGATCCGCCGGCCGAGCAGCTGTTGACGACTGACCGTGTCGAAGAGGTGGGGTGCGGTGTCGTGTGCCATGCCTCCACCGTGGCGCGGCGCGTCCACCAGGATCCAGCCGATCAGCCGGCGGCAGATCTGCCCAGAGCAGCGCGGTCAGAGCAGCGCAGTCAGACCTGAGCGGTGACCACGAGGTCGAGCGACGCGGCGAGGTCGGCGTCGTCGCCCGTCCGCAGGACGAAGTCGCCTGTCGACACCGACCGTACGAGCTGCGCGACCGCCGCGGGCCACTGGTCGTACGGCCCCGCGATCTGCGCGTCGACGAGCGAGCCGTGCGTGTCCTCCCAGGCCGCGAGACGCGGACCGTGGTGCAGTCCGGCCAGCGACTCGACGCGTGCGTGGGCGGCGACGAGATCACGCAGCTCGTCGGGCTCGAGCTCCTTGGGGTGGTAGATGTTCCCCGGCGGGAACGTGAGCGTGTTGGGCGTGCTGACGACCAGCGTGCCGCTCGGCCGCAGCACGCGGACGCACTCGGCGACGAACGCGTCCTGGTCCCAGAGGTGCTCGATCGTCTGCAGGCTGACCACGACGTCGAACGACGCGTCAGCGTACGGGAGGGCGACGAGGTTGCCGCGGACGACCGGGACCTGCGGGTACGCGGCGCGGACGTGGCCGGTCGCGTACGCGTCGTAGTCGAGCGCGACGAGCGATCCCGCCACGTGGCTCAGCAGGTCCGCCCCGTACCCCTCGCCGCACCCGGCCTCGAGCGCCGCGCGACCGCGGACGACGTCGCGCAGCGCCTCGTACACGACCTCGTGCCGGCGGAACCAGTAGTTCTCGTGCCAGATGCCGGGCACCGTCCGCTCGCCGGTGATCACCATCTGCGGCTTCGTGTCGTCGCCGCCTGCGCCCTTGCTACTCACGCCCGCAGCGTACGGCCGCGGTGCGACCTCAGGCGCGCGGGGCGTTGCGGACCGCGCGCTGGGCGGTGCCAGAGACCAGCGAGCCGATGATGACCGTGATGAGGACCCCCACCGCGGCGCTGGCGACCTGCTCCTCGAGCGGGATATCGACCGTGAACGGGAGGACGCCGATGATCACGGCGATCAGCGCCACGATCCAGCCGAAGAAGAGGCGCGGACGCGGGGTCGTCAGGAGCAGCAGGTGCATGAGGCCCGTGGCGAGGAGCGCGGCACCGGCGGCGAGGAACGCGTACGGCAGTGTCGAGGTGACGTCCCAGCGACCGCCGCCGCTCGGCACCAGCACGGCGATGTCGAACACGCCGCGGCAGACGAGCAGGCCGACGGCAGCGGCGAGCGCGGCGACCACGGCTGTCGCGACCCCTCCGGCCCACAGCTTGCCCGCGTCGACGGACAAGCCGCTCGGGGTGCCGGGCTCGGGCTGACCTGCGGGCGGTTGCTGGTAGGACATCGTGCCTCCTCGCTCGGGGTGGCCGTCACGGTACCGGTTCCCGGCCGGCGATGATGGGCGATATCCAGCGGGCGTCGGGATCGCTGTCGACGAGGAGCTTCTTGACGAGCAGCGTGGCCGGGATGGCCAGGATCGCCCCCCACGCCCCGAGGACCAGCGTCCAGAAGATCAGCGACAGCATGCTCACTGTCGCCGAGAGGCCGACGGAGTTGCCGACGATCTTGGGCTGGAAGACCGACTGGATCACGAAGTTGATGACGCAGTAGCCGACGATCACCCACACTGCCGTCTGCCATCCGGAGTCGAACAGCGCGAGCATGGCGGGCGGGATCAGGCCCAGGATGAACCCGATGTTGGGGATGTAGCCGGTGATGAGCGAGAGCACGCCCCACAGCCACGGCTCCGGGACACCGAGCGCGTACAGCAGGATCACGTCAGCCACCGCGACGACGAGCCCGAACACGGTCGCGACCACGAAATAGCGGCGCGTGCCCGTCGCGAAGTCGGCGAGCGCGTCGACGGTGGCGCGGTGACGCTCGGGGACCCGGCGCGCAAGCCGGGGGATCACCGAGCCGTCCAGCGCCATGAAGAGCAGCAGGATCAAGATGAGGAGCAGGTTGCCGGTGACCGTGGTGGCGCTGGAGACGACCTCGGCGACGTACGGGGCGAGCGAGCGGATGTCGAGGTGTTTGAAGATCTGGTCGAGGTCGCTCTGCTGGACGCCCCAGTCGTTGAGCAGGCTCTTGACGTCGACGAGCCATCGCTGGAACTCGTCCTCGTACGCGGTGAGGAGCTGGCCGAACCGCGCACCGGCGAGCACCAGCGACCCCGCGAGCAGCAGGAGGATCGCGTAGACGGCGACGACGCAGGCGACCGTGCCGGTCCAGGACGGCATGCCCATCCGGTCGAAGACGTGGCGGAGCGGGTGCACCGTGACCGTGAGACAGATCGCGAGGAAGGTCGGGCCGACGATCCCGTTGATGCTCATCACGCCGGCGACGATCACCACGAACGCCGCAGACCCGACCAGGATGGTGAGCGTCCGCAGGCGTGCCCTAGGCTCGGTCATGTGGTTCAGTGTCGCAGCGTGTCACGCGCTCGACCTCTCAAAAGGCCCTCGGCGTAAAGAGCCACCGACGTGGGAGCGCCGTGGGTGTGCGGTTCGCCGTGTGACCCATGCCACCCGTGACGACCTCGTCAAGATGGTTACCTGTCGGTAACATCAGGGTTGTGGAGACGTCTCACGGCTCCGCACCGCAGTCGCCCACGGCTGCCGCGACGCGCGTCCCGTGCGAGCGCCGTGTACGAAGTCGACTCCACAGGAGGGGCCGAGAAGGCCATGAACATCGTCGTCTGTGTGAAGTACGTACCGGACGCTACGGCGGACCGGTCCTTTGACTCGTCGGACAACACCGTGGATCGCGAAGGCGTCGACGGTCTGCTGTCGGAGCTCGACGAGTACGCCGTCGAGCAGGCTCTGCTTGCTGCAGAGGAGAGCGATGGCGAGGTGACGGTGCTGACCGTCGGCCCCGCCGATGCTGCCGACGCGGTCCGCAAGGCGCTGCAGATGGGCGCTGACAAGGGTGTCCACGTCGAGGACGACGACATCGCCGGCTCTGATGCCGTCGCGACGTCGCTGGTCCTGGCCAAGGCGCTGGGCACGTTGGAGTACGACCTCGTCTTCTTCGGCATGAGCTCGACCGACGGCACGATGGGTGTCGTCCCGACCATGGTCGCTGAGCGTCTGGGTCTGCCTGCGGTCACTTATGGCTCGCAGATCACCGTGGACGGCTCGACCGTGACCGTGCGCCGTGACGGCGACGTCGCGACCGAGACGATCACCGCCACCGCGCCTGCGGTCGTGTCGGTCACCGACCAGTCCGGTGAGCCGCGCTACCCGTCGTTCAAGGGCATCATGGCGGCCAAGAAGAAGCCGGTCGAGGACCTGACGCTGTCCGACCTGGGCATCGACCCGTCCGAGGTCGGCCTGGATGCGGCCGGGACGAAGGTGCTGTCCTTCGCACCGCGTCCGCCGCGCAGCGCCGGCGAGATCGTCACCGACGAGGGAGACGGTGGCGTCAAGCTCGCCGCGTTCCTCGCCTCGAAGAAGTTCGTGTGAGGAGCAGCCACAGATGAGTGAGATTCTCGTTCTCGTCGACCACGTCGACGGTGCAGTTCGCAAGACCACCGGCGAGCTCCTGACGCTCGCCCGCCGCCTCGGCACCCCGTCGGCGGTGTTCATCGGCTCCGGTGCCGACGCCGCTCAGGCGTACCTGGCGCAGTACGGCGCCGAGAAGGTGTACGTGCTGGACGCACCGGAGCTGACCGAGTACCTGGTCGTTCCCAAGGCGGAGGCGCTGGCCCAGCTCGTCGCCGACAAGCAGCCTGGTGCGGTGCTGATCGGCAGCTCGGCCGAGGGCAAGGAGATCGCCGGTCGTCTGGCGATCAAGACCGGCTCAGGGCTGCTCACCGACGTCGTCGACGTGCGTGCTGGTGGCGAGGGTGTCGAGACGACGCAGTCGGTCTTCGCCGGCAACTTCACCGTCGAGGCGACCATCACCAAGGGCACCCCGATCGTGACCGTCAAGCCCAACTCTGCCACCCCGGAAGAGTCCCCGGCGGCCGGCGCGCTCGAGCCCGTCTCGGTGACGGTCTCCGATGCGGCCAAGGCGGCCAAGATCACCGACTCCAAGCCCCGCGAGGCCACCGGCCGCCCGGAGCTGACCGAGGCCGCGATCGTCGTCTCCGGCGGTCGTGGCACCGGCGGTGACTTCTCGCAGGTCGAGGCGTTCGCCGACTCCCTCGGTGCGGCCGTTGGCGCCTCGCGTGCCGCGGTCGACTCCGGCTGGTACCCGCACAGCTTCCAGGTCGGTCAGACCGGCAAGACGGTCTCGCCGCAGCTGTACGTCGCCAACGGCATCTCCGGTGCGATCCAGCACCGCGCCGGCATGCAGACCTCCAAGACGATCGTCGCCGTCAACAAGGACGAGGAGGCGCCCATCTTCGAGCTGGTCGACTTCGGCGTCGTCGGCGACCTCAAGGAGGTCCTGCCGCAGGCAACCGACGAGATCAACAAGCGCAAGGGCTGACCCCCTTACGTCGTACGACACACGCAGGCCGCCACGTCCCGCAGCAGCGAGGCGTGGCGGTCTTGCGTGCGCCCGGACGGGCCCCTCGAAGGGCGCTTTGGGCTGGTCTGATAAAAATGCTGTCACGATCAGGGGGCCTGGTGGTTGTAACACTTCGGTAAGTGTCCGGCCCCTGACCTGTTCTGGTTGATGATCCGGAGTAACCATGGGTGTGCGGAAGTTTTTCTGCGCGTTCCCAACACATTCAGGAGGATTCCAATGCGACTCTCCCGGCGTACTCGCCTCGGAGGCGTGGCGCTGCTCGCTGCGATCGGACTTACGGTGTCCGCGTGCGGCGGCGGCGGGGGAGATGACGACGAGTCGAGCGATTCGACCACGTCCGTCATCACCGCTCGTACGACCGAGCCTCAGAACCCGCTGGTTCCGCAGGCCACCAACGAGGTCGGCGGCGGCAACGTCATCGACATGCTCTATGCAGGCCTGATCACCTACAAGGAAGACGGCTCGCAGGAGATGGAGGTCGCGGAGTCGATCACCTCCGACGACAACAAGCTCTGGACCGTCAAGCTCAAGGACTGGAAGTTCAGCGACGGCACCCCCGTCACCGCGACCTCCTTCGTTGACGCCTGGAACTACGGCGCCCTGAGCACGAACGCGCAGAACGCCTCCTACTTCTACTACCCGATCGCGGGTTACGAGGCTGTTCAGGAGGAGAACCCGACCGTCAAGACGATGTCGGGTCTGAAGGTCATCAACGACAAGACCTTCACCATCGAGCTCAACCAGGCGGAGTCGGACTTCCCGCTGCGCCTCGGCTACTCGGCCTACTACCCGCTGCCTGAGTCGGCCTACGCCGACATGAAGGCCTACGGTGAGAACCCGATCGCCAACGGCCCGTACAAGCTCGAGGCCTGGGAGCACAACAAGGAGCTCCGTCTCGTCCCGAACGAGGAGTACGACGGTCTCCGCAAGGCTCAGAACGGTGGCGTGACCTTCGTGGTCTACACCGACACTGAGGCTGCTTACACCGACCTGCAGGCCGGCAACCTCGACGTCCTGGACACCGTTCCGGACAGCGCGCTGCAGACCTTCGGCGACGACGACACGGTCCAGGCCGTCACCGCGCCGGGCTCGGTCAACGGTTCGTTCCAGTTCCCGGTCGACCTCCCCGGTTTCACCGGTGAGGCCGGCAAGCTCCGCCGTCAGGCCGTCTCGATGGCACTGAACCGCGAGGAGCTCACCGAGAAGCTGTTCTTCGGCACCCGCACCCCGGCGCTCGACTTCAGCGCGCCGCCGATGCCGGGCTGGACCGACGAGATCCCCGGCAACGAGGTTCTCGAGTTCAACGCCGACGAGGCCAAGAAGCGCTGGGCCGAGGCTGAGGCCATCGAGCCGTGGGGCGACAAGAAGCTGCTGATCGCCTCCAACACTGATGGTGCCGGCAACAAGGCGTCGATCGACGCGATGGCCAACCAGATCAAGAACACCCTGGGCATCAAGGCCGAGCCGAAGTACTACGCCACGTTCGACGAGTTCCTCGACGACCGTGACAACAACAAGACCGGGGCCCTGTTCCGCGCCGGTTGGCAGCCGGACTACCCGTCGATCTCGAACTACCTCGGCCCGATCTATGGCACCGGGGCGGCCTCGAACGACGCCGGCTACTCCAACCCGGAGTTCGACGCCCTGATCGCTAAGGCGGCGGGCGCTGAGACCGACGAGGATCGCTACAAGGCGTTCGTCGACGCGCAGGCCATCCTCATGGAGGACCTGCCGGGTCTGTCGATGTGGTACACCGACGCCACTGGCGCTGCTGCCAAGGGTGTCAAGAACGTGAAGTTCAACTGGCAGAACGTGCCGGTCTACCAGAACATCACGAAGTAGTAGGTCCCACACCACCGCATGCGGGGCACGCGGGGGTCGGCTCACCAGCTGCCCCCCGCGTGGCCGTGCGCGGGCTCCCGGTGCCTACCGGCGCCGACGGGCCCCTGAAACCATATCTCTCCTCGTAGGAGAGCCCATCCCGTAGGAGGCCACTGATGTGGTGGTATGCCGCGCGGCGAATCTTGCAGACGATCCCCGTGATCCTCGGGTCGACGCTGCTCATCTACGCGCTCGTCTTCCTTCGCCCAGGCGACCCGGTCCGTGCACTGTTCGGTGACAAGCCCGTCTCCGAAGCCACGATGAACCAGGTCAGGGAGCAGTACAACCTCGACGAGCCGTTCCTCGTCCAGTGGTTCCTCTTCCTCAAGGGCGCCGTCACCGGTGACTTCGGACAGTCGTTCACTGGTCGCCCGGTCATCGATCTCGTGGCCGACGCCTTCCCGGTCACCATCAAGCTCGCCCTGATGGCCCTCGTGATCGAGGCCGTTCTGGGCATCGTCGCCGGCACGATCGCGGGCCTCCGCAAGGGCAAGCTGTTCGACTCGACGATGCTCGTCGTCTCGCTGGTGGTGATCGCCGTCCCGATCTTCGTCTTCGGCTTCGTGCTTCAGCTCATCTTCGGCGTCAAGCTGGAGTGGTTCCCACCGACAGTCGGCAGCAACACGTCGTTCTACAACCTGTTGCTACCAGCCTTCGTGCTCGGACTGGTCTCCTTCGCGTACGTGCTGAGACTGACGAGAACGTCGGTCGCCGGCAACCTCAGTGCCGACCATGTGCGCACGGCTCGTGCCAAAGGGCTCTCCGAAGGCACCGTCGTCCGGCGCCACGTCCTCCGCAACTCGCTGATCCCGGTCGTGACCTTCCTCGGCGTCGACATCGGCGCCTTGATGGCGGGTGCGATCGTGACCGAGGGCATCTTCAACATCCCCGGCGTCGGCAACCTCGCCTACCAGGCGGTCATCCGTGGCGAGACGCCGACGATCGTCTCCGTCGTGACGATCATGGTCCTCGTGTACGTCCTGGCGGCACTGGTCGTCGACCTGCTGTACGCCTTCCTCGACCCAAGGATCCGTTATGCCTAAGCCCACGCTCCCGGGGCAGGAGCGCTATGTGGCCCCGATCGAGGAGACACCGCTGGCCGCGGTCGACTCCCTCCAGGTCGACGAGGCGCCCTCCAGCCAGTGGGGTGAGGCCTGGAAGCAGCTGCGCAAGAACCCGATGTTCATCGCGTCCGCCGTGCTGCTCACCATCCTCGCCGTCGTCATCGCCTTCCCCGGACTGTTCACCAACGCCGACCCGCGCTTCTGCGAGCCGGGCCGCAGCCTCGACCCGGCCGAGCCCGGACATCCGTTCGGCTTCAACTTCCAGGGCTGCGACGTGTGGTCCCGCACCTTGTACGGAGCGCGCGCCTCGGTCGCCGTCGGCGTCCTCACCACGCTTCTCGTGGTCCTGCTCGGTGCCCTGACGGGTGCCATCGCCGGGTTCAAGGGAAGCTGGGCCGACGCGATCATCTCGCGCGTGAGCGATATCTTCTTCGCGATCCCGCTGATCCTGGCTGCCATCGTCTGCCTCTCGGCGATCAACAACTGGTTCCCTGAGCGGCAGTTCTGGGGCGGCATCTCCGCGGTCGTCCTCACGCTGGCGCTGTTCGGCTGGCCGCAGATCGCACGCATCATGCGTGGCTCGGTCATCGAGGTCAGGAACTATGAGTTCGTCGATGCGGCCCGGGCGATCGGGGCGAGCAACACCCGCAACCTGTGGCGCCACATCGTCCCGAACGCGATCTCCCCAGTGATCGTGACCGCGACCGTGTCACTCGGCATCTTCATCGTCGCCGAGGCGACGCTGTCGTTCCTCGGGCTGGGCCTGCCGTTCTCGGTGGTCTCCTGGGGCAATGACATCGCAGAGGCCCAGCGGCTCGTCCGCTCCGGCACCCGGCTCGGCGTCATGTTCGTCCCGGCTGCCGCGCTCGCGCTCACCGTGCTGAGCTTCATCCTGCTCGGTGACGCCGTCCGTGATGCCCTCGACCCGAAGGCGAAGAAGCGATGAGTCAGCAGCCCCTCCTCGAGGTCCGCGACCTCGACGTCGCCTTCTTCTCCGACAAGAAGGCCGTCCCTGCAGTGCAGGGTGCCAACCTGACCGTCTACCCAGGCCAGACCGTCGCCATCGTCGGTGAGTCGGGCTCGGGCAAGTCGACCACCGCGCACGCGATCATCGGTCTGCTCCCGGGCACCGGCAAGGTCACCGGCGGCGAGATCCTGTTCGACGGCAAGGAAATCGCGCACTCGGGCAAGAAGGACTTCCAGGCCCTGCGCGGCGACCAGATCGGTCTCGTTCCTCAGGACCCGATGTCGAACCTCAACCCACTCTGGCGGGTCGGGACGCAGATCAAGGAAGCCCTGATCGCCAACGACGTCGCCAAGGGCAAGGACGCCGACCGACGCGTGCACGAGCTGCTCGCCGAGGCGGGTCTCAACGACGTGGAGCGGCGGGCCCGCCAGTACCCGCACGAGTTCTCCGGCGGCATGCGTCAGCGGGCGCTGATCGCGATGGGTCTGGCCGCACGTCCGAAGCTTCTCATCGCCGACGAGCCGACCTCTGCGCTCGACGTGACCGTCCAGAAGCAGATCCTGGACCACCTCGACGGCCTGACCGACGAGCTCGGCACCGCGGTGCTGCTGATCACGCACGACCTCGGTCTGGCGGCAGAGCGTGCCGACCACATCGTCGTCATGTACAGGGGCCGCGTCGTGGAGTCCGGCCCGGCGTTGGAGATCCTCAAGAATCCCGAGCACCCGTACACGCGTCGTCTCGTGTCGTCGGCGCCGTCGATCGCTTCGCAGCGGCTGAGCTCCGTCGAGGCACGCGAGGAGGTGCGCCAGCAGGCACTGCAGACGGCTGGCGAGATCGCGGCCGAGATCGCCACCGCCGAGGGCGTGGTCGGCAAGGGTGAGGACGACATCATCGTCGTCGAGAACCTCACGAAGGTGTTCATGCTCCCGGGCGACCGTCCGTGGCGCAAGACCGAGCTTCGCGCCGTCGACGACGTCAGCTTCCGGCTGCGTCGGGGCACCACCACCGCGATCGTGGGCGAGTCCGGCTCGGGCAAGTCGACGGTGGCGCGGATGGTGCTCGGCCTGCTCGAGCTGACAGAGGGCACCGTCACGTTCGACGGGTACGACACCGCGCAGCTGAAGGGCAAGCGCCTGATGGCGCTGCGGCGCCAGATGCAGCCGGTCTTCCAGAACCCGTACGCCTCCCTCGACCCGATGTACACCATCTTCAAGTCCATCGAGGAGCCGCTGGCCACACACGGGATCGGCTCGTCGCAGGAGCGCGAGGCGAAGGTCCGCGACCTGCTCGAGAAGGTGTCGCTGCCGACCTCGGTGATGAGCCGCTACCCCAACGAGCTGTCCGGCGGACAGCGGCAGCGTGTCGCGATCGCGCGTGCGCTGGCGCTCGAGCCGGAGGTCGTCGTGCTTGACGAGGCGGTCTCCGCTCTCGACGTGCTGGTGCAGGCCCAGATCCTGGAGCTGCTCAACCAGCTTCAGGCGGAGATGGGCCTGAGCTACCTCTTCATTACCCACGACCTCGCAGTGGTCCGCCAGATCGCCGACGACGTCCTGGTGATGCAGGACGGCAAGGTCGTCGAGGCGGCCAGCGTGACTGAGGTGTTCGACAGCCCGCGCGAGCAGTACACGCGCAAGCTGCTCGACGCGATCCCCGGCCGGGACCTGCTGACCTCGGCCTGACCGCAGCAGTGAACGACGACGCCGCCGTGTCTCTCGCGAGGGACACGGCGGCGTCGTCGTTCACGCGGCGTCAGACAGGGACGTTGAACCCGAGCAGCGCGTACGAGGTGCCATCGGTGCGCAACGTCGTGAGCGCGCCGTTGGTCACCGAGGGCATCACCGTGCGGTAGCGGTCAGGGTCGATCCCCAGCAGGTCGCAGAGGACGAGCCGCAGGAGCGTGGAGTGCATGACCACGAGGACCTTGCCGTCCGGATGGTCCGTGACGAGGGCGTCGAGCGCGGGGCGCGCCCGGTTGATCGCGGCGGTGCCGGCCTCGCCGGATGGCAGCGGGTGCCGGGCAGGTGCGGCGAGGAAAGCCGCCAGCGCCTCGGGGAAGCGCTCGGCCATCTCCGTACGGGTCAGCCCTTCACCTGCACCGAAGTCGACCTCGCGCAGCCGCGGGTCGGTCTGCAGCGGCACACCGAGGGTGTCGGCCGCCGGTTGCGCGGTGAGCCGTGCGCGGGACAGGGTCGACGAGACGACGGCATCGACGGGGTGGGCAGCGGCCCAGCGGCCGAGGTGGTCCGCCTGCGCCGAGCCGCGGGCGGTGAGCCCGACGTCAGAGACCCCTGCGTACCGGTTCTCGGCGTGCCACATCGTCTCGCCGTGCCGTACGAGCACCAGCTCGGTCACGTCAACCATCCCTTCGCCTCGAACACACCTGTCAACGTCGCGTAGGCCTCGTCCATCCTGTGCACATCCTCGACGCGCGGTTCGACGACGGCTGCAACCGGGTTGGTGGCGCGAGCGACGGCGCTGAGCGATTCTCCTCCTCCTCCGACACCCCAACGGGCGAGGACGGCCATCCCTGTGGCCGGCTCCGCCGAGGTGAGCAGGGAGAGCGGGCGGTCGAGCGCGGCTGCGCGCAGGGCGTTCCAGAGCGGACTGCGGCTCCCGCCGCCGGAGGTGCTCAGGCGTCCGTCCGTCTGGGCCCCGCGCTGGTCGAGGATGTCGAAGCACAGCCGCTCGACCGACGCGACCCCGACCATCGTCCCGAGGAAGACCGCGGCCTCGTCGACGCCGGCGAGAGCGGACAGCGGCCTGACCCGGGCGTCGACGATCGCGAACCCGGCAGCGTCGGGGCGGACGAACGGGAAGCGTTCGCCGGTGCCGGTCAGCGGATAGACGAGGGGGAACGCCGCGCCGCTGTCCCAAAGTCGGCGCGCCTCAGCCTCGTGCGTGCTCGGAGCGGCCGTGAGCAACGTCGACAGGGCGCCCGCGCCGATGCTCGAGGCACCGCCTGGCAACCACGTGCCGGGCTCGGGGCCGCGGTGCGAGTAGACCGCGCCGGCCGCGTCGTGCACGGGGCTCGCGCTCGCCCCCTTGAGGACCAGCGTCGTCCCGATCACGCTGTGCCAGTCGCCGATCGCGAGCGCGCCCGCGCCGAGCTGTGCCGCGCAGCCGTCGGTCGTGCCGGCGACCACGGGCGTCGCGGCGGGGATGCCGGTCTGCTCGGCCCACGCTGCGGAGGTGACACCCAGCACGCTGCCGGGAGTGACCACGTCAGGGAGCACGTCGGGGTCGACACCGAGGCGGGTGAGGACGTCGGCGGGCCACTCCAGGGAGAGCAGGTCAAAGCCGCTCTTGAGGGCGTTGCTCCAGTCGGTCGCGACCGGCGTCCCCGTCATGGCGGAGATCACCGCGTCGGTCTGGTAGACGATCCGCGCCCCGGGCGGCAGACCCTGGCGGGCGAGCCACACGATCTTGGGGAGAGCCCAGGAGGGCTGCATGCGGTAGCCGAGCCGGGTCCACAGCGTCTGGCCGGCTGCGACGACCTCGTCGGCGAGGGCAGCGGCGCGGCCGTCGTCGTACATGATCCCCGGCCCGGTCGCGCGGCCCGTCGAATCGAGCACGGCGAGCGTGCCGGACGTGCCGTCGAGGGCGACGCCGGCGATCTGGTCGACCGCGGTCCCGAGGTCGCGCGCGAGGTGGCCGAGCACCGTACGGGCGGCGGAGACCCAGTCGGCGACCTGCTGCTCGTGCCGGACGCCGTCACGCGTCCCGGTGATCGGGGCCTGCGCAGACGCGTGCACGGTGCCGGTCTCGTCGACGGCCACCGCCTTCGCACTCTGCGTCCCCAGGTCGAGTCCGACCCACAGCGGCCCGGTCACGCCGTCGCTCCGGTGCCCCAGGATCCGCGTGCGGCGGTGAGGTCGTCGAGGTAGCGGCGGTAGCCGGCGTCGTACTGCTCGGCCGCGGCCGAGGGCCTGACCACGTCGCGGTCGGCGCGCCACGCCTCGATGTCGACCTCGACGCCGAGCGCCTCCCAGGCGACGAGCGCGGCACCTCGGGCGCCGACGAGGGGTTCGCGGGGGACGTGGACGTCGGTGCCGAGGACGTCGGCGAAGATCTGCAGCCAGGCCTGCGACCGCGTACCACCGCCGCACGCAGCGACCTCGCCGGAGAGCCCCAGCCGGTCGAAGCAGTGCCGTGCGGCGTACGCGACGGACTCGCACACGGCGCGGACGAGATCGGCCGGCGTCGTCGACAGCGTCATGCCGTCGAGCCGTCCGCGCGCCCGAGGGTCGACGAAGGGCGCACGCTCGCCGGCGCCGGACAGGTAGGGGAGGGCGCGCACGCCGCCGGCGCCGGGCGAGCTGCCGTCGAGCAGGCCGTCGAGCGCGGTGACCTCGAGGCCGAGCGTGCGCAACGCCCAGTCGACCCCCGCGGTGCCGACCATGGACGGCATGACGTGCAGGTACGTCGCCGGGTCAGGCGTGCAGAGCCACATGCCGGCGGGGTCGTCCCCCGGCCGTACTTTCGCGTCGGTCGTCAACACCTGGCACGCGAGCGTGGTGCCGACGACCATCGTCGCGTCGTGCTCGGCAACGGTGCCCGAGCCGAAGCCGCAGGCCTGGAGGTCGTACGGGCCGGCGGTGACCGGGGTGCCGACGGGGAGGCCGAGGAGGGCAGCGCCGTGGCCGTCGAGCGCGAACACGGTCTGCGGGGCAGCGGGCTCGGCGAGGAGGTGACGCCACTGCCCGACGCCGCACAGCGCGAGCGCGTCATCCACGTAGGTCCGGCTGCGGACGTCGAGGAAGGGCAGCGAGGCGTCGGAGGCGTCGACCGAGATTGTGCCGGTGAGGCGTTGGAGGACGGCGTCGATGCAGTAGCCCGCGACCGCGGCCCGCCGCAGCGACTCGGGCTCGTGGGTGTCGAGGTACGCCAGCAGGGCCGCGTGTGATCCGGGGAAGAGCCCTGACCCGGTGAGTGCGAACACCTGCGCCATGACGCCGTTCGGGTCGCCGTCGGCACGCCACTGCTCGACCATCGACGACGCGCGCCCGTCCTGCCACGAGATCGGCGGGCGTACGGCGTGGCCGTCCGCGTCGCGCAGCCACAGCCCGTCCCCCTGTCCGGTGAGGGCGATCGCCTCCACGGCGACGTCGAGGCCGGTGCAGACCTCGCGAACGACCGCGGCGACCGTCCGCAGGACGTCTTCGAGATCCTGCTCCACCTCGACACCGCGGCGTACGAGGTGGGAGGGGGCAGCGGCCGAGCGTACGGCGCGCCCGTCCGGGCCGATCAGCGCGGCCTTGGTGACGGTGGTCCCGACGTCGACCCCGACGATCACGAGCGCCCGCTCTCCAGCCGCTCGAGCACCTCGGGGTTGGCGACGTGCAGGCACGGCTCACCACGAAGGAAGCGGGCGGTCTCGTCGGCCGTGATCGCAGCCGCGCGCAACGCGGTCTGACGGGTCGCCCCGGCCAGGTGCGGCGACAGCACGACGCGTGGGCTGCTGAGCAGCGGCCAGTCGGCCGGCGGGGGCTCGATGTCGTACACGTCGAGCGCCAGCGCGCCGAGGCGCCCGGACTCGAGCATCTCGGGCAGCGGCGCGTAGTCGAGCAGTCCGCCGCGGGCGGTGTTGACGAGCACCGCGCCGTGGGGGAGCAGCTCGAGGCGCCGGCGGTCGATCAGGTGACGCGTCTCCTCGGTGAGACGGGCGTGGAGGCTGACGACATCGGACCGGCGCATCAGGTCGTCGAGCGCGACCAGCTCGACGCCTTCGCTGTCGGCGGCGTCCACATAGGGGTCGTACGCGAGGACGTCGGCGCCGAACGCGCGGAGGATCCGGGCGACGATGCGGCTGATCGCGCCGAAGCCGACCAGCCCGACCGTCGAGTCGCCGAGCTCGGTGCCAGCGTTGTCGTAGGTGTAGTAGTCGCCGCGCCAGATGCCGTCGTGGAGCTCGGCGTCGGCACTGGTGAGACGCCGCATCGCGGCGAGGATCATCCCGACGGCGAACTCCGCCGCAGCGGGCGCGTTGCGTCCGGGTGCGAAGGAGACGACAACGCCTGCCTCGGTCGCCGCCGCGAGGTCGACGTTCACCGGGCCTCCGCGGCACACGCCGACGAACCGGAGGTCGGGGCACGCGCGGAAGACCTCCGCCGTGAAGGGCCCCATCTGCGTCACCGCGATCTCGGCGTCGCCGAGTGCGGCGATCACGTCCGCCGCCGTGCCGCTGGCCTCGATCACACCGTCGACAGGCCCGAAGGGCTCGATCGGCCACGGGAGCGCGAGGGGCGTGACCTCCACGTCACCGTCGACCCGGGCTGCGATCGCCTCCGCGAACATCTCGGGGAGGACGAAGTGGTCTCCGGCAGCGAGGATGCGTGTCATCGGCTTCTCCTTCTCCGGCACCCCGGAGCTCTTGTGACGTACGTCGCGCACCATAACATGTTGGCTGTTAAAGATCTCAAACTGATAGTGACGTTGTCGTAGCCCCGGCGGGGCGGCCGTCAGCCAATCGCGGCGATGTGCACGCGGGTCTGGTCACGCATGGCCTGCAGGACGGCCGGCGAGGCGTCGTCGGTGACGATGACGTCGGTGAACTCCGAGAGCGCCACGAACCGGTGGAGGCTCGTACGCCCCGTCTTCGTGCCGTCGATCATGAGGACCTTGCGGGTTCCCGCCCGCAGCATCACCCGCTTCATCACCACGACGTCCTGCTCCTGGTGGTATGCGGTGGTCTCGTCGACCGTCGACGTCGACTGGAACACGATGTCGACGGCGTACGCGTCCAGGCCCGTGTCGCTCGGAGGGCCGATGAAGGAGTCGTGCGTGCGGGAGTACTGGCCGCCGATCGCGATGAGCTGGACGTCCGGCTCCTCGCGCAGCGTCTCCATGGCCAGGCGGTAGTTCGTCAGGACGGTCAGCGGCGCGGACTGGGGGAGCAGACCTGCGAGGGCGAGCACGGTGGTGGAGTCGTCGAGGAGGACCGACATCCCTGGCTCGACGAACTCCATGGCCGTCCGAGCCAGCGCCGCCTTGGCCTCGGCGTTGCGCTGCAGGCGGAAGTCCGAGCTCGACTCGAAGACGCTCGTCGGCAGCGCAGAGACGCCTCCGTGGAGCTTCCTGACCAGGCCCCGGGACGCCAGGTCGTCCACATCGCGATGGACCGTCATGATGCTCACGCCTGTCATCTCCACGAGCTGGCTGATGCTCGCGAACCCCGACGTCAGGACGGTGTCGATGATCTGACGCTGCCGCTGCGTCCGTGACGGGCGGGACGTCTTCTGCTCGGTCATCGCTTCTCCTCGTTCGATGCCGGGGGTCGTGACTTATCACGATTATTGACAGGTATAACGTACGTGATGTTACGATCCCGGCCACTGATGTGAGAGCCATCACAGCCCTCTCCATCATCCACGGACGAGGCCGATCAGGTCGGCGACTCGAAGGAGCTTCCATGAAGAACTTTCCCGTGCGGATCGCCGCACTGAGCGGCGCCGCGGTTCTCGCGGCCCTGGGCCTCACGGCCTGCGGGTCCGACGACGACGGCGGCTCCGGCGGCGGCGACGCGGGCGGCCAGATCGCCTTCCTCATGCCGGACCGCGCGTCGACCCGCTACGAGGAGCAGGACTCGCCGCTGTTCAAGGAGAAGGTCGCCGAGCTCTGCGCCGACTGCGAGGTCCTCTACCAGAACGCGGACTCCGACCCCGCGAAGCAGCAGCAGCAGGTCGAGTCGATGATCGCCCAGGGCGTGAAGGTCATCGTGCTCGACCCCGTCGACTCCAAGGCCGCGGCGTCGATGGTGACGCAGGCGCAGGGCGCCGAGATCCCGATCGTCACGTACGACCGCCCGGTCACCGACGTGCCGGCCGACTTCTATGTCTCGTTCGACAACGAGGCCATCGGCCGCTCGATCGCTGAGTCACTGGTCGAGCACCTCAAGAGCACCGGCGCGACCGGCGGTGTCCTGATGGTCAACGGATCGCCGACCGACCGCGCGGCCGGGCTCATCAAGCAGGGCGCCGAGGAAGGCGTCGGCGACACCAAGGTGCTCGCGTCCTTCGACACCCCTGACTGGGATCCCCAGAAGGCTCAGGACTGGGTGAGCGGCCAGATCACGAAGTACCGCGACCAGATCGCCGGCGTCGTCGCCGCCAACGACGGCACCGCCAGCGGCAGCATCGCCGCGCTCAAGGCGGCCGGCCTCACGCCGCTGCCTCCGGTGACCGGCAACGACGCCGAGGTGGCCGCGATCCAGCGCGTCATCGCCGGCGACCAGTTCAACACGATCTCCAAGCCGATCAAGACCGTGGCCGACGCCGCGGCCGAGGTGGCCGTCGCGCTGATGGAGGGCGAGGAGCCCAAGGCGACGACCGATCTCTTCGACACACCGTCGCAGCTGTTCGAGCCGACGGTCGTGACGCAGGAGAACGTCAAGGAGGTCATCTTCGACGGCGGCATCTACACCGCGGAGCAGATCTGCACGGCCGAGTACGCGGCGGCGTGCGCGAAGCTGACGATCAAGTAGCACCCTCATGGCTCGGCCTCCACGCTCTCGTGGAGGCCGAGCCGTGGCGGTTGAGATGAACCCGCAGGACGAGAAGAGGAAGGGACCTCAGATGTCTTCACGACCGGTGATCCAGCTCCGGGGTGTGTCCAAGAGCTTCGGTGCGGTGGCGGCTCTCACCGACGTCGACCTCGAGGTGTCGGCCGGTGAGGTGCTCGCGCTCGTCGGCGACAACGGTGCCGGCAAGTCGACACTCGTCAAGACGCTCGCCGGCGTGCACGCTCCCGACTCCGGGACGATCGAGTTCCTCGGTGACGAGGTGTCCATCCCCGGCCCGGACGCCGCCCTCAACCTCGGGATCGCGACGGTCTTCCAGGACCTCGCCCTCTGCGACAACCTCGACGTCGTCAGCAACCTCTTCCTCGGCAGCGAGATCCGCGGCCCCCGTCTCAACGAGGTCGAGATGGAGGTCCGGTCCTGGGAGCTGCTGCGGCAGCTGTCGGCGAAGATCCCGTCGGTCCGCATCCCGATCGCATCCTTGTCGGGCGGTCAGCGCCAGACCGTCGCGATCGCGCGATCCCTGCTGCGCGACCCCAAGCTGATCATCCTCGACGAGCCGACCGCCGCGCTCGGCGTCGAGCAGACCGCGGAGGTCCTCAACCTCGTCGAGCGACTCCGCGAGAACGGCCTGGCGGTCATCATGATCAGCCACAACATGGCCGACGTGCGTGCCGTGGCAGACCGGGTCTCGGTGCTGCGGCTCGGTCGCAACAACGGCACGTTCGCCGTCGCCGACGTGTCCCAGGAGGACATCGTCGCTGCGATCACCGGCGCCACCGACAACGCGGCCTCTCGCCGGATCGCCGCCGCGTCGACCTCGACCCCTTCGAACCACGACGTGCAGGAGTGAGCAGCGTGAACGAACCCAGCGCGACAACCATCGCACGCGAGCTCGAGGATGAAGCCGTCCGCGAGCAGCAGGATCTGCGCGGACTCCTCACCGGCACGTGGGGCCGCATCCGCAGCGGTGACCTCGGAGCCTTCCCGGTGCTCGCCGGGCTGCTCATCATTGCGGTGATCTTCCAGTCGCTGAACTCCAATTTCCTGTCCTCGGCCAACCTGGTGAACCTGCTTCTGCAGTCCGCGGCGGTCGGGGTCATCTCGCTCGGCATCGTCTGCGTGCTGCTGGTCGGTCAGATCGACCTTTCGGTCGGTTCGGTGAGCGGACTGGCGGCGGCCGTCTTCGCGACCCTGTTCGTGAAGGAGGGCTGGCCGCTCGTCTTCGCCGTGGTCGGTGCGGTGGCGGTCGGTGTCGCGATCGGCTGGGTCTATGGCCAGGTCTTCAACCGGTTCGGCGTCCCGTCGTTCGTCATCACGCTCGGCGGCCTGCTCGGGTTCCTCGGACTCCAGCTGTTCGTGCTCGGTCCGTCGGGCACGATCAACCTCCCGTACGACTCGTGGCTGGTGCAGTTCGGTCAGCTGTCGTTCGTGCCGGCCTGGCTGTCGTACGTGCTCGTCGTCGTGGCGTGCGGCGGATTCCTCGTCTCCCAGTGGCTGCTGGCCCGCGAGCGGCACCGGCGCGGGCTGGTCGCGAAGTCGGTCCAGGTGATGGCGGTCCAGGCCGGTGTTCTGCTGGTCGCTCTGCTCTTCGCCGTCTGGTATCTCAACCAGTCGCGCGGCGTCGGCTGGATGTTCGTGTTCTTTGTCTCGCTGGTCCTGGTGATGCACTACGCCCTCACTCGCACCAGCTGGGGCCGGCACGTCTTCGCCGTCGGCGGCAGCGTCGAGGCGGCCCGGCGTGCTGGCATCAACGTGCGCCGGATCTACACGTCGGTGTTCGTGATCTGCTCGACGCTGGCCGCAGTCGGCGGCCTGCTGGCGGCGGGCCGGATCGCCGCCGCCTCGCAGAGCAGCGGCACCGGCGACGTCAACCTCAATGCGATCGCCGCCGCGGTGATCGGCGGCACGAGCCTGTTCGGCGGGCGTGGGTCGGCGTTCTCGGCCCTGCTGGGCATCCTTGTGATCCAGTCGATCTCGAGCGGCCTGATCCTGCTCAACCTGAGCTCGTCGCTGCGGTTCATGGTCACCGGTGCGGTGCTCGTGCTCGCGGTGATGGTCGACTCGCTGTCGCGCCAGAGCCGTACCTCGCACGGGAGAGGCTAGCTCCCGAGGTGGACGCCCGTTTGACTCCTTCGAACATGTGTTCGAACATGGAGGAGTGACGGGTGCAGCAGTTCTCGACCAGCTCGCCGCGCGGGTCCGCGCGATGGAGGGCACGGCGCCCGTACGCGATCGCTTGCCCACGCTGCCTGCGCTGAGCCAGGTCGTCCCTGGCGGTGTGCTCCGCGGGGCGACGTACGAGGTGAGCGCGTCGCTCAGCCTCTCCACCGCGCTCCTGGCGGGGCCCTCGACCGCCGGGGCGTGGTGCGCGGTCGTCGGTGTCCCTGAGCTGGGAGCCGAGGCGGCCGCCGCGCTCGGGGTGGCGCTGGAGCGGACGATCCTCGTCCCGACCCCCGGTGAGCACTGGCCCCACGTCGTCGGGGCGCTGGTCGACGTGACCGACGCGATCCTCCTGCGCCCGCCCACGGCCGTACGGGATGGCGAGGCGCAGCGGGTCGCGGCCAGGCTCCGTCAGCACCAGACCACCCTCGTCGTGCTCGCGACGGGGCCGGGGGCGTGGCCGCGTCCGCAGGGCCGGCTGGAGGTCAGCGAGAGCAGCTGGACGGGCATGGGCGGTGGCCACGGCCACCTGCGGCGTCGCCGCGTCACCGTCTCGGCGACCGGACGCTGGGGTCGCCCCCACCGGACGCAGCTGTGGCTGGACGCTGCGGCCCTGCCGGACGTCCCCGTCGTCACGCTCCCGGCGGACGACACCTGGCGTCGTCCCGGCCGACTCGAGGTGGCGAGCTGATGTCGCGCACTCTCGTGCTGTGGTGCCCGGACTGGCCAGTGCGGGCGGTGACGCACACCGGGGCAGGTGTCGACCTGCCCCGTGGTGCGCCGATCGCGTTGTTCGAGCACGGCGAGGTGAGGGCGTGCTCCGCCTCGGCCCGTGCCGACGGGGTGCGGCGCGGTCAGCGGATGCGTGACGCGCAGGCCCGCTGTCCCGAGCTCGTGACGCTCGACTACGACCCCGGCCTGGACGTCCGTGCCTTCGAGCCGGTACTGGCCGCCGTGGAGGAGATCGCGCCGGGTGTGCAGCCGCTGCGCCCGGGGACGTGCGCCGTACGGGTGACGGGGCCGGGTCGCTACTTCGGCGGCGAGGAGCACGCGGCGGCGGTGCTGGCGGAGCGGCTCGTCGAGCTCGGTGTCGACGACGTGCGGTTCGGCGTCGCCGACGCGGTGTTCGCCGCCGAGCAGGCTGCGCGGCAGGCGCTCCCGCAAGGCAGCGTGGTCGTCCCGCCGGGGGAGGCGGGCGCGTTCCTGCGCGACCTGCCGGTGGGGGTGCTCGACCGGCCCGACCTGGTGAGTCTGCTGCAGCGTCTCGGGCTGCGCACGCTCGGCGCGTTCGCGGCGCTGCCGCAGACCGACGTGCGCACCCGCTTCGGCGACGACGGGACGCTCGCCCACCGGCTCGCCCGGGGGGTAGACGACCGTCCCTTCGCGGGGCGGCGCCCGCCCTCGGACCTGGAGCGCGAGGTGACGTTCGAGCCGCCGCTCGAGGACGCGGAGGCGGTCGCCTTCAGCGTGCGTCGTACGGCCGAGACGTTCGTGTCCGCGGTCGCCGCGCGGCAGATGGTGTGCACCAGCGTCTGGATCGAGGTGCACACCGAACGCGGTGAGACCTCCGAGCGGCAATGGCTGCACCCGCGATGGTTCGACGCCGGCGATCTCGTCGACCGGGTGCGCTGGCAGCTGCAGGCAGGGGCCGTGTCGGCAGTGGCCGCACCGGTGAGCGCGGTGAGGTTCGTCCCCGCCGACGTCGCCCCGGTCACCGACCATGCCGAGGGCCTGTGGGGGAGCGGCGCCGACGCGCGGGTCCACCGGGCTGCCTCAAAGGTGCAGAGCATGCTCGGCCGGGAGGCGGTGCTGTCGGCGGTGGTCGGGGGCGGACGGGGCCCAGCGGACCGGCAGACGCTGGTGCCCTGGGGTGACCCGCTCACGGCTGACCGGTCGGCGAGCCCGCCGTGGCCGGGCAGCCTGCCCGCTCCGGCTCCGGCGACCGTGTACGACCCGCCGCGCCCGGCGCAGGTGGTCGGGGCCTCGGGCCAGCAGGTCACGGTGAGCGCGCGGGGGATGGTGACGGCGGCGCCGGCACGGTTCGGCGTGGAGGGTCGACCGGCGCAGGGACTGCAGCCTGTCGCCGCATGGGCCGGGCCGTGGCCGGTCGACGAGCGCTGGTGGGACGCCGACCAGGCGGTGCGGGCGGCGCGGTTCCAGGTGGTCGGCGTCGACGGCAGCGCGTGGCTGCTGCGGGTCAGCGACGGCACCTGGTGCGTCGAGGCGCGGTACGACTGACCGCCCGGACGGGCCGGGACGTCATACGGAACGGGGGTCCCGACCCGCAGAACGTATGACGTCAGGGAGGAGGTGATCGGCTGATGGGGTTCAACAACCCGGACATGCCGTGGTCGGAGCTCGAGCGACGGTTGTCGGGTCGGCTGCTGCCCGAGGAGTCGAGCGACTTCGACGTCCCCGACGGCGGGGACGGGCCGGCGTTCTCGCGCAAGCGAGCCCCGTACGAGCCTTCCGACGCGGTCGACGCGCCCGTGCCCGACGAGCCGTACGTCCCGTACGCGGAGCTGCACGCCCACTCCGACTTCAGCTTCCTGGACGGCGCGAGCAGTCCCGAGGCGCTGGTCGAGGAGGCGGTGAGGCTGCGGCTGGCCGGGTTGGCACTGACCGACCACGACGGCTTCTACGGGGTGGTGCGGATGGCGGAGGCGGCCGCGATGCACGGCCTGCCGACGGTGTTCGGGGCGGAGCTGTCGCTGGCGCCCGACGGCGCCCGGCTGACGAGCCCTCGGCAGGCCAGCGCCGACCCCGAGGGTACGCACCTGCTGGTGCTCGCGCGTGGCCAGGAGGGCTATCACCGGCTCGCCGGCGCACTCACCGCTGCGCACCTGGCCGGTGGCGAGAAGGGGCGACCGTCGTACGACCTCGACGATCTCGCCGACCGCCTCGGCCGGCACGCGATGGTGCTGACCGGGTGCCGCAAGGGCGCCGTACGCCAGGCGCTCGTGGGCCCGTCCGGCGCGGAGGTCGACGACGTGGCGGCGGAGAAGGCGGTCCGCGCGCTGCTCGACCTGTTCGGCGGCGACCAGGTCCTCGTCGAGCTCACTGATCACGGCGACCCGTACGACTCGGTCCGCAACGACGCGCTCGCAGCGGTCGCGAACCGCCTGGGGCTGCCCACCGTGGCGACCGGCAACGTCCACGCGGCGACGCCGGCCGATCGCAGGCTCGCGGGGGCGGTCGCTGCCGTGCGTGCGCGCCGCAGCCTAGACGCGATGGACGGTTGGCTGCCCGCGGCCGGGCCCCCGTACCTGCGCTCCGGGGCCGAGATGGCGCGCCTGTTCGCCCGCTATCCCGGGGCGATGGAGCGGACCGTCGACATCGCCGCCGACCTCGCGTTCGAGCTGCGGCGGGCCAAGCCGCGACTGCCGAAGCAGAAGGTCCCCGCCGGTCACACACCGATGTCGTGGCTGCGCGCGCTCGTACGGAAGGGGGCGGCGGAGCTGTACGCGGACGCGCCGCCCAGCACGTACGAGCGGCTCGAGGCTGAGCTCGCGGTGATCGAGGAGCTCGACTTCCCGGGCTACTTCCTGATCGTCCACGACATCGTTGCGTTCGCGAAGGGCCGCGGGATCCTCTGCCAGGGCCGAGGCTCCGCGGCGAACTCCGCGGTCTGCTACGCCCTGGGGATCACCGCGGTCGACTCCGTGAAGTTCGACCTGCCGTTCGAGCGGTTCCTGTCCGCGAGCCGCGAGGAGGAGCCCGACATCGACGTGGACTTCGACTCCGACCGGCGCGAGGAGGTGATCCAGTGGGTGTACGCCCAGTACGGACGTCACAACGCCGCGCAGGTCGCCAACGTCATCTCGTACCGGCCGAAGTCCGCCGTCCGCGACATGGCCAAGGCGCTCGGCTACTCCCAGGGGCAGCAGGACGCGTGGTCCAAGCAGATCGACCGCTGGAGCAGCCTGCCGCGCGACGAGGCCACCGAGGACGTGCCGGAGCCGGTGCTCGACCTGGCCGAGGAGCTCCTCAAGGCGCCGCGACACCTCGGCATCCACTCCGGCGGCATGGTGCTCACCGACCGGCCGGTGGGGGAGGTGTGCCCGATCGAGCACGCGCGCATGGAGAACCGCACCGTCCTGCAGTGGGACAAGGACGACTGCGCGTGGATGGGGCTGGTCAAGTTCGACCTGCTTGGGCTCGGGATGCTCGGCGCGATCCAGCACACCTTCGACATCGTGGCCGAGCACATCGGCGAGCAGTGGAGCCTGGCGTCGATCCCGAAGGAGGAGAAGGGCGTCTACGACCAGCTCTGCCGCGGAGATTCGGTGGGGGTGTTCCAGGTGGAGAGCCGGGCGCAGATCGGGACGCTGCCCCGGCTGAAGCCGCGCGAGTTCTATGACCTGGTGTGCGAGATCGCGCTGATCCGACCGGGCCCGATCCAGGGTGGCGCGGTGCACCCGTTCATCCGGCGGCGTACGGGGCAGGAGCCGATTACCTACCTCCACCCGGCGCTCGAGCCTGTGCTGCGTCGTACCCTCGGCGTCCCGCTGTTCCAGGAGCAGCTCATGCAGATCGCGATGCAGATCGGCGGCTGCACCGGCGACGACGCCGATCTGCTGCGTCGCGCGATGGGGTCGAAGCGCGGCGTGGAGAAGATCGAGCGGCTCCGCGCCAAGCTGTACGCGGGCATGGCCGCGCACGGCATCACCGGCGACCTCGCCGACGAGATCTACCTGCGGATCGAGGCGTTCGCGAGCTTCGGGTTCGCCGAGTCGCACTCGATCAGCTTCGCGCTGCTGGTGTACGCGAGCACGTGGCTGCGGCTGCACTATCCGGGCGCGTTCCTCGCGGGGCTGCTGCGGGCGCAGCCGATGGGGTTCTACTCGCCGGCGAGCCTGGTCGCGGACGCGCGGCACCACGGGGTGGAGGTGCTGCGGCCCGACGTGAACCTGTCCGGCGCCGGAGTCGACCTCGAGGCTTCACCCGCGAGTCACTCTGCCGGGCACGACGCGTGCCTCGTCCAGGACCAGCCGCCGGTCGGGGAGTTTGACGCGAGCGTCCCGTTCGACCACACGTGGCACCGCCGCGACGGGCGGTTCGTCGTACGGCTCGGGCTCGCCGGAGTCACCTCGGTGGGCGAGGACGCCGCGATGCGGATCGTCGCCGAACGCGCCCGCGGCGGACCGTACGCCTCGATGACCGATCTCACCCGCCGTGTCGCGTTGAGCGCCGCCCAGGTCGAGGCGCTGGCGACCGCGGGGGCGTTCGAGGGGTTCGGGCTGTCGCGTCGCGAGGCGCTGTGGTCCGCGGGGCCCGCCGCTCAGGAGAGCCCCGGCCAGCTCGAGGGGACGACGGTGCTCAGCGGGGCGCCGATGCTGCCGGGCATGAGCGACGCCGAGATCACGATGGCCGACCTGTGGGCGACGGCGATCGCGCCGGACAGCCACCCGATGGACCACGTGCGCGAGGCGATGCGCGTACGAGGGGTGCTGCGGGTGGCAGACCTCGCGGGGGTGGAGCCGGGCTCGCGTGTCGAGGTCGGGGGCCTGGTCACGCACCGGCAGCGGCCGGCGACCGCGGGAGGGGTGACGTTCCTCAACCTCGAAGACGAGACGGGGATGCTCAACGTGATCTGTACGGCGGGCCTGTGGGCGCGCTACCGGCGGATCGCCCGCGACTCCAGCGCGCTGGTCGTCCGCGGGATCGTCGAGCGGCGCGACGGCGCGACCAACCTGCACGCCGACCGGCTGGAGCGGCTGCCGATCACGATGCGAACGACGTCGCGCGACTTCCACTGAGACGCGCGGTGGTCGCACGCGCGACTGCGATATTCCGGTCACCGTGAGCGGAAGGCGGCGTGACCGGAGGATCTCCTGGGATGCGGCCGGGGGCCCGCAAACCGTCTGGCACACTGAGGCGCGTGTCCAAGATCACATCGGACGGCGATGCCGTGCCGGCCCTTCCGTACGCCGTCATCGGCGCCGGGCCGTCGGGTCTCGCGGCCACCCGCGCCCTGACGAAGCGCGGCTTCGACGTCCTCGGGTACGAGATGGGGGACGACGTCGGCGGACTGTGGGACATCGACGGACCGCGCAGCACGGTGTACGAATCGGCGCACCTCATCTCGTCCAAGACGACCACGCAGTTCGCCGAGCACCCGATGCGTGACGACGTCGCCGACTACCCGAGCCACCGCGAGCTCAAGCGCTACTTCCACGAGTACGCCGACCGGTTCGGCCTGCGCGAGCGCTACCGCTTCGGTACGGAGGTGACGCGGGTCGAGCCGCATCCGGACGGGGGGTGGGTGGTGTCGTGGGTCTCGACAGGCTCGACCGGCGGGGGAGGGCGGGTCTCGACAGGCTCGACCGGCGAGGGAACAGGCGAGGACCGCGTCGCTGGTGTCGTCCTCGCCAACGGCACGCTGTCGGAGCCGAACGTGCCGCAGCTCAAGGGCCACTTCGACGGCGAGATCGTCCACACCAGCGCCTACAAGAAGGCCACCGTCTTCGCCGGCAAGCGCGTGCTCATCATCGGCGCGGGCAACTCCGGATGCGACATCGCCGTCGACGCAGTCCACCACGCCGAGTCGGTCGACATGAGCGTGCGGCGCGGCTACTACTTCGTCCCGAAGTATCTGTTCGGCAAGCCCGCCGACACGCTCAACCAGGGCAAGCCGCTCCCGCCGCGGATCAAGCAGGCGATCGACACCCGCGTGCTCAAGCTCTTCACCGGCGACCCGGTCAAGCTCGGCTTCCCGAAGCCCGACTACAAGATCTACGAGTCCCACCCGATCGTGAACTCGCTGATCCTCCACCACCTTGGCCACGGCGACCTCAGCATCAAGCCCGACGTCGACCACGTGGACGAGGCCACCGTGACGTTCGCGGACGGGACCACCCGCGACTACGACGTGATCGTCCTCGCCACCGGCTACCGGCTGCACTACCCCTTCGTCGATCCCGCACTCCTGCGCTGGAACGGTTGGTCGCCGCAGCTCTACCTCAACATCTTCACGCCGGCCGCCGAAGGCCTGTTCGTCATGGGCATGGTCGAGGCGTCCGGCCTCGGCTGGCAGGGCCGGTACGAGCAGGCCGAGCTCGTCGCGTCGTACCTCGACGCCAAGCAGCACCGTCCCGCCCAGGCCGCGGCTTTCGAGGCCAAGTCCCGGGGCCCGCTCCCGGACCTGTCGGGCGGCTACCGCTACCTCGGGCTGGAGCGCATGTCGTACTACGTCAACAAAGACGCCTACCGTACGGCGGTCCGCGCCGCGATCGAGGAGCTCTCATGACCGACCTCGCCCTCCTCTCGGCAGCCGACGTCGACGCGATCAGCATCTCGTTCAACGAGTCGTCCCTCACGCTGCTCAAGATCGTCATCGGCACGATCCTCTTCGGCATCGCGCTCGACACCCGGCTTGAGGACTTCCGCGCGGCCGCCCGCAAGCCGGTGGCGATGGGGGTCGCGATCGCCGGGCAGTTCCTCCTGCTGCCCGCGATCACGTTCGTCCTCACGCTGATGCTCAACGTCCGCGGCTCGGTCGCGCTCGGCATGATCCTCGTGGCGTGCTGCCCGCCGGGCAACGTCTCGAACATCCTCACCCACCGCGCCCGCGGCGACGTCGCCCTGTCCGTCGCGATGACGTCGGTCGGCAACGTGCTGGCGATCTTTCTCATGCCACTGAACTTCGCGTTCTGGGGCGGGCTCCATCCGACGGGCCAGGACTTCCTCGCCGACATCGAGGTGAGCCCGTGGGACATGCTCAGCGAGGTCCTCCTCGTGATCGGCCTGCCGTTCGTCCTCGGCATCACGATCGCCCGGCTCTGGCCGAAGGTCGCCGCCCGTGCCCATGGCATCGTCAGCAAGGTCGCGTTCCTGGCGCTCGGCGCGATCATCCTGGTCGGGATCTCCAGCAACTGGGACGTCTTCGTCGACTACATCGGGGTCGTCGTCCTCGCGGTGTTCCTGCACGACGCGCTCGCGATGGCGCTCGGGTACGGCATCGCACGCGGGGCCCGTCTGTCCGACCGGAGCACCCGCGCGATGACGTTCGAGGTCGGCATCCGCAACGCCGGGCTCGGGCTGCTGCTCGTCTTCGAGTTCTTTGACGGGCTCGGCGGCATGGCGCTGGTCGCTGCCTGGTGGGGGATCTGGGACATCATCGCGGGACTCGTCGTCGCGACCCTCTGGGCGCGAAGGCCTGTGCGCGCCGACAAGAAGGGGGTCCCGGCATGAGCCGACGTGTCCTGGTGACCGGCGGCTCCGGCTTCCTCGGCTCGTCCGTCGTCCCCGGCCTCGCGGCCGACCCCGGAGTCGCGCTGGTCGTGAGCGGCGACGTCCGCGACCCACACGAGCGCGTCGACGGCGTCACGTACGCGCACCTCGACGTCACCGACGCCGCGGCCGTCTCCGACGCCGTTGCCGAGCACGAGATCGACACGATCGTCCACCTCGCCTCCATCGTGAACCCGCCGCCGGGCATGACGGACGACGTCGCGTACCGCGTCGACGTCGAGGGCAGCCGCCACGTCCTGGACGCCGCGGTGGCACACGGGGTACGGCGCGTCGTCGTGTCCTCCAGCGGCGCCGCCTACGGCTACCACGCCGACAACCCCGCCTGGATCACCGAGGACCAGCCCGTACGAGGCAACGACGCCTTCGCGTACAGCCGTCACAAGCGGCTCGTCGAGGAGCTGCTCGCCGAGGCCAGGCGAGACCACCCCGCGCTCGAGCAGACCGTCCTGCGGATCGGCACGATCCTGGGGGAGCGGGTCGACAACCAGATCACCGACCTGTTCCGCAAGAAGCGGCTGCTCAAGATCGCCGGGTCCGACTCGCCGTTCGTGTTCGTGTGGGACACCGACCTCACCGCGATCGTCGTCCGCGCCGTGACCGCCGACGTGACGGGCACGTTCAACGTCGCGGGTGACGGAGCGCTGACGATCGACGAGATCGCGTCACGGCTCGGGCGCGGCACGCTCGCGATCCCGGAGGTCGCGCTGCGCGGGGCGCTCGCCGTCGCGAAGCCGTTGCGGCTCACGCAGTACGGCCCGGAGCAGACGACGTTCCTCCAGTACCGGCCCGTCCTCGACAACACGCGGCTCAAGACGGTGTTCGGGTACACCCCCGAGCACACCTCAGCGCAGGCGTTCGACGCGTGGAGGATCGCGCAAGGGCTCTGACGCGGGCCCCGGGCCAACGCCTACAACCCGGCCGCGGGCTCCACGACGTGCTCGACGACTCCGCGCGCGAACGCGACCAGATCCGGCTCCGGCGGCATCACGAACACCTCGTCGAAGCCGACCTCTGCGTACGAGGCGAGGGTGTCGGTGAACGCGCCGTCGAACGGCACCGGCCCGTTCCACAGGATCGTCTTGCGGATCTCCTCGTACGGTCGCCCGACCGCGGCGCAGTGCTCGCGCAGGACGGCGAGCTTGTGCGCCACGCCGTCGGTCCCGTACCCCGGCTGCGCAAACAGGTTGCACGCGTCCCCGTACTGCGCCGCCAGCCGCAGCGTCTTGCGCTCGCCGCCTCCGCCGACCATCACGGGCACGGGCCCGAGCGGCTTCGGGGAGCAGAGCGTCTCGGCGAGCTGGTAGTAGCGACCCTCGTACGGCCCGTCGTCGTCGCCGAACATCTGCACCACGATCTGCAGCGTCTCCTCGAGCCGCGCCAGTCGCTCGCCCGCCGGCCACACGGGCACGCCCAGCCCACGCTGCTCGCGCTCGTACCAGCCCGCGCCGATGCCGAGGCCTGCCCGACCTCCGCTGAGGACGTCGAGCGACGCGACGATCTTCGCGAGAAGCCCGGGGTGGCGGTACGGGACACCGGTGACGAGCACCTGCAGCCCCACGCGCTCCGTCCGCGCCGCGAGGAACGCGAGGGTCGTGTACGCCTCGAGCATCGGGTCGGGCGCACCGCCGGCGTAGTGCTCCATCTGGAAGTAGTGGTCCATCACCGACAGCGCGCGCAGACCGCCGCCGTCCGCGATCGCGCCCACCTCGGCGTACGTCGGCGCGATCGCCGCTGCACCTCCCGGGACGTCGAAGCGCGGGAGGTGCAGCGAGACGTCCATGCCTAGGCCGCCGCGTCGAGCTCGGCCACGGTCGCCGCGTCGAGGACGAGCTCAGCGGCCGCCAGGTTCTCCTCCAGGTGCGCGACCGACCCCGTCCCCGGGATCGGCAGCATCACCGGCGAGGTCTGCAGCAGCCACGCCAGCGCCACCTGTGCGGGCGTGGCGTCGTACGCCTTCGCCGCCTGATCGACCGGCCCGTCCGGCGAGGCGAGGTCGCCGGCGTCGACCGGTGCCCACGGGATGAAGCCGATGCCGTGCTCGGTGCAGTAGTCGAGCACGTCCGCCGACGAGCGGTCGACCAGGTTGTAGCGGTTCTGGACCGTCACCACCGGGACGTACGACCGCGCCTCCTCGATGTCGGCCACGGTGACCTGCGACAGCCCGACGGCCCGCACCTTGCCGTCCTCGCGCAGCTGGGCGAGGGTCTCGAACTGCTCCGCGCGCGGCGTCTTCGTGTCGATCCGGTGCAGCTGGAACAGGTCGATGACGTCGGTGCGCAGGCGGCGCAGGCTCATCTCGACCTGCTGCTGGAGGTACTCGCGGCGGCCCACGGGCCACCACTCGTCCGGACCAGTCCGTACGAGGCCGGCCTTGGTCGCCACGACCACGCCCGGGGCGTACGGCGCCAGCGCCTCGGCGATGATCTCCTCGCTCACAAACGGCCCGTACGAGTCGGCGGTGTCGATGAAGTCGACGCCGAGCTCGACGGCGCGCCGTACGACCGTCCGGGCGACCTCACGGTCGGCGGGCTCTCCCCAGATTCCGGGGCCGGTGATGCGCATGGCTCCGAAGCCGAGCCGGTTGACCGTGCCCACACCGTCGATGTCGAACGTCGTGCTCATCTCACTCCTCGTCGCTGGCGGCGAGCGTCTCGTAGTACGCCCGACCCGCAGGGTAGTAGGAGTCCCAAGCGGGCTCGACCTCGTCGGCCATGCGGGCGACCAGCCGGTCGAGCAGGTAGTCCCCGCGAGGCCCGCGCTCACCGAGCATCGCAGCATCGACGTCGTGGAGCACCAGCTGCATGTCGGTCGCACCGTCGTCGCGCTCGCGCAGATAGACGTCCATCACCGGCCCGCCGTCGCCGATGCGGACCGTCGCATGTTCGGGACGGTCGGTCGTCAGGACGGTCGCCTCCTCGTCGCCGAACGGGGGAGGGAACATCGCCTGGTCCCATGCGTCGGTGGGCGCTGCCGGGAGGATCCGGGTGTAGACGATGTCCGCGTGGTCCTCGTGCCGGCGCATCCGCCCGGTGGGGAGGTGCTTCATCTGCCCACCCTCGCACCCGGCGGCCGTACGCACACGACAGGTGGGCGACTAGTCTGGATTCGTCATGACTTCCGTGCCGACTCCGATCACGTACCTCGACCACGCGGCCACCACGCCGATGGTTCCCGAGGCGATCGCGGCAATGAACGCGACGATGCTCCAGGGCGGCAACCCCTCGTCGTTGCACGGCTCCGGACGCGCCGCCCGGCGTACGGTCGAGGAGGCCCGCGAGCTGATCGCGCACCGGATCGGGGCCCGTCCGAGCGAGGTCGTCTTCATGTCCGGCGGCACGGAGGCCGACAACCTCGCCGTCAAGGGCCTGTACTGGTCGCGACGCAGTGCCGATCCCGCCCGTCGCCGTGTCATCGCCTCGGCCGTCGAGCACCACGCGCTGCTCGACCCGCTGACCTGGCTCGCCAAGGACGAGGGCGCCGTCGCCGACCTCGCGGTGGTCGACGGGCGGTGCCGCCTCGACGTCGACGCCTTCCGCGCGCAGCTCGAGCGCGATCCCGCCGACGTCGCGCTCGTCAGCTGCATGTGGGCCAACAACGAGGTCGGGACGGTTCAGCCGATCGCCGACATCGTCGCCCTCGCTTCCGACTACGGCATCCCCGTCCACAGCGACGCCGTCCAGGCGATCGGGCACCTGCCGGTCGACTTCGCCGCCAGCGGCCTCGACGCGATGACGGTCTCGTCTCACAAGCTCGGCGGGCCGACCGGGGTCGGCGCGCTCATCGTCCGCCGTGAGCTCGACGCCGTCCCTCTGCTGCACGGCGGCGGGCAGGAGCGCGACCTGCGCTCCGGCACGCTCAACACCGCCGCGATCGCCGCGTTTGCGGCCGCCCTCGACCTCGCCGTCGGCCGTCGCGACGAAGAGGCGGCGCGCCTCGAGACCCTGCGTATGCACCTGGTCGACGGGCTCCGTACGGCGATCCCGGAGGCGGTCGTCAACGGGGACCCCGAGGCGGGGCCTGAGCACCGGCTCCCGCACGTCGCCCACGTGACGTTCCCGGGAGCCGAGGGCGACTCCTTGCTCATGCTGCTCGACGCCCAGGGCATCGAGTGCTCGACGGGGTCGGCCTGCTCTGCGGGTATCCCTCAGGCCAGCCACGTCCTTCTCGCCATGGGCATGGACGAGCTCGCGGCCCGTGGCTCGCTGCGCTTCAGCCTCGGCCACACCAGCACCGAGGCGGACGTCGACCGCCTGCTCACCGCCCTTCCCGGTGTGTACGAGCGGGCGCGTGCCGCCGCCCGGGTCGGGGCGAGGGCCTGATGCGCGTCATCGCCGCGATGTCCGGCGGGGTCGACTCCGCCGTCGCCGCCGCGCGCGCCAAGGACGCGGGCCACGACGTGACCGGCGTCCACCTCGCCCTCTCGCGCAACCCGAAGTCCTACCGGACCGGCGCCCGCGGCTGCTGCTCGATCGAGGACAGCAACGACGCCCGCCGCGCCGCCGACGCCATCGGCATCCCGTTCTACGTGTGGGACATGAGCGACGAGTTCCACGACGAGGTCGTCGAGGACTTCGTTGCCGAGTACACCGCCGGCCGTACGCCCAACCCGTGCCTGCGCTGCAACGAGAAGATCAAGTTCGCCGCCGTCCTCGACCGGGCGCTCGCGCTCGGGTTCGACGCCGTCGTCACCGGGCACTATGCGCGGCTCGAGACCGGGGCCGACGGCGTGGTCGCGATGCACCGCGCTGCCGACCACGCCAAGGACCAGTCGTACGTGCTCGGCGTGCTCACTGCCGACCAGCTCGCGCACTCGCTCTTCCCGCTGGGCACCGACACCAAGGACGAGGTACGCCGTGAGGCCGAGCGTCGCGGGCTCCAGGTGGCCCACAAGCCCGACAGCCACGACATCTGCTTCGTCGCCGACGGTGACACCCCCGGGTGGCTCCACGACAAGCTCGGCACGAAGCCGGGCGTGATCGTCGACGAGGCCGGCGAGGTCCTGCGCGCGCACGACGGCGCCTTCGCCTACACGATCGGGCAGCGCCGCGGGCTGCGGCTCGGGCGCCCCGCCGCCGACGGCAGGCCGCGCTTCGTCCTCGACATCGAGCCGGTCTCCGGCACCGTGACCGTCGGTCCGCGCGAGCACCTCGCGGTCGGGGTGATCGAGGGGATCCGGCCGCTGTGGTGCGGCACGCCGCCCGAGGGCGAGGTCGACTGCACGGTCCAGCTGCGCGCGCACGGCGACGAGCACCGCGCGACCGTACGCGTCGAACGCCGCGACGACGGCGATCGCGTCCACCTCACCCTTCACGACCCCGCGTACGGGATCGCACCCGGCCAGGCGGCTGTCCTGTACGACGGCACGCGCGTCGTCGGGTCCGCGACCATCGCCGCGACGACCCGCGCCGACGCCACCGCTTCCGCAACCGAGCGGTGACCGGTGGGGCATTCGCGCGACAACAACAAGGAGCACGCATGAGAGCCACCGGTGTCGGATCGATGCCGGGGGAGGACTTCCGGGGTGTCGTGCGGTTCGTCGCCGAGACGTGCCCCGACCTCCCCTTCCTGCCCGAGCTCCCTGCACGCGGCGACGGTGCGGGCATGATCGGGCGCGGCGCGGCCCTGCTCGATGGGATCGGCGCCGACCTCCAGCCCGCAGGGTGGCGGCTTACCGACAACCCGGGGCACGACCAGCGCCGGGCACGGTCGCTGCTCGCGCAGGACCTCGACGTCCTCGAGGAGGAGCTGCAGGGGTATGAGGGCGACCTCAAGATCCAGGTCCCTGGCCCGTGGACCCTCGCTGCCACGATGGAACGACCGCGCGGCGACCGCGTCCTCGCCGACCACGGTGCGCGCCGCGAGCTCGCCCAGTCGTTGGCCTCCGGCATCGGCGCCCACGTCCTCGAGGTGGGGCGACGGGTCGCCGGCGCCTCGGTCGTCGTCCAGGTCGACGAGCCGGGCGTACGGGCCGTCCTCGACGGGCAGATCCCCACCGCCAGCGGGATCGGTCGGCACCGCCGCATCCACGAGCCGGAGGCTGACGCCGCACTTCGCGAGGTCGTCTGCGAGATCCGCGGCGCAGGAGGCCGTCCGGTCGTGCACAGCTGTGCCTCCGACATCCCGGTCACCCTCCTGAGCGGGGCGGGCTTCGAGGCGGTCTCGTTCGACCTCCGGCTCGTGGCGCCTCGGTCGTACGACGCGTTCGCCGCCGTCTTCGAGACGGGCGTGGACCTCTGGCCGGGTATTCCCGACACGCATCTCGATCCGAGCGCGCTGCGCCGTACGGCCGACGCGTTCTTCGCCGCCCTGGGTTTCGGTGACGCCGACGTGATCCCCAGGGCGGTGCTCACGCCCACCTGCGGGCTGGCCGGAAGCCCTCCTGACCAGGCACGACGTATCTTGAAGGTGCTCGCGGACGCGGCACACCTCTGACGCCGTTCCGAGTCGCGGAGCGGCGCGCCTCACGTACCCTGCCTGGAGGAACACACTGGCTTGGGGGCCCCCTATGACGTCTCGGATCAAGACTGCGTTCGCCGTGCTGCCACTGGCGGTGGCAGGGCTCGTCGCGATCCCGGTGATCTCGTGGAGCGAGACGGTGGTGGTCGGCACGACACCGGATCCGCATCGCCACACGCTCGCCTCGTACGCGGTCGACGGCGCGCAGGGACCGAGCACCGAGCCACCGGTCGAGGGTGCGCTTGCCCAGGACGGGACGCCCGCGCCTGATCCCACCCGTGAGGTCGCGACCGCCGTCGACACCCCGAAGCTGCCGACCGATGAGTTCCGCGTCGCCGGTGTCACCTGGGACACGGGCTCGGTCGAGGGAGAGGTCCTCACGTACGTCCGGACGCGCGAGGAGTCGGGCTGGACCGACTGGTACAGGCTGGACGACGTCTCCGACGACGGCCCTGACCCGGGCACCCGCGAGGCCGCGAAGGCCCGCGCCGGCACCGCCCCGCTGATCGTCGGCCCGTCGGACGCCGTCCAGGTGAAGGTCGCCACGTCCGACGGCGACGCCCCTGCGGACGTCCAGGTCGATCTCCTCGACCTCGGCAGCACGACCACCAAGGAGGCGAAGCCGCTCGCCGCTGCGGAGGCCGCGACGCCGATGCCGACCATCCGCTCGCGCGCGACGTGGGGTGCCGACGAGCGGATCCGCGACAAGTCCGCGCCCGACTACGGCAAGGTGCAGGGTGCGGTCGTCCACCACACAGCCGGCTCCAACTCCTATACGCAGGCCGAGGTGCCCTCGGTCATCCGGGCGATCTACGCCTACCACGTGAAGGCGCTGAAGTGGCGTGACATCGGCTACAACGTCGTCGTCGACAAGTGGGGCCGGGCGTGGGAGGGCCGCTGGGGCGGTCTGACCCGCAACGTGGTGGGTGCACACGCGCTCAACAACAACACCACGACCTTCGGCGTCTCGGTCCTCGGCAACTTCGAGTCGGCCGCTGCCTCGTCGGCGGTCGTCGAGACCGTCTCGCGCGTCATCGCCTGGAAGTTCTCGCTCAACCACGTCGTCCCGACCGGCACCCGGACGTTCACGACCAACAGGGGCAAGAAGGTCGTCAAGCCCAAGATCGTCGGCCACCGCGACGTCGGCCAGACGGCCTGCCCAGGACGCAACCTCTACGCCAAGATGGGCACGATCCGCACCAGGGTCAACGCCGTCATGAAGAACTCCGGGCTCAAGCCGACGATCACCGCCTCGGCGGTCCCGACGACCTACACCGTCGGCGGCAACCGCACGGACGTCGCCGTCGGGGTCACTGCCGCCGGCCGGGTCCCGACGGGCTCGGTCCAGATCTTCGACACCCAGCGTGGCGACGTGCTCGGCGAGACCACCCTTGACGCGGCCGGCAAGGCGTCGATCAAGCTGCCGAAGCTGATGTATGCCGGCGCGCGCCGCCTGGCCGTGCTCTACAGCGGCGACGCCGCGGTCGCCTGGGGGCAGAGCGGGACGTTCGTCGTCTCCGTGGTCCGCGCGGCGACGACCACGTCGGCGACGTACGACAAGACCTCGGTCACCTCGGGCGACCAGGTGACGGCGCGCGTCACGGTGAACGGGGCCAACGTCAAGCCGCGCGGAACGGTGACGATCCTGTCCGGCTCGACGGTCATGGGACGGGCGACCGTGGCGATGTCGTCGACGGGAGACTTCTCCACCGCCACGGTGAGGCTGCGCCGAGACCTCGCCGCCGGGACGCACCGCCTCGTCGCCCGGTACGACGGCCACTACGCGATCGCGCCGTCGTCGGCGACGAGCGCGGCGACCCTTGCGGTGGCGAAGGGACGCAGCGCCCTCTCGGCCTCGTACGTGGGCGTGCCGCGCTGGCGGGCTCAGCCGGTGCTGCGCGTGCGTGCGGCCGCCAACGGCCAGCATCCCACCGGGACCGTCGTCGTCCGCGAGGGCGGCAGGGTCGTGGGCCAGAAGGCGCTGTCCGGCGGCTACGCCGACGTGCGTCTGCCCGCGAACCGCACCAAGCGCCGTACGGTGACGGTCTCGTACGGAGGGTCCGCCAACCTTCACGCGGCGCCGACGATCTCGAAGGCGGCGACGATCCACAAGGCCAAGCTCAAGGTCTCCCGCAAGCTCAGCGCCAAGAAGGTCAAGCGCGGCAAGAAGGTCGTCCTCCGGGTGAAAGCGACGGCGCCGGGCTACTCGCGCATCACCGGACGGGTCTTGGTCTATCGGGGTGGCAAGGTGCTGCGCTCGGCCAAGATGACCAAGAAGCTCAACAACAAGGTCACGATCCGCATCCCGACCTCGCGCAAGGGCACCCAGAAGCTCCGGGTGCAGATCGACCCGAACGGCTACGTCCTCCCGTACCGGTCCAAGACGCTCACGCTCAAGGTGCGGTGACGGCGGGAGGGTTGACGGCGACGCCGACCGAGAGCGCTGTGAAGAACTTCGGCGCGCCCTCCTCATAGAAGCTGTCGACCTCCGCGACCTCGAACCCGGCGTCGGTGATGCTGTCGACGATCTCGCGCGTGAGGTGACAGCCGCCGGCGACCCGCTTCTGGACCGGCTCGAGGCGGTGCTGCCAGCGGCGTACGGACTCGTCCGGGGCGAGGCCGTGCTCGACGAAGTGGAGCGTGCCACCGGGACGTAGGACGCGCCGCAGCTCGGCGAGGGCGGCGTCGAGATCCGGGATCGTGCACATCGTCCACGTGCTCAGCGCGGCGTCGAACGAGTCGTCCGCCAGCGGCAGCGCCTGGCCGTCGAGCCCGACCCGCCGGATCGGGACCGTGGACGCCTGGACGCGTGGCTGCGCCAGCCGCCACGCGAGGTCAGCCGGCTCGACGGCGGCGACCGAGCGTACGGAGGGTGGGTAGAAGCGGGTGTTGAGGCCGCTCCCGAACCCGATCTCGACCACGTCGCCCGACAGTCCCGTGCACGCGCGCTCGCGGGAGGGGTCGGTGTTCTTCGTGCCGCACGCGACGTCGACGATGCGGGGGACCACGTGCTCGCGATACCAGCCCATGGGCGCCTCCTTCGGCCCCATTCTCCTCGGACCCGTGTCGGTGTCCAGGGGTAGATTGTCGCCCGTGCCCAGCTTGGATGAACCCGATACGGATCAGCCCATCGAGAGCCCGCCCGACGAGGCCGCCGCGCGGGCGCGCCATGCCGAGCTGAGCGAGATCATCGAGCAGGCACGCACCCGCTACTTCGTCGACGACACCCCGACGATCTCCGACGCCGAGTACGACCGCCACATGGTCGAGCTGCGTGAGATCGAAGACGAGTTCCCCCAGCTTCGGACCCCGGACTCACCGACGCAGACCGTCGGAGGCACGGTCTCCGAGGCGTTCTCGGCGGTGCGCCACCGCCGTCGCATGGAGAGCCTCGACAACTGCTTCTCGTTCGAGGAGCTCGCTGCCTGGGGCGCGCGCGTCGAGAAGGAGGCCGGGACCGAGAGCGACTTCCTGGTCGAGCTCAAGGTCGACGGGCTCGCGATCAACCTGACGTACGAGCAGGGTCGCCTCGTACGAGCGGCGACACGCGGCGACGGCACGGTCGGCGAGGACGTCACGGCGAACGTCCGGACGATCGAGGGCATCCCACACCGGCTGACACCCTCTGACGACCACCCGGTGCCCGCGCTGCTCGAGGTGCGCGGTGAGATCTTCTTCCCGACGCAGGCGTTCGAGGAGTTCAACACCGCCTGGAGCGAGGCCGGCAACACCCCGTTCTCCAACCCCCGCAACGCCGCCGCGGGGTCGCTGCGCCAGAAGGACCCGCGTGTCACCGCGACGCGCCCGCTGCGGATGGTCTGCCACGGCATCGGCGACCGCGAGGGCTACGTGCCCGAGCGGCAGTCCGAGGCGTACGCCGCGCTGGCCGCCTGGGGGCTGCCGACCAGCGACCGGATGAAGGTCCTCCCGACGATGGGTGAGGTCGAGGAGTTCATCAGCTACTACGGCGAGCACCGCCACGACGTCGAGCACGACATCGACGGCATCGTCATCAAGGTCGACCAGATCGCACTCCAGCGCGCGCTCGGCTCGACCTCGCGGGCGCCGCGGTGGGCGATCGCCTACAAGTACCCGCCCGAGGAGGTCAACACGACGCTCCTTGAGATCCGCGTCAACGTCGGCCGGACGGGCCGGGTCACCCCGTACGGCGTGATGGTGCCGGTGTTCGTGTCCGGCTCGACCGTCGAGATGGCGACGCTGCACAACGCGTCCGAGGTGGCCCGCAAGAACGTCCGCCCCGGCGACACCGTCGTCCTGCGCAAGGCCGGTGACGTGATCCCGGAGATCGTCGGGCCCGTCCTCGCGCTGCGTCCGGACGACGCCGAGCCGTGGGTGATGCCGACGACCTGCCCGTCCTGCGGGACTGACCTCGCACCCGCCAAGGAGGGCGACGCCGACCTGCGGTGCCCCAACACGCGCCACTGCCCGGCCCAGCTCCGCGAGCGGTTGTTCCACGTCGGCAGCCGGGGTGCGCTCGACATCGAGGTGCTGGGCTATGAGGCCGCGAGCGCCCTGCTCGACGCAGAGGTGCTCGAGGACGAGGGGCGGCTGTTCGCGCTCGACGAGGCCGACCTGCTGCGCGTCCCGCTGTTCACCCGCGCCGCCAAGAAGGCTGAGAAGGAGGCCGGTGCGGGCGATCGTGTGCTGTCGGCCAACGGGCGCAGGTTCCTCGACAACCTCGGCAACGCCAAGCAGCAGCCCCTGTGGCGGGTGATCGTCGCGCTGTCGATCCGCCATGTCGGGCCGACCGCCGCTCGCGCGCTGGCCGCCGAGCTCGGCAGCATCGACGCGATCCGCGCGGCCGACGCCGAGACGCTCGCCGCCGTCGACGGGGTCGGCCCGACGATCGCCGCCTCGGTGGCGGAGTGGTTCACGGTTCCGTGGCACTGCGAGATCGTCGAGCAGTGGGCGGCCGCCGGCGTGCGCATGGCCGACGAGCGGGACGAGTCGATCACCCGGACGCTCGAAGGCATGACGATCGTCGTCACGGGCTCGCTCCAGGGATTCACCCGGGACGAGGCCAAGGAGGCGATCCTGGCGCGCGGTGGCAAGTCCGCCGGGTCGGTCTCCAAGAAGACGAGCTTCGTGGTGGTCGGAGAGGCAGCGGGCTCCAAGGCGGCCAAGGCCGAGGAGCTGGGGCTGACGATCCTCGACGAGGAGGGGTTCGTCGATCTGCTGCGTGACGGGCCGCCAGCGGTGGACGACGACGCTGCGGACGGCGACGCTGCGGACGGCGACGCTGCGGACGCCTGAGGCCAGGCGCCCGCAGCGTCTCGAGGGTCAGCGCTTGACGACGCGGACGACGACCTTGCCGTTGGACCCGCGGACGGTGGAGCTGCCCGCATAGACGACGCGCAGCCGGTGCTTGCCGGCCTTCAGCGCCTTCTTGCGCAGCGTGACGGTCGCCTTGCCGTTGGCGAGCCGCTTGGTGGCAAGCAGTTTCTTGCCCTTGTAGACGCGGACCGTGCCGGACGCCTTGCGAGACGAGCGGACGGCGACCTTGACCTTGCCGGCCTTGCCGTACGCGATCTTCTTGGCGGTCGCCTTCACCGTCGACGCCGACTTGGTGACGGCGACCGGCTTCGGGGCGGGGGCGGGGGCCGGGTTCTGGCCGGGGACGGTGGTGATCGGGCCGACCATGAGGTCGAGGGTGTTGCCCTCACCGCCCATCAGCGTGTTGAGCGCCCAGTTGCTCAGCGGGATCGTGAGAACCTTCGGACACCCCGTGATCTCGGGGATGGTGAACGTGGCCTTCATCGGGAAGGCCTCGGTCAGGCTGAGCGGCTCGGTGCTCGTGAGCGTGGTCGTGATGACGTCCGTCTTGCAGTCGGGGCCGCCGAGGTTGAGCTTGTCGGCGAGCGGCAGGTCGCTCCGGACCTCCGGCAGCGCGATCCGGAAGCTGGTCTTTGCGGTCACGATGCCGCCCTCGCCGGCCCGTGCCTCGGTCTTGCCGACCGGCTCCAGCACGACGGTCGAGGTCGTGTCGCCCAGGACGGGGATGCCGAGGGCGCGCACCTTTGCCGTGATCGGCGGGATCACCATGTCGCCGACGAGCAACGGGTCACGCAACAAGTCGAAGTCGCCGGTGAGCTTTGCTCCAGCGGGCATATCGAGGACGGCGCCACCGGCGAGCGGGTTGGCGAGCGACGTCGTGCCGGTGATCGGCAGGACGACCTGGCTGCCGGCATTCGCGGCGGGTGCGCCTGCGAGTCCGGCGGTGACGAGTGCGGCGGTCGCCAGTGCGGCGACGACGGGCCTACGCATGTCTGTCCCTCCCAAGACGATGGCGCCGGGGGCGGGGGCGCCCCGTGGCGCATGCGAACGTGAGGTTACTGCTGGGTTGCACGGTTTGTCACGCGTCGTGGGCGGCCGAAGTCGTGACCTCGCCCTGGCGATCCCGGGTGCGGCGCGCGACCACCGACTGTCCACAATGGAGCGCCACCCTTCCCCGGAGGACCGATGTCGCACCCGAACGGCCCGCAACCGCCCGTCCCGCCGTACGGGCCTCCTCCGCAGGGACCCGCTCCGTACGGACCTCCGCCGCAGGGCTGGGGGCCGCCACCTCCCCAGATTCCCCCGACGCCGCAGCACTGGAGTCCGCAGGGTCCCGGCGGCTACCCGCAGCAGTCCCCGTACGGCGCCCCGCAGTGGGTCCCACCGTCGCCCGACGGCGGCAACGGGGGCAGCAACCGGCGACGCAACCTCGTCCTCCTCGTCGTGGGAGCAGCGGTCGCGCTCGCCCTGATCGTCGCCGCGGTCGTGGTCGGGGTCAGCGTCATCGACAAGAGCTCGGACCCGAACTCGGACTCGACCGAGCCTGTTTCGTCGGCTTCGCGTCAGGCTGGTGGGTCCGATGGAGGGGGCGAACCGATGACGGAGAGGGCTGTCGGTGACCTGACGGCCGCTCTGGAGGCGCAGGAAGGCTGGTCCTGCTACACGACGGTGGCCGGCGCTCTCGTGCGTTGCCACTCCTTCGTTGCCGGCGAGGACCCGCAGCGCGCGACGCTTCGTGTCGACCTCGCGGATGGCGTCGTCACGAACGTGGACCTCGCGGCCTACCTCGTCACGGATCCCGCGGCGGTCACCGCGGTCGCGGCGCAGGCCGTCGGCGAGACGCTCTTCGACGGATTGGGCGACGAGCTGACCGCCGCTGCCGCGGCAGACACCGACCTCGGTCCCGACGACCTCGGCACCGCCGCCACCTTCACCGCGTACGGTGACGGCTTCCAGATCCGCTCCGAGGGTGCCGAGGCGATCCCGGGCGCCGGGCCGTCGCCCGGGACCACCGCCACGCTGGCTCCGACGCTGGCGGCCAAGGGGTTCACCTGCAAGAAGGACGACGCGGAGTCGATCTCGTGCGAGAAGGACGACGGCCGCACGTCCGTCCACGTCCTCGGGATGGATCACGAGACGTCGACCAGCTGGAACCTGTCGGTCCGCGGCGCGACGTACGACACCCCGCTCGACGAGAAGCAGGCCCGCGCCGCCCTCGGTCTCGAGCTGGTCGGGCTCGGTCTCAGCGACGAGGCCGGGTCCTCGTGGGTTGCCGCCGCCGCGGAACGTCAGGAAGGCGACTTCGCGGGGTACTCGCTCGAGCTCGCGATCTATTCGACAGGTGCGGACGCGAGCATGATGGCGTCGGTGCGTCAGGTCCGGTGACCGTGCGAGGACGAGGGCAAGGGCCGACGCCCTAGGATGGATCGGTAATCCCCACCCACGCTCGAAGGGACTCTCCGTTGTCCGACGGGATCTCGCGCGCTGACGTCGCCCACCTGGCGAACCTCGCGCGCATCGACCTCACCGACGCCGAGCTCGACCGGCTCACCCCGGAGCTGACGGTCATCCTGGAGTCGGTCGCCCAGGTTGCGGAGGTGGCCGACGTCGACGTCCCGCCGACCTCCCACGCCGTGCCGCTGTCCAACGTGTTCCGCGACGACGTCGTCACGCCGGGCCTCACCCCGGAGCAGGCGCTCGCCGCTGCTCCCGCAGTCGAGCAGCAGCGCTTCGCGGTGCCGCGGATCCTCGGGGAGGAAGCATGAGCACCATCCGCCTGAGCGCCGCCGAGATCGCCGGCAAGCTGGCCGCGGGTGAGGTCTCGTCCGCCGAGGTCACCCAGGACCACCTCGACCGCATCGCCGCCGTCGACGGCGACCTCAACGCCTTCCTCGCGCTCGACGCCGAGGGCGCGCTCGCGACCGCGCGTGACGTCGACGCCCGCCGTGCCGCGGGAGAGCAGCTCCACCCGCTGGCCGGTGTGCCGATCGCCGTCAAGGACGTCGTCGCCACCGAGGGCATCGCGACCACCGCGGGCTCCAAGATCCTCGAGGGCTGGGTGCCGCCGTACGACGCGTTCCTCACCCGCCGGATCCGCGCCGCGGGCCTGCCGATCCTCGGCAAGACCAACATGGACGAGTTCGCGATGGGGTCGTCCACCGAGCACTCCGCGTACGGACCGACCCGCAACCCCTGGGACCGCGATCGCATCCCCGGTGGTTCCGGAGGTGGCTCGGCCGCCGCTGTCGGAGCGTACGAGGCTCCGCTCGCGATCGGCACCGACACCGGCGGCTCGATCCGTCAGCCCGCCGCCGTCACCGGCACAGTCGGTGTGAAGCCGACGTACGGAGGCGTGTCGCGCTACGGCCTGATCGCGCTGGCCTCGTCGCTGGACCAGGCGGGCCCGGTCACCCGTACCGTGCTCGACGCGGCGCTGCTGCACGACCTGATCGGCGGCTACGACCCGCTCGACTCGACCAGCATCGACGCCCCCGTCCCGCCCGTCATCGAGGCGGCCCGCCGCGCTGACGTCTCGGGTCTGCGGATCGGGATCGTCCGCGAGCTCGGCGGCGAGGGTTACCAGCCCGGCGTACGCGCCCGGTTCGACGAGGCGATCGCGCTGCTGACGAAGGCCGGCGCCGAGATCGTCGAGGTCTCGTGCCCGAGCTTCACGTACGCGCTGTCGACGTACTACCTGATCCTCCCGGCGGAGGCGTCCAGCAACCTCGCCAAGTTCGACGCGATGCGATACGGCCTGCGGATCAACCCGCAGGGCGTGGCCGCGCCGAGCGCCGAGCAGGTGATGGCGGCGACCCGCGAGGCCGGCCTCGGTGACGAGGTGAAGCGCCGCATCATCATCGGCACATACGCGCTGTCGAGCGGCTACTACGACGCCTACTACGGCTCCGCCCAGAAGGTCCGTACGCTCATCGCGCAGGATTTCGCTCGCGCCTTCGAGCAGGTGGACGTGCTTGTCTCGCCGACGACGCCGACGACGGCGTTCCCGCTCGGGAGCAAGCTCGACGACCCGATGTCGATGTACCTGCAGGACGTCGCCACGATCCCGGCCAACCTCGCCGGCATCCCCGGCCTGTCGCTCCCGGTCGGTGTGACCGACGAGGACGGACTGCCCGTCGGTCTCCAGGTGCTCGCTCCGGCGATGGCCGACGATCGTCTCTACAACGTCGGCGCCGCCCTCGAGCGGATGCTGCTCGAGCAGTGGGGAGCGCCGCTGCTGAGCCGTGCGCCCGAGCTGGCTGCGACCTCCGAGACCGTGTCCTCGAAGGAGGAGACCCGATGACCGCCACCCGTACCGAGCTGGTCCCGTTCGACCAGGCGCTCGAGACGTACGACCCCGTGATGGGGCTCGAGGTGCACGTCGAGCTCAACACCGCGTCCAAGATGTTCTGCGGCTGCTCGACGGTGTTCGGCGCGGAGCCCAACACACAGGTCTGCCCGACCTGCCTGGGTCTGCCGGGCGCGCTGCCTGTCGTCAACGGCAAGGCCGTCGAGTCGGCGATCCGGATCGGCCTCGCGCTCAACTGCTCGATCGCGCCGTGGTCGCGCTTCGCGCGCAAGAACTACTTCTATCCGGACATGCCGAAGAACTTCCAGACCTCGCAGTACGACGAGCCGATCTGCTTCGAGGGCTGGACCGACGTGACGATCGAGACCGGCGAGGGGCCGCAGGTCTTCCGCGTCGACATCGAGCGTGCGCACATGGAGGAGGACACCGGCAAGTCGCTGCACGTCGGCGGTGCGACCGGCCGCATCCATGGCGCCGACTACTCGCTGGTCGACTACAACCGTGCGGGCATCCCGCTGATCGAGGTCGTCACGAAGCCGATCGTCGGTGCAGGGAAGTACGCGCCGCAGGTCGCTCGGGCGTACGTCGCCTCGCTGCGCGAGCTGGTCAAGGCGCTCGACGTCTCCGACGCGCGGATGGAGCAGGGCTCGATGCGCTGCGACGTCAACCTGTCGCTGATGCGCAAGGACGCCGACGTGTTCGGCACGCGGTCCGAGACCAAGAACGTCAACTCGCTGCGTTCGGTCGAGCGGGCGGTCCGCTACGAGGTCGAGCGTCACGCGGGCATCCTCGACGCGCGCCAGAAGATCGTCCAGGAGACGCGCCATTGGCACGAGGACACCGGCGTGACGACCTCGGGTCGCGAGAAGTCGGACGCTGAGGACTACCGCTACTTCCCCGAGCCCGACCTGGTCCCGGTCGCGCCGTCCGAGGCGTGGGTCGAGGAGCTGCGGGCGACTTTGCCCGAGCCGCCCGCCGAGCGCCGCGCGCGGCTGCAGGGCGAGTGGGGCTACTCCGATCTCGAGATGCGTGACGTCGTGGGCGCGGGTGCACTCGACCTCATCGAGGCGACGGTCGCCGCTGGCGCCACGCCGACGTCGGCCCGCAAGTGGTGGCTCGGCGAGCTCGCACGTCGTGCGAACGACACGGGCGCGCCGATCGACGAGCTGGGCGTCACCCCCGTACAGGTCGCGGAGGTGCAGGCGCTCGTCGATGCCAAGCGCATCAACGACAAGCTGGCGCGTCAGGTCTTCGACGGGCTCGTGGCCGGTGAAGGGACGCCCGAGGAGATCGTCGCCGCGCGAGGGCTCGAGGTCGTGTCGGACGACGGTGCGCTCGCCGCCGCGGTCGATCGCGCGGTCGAGGCCAACCCGGACGTCGCTGCCAAGATCCGCGACGGCAAGGTCGCCGCTGCGGGTGCGCTGATTGGCGCGGTCATGAAGGAGATGCGCGGCCAGGCCGACGCCGGGCGCGTGCGCGAGCTGATCCTCGAGAAGCTCGCCTAACCCCTCGCCCCGGGTCGGTCCCTGCGGCCCCCGGGTCGGTTTCTGCGGCCCCCGGGTCGGTTTCTGCGGCCCCCGGGTCGGTTTCTGCGGCCCGCGGGTCGGTTTCTGCGGCCCGCGGGTCCGTGACCCGGCGGCGCGACTCAGTGACCCCGCGGTGCTAGGGAGTGACCCGGGGGCGCTAGGGAGTGACCCGGCGGAGGAGCGCGAGGAGTTCGGCGTGCACGGCATCGGGGTGCTCGAGCGCGACGAAGTGCGAGGCGTCGAGCTCGACGTACCGGGCGCCGGTGATGCGCGCCGCCGCGCTGCGCATCTGGCGCGCTCCAGCGAAGACGTCCCAGCGGGCCCCGACCAGCGTCGTCGGCTGGGTGACCTTCGACAGACTCACGCGTTCGTGCCGCGCCAGGTGCAGGGCGAGGTGCATGTACCAGCGCCAGTCGAGCTCGAAGAACGCCTTGAGCGTTTCGGCCGCCGCTGCGGGCTCGGCACGAGGGAGCATCAGCCCGGTGTAGCGGGCGGCGTCGAAGAGGTACGGGACGCGGTGCAGCCGCTGCGTGAGCGGGTTGAGCGCCGCCCCGGCGACCTGGACCAGCCGCGCAGCCGAGACGGTGGTCGCACGGGCGACGGGTCTCGGGAGGCGTGCCGGGCCGAGCATGGTCGCGAACGTGTCGCCGGGCACGCCCGCCACCCCGAGCACGGCATCGACGCGCTCCGGCCATCGCACGGCGAGCTCGAACGCGAGATTGACCCCGATCGACCAGCCCACCACCGTCGCGTGGTCGATCGCGAACGCGCGCATCACCGCGTGCGCGTCTTCGAGGTGCGCGTCGATGTCGACGCGGGAGCGGTCACGCGGACGCTCGGACCCGCCGATCCCGCGGTGGTACCACGACACCACGCGGACGCCGCAGCCCGGATCGAGCAGCGCCGGCCAGGCGTACGGGCTGGTGCCGAGGCCGTTGCAGAGCAGCACGGTCGGTCCTTCGGCGCGATTGGTCCACGCGCGGATGCGGGTGCCGTCGTCGCTGAGGACGTCCCGGTGCACGACCTGTCTCTGCTCCCGTGCCTGTTCCGCTGAACCCTGCGCGCCCACCGCTCCGACGTTACATCACCGCTGTCACAGTTTTGGTGTCAGTACGCCGGCTCTAGGGTGTCCACCATGCCGCTCGTCCTGTCTCCGTTCCCCGCCGACGCCTTCGAGGTCCCGCCCGGCGTCGACGTCGTCTCGTACTCCGGCGCGACCGCCGACCTGCCGCCCGACGACGTGCTCGCCGACGTGACGATGTGGGTGCTCCCGTACGTGCTGTCGGCCGACCTGCGCGCGACGATCAGCCGGATGCCGCGCCTCGAGGTGGTCCAGGCGCAGTCCGCCGGTACGGACGGCATCGCCGCCCAGATCCCCGCCGGGGTGACGCTGTGCAACGCTCGCGGCGTCCACGACGCGGCGACGGCCGAGCTCGGTGTCGGGCTCATCATCGCCGCGCTGCGCGGCATCCCTGCGTTCGTCCGTGCGCAGGACGAGCAGCGCTGGCTGGCGTACCGGTGGTGGGACGCGCTCGCCGACAAGACCGTCATGATCGTCGGGTACGGCAGCATCGGCCAGGCGCTCGAGCGTCGGCTCGCGGGCTTCGAGGTCGAGGTCGTCCGGGTCGCCCGCCACCCCCGCGACGGCGTCCACGCGACCACCGAGCTGCCTGAATTGCTCCCGCACGCCGATGTGGTCGTCCTGCTGACGCCACTGACCGACCAGACGCGTCACCTCGCCGACGCCGGGTTCCTCGCCGCGATGAAGGACGGCGCGCTGCTGGTCAACATCGCCCGCGGTCCGGTCGTCGACACCGATGCGCTCCTGGCCGAGCTCGAGACCGGGCGCCTGCGCGCGGCCCTCGACGTCACCGATCCGGAGCCGCTCCCTGCTGGTCACCCGCTCTGGGCTGCGCCCGGCGTCCTCATCAGCCCCCACGTCGCCGGAGGGACGACGGCCATGCGCCCGCGCGTCCTGGCGCTGGTGCGTGAGCAGGTACGGCGGCTGGCGGCGGGCGAGGAGCTGCTCAACCCGGTGGCGCGGCCGCGCTGACGGGTGGTCTCGATACGTCCTCGCCGAGCGGCTCGGGCTAGTCGACCGGCGACGGTAGCTCGGGCGGCCGCATCGCCCAGCGGATCGTGCTCGTCGCCGCGCCGCCGGCGACGCGGAACGCGGTCGCCTCCGTGATCGGCAGCCACGGGAGGCGCAGCGGCGCACGCGCCCACACCGGCAGCAGGCCGACCGCTGCGGCGCCGAGCGCGGTATAGCCGGCGCGCAATGACCACGGCACGGGCGGGGTCAGCAGGATGAACCGCGCCGCCTCCCTGGCCGCGGGCGTCGAGGCGAGCTCGGGCCGGTACGCCTCGATCCGCTCCCGCAGTCCCTCGGTGTCGGTCGGTGGGTCATCGGCGCCGAGCGCGTACGCGACCTCCGCGGCCTGCGCGAGGTAGGTGTCGCGCTCCGCGGAGGTCAGGCGGCGCGCCCCGTACCGGTCGTGCGCACGCAAAAAGCTGTCGACCTCCGCGACGTGCACCCAGGTCAGGAGGTGCGGGTCGTCGGCGGCGTACGGACGCCCGTCCGGCGCGGTGCCGTGGACCCGCCCGTGGATCGCGCGGACGATGCGCACCGCCCGCTCGGACGTCTCGAGCGTGCCGAACGTCGTCTCCGCGAGGAAGCCGCTCGTCCGCTGCAGCCGGCCCCAGGGGTCGCCGCGATAGCCGGAGTGCTGGTCGACGGCGGCCATCGCGAGCGGGTGCAGCGACTGGAGGAGCAGCGCGCGGATCCCGCCGACGAACATCGACGCGTCCCCGTGGACGGTCCAGATCGGGTCGTCGGGGCCGAAGCGGCGCGGCCCTTCTGCACCGTGGATCCGGGCGCGCCGTCCCTCGCCGTCGTCGCCGGCGATCCTGGCGAAGACCGCCTCGGCGAGCACCTCTCGGACACCCATGGAGCCAGCCTACGGGTGCTCGCTGTCAGACCCGGCCCATCGAGGCCACCGACACCGTGACCGCGCGCGCGAAGGTCTCCGCTGCGCCGTCGACGTATGGCAGGAAGAGCGCCGGCTCGGTCAGCTCGAGCTCGATGACCTGAGGCTTGCCGTCGGGCCCGGTGACGAGATCGACCCGGGCGTACAGCAGGTCGATGCCCCCGCCGAGCGACTTGCGAGCCGCCCGCAGGGCCTCGGCCGCGACGCGGAGCTGGTCGGTCGTCGCCGTCGTCGGCGTGATCCGCTCACGGGCGTCGCGGACCTCGCGCACGCCCTCGCCAGGAGCGAGCATCGCCCCCTTGACGACCGCGTGCGAGTACTCGCCGCCAGCGAACAGCACCGCGGTCTCGCCCTCGGTGTCGACGGAGGCGACGTACGGCTGGAGCATCGACGTCCGTCCGGCCCCGACGAGGGCGCGGCTGTGCTCGAGCGCATCGGCGGGGTCCGCCCAGCGCGCGGTGTCGGCCGAGCCCGCGGACACCGCCGGCTTCACGACCCATTCGACACCGTCGACGGCGATCCCGAGCGCGGTCGCGTGTCCGACGAGGGCCTCCTCGTCCGTCACGTCCCACGCCGTCGGGATGACGGGGCAGCCGTGGACGGCGAGGTCGCGCAGATAGGTCTTGTGGGTGTTCCAGGTGAGGACGTCGGCGCGGTTGCGCAGGCGTGGCACCTGACGTGCCCAGGTGAGGAACTCGTCGCGGCGGGGCGTGTAGTCCCAGGTGGTCCGTACGACCGTCAACGCGTAGCGGTGCCAGTCGACGTCCGGGTCGTCCCAGACCTCGACGCTGACCTCGTGGCCGAGGGCGCCGAGCGCTTCGCTCAGCAGCTTGATCTCGGGATCGTCGGTCGTGGAGGCGGCGCTGGCCAGGGCGATGAGGGCCACGGTGTTCCTTCGTACGGGACTGCAGGGGCGGGTCTGACGCTACGTGACGGCCCCCCCGTCGCCGTCGGCCACCTGCTTGCGAAGGTCGTGGGAGATGGCGGACTCGCTCGCGAAGTAGGCCAGTCCCCACTCCGCGACGCGTGCCGGAGAGCGCCGCCGGGGGTCGTCGCCGAGCATCTCGCGCACTGCCCGCAGGTCGGCGGTCCGCTCCTCGAGCTGCGCGATGTAGGTGGAGAGCCACTGCTCGACCTGCTCGGGTCCGACCATGTGGCCGAACATCAGGCGCAGGGCGACCGGGTGCTTGAGCACCGGGAAGTCGGGCTCGCTGGTCGTGAGCCAGGTGAGCAGGCGCTCGCGACCAGCGGTGTTCAACGCGTACCGGCGGGTGCTCCGGCGCACGTTGCCCGCGTCCGTGGCGTCCACGAGGCCGAGCCGGGCGAGGCGCGCGAGCTCGGTGTAGACCTGGCTGGTCGCGGGGGAGACCCAGTAGTAGCGCATGGTCTGGTCGCAGCGCTGCTTGAGCTCGTACCCGGTCAGGCCCTCGGGGTCGTCGTCGGGATCGAGCGCGAGCAGGCCGAGGAGTGCGTACGAGGTCGTTGACAGGTCTGCCGCCATGTCCTTAGCGTAGCGAGTATTCCAATTAGGAATATCGTACGAGGAGGGCGCGATGGATGCGGTGCTGCTGATCGGGACGCGCAAGGGCCTGTGGATCGGCCGGTCGGGTGACCGGGTCTCGTGGGAGCTCGAGGGGCCGCTCTTCCCGATGACCGCGGTCTACGCGACGTGCATCGACACCCGTGGCGACAAGCCTCGGCTGCTGGTCGGCACGATGAGCGAGCACTGGGGCCCGCAAGTGAGCTGGTCCGACGACCTCGGGGCGACCTGGTCGGAGACGAACGGCGGCGGCATCCGCTTCCCCGAGGGGACCGACACTGCGCTCGAGCAGGTGTGGCAGCTGACGCCGGGCTCGCAGCCGGACGAGGTTTGGGCGGGGACGCAGCCGTCCGCGCTGTTCCGGTCGACCGACCGCGGCGAGACGTTCTCGCTCGTGCAGGGCCTGTGGGACCACCCGCACCGCCCGGAGTGGGGTGCGGGGTTCGGGGGCCAGGCGATCCACACGATCGTGCCCGACCCGACCGATCCCGAGCGGGTCACGGTCGCGATGTCGACGGGCGGTGTCTATCGCACCGAGGACGGCGGCGCGTCGTGGTCGCCGTACAACACGGGCATCAAGGCCTACTTCCTCCCCGACCCGTGGCCGGAGTTCGGCCAGTGCGTCCACAAGGTCGCGATGCACCCCGCGCGGCCGGACGTGCTCTTCGCGCAGAACCACCACGGGGTCTATCGCTCGGACGACGGCGGCGACTCGTGGACGTCGATCGCGGACGGGCTGCCGAGCGACTTCGGCTTCCCGATCGTCGTGCACCCGGGGCGCCCTGAGACCGTGTACGTGTTCCCGCTGGTGGCCGACTCCGATCGCATGCCGCCGGGTGGGGCGCCGCGCGTGTGGCGCTCCGACGACGCGGGCACGACGTGGCGCGAGCTCGGCAAGGGGCTCCCCGACACCTCGTACGCCGCGGTGATGCGCGACGCGTTCAGCGCCGACGACGGGCCTTCGAACGGCCTGTCTGCGGGGCTCTATCTCGGCGCGCGCGACGGCTCGGTCTACGCGAGCGAGGACGAGGGGGAGTCGTGGCGGGAGGTGGCGGCTCACCTGCCGGACGTGATGAGCGTTCGCGCTGCGCTGCTCTGAACGACCGCACGGTCAATGGCTAAGGCTTGATTTCGTACGATCAAGCGCGCATGCTTGATTCATCACGATCAATGTCTAGCCATTGACGAGGGGGTCACGTCATGTATGTGATGACGCTCGACCAGCGCGACAGTCGCCGCGGCCACGACGCCGTGCCCGAGCTCCTGGACGGCCTCGAGTCGGTCGCTCAACCCGTGCGGGCCTTCGAACGTACGGCGGGCGACGAGGTCCAAGGCCTGCTCGATGATCCGGAGGACGTCGTCCGGATCATCGCCCACGCGCTGCGCGACGGCCGGTGGTGGATCGGCGTCGGTGTCGGCGAGGTCGAGGGACCGCTCCCCGAGACGACCCGAGCGGGCCGCGGCCCCGCGTACGTGCGTGCCCGTACGGCCGTCGAGCGCGCCAAGTCCGAGCCGCAGCCGGTCGCGGTCCGTGCCGAGGACGCCGAGCCCGCCGACGATGCCGAGGCCGCGCTGTGGCTGCTCGCGAGCCTGCTGGGTCGCCGCAGCGAGGCGGGCTGGGAAGCGGTCGACGCCATGGCGTCGGGCGACCTCACCCAGCGCGACGCCGCGTCCGCGCTCGGCATCTCCGCCCAGGCGATGAGCCGCCGGCTCGCGGTCGCGGGGTGGACCGAAGAGCGCCGGGGCCGTACGCTCGCCGCGCACCTGCTGGCCGCGAGCGACCCCGAGCAGAAGGCGAGCCGATGAGGACGGACCCCCGATGACCGCGTACGTGATCGTGATCGCCGCAGCCGCGGTCGGCCTGGTCGGATGGGCGTTCGCCCGTACGACGACGGTGCGGGTGGTGACGGGCGCTGGTCTGGCCGTCGCCCTCGCCCTCGCGGTGGTGGCGACGATCTTCGAGGATCCGGTCACCGGCTCGCGGCACGACGTGATGGTGCTGTTCGCGCTCGTGCTCGCCGTCTGCGGGGGAGCGGTCGTCACGACCGCGGCGTTCGAGGTCATCGACTCCGCGCGGCCGGCGGTCGGCGAGGGCGCCACGGTCAAGGCCGCCGCGGACGTCCTGCGCGGCGGCGCGTGGATCGGCGCGCTCGAGCGCCTCGCGGTGTTTGGGGCGCTCGCCGCGCGCTGGCCCGAGGGGGTGGCGATCGTGCTCGCCGTGAAGGGCCTCGGCCGCTATCCCGAACTGCGGGCGCAGGAGACCGGTGGGACGCCGCACTCGGGCGCCGCCGAGCGCTTCATCATCGGGACGATGGTGAGCGTGATCTGGGCTGTGGCATGCGTGTACGTCGCCTTCGCCCCGTACGTCGTGGGCGTGCGCTGAGCGAAGACGCCAGCCCGGCGCCTCCGGAGGGAGGCGCCGGGCCCGAGCGCTCAGAGTCTGTGCGTCAGACCGTGCCGAGCGAGCGCCAGTAGGCGTTGAGCGCGCCGTTGGTCTTCACGAACCACACGATCGGGCCGACGATGATGAAGCTGCCCGGGAAGTACCAGAGGCCGGTCGCGCCTCCGACGGGCTTGCGCTCGCCGCGGCGCTCGTACAGGCCGCCCACCTCACTCGAGGTGACGAAGGCCAGGACGAACGGGACGAACAGCGCGAGCAGGAGCGCGACGCCGCCGCCGACGCCGACGCCGCTGTGCCGCTTCATCTCGCTGTGGGTCTTGAACCACCACACCCACGTGTAGATACCGAGGGTGACGATCGTCAGCAGGATGCAGACGCCGGTGGAGCGGATCTTGCCGGTCGGGGTGCCGACGGGGGCAGCTGTCGGGGGTGCGGGAGCGTTCTGGGTGGGGGTGTCGTTCACGATCGTCCTTCATTGAAGTGCGGGGTCGGACGGACCGTAGCGGTTGGGGAGGTCGCTGGGGAAGGTTTTCGTACGAATGGTTCTCGCGGAGCGGTCCCGCGGCGCCGTGGGGTGCGCGGCGGTCGTAATCTTGCGGGCATGGCCTCCGAGACCCCCGACATCAAGCCGCGCAGCCGTGACGTGACCGACGGACTGGAGAGCGCCGCGTCGCGCGGCATGCTCCGAGCCGTCGGCATGGGAGACGAAGACTGGGAGAAGCCCCAGATCGGCGTCGCGTCCAGCTGGAACGAGATCACGCCCTGCAACCTCTCCCTCGACCGGCTCTCGGACGCGGTGAAGAACGGCGTGCACGCGGCCGGCGGCTATCCGCTGGAGTTCGGCACGATCTCGGTCTCCGACGGCATCTCGATGGGCCACGAGGGCATGCACTACTCGCTCGTGTCGCGCGAGGTCATCGCCGACTCGGTCGAGACCGTGATGATGGCCGAGCGGCTCGACGGCTCGGTGCTGCTGGCCGGCTGCGACAAGAGCCTGCCGGGCATGCTCATGGCGGCGGCACGCCTCGACCTGTCCAGCGTGTTCCTGTACGCGGGCTCGACGATGCCGGGGCAGGTCGACGGCAAGGACGTCACGATCATCGACGCCTTCGAGGCCGTCGGCGCGTGCCTCAAGGGCCTCATCTCGCGCGACGAGGTCGACCGCATCGAGCGGGCGATCTGTCCGGGCGAGGGTGCCTGCGGTGGCATGTACACCGCCAACACGATGGCGTCGGTCGCCGAAGCCCTCGGCATGTCCCTCCCGGGATCGGCCGCGCCGCCGGCCGTGGACAGCCGGCGCGACGGGTTCGCCCGCCGCTCCGGCGAGGCCGTCGTCAACCTGCTCCGCCAGGGCATCACGGCGCGCCAGATCATGACCAAGCCCGCCTTCGAGAACGCGATCGCCGTCGTCATGGCGCTCGGTGGCTCGACCAACGCGGTGCTGCACCTCCTCGCGATCGCGCGTGAGGCCGAGGTCGACCTGACGCTCGAAGACTTCGTCCGCATCGGCGAGAAGGTCCCGCACCTGGGCGACCTCAAGCCGTTCGGCCGCTACGTGATGAACGACGTCGACAAGGTCGGCGGCATCCCCGTGATCATGAAGGCGCTGCTCGACGCCGGGCTCATGAACGGCGACACCCTCACCGTCACCGGCAAGACGATGGCCGAGAACCTCGCCGAGCTCGTCACCACTTCCGTCGACGGTGACGTCATCCGCAAGCTCGACAACCCGATCCACGCCACCGGTGGCCTCACGATCCTCGAGGGCACGCTCGCGCCGGAGGGTGCGGTCGTCAAGAGCGCGGGCTTCGACGAGTCCGTGTTCACCGGCACCGCCCGCGTGTTCGACGGTGAGAAGGCCGCGATGGCCGCGCTCGCCGACGGCACCGTGGCCGCGGGCGACGTCGTCGTCATCCGGTACGAGGGCCCCAAGGGCGGCCCCGGCATGCGCGAGATGCTCGCGATCACCGGTGCGATCAAGGGTGCCGGTCTCGGCAAGGACGTCCTGCTCCTCACCGACGGGCGCTTCTCCGGTGGCACCACCGGTCTGTGCGTCGGGCACGTCGCCCCCGAAGCCGTCGACGGGGGGCCGATCGCGTTCGTCACGGACGGCGACCCGATCACGCTCGACGTGGCCAACCGCCGCCTCGACGTCGAGATCGACCCCGACGAGCTCGAGCGCCGCAAGGTGGGCTGGACCCCGAAGCTCCCCGTCGTCCCGCCGCGCGGGGTGCTCGCGAAGTACGCCAAGCTCGTGGGCTCCGCGGCCGACGGCGCCGTCCTCGGCTGACGCGTACGACCCCCATACGACCCTGCTGCACGACGATGCGTTCCGACCTGTCCGTGGTCGGAATGCATCGTCGTTCCGGGGGACTGGCGTGGACGCGCCGCGATGTGGGACGGCGATCTCATGATGCGAGACGGGCTGGAGCCTGGCTTGACCCTTTCGGACGGTTCGCGCACTCTTGACTCGTGCGCAACCTCCTTCTCGTACGTCACTGACGCGCGACCGGCCTCCCGGTCCCGCGTCACCCCTCGAATGCCCATGCGGGCCGAGGGGTTTTTTCTTGCCAAGCGCAGCCTTGTCGAGAAGACGGCATCACGAGCAAGCAGTCAGCCGCACGAGGGCACCCGCCCGACCCGATGTACCGGCGCCGAGCCGGTCGGCATGAAGGGACAGCGATGAGCGAGCAGATCACCGGGGCTCAAAGTCTCGTCCGGGCGTTGGAGCACGCCGGGGTCGAGGTCGTCTTCGGTATCCCGGGAGGGGCGATCCTTCCGGCGTACGACCCGTTGATGGACTCCGAGAAGATCCGCCACATCCTCGTACGTCACGAGCAGGGTGCGGGCCACGCAGCCCAAGGCTATGCCGTCGCCAGCGGCCGCGTCGGCGTCTGCATGGCGACCTCCGGACCGGGCGCGACGAACCTCGTCACCGCCATCGCCGACGCCTACATGGACTCTGTGCCGATCGTCGCCGTCACCGGTCAGGTCCCGAGCCGCGCGATCGGGACGGACGCCTTCCAGGAGGCCGACATCCGCGGCATCACGATGCCGATCACCAAGCACAGCTTCCTCGTGACCGACCCGGCCGAGATCCCGCGCGCGGTCGCCGAGGCGTTCCACATCGCCTCGACCGGACGCCCCGGGCCGGTCCTCGTGGACATCTCCAAGGACGCCCTCCAGGCGCTGACGACCTTCACGTGGCCGACCGAGGTCCAGCTGCCGGGCTACCGCCCGACGACCAAGCCGCACGGCAAGCAGGTGCGCGAGGCGGCGCGACTGATCGCCGAGGCACAGCGCCCCGTCCTGTACGTGGGTGGCGGCGTCGTCAAGGCCAACGCGTCCACCGAGCTCAAGGTGCTCGCCGAGATGACCGGCATCCCCGTGGTCACCACCTTGATGGCGCGCGGCGTGTTCCCCGACAGCCACCCGCTGCACCTCGGCATGCCGGGCATGCACGGCACGGTGGCGGCCGTCGGCGCGCTCCAGAAGAGCGACCTGCTGATCTCGCTCGGCGCGCGCTTCGACGACCGCGTGACCGGTGAGCTCGCGTCGTTCGCCCCGGACGCCAAGGTCATCCACGCCGACATCGACCCTGCCGAGATCTCCAAGAACCGCACGGCGGACGTGCCGATCGTCGGCGACGCCCGCGAGGTCATTGCCGACCTCGTGGTCGCGCTGCAGGCCGAGTACGCCGAGAAGCCTGCCGACTACTCCGCGTGGAGCGCGCACATGCAGGACGTGGCGCAGCGCTGGCCGCTGGGGTACGACGAGCCCACCGACGGCTCGATGTCGCCGCAGCGGGTGATCCAGCGCATCGGCGAGATCGCCGGCCCGGACGCCACGTACACCGCCGGCGTCGGCCAGCACCAGATGTGGGCCGCCAACTTCATCGGCCACGAGCGTCCCGCCCGCTGGATCAACTCCGGCGGCATGGGCACCATGGGTTTCTCCGTCCCCGCGGCGATGGGTGCCCAGGTCGCTCGACCGGGCGAGGTCGTGTGGGCGATCGACGGCGACGGGTGCTTCCAGATGACCAACCAGGAGCTTGCCACCTGCGCGCTCGAGGGCATCCCGATCAAGGTCGCGATCATCAACAACTCGTCGCTCGGCATGGTGCGGCAGTGGCAGACCCTCTTCTATGAGGGCCGCTACTCCAACACCGACCTGCAGACCGGCCCGGACGCCGCCCGGATCCCCGACTTCGTCAAGCTCGCCGACGCGTACGGGTGCGTGGGTCTGCGCTGCGAGAGCCCCGACGACCTCGACGACGTGATCGCGAAGGCGATGTCGATCACCGACGTGCCCGTCGTCATCGACTTCGTGGTCCACCGCGACGCGATGGTGTGGCCGATGGTTCCGGCCGGCGTCAGCAACGACCTGATCCAGATCGCGCGCGACATGGCGCCCGACTTCGGCGACGAGGAGCTCTGACCTGATGAGCAAGCACACCCTGTCAGTCCTGGTCGAGAACACCCCCGGTGTCCTCGCCCGCGTCGCGAGCCTGTTCATGCGTCGCGGCTTCAACATCGAGTCGCTCGCGGTCGGGCAGACCGAGATCCCCGAGATCTCGCGCATGACGATCGTCGTGAACGTCGACGAGCTGCCGCTCGAGCAGGTCACCAAGCAGCTCAACAAGCTCGTGAACGTGCTCAAGATCGTCGAGCTCGAGCCGTCCGTGGCGGTCGAGCGCGAGCTGATGCTGATCAAGGTCCGCGCCGACGGCCAGACCCGCGGGCAGGTCCTCGAGACCGTCCAGCTGTTCCGGGCGAAGGTCGTCGACGTGGCGGTCGACGCCGTCACCATCGAAGCGACGGGCGACCCGGGCAAGCTCTCAGCGATGCTGAGGGTGCTCGAGCCGTTCGGCATCCGCGAGATCGCCCAGTCCGGGCGGGTCGCGATCGGCCGCGGCGGGCGGTCGATCACCGACCGCACTCTGCGCGCTGTCCCCGGCGGGTCCAGCCAGACCGCCTGAGCGTACGGTCGTACCCACGGCCGCACCTGACTCAACCACCGGCACCGACAGGTGTCACTCGGCACCACCAAGAAGGAGTTACCCCGTGCCTGAGCTGTTCTACGATGACGACGCCGACCTGGGCGTGATCCAAGGCCGCAGCGTGGCCGTCCTCGGCTACGGCAGCCAGGGCCACGCCCACGCGCTGTCGCTGCGCGACTCCGGCGTCGACGTCCGCGTCGGCCTGCCCGAGGGATCGAAGAGCCGCGCCAAGGCCGAGGCCGAGGGCCTGCGTGTCCTCACGCCCGCCGAGGCCGTCGCCGAGGCCGACGTCATCGTCGTCCTCGCACCAGACCCGGCCCAGCGCTCGCTGTATGCCGAGGCCATCGAGCCGAACCTCAACGACGGCGACGCGCTGATCTTCGGCCACGGCTTCAACATCCGCTACGGCTACGTGAAGCCGCCGGCCGGTGTCGACGTCGGCATGATCGCGCCGAAGGGCCCCGGTCACCTGGTCCGCCGCGAGTACGTCGAGGGTCGCGGTGTCCCCGTGCTCGTCGCCGTCGAGCAGGACGCGACCGGCAACGCCTGGCCGCTGGTCCTCTCGTACGCCAAGGCGATCGGCGGCCTGCGCGCCGGCGGCATCAAGACGACCTTCACCGAGGAGACCGAGACCGATCTCTTCGGCGAGCAGGCCGTCCTCTGCGGCGGCGTGTCCGCGCTGGTCCAGGCGGGCTTCGAGACGCTGACCGAGGCTGGCTACCAGCCGGAGGTCGCCTACTTCGAGTGCCTCCACGAGCTGAAGCTGATCGTCGACCTCATGTACGAGGGCGGCATCGCCAAGCAGCGTTGGTCGGTCTCCGACACCGCCGAGTACGGCGACTACGTGTCGGGCCCGCGGGTCGTCGACGCGCGTGTCAAGGACAACATGAAGGCCGTCCTGGACGACATCAAGAACGGCGCGTTCGCCGAGCGCTTCATCGCCGACCAGGACGCCGGTGCGCCGGAGTTCAAGAAGCTCCGTGCCGAGGGCGAGCAGCACCCGATCGAGGCCACAGGCCGCGAGCTGCGCAAGCTCATGTCGTGGGTCAAGAGCGCCGACGACGACTACACCGAGGGCACCGCAGCGCGCTGACCCTCGTACGTTCCGACCGGCGGTGAGTCCGGTCCCACGCGCATCACCGGCGTGGGACCTGGCTCACCGCCGTCGTCGTTGGCGGGGCGGAGGGATGTCTCCTGGATAGATGAGGCGGGCGAGCCAACGGCGGGACGCGAGGTAGACCTCGCGCACCCCTCCGCGGCGCCACGCGCGGCGGACGCGACGGGCGGGAGCCATGCATACCCCTCGGGGGAAGGAGTCGGGTGGGTTGCCCGCACGCTAGCGGTCGAGGCGGCGTCGCGGAAGGGTCTCGGGCACGTTCTGTTATCGTCGCCAGCAGTTGCAAGGCCGGGGTGCCCGAAGGGCTGAGAACACACCCGCCGAACCTGATCCGGGTCATACCGGCGAGAGGGAGCCTGATGCTCGATCCACGTACTGCTGCCCACGTCCACGACCAGCTCCGGGCGCAGGGCCCGCTGGTGCAGGTCATCACGAACTATGTGTCGATGGACATCGCCGCGAACCTGCTGAACGCCGCAGGCGCGTCGCCGGCGATGGTCCATGACGCCCGCGAGGCCGGTGAGTTCGCCGGCATCGCCCAGGCCGTCGTCGCCAACATCGGCACGCTCTCCCCGCCATGGGTCGACGGCATGCTCGCCGCGGTCGAGGTTGCCTCGGCCTCCGGCAAGCCCTGGATCCTCGACCCGGTCGCGGTCGGTGCCACCGCCTACCGGCGCGAGTCCGTCGCCGCCCTGATCGAGCACCGGCCGACCGTGATCCGGGGCAACGCGAGCGAGATCCTCGCGATCGCGACATCGACGGGCGCCGGGCGCGGGGTCGACGCTGATGCCGACACCGCCGACGTGCGTACGGACGCCGAGGCGCTGGCCTCCAAGCTCGAGACCGTGGTCGCGATGACCGGCGCCGTCGACATCGTCACCGACGGCACCCGTACGGCCGAGATCCGCGGCGGCGACGCGAGGGCGCCGATGATCACGGCGCTCGGGTGCTCGGCGAGCGCCCTGGTTGGTGCGGCGTGCGCGGTGCACGACGACGCGTTCGAGGCGTCGGCGAGTGCGCTGGCGATCCTGACGGCCGCGGTCGAGCAGGCCGCGCCGCTCGCCGAGGGGCCCGGCTCGCTGCGCTGGCGGCTGCTGGACGCGCTGTCCACGCTGTCGTCCGACGCGGTCGCCGAGGTCGTCGCGCGCTGATGGTCGGCCCGGCTGGAGACGTCCGTCTCTATCTCGTCACCGGGGCGGTGCCTGGCCGCGCTGACCTCGTCGACGTCGTCGCTGACGCGGTCGACGGAGGAGTGACGACCGTCCAGCTCCGCGACAAGGCAGCGACGACCGACGACCGCGTCCGACTCGCGGCACGGATCGCCGAGCGGGTCGGTGCCCGGGCGTCGTTCGTCCTCAACGACGACCTCTCGGCGGCGCGTGCTGTCCCTGGTGCCGGTCTCCACGTGGGCCCGGACGACCTCCACCCCGCCCGAGTGCGGGAGGTGCTCGGCGACGACGTCGTGGTCGGGTGGTCGCTGCACCGCGTCGAGCAGCTCGACGACGAGGAGGCTCTCGCCGCGTGCAGCTATCTCGCGGTGAGCCCGGTGTGGCCGACGCCGACGAAGACCGACACGACGGCGCCGTGGGGACTCGACGGCGTACGCCGCCTGCGCGACCTCGTACCCTCCGACCTGCCGCTCGTCGCGATCGGCGGCATCTCCGCGTCGAACGCCGCGTCGGTCATCGACGCCGGCGCCGACGGCATCTGCGTCGTCTCCGCGATCTGCGCGGCGCCCGCTCCGCGCGCAGCCGCCCGTACGCTGCGCGACATCGTCGACACCGCCCTCGCCGCCCGCCCGGAGGCCCAGCTGTGAGCACCGTGCCCGTCATGCTGTCGATCGCCGGCTCCGACCCGTCGGGGGGTGCGGGCATCCAGGCCGACCTCAAGACCGCGTCCGCCCTGGGCGTGTACGGGGCCGCGGCGTTGACGGCGCTGACCGTCCAGAACACCCGTGGCGTCACCGGCATCCACGCCGTGCCGCCGGACTTCGTGGCAGACCAGGTCCGGGCGGTCCTCGACGACCTCGAGGTGGGCGCGATCAAGATCGGCATGCTCGGGACCGCCGACGTGGTCGTTGCGGTGGCGGAGGTGCTCCGTACCGCTGACCTGCCGGTCGTGCTCGACCCGGTGATGGTGGCGACTTCGGGTGACCGGCTGGTCCCCGTCGACACGATCGACGCGATCCGGACGACACTCCTGCCGCTGGTCGCGGTCGTCACGCCCAACGTGCCCGAGGCGGCGGTGCTCGTGGGAGCTGAGGAGGCGGCCGACGTCGCTGGCCTCGGGGCGGCGGCGCTCGCCCTGCGGGAGAGAGGCGCCGCGGCGGTGCTGGTCAAGGGCGGCCACCTCGGCGGCGCCGAGAGCGTGGACGTGCTGGCTGACGCCGAGGGTGTGCGGTCGTACGCGGCGCCGCGCATCGACACCCCGAACACGCACGGCACCGGGTGCTCGTTGTCGTCGGCGATCGCCTCCGGGCTCGCGCTCGGGATGCCGTTGCGGGACGCCGTCGCGATGGCCAAGGACTATCTCACCGGTGCGCTGCGCAGCGGTGAGACGCACTCCGTCGGGCACGGTCACGGCCCGATCGACCACCTGTGGAGGACACGCGGATGACGTTCTCCGACGAGGCGTGGAAGCACGTCGCCGGCTGGTACGACGCGATCCTCGCGCACCCGTTCGTCGCGGGACTGGCGGACGGCACGCTGCCGGAGGACGTGTTCGCGCGCTATCTGCTCGACGACGCCCACTACTTGACGTCATACGGCAGCACGCTCGCGATGCTGGCGGCGCGTGCGGGCGATCCGGCGCTGTCGGCGGGGCTCGCACATGCGGCTGCCGAGGCGGTCGAGGCAGAGCGGCTGATGCATGAGGAGTTCCTCGTGCCCCGCGGACTCGATCCTGACGGCCCGGACGCCGCTGAGCCGACGCCGACCTGTCGGGCGTATGCCGGCACGCTGCTCGCGGATGCCGCGTACGCGCCGGTCGAGGTCGGGCTTGCGGGAGTGCTGCCCTGCTTCCGCGTCTATCTGGAGGTGGGGCGCGCGATCGCTGCGCAGGCGACCGATCCGGCGCATCCGTACCGCGCTTGGATCGACACCTACTCCGACCCCGCCTTCGACGCCGCCGTCACACGTGCAGAGGGGTGGACCGATCGCCTCGCAGAGGCGGCGACGCCCGAGCGCCGTACGGAGATGCTTGCCGCGTACGCCCGGGCGACGCGGTTCGAGTGGATGTTCTGGGACGCCTCCTGGCGCGGAGAGACCTGGCCGACGGCCTGACCTCCCCGCGCCCGCGAGCCTTCACTGACAGCCGGACATCTCGCGGATCTTGATCGTCTGGACGCCCTCTGCGACGGCGTCGGCCACCGCCCGCACCCCGTCGGCGTACTCGCCCTCGGCGTCCATCGGCGCGAGGAGCGGCCAGTCGCGCCCGCTCGCCAGCGCGTCGGCCGCGACCTTCCTCGCAGGAGCGTCTCCGGCCTCTTCGGCGCGCTGGAGCTCGCGGACCCAGCCGCACACGACCGGCTCGAGCACCTGGGCGCTGAGCTGGTAGCGGTCGTTCGTGCCGAGGTCGTCGAGCGCCGCACGGTCGAGACCCGGCGGGATGGGCACCCCGGTGAGGAGCTCGCCGACCACCTTTGACGCCTTGTCGGGTGTGACGATCTCGGGCGGCATCGCCGCGAGCCACTCCTCGACCGAGACTGCTCGTATGGTGCGCAGGACCGCGGCGATCTCTGCACGGTCCTTCCACCCGGCGATGCCCGTGCGGATCTCGGAGAACGTGCCGCCGGACGGTCGGAGCATCACGGCGATGTCCTTGGACGAGTACCGGAACTCACTGCCTTCCTGCCCGTCGATCGAGAACGGCGTCGGCTCGGAGACGTCGAGCCGATCCTCGTAGTAGCCGTCGTAACTGTCGGCGGGGTACCACGTCATGTCGAGCTCGCGCTCGCCGTTCGCGAAGACGATCGTGCCCTCGTCGGCGCGGAACCCGTAGACGTGGGCCGCTTTCCAGCCGGGCTCGCCGATCAGCAGGCGCGGCTGGCGGCGGGCGACCTCCACGACGGCAGCAGCGTAGGTGACGGGGGCCGTGACCACGGGCGGCTCGGAGGAACTCGGAGGTGCGGCCGGTGTCGTCTCCGGATCGCCGCCCGAGCCCACCCAGGCGGGGACCACCAGGGCGGCGGTGAGGACGGCGGCAGTCGCGACCACCCCCGCCAGCGGCAGCCGCCGGGATCGCTGTGACCGTTGTGACTGCTGCGGATCGGCGGTCACGATCTCCTCCAGGAGCGCGCGGTCGGCTCCGTGCAGATCAAGCAGCGCGGTGTCGACGTACGGGTCGGCGGCGCCCAGCAGACGGTCGAGGTCGAAGTCGTTGTCGTTCATGATCCCTCCTCGGGACTGGGTACGGTGCGGATGCTCATCTCGTGTCCGGCAACGGGGTCGGCGTCACCGAGGGCATCGCGGAGCCTTCGGCGGGCGCGCGACAGACGGGTCCGTACGGCGGTGGGGCTGATGTCGAGGACGTGGGCGATCTCGCGGGGCTCGAGACCCTCCCATGCCGACAGCATCAGGAGCTCGCGGTCGCCTGCTGCCAGTCGTTGCAGGGCAGCGCGTACGGCTGCGCGCTCGGTGACATGGTTGGCAGGGTCGGGAGTGAACGCGTCCGTCAGCTGCTGACGCAGTCGCTCGCCGAGGCGCTCGCGGCGCCGCCCGCTGCGTTCGGCGTTGGAGCGGACGTGGCGGGCGACCACGTACAGCCACAGGCGGCTGTCCTCCCCGGCCGGCATCGTGTCCATGCGCCGCCAGGCGACGAGGAACGTCTCCGCGACGAGGTCGGCAGCATCGTCAGGGTGACGCGTGCGGCGTACGGCGTACGCGAGGAGCGCGTCGAAGTGGGCGGCGTAGAGCTCGCGAAAGCGCTCCTCGCGAGCCGGGTCGGGGTTCATCACGTCACTTCATGTCCGGCGCATAGCCGATCGTGACACCGACTACGCCGTCAGCGCGGGGCGGCGGCGAGGCGGTGCCGTCGGTGTCGCGCGGCCAGCGAGCACCGTCTCCCACGCGAGCGCGAGGCGGTCGACGGCGTCCGCGAGGTGCTCGGCGGTGCGGGCGTACGGGAGCCGCAGCGAGGTCTCGCCGCCCCCGTCGGGGAAGAACCGTGGCCCCGCAGTGAGCAGCAGGTCATGCGCTTCCGCAGCGACCGCGAGGCGGCTCGACGCACGCGAGGGCAGGCGGATCCACAGCGACAGGCCACCGACGGGGGAGTTGAGCCCCCAGTCCGGAAGGCGCTCGCGCAGCGCCGCGGTGAGCTCCTCGCGCCGTGCGCGGAGCCGTTCGCGCCGGCCGTCGAGCAGCTCCTCGCGGACGCGCAGCAGCTCGGCGACCGCCAGCTGCTCGAGCACCGGCGTCCCGATGTCGAACGTCTCGCGCGCCGCGACGAGTCGTGGGACGACCGCATGCGGTGCGCGGATCCACCCGATGCGCAGCCCTCCCCAGAACGTCTTGCTCGCGGACCCGAGGGTGATCGCGCCGGGATGGTGCGCGGCTAGCGGGACCGGCATCGCACGCTCGTCGACGTCAAGGGCGAGCTCGGCCATGGTCTCGTCGACGATCGGCGTGGTCGTCGAGCGACGCAGGATCGATGCCACCTCGTGACGCGTGACGTCGTCCATGAGGGCGCCGGTCGGGTTCTGGAAGTCGGGGATCAGGTACGCCCAGGCGACCGGAGCCGCCCGTACGGCTGCCGCCAGCGCATCGAGGTCGAGCCGGTGGCCGTCGTGCGGGACCCCGACGACGCGCAGGCCACTCCGGCGCAACGAGTCGATCGCGTTGGGGTAGGTCGGGCTCTCCACCGCGACCCGGTCGCCCCGCGTGGCGAGGGTACGGGCGACGAGGTTGAGCGCCGACTGTGCGCCGGAGGTGATGAGGATCTGGTCGGGATCGGTCGGCAGCCCGCGCTCGGCATAGCGCTGCGCGACCAGCTCGCGCAGCACCGGCACGCCGACCGTCTCGTACCCGGTCTGCGCGAGGTACTCCGGGAGCTGCTCCAGCGCGCGCCCGTACGCCAGCCCGACTCCCGGGGCGGCCTGGCCGGCGGCGATCGTCCAGCCGACCATGCTCGAACCGGCGGGAGGCATGTACGGAGGGCGGGTGCCGCGGGGGAGGGCGACGACGCTTCCCGAGCCGCGGCGCGAGACCAGCAGCCCGGCCTCGCGCAGAACCCCGTACGCGCGGGTGACCGTCGTGCGGCTGACGGGGAGTGCGGCGGTGAGCTCACGCTCGCTCGGCAGGCGGGTCCCGGCAGGGATGCGTCCGTCCAGGACGAGGAGCCGGACGAGGTCGGCCAGCTCGCGATAGCCCGGAGGGTCCTCTGGAGCAAGGTCGAGCAGCGCGTGCAAGCGGCTGGCGGAGAGATTGGCGGTGGCCATGTAGGCCAATCTGCCACGATTGGCTATCGAAAGGTAGTCCAGTCAAGCCTCATGATGGCGCTATGGCCCGCGCTCCTTACACCCCGATCTCCGCCTCACCGCTCGAACAGCTCCGCTCGGGCGGTCTCGGACGGAGGCTCCCGCAGCTGGTGTTCGGACTGATGCTCTATGGCTGGTCGATGTCGCTGATGATCGAGGCGGGCCTCGGCCTGGACCCGTGGGACGTCTTCCACGAAGGGCTGACACGCTATCTGCCGCTCACCTTCGGCCAGATCACCATCCTCGTCGGCGCCCTCGTCTTGCTGCTGTGGATCCCTCTGCGGCAATGGCCGGGCGTCGGCACGATCCTCAACGTGATCCTCATCGGCGTCGCCGTCGACCAGGGCCTGTGGCTCCTCGAGCAGCCGGACTCTCTCGGGCTTCGTGCCGTGATGCTGGTCGCCGGCGTCGTGCTCAACGGTCTCGCCGGCGCGCTCTACATCGGCGCGCACCTCGGTCCCGGGCCCCGCGACGGACTCTTTTTGGGACTCGTCCGTCGTACGGGGTACAGCGTGCGGCTGATGCGGACGTCGGTCGAGATCGCCGTGCTCGCTCTCGGCTGGGTGCTCGGCGGGACCGTCGGGGTGGGCACCGTGCTCTATGCGCTCGCGATCGGCCCGCTCGTCCAGGCGTTCCTGCCGCTCGTCCAGGTGCAGATGCGTGAGCCGGAGATCGCGCCCGAGCCCGCTTGACCCGAATGTCTCAGATGCGGGTCGCGAGGATGACCGAGGCGTCCTCGGCGACCATGACCTCGACGGAGATGAAGCGCTCGTCGGTCAGCCACTGCTCGCGCACGACGTCGACGCGGCCCTCGTAGATCGGGGGCCAGGTGAACGACGGAGTGAAGTCATCGAGCACGACGATCCCGCCCGGCTCCATCAGGTCGGCGACGACGTCGACACTGCGCTTGACGTCGCGGACATCGACGAACAGCAGCGAGAACGGCGCGTGCTGCTCGAGGGAGCTCCAGTCGCCTGAGGTCACCTCGATCGCCGGCGTGTCGGAGAACAGGTCCTGGACGGCCTCGGCGAGCGTGGGGTCGAGCTCGGCGCTGACGATGTGGGAGCCCTTCGCGACGCCGCTCGACAGCCAGGCCGATCCGACGCCGCAGCCTGTGCCGAGCTCGGCGAGGGTGCCCGTACGGGACGCGGCGAGCGCTGCCAGCAGTCGGCCGGTCTCGTTGCGCGTGGCCGTGATGAAGCCCTTGCGCCTCGAGAGATCGAGGGCGCGCGCGACGAGGAGAGGTACTTCGGTGGGGGCGCTCACATGACGAGTCTTTCACATGTCAGAGGCCGGACAAGAGTCTCAGTCATCGAGATCATTGCCAGAACTGGTGGCGTGATCGCGAGAGCCCGCTTAAAGTCGTCGGCATCATGCGGACACAGGTCGTATTCCTCATTTGCCGCGGCGGGGCCACTTAGGCCGACACCTCGCCGCGGTGCTTGGCGTTGGCCGACTACCCGCAGCGAGGATCCCGCAGCACCACTCTTGACCTCCTCCCATTCGGGGAATCGGTTCTTCTGCCTTTCGGCCGCCGCTTCCTTTCAGGCGAACGCACGCCTATCCCGAACAGGAGAGACCGATGTACGAGATGCAGTACTCAGAGTGGGGCCCGAGCCGTCACTGGTCCGAGAGTGCCTGGAACGACGAGGGGCGCGACGAAGGTCCGCGCAACCCCGTCCAGACCGCGCTCGACCTGCGCGACAACGGCGGGCCGCGACCGGACGACAACTGACCGCCCGGCCTGACCAGATGGTGAGATCCCAGTATCAGATGCTGGGACCCGTGTGAGTAGAGTACGAGACATGACACGCAGCTTCTCCCTGGCCGTGATCCCCGGAGACGGGATCGGCCCCGAGGTCGTCTCCGAGGCGACCCGCGTCCTCGACGAGGTCGCGCGCGCCCACGACGTGACGTTCGCGCAGACGACGTACGTGCTCGGTGCCGAGCACTACCTCGACACGGGAGAGGTCCTGCCTGACGCGACGCTGGCCGAGATCCGCAGCCACGACGCGATCCTTCTCGGCGCGATCGGTGGCAAGCCGGGCGATCCCCGACTGCCCGCCGGACTCCTGGAGCGCAACCTGCTCCTCCGTCTTCGCTTCGAGCTCGACCACTACGTGAACCTCCGTCCCACGAAGACGCACTCACAGGTCGATTCCCCGCTCCGCAACCCCGGCGACGTCGACTTCGTCGTGGTCCGCGAGGGCACCGAGGGCCCGTACGTCGGCAACGGCGGCCGGCTCCGGGCCGACACGCCTCACGAGGTGGCGACCGAGGTCAGCCTCAACACCGCCTTCGGGGTCGAGCGTGTCGTCCGCGACGCCTTCGCCCGTGCGCAGGCCCGTCGCAAGAAGCTCACGCTGGTCCACAAGACCAACGTCCTCGTCCACTCCGGAAGCCTCTGGTCGCGCATCGTCGACGCCGTCGCCCCGGAATTCCCCGAGGTCACCGTGGACTACCTCCACGTCGACGCCGCGACGATCTTCTTCGTCACCGACCCGGCGCGCTTCGACGTGATCGTCACCGACAACCTGTTCGGCGACATCCTCACCGACCTCGCCGGCGCCATCTCCGGTGGCATCGGCCTTGCGGCGAGCGGCAACATCAACCCCAGCCGTACGGCACCGAGCATGTTCGAGCCGGTCCACGGCTCCGCGCCCGACATCGCCGGGCAGGGCATCGCCGACCCGACGGCCGCGATCGGCTCCGTCGCACTGCTGCTCGACCACCTCGGGCTTCCCGAGGCCGCCGCGCAGATCGACCGTGCGATCGCCGCCGACATCAGCGCTCGTACGGGCAAGCGCAGCACCAAGGAGGTGGGGGAGGCCATCGCGGCGCGCGTGGCCGGTGACGTATCAGGGGTGTGACCCACATCCCCTCTCGTCACCGCACCGTTAGGTCAAGTACCGTGCCAATCATGACCACCTCCGCCGACGCCACGTTCTCGTACGCGCTGGAGCCGACGCCTTCGCCCGTGCCTGAGCAGCGTCGCGCCGAGATCCTTGCCAACCCCGGGTTCGGGCTGCACTTCACCGATCACATGTTCACCGCCGAGTGGACGCCCGAGACCGGATGGGCCGCTCCGACGGTCAAGCCGTACGGCCCGCTGCAGCTCGATCCGGCGACTGCCGTCCTGCACTACGCGCAGGAGATCTTCGAGGGCCTCAAGGCGTACGCGCACGCCGACGGCTCGGTCTGGACGTTCCGTCCGGACGCCAACGCCGAGCGGTTCCAGCGCTCCGCGCACCGCCTCGCGCTCCCCGAGCTGCCCGTCGACTGGTTCGTCGGCTCGATCGACGCCCTCGTCCAGGCCGACCGCGCGTGGGTCCCGACCGGGGGAGAGACAAGCCTCTACCTGCGCCCGTTCATGTTCGCCTCCGAGGCGTTCCTCGGTGTGCGGCCGAGCAAGCACGTCACGTACTGCGTGATCGCCTCGCCCGCCGGTGCCTACTTCGCCGGCGGCGTCAAGCCTGTCAACATCTGGCTCTCGCGCGAGTACGCCCGCGCGGGCGCCGGCGGCACGGGTGCGGCGAAGTGCGGCGGCAACTACGCGTCGAGCCTGCTTCCTCAGCAGATCGCGGCCGAGCACGGCTGCGACCAGGTGGTGTTCCTCGACTCCGAGCAGCACACCTACATCGAGGAGCTCGGCGGGATGAACCTCTATTTCGTCCACGACGACGGCACCATCGTGACGCCGGCGAGCGACTCCATCCTCGAGGGCATCACGCGTGACGCGCTCGGCACCATCGCGGCCGACCTCGGCCACACCGTCGAGCACCGCCGCTTCAGCATCGACGAGTGGATCGACGGTGTCTCGAGCGGGCGTGTGACCGAGGTGTTCGCGTGCGGGACTGCTGCGGTCGTCACGCCGGTCGGCGCGCTGCGCTGGGACGGTGGCGAGGTCGTGAGCAGCGAGGGCGACGGCGGCAAGGTCACGATGGCGATCCGCGAGGCGCTCATCGACCTGCAGTACGGCCGTACGCCCGACACCCACGACTGGATGCACCGCGTCGTCTGATCGCGCTGGCGTGGGGCGCCGCGGCGTAGCGCGACGCCCCACGTGGTCGCTCAGCGCACGCGGACCTTTCCGATCCTTCGGTTGTCTGCCGACGACGACCCGACGTACACGGCGGTGTTGCCCTCAGGCGTCACCCAGCCGTGGGTGTCCTCGTCCCAGTACGACAGGGACTCCTTCGGCACCTTGATCGTGATCGTCTTGGAGCGACGGGGCGCGAGTGTCACGCGCTCGTACCCGGCGAGCTGTCGCGGCGGCGACTCGACGCCGGGCAGGCGCCCGACGTACACCTGCGGCACGGCGGTGCCGCGGCGGTTGCCGGTGTTGGTGACGCGGACGCGCACCGACACCTTCTTGCCGCCGCGGTTGCCCTTGACGACCTGCGCTCGTGAGAAGCGGAACTGTGTGTACGACAGCCCGTACCCGAACGCGTACGAGGGCTCGACCCGGTTCTCGAGAAATCCCCGGTAGCCGACGAAGATGCCCTCGTCGTACACCTCGGTGCCCTCGTTGGGCGTCGGGACCTGATCTTCGTTGCGTGGCACGGTGACCGGCAGGCGGCCGGACGGGTTGACGTCGCCGAAGAGCACGTCGGCGATCGCGTTGCCCTGCTCCTGCCCCGGGTACCAGGCCTGAAGGATGCCCCGGACCCCGCGCTGCCAGGACGCGACGGTCGTCGGAGAGCCCGTCGTGATCACGACGATCGTGCGCGGGTTGACGGCGGCGACCTTGCGGATCAGCTGCTCCTGCTCCTTCGGGAGGCCGAGGTTCGGTCGGTCGACGCCCTCGGTCTCGTAGTTGCGCACCACCACGACGGCCGTGTCGGCGTCGTCCGCAGTGTCGACCGCCTCCTGCATCGCCGGGCTGGTGATCGTGTCCGCGTGGGTCCACCAGAACCGGAGCTGGCCGCCCTGGTAGCTGTTGAGCGCCGGTGCGGCGTAGTCGATCGCGACCGCGTGCGGCTCGCCCGCCTCGAAGAAGATCCGCTCGCCGGACGTCCCGAGGTCACCGCTCCGGTCGACGACCTCCTCGCCTTCGATGGTGAGCGTCGCATCGCCGCGGGCGGTGAGCCCGAGCGTGTAGAACCCGTCGGTCGGCGCGGTGAACGTCCCGCGCCACTGCACCGACAGGTCGCCGGTCAGCCCGAAGTCACCTCGTGACGTCGGGATCTTCGGAGAGGCGGCGTTGAACCCCGGGAAGTTCTGGAACCCGAAGTTGATGTTCGCGTTCGGATCATCCTGGACGAGGTGTGGTGCACCGGAGAACGTCGTGTTGCTCCAGTACGTGGCGCTCAGCCCCGTACCGCTGCCGTCCTCGGGTGTCAGCACGGACGACGGGACGGGTGCCGGACCGGGCAACAGGTCTCCTTCGGAGATGCCGTCGGTCCCTGCTGCGTACGAGACGTCGACGCCAGATCCCGCCCGGTTCTCGATGCCCTCGAGCGGGCTGACCGAGGCGGTCGGCATGGAGATCTGGGACGAGCCGCCGCCCTGTGCCGACGTGTTGTCCGCGTCAGGTCCGATGACGGCGATCGACCGCGAGCGGCGGGTCAGAGGCAGCGCCTCGCCGCGGTTCTTCAGCAGGACCGTGCCCTCGGCGGCGACCTTGCGAGCAAAGTCGCTGTTGCGCTCCTTGTCCCACTCGGTCACGACGGGGCGATCGTCGAAGAGCCCTAACCCGATCATCGGGCGCAGGATCCGTCGCGCCATGTCGTCGAGGCGTTCCATCGACACCTCACCAGCTGCGACGGCGGCGACGAGCCGTTCGCCGAAGTTGGCGCTGCCCGGGCCCTGGTCTCCGGGCTGCTCCTGGTCGAGGCCGGCGTTGGCGGCCTGCACGGTGCTGGGCGTCGCGTTGTAGTCGCTCATGATGAACCCGCGGAAGCCGAGCTGCTGCTGCAGGATCGTCGTCATTGCGTCGTTCTCGCACGAGTACGTGCCGTTGAGCTTGTTGAACGAGCACATCATCGCGCCGGGCTTGCCGTCGCGCTGGACGATCCCGAACGGGCGCACATAGATCTCCTGGAGCGCGCGCTCGTCGACCACGGCGTTCACGTTGAAGCGGTCCGTCTCCTGGTTGTAGGCGAACGGGTGCTTGGCGGTCGCGACGACGGGATGCGACTGGATGCCAGCAACCACGGATGCGGCGAGGTTGCCGACGAGCAGCGGGTCCTCGCCGAATCCCTCGAAGCCACGACCCCACAACGGGGTACGGGCGATGTCCGCTGATGGCGCGAGCGAGAAGTTGTGTCCGCTGTCGAAGGCCTCCTGGCCGAGCAGGGAGCCCCACTCCTCGGCGAGGTCGTCGTCGAAGGTCGCGGCGAGCGCGGTGCCCGAGGGGAGCTGGGTCGAGCTGCGGTCGATGGCCGGGTCGGCGATGCGGACGCCGAGCGGGCCGTCCGCCATCGTCGAGGCCGGGATGTCGAGGCGGGCGATGGCGTTGTTGAAGAAGCCGTAGTTGTTGTTGAGCTCGCCGGTCGCGAGGTCGGCCTTCTCCTCGGTCGTCATCTGGGCCAGGATCTCCTCGACCCGCTGCTCGACCTCAGGGGAGTCGTCCCAGTCGGTGATTCGGTACGAGTGTTCGCGTTGAGCGCCACCGGCGCCGTCACCCGGTGGGGCGGCGGCGCCGGTGGAGGCCAGTGCGACGGTCGTGGTTGCCGCGACGACGAGTGCGGCGCCGCGGAGCTTGGCTCTGTTCATGGCATGTCTCCTCCTGAGGAACCCGAGAGCACGGTTCCTGCGCGCCGTACCCGGACAAAACGGACACAAACGGCATCGAGTGGAGGAGAAGTCTCGGCGTGGTGAACGCTGAGCCCGGCTCGACGAGGGCTAGGCGAAGAGGGCGGTCGCCGGGTCGTCGTGCAGGGCGACGACCAGCAGGTCGTCGTCAGGGTCGTACGTCAAGGTGACGTCGACACTGCGCGCCAGGGTCGGATCGTCCCCGCCGGCCGAGGCGTCGCCGTACCCTCTCGCCACGTCGCGGAGCGTGATCGTCGCCGGTCCGACGGGGTCGTTGTCGGGCCACTCCTCGACCATCCGCTGCGCGATGCCGGTGAGCACCGCGTCGTACATCGGAAGCCGCCCGGCCTCGATGCCCGAGACGACGAGCTCGGGCAGTCCGAACCGCGCGAGGCCGTGCGTCGTCGACACCTCGTCGGACGGGTGCTCGAGGACGAACCAGTCGCTGGCGCGGACGACGTCGGGGTGCGGCGCCGTCGAGAGCAGCCTGGGCACCGCCGAGTCGATCACGACGCCGACGTGCTCGGCGGCGAGTGCGCGGGCGGCCGCCTGCGTACGCCGTTGCGTCTCGAGCGCGTCACCCGGTGCCGACTCGCCCGTGACCGCGGTCGCGTACGGGAGCGACTCGGCGAAGCGCACGGCTTTCGGGCTCGACCCGCGCGCGAGCAGCAGGCTCGGGGGCGGGACCGGGGGATCAGCGAGGTCGGACTCCAGCGGCTCGTCGGTGAGCACGACGTAGAGCGCAGACACCGTCCCCGGCACGGACACGGGTCGGCTCACGAGGACGCCGTCGTGGCGGGAGGAGGCGTCGTGGGGTCGTCGCCGACCTGGACCACGAGCTTGCCGAAGTTCTCGCCGCGCAGCATGCCGAGGAACGCGGCCGGGGCGTTCTCGAGGCCCTCGACCACGTCCTCGCGGTAGCGGATCTTGCCGTCGGCCAGCCAGCCGCGCACGTCTTCGAGGAAGTCGCGGTAGTGCGCCCGCACGAACTCGCGCTGGATGAAGCCACGCACTGTCAGGCTCTTGGTCAGGATGCGGCTCATCAGCATCGGGACACGGTCGGGGCCGTCGGGCAGCGAGGTCGCGTTGTACTGCGAGACCAGACCGCACACGGGGATGCGCCCGAACTCGTTCATGCGGGGAAGCACCGCGTCGAACACCTTGCCGCCGACGTTCTCGAAGTAGACGTCGATGCCTTCGGGTGTCGCTGCGGCGAGGCTGTCGACGAAGTCGGGGGCGGTGTGGTCGAGCGCCACCTCGAAGCCCAGCTCGTTCTTGACGTACGCGACCTTCTCGGGGCCGCCGGCGATGCCGACGGCGCGAGCGCCCTTGAGCTGCGCGATCTGGCCAACCGCCGAACCGACCGGACCTGCGGCCGCCGCGACGACGACCGTCTCTGATGGTCTCGGTGCGCCGATCAGCAGCAGCCCCGCGTACGCAGTGAAGCCGGGCATCCCGAGCACGCCGAGAGCGGTCGAGATCGGCGCACGGGTCGGGTCGAGCCTCCGGACGGCCTTGTCGGACGCGACAGCGTACTGCTGCCATCCGGTGTGGGCGAGGACGATGTCGCCAACGTCGACCATGTCAGTCTTCGAGGCGATGACCTCGCAGACCGTCCCGCCTTCCATCACGCCGCCGACCGGGACGGGTTCGGCGTACGACTCGGCCTCGGACATTCGGCCCCGCATGTACGGGTCGAGGGAGAGGTAGATCGTCCGCAGGAGCACCTCGTTCTCGCCAGGCGAGGGCGTCGACTCCAGAGCGAGCGCGAAGTTCTCGGCCGTCGGTTCGCCGTGCGGTCGGCTCGCGAGCCTCACAGTGAGGTTGGACTCGGACTCAGGGGTTGTGGTGGAAGTCATGGTCCGGCCAGTCTAGAGTGGCTTCATGCCTCGTGTGACCGGCCTCTTCATTAGACAGCGCGTCTGACCTACCTCCCAGGTCCGACGCGCAGCCTCTCGTACTCCGAGGGGCATTTTTTATGGGCGGGCGCACCTGCCCACTCGGGAGGAGACACCGGACACGGACCCGAGCAGGAGAACGAGATGACCGAGCCGACCCGCACCGAGGCGGACCCGACCTTCCACGTGTACGACACGACGCTGCGTGACGGCGCTCAGCAGGAGGGACTCAACCTCTCCGTCGCCGACAAGCTCGTGATCGCTCGCCACCTCGACGCGCTCGGCGTCGGCTACATCGAGGGCGGCTGGCCGGGCTCCAATCCCAAGGACACGGACTTCTTCGCGCGTGCCCGTACGGAGCTGACACTGCAGCACGCGACCCTGGCGGCGTTCGGCGCGACCCGGCGCGCGGGCGTGGCCGCCGCGGACGACCCGCTGGTCGGCGCGCTGAGAGAGTCCGGCGCGTCGGTGGTGACGCTCGTGGCCAAGAGTCACGACCGACACGTCGAGCTGGCCCTGCGGACGTCGCTCGAGGAGAACCTCGCAATGGTCCACGACACAGTCACGCACCTGCGGGCGCACGGGCAGCGGGTCTTCCTCGACTGCGAGCACTTCTTCGACGGCTATCGCCAGAACCGTGCGTACGCGCTGGAGGTCGTCCGTACGGCCGCGGAGGCGGGCGCGGAGGTCGTCGTGCTGTGCGACACCAACGGAGGCATGCTCCCGCACTGGGTCGGCGAGATCGTCGGTGATGTGGCGGCGTCGACCGGCGCGCGGCTCGGCATCCACGCGCACAACGACACCGGGTGCGCGGTCGCCAACTCGCTCGCCGCGGTCGCCGCGGGTGCGACGCACCTGCAGGGGTGCGTCAACGGGTACGGCGAACGGACCGGCAATGCCGACCTCATCACCTGCGTCGCCAACCTCGAGCTCAAGCTGGGCCAGAAGGTCGTCCCGGCGGGCGCGCTGCGCGAGGCGAGCCGGATCGGCCACGCGATCGCGGAGGTCACGAACTACCCGCCCGCGGCGCGCCAGCCGTACACGGGCGTCTCTGCGTTCGCGCACAAGGCGGGCCTGCACGCGAGCGCGATCCGGGTCGACCCCGACCTCTACCAGCACATCGATCCCGAGCTTGTCGGCAACGACATGCGGCTGCTCGTCTCGGAGATGGCCGGGCGGGCGACGATCGAGCTCAAGGGCAAGGAGCTCGGCTTCGACCTCAGCGGAGACACCGAGACGCTCTCGCGCGTCACCGACGTCGTCAAGGTCCGCGAGCAGGCCGGCTACACGTTCGAGGCGGCCGACGCCTCGTTCGAGCTGCTGCTCGCGGAGATGGTTGAGGGTGCGCGTCCTTCGTACTTCGACGTCGAGTCGTGGCGGGTCATCACCGAGTCGCACCACGCCGCCGGTGAGGAGGCGCCGTCCGAGGCGACCGTCAAGATCGTGGCCGGCGGGCAGCGCTACGTCGTGACGGGGGAGGGCAACGGACCGGTCTCCGCGCTCGACCACGCACTGCGGCAGGCGATCGAGCGGGCGTTCCCCGACGTCGCGTCGTTCGGACTGAACGACTACCGCGTGCGCATCCTCGACGAGGCCGGCGGTACGGACGCCGGCATCCGCGTGCTCATCGGCACCACCGACGGCACCGACACGTGGACCACGGTCGGCGTCGGTCACAACATCGTCGAGGCGTCGTGGGAGGCGCTGCTCGACGCGTTCACGTACGGGCTGCGCCGCGTCCTGACCTGACGTACGACCCGACAAAAGGACCCGACGCTTCACCCCCAGATCCGGGGTGAAGCGTCGGGTCCTTTTGTCGGGTCGTACGTCAGCAGGTCACCAGTTGGTGGCGCCGCGGGGGAGCTTCACGTGGGACGGGTGATACAGGTACGAGACGCCGTCGGTCGAGTCCTGCCACACCTTCTCGAAGTTCTCGCGGGTGTAGACGTTGCGGACCGCCTCGTTGCTGTTCGACGCAGGGTCGTTGAGGATCGGGTCGCCGTCGGCGGTGAACCCGATGATGACCATGAGGTGGCCGTCGGTCTCGTAGCCCGCCTCGGGCATCTCGTCGAGGTCCCACGAGAGTGACGTGATGACCGGGATCCCGGCGGCAACGAGCCGCTCGGCCTCCGCGAGCGACCGCAGCCGCGTCACGAACGTGTCAAGGCCGAACGTATGGGCGTACGCGGCGTTGAAGGGCCAGTTGCCGGCGCCCTCGTACGTGTAGTCCCACGTCATCATCGCCGCGTAGTCGACCTGCGGGTCGCCGTTGGGGGCGACGATGTCGCGCAGCTCGTGGCGCGGGACCTGGTGCTTCTTGCCCCAGTAGTACTGCACCATCGTCGTGGAGGTCGGGGAGCACCAGACCTGGCCGCCGCCCCCGAACTCCGGGTACTCGCCCTTGTGGATGTTCTGCGAGAACCGCGGCACGTCGAGCTCGACGTGCCGGCCGAGCGTGAAGTCGCTGGTGACGCCGTCGTCGCCACCGAGCAGCTCGTTGGTCATCGTCGTGACGCCGTTGAGCCGCGGTGTCGCGTGGCTGCCCTCGGGACGCAGGAGCGTCACCCGGGTCTGGTAGGCGACGGGCTCCTTGCCGGTACGTGCCGAGAACGTGTCGGTGTAGACGGTGGCGTCGGTGTCACCCTGGCCGTTGAGCGAGGTGCGGTGGATGTCGCCGCCCTCGAAGTCGTCGCCCGAGGCCCAGCGCCCCAGGACGTACCACTTCGTCCACGTGCCATCCGGGCGCTGGCCGCGGAACGTGGTCTCGACGAAGGTGCCGGTCGGCGTGATCGCATTCCAGGAGGTGATCGACTCGTCGATCGCGTAGCCGGGAGTCATGACGGGTGACGTCCAGGTGCCGTACTCGTACGTCCGGGCGACGCCGTCGCCGTGCGGGTCGGCGTAGGTGGTGGTCTGGGTCGTACGGGGCGAGACGACCAGGCTCCCGCCGGCGCCGGGGCGTACGCCGTCCCAGCTGCCCTCGCGGAAGTCGGCGATCCCGTCCCAGTGCTCGGTGGTGATCTGGGTCGTGGCGGGCTCGACAGCGGGCGCCGATGACGGCGCGGCGGTCGCCGGGGCCGTCAGGGTGAGCAGGGTGGCGAGACTTGCGATACCGATCGATGTCTTGCGGAACATGGCCGCTCCTCAGGGTCGTGAAGGCGAGGATCCTGTCGCGCGACCAGAGTGGCAGGGAAACCGCCCTCTCCGCTAGAGGTGCGGGGAGGTGTGATGGGGAGTCGGTGCCGTCAGATGAGGAACGTATCTCGCCGCATTCTCAGGCGGGCTGCAGCCGCACCACCGTCGACGCCGAACGCGACCGCCGCGTGTTGCGGGTGCGCTGGACCAGTCGCGAGTGCCGGTCGAGCGCGGCGTGCGGGTCGCGGTAGACCGGGCCGAGCGCGATCGCCCCGGCTGCTGCTGCCTGGACCTCGGCGCCGAACCGCGACAGCGTGATCGGCACGGGCCCGAGCCCCGTCGTGCGGCGGAACGCGTCGAGCACGACCGACGCGGCGGCCGGGTATGCGGTGAAGGCCTGGCCGGCGAGGACGACGCGGTCGGGGTCGAGGAGGTCGCGGATGATCGCGACCGCGCGGCCGAGGTGGTCGGCGCGGTCGATGAGGAGCTCGTGCGCGTCGACGTCCCCGGCGAGCGCGGCGGCATGGACCAGCTCGACGTCGGGCCGTTCGACGATACCGGCGGCCGCAGCCCGCGGGCCGATCGTGGCGACGGTGGCGCCGAGGCAGCCCCGTGCGCCGCAGGGGCACGGGGCGTCGGAGGTCGTCGGGAGGTGCGTGACGCTGCCCGTACGGCGTCCACTGGAGGGGATGACCCCGTCGTGGACGGTCGCGACGCCGACGGTCTCGCGTGCATAGACGTACGTTGACGTCCCGTGTGCGTGCTCGGGGGAGAAGAGGAGGTCGGCGGCGGCGACAGCGGCGACGTGGTCGGCGGTCGAGGTGGGGAGTGTGGTGGTGTCGCGCAGCGTCCGACCGGCGACGGCGGGGGAGCGGTCGAGAGCTTCCCACGGTGCGACGACCGCGGCGGTGATGAGCGTACGGCCGCCGATCCCGGCGTGCAGTCCGATCAGACGGCGGGCGGCGGCCTTGACCAGGTCGGCGTCGCCTCCGCGGGTCGGGAGGTGGGCGACGCCGAGCACGTGGCCGCGCAGGTCGGTGAGCGCGACGGTCGTGACGAGGCGCCCGATGTGGACGGCGCCGGCGGCGAGCAGGCGGTCATCGACCTCGACGGGGACGCTCGGGCGACCGACGTGCCCGGAGCGAGTGCAGTCGGGTCGCTCGCGTAGCAGGCCGCGGCGGACGAGCGAGGTGACCTGACGGCCGATCGTGGCCGCGCTGAGACCCGTGGACTCAGCGATCTGGTCGCGGAAGGCGACGCCGTGGTGGAGCACGGTGCGGAGCACGAGCCCAGCGGTTGAGCTGTCCTGCGTCATGGTGTTCACGTGCCCTCGCTTCTCCCCGGGTGACAAGGCATCCGTTTCAAGACGTACTACTAAGTGCATAAAGTTAGGTGACAAGAAGGACCTTATCCGGACACGAGGGTCGTGTGCAGGTGTCTCGGACGCCGAGAAGGCGCGTGTCGCGTTGAGATCACGGTGAGCGCAACCCTCCGCCACCCCCGTACGAGCAGGCATCGTGGGCGGTGACGGAGCGGGTGGAGGGCAGACGGCGGCTCTCCACCCGCCCGGTCTCGGGGTCAGCGGGTGCCACCCGGACGTCATACGAATTGAGGGTCGGGACCCACCGTTCGTATGACGTTGCGGGGTGGGGTCAGGCGGCGGCCAGGACGCGGTCGTAGTCCGCGAGGAGTCGCACGCGCAGGGCGGCGGCGCACTCGGCGTGCTCGCGCTGCAGGCGGACGTACTCGGCCTTGCCCTCCGCCGTCTCGATCCGTACGGGCTCGTAGCCCAGCGCGGCGAGGTCGTACGGCGCCGCGCGCATGTCGAGCTCGCGCACGTCGCGGGCCAGCGCGAAGCAGTCGAGCAGCAGGTCGGAGTCGCCGTACGGGACGAGCTTCATCGCCCACTTGTAGAGGTCCATGTTGGCGTGCAGGCAGCCGGGCTGCTCGAGCGCACGCTGCGTCTCGCGGCTCGGCGCGAGCGCATTGCGCGGCACCGCGTCGGGCGTGAAGAACCGGAACGCGTCAACGTGGCTGCAGCGCAGCTGGTGCGACTCGACGACGGCGTCGGTGCCGTCCGCTCCGAGACGCAGCGGCCATGCCACGTGGCGCACCTCGTGGGGCGTCTGCCGATAGACCATCGCCCACTCGTGCAGCCCGAAGCAGTCCAGCCGCGCCGTGCGCCCGGCCGTCATCGCGAGCAGGCCGCGGATCCACTCCATGCCCTCGCGGCGGCCCGCGAGGCGGCTCACGTCCGCCCCCACGGCCGTACGGCCGTCGGGGAGGTCGACGGTGCGGTACGACCCGAGCGCCGCGTACTCCGAGGCGTCGCCCCCGAGCAGCACCCCCACGCCGGGATGCCAGCGAGTCAGGCGCGCGGGCTTGTAGCCGTAGTACTCGAACAGGAAGTCGTCGACCGGATGCTTCTCACCGCGACCACGACGCGCCAGCCGGCCCGCGACGTACGGCACGGCGCGCTCGCGATGCGCGTCGGCCCGCGCCCGCCAGTCGGCCTCGTCGAGGATCATCCACACCGGTCACAGGTCCCGAAGATCTCGAGGGTGTGCGACATCTGGCCGAAGCCGTGCTCAGCGCCGACCTGCTCGACCCACCTCTCCAGCGCCGGGCCCTGGACCTCCGCGGTGCGTCCGCACTCGCGGCACACGAGGTGGTGATGGTGGTGGTCGGTACGGCAGCGGCGATAGAGCGTCTCGCCGTCGTCGCTGCGCAGCTGGTCGACCTCGTCGGCGTCGGCGAGGGCCTGGAGGTTGCGGTAGACCGTCGACAGCCCGACCGACTCGCCGCGGTCGCGCAGCGCGTCGTGGATCTCGCGGGCGCTCGCGAAGCCGTCGAGGTCGTCCATCACCGCGGCCACCGCACGGCGCTGGCGGGTCGTACGGACGGGGGTCTCGGTCATGCTGCCTCCTCCACGGGCACCGGGACGGGCGTCTCGCGCCGTCGGTGCGAGCGTACGAGATGGCCGAGAGGCGCCACCGCGAGGAACACCGCGAGCGCCACGATGACGATCGTCGGGCCCGGTTGCGTGTTGATCTGGTAGCTGCCGAGCACGCCGGCGACGGCGGCGAAGGTGCCGATCACCATCGCCAGGACGAACGTGCCACGGAAGCTGCGGGTGACCTGCTGCGCCGCCGCGACCGGGACGACCATCAGCGCCGAGACGAGCAGCAGGCCGACGGTGCGCATCGAGACCGTGACGGTGACGGCCGCGAGCACGGCGATGAGTAGCGCGTACGCCCGTACCGGCACGCCGGACACCCGGGCGTGCTCCTCGTCCTGGCACACGGCGAACAGCTGCGGCGACAGGCCCGCGGACAGCAGCATCACCACCGCACCCAGGACCACCACGATCGTGAGGTCGGTGCTGTCGATGGTCGTGATCGAGCCGAACAGATATCTGTTGAGCGTCGCCGCCGAGCCGCCGGCGAGGTTCGTGAGCATGACGCCACCGGCGATCCCGCCGTAGAAGAGCAGCGCCAGCGCGACGTCGCCGCTGGTGCGGCCGTACGTACGCATGAGCTCGATCGCGACGGCGCCGAGGATGCTCACGATCACGGCGGTCACGAGCGGCTGCGTGTTGGTGAGCAGTCCAGCCGCGACCCCGGTGAGGGCGATGTGGCCGATGCCGTCGCCGAGCAGGGCGAGACGGCGCTGGACCAGGTACGTCCCGATGGCGGGTGCGGTCAGTCCGGTGATCAGCGCAGCGAGCAGCGCCATCTGCATGAAGTCGTACGAGAGGATCTCGTTCACGTCGGCCACGCTCCTGACTCCTCGATGCCCACGTGGTGCGTAGGGAGCACGAGGTGGGGGTGGTGCTGGTTGTGGGGCTCGGCCTCGGCGGCGAGGTTGCCGCCCGAGCACGGGCCGTCATAGGCGACGCGTCCGTCGCGCAGCACCACGGCGCGGTCGATCATCGGCTCGAACGGGCCGAGCTCGTGGGCGACCATGAAGATCGCGCGGCCTTCGCCGAGCAGGCGGGCAAAGAGGTCCGCGAGCGCGACCTGGCTGCGTGCGTCGACGCCCGCGGTCGGCTCGTCCAGCACGAGCAGGTCGGGGCGCGATGCGAGACCGCGCGCGATCATGACCCGCTGCTGCTGGCCGCCCGACAGCTCGGCCGCGGGCGACCCGGCGTACTCGACGAGGTCGACGAGCGCGAGGGCCTCGGCGACGGCGGCCTTGTCGTCTCGCGAGGCGAGGCCCACGACCGGTCGGCGCGAGAGACGGCCGCTCATCACGACCTCGTGCACCGTCGACGGCACGCCGGCGGCAGCAGTGGAGCGCTGCGGGACATAGCCGATGCGCTGGTGCTGGCGGAACCGGCGCAGCGGCGTCCCGAACAACCGCACCTCGCCGGCGGCGACCGGGATCACGCCCATCGCCGCCCGCATCAGCGTCGTCTTGCCCGAGCCGTTGCTCCCCAGGAGCACGACGAACTCTCCGGGCTCGACGGTCAGCGACACTCCGCGGACCACCTCGCGTCCGGCGAGGGAGACGTGGAGGTCGTGGACCGCCAGTGGTGCAGCGTCGGTCATGAGCAGCGGCTCGCCTTCTGGAGAGCGGCGAGGTTCTGCCGCATGAGCGAGAGGTAGGTCTCGTCTTCGGTCGCGTCGCTCAGCCCCTCGATCGGGGAGAGGACTGCGGTCGCGACGCCGGCTTCGCGGGCGATCGTGTCGGCCGTACGGGGGCTCGTGAGCTCCTCGGTGAACACGGTCGTGATGCCCTCGGACTTCACGAGCTCGATGATCTCGGCGAGCTGCTGGGTCGACGGCTCGGTGTTGGGCTCGATCCCTGCGATCGCAATCTGCTCGAGGTCGTACGCGTCGGCGAGATAGCCGAACGCGGCGTGGCTGGTGACGAACGTGCGCGTCTCGCACTGCGCGAGGCCGGTACGAAAGTCCGTGTCGAGCGCGGTCAGCTCGGCGTCGAACGCGTCGGCGTTCTCGCGGTAGGCCTCGGCGTTGTCCGGGTCGATCTCGGCGAGGCGGTCGGCCACGGCGTCGGCGATCGCCGCCATGCGCTTCGGGTCGAGCCACACGTGCGGGTCGGTGGCGCTGTGGTCGTGGTCCTCCTCGGCGTGGCCGGGCTCCTCGCCCTCGATGTGCGTGTGGCCGTCGTCGGAGGCGTCGAGCAGGTCGACCACGTCGGCGACGTCGAGGAGCGCGTCGGCGTCGAGCTCGGCCTGGTCGATCGCGTCGTTGACCTGCGGCTGGAAGTCGTCGAGATAGACGACGAGGTCGGAGTCGCGGATCTCGCCGAGCTGGCGTGGAGTCAGCTCGGCGTCGTGAGGCTCGACGCCGGGGCTGGTCAGGTTGTCCACGTCCACCATCGTGCCCCCGATCCGCTCCGCCGCGTACGCGAACGGGTACGCCGCAGCGGTCACGCGCACCGCGTCGCCGGAGCCGCCGCCGTCGGAGCCGCAGGCCGCGAGGACGAGGGCGAGCGGGGCGACGGCGAGCACGGCCAGGGGGCGGCGCCGAGTCCGACGCAGCGAGGAGGGGCGAGGCATGACGGCAGATTATTGCATTTGGGAATCATTCTCAAACCAGTTGCCCGTGGCATGGCTCATCGTGATCGCCGAGCTGGCCATCACCCCTGACAGACCGGTCTCAGCCCAGCACGGCGGTGAGGAAGCGCCCGACGGCCACGGCGACGAGGATGCCGACCACGAGGAGGCGGAGTCGCGCGAGGCCGGACGTCGGGTCGGGGGACCGGTATGCCATCCAACCCACGAAGGCGACGAGGACGAGCAGCGCGGGGATGCCGATCCGCGGCGTGGCAGCCAAGCCGGTGATGAGCAGCACGGCCGCCACGACCGGGACGGCGACGCGCGCGCCGCGAGACGTCAGCATGCGCTCGTACGGATCGCTCATGGCCGCCATCCTGCCGTACGGGCCCGGGGCGCCACTAGGCTGCGCGCGTGCTGGTCATCACGCGTTTCCGCGCCCCTTCCGAGCGAGCCGACACCTTCGCCGCCGAGCTCCGCGCCGTGGTCGACGCGCTCGCCGCTCGTCCCGGCTACGTCCACGGCTTCGCCGGACGCAACCTGGACGACCCGACCCTGTGGACGCTCACCACCCGGTGGGAGAACGTCGGCGCCTACCGCCGTGCGCTGTCCTCGTACGACGTCAAAGTCGCGGCCGCGCGGCCGTACGCCCACGCGTTGGAGGAGCCGAGCGCCTACACCGATGCGTACGAGGATGTCGTCGACGACGACCCGACGACGCGCCGTTGAGAGGGAATAGGTGAGCGGCGTCACATCTTGGGTGTCGGTATGAGCGTGAACGACATCATCCTGGGAGACGGGCTGCGCACCAGCCCGCAAGGTTTCGGCGCGATGGCGCTGACGACGGTGTACGGCGGAACCGACCCCGAGAGCGCCCTCGCGACGCTGGAGCACGCCGTCGACGTCGGGGTCACGTTCGTCGACACGGCGAACGTGTACGGCAACGGGACCAACGAGGAGCTCGTCGGCCGGCTACTCGCGAGCCGCCCGGGCCAGGTGCAGGTCGCGACGAAGTTCGGGGTCGCCGGCAACATCCGCGTCGGCGAGCGTGCCGCGCGTGGTGACGCCCCGTATGTCCGCGAGTGCGCCGAGGAGTCGCTGCGGCGGCTCGACACCGACGTGATCGACCTGTACTACCTCCACCGGATCGACACCCAGGTCGAGATCGAGGAGACGGTCGGCGCGATGGCCGAGCTCGTCGCGGAGGGCAAGGTCCGCCACCTCGGAGTCTCGGAGGTCACGGCCGACGAGCTGCGTCGCGCGCACGCCGTGCACCCGATCGCGGCCGTGCAGAGCGAGTGGTCGATCTGGAGTCGCGACGTCGAGCGTCACGTCGTGCCCGCCGCCGCCGAGCTCGGGGTCGGCTTCGTCCCGTACTCGCCGCTGGGGCGGGGCTTCCTCGCCGGCTCGGTCGGGACAACGATCCCCGAGGGTGACATGCGCCGGACCTTCCCGCGCTTCGACGCCAGCAACCTCGACGCCAACCAGGTCGTGGTCGAGACCGTACGCCGGGTGGCGGGCGAGATGGGCGCGACGCCGGCGCAGGTGGCGTTGGCGTGGGTCCACGCGCAGGCAGAGCGGTGGGGCCTGCCCGTCGTGCCGATCCCCGGCACGCGCAGGGCTGAGCGGGTCGATGAGAACCTCGGCGCGCTGGCCGTACGGCTCGATGCCGACACGATGGCGACGCTGGACGAGGTGTCCGCTGCGGTCGTCGGCGGTCGGTCGGCTGATCCGACGTGGGTGTCGGCGGGGCGGGAGTAGGGGTCTCGACAGGCTCGACCAGCGGGGGGTCTCGACAGGCTCGACCATCGGGGGGTCTCGACCAGCGGGGGTCGAAACCGCGGGGTCACTCTGCCCCCCGAGGGCGTCCGGTAGCCTGGACCGACCCACTCGGGCGCGGCACGCCACGGCGCGCCGCCGATGCCCGCCGACACCCAGCCGGAAAGCGAGTTCTCTCGTGCCTGCCTCCGTCATCGACAACGTCGTCAGCCTCTCGAAGCGCCGGGGGTTCGTCTTCCCCAGCGGTGAGATCTACGGAGGCACCCGCTCCGCCTGGGACTACGGTCCGCTGGGCGTCGAGCTCAAGGAGAACATCAAGCGCCAGTGGTGGCGTGCGATGGTGCAGCGCCGTGACGACGTCGTCGGCCTCGACTCCTCGGTGATCCTGCCCCGCAAGGTGTGGGAGGCCTCCGGCCACGTCGACGTGTTCACCGACCCGCTGATCGAGTGCCAGCACTGCCACAAGCGCTTCCGCCAGGACCACCTCCAGGAGGCGTACGCGGAGAAGAAGGGCATCGCCGATCCCGACGACGTCGCGATGTCCGACGTCGTCTGCCCGCACTGCGGCACGCGTGGCCAGTGGACCGAGCCGCGCCAGTTCTCTGGCCTGCTCAAGACCTTCCTCGGCCCGGTCGACTCCGAGGAGGGCATGCACTACCTCCGCCCGGAGACCGCTCAGGGCATCTTCGTCAACTTCGCGCTCGTGATGGCCGCCGCGCGCAAGAAGCCGCCGTTCGGCATCGCGCAGATGGGCAAGTCCTTCCGCAACGAGATCACGCCCGGCAACTTCATCTTCCGCACCCGTGAGTTCGAGCAGATGGAGATGGAGTTCTTCGTCAAGCCCGGCACCGACGAGGAGTGGCACCAGTACTGGATCGACGAGCGCATGCGCTGGTACACCGACCTCGGTGTGTCCGCCGACAACCTGCGTCTGTACGAGCACCCGCAGGAGAAGCTCTCGCACTACTCCAAGCGCACCGTCGACATCGAGTACCGGTTCCGCTTCGCCGGCTCGGAGTGGGGTGAGCTCGAGGGCGTCGCCAACCGCACCGACTTCGACCTCGGCACGCACTCCAAGCACTCGGGCAACGACCTCACGTACTTCGACCAGGAGCTCGGCGAGCGCTGGACCCCGTACGTCATCGAGCCCGCAGCCGGCGTCAACCGTTCGCTGATGGCGTTCCTCGTCGACGCCTACCGCGAGGACGAGGCCCCCAACGCCAAGGGCGGCGTCGACAAGCGCACGGTGCTCGCGCTCGACCCGCGCTTGGCGCCGATCAAGGCCGCGGTGCTTCCGCTGTCGCGCAACGAGCGCCTCAGCCCGGCCGCGCGCGACCTGGCCGCCGAGCTGCGCCAGTCGTGGAACGTCGACTTCGACGACGCCGGTGCGATCGGCCGCCGCTACCGCCGTCAGGACGAGATCGGCACGCCGTTCTGCATCACGGTCGACTTCGACACCCTCGACGACAACGCGGTGACGATCCGCGAGCGCGACACGATGACGCAGGAGCGGGTGGCCCTTGACCAGGTCACGGCCTACCTCGCCACGCGTCTGATCGGCGCATGAGGGCGCCTCGTACGGGCCGGCGCGCGGCGTTCGTCGCGCTGGCCGGTGCGACGGCACTCGTGCTCGGTGGGTGCAGCGGCGGCGACGAGGAGCCTGCGAAGGGCGCGTCCGAGGGCACGTCGGCCGTCGACGTCCCGGAGGGCGTGACGCTGACCGAGGCCGGCACCGAGGTCGCGGTCGGCAAGCCGGCGACGGTCGGCTATCCGGTGGGTGAGGCGGCCAGTGCGCTCACTGTGACGGTCGCCTCGGTGAAGCCGGGCAAGGCGAGCGACCTCTCGGGCTACGTCCTCGATCCCGCGTCCGCGGCCTCAACGCCCTACTACGTGTCGCTGGACCTCCGTAACGACGGCCCCGACCCGCTCGGCGGCGCGGCGGTCCCCGTGTACGGGTTCGACTCGACGAAGACGTTCTTCCCGCCGACGACGTTCGCGGGGGAGCCGTTCACACGCTGCCCCGGTGGTGCTTTGCCGAAGACGTTCGACGCAGGCGCGACCGCGAAGGCGTGCTTCGTGCTGCTCGTCCCACAGGGCGCCACGCTGAGCTCCGTGCAGCTGCGGACCGACGACCTCTCGAAGCCGGTCTCCTGGCCCGTGAGCTGAGTCACGCTGGCATGCTTGGTGCATGCGTGAGGTGATGCAGTCGACGAAGCTGGCGGACGTCCTGTACGACATCAGGGGTCCGGTGCTGGAAGAGGCCAGGCGTCTCGAGGACGAGGGCCACCGCATCCTCAAGCTCAACATCGGCAACCCGGCACCGTTTGGCTTCGAGGCTCCCGACGAGATCCTCGTCGACATCATCGCCAACCTCCACCAGGCCCAGGGCTACAGCGACTCGCAGGGGCTGCTGCCGGCGCGCCGCGCGGTCGTGCAGCACTACGAGGAGCGCGTGCCCGGCATCGACGTCGACGACGTCTATCTCGGCAACGGCGTCTCCGAGCTCATCGTCATGGCGATGCAGGCGCTGCTCGACGACGGCGACGAGGTGCTCGTGCCGATGCCGGACTACCCGCTGTGGACGGCTGCGGTCAGCCTCGCGGGAGGCACGGCGGTGCACTACCGCTGCGACGAGGCTTCCGACTGGAACCCCGACATCGACGACGTCCGCGCCAAGGTCACCGACCGGACGAAGGCGATCGTCATCATCAACCCCAACAACCCGACGGGCGCGGTGTACTCGCCCGAGGTGCTGCGCGACCTCGTGCAGGTGGCGCGCGAGAACAACTTGATCGTCTACGCCGACGAGATCTACGACAAGATCCTGTACGACGACGCCGAGCACACCTGCGTGGCCTCGCTCGCCGAGGACCTCCTGTGCGTGACGTTCAACGGCCTCTCCAAGGCCTACCGGGTCGCGGGCTTCCGTAGCGGCTGGATGATCCTGTCGGGCCCCAAGCACCACGCGCGCTCGTACGTCGAGGGCCTCAACATGCTCGCGAACATGCGGCTGTGCCCCAACGTCCCCTCGCAGTACGCGATCGCGACGGCGCTCGGGGGACGGCAGTCGATCAACGACCTGCTGCTGCCGGGCGGTCGGCTGCTCGAGCAGCGCAACCGCGCGTACGAGCTGCTCACGGCGATCCCGGGGGTGACCTGCGTGAAGCCGAAGGGAGCGCTGTACATGTTCCCGAGGCTCGACCCCGAGGTCTATCCGATCGTCGACGACGAGAAGTTCGCGTACGAGCTGCTGCGGGAGCAGAAGCTGCTCATCGTGCAGGGGACGGGCTTTAACTGGCCGACCCCGGACCACTTCCGCCTCGTCACGCTGCCGCGCGTGGAGGACCTCGAGGACGCGATCGGCCGCATCGCGACGTTCCTGGAGACGTACGCCGCCTGAGTCCCGCGCCGCCGCCCTCGCCACGCCCCGACGCGGCGCCTGTGCGCGCGGTTGCACGCGCCTGGGAGAATGGACGCCATGCCCACCACCGCCCCCGTACGCCCGCCGCTGCGCCTCGGCACCCTCGAGGTCGCGACGCCGGTCGTGCTCGCGCCGATGGCAGGCGTCACCAACGCGGCGTTCCGGCAGCTGTGCGCCGAGCAGGGCGCCGGGCTCTACGTCTGCGAGATGATCACGTCGCGCGGGATCGTCGAGGGCGACCCGATCAGCCTGCGGATGCTCAGCTTCGCCGAGGCCGAGACGGTGCGGTCGGTGCAGCTGTACGGGATCGACCCCGTCTACATCGGCAAGGCGGTGCAGATCCTCTGCGAGGAGCACGGCGTCGGCCACGTCGATCTCAACTTCGGCTGTCCCGTCCCGAAGGTGACCCGCAAGGGCGGGGGAGCGGCGCTGCCGTGGAAGGCGACGCTGCTCGGCGAGATCCTCACCGAGGCGGTGCGCGCGGCGAGCCCGTACGGGGTCCCGGTCACGATGAAGACCCGCAAGGGCATCGACGACGACCACCTCACGTACCTCGATGCAGGGCGCATCGCGCAGGACGCGGGGTGTGCCGCGATCGCGCTGCACGGGCGTACGGCGGCGCAGCACTACTCCGGTCAGGCCGACTGGGATGCGATCGCGACCCTCAAGCAGGCCGTCGACATCCCCGTCCTCGGCAACGGCGACATCTGGGAAGCCTCCGACGCCCTCGCGATGATCGAGCAGACCGGCGCCGACGGCGTCGTGGTCGGACGCGGCTGCCTGGGGCGCCCGTGGCTGTTCCGCGACCTGGCGGCCGCGTTCGCCGGTGAGCAGGAGACGGCGATGCCGAGCCTCGGTGAGGTGGCCGCCTGGATGCGCCGGCATGCCGAGCTGCTCGCGGCGGACATGGGGGAGGAGCGGGGCTGCATCGAGTTCCGCAAGCACGTCGCGTGGTACCTCAAGGGCTTCCGTGCCGGTGGGCAGATGCGACACGCGCTGGCGACGATCAGCTCGCTGGCCGACCTGGACGCGCTGCTGGCCGACCTTGATCACAACGAGCCGTACCCGATCGGTGAGCTCGGCAAGCCACGCGGCCGTCAGGGCAACCCCAAGCGCGTCGCGCTGCCGGACGGGTGGTTGACCTCGCGCGAGGTCAGCCGCATCGATGCCGCGGCCGAGGACGCCACCTCCGGCGGTTGAGCTAGGCGGAGAGGCCCACCGGGACACCGGCCCGTACGACGGTCCGCGGACGCGACTCGTCCCACAGCACTTCGACGTCGTCCATCGGGTCGGCGGCCAGGGCGACGAGGTCCGCCGGCGAGCCCACCGCGAGCCGACCGAGCTCCGGCCGCCGGAACAGCGCGGCGTTGACCGTTGTGAGCGAGCGCAGCAGGGCCTCGGGCGTCTGCACCTCGGCCTGCAGCTGCAGACCGCGCAGCTGGTCGTTCTCGAGGTCGCCCATCAGGTCGCTGCCGAACCCGACCGGGACACCAGCCTCGGTGGCCAGCGTGATGGCGTCCTTGCCCGAGCCGAGCACCTCGGCGTTCTTGGCGCGACCCACGGGCGACAGCCCGACCTCGTCGGCGCGTCGGGCCATGGAGTCGTACGCGACCAGGGTCGGAACGAGATAGGCGCCGTGCTCGGCCATCGTCCGTGCCGCGGCGGAGTCGATGAGGTTGCCGTGCTCGATCGAGCGGACGCCGTGGGTGACCGAGTGGATGACGGCCTCGCTCGAGTAAGAGTGCGCGGCGACGTAGCTGCCGCGACGGGTCGCCTCGTCTACGACCGCGGCGATCTCCTCCGCCGAGTACTGGGGGATACGGATCGGGTCGACCGGTGACACGACGCCGCCCGACGTCATGATCTTGATGACGTGGGCACCCTGCTGGAAACGCCGCCGGACGGCGCGGCGGAGGTCGTCGACCCCGTCCACGATCTCGTTCATGTGGCCCTCGTGGAAGCACACGTCGAGGTCCGCCGGACGGGGGTCGCCGTGACCGCCGGTCTGACTGAGCGCCGGCCCGCTGTAAAGGTAGCGAGGAGCGGCGACCAGCTGCTGATCGAGCGCCTGCGCGAGGCCGGCGTCACCGCCGGCCACGTCGCGGACCGTGGTGAACCCGCGTGCGAGGGCCGCACCGAGGCGTCTCGTCGCATTGATCGCGACGAAGCTCAGCGCGCGGCGTTCGAGCTCGAGCCCACCCATGCACGTGCTGAACGCGTGGAAGTGGGCGTCCAAGAACCCGGGCACGACCGTGGCTCCGCCGAGGTCGAGCGCCGGTGCCTCGGTCGCCCCGACGCTCCCGATCTCTTCGATGACACCCCTCTCGACGAGGAGGTCGCCCTCGACGACCGAGCCGCTCTCGGGATCGCGGAAGCGACCGTTGCGCAGGACCAGGCTGCCGCTCATACCGCAGCACGATACCGGCGGCGGCCGTCAGCTCTCCCCGAGAGCCTCGCGTGCCTCGCGCGCCAGGGCCAGCTGCTTCTCGGCCAGCCCGCGTACGTCCGCCGAGGCCAGGGAGCGCCCCATCGCCTCGACCGGGCCGTCCGGCGTGTGCACGGTCAGGTCGGCGACGCCGCGCCACCGCTGGAGCGGACCCTGGGTGATCACGACGGACTGCGTCTTGGCGTGCGGGACGACGTCCGTACGGTGCGTCACCCACCCGCGGTCGGCGACGAACGCGTGCGCGTCGGACCCTGCGGACCGGAAGCGCCACCCGATCGGCGCGAACAGCCGCGAGCGTCTCGGAGCGCGAGCCCGCGGGACCGTCTCGGGATCGACGTCGGCGAACAGCTCGCCCAGCACCATCCGGACCTCCTGCGGCGTCGCCACGGGAACGAGCGTCGCGCTGCTGCCTCCGCCGTCGGTGTCGCGTGACGCACCGGCCACGGTGACGTCGGCGCGCTCGAGGTGCAGCGGGCGCCACAGCGCGGCCTGGTGCACGACGACGGCCTGCACCCGGTCGTACGGGATCGTCTGCGAGATCCGCGACAGCAGGCCGCGCGTCACGTGGAGCCCGGTGGGTGCGCGTCGCAGCGTGAAATCCCACTGGGCGATCACGCGCGACATGATCACCTGCCCGGCCCAGAACAGGAACGGCAGCAGGCCGACGATCACGAACCCGGGGAACACGAGGCCGACGACGAGCAGGACGAGCATGAACGCCGCGGGCGTGAGGAACTCCGCCGACAGCAGGGTCGCCACCACCAGCCGCACCGGGCGGACGATGAGGATCGGAGGTGAGAGATCGACGTGCAATCCTTGCACCGCGACGCCGCCGTCGGGCTGGCCCGGCTCGCCCTCGGCTGCCTGGCTCGGCGCGGGAGCACCGACGGCCTGCGAGCCCGCCTCGTATGCGCGCTGGAGCAGGAGGTGACGCAGGCGGTCGGCGTCGCTGTGGCGCAGGTACTGCAGGGAGAGCCGCGAGTCGTCACCGCCCGCGAGCTCGATGCGCAGCTCGCACAGGCGGAAGATCCGGGCGGCGAAGGGCTCGGCGATGTCGACCGACTGGATGCGCTCGTACGGGGCACGCCGTGACTTGCGCGTCAGGATGCCGCTCTCGATGCGGATCTCACGGCCGTCGATGAAGTAGCGGGTGAAGCGCCACGAGAGGTAGCCGAACACGACCCCGAGCAGCGCCGCCACGCCGACGAGCGCCAGGCCGACCCACAGGACCGAGAGCAGGCTGCGGTCGCCGCCGCCCTCGAGGACGTCGCGGCCGAAGGCGAACAGGCCCGCGGCGACCCAGATCCAGACCCGGACGAACGCACTCGCCGGGTGCGTACGCTGCCCTTGTGCCGCCGGCGGCTGCTCGAACGGGGCGGCCTGCGGCTCAGATTCCGGAGCCACGGGTCTTGCCCAGCTCGGTGAGGCGGTCGCGCAGACGGACGGCGTCGTCGGCGGTCACCCCGGGGATCACCGCCGAGGTGTTGGACGACGCCGTGTGCAGCGAGACCTTCGCGATGCCGTAGGAGCGCTCGATCGGGCCGGCAGTCACATCGACGTACTGGACCCGCCCGTACGGGACGGCGACGATCCGCCGCCACGCGACACCGTGGCGTACCCACAGGTCCTCGGCGTTCTCGGCGAACCCCCACGCGGCCTGGTTGCGTGCCGCCCAGAGCCAACCCCAGACGATCCCGGCGACGGCGGCGACCGCGATGAGCGCCACGAGCCACCACCACTGGAGGAGCAGGGCGACGGCGACGCACGCGATCACGGCGGGGATCGTGATCCAGAGGACGAGCATCAGCCGGTGGAGCGTACGGAGCTTGACCGAGACCGGCTGCCACGCACCTGCAGGCGGGTCGAAGAGGGAGTCCACGCGCCGACACTACCCGTGCGGCGGCCGAGCCTTGTGCGGGTCGGTCACGATTCCGCACACGCCATGGACGGATAAGTCCTCCTCGGCAACAATAGGCGCAGACCCGGACCCGGGTCGTCTCCACTTCACTCGGATCGTGCGGCACGTTCCTGCCGCTGAAGGGATGTATCAGTCATGGCATCTGTCACCTTCCAGAAGGCGACCCGTATCTTCCCGGGCCAGGACCGCCCGGCCGTCGACGAGCTCGAGCTCGAGGTCGCGGACGGGGAGTTCCTCGTCCTCGTCGGCCCGTCGGGCTGCGGCAAGTCCACCTCGCTGCGGATGCTCGCGGGGCTCGAGGAGGTCGACGCCGGCCGCATCCTCATCGGCGACCGCGACGTCACAGACCTCGCACCGAAGTCGCGCGACATCGCGATGGTCTTCCAGAACTACGCGCTCTACCCGCACATGTCGGTCGCCGAGAACATGGGGTTCGCGCTCAAGATCGCCGGCACCCCGAAGGCGGAGATCAAGCAGCGTGTCGCGGAGGCGGCCGAGATGCTGGGCCTCACCGAGTACCTCGCGCGCAAGCCGAAGGCCCTGTCCGGTGGGCAGCGCCAGCGCGTCGCGATGGGCCGCGCTATCGTCCGCTCGCCGCAGGTCTTCCTCATGGACGAGCCGCTGTCGAACCTCGACGCCAAGCTCCGCGTCCAGACCCGCGCCCAGATCGCGCAGCTGCAGCGCCGGCTCGGGACGACGACGGTCTACGTCACGCACGACCAGGTCGAGGCGATGACGCTGGGTGACCGCGTCGCGGTGATGAAGGACGGCGTGCTCCAGCAGATCGACACGCCGCGCGCCACGTACGACAAGCCGAACAACGTCTTTGTGGCGGGCTTCCTCGGCTCGCCGGCGATGAACCTCTTCGACGTGCCCGTGACCGCGGGTGGCGTGAAGGTCGGCGACACCGTGGTGCCGGTGGCACGCGAGGTGCTCGCGCAGACAGACTCCCCGGTGGTCACGCTCGGCGTCCGCCCGGAGGACATGACGCTCGGCGACCGCGGCATCGCGACCGTGGTCGACGTGGTCGAGGAGCTGGGTTCCGACGCGTTCGCGTATGGCCACACCAAGCACGGGGAGAACGACCAGACCCTCGTCTCGCGCGTCAACTGGCGTACGCCTCCGCAGATCGGCGAGGTCGTCAACCTCACCGCCGATCCCGAGCGCGTGCACGTCTTCTCGAAGGAGACCGGGCTCCGTCTCGGCTGAGGCCGAGGTCCCGTCCCCGATTCGGGCGGTTCTCCACCGAACCTGCGACCGGGTTCGGTGGAGAACTGCCCGAATCGCGGACGGGACGGGACCCTCAGAAGCCCTGCCAGGCGGGCTTGCGCGCGAACGTGTGCCGGTAGTAGTCCGCGAAGTCCAGGCGCGACGCCGCCGCGTCGTCCACGAACACGGTCGCGTGCGGGTGCCACTGGAGGATCGACGCGGGGCAGCGCGCCGACAACGGCCCCTCGACCGCGGCCGCAATCGCGTCGGCCTTGCCCTCGCCGGTCGCGACCAGCACGAGGTGGCGCGCCTCGCGGATGGTGCCGAGGCCCTGGGTCAGCACATGGGTCGGCACCTCGTCGACGGAGGCGAAGAAGCGCGCGTTGTCCTGGCGGGTCTGCTCCGTCAGCGTTTTGGGCCGGGTGCGTGACGCCAGCGACGACATGGGTTCGTTGAACCCGATGTGACCGTCGGTCCCGATCCCGAGCAGCTGCACGTCGATGCCGCCCGAGGCCGCGATCGCCGCGTCGTAGCGGGCGCACTCGGCAGCAAGGTCGGATGCCTCGCCGTGCGGAGAGTGCACCTGCGCCGGGTAGAGGTCGACGTGCTCGGTCAGCTCCCGCCGGATCACCGCGGCGTACGACTCCGGGTGCGACGCAGGCAGTCCGACGTACTCGTCGAGCAGGAACGCCGTCGCGTGCGCAAACGACAGCCCGTGCTCGCGGTGCCGCCGGATCATCTCCTGGTAGGCGGCCAGCGGCGAGGAGCCGGTCGCCAGCCCGAGCACGGGCGCGGGGCCGCGAAGCACAGCCTCGTACACGTCCGCGACGTGCTGGCCGATCTCCTCGGCGGACGCGCAGATCACGACCTCCACGACGACAGTCCTTCCTCGTCGGACGCACCCTCGGGCGCGGCCAGCTCGGCAGCCCCGAGCGCGGCGGCAGGGTAGGCCTGCGGCAGCGCGGTCGTCCGGTCGCGCAGCCGCAGGCTCGCGACGAACGGCGACACGCCCTCGGTGGCGTCGAGCTGGGCGAACAACGGTTCCATGACCCGTGCGCCGAGCCGCATCACGCCACCGGCGAGGACGACGTGCGCGGGGTCGACGCTCAGGGTGACGATGCGGATCGCCTCACTGAGCCAGTGCACGAACGAGTCACGGATCGCGAGCGCGCGCTCGTCTCCCGCGTCGGCGGCGTCGAACAGCGCGGCCGGCTGCGGGCCGGGACCGCCGTACGGCCACTGGCGGGCGAGCCCGCGGCCCGACGCGTACAGCTCGAGGCATCCGTGCTGCCCGCACGTGCACCGGGGCCCGTCTTCCACGACGGAGAGGTGCCCGACCTCGCCGACCACCCCGTACGCTCCGCGGCGCAGGCGCCCGTCCAGCACGAAGCCGGCAGCGAGCCCGGTGCCGACCGAGATGAGTGCAACGTCATCAGGCTGCCCCTGCTCGGAGAGCCACGTGGCGACCCCGCGGGCGGCGGCGTTGACGTCGTTGTTCACCGTGACCGGCACCGACAGCGCGCTCGTCAGGGCGCCGCGCAGGTCAAATGCTGCATCGATGTCGAGGTTGACCGCGTTGGTGAGGACGCCGGCAGCGTCGACCGCCCCCGGGATGCCGGCACCGACGGCGGCCAGCGTCGTCCCAGCCGGAAGCGCCTCGACGAGGTGCTTCACGACCTCCAGCGAGGTCGCGACGACACCCGCAGGGCCGACGACGGTCGGCATCCGCACGTCGGCGAGGACCTCTCCGGGGCGCGTCACGTCTGCGGCGATCCCGTGGACCTTGGTGCCGCCGATGTCGAGCCCGATCCTGACGGCGGTCATCGTTCCTCTCCGGTCGACTCGGCGAGCGCGGACGCGATCGCCGTACCCACGACCCGTGACACCGTCGCCGATGCACCCCACCCGCGGACGACGCGGGGGAGTGTCATGACCTCGGGTGAGGGCCACCCGAGCTCGACGACGAGAGTGTCGGGTCGCTGCTCCACGAGGGAGCGCAGCCAGGTCCACGCGCGGTCGTCGGCGGCGGCTGAGCGAGCCACCACGATGACCGGCCCGTCGTACGAGGCGACCTCCGCGACGTCGAGGCCGCCGTCCGCACCCGGCACGAGCGTCGTCGCGTCGATCCCCAGGTCTCCCCAGGCAGCGCCGCCGACGGCCATGTTGGCGCCGGTCTCGAGCCGGACGACCAGCGGCGTGCCGGGACGAAAGGTACCGATCTCGTCGAGGACGGCAGCAGCCGCCGTACCGCCGAGCGTCAGCCCGCGGTCGACGACGGCGGGATCTGCGGGGACGACGTCGGTCCCGTACGAGGCGGCGAGGGCGTCGACACGGGCGGCAGCGTCGTGCAGCCGCGCGGCGGACAGGTCGCCGGACGCCACCGCGGCGACGATCGCGGCGACGACGTCCCGTACGTCGTCAGGTCCGCGGCCTCTCAGCGACGGGCCGATGCACAGCAGATCGGCTCCCGCGGCGAGCGAGGCGACCGCCGCGGCAGGGATGCCGATCGTCGCGCTCGCTCCTGCCATGTCGAGCGCGTCGGTGACGATCACGCCGTCGAAGCCGAGTTCGTCGCGCAGCAGCCCCGTGAGGATCGCGTGGCTCAGAGTCGCGGGGCGGTCTGCGTCGAGGGCCGGCAGCACGATGTGCGAGGTCATGATCGTGGCGGCACCAGCCTCGATCGCCGCGACGAACGGCACGAGCTCGCGTGCGCGCAGCGTCTCCAGGTCGGCGTCGACCCGGGGGAGCGCGAGGTGCGAGTCAGCCTCGGTGTCGCCGTGGCCGGGGAAGTGTTTGACGCACGCCGCGACGCCCTGCTCCTGGAGCCCGCCGACCCACGCGGCGGTGTGCCGCGCGACGAGATCCGGGGTGTCACCGAAGCTGCGCGTGCCGATGACGGGGTTGCGCGGGTTGGAGTTGATGTCCGCGTCGGGGGCGAGGTTGAGCCAGATGCCGGCGCTCTTCAGCGTGGCGCCGATCGCCGCGGCCACGGCGTCGGTGGTGGCGGGGTCGTCGTACCGGCCGAGCACGGCGTTGCCCGGGTACGGGCTGCCAGTGGCGTAGTGCAGGCGCGTGACGTCGCCGCCCTCCTCGTCCAGCGCGAGGGTCAGAGCAGGGGAGAGGGCGCTGACCTCGCGGGCGAGGGTGAGCGCGTCGGCCGGGTCGGCGGTCAGGTTGTTGCCGTACAGGCAGATCCCGCCCAACCCGTCCTCGACCAGCCCGGGCAGCCAGGCTGGGACGTCGGGGCCCTCGAAGGCGCCGAGAACCACCCGATGCGCGGCGCGGCGCACGGCGGCGTCGGGGCTCATCCCTTGACCGCCCCGGAGACCATGCCGCTGGTCATCTTGTTCTGGACGAACATGAACAGCCCGATCACCGGCACGGCGACGAGTGTGGCACCGGCCATCACTGCTGGCCAGTCGATTGCCTGGTTGGAGACCGTCGTCATGCCCTGCAGCCACAGTGGGATCGTACGGTTGGACGGGTCCATGACGACGGTCGCGAGAGTGATCTCGTTCCAGCACTGGAGGAATCCGTACACGCCCGAGGCGACCAGACCGGGCGCCAGCAGCGGGAACGTGATCGTGAAGAACGCACGGAAGCGGCTGCAGCCGTCCACCATCGCCGCCTCCTCGAGCTCGGCCGGTACGCCGGCGACGAACCCGCGCAGCATCCACACCGTGAACGGCAGGATCATCGCGAGGTAGAGCAGCGTGAGCCCGGCGACCGTGTTGAACAGGCCCCAGCCGGACAGCATCTTGTACTGCGAGATGAACAGCGCCTCCGCAGGGATCATCTGCACGACGAGGATGACGATGATGAACGCGCCCTTGCCGCGGATGCGGAAGCGCGAGATCGCCAGCGCCGCGAGGAACGCGAACGCCAGGCCTGCGACGACCGCGAGGACCGTGACGGTGAGGCTGAGCTGCATCGAGTGCCAGAACGACGCGTCGACCACGCGCCCGTACGCGTCCGTGCTCGCCTCGTCGTTGAACGGGAGCCACGCCGGGTCGGGAGCCCGTAGACGGCTGCTGCTCTGGAACGAGCTGTTGACCATCCAGTAGACGGGGAACGCCCACACGGCCGCGACCAGGATCGCGACGGCGCTGGAGAGCCTGCGGCCCTTGCGAGGACGGCGACGGCGGAGTGTCGGGGTAGCGGGTGCGGTCATGACGCGCGCTCCTCACGCAGCAACGAACGGACGTAGCCGAACGTCAGGACGAGTGTCAGAAGCAGCATGAGCATCGCCACGGCAGAGGCCATGCCGTACTCGCTCTGCGCGACGCCGAGCTGATAGAGGTAGGTGCCGAGCAGGTTCGTCTCGCTCACCGTGCCGCCCGCGCCTTGGAGGTACTTGATCTGCGCGAACAGGCGCAGGTCCCACACGATTTGCAGCAGCATCACGATCGAGAGCACCGGGCGGATCGTCGGCAGGACGATGAAGCGGAACCGCTGGGTCCGCGAGGCGCCGTCGAGCTGCGACGCCTCGAGCGTCTCCTCGGGCACCTGCGTCAGCGCCGCGTACAAGCTGAACGCCACGAACGGCACGCTCATCCAGACCACGATCACGCCGGCGACGAGGAAGAAGGTCCACGGGTTCGCGAGCCACGAGTAGCCGTCGAACGAGGCGAACCCGACCTTCACCAGCAGCCAGTTGACGACGCCGTAGCGGGTGTCGAACAGCCAGTTCCACACCGTCAGGCTGGCGATCAGCGGGCTCGCCCACGCGGCGAGCAGCGAGACCTGCAAGATGATGCGGGCGGCCGTGGACACCTGGCGCATCAGCAGCGCGAGCGCCATCCCGATCACCATCGTCAGGGAGGCCGCGGCGAAGCAGAAGGCCACCGAGCGGGCGATGACGAGCCACGTCGTCTTGTCGGTGAGGACGTGGACGTAGTTGTCGAGTCCGATCCAGCCCGGTTCTGCGGTGCCGAACTGCTGGGCCAGGCCGAACTCCTGGAACGACATGAGGATCTGGCGGACCAGCGGGTAGCCGAGACCGAGGGCCAGCGTGAGCAGCGCAGGGACGAGCAGGAGGTACGGAGCGGGGCGCCGCCGCCGGTTCCGCAGCGGCGGGGGATCCGCCTCAGTCTCCGTCGGGGGCGCGTCGTAGGTCATCGCCTGAGCCATGGTCTGCCTGTCGTGGTGAAGGGGTACGGGGCCCGTCGCGGCGGGGGAGTCGCGACGGGCCCCGTACCTGGTCGTACGTACGGGACGAGTCCCGAGGGCCTACTTGTTGAGGATGGCCTCGAGCTTCGCGTCGTACTCCTTGGCGGTCTTCGCGACGTCCTCGCCGCCGGCGAGCTTGCCGAAGAACTCCTCCATCACCTGCGTCGTCTCGACCTCGGTCCAGTGCGGGGAAGTCGGGGTCAGCTTGGAGTTCGAGGCAGCCGCGATCGACGCCTGAGCGAACTCGTCGTCACCCATCTTGGCCGTGAACTCCGGGTTCGCCGGGCCGAGACCGTTCTCGGCGAGCATCGTCTGGTACTCGTCGCTGTAGATGAGCTTCAGCAGCGCGTACGCCTCGTCCTGCTTCTTGGACTTGGCCGAGATGCCGATGTTGGAGCCGCCCGCGAACACCGGCGCGGCGTTGCCGTCAGTGCCCGGCAGTGCGAAGCCGCCCAGGTCGGTGGCCATCTCCTCGGGGACGCTCCAGCGTGCCCAACCCGGCGCCATGAACATCGCGGCCTCGCCGTTGTTGTACGGAACCCACGCCTCGGCGTCGAGCCCGTCCTTCGGGGCGGCGCTGGCGTTGTCGGAGAGGTTCTTCCACTCCTCGAGGCCCTTGACGCTCTCGGGGGAGGAGAGCTTGCCGACCCAGCTGTCACCCTCCTGGGCGGCGATGTCGCCACCGTTGGCGAACAGCCACGAGATGCCGTTGCGCCAGTCCTGGCCGGGAACCCAGAAGCCCGAGTAGTCCTTGCCGCCCTTGGCCTTGAGCGTGACCGCGGCCTTGTTGAACTCGGCGAGAGTCTTCGGCGGCGTGATGCCGGCGTCGGCGAAGGCCTTCTTGCTGTAGAAGACGTAGCGCGAGCCCCAGTAGTAAGGAAGGGCGAACTGCTTGCCGTCGTACGAGCCGGCCTCGACGAAGCTCTCCGGCGCGATGGTGTCGCCGAGGTCGCTCACCTTGTCGGTGAGGTCGGTGAACGCGCCGACCGATGTGAAGGTCGCCGCCTGCGTGTTGCCGACCTCGAAGACGTCGGGCGTCTGGTTCTCGTCGCTCAGTGCGGTCTGCAGTCGCGGGATCAGCTGGCCCCAGTCGATGCGCTCGATCTTGAGGTCGGTGCCCTCGTTCTGGGCCTCGTACTCCTTCTCGAGCCACTTGGTCAGGTCCTCGGGCGTGTCGGTCTCGCCGGCGAGCCAGAGCTTGACGACCTGGGTGCCCGACGCGGAGTCGTCGCCGGAGTCGGAGCCACAGGCGGTGAGGGCGAGTGCGGAAGCCACACCCAGCGCCGCCAGTCGAGTCAGATTCTTCATTGTTTCGTTCCTTCGGGGGGTGAGAGGGCCGCGGCCGGCCATCTGGTGAGGGGTGGGTGACGACACAGGAGTGCGATCGCGTGGCGACGGATCCGGTGTCAGACCACCCCTAGCTGGGCGAAGCGGACCTGAGCCGCTGCACCCGTGAGGACGACGTCCCGCGCGAGCGAGGCCATCCGCACGTCAAGGTTCTCGGCGACGACCGGCATGCTCCGTTCGACCACCGCAGCGCGGACTGCCTCCAGGAGGGGGCCGTCCAGCAGCTCGACGGGGCCGTAGAGCACGACATCGGTGATGCCGAGGGTGGTGACGATGGGAGCGAGGACGGTCCCCAGCGTCGTGCCGACCGTGCGCAGCTCCGCGTCGGCGGCGTTGGGCGCCGCGTCGGCGAGGCGGTCACGGAGGCGAGGGATCGCGAGCACCGTCTCGAGGCAGCCGCGGTTGCCGCAGGCGCACGGGGTGCCGCCGGGCTCGACGACCACGTGGCCGACCTCGCCGGCCGACAGCAGCGGGCCGCCGAGCATCGCGCCGTCCATGAGGATGCCGCCACCGACGCCGAGGCCGATGGCGACGAGCAGGAGTCCGTCGGCGTTGCCGGCGCCGAAGGTGCACTCGGCGAGGGCGGCGATGTTCGCGTCGTTCGCGATCGACACCGGCAGGCCGACGCGGTCGCTGACGATCTCGGCGAGCGGGAGCTCGTACCAGCCGAGGTTGGGGGCCTGACGGACGACGCCTCGGTGGTCGACGACGCCGGGGGTGCCGATGCCGACTCCCAGGACGGGACGCGGGGAAGCGTCGACGAGGGAGCGGACCAGCGCGACGACGAGGTCGACGGCGTCCTCGCCCCGGGCGTCACCGAGCGCGGCGCTGTCTCGCGCGACGATCTGACCTTCGAGATCCATGAGCGCGCCGCGGAGGATCGTGTCGTCGGAGAGGTCGAGCGCGGCGATGAGCACCGCGTCGGAGACGAGACCGAGCAGGGTTGCAGGCTTGCCGGGACGAGCACCGGGCTTGGTGCCGAGCTCGGCGACGAGACCGTCGGCAAGGAGCTCGGTGACCAGGTCGGAGACGGTGACGCGGGTCAGGGACGTGGCGCGCGCGAGGTCGGCGCGACTGAGCGACCCCTCGTCTGCGAGGCACTGCAGGAGCAGCGAGAGGTGGTGCCGCCGGGTGTCGGCGGGCAGCACCTTGTCGGTCGCGCGGCGGGCTGGACGCTGCCGCAGGGGAGGCATCGTCCGGGCTTCGCCGGGGAGGGTGGTCCGCTCGATCACGTTGTTAGTTCAGCCTACTAACAAACCTTCGGTCAAGCGTCGTGGGCATTTCGTTATCTTCGCCTCGCCTCGGCTCGCGCGCCCCGCACCGGCCGTCGGTCGCTCGGTGTCCACGGCGCCGGTCTGGGGGGTGACGTCGCCGGGGCCACATTGACCGGGTACGTCACCAGGTGCGACACTGGGAGACGGCGTAGTCCGCCGTCCCGGCTCGCTTCTCGCGGATCGGCGCGTGCGCCACCTGCTCACTCCCGATGCGAAGGATTCCGATGGCCAAGGCTCTCCTCGGCTACGTGGCGACGCCGAACGTTCACCAGGCCCGCGAGGCGCAGCTCCGACGCCGCATCGCCGATCTCGAGGCCGAGGTGATCCGGCTCAAGCACGAGAACGACGAGCTGGTCGCCGGCTCCGACCTCGGTCCCGTGGACCTCTCGACCGCCGATCTTCTCGAGCCCGCCCGCTCCTGATCCGCGGTTCCCGGTGCGCGTCTCCTGTCGCGCTGCCCGGGCGTGGCGCGACGGACCACCCCCGTCGGTCACCTACTCTGAGGACGGCATCCTTCCCCGCTGCCCGTAGCCGACCGGCTGCACTTCAGCGCCGTCCGACCGTCGTCGTGCGAAGGAGCATGGCTTGCATCTCAAGAGCCTGACGCTGCGTGGGTTCAAGTCCTTCGCGTCCGCCACCCACCTCCAGCTCGAGCCCGGCATCACCTGTGTCGTCGGACCCAACGGCTCGGGCAAGTCCAACGTCGTCGACGCCCTTGCATGGGTGATGGGCGAGCAGGGAGCCAAGTCCCTGCGCGGCGGCAAGATGGAGGACGTCATCTTCGCCGGCACCTCCGCCCGAGCCCCGCTCGGGCGTGCCGAGGTGGTCCTCACCATCGACAACGGCGACGGCGCTCTGCCGATCGACTACGCCGAGGTGACGATCTCGCGGACCATGTTCCGCAACGGCGGTTCCGACTACGCGATCAACGGCAACCCGTGCCGCCTCCTCGACGTCCAAGAGCTCCTGAGCGACTCGGGCATCGGCCGCGAGATGCACGTCATCGTCGGCCAGGGCCAGCTCGACTCCGTCCTGCGCGCGTCGCCGGAGGAGCGCCGCGGCTTCGTCGAGGAGGCCGCCGGCGTCCTCAAGCACCGTAAGCGCAAAGAGAAGGCGCTCCGCAAGCTCGACGCGACCGAGGGCAACCTCACGCGCCTCCAGGACCTCCTCGCCGAGATCCGACGCCAGCTCAAGCCGCTCGGCCGCCAGGCGGAGGTCGCCCGCAGGGCCGCCGTCGTCCAGGCCGACGTCCGTGACGCGCGTGCCCGTCTGCTTGCCGACGACGTCCTTCGAGCGCGTGATCAGCTGCAGTCCGAGCTCGCCGACGAGGAGGCGCTGCGGCTCAAGAGGACCGCCGTCGAGGGCTCCGTCGCCCAGATGCGGACCGAGGAGGCGGCGCTCGAGGACGCGCTGCGCGAGGATGCGCCGCGGATGCAGGCGGCGCAGGACACGTGGTACGGGCTCAACAACCTGCGCGATCGCCTCCAGGGCACGGCGAGCCTGGCCGCAGAGCGGGTGCGCAACGCCGCGGCGATGCCGGCCGACGAACGGCGCGGGCGTGACCCGGAGGAGCTCGAGGAGGAGGCCGGCCGCTTCGAGGCCCAGGAGAAGGCCATCTCCGAGGAGGTCGGCGCCGCCGAGAAGGGGCTCGAGGACGCCATCACCGTACGCAAGGCGGCCGAGGCGGCGTACCAGGCTGAGGAGCGGCGCATCGCCGACCTCGTCCGCGCCGCGTCCGACCGCCGCGAGGGGCTGGCGCGCCTCACGGGGCAGGTCAACACCCTCCGTACGCGGGTGCTCGCCGCCGAGGAGGAGATCGGCCGGCTGGAGGAGAGCCGCGACCTCGCCGAGAAGCGTGCCGAGCGCGCTCAGCACGAGTTCACCGTCGCCGAGACCCAGGTCGCCGGGCTCGACTCCGGAGAGACCGGGCTCACCGCCGAGATTGACGGCGCTGAGGCCGCGCTCGCCGACGCCTCCGACCGCCTCGCCAAGACCACCGACGCGGTTCACGTCGCCGACCGGGAGCGCGCCGGGCTCGAGGCCCGAAAAGAGGCTCTCGAGATGGGCCTGTCGCGCAAGGACGGCGCGGGGGCGGTGCTCGGTGCGTCCGAGCGCCTCGGTGGCGTGCTCGGCTCGGTCGCCGCCGTCGTCACCGTCCAGGCCGGGTACGAGGCTGCGGTCGCCGCGGCGCTCGGACCGGCCGCCGACGCAGTGGCCGTCGACTCCTTGGTCACCGCGCTGTCCGCGGTGGAGTCGCTCAAGGCGACGGAGGACGGTCGCGCCGGGCTGGTCGTCGGATCCGCGCCTGCGACCGACCGCGCCGGCTGGCCGGCGCTGCCCGACGCGGCCACGTACGCGCTCGACGTGGTGGAGGCGCCGCACGGCGTGCTCGCCTCGCTCGGCCGCCTCCTCGACCGGGTCGTGGTCGTCGACGACCTGGCGACGGCCCGCGACGTCGTCGACCGAGAGCCGACCGTCACCGCGGTGACTCGCGAGGGTGACGTGGTCGGCAGCCACTACGTGGCCGGCGGTTCACAGGACATCCCGAGCCTGATCGAGGTGCAAGCCGCGGTCGACCAGGCGGCCGAAGGCCTCCGTGACGTCGCTGGGCGCCGTACGGAGCTGGACGCCGAGGTCGTCCGTCTGAAGGGCCAGCGCGACGAGGCTAAGCAGCGCCTCGACGTGGCCATGGCCAAGCGGCGCGAGTCCGAGGCCAAGGCCAACGCCCTCACCGAGAAGCTCGCCCAGCTCGGCTCGACCGTGAAGGCGGCCCGCGACGAGGCCACCCGCCTCGCGGCCGCGATCACGAACGCTCAGAAGGCCCGCGACGACGCGTCCTCCGGGCTGGAGGCGCTCGAGCAGCGGCTGACCGAAGCCGAGAACGCGCCGGAGGACGAGCCGGACACGGAGCCGCGCGAACAGCTCGCGGAGACGGCCAAGCAGCGCCGCGCGGCCGAGACCGAGGCTCGCCTGGCCCTACGCACGAGCGAGGAGCGTGCCCGCGCGATCTCCGGCCGTGCCGCAGGTCTGCGTCGTCGTGCCGCCGAGGAGCGTGCCGCGCGCGAGCGTGACCGCGTCCGTCGTGAGCGGATGCGCCGCGAAGGTGTCGCCGCGCGTGCGGTGGGCGAGGCGACGCAGGTCGTCCTGGAGCACCTCGCGGTGTCGCTGGCCGCCGCCAAGACGGCGCGCGACGCGATCACGGCGGCGCGCGCGGAGCGTGAGCAGAAGCTCGCCGACGTACGGCGCCGCCTGCGTGACCTGTCCGTCGAGCTCGCGCGTCTCACCGACTCGGTGCACCGCGACGAGGTCGCCCGCGCCGAGCAGCGCCTGCGGATCGAGGCGCTCGAGACGCGAGCGCTCGAGGAGATCGGGATCGAGCCGGACTCGCTCGTCACGGAGTACGGTCCCGAGGCCCTCGTCCCCGTGCCACGTCCCGTCGACGCTGCCGAGGACGATCCCGACCCCGAGCCCGTCCCGTACGTCCGTGCCGAGCAGGAGAAGCGGCTGCGTGCCGCCGAGAAGTCGCTCGCGCTGCTCGGCAAGGTCAACCCGCTCGCGCTTGAGGAGTTCTCGGCGCTGGAGGAGCGGCACAAGTTCCTGTCCGAGCAGCTGGAGGACCTGCGCAAGACCCGCAAGGACCTCCTCGAGATCGTCACCGAGGTCGACCGGCGCGTCGAGCAGGTGTTCACGAGTGCCTGGGAGGACGTGAGCAGGGAGTTCGAGGGCGTCTTCTCGCGGCTGTTCCCCGGAGGCGAGGGCCGTTTGATCCTCACCGACCCGTCGTCGATGCTCACCACTGGCATCGAGGTCGAGGCCCGGCCGCCGGGCAAGAAGGTCAAGCGGTTGTCGCTGCTGTCCGGTGGAGAGCGGTCGCTGGTCGCCGTGGCGTTCTTGGTGGCGTTGTTCAAGGCGCGGCCGAGCCCGTTCTACATCCTCGACGAGGTCGAGGCGGCGCTCGACGACACCAACCTCGGGCGCCTGCTGGAGATCTACGAGGAGCTGCGCGAGAACAGCCAGCTCATCGTGATCACGCACCAGAAGCGCACGATGGAGGTCGCTGACGCGCTGTACGGGGTCTCGATGCGCGGCGACGGGGTGTCCGCGGTGATCAGCCAGCGGATGCGCGAGGCCGAGCCGGCGTAGGTCTCGACAGGCTCGACCAGCGGGGTGTTCGTGGGTTGAGCTTGTCGAAACCTGGCGGCGGGGTGTGCGCTTGTCGTAGCCTCGCCCGGTATCGTCCGGCGCGTGACTGTCCTCCCCACGCGTGACGATTTCCCGGTGCTGCGCCGCCTCACGACGCGGTGGTCCGACGAGGACGTGTACGGCCACGTGAACAACGTGACCTACTACTCCTACTTCGACACCGCGGTGAACGGTTACCTCATCGACGCCACCGGCACCGACATCCGCCGCCTCGACGCGATCGGGCTCGTCGTCGAGACCGGCTGCCAGTTCAAGCGCGAGCTCGGCTTCCCCGAGGACGTCGAGGTCGGGCTGGCGGTCACGAGGCTGGGCAGCTCCTCGATCGTGTACGAGATCGGGCTGTTCCAGGGGGAGTCGCCCGAGCCGGCCGCGATCGGCCGTTTCGTCCACGTCTACGTCACCCGCGAGGACCGCACGGTCACCCCGGTCCCGGAGGCGATCCGCGACGCGGTCACCCCTCTCGTACGGGGCTGAGCGGGGCGCAGGCGGCTGCCGACGAAGGCGCTGCCGAGAGCGCGGTCGACCGGGGAGACACCGCGCACCTAGGCCTGAGGCCGTGCGGGCCGTTCGTACACGAGCTCGAGCCCGTCCTCCTTGTCCCACTGCTCGCCCACGTGGACGAATCCGAACGGCAGCGCGAGGTCACGCGACGGCGTGTTGTCCGGGGCGATCGTCACCCGGACGACCGCCACTGTCGGGTCAGCGTCGGCGCGGGCGATCAGTGCGGTGAGGGCCGCACGGGCAAAGCCACGGCGCCGGTACGAAGGGTCGACCTCGTACCCGATCTCCACCATGCCGTCGGTGTCGGGAGGCCCGTGGAATCCTGCCCTCCCGACCGCGACCTCGGCGTCCTCGTCCCAGATCACGCCGGTGACCCACTCCGCGCTGGCGGGGTCGTCGACGACCTGGCGTGCGCGCATCCGCCAGACGGCGCGGAACGTCTCGCTGACGAACGGCTCAGTCAGCGGCACGGGTGAGGTGGCGTTGGCGGCGTCGAGGTCGCCGTCGGCCAGCGCGCTGATCGTTTCGGGCGCGAGGTGGACGATGCAGGCGCGGGGGAGAGGCACCGGCAGAGCGTACGTGCGTCCGGCGCCTCAGTCGAACGAGATCCGCCCCTCCCGCGTGAGGTCGTCGACCGCGTTGAGCTGCAGACCACCGTCGGAGAGCGTCCAGACCGTGTCGCCGATGACGAGCGCGCGGCGGATGCCGCCGTCGTATGGGTTCGCCCCCTCCTGGTGCGAGAGCGTGCCGAGCTCTCGCAGGGAGTCGCCGTCCACGCGCACGGCGAGGATCTCCGTGCGTCCGTCGCCGGTCCAGTCACGCAGCGGGACGAAGGCCGTCCGCGTGGCCTCCCACCAGAGGAACGCATGCGGATCGGCGACGTCGGAGGAGTCCTTGTGCCTGTGGAGCAGCCGGCTCAGCAGCGCGGGTCGCGTCGGCTCGGCGACGTCGAACAACGAGACCTGGGCGCCGGTGGTGCGGCCTCGTCGGGTCGCGTCCATGCCGACCCCGAGCAGGCGGCCGTCGCCGACGACGTGGAGATAGTCGGAGTAGCCGGTGATCTTGAGCTCGCCGGAGGCGACCGGCCGGGCGGGGTCGCTGAGGTCGACGACGTAGAGCGGGTCGATCTGACGGAACGTCACGAGGTAGGCGTACGGGCCCACGAACCGCACGCCGTACACGTCCTCACCCTTGCCGAGCCCGCCGACACTGCCGCGGGCGGCGAGCGTGTCGGCGTCGAGGGCGGACACCGACGTCGCCCGCGACCGCTCGGAGCTGCCGCTGGTCGTGACCACCCGCAACGTGCCGTCGTACTCCGACAGCGAGTACGAGTCGAGCACCTGCCCGGCGACCTTGCCGGACCCGAGATAGAGCGGCTTGCCGGCCCGCGCGAGGTCGAAGCGGTGGATCTCGGTGCTGCCGGCGGCCGGAGCCGTGTCGGAGCTCGTGAGATAGAGGCTCGTGGGACTCGCGTACGCCGTGGCGCCGTCGGCGGTGAGCGTGACGGGGGAGAGGTCGCCGAAGGAGTCTGCGCCGAGGTCGACCGTGTAGACGGTGACCAGGCTCGCACCCGTGTAGTCGGGGGGCCGGACGACGCTGGTGCACGGCACGGTCGTCGTGGTCGACTCACCGCCCGTGGTCACCTCGTACGAGGGCAGCCAGGCATCGAGCGGCGCCTTCGCGAGCACGTCGCGGCGGGTCGCATCGCTCTGCTCGCTCTGTCGGAGCGTCGGGAGGGTGATGTCGGCCGCGCTGCGTACCACGAGACGCACGCGCCCGTCGACGAGGCGGGCGTCGACCAGGCCGCCGTCGGGGCGCAGCATCGACAGCACGCGAGGCGCCTTGCCGGAGAGGTCGACAAGGACGAACAGGCTGCTCGGCGGGCCTGGAGCGGCGAACCTGCTCTCGACCGCCGGGCCCAAGGCGACCGAGCCGGACGCGCCCAAGGTGACGAGCGCGCGGTCGCCGTCCACGAGGAGCGAGGCCGACTCCGCACCTGCATAGGCTGTGAGGTTGAGCGTGCCGACGACCGTACGGGACTCCACGTCGGTGATGCGCAGGACGCCGCCGGTGATCGAGACGAGGCGCGCGCCGTCGGTCTTGACGACGTCGGGCTCGTCGACGCCGACCTCCTGGTTGTTGGTGGTCGAGTGCGCGGGTGTGCCCTTGGCGCTGGCCCCGAGGTCTCCGGACGTCTTCTCCAGTGCGGCTACCGGCATTACGTAGAGCGAGAACGGGTCGTACGCGTCGACGTTCTTCACCGCGTGCGCGCGCAGGTCGGCGAGCAGGGCGTCGCAGCTGTCGCTGGCCGACAGCGTGTGCGCGACAGGGCGGGCGCCGGCGAACGCGACATCGCCACCTGGGCTGCGCGGTGGCGGAGCGTCCACGCCTCCCGGAAGCGAGACAGCGACGGTGGCGACGGCCGCCACCGCGACGGCGGCGAGGCCGAATCGCAGCCGGTGTGCGCGAGGTGCGTGGCCCCTCGAAGCGGAGACAGCGGTGGCTGCGCGGACACGAGCGAGCAGGCGTTCACCTGCACCGGACTCCGCCCACCCGTCGTCAGCGGGAGTCGGGGGACGCAGCGCGCGGAGCCTGCGGTCGAGGTCGTCGTCAGTCATGGGTCGCTCCCGCCCGTGTGCTCGGGTCGGTCCGGCGCTCGGCCTGATCCGACGCGTCGAGCCGCTCGGCGAGCCGACGCCGGGCACGATGGAGGCGTACGCGGTAGGTCGCCCGCGAGCACCCGAGCGCCCGTGACGCCTCATCGGCGTCAAGGTCGTACCAGGCGCTGAGCGAGAGGACCTCCTGGTCCGCGGGGGAGAGCGCGCTGAATGCGCGGGCGAGGCGGTCGGTAGTGCCCATGTCGTCGCCCGACGCGCCTGCGGACACCGCGGCCTCGACGGCGATCCGCTCGGTCAGCCGATCACGCCGCCGAGACGAGCGGCGATGGTTGGCGAGCACCCGTCGCGCGGTCCCGAACAACCACCCGAGCGCGGGCTCCGGGACGACATCGGCCTTCTTGAAGGCGATCACGAACACCTCCTGCATCACGTCCTGCGCCGTCTCCGGGTCGGTCCGGTGCATCAGGTACGCGAGCACACGGTCGGCGTACGCGTGGAACCACGCCTCGAGCATGTCGTGCCGCTCGACGTCGTCCACGGGCGCCTCCTCCGGTCGGCCGGTCATGAAGTGAGTGTCCGGATCGTCGTGGAGAGTTACAGACGGCGTCAAGGTTTCGCATGTCCCTGTTGCGTGCGTCATCCGGGCCCGATATGCAGGGGGTCACGCTCGCATCGCCGTTCCGCCGAAAGGATCACCATGCGCAAGACCGCTTCCATCGCCTCGATCGTGCTGGGCGCCATCATGATCGTCGCGGCGATCGTCACCTGGGTGATGGTCTCCACCACCCTGTCCGACCAGAAGATCACGGTCGCCGATGACGCCGACTGCGCGGCGGGAGACCCCGTACGAGGGCCGATCAGCGCCTACTGTCAGGCCAAGGTCATCGACAAGCACACGCTCGAGTCGACCGACGGGAAGACGTACGCTGAGCTCGACCAGGAGGACCCGCTGCGGGAGACGGCGATGACGTCGGCGTTCTTGCAGGCGTCGCTGTTCACCTCCGTCGTCGCCTTCGGCGTCGCGGCGATGGCGGCCGCGATGGGAGTGATCTTCATCCTCATCGGGCTCGGGATCCGCGACGTGAGCAGCCGTGCGGACCCGCGGGCAGGTGGTCCCGTGCCCGATGGATCCACGCGGGAGTGACCAAGGTCATCGCGCCTGGATCGGCCTCTAGACGATCTGTGTGAGAGCCTGATGCAGTCCGTTTGAGACCGATCCCGGGGGGTCTGCGCTACATGTCGTCGGCAGTCGTCATCGTGCCCGTCATGCTGCTCATCGTCATCGCCGCCGTGTTGTTGGCGGCGGTGCTCGCCTATCCGTACCGGGGGCGGGTGGTGCCTGCGCGGGTGCCGGGATCGGCGGCGCTCGACCGGATGCTCACGGCGATCGCGGAGTGGGCGCAGATCGGTCACCACCCCGACGCCGGCCACGAGGGCGACGTCAGCTCAACGTTGCCCAGGCTGAGCTCATCCACGGCACCGCGAGACTGACCGTCGGTCCGACGACGACGACCGCGGCCATCACGTAGCAGGCGACCGCCTCTCGGCGGCCCGGCCGCTCCTCCTCCAGCCGCTCGATGCGACGGACGAGGGTGGTCGTGGCGCCGAGGGCCCCGGCAGGTGCCGGCCGCGTGCCGATCTTGACCAGCGCGCGCGCCAAGGGAGTGGTGCCGCTCGCGCGTCGCGCATGGTCGTCGGCCAGCAGCTCCACGAGGACCCGGGTCGAGGCCAGCGCGGCCTCGCTGCGCAGGACGCGCGGGAACGCGCGGTGCAGCGCGGTGAAGGCGTCGAGCACGAGGTCGTGACGTGCGCGCAGGTGCGCGCGCTCGTGGGCGAGCACCGCGTCGAGCTCGGACGGATCCAGCGAGGCGACGGTGCCGCGCGAGAGGACCACGCGGGCGTCCATGCCCGGGAGGCAGTAGGCGAAGGGCTCGCTGGTGTCGAGGATGCGCACGGAGCGTCGTGACGCGTCACGGCTCGCGACGAGGTCCACCAGGGTCCGGTGGCGCCGTCGTACGGCACGCACCTCGAGGGTGACCGACACCATCGACCAGGCCGTACGGAACACCACGACCAGCGTGAGTGCGAGGAATGCGACGTGCAGCGCGACCCGCCAGGCACCCGGCTCGGGGTTCGGGGCGCCTTCGTGCACGACCAGCCACAACGACGCCGACAGGCCGGCGCCGACGACGGCGAGGATCGCGGCGAGCGCCAGGGCCTGCCAGAGGACGACGGCGGCACGCGGGGCGCGATAGGGCCACTCCATCCGCGCCAGGACGGCGGGCACGGGCTGGGCGAGCGCGAGCCCGATCAGGCCCAGCAGGAGCGGGGTGGTCATGGGGTCTCGACAGGCTCGACCGGCGGGACAGGCTCGACCGGCGGAGGCTCGACCGGCGGGTTCTTCGCCTCGATGCGGGCGAGCGCGGCGCGCAGCGCCTGGGCGTCGTCGTCGCTGGCCGTCTCGGCGAAGTAGACGAGCGCTGCCGTACGGTCTTCGCCGGCCGACGCGAGCACCTCGTGCATGAGCGTCACGGTGAGCTCGTCACGGCCGACCTGCGGTGCGTACGTGAAGGCGCGGCCCTCGCGGCGGCGTGCGACGACCCCCTTGCGGGCGAGCCGGTCGAGGACCGTGGTGACCGTCGTATAGGCGAGGTCGCGGCTGGGGGTCAGGAGATCGAGGACCTCACGTCCGGTCAGCGGGTCGTCCGCGTCCCAGAGGAGGTCCATCACCTCGCGTTCGAGCTCGCCAAGTCGTGCCACGAGTTGAGTGTACGGGCTGCTACGACACCGTGTCGTACCCCACGTACTGATCTACGACGCAGCGTAGTAGGTTTTTCCTACAGCGTGTCGTCATCGACCTCGCGGGACTGGATCTTCTGGGTCGCCGGGCCGGGCCGCTGGTACTAGCGTGACCTGAAGTTCGAGCCATGGGAGAGACATGGAAGCCCTCGAGTTGGCGCGGTGGCAGTTCGGCATCACGACCGTCTACCACTTCTTCTTCGTCCCGATCACGATCGGGCTCTCGTTCCTCGTCGCAGGCCTGGAGCTGGCCTGGGTAAGGACGCGCAACGAGAAATGGCTGAGACTCACGAAGTTCTTCGGGAAGGTGTTCCTGATCAACTTCGCGATGGGGATCGTCACCGGCCTCGTGCAGGAGTTCCAGTTCGGCATGAACTGGTCCGACTACTCACGTTTCGTCGGTGACATCTTCGGTGCGCCGCTCGCAGTCGAGGGCCTGCTGGCCTTCTTCCTCGAGTCGACCTTCCTTGGCCTCTGGATCTTCGGATGGGACAAGCTCTCACCCGCGGTGCACAACGCCTGCATGTGGATCGCGGCGATCGGCACCGCTCTCTCTGCGTACTTCATCCTCGCGGCGAACTCCTTCATGCAGAACCCGGTGGGCTACACGTTCAACGCCGAGCGCGGACGTGCGGAGCTGGAGAGCTTCACCGAGGTCCTGACCAACAAGGTTGTCCTCATCACGCTGCCGCACACGCTGTTCGGCGCCTTCATGGTGGCCGGCGGCCTCATGGCCGCGGTCTCGATGTGGTGGCTGATCCGACGCAAGCCCGTCGATGCGGACGCGTTCCGCTCCACCCTTCGTCTGGGCGCCGTGACCCTGCTCGTCGCCGGGCTCGGCACCGTCGTCACCGGCGACATCCAGGGCAAGGTCATGACCGAGGTCCAGCCGATGAAGATGGCCGCGGCCGAGGCGCTGTACGAGACCAAGCAACCAGCGCCGTTCTCGATCCTCACGGTCGGCTCGCTCGACGGTGACAAGCCCTTCTACCAGCTCGAGGTCCCGCACCTCCTGTCGTACCTCGCCACCGGCACGTGGAACGGTGAGGTCCAGGGGATCAACAACCTGCAGGCGGAGTACGAGGAGACGTACGGGCCCGGCAACTACAAGCCGTACATCCCCGTCACGTACTGGTCGTTCCGGCTGATGATCACCTGTGGCGCGCTCGCGATGGCGATCGGCGCCTGGATGCTCTGGGTCACGCGCAAGGGCCGCGTCCCCCGCAGCGACCGGCGATGGCCGATCTGGCTCGCCGTCGCGGCGACGCTGCTCCCGCTGTTCGCGAACTCCTTCGGCTGGATCTTCACCGAGATGGGTCGTCAGCCCTGGATCGTGTTCGGGTTGATGCGGACCGAGGCCGGTGTCTCGCCGAACGTCGGGGCCGGCACCGTGCTCACGTCCCTGATCGTCTTCACCCTGCTGTACGGAGCGTTGGCGGTCGTCGAGGTCAAGCTGCTGCTGTCGGCGATCAAGAAGGGGCTGCCGGAGGTCGATCCTGACAACGAGACCGGCAAGCAGCCCGACGACAAGCCGATGGCGTTCGCCTACTAGGAAGGGAGAGGAATCATGGAGCTCACCACCGTTTGGTTCTGCGTCGTCGCGTTCCTCTTCGTCGGGTACTTCGTACTCGAGGGATTCGACTTCGGCGTCGGCATGCTGCTGCCCTTCCTGGGCCGCGACGACCGCGAACGCCGCACGATGATCAACACGATCAGCCCGCTCTGGGACGGCAACGAGGTCTGGTTGATCGTCGCCGGCGCCAGCATCTTCGCCGCGTTCCCGGAGTGGTATGCGACGTTGTTCAGCGGGTTCTACCTCCCGCTGCTTCTGATCCTGGTCGCGCTGATCGTGCGTGGCGTGGCCTTCGAGTACCGCCACCAGCGCGAGGACGCGGCCTGGAAGCAGCGCTGGGACGCCGCGATCATCTTCGGCTCATTCGTCCCCGCCCTGCTGTGGGGAGTGGCGTTCGGCAACATCGTGCGTGGCGTGGAGATCGACGCCGACAAGAACTACGTCGGCACTTTCTTCGACCTGCTCAACCCGTACGCACTGCTGGCCGGGGCGGTCACGCTGACCCTGTTCCTGACCCACGGAGCGAACTTCCTCGCGCTCAAGACACGCGGCATCATCCACGAGCGGGCGCGCGACGCCTCGCTCAAGGTCGGTCTGGTCGCCGCGGTGCTCGCGGTCGCCTTCCTGCTGTGGACGTGCCTCGACCACGACGACGTCTGGGTGTGGGCGCTGTCTGGCCTCGCCGCGCTCGCCTTCGTCGGTGGGCTCGTCGCTGCCTGGGCTCGTCGCGACGGCTGGGCGTTCGTCGGCACGATGGCCGCGATCGGTCTCGCTGTCACCGCCCTGTTCGTGGCGCTGTTCCCCGACGTGATGCCCTCGACGCTCGATCCGGCGTACAGCCTCACGACCGAGAACGCGGCCTCGACCGACAAGACGCTCGAGATCATGAGCTGGGTCGCCGTGATCTTCCTGCCGATCGTCATCGGATACCAGGCCTGGAGCTACTGGGTGTTCCGCAAGCGGATCAGCGTGGAGTCCATCGCGGCGGACGTGCCGGCGGAGCACACGCCGGCATGAGCAGTACGGCCGTACAAGCTGGGTCGACCCGCCCGCTGGACCCACGCCTGGTGCGTCGCTCGCGTGCGGTGCGGTCGTACCTGGTCACCAGCGTCGCCCTCGCGACCGTCATGGCCGCCCTGGTGGTCGCCCAGTCCTGGTTGATCGCGCGGATCGTGTCGGACGGGTTCGAGGGCTCGGGCCTCGTCCCCGCCGTCACGGCCGCGGTGGTCGCCCTCGCGGTGGCCGTGCTGGCGCGGGCGGGGCTCGGGTGGATCCACGAGGTGGTCTCCGCCCGCGCCGCCGTCCGGGTGAAGACGCAGCTGCGTGACGAGGTGGTCGCGAGCCTGCTCGACGGCGCGCCTCGGCGGGGGCCACGCCCGGAGTCGAGCCATGTCGTGACCCTGCTCGGGCCGGGACTCGACAAGCTCGACACCTACTTCGCCCGCTACTTGCCGGCGCTCGCACTGGCGCTGACCGTGCCGGCGGTCGTGATCGTCGCGGCATTCGTGGCCGATCCGCTGTCGGGCGTCACGATCGCGGTGACCCTGCCGCTGACCGTCCTGTTCATGGTGCTCGTCGGCTATATGACGCGCGACCGTACGGAGCGGAGGTGGCGCGCGATGGTCCGGCTCGGCCACCACTTCTCGGACGTCCTCGACGGACTGGTCGTGCTCAAGGTGTTCGGCCGCTCGCGCAACCAGACCAAGGGCATCGCCGAAGTGGGGGAGCGCAACCGTGAGGAGACGATGGGGGCGCTGCGGCTGGCGTTCCTGTCGTCGTTCGTCCTCGAGCTGGTGGCGACGATCTCGGTGGCGCTGGTCGCCGTCTCGATCGGGCTGCGGATCGTCGAGGGCCACATGTCCCTGATGACGGGCCTGTTCGTGCTCGTGCTCGCCCCGGACGCGTACTTGCCCCTGCGGCAGGTCGGCTCGCACTTCCACGACTCCGCCGAGGGACAGTCGGTCGCTGACGACGTGTACGAGATCCTCGACGGTGAGGCTGGTGGTCGAGCACCCGCGTATCGAGACCACCCTGCCCCCGACCTCACCGGCGCCACGATCGCCGTCGACGGCGTGACCGTCTCGTACGAGGGACGCAGCATCCCCGCGCTCCCTCCGACGACGCTGACCATCGAGCCGGGTCGGGTCACCGCACTGACCGGCCCGTCGGGCTGCGGCAAGAGCACGCTCGTCGACGTGCTCATGGGGTTCGTCGCGCCCACCGCCGGCCGCGTCACCATCCGTGCCGCGGACGGGACGTCGTACGACCTGGCCGACCTCGACCTCGCTTCTTGGCGGACCCGCATCGCGTGGGTCCCCCAGGTGCCGGGGGTCCTCGAGGGCACGATCGCGGCGAACGTCCGCCTGGGCGCACCCGACGCGTCCGACGACGACGTGACCCGAGCGCTGCGCGACGCCGGCGCGCCCGACCTGCACCCCTGGCGCGAGGTCCACGAGGCCGGTGCCAACCTCTCCGCGGGTGAGCGGCGCAGGCTCGCCGTCGCACGTGCGCTGCTGCGCGTACGGCGTGGGGGAGCGGCCGTGATGCTCCTCGACGAACCGACGGCGGGTCTGGACGCGGCCACCGAGCGGGAGGTCCGGCGCAGCCTGCGCGACGCACTGGTCACCGTCGTGGTGGTCGCGCACCGCTCTGCGCTGGTCGCGGACGCCGACACCGTCATCGCCCTCACCGCACCGACGGGGGTGACCGCATGACGACCGCACGACGCCGTCTCGTCCTCGGAGGATTCTTCGGCCTGCTCGCCAGCCTGGCCTCGATCGGGCTGCTGCTCGTGTCGGCCTGGCTGATCTCGCGGGCGGCACAGCATCCTCCGGTTCTCTACCTCATGCTCGCGATCGTGGCGGTGCGCGCCTTCGGCGTCGCCCGCGCGGCGCTGCGCTACGTCGAGCGGCTGTTTACCCATGACGGGGCGCTGAGGATCGGGACGCAGATCCGGCTCGCGGTCTACGAGGGGCTCGAGCGCCTCTCGCCGTCGACGCTGGCAGCCGGACGGCGCGGCGAGCGCATCAGCCGCATCGTCTCCGACGTCGAGGCCCTCCAGGACCGGATCGTGCGCGTCGCGATCCCGCGGGTCGTCACTGCCCTGTCCGCAGCCGTGGTCGTCGGGCTCGTGCTCGCGGTGTTCCCGCTGGGCGGCGCGATCCTCGCGGCGGCGGTTCTCGTCGCGTGGTGCGGGGTTCTCGTGGCCGTACGCCTCGGCGGCGACCAGACCAACGCGGCCACCGCGGACCTCCGGGGTGCGCTCGCCGCCGAGGTCTCGCAGATCGTACGCTCCGCGAGCGACCTGGTCGCGTACGGCGCCGCGGACCAGGCACGCGACGAGGTCGTCCGTACGGGGGATCGTCTCGCGTCCACCGAGCGTCGTACCGCCTTCCTCGACGGGTTCGGGGTTCTCCTCGTCCGGGTGTGCCTCGGTGCCGCGACCTGCGCGATCGCGTGGATCGGTGTCGCCGCGGTCGCCGACGGGGCCCTCTCGCCGGTGCTCCTCGCGGTGGTCGTCCTCGCCCCCGTGGCGCTGGCCGAGCCGCTGGAGGGCCTGAGCGGCATCGAGCAGCAGGACCTCCGCTCGGCCGCGTCGCGACGCCGGGTCGACGAGCTCGTCTCGGCTCCCGAGGATGTCGTGGATCCCGTCGACCCGGCTGCGGATCCCGTCGGCTTCGACCTGCACCTGCGTGACGTCGCGCTCGGCTGGGGCGACGCGCCGGACCTCGTACGGGGCCTCGACCTCGACCTGCCAGAGGGCGCCGTGGTTGCCGTCGCGGGTCCGAGCGGGTCCGGCAAGTCGACGCTCGCCGCGGTCCTGCTGCGCCTCGCCGCGCCGCGCGCCGGCACGATCACGCTCGGAGGCACGCCGATCGACACGCTCACCGGCGAGCAGGTCCGCCGGGTCGTCGCGACCCTGCGCCAGGACGAGCACGTCTTCGACACGACTATCCGCGAGAACTTGCGGATCGCCGATCCCGACGCCGACGACGCGACCTTGCGTGCGGCACTCGACGCGGCGGGGCTCGGGTTGTTCGTGGCCGGGCTGCCCGACGGGCTCGACACCGAGGCCGGCGAGAACGGCAACCGGCTGTCCGGCGGAGAGCGGCAGCGGCTCGGACTGGCCCGGCTCCTGCTCGGGGACCACCGTGTCCTCGTGCTTGACGAGCCGACCGAGCACCTCGACGCCGCGACCGCCGAGGCGCTGCTGCGCGACCTCGTCGCCCTCGCCCCGTACCGGTCGATCCTGCTGGTCAGCCATGACGAGCGAGCCCTCGCGGCCGCGTCGCACGTCGTACGCCTCGGAGCGGCGACTAGGATCGTTGACCGTGTCTGACACCACGCAGTACCTCTTCATCGGTTTGGTCATCGCTGTCCTCCTGATCGGCGGTATCGCCGCCTTCGTAGTCGGCTCCCGCGGCAAGGCCTTGCCGCCCGCCGACACGGTCGACCGGCGCCTCGACGACCTCCGCGAGCACCCCGAGCACGAGCCGGCGCCGACCGGCGACGGACTCGAGCCGTTGCTGCCCGAGCCGGGGGAGATCGACGAGTCGGACTCCGACAACGAGCCAAGCGCAGTCGCCACCGAGGGGGCACCGACCGCGCCGGAGCTCGAGCAGCCTGCGCCCACGGCCGGCCGTCTCGTCCGCCTGCGCGAGCGCCTGTCGCGCTCGCAGTCGTCGCTCGGTCGCGGTCTGCTCGCGCTCCTGGGTCGGGACCGGCTCGACGAGGACACCTGGGAGGAGATCGAGGACACCCTCCTCGCCGCCGACGTCGGCGTCGCTCCGACCCAGGAGCTCGTCGAACGGCTGCGGACCCGCATCAAGGTCGAGGGCGTCGCGGATCCCGAGCGGGCCAAGTCGATCCTCCGCGAGGAGCTCGTGGCGCTGGTCGACCCCTCGTACGATCGTGCGGTCGCCGCGAAGGGTGCCGACGGGACGCCGGGCGTCGTGCTCGTCGTCGGCGTCAACGGCACCGGCAAGACCACGACCGTCGGGCGCCTCGCGCGCGTGCTGGTCGCGGATGGCGACACGGTCCTGCTCGGCGCCGCCGACACGTTCCGCGCCGCGGCGGCCGACCAGCTCCAGACCTGGGGCGAGCGCGTGGGCGTGCCGACCGTCCGTGGCCCTGAGGGCGGCGACCCCGCGTCGATCGCGTTCGACGCGGTCAAGACCGGCAAGGAGGGCGGCTACGACACCGTCGTCGTCGACACTGCTGGTCGCCTGCACACCAAGACGGGCCTGATGGACGAGCTCGGCAAGGTCAAGCGCGTCATCGAGAAGCAGGCTCCGGTCACCGAGGTGCTGCTGGTCATCGATGCGACCACCGGCCAGAACGGTCTGACCCAGGCGCGCGTGTTCGCCGAGGTCGTGGACGTGACCGGCATCGTGCTGACCAAGCTCGACGGGACGGCCAAGGGCGGCATCGTGATCGCCGTCCAGCGCGAGCTCGGCGTCCCGGTCAAGCTCGTCGGGCTCGGAGAGGGCGCCGACGACCTTGCACCGTTCGAGCCCGAGGAGTTCGTGGACGCCCTCCTCTCCTAACCTCCCGGGTCGGTTTCTGCCCCCGCCGGGTCAGCCTGCGGCCAGAAACCGACCCGGCGACCGCAGAGACTGACCCGCGGCGGGCAGAGACTGACCCGCGGTCAGGGGGTGCCGGCGAGGAAGCGCTTGAGGAGCGGGCCCGCGGTCTGCGAGCCGGACTCGCCGGTCTCCACGAACACCGCCACCGCGAGGTCGCCGTCCGTCCCGACCATCCACGTGTGGGTCTTCACCGGCGAGCCGTACTCGGCCGTGCCCGTCTTGGCGCCGACCTCGCCCCCGAGGCTCGCGAGCCCGCGCCCGCTGCCGTTCGTGACCACGCGCCGCATCAGCGCCTGCAGCGCGCGCCCCTCGGCGGCCGTCAGCGTGGAGTCGGCCTTCGGCGGCGTGACCTCCGGAAGAAGCACCGGGACGACCGTACGGCCCGCCGCGACGGACGCGGACACGGTCGCCATCGTGAACGGCGACGCGAGCACCTTGCCCTGACCGATCATCGACGCCGCATGCTCGGTCTCGGGAGCTTGCGAAGGCACCGATCCGAAGTACGAGGGGAACCCGAGATCCTGGTCAACCCCCATCCCCAGCGACGCTGCCGCCGAGGCGAGATCGGACTGGGCGACCTTGCCGCGCAGCCCGATCATCGCGGTGTTGCACGACTGCGCGAACGCCTCGGCGAACGGGACCCGCCCCAGCGCGCTCGCCGGGTAGTCGTCGTAGTTCTTGAACGACTTGCCGTCCACGACCGTCGTCGCAGGGCATGGTGTCGTCGTCTGCGGCGTCACGCCCGCACGCAGCGCAGCCAGCGCGGTCACGATCTTGAACGTCGACCCCGGCGCGTACTGTCCGGTCGTCGCGATCGCCTGCCCGTCGGCGCCAGGCCCGGTCGCCGCAGCGAGCACCGCACCGTCGGACGGGCGGATCGCGACGAGCGCGCTGGGCGGCTTCGTGCCGGCGAGGACGCGTTCGCCGAGCTCCTGCATCCGGAGGTCGAGCGTCGTACGCAGCGGCTTGCCGGGGACCGGCTCCTGCTCGAAGACTGGTGTGTCCTTCATCTCCGGGGACGGGTTCGCGGGGTCCTCGGCGGAGTCGCTGACGACGTCCACGACGTAGCCGTTGCGCCCTCGCAGCGTCTCGTCGTACCGGCGCTGGAGGCCCGACAGGCCCGTCACGTCCCCGGAGCGAAGCCGCCCCTTGCTCTCGTCGACCAGCTCCTTCGTGGCGTCGCCGACCGACCCGAGGACCCCGGCAGCGAACGTCCGCGACGGCGCCAGCGGCAGCGTGTCGGTGATCACCGCGCCGCCCTGGATCGCCTCGACGGCGCCGAGCGGCGGCGCCTGCTCCGTACGGACGACGAGCGCTTCGACGAAGGCCTTCGGACCGGACTGGGACACCCTCTTCGCGAATGCGGCGGGGTCGATCTCGACGAGCCGCGCGATCGCCCGGGCCGAGCTGTCGTGGCGGGCGGGCTCGACGGCTGCCTTGTCGAGACCGACGCGCAGGACGGAACGTTCCGTGACCAGCGCCGTGCCCTCGCCTCCCATGATGTCGCCGCGCTCGGGCATGACGGTACGGATGCGCAGCCGCTGTCCGTCGGCGAGGTCCGGCGCCACCAGCGTGGGGTCCCACGCGACCGTCCAGGAGTCGTCCTTGCGGGTCATCGCCGCCTCGGTCTCGTACGACCAGGTCGCCTCGGGGCCGAGCGTCCAGCGGTACGACAGCGTGACGGTCGCGCGGTCGTCGTCCTCCTCGACGCTCTCCACCGAGACGGTCGGCTTGAGCTCGTCCATGCCGCGGGTGATGGTCGCGAGCGCCTCTGAGGCCTGCGGATCGTCGATCGGGACCTTGGCGAGGTCGAGTGCGGAGAGCCCCTCGGCGAGGCGCTCGGCCTCGGGGTCGGCGGAGGGACCGCTGCAGGCGGCGAGGGTGCCCGCGGCGACCATCGCGACGACGGCACCGGAGGCGAGACGGCGTACGGAGGTGAACGGCATGCCCCCATCCTTACCCGACCGAGGTTCGGAGCGAGAACGCACGGGCGGCGCGCGTCGGCAACTCGGAAACGCCGACGTAACACAACCGGGGGAAGTGTCACTTGAGCGAAACAGACAGTCGCTCAACCCGAAACGAACCGCAGCGAACCTGATCGTCAACGAAGCCGTCCCCGGACACAGCCGTTCGAGCGCCGGCACTGTCGCAAGTTCTCACCCTGGAGGTTCCATGGACACCGGCCACGCAGCCTGGATCCTGACCTCCGCGTCGCTCGTTCTCATGATGACGCCGGCCCTGGCGCTCTTCTACGGCGGAATGACGCGGACCAAGTCAGTCCTCAACATGATGATGATGTCGTTCAGCGCTCTGGGCGTCGTCGGCGTCGTCTACGTCCTGTGGGGCTGGTCGATGTCGTACGGCTCGGAGGACGTCGGCGGCTTCTTCGCCAACCCGTTCGAGCTGTTCGGGCTCGACGGCGTCGAGGGCATCGGCTACATCAGCGTCGCCTTCCAGCTGACGTTCGCGGTGCTGACCGCGGCGCTGATCAGCGGCGCGCTGGCCGAGCGTGTGAAGTTCTCCTCGTGGCTGGTCTTCCTGCCGCTGTGGGTCACGCTCGCCTACTTCCCGCTGGCGCACATGGTCTGGGGCGGCGGATTCCTCTCCGGCAGCGCCGACGGCCTCGCCGCGATGATCTTCGGGACGACCGGCTCGGGCGCCGACGAGGCCGCGACGGTCGCTCCGATCGACTATGCCGGCGGTACGGTCGTCCACATCAACGCCGGTATCGCCGCGCTGATCCTCGTCCTGCTGATCGGCAAGCGCAAGGGCTTCGGCAAGGAGCCGACCCGTCCGGGCAACCTCCCCCTGACGATGCTCGGCGCTGGCCTCCTGTGGTTCGGCTGGTTCGGGTTCAACGTCGGCTCGTACGTCGACGCCACCGGCACGGAGCCGATCTCCAGCGGTGCCGAGGGCTTCATCGAGAACTCGATCGCCTATGCCACCGCGTTCACCGGCGAGGTCGGGCTGGTCTGGATCAACACCGCCGTTGCTGCCTCTGCCGCGATCATCGGCTGGCTCGTCGTCGAGAAGATCCGCGACGGCAAGGCCACCTCGCTGGGTGCCGCTTCGGGCATCGTCGCCGGTCTCGTCGCGATCACCCCTGCGTGCGGCGCGCTCAGCCCGATCGGCGCGATCATCCTCGGCCTCGTCGCTGGCGCGGCCTGCGCCCTGGCGGTCGGCCTGAAGTTCACGTTCGGCTACGACGACTCGCTCGACGTCGTCGGTGTCCACCTTGTCGGTGGTCTCATCGGCACTCTGGGCATCGGCCTCCTCGCCGTCAACGGCGGGCTGTTCTATGGCGACGGCATCAAGCTGTTCGTGGTCCAGGTCTCGATCGCGCTCTTCGCGATGGTCTGGTCGGGGGTCTTCACCCTGATCATCGGCCTGGCCATCAAGGCGGTCATGGGCTGGCGCGTCGCCGAGGAGGACGAGGTGGAGGGCATCGACCTCTCCGAGCACGGCGAGTCGGCCTACGACCTCGCGCCCGCCTCCGGTGTGGCCCGCCCGTCGGTCGCCGCTACGCTGACCCACACCCCTGAAGGAGCCAAGGCATGAAGCTCGTCACCGCGGTGATCAAGCCGCACAAGTGGGAAGAGGTCCGCGAGGCCCTCGAGACTTTCGGCATCACCGGCATGACCGTCACCGAGGCCAGCGGCTACGGCCGCCAGAAGGGCCACACCGAGGTCTACCGCGGCGCCGAGTACGACGTCTCGCTGGTCCCCAAGATCCGGGTCGAGATCGTGACCGAGGACGAGGACGTCAAGGACGTCGTCGACGTGGTCGTCAAGGCCGCCGCGACCGGCAAGATCGGTGATGGCAAGGTCTGGGTCGTCCCCGTCGAGTCCGTGGTCCGGGTCCGCACCGGCGAGAAGGACGAGGCGGCGCTCTGACCGAGGAGCTCAGCGCACGGCGCCGGTCCCGGGCTGATGACCTGGACCGGCGCCTGCGCGACTGCTTCACCAAGGCCGTGTCCGATCTGCCCGAGGCAGGCCGGCGCGGCCTTGCGCTCGTCGCGGTGGGCGGGTACGGACGCGGCGAGATGTCCCCGTTCTCCGACGTCGACGTGGTGCTCGTGCACCGTACGGACGTCCCTGCGGCGCGAGTCGCCCAGGTGGCCGAGCAGGTCTGGTATCCCCTCTGGGACGACGGCGTGGCCCTCGACCACGCGGTCCGCAGCACCGAGGAGATGCTGAGCACGGCCGCCGTCGACTACCGCGCGGCGCTCGGCATGCTCGATGCCCGCGCCGTCGCCGGCGACTCCGCCGCAGTCGTCGCCCTGCGGTCGGAGGTCCTCGCCGCCTGGCGACGTACGGCCAGGACGCGGTTGCCCGAGCTGCAGCGCGCCACCCACGAGCGCGTCGCGCGCGTCGGCTGGCTCGCGCAGTCGGCGATCATGGACCTCAAAGAGTCCGGCGGGGGGCTGCGCGACGGGACGACGATGCGGGCGCTGGTCGCGAGCTGGCTCGTGGACGTCCCGCACCGCGAGCTGGAGGCACTGCGCGCGGCGATGCTCGACGTCCGCGACGTGCTGCACGAGGTTGCAGGACGCCCGACGGACCGGCTGACCCCCGAGCTGGTCCCCGAGGTCGCTGCGGCCATGGGGTACGCGCCCGACCAGCTCGACCTGCACGTCCGTGACCTCGGCCGTCGTACCGCGCACCTCACGACCACCACGTGGCGCCGTCTCGACGCCGTCTTCGCCGACGGCCCGCGTACGAGATCCGCTCCCGGGCCCCGCCTCGACCCGATCGCCCCGGGCGTCGCGCTCGCCGGCGGCGAGATCGTGCTGACCGGCGCGCCTGATCCTGCCGAGGACCCGTTGGTCGCGCTGCGTGCGGTCGCCGAGTCGGCGCGCCGCGGCGTGGCGTTGTCGGCGGCGTCGGCCAGACGGCTGGCGAGCGTGCCGCCTCCGCCCGAGCCGTGGTCGCCAGAGGCGCATCGCCTCCTGGTCGAGACCCTGACGGCCGGGCGTGGGCTGGTGCAGGTCTGGGAAGAGATCGACCTCGCGGGTCTCGTCGACCGGTGGCTCCCCGAGTGGACGCCGATCCGCCTGCGGGGCTCGTCCTCACCGGTGCACCGCTTCACCATCGACCGACACTCGGTGGAGGCCTGTGTCGTCGCCAGCGAGCTCATACGCGATGTCGCACGTCCCGACCTGCTCTGCACCGCTGCGCTGCTGCACGACATCGGCAAGGGCCGCGAGGGCGACCACAGCGAGGTCGGCGCGCCGATCGCCGAGCAGATCGTCCTGCGGTGGGGGTTCGAGCCCGCCGACGCTGCGACTATCGGTGCGCTCGTACGCCAGCACCTCCTGCTGCCGACTCTCGCCACCCGCCGAGACATCGAAGACCCCGACACCGCCGCCAACGTGGCCCAGCGGGTGGGCGATGTCGCGCACCTCGACCTGCTGGCGGCACTCACCGAGTCCGACGCACGCGCGACCAGCCCCGCCGCGTGGTCGGCCTGGCGCGCCGGCCTGATCCGTGGCCTGGTCGCCAAGGCCCGTACGGTGCTCGGCGGTTCGGGTGCGCTCGCGGACCCCTCGTACGAGGGCTGGCCGGCGGCCGTGCCCCTGCCGGACGCGCCACGCGGCGAGCCGTTCACCGTGGAGGTGCGCCCGCACCACGACGGCTCGCTCGTCCAGATCACCGCCGGCGACCGGATCGGGCTCCTGGCCGACCTCGCGGGCGCGCTCAGCGTGGCGGGACAGCAGATCCGGTCGGCGCGCCTGGTCGAGCGGGATGGGCTGACCACCAGCATCTGGGAGGTCACCGACGCCGCCGTCGATCCGGCGCGGCTGACCCGACGGGTCCGTCAGGTGCTGGCGGGCGAACTGTCCCTCGAGCAGCGGATCGGGCTGGGGGAGGCCTCGGCGGCGATCCCGCCCCAGGTGGTCGTCCACGCGGGCTCCTCGACCTCGGCGACCGTGCTGGAGGTACGCGCGCAGGACCGCCGGGGTCTCGTGTGGGCGGTCGCCCGTGCGATCGCCGAGGCCGGGCATGCGATCCGGTCGGCGCACCTGTCGACGTTCGGTCCGCAGGCGCGCGACGTGTTCTACGTCGTGGCGCCGGGCGGCTCCGCCCTGCGCGAGCCCGAAGCGGCCGAGCTGGCCGAGCGGATCCGTGCGCTCCCGCTCTGACGAGGTCGTACGAAAGACGCCTGCGGGGTCCGGGCTACAGGCGAGCGGCTAGGCTTGAACGCACGTGCCGCGACCCGCGGGACCCGTCACGACACCTGAGGAACGGCTGTCTTGTTCGACACACTCCAGAACCGCCTCCAGACCACCTTCCGCAACCTGCGCGGCAAGGGCAAGCTGTCCGAGGCCGACATCGATGCCACCGCCCGGGAGATCCGCGTCGCGCTGCTCGAGGCCGACGTTGCCCTGCCCGTGGTCAAGGAGTTCGTCGCCCGGGTCAAGGAGCGTGCCCGCGGCGAAGAGGTCAGCCAGGCCCTCAACCCGGCCCAGCAGGTCATCAAGATCGTCAACGACGAGCTCGTCAAGATCCTCGGCGGTGAGACGCGTCGCCTGCGCCTGGCCAAGAACCCGCCGACCGTCATCATGCTCGCGGGCCTCCAGGGCGCGGGCAAGACGACGCTCGCCGGCAAGCTCGGCCTGTTCCTCAAGAACCAGGGCCACTCGCCGATGCTCGTCGCGGCCGACCTCCAGCGGCCCAACGCGGTCAACCAGCTCCAGGTCGTCGGCGAGCGCGCCGGCGTCGACGTCTATGCCCCGCAGCCGGGCAACGGCGTCGGTGATCCCGTCCAGGTCGCGAAGGGCGCGCTCGACGAGGCGCGCAAGACGCTCCACGACGTCGTCGTCATCGACACCGCCGGTCGCCTCGGCATCGACGAAGAGCTGATGAAGCAGGCGTCGGATATCCGCGACGCCACCGATCCCGACGAGGTCCTCTTCGTCGTGGACGCGATGATCGGTCAGGACGCCGTCCGTACGGCAGAGGCTTTCCTCCAGGGAGTCGACTTCACCGGCGTCGTGCTGTCGAAGCTGGACGGCGACGCCCGCGGTGGTGCGGCCTTGTCGATCGCGGAGATGACCGGCCGTCCGGTGATGTTCGCCTCCAACGGCGAGAAGCTCACCGACTTCGACATCTTCCACCCCGACCGGATGGCCTCGCGCATCCTCGACCTCGGCGACATGATGACGCTGATCGAGCAGGCCGAGAAGGCGTTCGACGTCGAGCAGGCGCAGAAGACCGCCGAGAAGCTGGCCGGCAAGACCGGCGACTTCACTCTGGAGGACTTCCTCCAGCAGATGCAGGCCGTCCGCAAGATGGGCTCGCTGAGCAAGATCCTCGGCATGCTGCCTGGCGCCGCTCAGATGAAGGACCAGCTCGCGAACTTCGACGAGCGCGAGATCGACCGCATTCAGGCGATCATCTACTCGATGACCCCGGCCGAGCGTCAGAACCCGAAGGTCATCGACGGCTCGCGCCGCGCCCGCATCTCCCGCGGCTCCGGTACGCAGGTCAGCGACGTCAACCAGCTCGTCGACCGCTTCTTCGAGGCGCGCAAGATGATGCAGCAGATGGCCAAGGGCGGCGGCATCCCCGGGATGCCGGGGATGCCGGGGATGCCCGGCATGGGCGGCAAGCGCGCCGGAGCCCGCCAGCAGGCCAAGAAGGGCAAGGGCAAGGGACGTCGCGTCTCCGGCAACCCCGCCAAGCGGGCGGCCGCGGCGCAGGGTGAGGTCGCGAAGCCGGCAGCGGACGGTGCGTCCGCGTTCGGCTTCGGCGGCAAGCCGCAGGCCGACGGCGACATCGAGATCCCCAAGGAGCTCCGCGACCTTTTCTAGGCCGCACGCCGCTCCGCCCCCCCGTACGTACCCGTGCCCGTGGTGAAAGCAACCTGACGTTCTCGCGATTGCGAAAACGTCAGGTTGCTTTCACGACGCGGACGGCGAGCTGGTCAGGACGCGGGGAACCACCCGGCCCGACCGAGTTGTGCGGGCGCCTGCGCGAGGCCGAGCTGGTCCGAGACCCACGTCCCCGTACGCGCGACCTGCTCGGGATCGACGCCCGTCTCGTAGCCGCTGCGGTGCAGCAGGTAGAGCAGGTCCTCCGTCGCGATGTTGCCTGTCGCGCCAGGGGCGAACGGGCAGCCGCCGATGCCGCCGGCTGACGCGTCGAGCACGCTCACGCCGGACTGCACGGCGGCGATCGCGTTCGCGTAGCCGGTGTTACGCGTGTTGTGGAAGTGCGCGCGCAGCGGCAGGTCCGGCGCGAGATCGGCAAGTCCCGAGACGAGACCGACGACCTGGCCGGGCACGCCGACGCCGATCGTGTCGGCGATCGCCAGCTCGTCGGGCGCGTCGTCAAGGACGGCCTTCGCGACGTCGAGCACTCGCCCCGACGGAACCTCCCCGTCGAACGGGCACCCGAAGGCCGCCGCCAGGATTACCGACGTACGCAGCCCGGCCCCGCGTGCCACCGGGGCGATGGCGTGCCAGGCCGCCACCTGGTCGTACGTGCCGACGCCCTGGTTGCGGACGGCCAGCCCCTCTGAGGCGACGACGACCACCGTGACCTCGTCACACCCGGCGGCGATCGCACGGTCGAGCCCGCGCCGGTTGAGCACCAGCCCGATCGCGCTCAGCCGTGGGTCGTCGCGCACCAGCGCCATGAGCGCCTCGGCATCGGCCATCTGCGGCACGCGGTCGGGCCGGGCGAAGGCTGTCACCTCGATGCGCCGTACGCCGGCGTCGAGGCTGCGCCGTACGAGCTCGGCCTTGACCGGCGTCGGGAGGATGCGGGCCTCGTTCTGGAGCCCGTCGCGCGGAGCGACCTCCACGATCTCGATCGCTGCGGCGTGGCGGGATGTCATAGTGCGTCCTCCTGGGGAAGGCTGGGAGCGGCGAGTCTATCTGATATACGATCTGATCCATGTCTACCGAGCAGACTCCTGGCGCCCTCGCCGGGGTACGTGTCATCGAAGCCGGCCAGCTCCTGGCCGGACCCTTCGCCGGTCAGCTGATGGGAGACCTCGGCGCCGACGTCGTCAAGGTCGAGGCCCCCGGTGTGGGCGACCCGATGCGGCAGTGGGGCCGTGAGAAGCCCCACGGCCACTCGCTGTGGTGGCCCATCGTGGCGCGCAACAAGCGCTCGGTGACCCTCGACCTGCGCCGTCCGGAGGGCCAGGAGCTGTTCCTCCGCCTCGTCGAGCACGCCGACGTCGTCGTCGAGAACTTCCGGCCCGGCACGCTCGAGCGCTGGAACCTCGGCTACGAGCGTCTCAAGGAGCGCAACCCCGGCATCGTGCTCGTCCGCGTCAGCGGGTACGGGCAGACCGGGCCATACTCCGAGCGCGCCGGCTACGGCTCCATCGGCGAGGCCATGGGCGGCCTGCGCTACATCACCGGTGAGCCGGACCGTCCGCCGTCGCGGACCGGCCTGTCGATCGGCGACTCCCTCGCCGCCACCCATGCGACGGTCGGCACGCTTGCCGCCCTGCTTCACCGCGAACGGACGGGGGAGGGGCAGGTCGTCGACAGCGCGATCTACGAGGCCGTCCTCGCGATGACCGAGAGCCTGGTCACCGAGTGGGACGTCGCCGGCTACCAGCGCGAGCGGACCGGCCCGATCCTGCCGAACGTCGCGCCGAGCAACGTCTATCCGACCGCCGATGGGCACACGATCCTCATCGCGGCCAACCAGGACACCGTCTTCACGCGGCTCGCCGCGGCGATGGGGGAGCCGGAGCTCGCCGAGCTGCCCGAGTACGCGACGCACGGCGCTCGTGGCGCCCGGCAGGAGGAGCTCGACCAGCGGATCGCCGCGTGGACGGCGAAGCACGACGCCGAGGAGCTCCTCGTCCTCCTGCACGACTCCGGCGTCCCCGCCGGGCGGATCTTCCGCGCCGCCGACATGCTCGAGGATCCGCACTACGCGGCTCGTGAGGCGATCGTCCGCGTGCCCGACCCGACCTTCGGCACCCTCGCGATGCCCAACGTCGTCCCGCGGCTGTCGGGCACGCCCGGCAGCGTCCGGTGGACGGGGCCGACGCTCGGCCAGCACAACGACGAGGTGTACGGAGACCTCCTCGGCATCGCCGCGGACGAGCGTACGGCGCTTGCCGAGGCCGGGGTGATCTGATGGACCGCGGCGACGACTACGCCGCAGCGGGGTTCCTCGGGCGCGTCGGCTTCGGCACCCGCCCGGCGGTCGTCGTCGTCGACGTCGTCACGGCCTACCTCGACCCGGCTTCGCCGCTGAGCGACGCCGGCGGCCGGTTCGAGAGCGCCCGTGCGGCCAGCGCGCAGCTCGTGGAGATCGCGAGGGCGCACGACGTCCCGGTGGTCTTCACCGAGGTGCGGCTCACGACCGACGGGGTCGACGGCGGCCACTTCCGCCGCAAGGTCCCCGCGCTCGCCGCGTTCGAGCCCGGCTCGCCATGGGCGGAGTTCCCCGAATCGCCTGCTCCGCTGCCCGGCGAGGTCGTGATCACCAAGCAGTACGCCTCGGCGTTCTTCGGCACGTCTCTCGCGTCGACGCTGCGCTTCTGGGGGGTCGACACGGTGCTCGTCGTCGGCTTCTCGACCAGCGGGTGCGTCCGTGCGACCGCGACCGACGCGCTGCAGCACGGGTTCCGCCCGATCGTCGTCGACGAGGCCTGTGGCGACCGCGACGTGCAGGTGCACGCGCACAACCTCTTCGACCTCGACGCGAAGTACGCCGACGTCGTGCCTCTCGCAGACGCGGTCACCTACCTCCGTACCCCGACACCGACCCCCGACCCCCGAGAAGGAGCCATGCCGTGACCGAGCAGGCTGTGACCGAGAAGGACCTGTACGACGAGGCGCTGGAGTGGACGAGCTTCGCCCCCGCCGGCGCCGAGCAGAAGGCGGAGATGGTGATGCTCCGCGCGTCGGCCGACGCCACCTCCCGTACCGTCCTCGTCCGCTTCCCCGAGGGGTGGAAGCGGGCGATGACGGGACACCAGCCCGCGGGCGAGGAGATGCTCGTCCTCGAGGGGGCGCTGGCGATGAGTGGCGAGACGTGCCGCCCGGGATCGCTGCTCGTCGTGGAGCCGCGGGCGACTCGTTCGCAGACCGGTACGCAGGTCGAGACGCGGGCGCTGGTGTGGTTCAGCGGTGCGCCCGGCGGCTGGGCTGAGGGGCCGGCCGACGATGCCGGCACGCTCGGCGTGCACACGGTGGCGTCGGGTGCGGTACGACCTGCCGGCGGTGCCCTCCCGGGCTCGGTCGAGGTGCTCGACGGCGCCGAGATCAGCACCTTCGCGGCGGACGTCGACCTCTACTGGACGGCGGAGCGCCGCTGGGCGCACGTTCCAGCCGGGGAGGCCGCGCCTGCGTACGACGGCCCGGTCGTCGTACGCCACTGGGCCTGACGCCCCTCGGACCCTGTGATCGGTGCGCCAGCGTCCATGCCGCGCAGGCGTTTGGACGCTGGCGCGCCGACGGGTCAGCCGCCTGCGAGTGCCTTGCGCGCGTCGTCGTCGTACGTGACCGCGGCCCACCGCAGGATCAGCACGCTGGCGAACAGCGGCGGCACCAGCGCGAGGAACGCGATGTTGATGGAGCCGGTCGCGTCGGAGACCACGCCGATGAGGAACGGTCCGAGCGCGCCACCGAGCGACAGCAGGAACTGCACGGCGGCGAACCCGAGCCCTCGGCGCGAGGCGGGAACGACGTCGGCGGACGCGGCCGTGAGGTTCGGGATGGCCCCGGCGAAGCCGACGCACGCGAGGGCGACGAGGCCGATGCGCAGCGCGACTCCGGGGAGGACCACGACGCCGGTGATCGAGAGCGCGCCGACGAGGAGGAACCAGAGGCTGACCCGGATCCGCCAGCCGGCCTTCACGCCGTGGCCGCGGTCGCCGATCCGGCTGCCGAGGATGATGCCGATCACGATGCCGACACCGCCGACACCGCCCGCGACGCCTGCCGCCGTGTCGTACGCCATGTCCTCGGTCCGCTCCAGCAGCGTGGGGAGCCAGTAGAAGAGCCCGCCGAGCCCGAGGTAGAGCAGCGCCAGGCTGAGGGTGATGCCGCGCAGCGAGGTGATCTGGAGGACCGCGCGAGCTTCGGCGAACATCGACGTCGGTGCAGCCGACGCGGCCCCTTCGGTCGTGGGCTCGGTGTCGCCCATGCCCCGGAGGCGGTCGATCCGGTCGCCGATCCCACGGACCGGCTCGCGCACCGTGAGGACGAGCGCGGCCACGAGCACGCCGGGGATCGCCACGATGAAGAACACCGCGCGCCAGTCGAGCGCCTCGGCCACGGCACCACCGAGAGCGACGCCGACCGGCAGGCCCATGTAGTAGCCCGCACGCTCGAGTCCGAACGCCTTGCCGCGGGTGCTGCCCGGGAAGTAGTCGGCGAGGAGGCTCGACGCCGGGGGGTTGTAGAGCTGTCCGGCAGCGCCGAGAAGGATGCGGATGACGAAGAACATCGCGAACGTCGTCGCGAGACCGCTGGCTACCGAGAACAGCGCCCAGGTGAGCACCACGAGCGCGACGATCCAGGTCCGCCGCCCCTTGTCGGCGAGCCGACCGGCCGGCAGGAGCAGGACGACCGCGGCGAGCGACGCAGCGGTCGGGATGGCGCCGGCCCAGGTGTCGCTGAAGCCGAACTCCTCCTGGATGGCCGGGAGGGCGCCGGCGATCAGGTTGACCTCGATCCGGTCGATGAACGCGACGAGCGCGATCACGATGGCCGCCCACCAGCCGAACGGCGCCGGGCGTGCCAGGTCGACGTCCATCGGAGGGCGACCGACGAAGGCCGTCAGGGGTACCGTGCCCAGAGCAGTGGCCGCCGAGGCAGTCTCCTCCTGCTCAGGTGGGCGATCGTCGGTCGGCTGGTTGCTCACATCCGGCTCCTGTCATCGGGCAGAGCAGCGTCGGGGAACGTCTCTGAGAAACTCTAGGGGAGAATCGTAGAAGGATATATGGTTTCGCCCATGACTGTCGTACGCGTCGCCGCCGTCCAGCTCGCTGCCAGCGAGGACGTCGCGGCCAACCTCGCCTCCGCGGTCCGCCTCGTCGAGGACGCGGCCGGACAAGGGGCCCAGCTGGTCGTTCTGCCGGAGTTCGGCAACCACGTCTCCTGGTACGCCGATCGCGAGCACGCCCGCCGCATGGCCCAGACCCTCGACGGCGACTTCGTCCGTACGCTCGCTGCCACGGCCGCGAAGCACCGGATCCACCTGCTCGTGAACTGCACGCTCGCCCGCGAGGACGGCCGCACGACGGGGAGCAACATCCTCATCGGCCCCGACGGCGAGGTCCTGGCGACGAGCGACAAGCAGGTCCTCATGGGCAGCGAGCGTGATCACCTCGATCCCGCGACCGAGGCCTCGCCGGTCGTCGAGACGCCGCTCGGCCGTCTCGGCCTCTACTCGTGCATGGACGGCGTGATCAACGAGACGCCTCGTCTGCTGGCGGTCGGCGGCGCGCAGCTGCTGCTCAACAGCCTCAACTCGTTCGCGCTCGACGAGGCCTCGCTCCACGTCCCCGTACGCGCGGTCGAGAACCGCGTCTGGGTGGTGGCGGCCAACAAGGTCGGACCGCTCGTCCCCGAGCACAGCATCAACACCGTCGCGCAGGCGGTCGGAGTCCCGGTCGAACGTCTCCACGGCGCGGGGGAGAGCCAGATCGTCGCGCCCGACGGGACCGTCGTCGCACGCGGCCCCCTCGCCGGCGAGGCGGTCGTGATCGCCGACATCGACGTCTCGGCGGCCGACGACAAGCGGCGCCCGGACGGCACCGACGTCCTAGCGGTGCGGCGCCCGGATCTGTACGGCCCGATCGTCGCGCCGCCGCACGGACGCCGTGCTCCCGCCGGCTCCGCGTCCCTGCTGACGGCCGTGATCTGCCCGGCCGACGGGGACGACGTGGTCGCCCTCGTGCGCGAGGCCGTCGAGGGGGGAGCGCAGCTCGTCGTCCTCCCCGAGCTCGCGGCCTGGCCTGGTGGGATCGTGACGGACGAGGTGACGCCGCGCTTCGATCCCGATGCCCTCCGTGCTGTGCTCGCCGACACCACCGCGACGCTCGTGACGACGGTACGAGACGGGGACCAGCACGTCGGCCTCGCCATGGACGCTCGCGGCGTCGTCCTCCGCCAGCCGCAGCTCCACTCAAGTGCCCGCCACGCAGAGTGGGTGACCCGCCTCGGCGAGGCGCTGGAGGTGATCGACCTCCCGTGGGGCCGCCTCGCCCTCGTCGTGGGCGATGACGCTCTGCACCCAGAGACGTTCCGCCTCGCCTCGCTGCAGGACGCTGACGTCGTCGCCGTGCCGTTCACCACCGCGGCCGCGCACGACCTCGACCTGCTGCTGCTCGAGCGGTCGGCGGAGAACCGCCTCAACCTTGCCGTCGCCTCCAGGCCCGGTCCGTTCGGGGCCGGGATGCTCGTCCCGCTGTCGTCGGACTTCACCCTCTGGAGCGGGAGCTGGCAGTTCGACGGCGTCATTAGTCGGCCCCAGCCGGTCATGTCGGAAGGGTCCGTCACCGCCGCCGCGCTCAGCCCGGAGCAGGCGTCCAACCGGTTCGTCTCACGCGGGACCGACGTCGTCGATGGCCGCCCGTGGGCGATCGCCGACGCGCTCGTGAAGCCCTAGGTGGTGCTGCTCAGGCGGAGTCGGCGACCGCGCGGTTGCCGAGCGCGGCCATCAGGGAGCGCTCGCTGCCGTCGAGGTGGGCGATCCACGCCTTCTTGAACGCCGCCGACTTGCGCGCGCGGGCGAGCTCGAGCAGCTCGCGGTGCTCGTCGATGCGGTGCTCCTTGGTCTCGGGTGCGTGGTCGAGATCCTCCATCAGGAGGTGCAGGTAGCGGTCGGCCGAGTGCCACAACAGCTCGAGGACGTTCTTGTCGGCGGTGCCCATGACGTCGGAGAGCAACGTGGCGTGGAAGGCGTGGTGCGCCGCTGCGAGGGCGGCCGGCTCGCGCTCGATCGCGACGTACTCGTCGAGCGCCTGCTCGGCCTCGGTGACCAGCTCGTCCGTCATCTGACGGGCGGCCTTGGCCGCGAGGTCGCCCTCGATGAGGCGCCGCAGGCGGTAGATATCGGCGAGGTCCTCCGTGCTCAGGGCGGCGACGAGCGCCGACCGGCCCGGGCGCAGGCTCACGACGCCCTCGCTCTCGAGACGACGAAGCGCCTCGCGTACGGGGATGTGGCTCACGTCGTACAGCTCGCAGAGCTCGACGATGGAGACCGATGAACCGGGCTGGATCTCGCCGGTGAGGATCGACGCGCGGAGTTCGCTGGTCACGCGGTCGACGAGTGACACGTGGGCGATCGGCCGGGCGGTGCGGTCGGATCGGCTACGTCGTGCCATGCGGGTGCTCCTCTATGAGTCAGATGACGCGTGTGCGTCTACATCATAGATTCTCGCAGGCCAGGTCGTTCTTAGCGATGAACACGTGGCACAACCCCAAGTTGATATTGTATATTCTCTACCACCTTGAAGGAGGTGGATCAGTGGTCGAGGCTTCGACGTTCCGCGACGTGCTGGCCCAGTGGCCCAGCGGCGTCACCATCGTCACTACCGTCGTCGACGGTGTGCGGCACGGCATGACAGCGAGCTCGTTCTCCAGCGTGAGTCTCGATCCGCCGTTGGTCTCGATCTGTCTGGACCGGCGGCTCTACAGCCACGGCCTGGTCGAGTCCAGCGGTGTCTTTGGGATCAGCGTCCTCGCGAAGGACCAGGCCGAGGTGGCGCGCCGCTTCGCCGGGATGGCCGGTGAGGTTGCCGACCGTTTCGACGGCGAGACGTGGTCCACAGCTGCTACCGGGGTCCCGTTGCTCGACTCAGCCCTCGGCTGGCTCGACTGCCGGGTCCTCCACGCCTATCCGGGCGGAGACCACACGATCTTCGTCGGGGAGGTGCTCGCGGGCCACGCCGCCCGTCGTACGGCACCTCTGCTCTTCCATTCCCGCGGATGGGGCCAGTTCGCCGACGTCCTCCCCGACGTCGCGACACTCGCCGACAGCGGTCTCGTCACCTCGTTGGCGGCACGCGGCGAGGTCGGCGACTCGGTCCACCGGACAGCCCGCCACGTCCGCCGCTCGGGCATCCGCGTGCGTGTCGCCGACCTGACGGCCGGCGCGTCTCTTGAGACCTTCCCGTGGGGGAGCGGCGCAGCGGTCGACAGCGCGGATGCCGCTCACCGAAGCGCGCTCGTGGAGTCCGCGGCGCAGGCGCGTCGGGCAATCGACCGGGGCATCTCGGTCCTCGAGGTCAGGGCCGACGGCCACGACCCCCGCTCGGTCGAGCGTGCCGCCGTGCTCGCCCGGGAGCTCGCGGGCGATGACGCCGCGACGGGCCGCGTCGTGATCCTCGACGACGCGTTCGCCGTGGCCGGCAGCGAGTCGGCGCTCGCGGCGATCGACGTGCTCGCGCACTCGGGCGCCACCGAGATCTGCCTCGACGACACCTCCGGCTCGGCGACGCCGCTTCAGGTGCGGGCCCTCCTGCAGGACGCCGTCGGCCTCGCCCGGCCCGTCCCGCTCCGCCTCCGGCTGCGTGACAAGGACCGGCTCGGCCTGGTCAACGTGCTCACGGCGCTGAAGTCGGGAGTCCACCACTTCGACACCACGCTCGGCGGCCTCGACGGCGCCGTCGCAACCGAGGACCTCGTGCGCCTGCTCGGGACCCTCGACGTCACCACCCCCGCGGACGCCGTGGCACTGGACCGCCTCGCGCGCCGCCTCCGAGAACACCCGCCCGGCTCCTCGGCCCCGCCGTCCCCGCACGGTTCGCCCGCGAGCACCTCCCATCCCACCCCAATGCCTTCCCTGTAGGAGCTGATGACGGCCATGCTGACCGCCGAACACCTCTTGACCGACCTCAGCCCCGAGGAGCGCGAGCGCGCTGCCCGGGTCGAGGCGATCCTCCCCGCCATCCGTGACGCCGCCCAGGAGGCCGACGCCCGTGGCGCGTTCCCCGAGGGCCACGTCAAGCTCCTCGCCGAGGCCGGGCTGCTCGGTCTTGTCGTCCCGAAGGAGTACGGCGGCCTCGGCGGGGGCCTCCGTGACCTCGTCGCCACCACGTACGCGCTCGGGACGGTCTGCGGTTCGACCGCGCTCGCGTACTTCTTCCACTGCTCGGCATCGTCGCGCGGGCTGCTGCCGCTCGCTGCGCTCGAGGCCGGGCTCTACACCGACGACGAGGCGGACGAGGTCCGTGCGTTCGCCGAGCGTGTCCTCCACCTCATGGGCACCGAGGAGCGCTGCCTCGCCAACTTCGCGAGCGAGGCCGCCAAGGCGAGCAACGCCAACGTCCTCATCTCGACGACGGCCACGCCGGTCGAGGGCGGCTGGCTCCTCAACGGCGAGAAGTCGTTCGGCTGCCTCTCCGGCACCGCCGACTTCTACCTCGTCACCGCGCGCCGTGCCGACATCGACGGCATCGACGGCATCTCGCTGTTCCTCGTCGCCCGCGACTCCGAGGGCATCCGCCCCCGGCAGGAGTGGAGCGGTCTCGGCATGCGGGCCTCGGACAACTTCGGGCTCGTGATGGAGGACTGCTTCGTCCCCGCCGACCACGCGCTGGCGGTGCCGGCGGGCTTCGCCCGGGCGACGTCGATGTCGCGCGGGTCGTGGGTCGGCAACCAGATCGCGATCGCGGCGATCTATGCCGGCATCGCGAAGGGTGCCTGGGACTACGCCTTCGAGCGGACCATGAAGGCCAAGTTCGCCGACACCGGCAAGCCGATCGCGTCCTCGCCGATGCACCAGGTGCTGATCGGTGAGGCCCAGCACGACCTGACCGACATGCACCTGTGGCTGCGCTACCAGGTCGAGCTCGAGTCGAGCGACCCGCCGATCCTGCCCAAGCCCGAGGTCGTCAAGAACTGGAAGCTCGCCAAGGGGTCGGTTTGCGAGAAGGCCTTTGCCGTGGCGGTCGGATCGTTGAAGATGTGTGGAACGTCCGGTGCGTTGATGGACAACGTCATCGGCCGCGCCGTGCGTGACACCGCGATGGGTCTGGTCCAGGCGTTCCCCGCCGAGCGGGGTCGCCTCGACCTGGCTCAGCTGCTCGTCAGCGACGAGTCGTGGATCGGCCTGACCACGCCCGACGCGGTGGACGCGAAGGCGAAGGCGGGACAAGGATGACGAGTACGGCGCACGGTGGGGCGATCGCCGCGGTGACGCTGCCAGCCCTGGTCGAGGTGGTCGCGGGTGAGGTCGCTCCCGCGACCGGCACCCTCGACCTCGTCCTCGAGGATCCGTCGACCGGAGAGTCTCTGGGGCACGCCGTCGAGAGCGCACCGGACTCCGTGGAGCGGGCCCTGGCCGCTGCCGACGCGGCCCACACCAGCGAGACGTGGTCGTCGACGTCGCCGGACGAGCGGGCCGCCCTCCTCGACGCCGTGGCGGTCGCGCTCGAGGCCCGCCAGTCCGAACTGGCGGCGCTGGAGGCGTTCGCGACCGGCGTCCCGGTCCGTCAGACCTCCATCGTCGGCATGATCGTCCCGGGTGCCTTCCGCCTCGCCGCCGAGATGCTGCGGTCGGGGACCCTGGTCGATGCGCCGGTGACGGGCGCGAACGGTCAGGCCGTCGAGGTGCTGCGCCTGCCGGTCGGGCCCGCGATCTGCCTGGTCCCGTGGAACGCGCCCGCGCCGATGGCCGCGCACAAGGTCGCGAGCGCGCTCGCCGCAGGCTGCCCCACGATCCTCAAGCCCAGCGAGTACGCCCCGTACGCGACGACGCTGCTCGGCACTACGGTCGCTGAGGTCCTGGCCGAAGCCGGGGTCGACGGTGGGGTCTTCCAGCTCCTCCAGGGTGGACCGTCCGTGGGCGGAACGGTCGTCACCGACCCGCGCATCCGCGCCGTGTCGTTCACCGGTGGCGCTGTCGGAGGACGTGCGGTCGCAGCCGCGTGCGCCGAGAAGCTGGCCGCGCTCCAGCTGGAGCTCGGCGGCAACAACCCGCTCGTCGTGATGCCCGACGCCGATCCTGAGGCGGCCGCGCACGCTGCCGTCGACCTGCTGACCACCCTCAACGGCCAGTGGTGCCGCGCGCTCGGACGCTTGATCGTGCCCGAGGCGATGGCCGACGAGGTCGTCGAGCTGGCGCTCGAGCGGCTGACCGCTCTCACCGCGGGGGACCCGCTGGACGAGGCATCAGATCTCGGCCCGATCGTCCACTCGGTCCACCGGGCCCGCCTGGAGTCGGCGCTCGAGGCGCTGGGCACCGCCGGCGGCACTGTCCACCGCGCGACGCCCGTCCCCGACACGGGCAACTACCTGGCGCCCGCACTGGTGACCGGCGTGCCGGTCGCGGCTGCCGCGGAGGAGATCTTCGGCCCGATCGCGACCGTGCACACCTACGCGACCGAGGACGAGGCCCTCGCGCTCGCCAACGGCACGTCGTACGGGCTTGAGGGATACGTGGTCGGCACCGACACCGACCGGGCGCTCGCGCTCGCCCGCCGCGTGCGTGCCGGCGAGGTCAAGGTGAACGGCTCGACGATCATGAGCCTGCACCTCATGACGCCGCGGCCGGCGTGGGGCCTGTCGGGGCTCGGCGAGGAGGGCACGGTGGAGACGATCCGATGCTTCACCAACGCCCGGGTCGTCGGGGTCGAGGGCAGCTTCGCGCTGCACGGGCGATGACCGGCGCCACCTCTCCCGCCGCCACCCTCCGTACCCTGCTCGCCGGTGACGAGGTCGTCCACCTGCCCGGCGTGTACGACGCGGTGACCGCGCGGCTCGCGGTGGTCTCCGGCGCACGCGCCACCTGTCTCTCGGGCGCGGTCGCGTCGGCGGTCGGCCTCGGCCTGCCGGACCTCGGCTTCGTGCACGGCAGCCAGATCGCCGCGCGTGCCCGTGAGGTCGTCCCGGCACTGGACGACGTCCCGCTGCTCGCCGATGCCGACACCGGCTACGGCAACGCGTTGCAAGCGCGGCACACGACGCGCGCGTACGCGGCGGCCGGCATCGCAGGGCTGCACCTGGAGGACCAGGTCGCCCCCAAGCGGTGCGGTCACATGACCGGCAAGGCTGTCGTCGGGCTTGCCGAGGCGGCGGGCCGGGTCCGTGCCGCGGTCGAGGCGGGCACCGACGTCGTGATCGTCGCCCGTACGGACGCGCTCTCGGTCGACGGTCTCGACGCCGTCGTCGCGCGGGCCCACGCGTTCGTCGCGGCGGGTGCCGACGCCGTGTTCGTCGAGGGCGCAGGCCTGTCTGAGCTGCGCGAGGTCTCGGCGGCGCTCGGCGGCGAGGTGCCCCTGGTGATGAATCGTTCTGAGGCGGCCGGCGCGATCGAGGGTCCCGATGCGGGCCATCCCGATGACGGGACCCTCGCCGAGCTCGGCGTACGCCTCGTGATCCACCCGGTCTCCGCACTGCTGGCTGCTGCCCGAGCGGCAGCCGACACGTACGCGGCGATCGCCCGCACCGGCCATGCCGGTGCCGTCCCACGGATGGCGTGGGACGACCTGACCGAGCTCGTCGGGCTGGGAGACCAGCTCGTCCTGGAAGCGGCGTACGCCGAGGAGGCAGCACGATGACGAACGACATCCTGGTCGTGGGAGCGGGGCCCGTCGGACTCACCACGGCGCTCGTGCTGGCGCAGGCCGGTCACGCGGTGACCGTGCTGGAGGCGGGGGAGTCACTGTCCGCGGAGTCGCGGGCGAGCACCTACCACCCGCCGACGCTGGAGATGCTCGCCGACCTCGGCGTGCTCGACGCGCTGCGGGAGCACGGCATCGTCTCCCAGGCCTTCCAGTACCGCGACCGCCAGGACGGCCCCGTCGCTGAGCTGGACCTCGGCATCCTCGCCGACGACACCCCGTACCCGTTCCGGGTGCAGTGCGAGCAGAGCAAGCTCACGCCGATCCTGCTGGAGCGACTCCGGCAGCACGACGGGTGCACGGTCGAGTTCGGTGAGCCGGCGACGTCGGTCACGCAGGCTGACGACCGGGTCACCGTCACCAGCGCCAGCGGACGTTCCTGGACCGCCGACTGGGTGGTCGGTGCCGACGGCGCGAGCTCGGTCGTACGCAAGAGCACCGGTGCGGAGTTCGAGGGCATCACCTACCCGGAGCGCTTCCTCGTCGTCTCGACCACCGAGGATCTGGCGGCCGTGCTCCCCGGCATCGCCGACGTCAACTACGTCTTCGACCCGACCGAGTGGCTGGTGCTGCTGCGGACCCCGGAGCACTGGCGCATCCTGTTCCCGACCGACCCCGACAGCCCGGCCGACGCCGAGGTCGCCGACGCGCGCGTCCAGGAGCGCCTGCGCGGCGTCGCCGACCTCGGCCGCCCGTGGGAGCTGCTCCACTCCTCGCTCTACCTCGTCCACCAGCGGGTCGCCGAGCGCTTCCGTACCGGCCGGGTCGTGCTCGTGGGCGACGCGGCGCACGTCAACAACCCGCTCGGCGGGATGGGCATGAACAGCGGCATCCACGACGCGGTGCTCACCGCTCGCGCGCTGGTGGCGCTGCTCGCGGGGGAGGCCGACCTCGACGCGCTCGACGTGGTGCTCGCCGGTCGCCGGGACGTCGCACTGTCCTACGTCCGTACGGTCACGCACGACAACTGGAAGCAGCTGCGCGAGCAGGACCCCTCCGCGCGCGCCGCGCACCACGCCGAGCTGCGCGCGCTCGCCGCGGACCCGGTGGCAGCGCGGGCATACCTGCGCCGGACCTCGATGATCGACTCGCTGCGGCCGCTCGAGCCGGCGGGCGACGCGCTGTGACGATCGCGGCCACCGGCTCGCGCCGCGAGAACCCCGCCCGTACGAGCGAGGTGGTGGGGGAGGTCGTGTTCGACGATCCGGCGGCAGTCGACCGCGCCGTCGGGCGTGCCCGTGCGGCGCAGGCGACGTGGCGCGACCAGCCGGTGGCCTCGCGGTCAGCGGCGCTGCGGGCAGCCGCCGACCTGCTCGATCCGGTGCTCGACGACGTCGCCGCGCTGATGGCGCGCGAGACCGGGAAGCCGCTGGCCGACTGTCGGGGCGAGGCGGGCTTCGCCGTCACCGTGCTGCGCTGGGTCGCCGCGCGCGCTGAGACGTTGCTCGTCGACAGCGAGATCGACGACGCCCAGGGACGGCTCGTGCTGCGCCACCGGCCGTACGGGGTCGTCGCTGCCGTCACGCCCTGGAACGCCCCCGTGATCCTCGCCATGCTCAAGGTCGCTCCGGCGCTGGTCGCGGGCAACGCCGTCGTCGTGAAGCCGTCACCGCTCGCGCCGTTCGCGGTCGAGAAGGTCGTCGCCACGATGTCAGCCGTCCTGCCTTCCGGCCTGCTCCAGGTCGTCCACGGCGATGCCGAGACCGCGACCGCACTGGTCGGGCACCGCGGTGTCGACCGGGTCGCCTTCACCGGCGGCGACGTCGCGGGGCGTGCACTCGCCCGTACGGCCGCCGGGGCGCTGACACCGTCGCTGCTGGAGCTCGGCGGCAACGACCCGGCGATCCTGCTCGCGGACGTCGAGCTGGACGAGTCCATCGCGGAGCGCCTGCTGATGGCCGCGTTCGCGACCAGCGGGCAGGTCTGCATGGCGATCAAGCGCCTGTACGTCCACCGGTCGCGCTACGACGAGGTAGTCACGGCCCTGCGTGCCGCGGCCGACCGGATCCTGCGCGTCGGCGACCCGTTGACCCCCGGCGTGACGATGGGGCCGGTCGTGAGCGCGGCCTCGGCCGAGCGCGTACGGGCACTGGTCGACTCCGCAGCGGCGGCGGGCGCGGAGGTCGTCCCGATCGGGACCATCGACCCCGAGGCGCGGCTCGACGAGGGCTACTACGTTCTGCCGACCCTCGTTCTGGGTGCGTCGGACTCGGACGACGTCGTCGCGACCGAGCAGTTCGGTCCGACCCTGCCGATCCTCGCGTTCGACGCCGAGGAAGAGGTCGTCGCGCGCGCCAACGCCGGCGAGCTGGGACTCGGTGCGTCGGTGTGGTCGGTCGACGAGCAGCGCGCCTTCGACCTGGCCGCGCGGCTCGACGCGGGCTTCACCTTCGTCAACACGCACAACCGGACGGGCATGTCGTTGCGGGCGCCGTTCGGGGGCGTCAAGCGGTCCGGATGGGGGAGGGAGTACGGCGACGAGGGGATCTTGGAGCACGTGCAGACCTGTGTCGTCCATGCGCCTGCGGCCTTCAGGGCGGGCGGCGAGGGGCTCGGCGCGACCGCGTATCCGTCCTGACAGCACGTCATCAAGATTCGGTTACGTCTCCGGACATCAGCGCCGAGCGGGCCGCCGGTCGGGTCAAGATTCTCTTCCCGAACTCTGTCCGTCCAGGGTATAGATCATATATAGTCTCAACGTAACGTGAATCACGTCGCACGACACGTAAGGAGCCCCCGTGAGCCAGAGTCTGAAGTACGTGCAGGAGCACCTCGACGAGTCGGGCCCGACCGACGTCAGCGAGACCTTCGCGACCTGGTTGGCCCTCGTCGAGCGTCTCAAAGACCGGGTCGCTGAGCGGTTCGAGCTCGAGCGCGACCCGTCGTCCGAGGCGCTCGAGGACTTCGGCGGTGACACCGGCGCCAAGGGCCGCGTCCGCACGTACGCCGGCCCCGAGATCGACTGGATGGTCCACTCCCACATGGAGAACGCGACCGCCGGGTTCTGCAACGTCCACCTGACGATCTGGCTCGGTCCGCAGGTCAAGGTCCCGCACTTCGGCATGGCGCTCGGCTGCTTCCCGCAGGGCTGGTTCTTCCTCGACTCGGTGCCGCGCAGCTATCTCGTGACCGACACCGACTCGTTCGACCGCTACTACGAGCCTGTCAACGCTCGCTGGGAGCAGCTCCAGAACGAGAGCTTCCTCGAGCCGTTCGTCAGCCGTTCGGCCTTCGTGCGCGCCGGCCTCTCGCCGACCGCGTTCTGCCACATGGCGCCCGCCGGCGAGGAAATGACCAAGCTCGTGACCGAGGTCGCTGAGGAGCACCTCGACCGCTGGCTCGGGTGGGTCGACGCCGCGGAGGCCGTTCCGGTCGCCGAGCGCGCCGCACTGGCGGCCGACGATGAGGCGATCCGCCGCAACATCGCCGAGCGTGACCCCGCCAACGTGATGGGCGACCGTTACTTCGGCGCCGAGACGACGCAGCGCCTCGTCCGTGCGCTCTGGGGCGGCGACCGCACGCTGCCGCGCGCTCACGAGCACGAGGTTCACTCGGCACGATGAACGACCCCGTCCTCGCCCGCGCGCTCCGCACGGCCGTCCGCATCCCGGGAGCCGAGGCTCCGTACGACACGGCGCACGTCACGGTGCGCTACCCGGCGCTGCCCGCGACGACGACGGCCGAGCGGATGAGCGGCCGTCTCGCGGCGGACCCGGCGGGTGCCCCGTACCCGCTGGCCGTGATCCTCTCGGGCGTCAACGTCTGCGCCGACGCCTACGCGTGGTTGGCCGTGCGGCTGGTCGAGGCCGGCTTCGTCGCGGTCACGTACGACTGGGTGGGGGAGCTCTTTCCTCCCAGTGAGCACAGCGCGGGCGAGTACGGGCTGACGCCCGGTGTCGACCTCGGCACCGTCGGCCCGGACACCTACGGCAGCGGGCCGACGACCCAGGCGTTGCGTCCGGTGCTCGGCGCCGTCACGGCGCTGGGGGAGTCCGGCCCGCTCGCGGGGCTCCTCGACACCGGCGCCGTCGCGCTGTTCGGTCACTCGGCCGGCGGCACCGTGGCCCTGCAGTCGGCGAGCCCGCAGTGGTTCCCCGAGGTGCGCGCCGTCGCGACGTACGGTGCCCACACGAAGGCCTCGCAGATGCTCGGGCACCCGCCGAGCACCCTGCTGCCGGCGCCGGTCGAGGCACCGGTCATGCTGCTGGCCGGCACGGCGGACGGTGTGGTCGCCGCCAGCGCCATCCGGTACGGCGAGGACCCGGACGCTCCCGCTCACGACCCGATCACGGCGACGTGGGAGCGGGCGCTCCCGTCGACGACCGAGGCCTGGCTCGTCCACCTCGCGGACGCGACGCACATGCTCGCGATCCACCCCGAAGACCCCACCACGGCACGCGGTTTCCTCGAAGACCCGTCCACCGGTGACGCCGCCGCCCAGCGCGACGCGCTCGCCACCACCGTCACCTCGTTCCTCCGCGCGACCGTGCGCGGGGATGTCGAGGCCAAGAACGCACTGGAGCTGCTGGCGGAGCAGCCCCGCTCGGAGATCGCCGAGATTCGGCGACGCTAGGAGGAGACCCGCGATGTTCAAGAATTTCTGGTACGCCGTCGAGTTCAGCGAGGATCTCCCCGCCGGGACCCCGAAGAAGGTCAAGCTTCTCGGACAGCAGCTCGTCATCTACCGCAAGTCGAGCGACAACAGCGTCGTCGCCATGTCCGACCTGTGTGTGCACCGTGGTGCGGCGCTGTCGGGCGGCGAGGTCAAGGACGACTGCATCGTCTGTCCGTACCACGGCTGGGAGTACGAGCCCGACGGGTCCGTGCGCAAGATCCCCGCGCACCCCGGCAAGGGCATCCCGCGCAAGGCGCGCATCGACGCCTACCCGGTCCAGGAGAAGCACCGCTTCATCTGGATCTACATGGGCGACCTGCCCGAGGCCGAGCGCCCGCCGCTGCCCGACTGGTCGGCCATCGACGACACCGAGACCTACCGTGCGGTCACGGGTTCGTTCCTCTGGAAGTCCAACTACGAGCGCATCCTCGAGAACGGCGTCGACGTCGCGCACACGCCGTTCGTGCACGGCGGCGTCTTCGGCAACAAGGAGAAGCCGGAGGTCCCCGAGTTCGAGATCGAGGAGTCGGAGTGGCACTGCAAGGTGTCGGTCAAGCTCAACCCGCCGAACTCCAAGGGCATCTGGGGCATGCTCAACCCCAACAAGACCAAGGACCTCATGAAGCGTCCGCAGGTGCCGGTCTCCACCACCTGGTGGCTGCCCAACATGATCCTGCTCGAGGTCGACACCCCGATGGGCAAGCTCAAGATCTTCGACGTCAACATCCCGATCGACGAGGAGACCACACTCGTCAAGTTCGTCGCGCTGCGGACGTTCTTCAAGGGCAAGTGGGCCGACCGTGACGCGCGCCGCCGCGTGTTCAAGGTGCTGTACGAGGACGAGGCCGTCGTCAACGGGGTGCGCCCCGAGCTCCTCCCGTTCGACCTGTCGGCAGAACTGCACGTCAAGAGCGACTACAACGCCGTGCTCTACCGCCGCCGCCGTCAGGAGCTCATCGACAAGGGCTGGTCGGTCGAGGGCAACACGATCGTCGGCGAGGGCCCTGCCCGGGTCGAGGCGCGCGTGATCCCGTCGCCGACCCGCAAGGAGGTCCCCGAGCTGGCTTCGGCGTGGAACTTCAAGGAGGTCCGCAGCAAGGAGCTGCTCGGCAAGCGGGTCGAGCGCGAAGAGCGCGGGGACGTCCCGCGCACCGACAGCACCAAGACGACGACGCGTGAAGAAGAGGTCCCCGCATGAGCACCACCGAGTCCGAGGCGTCTGTGAGCCTTCCGCGCGGCTTGTGCGAGCGCGCATGGGAGCGCATCGTCGCCGAGCGTGGCTTGGTCGAGGTGACCGCCGACGACGGTTCCGCGTTCCGTACGCTCACGTCGCCGATGACGCCGGACCCCGTGGGTGACGTTCGCGTCTTCGTCCCGACCGACGACTCCAACCCGATCGGCAAGGTCGTGTACGTGGGCCTCGCGGTCGACATGATCGGTCTGGACAGCCACATGGTGTTCGCGTTCGCTCGTGACGGACTGCCGATCCCGCACTTCACGCTCGACTCGGTCAAGGGCCAGGGCACCTACGCGTTCCACCTCGATCTCATCCCGCGGGCCGACCTGGGCACGCACCTGGCCTACCTCGACTGGGCGCACGAGCCGCTGACAGAGACGTACGAGGAAGTCGAGACCTGGGAAGGCTTGACCAAGGCCGCGATCGGTCCTCGCCAGAACGCCATGATGTCGCCGTGGATGCTCGTGCACCGCGCCGACGCGGACGCGTTCGTCTCCATCGAGAGCGCCGTCACGACCTACCTCGAGCACTGGTTCGGTCTGCTCGACGCGTCGGTGCCCGCCGAGGTGCTGGCCGACGTGGCCGACACCGACCTTCCGGCACGTGACGCCCGCAACCGGGCGCTCATCTTCAGCCCCGAGGTCGACAAGGTCTGGGCGCAGGTCGCTCGCCTCATCGGTGACGACGCCGCCGAGGACGTCCGGGCGCACTTGCTCGACAACGAGGTGCGCAAGTGACGGCGACCAGCGAGACCGACCAGGAGTCGGTCGACACGAGCGCGTGGCAGCAGCGCATCGAGGGGGAGTGGCACGGCCGTCCCGCGCTGTTCGACCCCGAGGGCAACCACGTGGGCTTCGAGCGCATCGCACGTGCGAGCGTCATCGAGGACGGCGTGGCGCGCTACTGGATGCGTCCGACCCTCGAAGGCGCCGGCCCGCTGCGCAACCGGTTCCAGCTCGGCGCCGACTTCGACTTCCGCATCGTCGACTCCGACGAGAATCGTGTCTACTGCGGTCCGGACTTCTACGGGACCGGCCAGCCGTACGGGTTCTTCGTCGAGGCCAACTACTACTCGCCGGGCTGGCAGGCCGACCTGCGCACCTGGAACCAGGTGCTCCCCGACGGCGTGACGCAGGTCTACTCGTCGGTCCTGCACGACGGCTGGGCGGTCTGCGCGGTCTTCAACGGCGTCTACAAGCGGACGCTCGACCACGACACGAACCCCGAGACGCAGGCGTTCGTCGACGAGTGGATCGCGGCCGAGACCCAGCGCGGCCCGACGCCTCAGGTGCTTCCCACCAAGGAGAAGGGCACCTGGACCGGGTCGCTCTCGGTCGAGGACGCGGCTACCCAGAAGACGCTCGGCCAGACCCAGGTGCAGATCGAGCACGAGCCCCTCTCGCTCCTGCGGACCCGCCAGCGCGTCACCTGGAGCGGCGCGCTCGACCGTTCGTATACCTTCGAGCGCTACCGCGACGGTGCCCGCACCCAGTACGAGGGCGACGTCTTCGGCAACGCCGTCTCGTACGGCCGTGCGCTGTTCACCACCCAGCACCTCATGGGACCCGACGCGCGCGGTGTCGAGAAGATCCGCGGACGCGAGTTCCTTCTCGACTCCCAGACGCGTGACCTGTCGGTCGTCTGGCAGCTGTTCTCGGGCGAGCGCACCACCCACTTCCTTCACGGCCTGCTCACCTGGGAGCCGGCGTGACGGAGTCCAGGGTCGTCGTCGTGACCGGTGGGACCCGGGGCATCGGCCTCGGGCTCGCCGGCCAGCTCCTCGACCGAGGGTGCCGTGTCGTCGTGTGCGGACGGTCCTCGGCCGCGGTCGACGCCGCCCTCGCCGAGCTTGCGCCACGCGGTGGCGACCGCATCAGCGGCATCCCTGCCGACGTCACCGACCGTGAGTCCCTGCAGAAGCTGTGGGACCACGCGTCGCAGACGTTCGGTCGCGTGGACGTGTGGATTAACAACGCCGGCGTCTCGGCGCCGCGTCGTCCGCTCCCGGAGATCTCGGCGGACGTCACCGACACCGTCGTCCGTACCAACCTCGTCGGTGCGATCAACGGTTGCACCGTCGCGCTGGCGGGCCTGAGTGCGCAGCCGGGCGGCGGATGGATCTGGAACATGGAGGGCTTCGGCTCCGACGGGCAGCTCCAACCCGGGATGGCGATCTACGGCGCGAGCAAGCGCGCGGTCACCTATCTCACCGCGGCGCTGGTCAAGGAGTCCAAGAACACCGACGTCCGCGTCGGCTACCTCTCCCCGGGCATCGTCGCGACCGACCTCCTCGTCGACGACTACGACGGGCAGCCTGAGGCGTTCGAGAAGGCTCGCAAGATTTTCAACATCCTCGGCGACCGGGTCGAGACCGTCACGCCGTGGCTCGCCGACCGCGTCCTTGCGGCCAGCAAGAACGGTGCCAGGGTGGCCTGGCTGACCCGGTCGAAGGCGATGGGGCGCTTCATGACCGCGGGCTTCCGCAAGCGCGACATCTTCACCCCGACCGAGCGCGAGGAGGCCTGATGGCAATCGATCCCTGCACCGAGTACGGTCTGGCTCTTGCGATCCAGGACTTCACGCCCGTCGTGCTCGCTGGCGCCGGTCTCGTTGTCCTCGCCCAAGCGCTGGGCAAGTCGATCCCCGCCGTACGGGTGGGAGCGCTGCTCGGCGGCCTCGTCGTCACCGCCGGTGGCCTCGGCAAGGCGGTCTGGAAGCTGCTCGTCGCCGGACCGTGCATCGAGATCCCGTTCCTCGAGCAGATGCTGTTCCCATGCCTCGCGATCGGCTTCTCCGCGCTCGCGTGGGCCCTGGCGAGCGTGTACGTCGGCAAGGTCGTGTCGTGGGCGCCGTTCGCCCTGGTGCCGTTCGTCGGCGCGTGCATCTCCGGAGCTGCGCGCAACCTCACCCCGATGCTCGCCATCGCGGCGCTCGCTGCGGTTGCGGTCGGGGCGATGGCCTCGGCGCTCGCCGCTCGTCACGGTGACCAGCTCGGCCGCTGGTTGTTCCTCTTCTATCTCGTCGGCACGCTCGTGCTCCCTCCGCTGGCGGCTCGGCCTCATCAGACCGAGGCGCTGCAATGGATCGAGCAGCTCACCAACACCGGTGTCCAGCTCTGCTTCCTCATCGGTGCGCTCCGGCTCAGCAGGCGTCTCCCGCACGCCGAGCGTCCCTCCGTCTCCGAAGGAGCCTCCCTCTCATGACCGACCGCCTCGGCTACCGCCGCAAGTTCGGGGTGATCGCCCCGAGCACCAACACGATCGTCCAGCCGGAGTTCGACTCGATGCGGGTTCCTGGCGTCACCTCCCACTACGGCCGGATCCTGATCCGCGACGGCCGGATCGCCGACGACGAGGGCATGCAGAACCTCCTCGTGCAGATCCGCGCCGCGATGGCCGACTGCGTCGAGGGCATCATGACGATGGAGCCCGACTACATGGTCATGGGCATGAGCGCCGAGACCTTCTGGGACGGCGTCGAAGGCAACCGCCAGTTCGTCCAGCAGATCAAGGACCTCTCCGGTGGCCTCGGTGTCGCGACGGGTGCCGAGGCCTGCGAGCGTGCGCTGCAGCTGTTCGGTGCCAAGAAGATCGGCATCGTCACGCCGTATACCCCGATCGGCGACGAGAACGTCCGCAAGTTCTTCACCGAGCTCGGCTTCGAGGTCGGCAAGATCAAGGGCCTCAGCTGCGAGAGCGCGGTCGCGATCGCCCACGTGAGCGAGCAGACGCTGCGTGAGGCGATCCTCGAGGTCGACGAGCCCGACGTCGACGCGATCGTCCAGTGCGGCACCAACCTCTGCATGGCCGAGCTTGCGGACGAGGCCGAGCGCTGGCTGGGCAAGCCGGTCGTCGCCATCAACGCCGCCACGTGGTGGATGGCGCTGCGCGAGAACGGCATCGAGGACAAGATCCACGGCTACGGGTCGCTGCTGCGCGACCACTGATCCTCCGTGTGGGGCCGGAGTTCCCCCGGCCCGGCCTCGCACGGTGTTCCACGCGAGGATGCCCCCCGAGCCATGCGGCTCGGGGGGCATCCTCGTGCGGGTGACGCCTGGTCACATCCGCATCACGTCCGCGGGCAAGAGGTGCCAAACGCGGGACAGCGTTCCAGTCAGGAGGTTACGGTGCGGCGGACGAGGTCGGCTCGGACTCGAGCGTGATCTGGTCGAACGGCAGCATCGGCTGCACCGCAGGGAAGGCCCAGAGGAACAAGATGGCGACGAGCGTGACGAAGAGCGTGAGGGCGAGCAGCGCCTTGACGGCGCTCGGTCCTGGCAGGACGCGCCAGAGTGCTGCGTACATGTCATGCCTCCGTTCCGGAGCGGGTCTCGATCAGGCGGCCGTGGACGATCAAGCGCTCGCTGGATCCCCAGCGCGGATTGCACGTCACGATCGTGATCCGTGCCTTGCGTGGCGTCGCGTTCGGCTTGTCGGGCACCGGATACAGGACGCCGACCGCGGTCGGTGCCACGATCTCCGTGCGGTCGACGACGTAGGTGTAGGTCGAGCCGACGGCCTCCACAAAGATCTTGTCGCCCTTGCGGACGCGGTCGATGTGGGCGAACGGTTCGCCGTGCGTCGCCCGGTGACCGGCGACGCCGAAGTTGCCGACCTGGCCGGGCAGGGCGGTGTCGGGGAACCGTCCGGGACCGCGCGCGAGCTGCTCGTCGGACACGCCTTCCACCACGACCCACGACCAGTCGTCGCCGAGCCGGGGGATCTGCATGACCGCGACGCCGGCGCCGGTGGACGGTCGTACGGGCGCGGTCGGCGCCGCCTTGGAGGTGGCGGGGACGGCAGCCGCCTGCTGCTTGAAGTCGTCGCGCAGATCGACCTGCGCGGCGGCTGTCTGGACGTCGCTCCAGAAGACCAGGTAGACGGCGAAGAGCAGCACGACGACGCCGCCGGTGACCAGAGTCTCCGCGGCGGTTCGGGCGAGCGTCCTCACGACGTTGCCGGACCGGTTCATCAAAATCCTCTCGGATATATCATTGACAATATCGTCTCTGTGAATCAGCCTATCCCTACTTGCACTCCGGATGTGTGCAATGCAGTGGACAGGACTGCGACTGAGGTCGGGTCTCTCGGGACCCCCTACCCGAAGAAGGAGAGCGGGTAGATGAGATCGAAGAATCGCGTCGTCGCCCTGCTGGCTGGAGCCAGCATGCTTGCGACGACAGCAGTCGTCCTCGGAGCCGGGACCGCTGCTGCGGTCGCGCCCACCGGTGGATGCTGGGTCTACTCACCACCGAGTGGAGCTGACATCGAGGACACCACGCCAGCGAGCAACACGTCGTCGTCACTTGCTCCGTGGAGTGATGGCGCTGCCGACTACAACCTCACCACCAGTGGGGGCACCACCGTCGGCAGCACACGCAACTTCTCGCTCGTATTCGACAAGGGTCCGAAGAACGGTGGACCGCCTGCCAGTGGCACGGCGTACTACTACTTCTCGGTCAACGGGGTCTCCCTCCCTGCGATCACGAAGGCGTTCTCGGCCGGTGGCGGTGCTGTGATCCCCGGTGACACCATCACCGGGACGTTTACGATCACGGGTGCTGGCGCCAACACCGTCAAGCTCCGCAAGGTGATCTACGACATCCCGACGTTCCTGACCCGCGTCAACTGCAACGGTCAGAGCACGGGCGTGGCCGGCGGGGTCAACCCGGCGACCACTCCGGTCGACACCAACATCACCGCGAGTTTCTCAGCGGTGGGGCCGACGGCCACCGTCAGCGGCATCACCAACCAGGTGGTGACCAACGCGGCGCGCAAGAACGACGTGATCAGCTTCGGCGTCACGAACTTCTCGGCGGCCGGGACGGGCACGGTCGAGCTGTGCAACGTCAGCGGGACGAGCTGCGACGCCACGTCGTCGAGCGTCACGATCGCTGGCGACGGCTCGGGCTCGGGCACGATCGCGGTCGGGGCGACCCCGACCACGGGATCGCGCTCGATCAAGGTCACCTCGGGTGGTGAGACGAGCTTGACTCCGATCACCATCCTCGGTGACGTGACCGTCTCGACCAACGTCGTCGGCGGTGGCGCCGGCACGGTGGTCACGGTGACCGGCAGCAACTGGGATCCGAACCAGCCGGTGACGGTCGGTGGCTACAAGAACGGCCCGCCGTTCCCGCCGCCGGCTTCGTCGGATGCGACGGTCTCGACGACCGCCGACTCCGCAGGCAACATCTCGGCCTCGTTCATCGTGAACGATGCAGGGACCGCGTTCATCGGCGCGAGCCGTATCCACGCGGCCGGCCCTCCGCCGGTGGCCCTCTTCGGCTCGCAGGCCTTCACCTTCTCGGGTGACACCTGCACGGCGAAGCAGGGATCTGCGGCCACGGGCAGCTGTGCGCTGCTCGAGACGGTCGAGCTGACCGTCGTGGCCGGCGACCTGAAGATGTCGAAGGACGCGGGCAAGGTCCTGATGTCGGGCGTCACGCTCGACGGCACGGACCAGACCTCGACCGGCGACCTTCAGAACGTCACGGTGAAGGACTACCGCGGCGGCACGCTCGGCTGGTCGCTCGTCGGTCGCTTCTCGGGCCTCAACGGTCCCGCGAAGCCGGCCGGTGGCAACTTCACCATCGCCCCGACCGCCCTGTCCTGGACGCCCACCTGTGCGCCCCAGGCCAACAGCGACGACACCGTCGTCGCGGGTGCAGCGGGCTCGTTCGCCGATGCTTCGACCGACCTGCCGCTCTGCGCGGTGGCGACGTCCGGCCTCGGCGCGAACGGGACCAGCGGAGGCGACGCCGTCGCCGACGCCGGGCTCTCGCTCGAGGTCGGTTCCAGCCAGGCGGCCGGTAACTACTCCGGCCTCCTCACGCTGACGCTGTCGTGAGCCTGCTCTCGACACGTCATCTGTCATGACACGCACCACGTAGTACAGGTCCGGGTGGGCACCGCTTCAGCGGCGCCCACCCGGACCACCACGTCCCACCGGCCAGGAGTTGCCGACCGATGACTCGAGTGATGCGCCACGTGCGCGCCCTGATCGCCTTCGTCGTGCTTGCCGTGGCGATGGCCCTTCTGCCGTCGTCCGCGCACGCCGCTGACAACGGTGCTTGGTCGGTCACTCCCACGCCCGGCTCCGAGTCGTCACCGACGCCTCGGAGCTACTTCGTGCTCGAGGGCGCTCCCGGCACGACGCTCACCGACAAGGTGCGCATCCGCAACTACACCAACCGCCCGCTCACCTTCACGCTCTACGGAGCCGACGGCTACAACACCGAGCAGGGCGGCTTCTTCGCGCTTCGGACCCTTGAGCGTCCGCAGGTCGACGTCGGTGCCTGGACCAAGCTCCCTGTCCAACAGGTGAAGGTCGCCCGCCGCACGCAGGTCGATGTGCCCATCACGGTCCAGATCCCCGAGAACGCGACGCCGGGCGACCACGTGGGCGGGATCGTCGCGCTCAACGGTGCCGTCGAGGGGACGACCGAGTCCGGCGGCATCGACGTGGGCATTAAGCGTGCGGTCGCGGCCCGGCTCTATCTGCGCGTGAGCGGCCCGACGACCCCCGCGCTGAAGGTCAGCGACGTACGTCTCGAGCACGACCGTGGGTTCTTCCCCTGGTCAGGATCTGGAAAGGGCAGTGTGTCGTACACGGTCGAGAACACCGGCAACCTTCGGTTGTCTCCGGAGAGCGTGATCAGGCTCTCCGGCGTCGCGGGTCGTGAGCTCGACGAGGTCGAGACCGCCGCGGTCGTCGACCTGCTCCCGGGGCAGACGGCAAAGCTGCGCGCGGACGTGTCCGGTGTCGGGTGGGCCGACCGTGTGTCCGTCGACGTCACGCTCGCGACGCCGGAGGGCGTGCGAGACGTGGCGTCGACGACGGTGTGGATCGTCCCGTGGCCGCTCGTCCTGATCCTGCTCCTGCTCGTCGCAGGTTCGACGTGGTGGTGGCTGAGGCGACGTGCCGAACGACGGCGCGCCTTCGAGGCCGTCGCGACCGCACCGAAGCTGACGATCGCGACCGGCCGGTGAGGGCGGCGCGCAATCTGGCGATCCTCTTCTCCCTCCTCGTGATGCTCGGGGTGTCGGGTGGTGCATGGACCCCCGTCCTCGCCGAGGACGAGCCCGCCACCGGCCTCACGGCGACGGTCACACCGGGCACCGCCGCGTATGCCGAGCGGGTGAAGGTCAAGGGCTCCGGCTGGCCGGCGATGACGCAGGTCCAGGCCGTCGTGTGCGGCGACCTGGCGATCGGCGGGTCGGCCGCGTGCGACCAGACCACCGCCGTGCTCGGCGTGGCGAACGTGGATGGCGACGTCGACATCGACATGGTCGTCGGCAACCCGCCGCGGCCGTGCCCGTGCGTCGTGCGCCTCGCCTCGTACACCGGTCCGGCGCTCGCCGTCGACATGCCGATCGTGATCGACGGGCACCCCGTCGGCACACCGCCGACGCCCGTGCTCCCGCTGCCGAACCTGCACGTGAAGGACATCCGGCTCGAGGGGAGCGGTGGCTTCTGGGGCTTCTTCGGCGCCGCCCCGGCCCGCAAGCTCGTCGTGACGATCGAGAACCGGGGCACCGCCCCGGCGGTGAACCCTCCGATCAAGATCGGCGTGGGCCAGTCGGAGCTGACCGAGCCGTCGATCGGTGTGGGCCGCGACCTGACGATCGAGCCGCTCCAGAGCGGCCGCATCGAGATGAACGTGGAGCTCCCGTTCGCGGCGTTCGGCACCTACCACGTCGTGGGCTCGATCGGCGAGGGCGACCTTGGGACGACCTTCGAGACGACCTGGGGGGCGTACCCGTGGGGTCTCGTGACGCTGACCGTCTTCGCGGCCGTTCTCCTCGGCCTGGGCGTGCTCGTACAGGCGAGGGACGTGCGACGGCGCCGTGCCGGCCGGGTGCCTGCGGAGACGGCGGCGGCGCTGACGAGCCGACCGTACGGGCTCCCCGACGTCGTCTATGTCGACGCGCTCGGCGGCTTCCTCGTGAGCCCGAAGGCCGTCGGGAAGTCGCGCCTCATCAAGCAGCTCGACGGGCGCCTCGAGAGTCAGGACCTGCAGGCGCTGTTGCGCGATCCCGCTCTGGCCGAGGGGAGCCTCGTCCAGGACGTGGGTGCGGGCACGAACGGGGCGGGAGCGGCCGTGGTCGACCTGCTCGCGCTCGATGCATGGCTGCGTCGCCGCCACCCCACGACGGAAGCGCCGGAGGGCGTTTCGGACTCCTCGGGCCCCGTCTCGGCCGATGCCGTCGTCGACGTGGACGCGGTGGACGCCTGGCTGACCCGACGAGACGGCAAACAATCTTCCCAGGCGAACTAATATCGTATATTCTAGCCGCCAATCGTGAGCGGACTGGAGGGCGAATGCGGCATCAGAAGGACACAGCAGGCAGCGCGGATCGATCGTTGGTGATCCGCGCGAGCGCGGCGCTTTCCTGCTTCGCGCTCGCCCTCGTCGGCTGTGGCAGCGTGATGCCGGGCGCGGTGGTCGGCGACGGCGGCACGTCGGCGTCCGCCGAGGGAGTCGGGCCCGGTGTCACCGGTGACGCTGTCAAGGTCGTCTTCGTCGGGGTCGATCTCGCCGGAGTCCAGGAGCTCACGGGCTTCAAGACGGCCAACGCAGGCGATCCCAAGAAGCAGGTCGAGGCCCTCGAGAAGTGGGTCAACGACAACGGGGGAGTGGGCGGGCGTCAGCTCGACGCGGTCTTCCGGATGTACGACGCGCAGGCCGACTCGCCGGCCGCCGAGGAGCAGCTCTGCAACAAGATCACGCAGGACGACCAGGCCTTCGCTGTCGTGCTTACCGGCCAGTTCCAGAGCAACGCGCGTCCCTGCTACGCCCAGCGCAAGACCTTGGTGCTCGACGCCACGCTCGTCGCCACCGACGACGCCACCTACAAGGAGCTCTCGCCGTACCTGTGGTCGCCGAGCTATCCCTCGTACGACGGGTTCGTCCGCGCATACATCACGACCCTCAAGGATCAGGGCTTCTTCAAGGGGCGCAAGAAGGTCGGCGTCGTGGCAGCGGACAACCCGATCAACCGCGCCACGATGGAAGAGATCGCCCTCCCGATGATCGAGGAGGCCGGTGTCAGGCCCGAAGTCGCGTGGGTCGACACCACTGACCAGGGCAGCCTGTTCCAAGGCAACGACCAGGGCGCGGTGACCTTCCGCAGCGCAGGGATCGACCGGGTGATGTTCCTCGGGGGCGCCCGGCTCGCGTCGATCTTCGCCACCGTCGCCAGTGCGCAGAACTTCAAGGCCCGCTACGCGATCTCCACCTTCGACAACCCGACGTTCTTCGTCAACAACCCTGACACCGTGCCGCCCGAGGTCCTCAAGGGCATGGTCGGCGTCGGCTTCGCCCCCGCACAGGAGGTCGCCGACGCGCAGCTGCCGTTCCCCGGCACCGATGCCGAGAAGAAGTGCATCGACATCTACTCGAAGGCCGGGATCACGTTCCCCTCGCGGGAAGCAGCGCGGGTCGCCCTCCCGTACTGCGACGCCGCGCTCCTGCTTCAGGCTGGTGCCACCGACCTCACCGACAACCTCAACGCAGCCGCGTGGGGCGCCGCGGTGGAGAAGCTCGGCTCGGCGTTCGTCCCGGCTACGGGCTTCACCGGAACCGGACGTCACGCTGCGTCGGGTGCCTACCGGGTGCTGCGGTTCGACAACGACTGCCACTGCTTCGTCTACGAAGGGGGCGACGTTGATTTCCCGACGTCGTAGCGTCACCTCGTACGCGCCGCGCCCCGGAGCTCCTGCACTCGCGTGCGAGGGGATCCAGTGCTCGTACGGTCAGGTCCAGGTGCTCTTCGACGCTGGCCTGGTCGTCGAGGAGGGCGAGATGGTCGCGCTCCTCGGCCCGAACGGTGTCGGCAAGAGCACGATGCTCAAGGTGCTGGCGGGGCTCCTCAAGCCGGATGCGGGCAGCGTTCAGATCGGCGGCGTCGACGTCACCACCGCGCCGACCCGCGAGCGGATCGCGCGCGGCCTCGGCCAGGTCGTCGGTCAGGCCACATTCAGCTCGTTGACCGTCACCGAGAACCTCCGCATGCACGCCTACACGATCGAGGACAGGGCGTGGGCCGACGAGGCGGTCGACGCTGCGCTCGCAGTGTTCCCGCGGTTGCGGGCCCGCCAGGATCAACCCGCGTCCACGCTCTCCGGTGGTGAGCGGCAGATGCTGGCGCTCTCCAAGGCGATCGTCCAGGACCCGCGCATCCTCGTCGTCGACGAGTTCTCGCTCGGGCTCGCCCCGGTCGTCGTCGGAGGACTTCTCGAGCTCGTCCGGCGCCTCAACGCGCGCGGCACGGCCGTGCTGCTCGTCGAGCAGTCGGTCAACGTCGCGCTCTCGCTGGTCGACCGCGCGTACTTCATGGAGAAGGGTCAGATCGTCGCGACCGAGACGGCGGCAGAGCTGAGCGCCGACCCTGACCGGGTGCGCGAGCTCATGCTCGGCGGCCACGTGGCGGTGGCCCAGTGAACGCCCCGGACACCACTCTCGCGCTCGGCGTGATGGGCTTCGAGCTCGGTATCGACCGGATCCTCATCGGTGTCTTCACCGGACTCACGTACGGGCTGCTGGCCGTCGGCCTCGTGCTCGTCTACCGCTCGAGCCGCTTCGTCAACTTCGCGCACGGCTCGATCGGTGCGTTCGGCGCCTCCGTGCTCGGCCTGCTCGTCGTCGACTGGGGCGCCCCCTACTACGTCGCGTTCCCGGTCGCCATCGCCGTCGCCGCCCTGCTGGGCGCGGGCATCGAGGTCGGTGTGGTGCGTCGGCTCGCCGGCCGCCCGAGTCTCATCGGGATGATCGCGACGCTCGGCCTCTCGCAGTTCATCCTCATCATGGCGCTGCTGCTCAACAGCGACGGGGTCAGCGGCTTCACGTTCCCGATGCCGCCGCTGCTGCCGTCGTTCACGATCGGCAATCTCCCGGTGACCTCCGCCCACGTCGCGATGGTGCTGCTGGCACCCGCGGTCCTCGTCGGTCTCTCGCTGTTCCTGCACCGGATGCGCCAGGGGATGGCCATCCGCGCGGCCGCCGACGACGCGGACACTGCAGCACTCGAGGGCATCCGCGCCCCGCGGATGGCGTCGTACGCATGGGCGATCGCCGGCGGCATCGCGGCGCTGTCCGCAATCCTCGTGACTCCGACGACGGCCGGGCAGTCGATCGACACCCTCGGGCCCGACCTCCTGCTCAAGGGCCTCGCCGGCGCCGTGATCGCGCGCATGACGTCGATCCCCATCGCGTTCGTGGCTTCCATCGGCATCGGGGTCCTTGAGCAGGTCCTGCTGTCGAACCCAGACACGCGCGGGCTGGTCCCCGTCGTGCTGGGCATCGTCATTGTCGTCGCGCTCCTGCGCCAGCCGACCCTCGGGCGCGCCGACACCGATCGGGGCGGCTGGCGACGTGTCGGTGCCCCGCCGGTGCCCGCGGAGTACCTCACCGTGCGGGGGATTCGTCTCGCGCCGTACTTCCTCGTCGGAGGCTGCGCGACGATCGCCGTCGCACTCGCTTATGTCGTCAGCAACGAGACCGCGTCCGTCCTCACCACCGTCGCGGGTTTTGCGCTCGTCGGTCTGAGCGTCGGACTCATCACCGGCGTCGCAGGCCAGCTCTCGCTCGGCCAGTTCGCGTACGCGGGCATCGCCGCGGCGGTGTCGGTGCACCTGGTCGATAGCTGGGGGAGCTTCGTCCTCGGCACGATCGGCGGCGTGCTCGCTGCTGCCCTCGTCTCCGCGCTCGTCGGCATCCCGGCACTGCGCCTGAAAGGGCTGGCGCTCGCCGTGTCGACGCTCGCGTTCGCGCTCGCCACGACGGCATGGGTGCTGCGGCTCGACATCTTCCTCGGTGACGGCGTGTCGCCGGCAAAGCCGTCGTGGTGGGGCTACTCGATGGAGCTCGCCCGCGACTACTACCTGTTTGCACTGCTCATGCTCGCGATCGGCATCTTCGTCTCGGCGAACCTGTGGCGCGGCGGCTTCGGGCGCTCCCTGCAGGCGCTGCGCGACAACGAGGACGCCGCACGAGCCTTCACGGTCCCGCGGACGCTGCGCAAGCTCCAGCTGTACGCCGTCTCGGGCGCTCTCGCCGGGCTCGGCGGCGTCGTCATCGGCCACGGGCAGACGACGCTCACGGTCAACTCGTTCCCAGCATCCGCGAGCATCGACGTCGTGGCCCTCACCGTCGTCGGCGGTCTGGGGCTGGTCGCAGGTCCGATGGTCGGTGCGCTGATCATCGTCGGGCTTCCGGGCATGGTGGCGCTCGGGATCCCCGGACAGGCCCTGCTTGCGATCGGATGGCTGCTGGTCGTCGTCCTGCTGCCCGACGGACTCGGCGGAGTGGCGATGCGGATGCGTGACCGCTGGTACGACCGGCTCGCCAGACGAGCCGGGATCGATCCCCTGGTCGCGCGCGCCGAGCCCGACGTCACGCAACGCTCGCCGCTGCAACGCTCGGCGGCGTTGGACGGTCTGTTCGCGATCGACACCGAGGATATGGAGGCGGGTCCCGACGCCGCGCCGCTGCTGGTCGTCAACGACGTCAGTCGCCACTTCGGTGGTGTGGTCGCGGTGGACCATGTCGACCTGGCCGTCAGGCCGGGCGAGATCGTGGGGGTCATCGGACCCAACGGTGCCGGCAAGACCACGTTGTTCGAGATCGTCGCCGGGTTCACCAAGCCCGACACCGGTATCGTCCACTTCGGCGGCCACGACATGACGCGGGCGACACCCGAGCGTCGCGCGAACGAAGGACTCGTGCGCTCGTTCCAGGACGCCGCGCTGTTCCCGACCATGACCGTTCGAGAGACCGTGATGGTGGCGGGGGAGCGGACCGCACCGAGCAGCCTGCTCGCCGCGACGCTCGGGACGCCGCTTCCCGATCGGATGAAGGCGCGCCGAGCCGACGAGCTGATCGACCGGATGGGCCTCGGTCCGTTCGCTGGTCGCACGATCTCTGAGCTGTCCACCGGCACGCGGCGGGTCGTGGAGCTGACGTGTCTGCTCGCGCTCGAGCCACGCGTCCTGCTCCTCGACGAGCCGTCGGCGGGCATCGCTCAGAACGAGTGCGACGCCTTGGGTGACCTCTTGCTCGACATCCGCCGCGAGCTGGGCACGGCGATGGTCATCATCGAGCACGACCTGCCGCTGCTTGCACGCCTGTGCGACCGGATGGTCGCCATGAACCTCGGCCGGCTCATCGCCGAAGGCACGCCCGACGAGGTCCGGACACATCCGGACGTCGTCAGCTCCTATCTCGGCTCCGACCATGCCGCAATCGCGCGGTCAGGCCCTCAGCTTGCCAGCGTGGCGCCGTTCCCTGCGGGGACGCCATGACCCACCGACCCACGACCCGTCCGCCCGATCCCACGACTCGGAGAACGAATGCCATGACCCCCAGGATCTCGACTCTCTTCCGGGCGGTGGCTGCTGCAGCCGCGCTCGGCCTCGTGATGCTCGTCGGCGCACCCGCTGCGACGGCAGCGCCGTCGCTCGACATGGGTTCCAGCTCGGGCCTGAAGGACGGGCAGAAGGTCACCGTCAAGGCGTCCGGCTTCGCGCCCAACCTCAAGAACATTGCCGTCGGACAGTGCAAGGAGGTCCAGAAGGGGCCCTCCGACTGCAACCTCAAGGGTGGTGCGACCTTCCGCAACGCCGACGCCAACGGTGCCATCGCGGACGTGACGATCACGCTGGCCGAGAAGTTCGGATCCATCGACTGCGCCAAGGAGACGTGCGTCGTCGCCGCCGCCCCGCTTCCGACGTCTAGTCCTGCCGACGTGGTTGCCGCCAACACCGTGTCGGTCAAGCTGACGTTCGGCGCCGCCGCATCGGAGAACACGCAGACGTCGGACGACACCTCCGCGACCACCCCCGCTCCGACCGTTCCCGAGAGCGATGACGCGAACGCGCTGCCCAAGACTGGCGGCACCGACAGCCTTCCCGTGCTTCTGATGGGCGCGGGCGTGCTGCTCATGGGTGGTCTGGGCGTGCTGCTCGTGCTCCCGCGTCGGCGTCACGGGATCAGCGCATGAGGGCCCTGGGTCGACTTGGCATCGTCGGGCGCGTGGCCGCGGCCCTTGGGCTCACGGTCGGTTCGCTCGCCCTGGTGTCGAGCCCGGCCGCAGCGGCCGAGGGCGTGCCGGCGACCGGCAAGACGACGTTCACGTGCAAGCTGTCGACGTTCCCCGAGTTCCAGTACGTCAGTGACATCTCGGTCGCTGGCTACCGAGCCTCGGTGGGCGGCCCGGTGACGCTTCGCGCGACCATGAGTGACTTGCCCGGAGTGTCTCCGGCGCCGCTGAACAACTATCAGATGGATACCACGCTCACGCTCGACGTCGACGGCAAGGAGGTCGTCCTCAAGGGCGGCGCCAAGGTGACAGCAGCGGCACGGGCGCCCATCCCGTTGCCTGACCTCGAGGGTGTGACGACGTCGGACAAGGCGGAGCTCGCCGTCACCGTGAAGGCGTTCAAGTTCGACTTCCCGGTCCTGCAGATGGCGGGTCCCTGTGCCGGTGAGCAGAAGCTGTCGACACTGACTGTCGGTGACGGAAGTGCGCCGACGACGCCGCCGACGACGACGCCGCCGGCGACGGCGCCGCCGACAACGGCGCCGCCGACAACGGCAGAGACCACGCCGCCCGCAGGCAACCCTGGCAAGCCCGCCGAGGGCACCGTGAAGTTCGCGTGCACCCTCTCGCTCGGCTCGAAGTTCGACTACAACGCCAAGATGTCCGTCTCCGGCTACCGCGCGGCTGCGGGCGATCCGGTCACGCTCCAGGCGACCATGAGCAAGCTGCCCGGCATCGCGCCCGTGCCGATCGACGGTTCGATGGACTTCACGGTTGACCTGTCTGTCGGGGGTACGGCGACAACCCTCAAGGCGACCAGCACGGTCAATGCCGCACCGAAGGCAGAGGTCGCGGTCCCGACGCTCAAGGGTTCGGTCAAGGCGTCCGGCGACGAGCTCGACGTCACGGCCAAAGCGTTCATGTTCAACTTCCCGTCTGCGGGGATCGGCGCGGAGTGCACCGGCAACGGAGCGCTGTCCAAGCTCGGCGTCAGCAGCGAGCCGCCGGAGGACGATGGCGGAGGTGGCGGGGACGACACGCCGTCGGGCGACACCCTGCCCAAGACCGGCGGCACGAACTCGCTCCCGGTGATCGGCCTCGCCGCCAGCGCGCTGATCCTGCTCGGGGCCGCAGGCATCGTCTGGTTCCCCTCGCGCCGGAGCACCCCGACGAGCGGCTGAACCGGCAACGCCGCCCGGCCCCCATGGACGGCGGGCTCCCTGCGTACCTGTCACCGTCAGGGAGCTCGCTCTGTACGACGAAGGTCCCGACAATCTCGCCAGCAGAGGGTGAGAACGTCGGGACCTTCGTCTTTGTCACCGCGTCGCGAGCAACGGGTGCGCGACGTACGAGCGGGAGGCGACGAATCCGGCGTCGCGCAGGCGGTCGACCGAGATCGGGACGGCCGGTGCAGCGATCTCGGCACGGTAGACCAGCGGCGGGAGGTCCTGTGCCGCGCTGATCGTGTCGAAGAGCTCGGCGTTGGTGGGAGGCAGATCGGGGTGCGTGAGGTTGTACGTCCCGACGATCTGCGTCTCGACCGCGTGGACGATCGCGTCGGCGGCGTCTTCGACGGCGAGCCGGTAGAGGAGCGCATCGCCGCAGAACGGCACCGACCCGCCGAGGAACTTGTGTGCCATCGCGATCTTCTCGTCGATCGGTGGATCGTCCGCTCCGAAGACGTCACCGCATCGGTAGATCGTCGAACGCTCACCTGCGGCCGTACGGTAGACGTCCTCCATGGCCAGGAAGCGGTTCGGGCTGGGATCGTCCGAGTCGGTCACAGGCGAGTCCTCGTCGACCGCGGCGAGGTGGTTGCTGGCGTCGCCATACACCGACAGTGCTGACAGTGCGACGAGGTGGGCCGAGCCGGGGGCGCTCGTGACGCTCTCCGCAGTCGCGACGAGGACCTCGTGATAGCTCTTGGCGCGGTCCTCGGGCGTCATCGAGTGCGCGGCGACGGGGCCCGCAGTCACGACGACCGCGTCCGCGTCGGCTACGCGTGCGTGGACGGCGTCGCGGTCAGCGCCGCGCAGCACGGCCACGTCGTCGAAGCGCGCCTTCAGGTCGTCGACCCGTCCGGGCGTGGTCGTGGTCACCGTGACGTGATGGCCGCGCTCGCGGAGGGTGGTGGCCGCTGATGCGCCGACGAGGCCGGCGCCGATGACGAGGATCCTCACTTGTCGCCCTCCGTCCGGCTCGCACGGATCTGGTCGAGGCCCGCCCGTACGGAGACGAGCTCGTCGACGCGTTCGGCCCCGAGGAACTTCTTGGAGAGCTCGTTCATCGGGTCGAGGGTGTAGCCGTACGTCCGCAGCAGGTGGTCGCGCTCGCGCAGCGCGGCGCGCTCCTCGACCGGCACGGGCTGGGCGTTGCGGACCGACTCGAGCCAGGTGTCGACGCGCTGCTCGACGGCCTCGCGGAGGGTCTCGACCACGTCGTCGGTGCGGTCGGCGACGTAGGAGTTGCCGACGGGGGAGAGGAACGCCCGCATGTAGGTCCCGTGGCTCACCGACCACGTGAAGCGGTTGTCGCCGCGCAGCGCGAGCCAGGAGGCGTTCTCGGGCTCGTAGTAGCGCCCGAGGTAGTCGACGTCCGTGGCGAGGTCGCGGCGGGGCACGAGGTCGCTGAAGTGGAAGATGTTGGGGATTGTCCCGAACACGATGATGAGGTGCGGGACGTCGATGTGGGGGCCGAGCCACACCTGGAGGTTCATGTCGAGGATCGACGCCTTGCGGTTGCCGATCCACGAGTGCACGAGCCACTCCGCGCCGTTGTCGGCGTCCCCGGCGTAGGTGTTGAGCGACCCCTCGTACGAGTCGTCGGGGGTGCTCCAGGCGGCGAGCCCCTCGCTGTTGGCGTGGGGCTGCACCGGCAGCTCCGCGGTGATCTTGTCCTTGGCCGCGGTGAGGATGTCCCAGAACGCCTGCCACAGCTCGCGGCTGTCGACGTCGGGTGCCTCGGCGAGGAACTCCGGGATGGTCTTGGTCTGAGCACTGCTTGTCATGACGGAAGCATAATGATATATGATCTACGAGTCGAGACCCCTTGGGAGCGCGCATGATCGTCGTCGTCAGCCAGGCGTGGACCAAGCCCGGCGAGGAGCACGCCCAGGCCTACATCTCACTCTCGGGGGAGTTCGGACGGTTCTTCTGCGACCACCCCGGCTTCCGGGGTCGCCGCCTGGCCCGCGGGGTCGAGGACCCCACCCACTTCACCCACCTGCGCTTCTTCGACACGGTCGAGGCGTACGAGGAGTGCACCCGCCACCCGGACTACGTCGCGCACACCGAGGCGATGTACGAGCACCTCCGGCCGTACGAGTCCTACCCCCGCGAGTACCTCGAGGTCGTGCTCGACGAGCCGGACCCGCGGTGACCACCTTCCTGCTCGTCCATGGCGCGTTCCGTGGCGGCTGGTCGTGGCGGCGGGTCCGTCCGCACCTGATCGCCGCCGGACACGACGTGTACGCCCCGAGCCTGACCGGAGCGGGGGAGCGGGTCTCGGGCGCGGCGGGCGTGACCGGTCTCGACGACTGGGTCGACGAGCTTGCCGCGCTCGTCGACCTGGAGGACATGGACGACGTCGTCCTCGTGGGTCACAGCCAGGGCGGTGTCGTCGTCAGGGCGCTCGCCGACCGCATCCCTCACCGCCTGCGCCATGTCGTCTACCTCGACGCGGGCGTGCCCGATCCGGGCGAGCGTGCCGTCGACCTCACGCCCCCGCCGCCCGGCGTCGCGCTGCCGCCGCGCGAGACGCTCGTCCCCGCGCGGGCCCCGCAGGTGTCCGGGGACCTCGACGCTGTCACCGCCGGCTGGCTGGCGCAGCGCCTGACGCCGACGCCCTTCGCGCCGTCCTTGGACGTCCTCGCGGTGGCCGAGACCCACAAGGTTCCCGTGACGTACGCGTTCTGCGCCAGCACGCCGTCGGGATATCCGTCGCAGACCACGCGCGATCGCCTCGACGCGCGTGGCGTCCCGTACGACGTGCTCGACGCCGGCCACGACGCCCCGCTCACCGCGCCGGCTCTCGTCGCCGACCTGCTCCTGAACGCGGCGGCGCGTCCCGTCTGACCGAGATTCGGGGCCTTCGGGTGCAGCACGGGTGATCGCGATCCTCCTCGTCCGAGACAATGGGCTCGTTGGGCTGGGTCGGAGGTGGCCGCGCGGGCGGATGCGCACTCCACCCGGCGTCGTTGACGTAGAGGAGAATCCGTGTCCCCGAGGACCAGACCGGTGGCCGACGAGTCCGCCGACGGCGGCAGCGCCACCATCGCCACCGTCGAGCGCGCGGCCGACGTGCTCCTTCTGTTCGCAGAGGCTCCCGGCCCCGATCTCGGTGTCACCGAGATCGCCGACGCGCTGGGGCTCTCCAAGGCCGCGGTGCACCGTGTCCTGGCATCGTTGCGCGGCCGTGACCTCGTCGCCTTCGACGAGCACTCCCGGCGCTACTCGTTGGGCGTGGCCGTGATGCGGCTGGGGCTCGCCTACCTCGACCGGATCGACGTACGGGCGGCCGCTCGCCCGCACCTCGAAGAGCTCTCGGCACGCACCGACGAGACCGCGACCTTGTCGGTGCTCCTCGGGGAGCACACCCGTATCTACGTCGACCAGGTGACGCCCGACCGGGAGGTCATCATGGCGGTGACGCTCGGTGAGCCGTACCCGCTGCATGCAGGGGCCTCCTCGCGCGCCTTCCTCGCGTTCCTCCCTGAGGAGGACGTCAACGCCTACCTCGAACGCGGGACGCTCGACGCCTTGACCCGGAGCACTGTCGTCGGCGCCGACGCGCTGCGCGAGGATCTCGCCGTCGTCCGCGCCCAGGGTTGGGCGCAGTCGTCCGGGGAGCGTATGGACGGCGCCGCTTCCGTCGCCGCTCCCGTGCTCGGCCACGACGGTCTCCCGGTCGCCGTCGTCAGCGTCTGTGGGCCGGCCGAACGGTTCGCCCGCACGCTCGACGAGTGCCGCGAGGCGCTCCTCGAGACGACGACGACGCTCTCGCGCCGATTCGGCTGGACGGGCTGACGTGAGGGCGGTGCTCCTCGCGTTGACGGAGTCGCGAGGGTCCCGCTAGCGTTCAGTGAAACGCCGTTCCAGATTGGGAGCACGCTCGTGATCGCTCGTTCGTACCTGTACGTCCCCGGCAACGCCCCCGACAAGCTCGCGAAGGTGCTGGGCAGGGGGGCGGACGCGGTGATCGTCGATCTCGAGGATGCGGTCCCGTGGTCGGCCAAGGACACGGCACGAGCGGCGGTCGCCGAGTGGTTGAAGGCCCTGGACGGTGACGCCGGCGGCGTCGAGGTGTGGGTCCGTGTCAACCCCGGACCGGTCGGGCTCGACGATGTCTCCGCGGTCGTCGCCGCTGGACTGCGCGGCGTCATGGTCGCCAAGACCGAGGCGCGCTCCGATCTGGACGCGATCGACGACGTGCTCGGCAAGGCGGAGGCTCGCGAAGGGCTCGATGCGGGATCGATCGGTGTCGTCCCGCTGCTGGAGTCGGCGTCGGCGGTCCTGGAGGCACGCACCATCGCCGCGGCTCCTCGGGTCGTACGCCTGCAGGTCGGAGAGGCTGATCTCGCCGCCGACCTGGGATTCGGCGAAGGGACCGACGACGCTGACTGGGCGGCCATCCGCAGCCAGGTCGTCCTCGTCAGCGCTGCCGCAGGCATCAGTGCGCCGGTCGCGCCGGTCTCCACCGACTTCCGCGACCTCGAGCGATTCGCCGAGACGACGCGCGCTCTCGCTCGCCGCGGCTACGTCGGGCGTGCCTGCATCCACCCTGCGCAGGTCGGCGTGGCCAACGACGTCTTCACCCCGTCCGAGGAGTCGCTCGGCCAGGCGCGCGCGCTCGTCGCGCTCTTCGACCAGGCCGTCGCCGAGGGCCGCGGCGTCGTCGTCGGGCCGGACGGGCGGATGGTCGACGAAGCCGTCGTACGCCGCGCGCGGAGCGTCATCGCTCTGGCGCGCTGACCTTCCGACACCCGCACGTTCGGGCAGCGCGTGCGCCCAGGCCGTGCCAGGCTCGCCGCAGGAGGTGGGCCGATGAGTCGAACGACCTTGCCGCCGCTCGCGGTGGTGATGGGGATCTCCGGTGTCGGCAAGTCGGAGATCGGGCACGAGCTGGCCGAACGGTTCGACGTTCCGTACGAGGACGGGGACGCCTTCCACTCCGAGGCGAACATCGCGAAGATGTCCGCGGGGACGCCCCTGACCGACGAAGACCGCTGGCCGTGGCTGGCGGCGATCGGCGAGTGGCTCGCAGCCCACGACGAGTCCGGGGGAGTGGTGAGCTGCTCGGCGCTGCGGCGCGTCTATCGTGACGTACTCGTCGCCGCCGCGCCGCGGATCGTCTTCCTCCATCTCGCCGGTGACCACGACCTCATCCGGCAGCGCATGGAGCACCGTGACCACTTCATGCCGGTGTCGCTGCTGCAGTCCCAGGAAGACACCCTCGAGCAGCTCGAGCCGGACGAGAACGGCGAGCTCCTCGACATCACACCCACCCCTGCCGAGATCGTCGACGAGTTCCTCGCGCGGACCGAGCTCGTGGACGAGCAGGAGGGGTCGCGATGAGCGGCCCGGGCGGGCTCTTCGGGCTCCTCGGTACGCAGGAGGCGATCACGCCTGCCGCCGGAACCGCCCAGCTCGTGACGGCGGCGCTGATCGGCATCGCGCTCATCGTCGTCCTCATCGTCTGGCTGAAGGTCCACCCGTTCCTCGCACTGACGCTTGGCTCCCTCACCGTCGGCGCCGTCGCCACCATGCCGATGAAGGACACGCTCGAGAGCTTCACCGCCGGTGTCGGCGCGACGGTGGCCGGTGTCGGCGTGCTCATCGCGCTCGGTGCGATGTTTGGCAAGCTCCTCGCCGACTCCGGAGGAGCCGACCAGATCGTCGACACCATCGTCGGGCGCTCCAGCACCCGGATGCTCCCGTGGGCGATGGCGGCGATCGGCGCGCTCATCGGTCTCCCCATGTTCTTCGAGATCGGCCTCGTGCTGCTGATGCCGGTGATCTACCTGGTGGCGAAGCGCTCCGGGCTCTCCCTGATCGCGGTCGGCCTACCCACCCTCGCCGGCCTCTCGGCGATGCACGGCTTCGTCCCTCCGCACCCGGGGCCGCTCGCGGCGATCGACGTCCTGAACGCCGACGTCGGCATCACCCTCGGACTCGGAATCCTCGTCGCGATCCCGACGATCATCGTCGCGGGCCCGCTTTTCACCCGGTTCGCCTCGCAGTGGGTGGACGTCCACGCCGACTCGGCGGCGTTCGAGGCGACACGCGACACCGAGGGACGGCGGCCGTCGTTCGGGATCACGCTCGCGACAGTGCTCCTGCCCGTCGTCCTCATGATGGCCAAGGCCGTGGCCGACCTCGTGCTCGACGAGGAGGGGGTGCCGTACGCCTTCATGGACTTCGTCGGTGAGCCGCTCATCGCGCTGCTGATCGCGGTGATCGTCGCGATCTTCACCCTCGGGGTCGGGTCGGGCATGGACCGGGAGGACCTCAGCACGAGCATCGGCACGTCGCTCCCGCCGATCGCCGGGATCATCCTCATCGTCGGTGCGGGCGGCGGGTTCAAGCAGGTGCTGATCGACACCGGCATCGGCGAGGTCATCGCCGACTTCGTGACCGACTCCGGCGTCTCGGTGGTCCTGGTGGCGTGGCTCGTCGCGGTCCTGATCCGCCTGGCAACCGGATCCGCGACGGTCGCGACGATCACCGCGGCGGGGATCATGGTGCCCCTGGCCGAGGGGATGCCGCAGGGTGAGGTGTCACTGCTGGTGCTCGCGATCGGAGCGGGATCGGTGTTCTTCTCCCACGTCAACGACGCGGGATTCTGGCTCATCAAGGAGTACTTCGGCATGTCGGTCGGCCAGACCATCAAGTCGTGGTCGTTGATGGAGACGGTGCTGTCGGTCTCCGGGCTGATCTTCGTGCTGCTCATGCACCTGGTGATCTGACACCGCCGCAGCGGCCCCGTGTTCGCCGGGAGCGGACAGTCCATCAATTCGGTGTGAAGGGCAACCACGCCGGGGGTAACGTCATCGCGTGCTGTGGACCCTCGCACGGACCTATCTGCGTCCGTACCGCCTCCCGATCGCGCTGGTGATGGTCTTCCAGCTCGTCGCGACGCTCGCCAACCTCTACCTCCCCGGACTCAACGCCGACATCATCGACGAGGGCATCGTCAACGGTGACACCGGCTACATCCTCCGGATCGGCGGCGTGATGCTGCTGGTCACGGTCGTGCAGATGGTGTGCACGATCATCGCCGTCTACTACGGCGCCCGTACGGCGATGGCCTTCGGGCGCGACCTGCGCGCGGCGGTCTTCACCAAGGTCGAGACGTTCGCCTCGCAGGAGGTCGCGCGGTTCGGCGCGCCGACGCTGATCACGCGCAGCACCAACGACGTCCAGCAGATCCAGATGATCGCCTTCATGGTGTTCGTGCTGCTGGTGGCGGCGCCGATCATGTGTGTCGGAGGCATCGTGATGGCCCTGCGCCAGGACGTCGGGCTGTCGTGGCTGATCGCCGTCGTGATCCCGGTGCTGGTCCTGTCCGTCGGCTTCATCATCTCCCGGATGCGCCCGTACTTCCGCCAGATGCAGGACAAGATCGACGTCATCAACCGAGTGCTGCGCGAGCAGATCATGGGCATCCAGGTGATCCGGGCGTTCGTGAAGGGCCAGTACGAGCGCAACCGCTTCGAGGCCGCCAACCACGAGTACCGCGACGTCGCGATCAAGGCCGGGCAGTGGATGTCGCTGATGTTCCCGACCGTCATGCTCGTCATGAACGCCTCCAGCGTGGCCGTCCTGTGGTTCGGCGGGCACCGGGTGGCCGACGGCACGCTCGAGGTCGGCACGTTGACGGCGTACCTGACCTACCTCATCCAGATCCTGATGTCGGTGATGATGGCGACCTTCATGTTCGTGATGCTGCCGCGCGCGGAGGTCTCGGCCGACCGTATCCACGAGGTGCTGGACACCGAGCCGAGCGTGCTCAGCGCGCCCGGGGCCGACACCGCACCTGTGAGCCGGGGACGCGTTGACCTCGTCGGTGTGAGCTTCAGCTATCCCGAGGCCGAGGAGCCGGTGCTCTGCGAGGTCGACCTGACGGCTCAGCCGGGGGAGACGACGGCGATCATCGGGTCGACGGGCAGCGGCAAGACGACGCTGCTCAACCTCATACCCCGGCTCTTCGATGCCACGGGGGGTCAGGTGCTCCTCGACGGGGTCGACGTCCGTGACCGCAGCCTCCCGCAGGTGTGGGGCGCGATGGGCCTGATCCCGCAGAAGGCGTTCCTCTTCACCGGCACCGTCGCGACCAACCTTCGCATGGGTGACCCTCACGCCACCGACGAGCAGCTCTGGGAGGCCCTCGAGATCGCGCAGGCCCGCGACTTCGTCGAGGCGATGCCGGAGGGGCTCGACGCACCGATCGCCCAGGGAGGCACCAACGTGTCCGGCGGACAACGCCAGCGTCTGGCCATCGCGCGAGCGATCGTGAGCCGCCCGCTCGTCTATCTCTTCGACGACTCGTTCTCGGCCCTCGACTTCGCGACGGACGCGGCGCTGAGACGCGCGCTCCGTACGGTCACCGCCGACGCGGCCGTGATCGTCGTCGCGCAGCGCGTGAGCACCATCCGCGACGCCGACCGGATCGTGGTCCTGGACGAGGGGCGGGTCGTCGGAACCGGCACCCACTCCGCGCTGATGGACTCGTGCGAGACGTACCGCGAGATCGTCCTGTCCCAGCTGACCGAGCAGGAGGCGGCATGAGCGCGCGTGGCCCGGGCCCGGCCCTCGGCATGCAGGCCCCGCAGCGGGCGAAGTCCTTCGGCACCTCCGCGAAGCGGCTGATGCGGACGCTGCTGCGCGACCGGGTGAGCACGGCGGCGATCCTCGTCCTCGGTGTCATCGGCGTCGCGCTGAGCGTGATCGGTCCGCGGATCCTCGGACACGCCACCGACATCGTCTTCGACGGCTACATCGCCAGCGGTCTGCCTGAGGGCGCGTCCAAGGAGGAGGTCGTCGCCGGGCTCCGTGCCCAGGGGGACGACCGGGTCGCCGACATGGTCCAGGCGATGGACCTGCAGCCCGGTCAGGGCATCGACTTCGACGCGCTCGGGTCGGTGCTCGTCGCGGTGCTCGTGATCTATGTCCTCTCGTCGCTGTTCATGTACGTCCAGGGCGTGATGACGACCCGGCTCGTCCAGCGGACCGTCGCCGGCATGCGGGGCGAGGTCGAGGACAAGATCGGCCGGCTCCCGCTGTCCTACTTCGACTCGCGCTCCCGAGGCGAGATCCTCTCGAGGGTCACCAACGACCTGGACAACATCGCGCAGTCGCTCCAGCAGACGATCAGCCAGCTCCTCGTCTCGCTCCTGACCGTGATCGGCGTCCTGGTGATGATGGTGACGATCTCACCGCTGCTCACCTTGATCGCGCTGGTGACGATCCCGATCGCGGTCGTCGTGACAGGAGCGGTCGCGAAGCGCTCGCAACCGCAGTTCGTCGCCCAGTGGGCGGCGACCGGCCAGCTCAACGGCCACATCGAAGAGAACTTCACCGGGCACGAGGTCGTCAAGGTCTTCGGGCGCCAGGAGCAGGCACGTGCGGAGTTCGCGGCCGCCAACGAGCGGGTGTACGACGCGGGCTTCCGGGCGCAGTTCGTCTCCGGGATCATCCAGCCGGTGATGATGTTCGTCTCGAACATCAACTACGTGGCGGTCGCCGTCATCGGTGCCGTACGGGTCGGATCGGGCTCGATCAGCGTCGGTGACGTGCAGGCCTTCATCCAGTACTCCCGCCAGTTCACCCAGCCGCTGACCCAGGTCGCGTCGATGATCAACCTCCTCCAGTCCGGGGTCGCCTCCGCGGAGCGGGTCTTCGACCTGCTCGACGAGGCCGAGGAGGTCCCCGACCCGCCGGACGCCCTCGCGCCCACGATCGTCCGCGGGCGGGTCGCGTTCGAGGACGTGTCGTTCTCGTACGACCCCGAGACGCCGCTGATCGAGCACCTGGACCTCGTCGCCGAGCCTGGGCAGACCGTGGCGATCGTCGGTCCGACGGGTGCGGGCAAGACGACGCTGACGAACCTCGCGCTGCGCTTCTACGACGTCGACGGCGGGCGCATCACCCTCGACGGCGTCGACGTCCGGGCGATGGACCGCGACGTGCTGCGCGACAACTTCGGCGTCGTGCTGCAGGACGCGTGGGTGTTCCATGGCACGATCCGCGAGAACATCGCGTACGGAGCCGACGGCGCGTCGGAGGAGAGGATCGTGGCGGCGGCGCAGGCGGCGTACGTCGACCACTTCGTCCGTACGCTGCCCGACGGCTACGACACCGTGATCGACGACGATGGCGGCAACCTCAGCGCCGGGCAGCGCCAGCTGCTCACGATCGCGCGCGCGTTCCTCGCGGACCCGTCGATCCTCGTGCTGGACGAGGCCACGAGCTCGGTCGACACCCGCACCGAGGCGCTGGTGCAGCAGGCCATGGAGCAGCTGCGCTCCGGGCGTACGAGCTTCGTCATCGCGCACCGTCTGTCGACGATCCGCGACGCGAGCCGCATCGTCGTCATGGAGCAAGGGCGGATCGTCGAGCAAGGCACCCACGACGAGCTGATCGCGGCCGACGGTGCCTACGCGCGGCTCTACCAGGCGCAGTTCGCCGGCGCGGAGATCTAGGTGGGCGAGGCGCTGCGTCAGCCGGCGGAGGAGACGTCGTCCGGCACGTGGTCACCGTGGCCGAGGGCGACGAGCCGGTTGCGGAGCCGCTCGGCCGCCTCCTCCAGCGACTCGGGCGACGGGTCCGGGTCTACGGCGGCGAAGCTGAAGTCGTCCAGCCCCCACACGGGCCACACGTGCACGTGCAGGTGCGGGACCTCGAACCCGGCGATCATCGTGCCGACCCGCGGGCTCTCCCACTCGGCCTGCTGGGCGGCGCCGATCCGCTTCGCAACGGCCGTCAGGCGCGAGAGCAGCGCGTCGTCGGCGTCGATCCAGTGGTCGACCTCGTCGCGCGGGACGACGAGCGTGTGGCCGGGCCGGATCGGCCCGATGCTCAAGAATGCGACCACCTCGTCGTCGGCCCACACGAACCTGCCCGGGATCTCACCGGCGATAATCTTCGAGAAGAGCGTGCTCATAAAGAGCAGTCTGCCGTACGGAGTTGGAGCGTCGACCAGCGTTCTGGCACAATAGTGAGTCGATTCCGTCTCGCGAACGAACCCTCTCATTCGGTCGCGTCCGGATCCGCGGTCAGGCGGCCCGTTCCCCACACGGTGCCCGCTGGATCACCACACCACGTTCATTGAGGAGACACCACACCCGTGGCCGTCAAGATTCGCCTGAAGCGGATGGGCAAGATCCGCACCCCGTTCTACCGTGTCGTCGTCGCCGACTCGCGCACCAAGCGCGACGGTCGTGTGATCGAGGAGATCGGTACGTACAACCCCAAGGCCGACCCGTCGATCATCAAGATCGACTCCGAGCGTGCTCAGCACTGGCTCTCGGTCGGCGCGCAGCCGAGCGAGGCGGTCGCCGCGCTCCTCAAGCTGACCGGCGACCTCCAGCGGTCGAAGGGCGAGCAGGCCGAGTCGACCGTCAAGGTCGCCGAGCCCAAGCGTGACAAGGCCGAGCTCTTCAACGAGGCGCTCAAGGCCGTGCACAACGCGCCCGCCACCGAGGCCGTCACCAAGAAGGCTCCGGCCAAGAAGGCCGCCAAGGCCGACGATGCGGCCGAGCCTGCCGAGGCAGCGCCCTCGGAGGCCTGAGTCCTGTGATGGTCGCCGAAGTCATCGAGCACCTGGTCGGCGGCATCGTCGACCACCCGGACGACGTGGACGTCACACCCAAGCAGCTGCGACGCGGTCTGCTGTTCGAGGTCCGGGTGCACCCCGAGGACCTCGGCAAGGTGATCGGACGCCACGGCCGTACGGCCACCGCGATCCGGACCATCGCCGGCGCCATCGCCGGCAAGGGCGGCGCCCGGATCGACTTCGTCGACGTCGACCGGCGTCGCTGACGTCGTGGAGATCGTCGTCGGCCGCATCGGCCGTGCGCACGGCATCCGCGGTGAGGTCAGCATCGACCTGACGACCGACGAGCCCGAGAGGCGATTCGCCCCGGGCTCGTCGGTCGTGGTGCGTCCGAAGGCGGACGCCGCCCGTACGATGCGCATTCGCGCCATCCGCCCGCACCAGGGTCGTCTCCTCGTCACCTTCGACGAGCTCCTCGACCGTACGGCCGCAGAGAAGCTCCGCGGCGCGCAGGTCGTCGTCGACGTCGACGTGACCGAGCGCCCGGAGGACCCGGAGGAGTTCTACGACCACCAGCTGGTCGACCTCCGCGTGCAGAGCGGGGGAGCCGACCGCGGCGTCGTCCGCGACGTCCTGCACCTCCCGGCTCAGGACATGCTCGCCGTTGAGCGCTCCGACGGTGTCGAGGTGCTCGTCCCGTTCGTCGCGGCACTCGTCACGAGCGTCGACCTCGCGGCCGGCGTGATCCACGTCGCGCCGGTCGAGGGACTGCTCGATCCCGAGCTGTCCGAGGACGCCGGACCTTGATGATGCGCATCGACGTCCTCACGATCTTCCCCGACTACCTCGCGCCGCTCGACCTGTCGCTCCCGGGCAAGGCGCGACAGCGCGGGCTCCTCGACCTGCACGTCCGCGACTTGCGTGACCACACCCACGACCGGCACCGCACCGTCGACGACACCCCGTACGGCGGTGGCGCCGGTATGGTGATGCGCCCCGAGCCTTGGGGCGAGGCGCTCGACGCGGTGCTCGCCGCCGGGCGCGACTCCGTCGGTGTCGACGGTCCCGTGCTGCTCGTGCCCAGCCCGTCCGGCGCTCCGTTCAAGCAGGCCGACGCGGGGCGCCTGGCTCAGGAGCCGTGGCTCGCCTTCGCGTGCGGGCGCTACGAGGGGATCGACCAACGGGTCATCGACTGGGCTTCTGAGCGGATGCGCGTCGAGGAGGTCTCGCTCGGCGACTTCGTGCTCAACGGGGGAGAGGTGGCCGCGCTCGCGATGATCGAGGCCGTCATCCGCCTGCTGCCGGGGTTCATGGGCAACCCCGAGTCGCTCACCGAGGAGTCGCACGGCTCGGACGGGCTCCTCGAGTACCCGGTCTACACGAAGCCGGCGCGCTGGCGTGACCACGAGGTGCCCGAGATCCTCCTGTCCGGAGACCACGGGCGGATCGCCGCGTGGCGCAAGGAGCAGGCGCTCTTGCGCACTGCCGTGCGTCGCCCCGACCTGCTCGCGCCCGACACCGACGCCTGAGCGCACCTCAGCGTGGCGCGGGGAGATCGTCCGCCGGATCGAGCCGGCTCCTGTCACTCGAGGCCTCGCCGTGCGGCAGCACCAGGCCGCGGCGGTGCGCGGAGGTCACGGCAGCGACACGGTCGCTGACCCCGAGCTTGCGGTAGACGTTCTCGAGGTGCTTGTGCACCGTCCGTGCGGAGATGCCGAGGCTGCGCCCGATCGACTCCGCCTTGCGGCTCTCGGCCACCATCGCGAGGATGGTGCGCTCCCGCGGCGTCAGCCCGGCCTCGTCCTCGGCCGTTCGTGCTGTCATCGCCGTGGTGGCCGTGAGAAGCCGCAGGTGCACCTCAAGACCCCGTACGAATGCATGGAGGGCCCTCACGCGCGGCAGCGCCCAGTGCGGGAACGGCTCGTCGCGGACCAGCACGTACCCCTCGATCAGTGCGCCCGGCTCGTTGCGGATCGGGATGGCCATCTGGTGGACCCCGAGGTCGAGCGAGCGCAGGAGGCTGACGAGCGGCGCGGGGAGCATGCGGGAGGTCTGTCCGGGACCGAGGAGCATGCGCGGTTCGAGCGACCCCGTACGGAGGTAGTGCTTGAGCAGCGGATGGGTCTGCTCAAGCGTCCGGACCCCGTACGGCCAGCGGCGGGCGTCGAACCCGACGTCCTGCGGAAATCCGTGGAGCGACAGCGTCCTCGACCGTTGGTCGTACGTCACACGAGCACCTGCGCGAGCGTCGAACTCGCTCAGCAGGTGGTCGGTGAGGCAGAGGCGCGCCGCCGTCGGGTCGTCCTCGAGGAGGACCGACGAAGCGACCTTGATCCAGCGTGTGGACTCCGGCACGATGTGTTCCCCCTTCACGTGCTCATGGCGTGAGCGTAACGAAGCCGTTTTGGGGCACCGTGACCGAGCATGTGAATGAGACGCCGGACGGAGACCTGCCGCGGGCGACCGCCCTCGCCTACGTACCCTTACGTATTTCGTCGCAACCTTTGTTTGTCCTACGCTCGCATCGGGGTCCAGCACGGCGGGTCGTCGACATCAACGGGGGTGATGCCGCGAGACGCGGTGCTGGACCCCTCCTGCGCCAGGCCGACGGCGATTAACGGCCGCGAGGGTGGGTGTGGCAGACTGGTGAGTCGGTGCTGGGCTCTGCTGCCACAGGGGTGTCGAGCCGCCAGACCGTCGCGATGCGACGGCTCGCAGCACCGTCCTAGCATTCGCACACCGCACATGTCGTGGGTGACCTGTGGCACTGACGAGGAAGAGATGAGATGACCAACGTAGTCGATGCCGTCGCGAGCCAGTCGCTCCGCGACGACGTCCCGGAGTTCCGCGCAGGCGACACCGTCAAGGTCCACGTGAAGGTGATCGAGGGCAACCGCTCGCGCGTCCAGGTGTTCCAGGGTGTTGCCATCCGCATCCAGGGCTCCGGCGTCGGCCGTACGTTCACCGTTCGCAAGGTGAGCTTCGGCGTGGGTGTCGAGCGGACCTTCCCGCTCCACACGCCGATCATCGAGAAGATCGAGGTCGCGACCCGCGGCGATGTCCGTCGCGCGAAGCTCTACTACCTGCGCAACCTCCGCGGCAAGGCCGCCAAGATCAAGGAGAAGCGCGAGTCCTGAGCAGTGCCGGGGGGCGACTGTGGATGAGCGCGCTGGCCGATCTGCGGATCGGCCCGACGACGTAGCACCGGGGACGCACCGGGCAGCCCGTACGACGGGCAGCCCGGTGCGTCCGCGTGTACGGACGGTGGTGGGTCGCTGGGGCGACCGTGCCGTCCCGCTCTGGCTCGAGGTCGTCGCGCTGCTTGTGGTGGCGCTGCTGCTCTCGCTCGTCGTCAAGTCGCTGTTCCTCCAGACGTTCTATGTCCCGTCGGAGTCGATGGAGCCGACCCTCACCGGCAACCCGGACGGTGCGCAGGACCGGATCGTGGTCCAGAAGGTGTCCTACTGGGGACGTGACCCGCACCGCGGCGAGGTCGTCGTCTTCGAGGACCCGGGCGGGTGGCTCGGGTCGGGTGGGTTCGACGACCCGACGAACGCCGCCCAGAAGCTGCTGTCGACGGCAGGGCTGTATCCGTCCGGCGGCCATCTGGTGAAGCGCGTCATCGGTGTCGGCGGCGACACGGTGAAGTGCTGCGACACCGGCGGTCGCATCGAGGTCAACGGGGTCGCGATCGAGGAGCCGTACGTCAAGGACGCCTCTGCGACGGCGCGTCTCCCCTTCGACGTCACCGTCCCCGACGGCTACCTCTGGGTGATGGGGGACAACCGCGGCAACTCCGCCGACTCGCGGGCTCACATGGACTCTCCGGGCGGCGGCTACGTTCCGGACGACAGGGTGGTCGGCAAGGTCGCGTTCGTGGTCTGGCCGTGGAAGGACCGTGCTGTTCTGCACGACCCCGGGGCGTTCGCCTCGCTCGACTGACGCCAGGTCGACGCGCCGCAGTGCGCGTGGAGCGCGGCGCTAGGCTGTGGACGTGACATCGCACGAAGAGACCGCCGAGACGTCGGCCACAGGCCGTTCCGGCAAGGCGAAGCGCAAACCCCTACCCCTCTGGCAGGAGACAATCCTGCTGGTCGTGGTCGCGCTGGTGCTTGCGCTGATCGTCAAGACGTTCCTCGTGCAGGCGTTCTGGATCCCGTCCGGGTCGATGGAGGACACCCTCCAGGTCGACGACCGGATCCTCGTCCAGAAGGTGTCGTACTGGGCGGGCGAGCCGCAGCGTGGTGACGTCGTCGTGTTCGACGATCCGGGCGACTGGCTCGGCGTCGGGTACGAGGAGGAGGTCGGCCCCGTCCAGCAGGTGCTGTCGGTCTTCGGCCTGTTCCCGACCGGCGGTCACCTCGTGAAGCGCGTCATCGGCGTCGGCGGCGACCGTGTGGTGTGCTGCGACGCCGACGGGCGGCTCCAGATCAACGGCGTCTCGATCGACGAGCCGTACGTGCCCGACCCCGCTGCCACCGCCGACGCACGCTTCGACGTGGTGGTCCCCGAGGGGCGGCTGTGGCTGATGGGCGACAACCGTGGCAACTCGACCGACTCGCGCGCTCACCAGGGTGGGCCGGGCGGCGGCTTCGTCCGTACGGACGCGGTGCTCGGCAAGGCTTGGGTCGTGGTGTGGCCGTTGAAGCGCGCCGGTACGGCGGGCTCGGACCACGAACCCTTTGCGGACGTCCCCGATCCCGACTGAGGCGGGTCGCGATGACGCGGGTGGCACGCGGGGCAACGATCCGCAAGGACGCGGGACTGTACGGCTATGAGCGCGCCCTGCGACGGGCCGGTTTTGACGCGATCGCCGGAGTCGACGAGGCCGGGCGCGGGGCGTGTGCCGGCCCGCTGGTGGCGGCAGCGGTGATCCTGCCCGACGGGCGGCGCGGCGAGGTCCCCGGGCTGGCCGACTCCAAGCTGCTGACGCCGGCGCGACGTGAGGCCTGCTACGCCGAGGTCGTCCGCCGCGCCGTGGCGTGGTCGGTGGTCGTGATGAGCCCCGCCGAGTGCGACGCTCTGGGCATGCACCACGTCAACATCACTGCTCTGCGGCGGGCGCTCGCGCGTCTGGCCACGAAGCCGGACTACGTCCTGAGCGACGGGTTCGGGGTCGACGGGCTCGGTGTCCCCGCGCTCGCAGTGTGGAAGGGCGACCGGGTCTCTGCCTCGATCGCCGCTGCCTCGGTCGTCGCCAAGGTGACGCGAGACCGCATGATGTGCGACCTCCACACGGAGTATCCCGAGTACGAGTTCGCGATCCACAAGGGTTATGTGACGACCTTGCACGAGGAGCGTCTGGCCGCGTACGGCCCGTCGCCCGTGCACCGTCTGCGCTACCAGAACGTGCGCGCGGCGGCGGCGCGCGGTCGTTACGCTGAGGTGGCACCGAGCGAGGGAGTGCGATGAGCGCGGAGGAACTGGAGCGGTACGAGGCGGAGATGGAGCTCGCGCTCTACCGCGAGTACCGCGACGTCGTCGGCATCTTCACCTTCGTCGTGGAGACGGACCGGCGCTTCTACCTGTGCAACGCCGTCGACGTGAAGGTGCGCTCGGAGACGGGCGACGCCTACTTCGAGGTCACGATGACGGACGCCTGGGTGTGGGACATCTATCGTCCTGCCCGCTTCGCGAAGAACGTCAAGGTCCTCACCTTCAAAGACGTGAACGTCGAAGAGCTGGCGACGAGTGACTTCGAGCCGCCGAAGGCGTGAGCGAACGACGGCGCAGCGAGCCGCCGAAGGCGTGATCGAACGACGGCTCGTGCACAACCGGGGCTGATCCACATCCGCGTCCGCCATGCAGCCCGCGCCGTTCCGGGCGACCCACACTCTCGCCGGAGGTGGTGGAGATGGCGTCGACCTACGAGCAGCGGCAGGCCGTCGGGGTCCACGGGGAGAACGTCGCCGTGGAGTTCTTGCAGGCGCAGGGGATGGAGGTGCTCGCCCGCAACTGGCGGTGCCGGTGGGGCGAGATCGACATCGTGGCCCGCGATGCCGACACGGTGGTGTTCTGCGAGGTCAAGACCCGGCGGAGCACCGCGTACGGGACGCCGTTGGAGGCAGTGACCCCGCAGAAGGCGGCGCGGCTGCGTCGGCTCGCCGGGCTCTACCTGGCCGAGCACGACGTGAGTGCGGTGCTGGTCCGGATCGACGTGGTCGGCGTCCTCGTGCCGACGCGTGGCGCCGCGGAGGTCACCTACGTGGCGGGGGTGTCGTGATGGCGCTCGGACGGACGCGGTCGGTCTCTCTCGAGGGCATGCGTGGACGGGTGGTCGAGATCGAGGTGGACGTGAGTGCGGGGCTTCCCCGGACGACGCTCGTGGGTCTGCCCGACGCCTCGCTCGCGGAGGCCCGTGACCGGTGTCGTGCGGCGGTGGTGAACAGCCGGCACTCGTGGCCGGACCAGAAGGTGACGATCAACCTCTCGCCCGCGGGCCTGCCGAAGTCCGGCGCGCACTTCGACCTCGGCATCGCGCTCGCGGTGCTGGCGAGCCAGCAGGTGGTTCCGCACGAGCGGCTCGCGAGCGCCGCCGTCCTCGGTGAGCTGCGGCTCGACGGCCGGTTGCGTGCGGTCGCCGGCGTGCTCCCCGCGACGGTGGCGGCGGTGGCCGCGGGGTGCGAGCGGGTGATCGTCCCAGAGCCCAACGCGGGTGAGGCGGCGATCGTCGAGGGGGCACACGTGCTCGGTGTCCGTTCGCTGCGGCATGCGGTCGCGCTGCTTCGAGGAGACGAGCCTCCGGACGATCCGCCGGTTGATCCGCTCGCGGAGCCGACGGCGGGCGGTGGTCGGCTCGACGGCCTTGACCTCACCGACGTCGTCGGGCAGGACGATGCGCGGACCGCGATGCTGATCGCTGCGGCGGGCCTGCATCACGTCCTCCTCACGGGTCCGCCTGGCGTGGGCAAGACGATGCTCGCCCAGCGTCTCCCCGGCCTGCTCCCGGACCTGGGCCGGCAGGAGTCGCTCGAGACCAGCGCGGTCTATTCGGTGGCGGGGCTCCTCTCGCCCGAGGCGCCGCTGCTCGAACGCCCCCCGTTCATCGACCCCCACCACACTGCCTCCGCCCAGGCGCTGGTCGGTGGAGGCAGCCGCGTCGTGCGGCCGGGGGCGATGAGCCTCGCCCACAACGGCGTGCTCTTTCTCGACGAGGCGCCGGAGTTCCGCCGCGACGTCATCGAGGCGCTCCGCCAGCCGCTCGAGAGCGGTCGCGTGACGGTGTCGCGTGCCGCACAGACTGCCGAGTTCCCCGCCCGCTTCCTGCTCGTCCTGGCCTCCAACCCGTGCCCGTGCGGACAGAAGGCCGGGAGGGCCGACCTCTGCACCTGTCTGCCCCTCGTCAAGCGGCGCTACGCCGAGCGGCTCTCGGCACCGATCCGCGACCGGATCGACCTCCATCCCGTCGTCGGCCCGGTCTCTGCCCAGCATCAGGGCACCCCTGACACCGAGCGGACACCGACCCACGTCGTGGCAGCACGGGTCGCAGAGGCGAGAGACCGTCAGCGACTCCGCCTCGCGTCCACGCCGTGGCATACCAACGGAGAGGTTCCTGGTGCGGTCCTGCGGCGCGAGATGTCGACGCCGGCCAACGTCCTCGCGGAGGTCGACCGTCCGACCCGCTCCGGGGCGATCAACGCGCGCACCGCAGACCGGCTGCTGCGCGTCGCATGGACGGTCGCCGACCTTCGCCGGAGAGACACCCCGGACCCCGATGACCTCGCGACGGCGATGGCGCTGCGTCAGGGCGCCTCGTTGCCGGGGAGTCTGTGGGAGCGGGTGGTCGCGTGAGCGACCAGGCAGCGACGACACGGCCCGCCGCACGCGCCCGTCGGGCCGAGCGCCGGGCACGGCTGGCGATGAGCCTGATCGCCGAGCCGGGCGATCCGCGGATCGCGGCACAGCTCTCCGAGCGCTCCACGAACGACCTGCTGTCCGCGGTCGTCGCAGGAGAGGACGATCTCCCTGAGTCGTGGCGGTCGCGTGCCGTCGGTCTCGAGGGGAGGATCGGCGGCATCCTCACCTCCGCCCGCGGGAGGGGCATCCGGTGGGTGTGCCCCGGTGATGCGGAGTGGCCTGCTCAGCTGGACGACCTCGATCAGATCGACGGCCTCGCCGGTGTCGGTGGCCGTCCGCTCGGTCTCTGGGTTCGAGGTGCAGGGCGGCTCGACGGGCTGGCGGAGCAGGCCGCCGCGGTGGTCGGGGCACGCGACGCGACCACGTACGGATGTGACGTCGCGGGCGACCTTGCGGCCGACCTCGTCGACGCCGGGACGACAGTCGTCAGCGGGGCGGCATACGGGATCGATGCTGCGGCGCACCGCGGTGCGCTGTCCGTCGACGGCCCGACTGTCGCCGTTCTCGCATGCGGTGCTGACGTCGACTACCCAAGGGCGCATGCCGGGCTCCTGCGACGGATCGCCGAGGCGGGTGCGGTGGTCAGTGAGCACCCGCCGGGCTCGACGCCGACGAAGGGCCGCTTCCTCACCCGCAACCGGGTGATCGCGGCGCTCGCTCAGGGCACGGTGGTCGTGGAGGCAGCGCGGCGCAGCGGCGCCCTCAATACCCTCGGCTGGACCAACGAACTGGGGCGCATCGCGCTCGCCGTGCCCGGCCCGGTCACGAGCCAGGCCTCGGTCGGCGTCCACCACGCCCTCCGTACGGGGCGAGCGACGTTGGTCTCCAACGGTGCCGAGGCGCTGGAGGACCTCGACGCCCTGGGTCGCCGCGACGCCACTCCGCCCCCTGCACCCCAGACCGCATGGGACGTGCTGCCCTCCGTCGCGCGCGAGGTGCTCGAGGCGCTGCCGGGTCGCGGAACGACCACGGTGGACGTGCTGGCCTGGCGGGTCGGGGCACCGCTGGAGCTTGTCGCCAGCTCTTTGGGCCGCTTGGAGAGCCAAGGATTCGTCCGGCAGGTGGACGACGGATGGTCCCTCGCCCGCCGGGCCGACCTCGAGCCTGCCCCGCCCACGGAGGGAGGGCGGTGACAGTGCGGCGTGCCGACTTGGACGAGGCGGCCCCCGAGGTCGAGACTCGCAGGGTGACCGCGACCGACCGGAGTCCCGCCTGGCATGACGCACTCGAGGCGTACGAACGCCACCTGCGAGCTGAGCGTGGCCTCAGCGAGCACACCGTCAGGGCGTACGCGGGTGACCTCGCCCAGCTGTCCGCTCATGCCGAGGCCATGGGCATCGCCGACCCCGCTGGGCTTCATCTTCGCGCGCTGCGCAGCTTCCTTGCCGCCCAGCAGGTGAGGGGCCGGTCACGCAGCACCCTGTCGAGGAGGGCGGCCGCCGTCCGCCGCTTCACCGCCTGGCTGGCCCGCACCGGTCGTGCCGACGACGACCCGGGGGCCCTGCTCGCCAACCCGCGCCGTCACCGCGAGCTCCCCGCGGTCCTGCGCCAGGACGAGGTCCGTGCCCTGCTCGACGCCGCGACCGCCCGTGCCGACGGGGACGTCGTCGGCGTACGAGACGTCGCGGTTCTGGAGCTTCTCTACGCCACGGGGATCCGCGTGGGTGAGCTGTGCGGGCTCGATGTGGACGACGTCGACCACGCGCGCGGGGTCGTCCGGGTGGTCGGCAAAGGTGACAAGGAGCGGAGTGTGCCGTTCGGGCGCCCCGCATCGCGTGCGCTCGACCGCTGGCTCGCGGCGCGCGGGGCACTCGTCGTCGACGGGAGCGGGCCGGCCCTGTTCCTCGGCCAACGGGGCGCGCGTGTCGACCCGCGCACGGTGCGTCGCATGGTCCACGCACGCATCGAGGACGTCGAGGGTGCGCCCGACCTCGGACCCCACGGCCTCCGGCACACCGCGGCGACGCACCTCCTGGAGGGCGGCGCCGATCTCCGTAGCGTGCAGGAGCTCCTCGGCCACGCCTCGCTCGCCACCACGCAGCTCTACACCCACGTCAGCTCCGAGCGGCTGCGTCAGGCCTACGCGCAGGCGCATCCCCGCGCCTGACCGTGGGCACGACCGGCGCCTGCCCGCGTCCGGGCGCTCGTCGGGAAGCAAGTAGGCTTCATGGACGGAGCACCTTCCTACAGGTGGACCGCGAGCATGCGACGAGTCCCTTCCGGTGACGGACGCATCCCTGTAGGACAGGCCACCAGCACGACGAGCCGTCCTGGCGAGCAGGACGGTCGAAACGCAGGAACGGAGCCTCGGAGTTGGACTCGAAGGTTATCTACACGCACACGGACGAAGCGCCGCTGATGGCGACGTACTCGTTCCTCCCCATCGTCTCGGCATACGCGGCCAAGGCCGGCGTCAGCGTCGAGACCCGTGACATCTCGCTCGCGGGCCGGATCCTCGCGCAGTTCCCGGAGCGTCTGACCGAGGACCAGCGTGTCGGTGACGCGCTCGCCGAGCTCGGCGAGCTGGCGAAGCAGCCTGAGGCCAACATCATCAAGCTGCCCAACATCAGCGCGTCGGTCCCGCAGCTCAAGGCAGCGATCACCGAGCTCCAGGGCCAGGGCTACCCCCTGCCGGACTACCCCGACGACCCGTCCACGGACGAGGACCGAGACGTCCGTGCCCGGTACGACAAGGTCAAGGGCAGCGCCGTCAACCCGGTGCTCCGCGAGGGCAACTCCGATCGGCGTGCACCTGCGTCGGTGAAGCAGTACGCCCGCAAGCATCCGCACTCGATGGGTGCGTGGTCGTCGGACTCCAAGACCAACGTCGCGACGATGGGCGAGCGCGACTTCAAGTCCAACGAGAAGTCCGTCGTCATCCCGGCCGACGACACCCTGCGGATCGAGTTCGTGGGCACCGACGGCGCGACCACCGTCCTGCGCGACTCGGTGCCGGTCCTCGCCGGTGAGGTCGTCGACGCGACCTACCTCGACGTGGCGGCGCTCCAGTCCTTCCTCGCCGACACCATCGCCCGCGCCGAGCGCGAGGGTGTGCTCTTCAGCGTGCACCTCAAGGCCACGATGATGAAGGTCTCGGACCCGATCATCTTCGGCCACGTCGTCAAGACGTTCCTCAAGCCGGTGTTCGACACGTACGGAGACCAGCTCGCCGAGGCCGGTCTCAGCGCGAACGACGGCCTGGGCGCGATCCTCGCCGGTCTCGACCAGCTCCCGAACGCCGACGACATCCGCGCCGCCATTGACACGGCCATCGCCGCCGGCCCGGCGCTCGCGATGGTCGACTCCGACCGCGGCATCACCAACCTGCACGTGCCCAGCGACGTGATCGTCGACGCGTCGATGCCGGCGATGATCCGCACGTCGGGCCACATGTGGGGTCCCGACGGCGCCGAGGCCGACACGATCGCGACCATCCCGGACAGCTCGTACGCCTCGGTCTACCAGACGGTCATCGACGACTGCCGTGCCCACGGTGCGTTCGATCCGTCGACGATGGGCTCGGTGCCCAACGTCGGTCTCATGGCGCAGAAGGCGGAGGAGTACGGCAGCCACGACAAGACGTTCGAGCTCCCGGCTGACGGCACCGTGCGCGTCGTCGCCTCGAACGGCGACGTGCTGATCGAGCACGCGGTCAGCCAGGGCGACATCTGGCGCGCCTGCCAGACCAAGGACGTCCCGATCCGTGATTGGGTCAAGCTCGCCGTCACCCGCGCCCGTGCGACCGGCGACCCGGCCGTGTTCTGGCTCGACGCGTCGCGCGCGCACGACGCGAACCTGATCGCGAAGGTCAAGCAGTACCTCCCCGAGCACGACACCGAGGGCCTGCAGATCGAGATCATGAGCCCGGCCGAGGCGACGCAGTTCTCGCTCGACCGCATCCGCAAGGGCGAGGACACGATCTCGGTCACCGGCAACGTGCTGCGCGACTACCTGACCGACCTGTTCCCGATCCTCGAGCTCGGCACGAGCGCCAAGATGCTCTCGGTGGTCCCGCTGATCAACGGCGGCGGGCTCTTCGAGACCGGCGCTGGCGGCTCGGCACCGAAGCACGTCCAGCAGCTCGTCAAGGAGAACTACCTCCGCTGGGACAGCCTCGGTGAGTTCCTCGCGCTAGCGGTCAGCTTCGAGCACCTCGCCCAGGTCACGGGCAACGCCCGGGCGCAGGTGCTGGCGGACACGCTCGACCGCGCGACCGCGACGTTCCTCGACGAGAACAAGTCACCGAGCCGTCGCGTCGGAGGCCTCGACAACCGTGGCAGCCACTTCTACCTCGCGCTGTACTGGGCGCAGGAGCTGGCCCGTCAGACCGACGACGCCGACCTTGCGGCCGCCTTCGCTCCGCTGGCCGAGACGCTCGCGACCAACGAGCAGACGATCAACGACGAGCTGATCGCCGTCCAGGGCTCGCCGGTCGACATCGGTGGCTACTACCGTCCTGACGACAACCTGTCCGAGCAGGTCATGCGGCCGTCCAAGACGCTCAACGACGCGATCGCGTCGCTGGGCTGAGGTCCTCCCGTACGACGAAGCCCGCCGGATCGATCCGGCGGGCTCCGTCGCGTCCGGGGGAGGGACGGAGGCCGGCGATCACAGGAAGAGCATCGGATCGACCGGCGCCCCTGCGACGACGACCATGAAGTGCAGGTGGCACCCGGTCGACATCCCGGTGCTCCCGACAGCACCGAGCGACGCCCCCGCCCGTACGGTCGCGCCGCTGCGCACCGACGCCTTCTCGAGGTGGTTGTAGCTCGTCACCAGACCTCCGCCGTGGTCGACCACGACCCGCTGCCCGTACGCGGGGTCGTACGTGACGGCCACGACCCGGCCGTCGGCCGACGCGCGCACGGGAGTGCCGCAGGGGGCTGCGAAGTCGGTCCCGTCGTGGAGCTTGAGAAGCCCAGTGACGGGATGGACGCGCATCCCGTACGGCGAGCTGACCGGGGCCTCCACGGGCGCGGCGAGCGAGGCGCCCGGTGCGGCGGTGGCGACCGGTGGCGGGACTGGAGGCGGTCCGCTCGGTGGCACCAGGCGGATGCGTGCGGTCCCCGCCAGCAGCTCCTCGGGGTCGGCGTACGGCGCGCCGTGCCGACGCCCGAGGTGCAGGCACACGGCCGGGAAGCAGTGGCCCCCGGCGATGAGGAGGGAGCCCAGCACCTGGCCCCGTACAACGGGTGACCCTTGTCTCACCGAGGCGGCGACAGGCAGGTAGGTCGACCGGACGCCGTCGTGGTCGACGCTCACGGCCTCGACTCCGGCAACGGCGCCAGCGAAGGCAACCACCCCGTCGTCGACCGAGCGCACCGGTGCTCCGGCCTTCCCGGCAAGGTCGATGCCCCGATGACCTGCGGCGTAGGCGTGAGGGGGAGCCTCGTACGCCCTCACGACCTCTGGTCGCGGGTCGAGCGGCCACGACCAGGTGGGGTCGGTGTCGTGGGGGAGGGCGGACGGCATGACGAGGATCACCAGCGCGACGAGAAGCCGGGCGCGCCTCATGAGCGCGGGGACAAGGCGAGAACTCATCCCGAAATGCAATCCCATCGATCGTGACTAGCGTGGGTCAAAGACACCGAACTGGGGATGAACACGACAGCCGACGATCTGGGGAAAACCTGGGGCGCGGCTGCGGGGGAGTGGGAGATCCCATGCGAGTCTTGAGTGCCGCCATGCTGTTCTCCGCTGCCATGGTCGTGGGGCCGGGCGCCGTCACGGGCGCCGCGGGAGCCACACCGACGGCGGCAACGGCAGTCACCGAGGCCAGCGCGGCGCTGCCGTCGAAGGCGTCGACACCGCCCGGACCGCGGGTCTACGAGCGGCGGGTCGTCAGGCACACCAACCGGGAGAGACGGGCGTACGACCGTCGTGCTCTGTCGCGGTCACGATGTCTCGACCGGTACGCCCAGCGCGCGGCCAACCGGATCGCGGCCAGTGGGCGACTGGTCCACCAGAACCTGAAGCCGGTCCTTCGCAGGTGCGGCGGGTGGAAGGTCGGCGAGAACATCGCGTACGGCTACCGGTGGCCGCGCCACGTGGTGGACGCGTGGATGGACTCGCCGGGACACCGCGCCAACATCCTCGAGCCGCGCTACCGCCGGATTGGGGTCGGTGTGCGGCGTGACAGCCGCGGTGTCGTGTGGGTGAGTCAGGTCTTCGCCTACCGGCGCTGACGGCGCACAGCGACGGGCTGGTGGGCGGGTTTCGTCCGGTGGGGGCGGTGGCCTAGACTGGACCGCGCACCTCGACCGTCTTGCGACGCGACGGGTGACTTCGCGCGCCTTCTGCCCAGCCCTGCTGGGATGCGTGGTCCTGGTCCTCTCCGTACGGCGAGGTGGTCCGCGCAAAGGCGCCAGGGTGTCGGCGCCGCCGGCACGTCAACCAGGATCGGGTGCACCCGTGCGCCCAATAAAGAAAGAGGAACGTCATGGCCGTCGTGTCCATGCGCCAGCTGCTCGAGAGCGGTGTCCACTTCGGACACCAGACCCGCCGCTGGAACCCCAAGATGAAGCGCTTCATCCTCACGGAGCGCAATGGCATCTACATCATCGACCTGCAGCAGTCGCTGGCCTACATCGACCGCGCGTACGACTTCGTCAAGACCACGGTCGCGCGTGGCGGGACGATCCTGTTCGTCGGCACCAAGCGCCAGGCGCAGGAGGCCATCACCGAGCAGGCCACGCGCGTCGGCATGCCGTACGTGAACCACCGCTGGCTGGGCGGCATGCTCACCAACTTCCAGACGGTCCACGAGCGGATCAAGCGCCTCAAGGAGCTCGACGAGGTCGACTTCGACGACGTCGCCGGCTCCGACCGCACCAAGAAGGAGCTCCTCCAGCTCAAGCGCGAGCACGACAAGCTCGACCGCACCCTGGGCGGCATCCGCGACATGGGCCGTACGCCGTCGGCGCTGTGGATCATCGACACCAAGAAGGAGCACCTGGCGGTCGACGAGGCCAAGAAGCTGGGCATCCCGGTCGTCGCGATCCTCGACACCAACTGCGACCCCGACGACGTCGACTACCCGATCCCGGGCAACGACGACGCGATCCGCTCGGTCACCTTGCTCACGCGCGTCGTCGCCGACGCCGTCGGCGAGGGCCTGATCGCGCGCGGCGCCGGTCGTGAGGACGCTGCTGAGGCCACCGAGGCTGTCGCCGCCGGCGAGCCGCTTGCCGAGTGGGAGCGCGAGCTCGCCGAGGGCACCGACCCCGTGACCACCGAGGCCGCCGAGGCCGAGGTCCAGGAGTCGGCCAGCGCCGACGACACCCCGGCCGAGGTCGCAGAGGAGACCGCGGTGGCCGAGGAGAACCTCGCAGAGGGCAAGCCCGCCGACGCCTGATCGTCCCGCAGCTCGGGACGACACCTCGGCCGGCTTGTCCGGCCCGCAACAACGGCCGGTCTGCCGGCCACGGACACTCAGACGAGAAGAGACACAGATGGCAATTACCGCAGCAGAGGTGAAAAAGCTCCGCGACGCGACCGGCGCGGGAATGATGGACGCCAAGAAGGCGCTCACCGAGGCCGACGGCGACTACGACAAGGCAGTCGAGTTCCTGCGCGTCCACGGCCAGGCCAAGGCCGAGAAGCGCGGCGCTGAGCGCGAGGCGACGGCCGGTCTGGTCGCCGCGTCGGGCAACGCGATCGTCGAGCTCAACGCCGAGACCGACTTCGTCGCCAAGAACGAGCAGTTCGTCGCGCTCGCCGAGGAGCTCGCGGTGCTCGCGGACGCGACCAAGCCGGCTGACGCCGCGGCGTTCGCCGCCACCGACGCCGGCGACGGCGTCACGGTCGCCAAGAAGATCTCGGCCCTGGCCGCGATCATCGGTGAGAAGCTCGAGCTCGGCCGCGTGGCCGTCCTCGGGGGCACCGGCAAGATCGCGACTTACCTGCACCGCCGTGCGAGCGATCTGCCGCCCGCCGTCGGCGTCCTCATCGAGTTCGAGGGCGACGGCGAGGAGGAGGTCGCGCGCAGCGTGGCCATGCAGGTCGCGGCGATGCGTCCGCGCTACCTGTCCCGCGACGAGGTCCCCGCGGACGTCATCGCCAAGGAGCGCGAGATCGCCGAGGCGGCCGCCCGCGAGGAGGGCAAGCCCGAGCAGGCGATCTCCAAGATCGTCGACGGCAAGGTCAACGCGTTCTACAAGGACTTCGTCCTGCTCGACCAGCCCTCGGTCACCGAGCAGAAGAAGTCCGTCAAGCAGGTCCTCGACGAGGCCGGCCTCACGGTGACGCGCTTCGCGCACATCGAGATCGGCGCCTGACGCCTGATCGGCGAGATGTTCTGACGACGTACGAGACGGAGGCCGGTGTGGTGGACCAACTAGAGACAGTCGACCCGCCGGCCTCCGTGTCTGCGGAGGACCGACCTCGTCGAGTGCTCCTGAAGCTCTCCGGCGAGTCGTTCGGTGGAGGGAGCGTCGGGGTCGACCCCGACGTCGTCAACACGATCGCGCGCCAGGTCGCCGAGGGCGTCGCCGCCGGCATCGAGATCGCGATCGTGATGGGTGGCGGCAACTTCTTCCGCGGGGCCGAGCTCCAGCAGCGGGGGATGGACCGCGCGCGAGCCGACTACATGGGGATGCTCGGCATTGTCATGAACTGCCTCGCGCTCCAGGACTTCCTCGAGAAGCAGGGCATCGACACCCGCGTCCAGACCGCGATCACGATGGGACAGGTCGCCGAGCCCTACATCCCGCGGCGGGCCATCCGTCACCTCGAGAAGGGCCGCGTCGTCATCTTCGGTGCGGGTGCGGGCATGCCGTACTTCTCGACCGACACCGTCTCGGCGCAGCGCGCGCTCGAGGTGAGGGCCGACGAGGTCCTGATGGGCAAGAACGGAGTCGACGGCGTCTACACCGCCGACCCGCACCAGGACTCGAGCGCTACCAAGATCGACTCCATCTCGTACGCCGAGGCTCTGCAGCGTGGTCTGCGGGTCGCCGACGCGACGGCGTTCGCGCTGCTGATGGAGAACAAGCTGCCGATGCGTGTCTTCGGGATCGAGGGAGAGGGCAACATCTCCGCGGTCCTGAGAGGTGAGAAGATCGGCACGCTGGTCTACGCAGACTGACCGACCAGAGACCTCAGACGAAGGAGCAGGCCAGTGATTGACGAGATCCTGCGCGACGCCGACACCAAGATGGACAAGGCTGTCGAGCACGCGCGCGAGGAGTTCGCCGCGATCCGCACCGGACGCGCGCATCCCGCGATGTTCGCGAAGATCACGGCCGACTACTACGGCACGCCGACGCCCATCCAGCAGCTCGCCGGGTTCCAGATCCCCGAGCCGCGCGTCGTCATCATCAGCCCGTACGACCTGGGCGCGAAGTCGGCGATCGAGAAGTCGATCCGCGACTCCGACCTCGGCGTCAACCCGACCGATGACGGCAAGGTCCTGCGGCTGGTGCTGCCGCAGCTGACCGAGGAGCGCCGCAAGGAGTACATCAAGCTCGCCAAGTCCAAGGCGGAGGAGGGCCGTGTGGCCGTCCGCAACATCCGCCGCGCCGCGAAGCAGGCGATGGACAAGTCCGAGAAGGACGGCGAGATCAGCAAGGACGACGTGACCGGCGGTGAGAAGCGTCTCGACGGGCTCACCAAGAAGCACGTCGACCACATCGACGAGCTCGTCAAGAACAAGGAGCAGGAGCTGCTCGAAGTCTGATGAGCGCACCTGACGTCCCCGCAGCGCCTCGGCAGCGTGGCGGGCGCAACCTGCCTGCGGCGATCGGCGTCGGCGTCGGCCTTGCCGCCGCCGTGGTCCTGTCGCTCTTCTTCGTCAAAGCCCTGTTCGTGGTCGTCGTCCTGGTTGCGGCCGCGGTGGCGATCTGGGAGCTGACGGGCGCGCTCGGCAAGGCGGGCATCGCGATCCCGCTGCCACCGCTGATGGCTGGCGGGCTCGCGACGCTCGCAGCCTCGTACGTCGGCGGCACCGAGGCGATCGCGATCGGTACGGCCCTGACCGTCCTCGGCATCTTCGTCTACCGGATGCCGGGCGGCGCCGACGGCTTCGTCAGGGACGTGTCCGCCGCGGTCTTCGTCTTCGGGTACGTCCCGGTGCTGGGGTCCTTCGTCGTGCTCATGTCCGCGGAGGACGACGGGGCCTGGCGCATCGTCACGTTCATCGTGGTGACGATCGCCTCGGACATCTTCGGCTATGCCGCGGGCTACAAGCTCGGCAAGCATCCGATGGCTCCGACGATCAGCCCCAAGAAGTCCTGGGAGGGCTTCGGAGGCTCGGTCGCCGGGTGTGTCCTCGCCGGCGTGCTCTGCGTGACGTTCGCGCTCGACGGTCGCTGGTGGGTCGGTGTGCTCCTCGGGGTGGTCGCGGTGGCGATGGCGACGCTCGGCGACCTGTCGGAGTCGATGATCAAGCGCGACGTCGGCATCAAGGACATGAGCGACCTGCTCCCCGGCCACGGTGGCCTCATGGACCGCCTCGACTCGCTGCTTGCGGTCGCGCCCGTCTGCTGGCTGGTGCTGCACTTCCTCGTCCCCGTCAGCTGACCTCCTGCCCGTCCCCGATTCGGGCAGTTCTCCACGCAACTCGTGCCGGGATTCGGTGGGGAACCGCCCGAATCGCGGACGAGGCGGACGACTGTGCGCGGGGTTGGTGCGTGATGGGACACTGGGGTCGACATGTCTGACGTGAATCCGAACCCGCTCCCACTCGTCTTCGAGCAGCCCAAGGGGCGGGGCAAGCCGCCGCGGCACCTCGCCGATCTCGACCTCGATGCCCGCAAGGAGGCGGTCGAGGCCCTCGGGCTCCCCGGATACCGCGCCAAGCAGCTGTCGACCCACTACTTCACCCGGCTGGTCTCCGATCCGTCGGAGATGACCGATCTCCCCGCCGGGATCCGTGACCAGCTCGTCGAGGGCATGCTCCCGACGCTGATCAACCCCGTACGCACGCTCGAGGCCGACCGGGGCACGACGCGCAAGACGCTCTGGCGCCTGTTCGACGGCGCGCTCGTTGAGTCGGTGCTCATGCGCTATCCCGACCGCGCGACGATCTGCGTGTCGAGCCAGGCCGGCTGCGGCATGGCGTGCCCGTTCTGCGCCACGGGGCAGGGCGGCCTGCAGCGCAACATGTCCACCGGCGAGATCATCGAGCAGGTCGTCGACGGTGCTCGGGCGATGGCGCGCGGCGAGGTCCCCGGCGGTCCCGGGCGGCTCTCCAACGTCGTGTTCATGGGCATGGGTGAGCCGATGGCCAACTACAAGGCCGTCATCGGCGCCGTCCGCCGGATGGTCGACGACGGCCCGTCCGGCCTGGGGATGTCGGCGCGCAACATCACTGTCAGCACCGTCGGTCTCGTCCCGCGGATCAAGCAGCTCACGACGGAGGGCATCCCGGTGACGCTCGCGCTCTCGCTGCACGCGCCCGACGACGAGCTGCGCGACGACCTCGTGCCGATCAACACCCGCTTCAAGGTCGCCGAGGCGGTCGAGGCGGCGTGGGAGTACGCCCGGACGACCAAGCGTCGGGTGTCCATCGAGTACGCCCTGATCAAGGACATCAACGATCAGGCATGGCGCGCGGACATGCTCGGCGACCTCCTGCGGTCCTACGGCGACTGGGGCTGGGTCCACGTGAACCTCATCCCGCTCAACCCGACGCCCGGCTCGATCTGGACCGCGTCGCGACCGGAGGACGAGCGCGAGTTCGTCCGCCGGCTCGAGGCGAAGGGCATCCCGACGACCGTACGAGACACGCGTGGGCAGGAGATCGACGGCGCCTGCGGCCAGCTCGCGGCCGCCGATGCCTGACCGTACGGGCTCACCAAGGGCGGCGCTGCTCGCGACCGACCTCGACGGCACGCTGCTGCGCTCGGACGGCACGCTCTCCGCACGCACCCGCGAGGCCATCGCCGCGGCGGAGGAGGCCGGCGTCCCGACGGTGTTCGTGACCGCCCGTCCGCCCCGGTGGCTCGACGACCTGGCCAGCGCCGTCGGCGACGCGACCGGGGGAGTGGCGCTCAGCGCGAACGGTGCGTTCGTCTATCACGTCGCGAGTCGTACGGTCACCGAGATGGGCACGATGTCCCCCGACGTGCTGCACGAGCTCGGTGACCTGCTGCGGTCCGCGATCCCCGGCATCGCCTTCGCGGTCGAGCGCGCTGACGGCATGCGTCGTGAGGAACGGTTCGCGTACGTCCGCGAGGCGCCTGCGGACGACAGCCTCGACGACTGGGACCAGATCGCCTCGCGTCCGGCCGGCAAGCTCCTCGCCAAGCTCGAGGGCAGCGATCCCGACGACTTCCACCGCCGCGTGGATGAGGTCCTCGCGGGACGCGCCGAGCTGGGGTTCTCCGGGGCCATCGGCCTGGCCGAGATCACCGCGCGCGGTGTCACCAAGGCGTCCGGGCTCGCGTCGTGGAGCGCTGAGCACGGCTACGCCCGCGAGACCGTGTGGGCGGTCGGCGACATGCCCAACGACCTCCCGATGCTGCGGTGGGCAGGGCGCGCGTTCGCGGTCGCCAACGCGCACCGCGACGTGCTCGCCAGCGTCCATGAGGTGGTGGCGACGAACGACGAGGACGGGGTGGCTGCCATCCTGGACCGCATCAGCCGCGACCGGGGACGCGCCGCCGTGCGCGCGAGCGTCCCCGACGACCACGAGGAGCGACCGTGATCGAGGTGACCCGTACGGGTGACGTCACGCAGATCGAGCTGCGCCGCCCGGAGCGCCGCAACGCCCTTGATCTCGACACCTGCGTCGAGGTCCGCGAGGCGGTGCTGGCTGCCGACGGCGATGGCACGCGCGCGGTCGTCGTGACCGGGCAGGGCAGCAGTTTCTGCGCGGGCGCAGACCTGACCGGCGTGTACGGAGACGCGTTCCTCGAGGCGCTGTACGGGATGCTCACGGCGCTGACCGAGGTCGAGATCCCGGTTGTGGCCGCGGTGAACGGTCCCGCGATCGGCGCCGGCACGCAGCTGGCGCTCGCCTGTGACCTCCGGGTCGCTGCGCCCACCGCGAAGTTCGGAGTCCCGACCGCCCGCAACGGCATGGCGGTCGACACCTGGACCATCCGGACGCTCGCCGCGGTCGCCGGAGCGGGCACGGCCAAGGCACTGATGCTCGGTGCAGACCTCCTCGACGCCGACACCGCGTACGCTCGTGGGCTCGCGGACCGGCTCGGAGACCTCGAGTCGGCGACCGCGTGGGCGCAGGAGATCGCGACCTTCGCGCCGCTGACGCTGGCGTACAACAAGCTCGTCCTCAACGCCGCTCCCGGCAACGCCGATGCCGACGCGCGCATCCGCAAAGGCTGGGAGGCGTGTTGGGGGAGCGAGGACGTTCGCGAGGCCGCGCTGGCGCGGACGGAGAAGCGTCCGCCCGTCTTCCGAGGGCGATGATGACGGCTGTCCTGCTGTACGACGGCGACTGCGCGTTCTGCTCGAGCTGCGCACGCTGGCTGCAGCGCTGGGCGCCGGCGCGGGCCGAGGTGCTGGCGTGGCAGCTCACTGACCTCGAGGCGCTGCACGTCACCGTCGCGGACGTCGATACGGCGGTCCAGTGGATCGACGACAGCGCGCGGGCGGCAGGCCCCGAGGCGATCGCCGCGTACCTCCGTACCGCGGGAGCGCCCTGGCGAGTCGCCGGTCGGGTCCTCGCGTGCGCGCCCGTACGGGGCGTGGCGTGGCCGGTCTACCGGTGGATCGCTGCGCACCGCGACAAGCTTCCGGGCGGCACGCCACAGTGCGCCCTGCCTTCGACCGCACGTGAGCCGGGGCACGGTCCTGGCGAAAAGACAGCCTCATGAGTGGACCACGCTGGTTCTCCCCGCCCAAGGACCCCGCCGATCCGTCGACGGGTCGGCTGAACGTCGTCTACGACGCGCTCGACCGTCTGGTCGTCGCCGGGTTTGCCGACGCGCCGGCGCTGCGCTCGGCGAACGGGACGACCTCGTACGTGGTGCTGCTAGAGCAGGTCGCCTCGATGGGCGGGCTGATGCGTGCCCTGGGCGTCCGTGAGCGGGACGCGGTCGCGCTGACCTGCGAGCCGTCGCGCGAGTCGGTCGTCGCCCTGCTGGCCGCCGGCCGGGTCGGTGCGACGGCGTGGCTCGGCGAGCGGCCCGCGCCTCTCATCGAGCGGAGCGACCCGGCTCTCGTGGTGGCCGACGGCGCGAAGATGCCCGAGGTCGCGGACGCGGTCGCCGCGCTCGACGCCGCGCGCCCCCGCGCGGTGGTGGTGGTGCGACCGGGGGAGTGGCCGCTGGTCGAGACCCGCGACGTCGCGTGGGAGCCGGCACTGAAGGCAGGGGCGACCGATCCTGCGCCGGTCGTGCCGGTCGCCGGTGGGACCGCGCTGGCCGTGACGACGGACGGTGTGTCGCTGGTGCACGAGCACCCGAGCCTCGCCGTCACGTACGAGGAGCCCGCGCAGGTGGGTCCGGTGTGGGACGAGACCACCGTGATCGCCGTCCTGGCCGGGCTCATGTCTGGTCGCGGGCTCGCTCTGCCGACGCACTGAGGGCGGCTTCGTCCGGTCGTCGATCGCGGACGGCGGTGACCAGCACGACGACCCAGACCAGGACGAACGGGATGACCGTGACGTTCTTGATCGCGAGCTCCCACGAGAAGTAGGTCGACTGGTGCTCCTCGGAGACGAGCTGGGAGCCGATCGCGTCGAGACCGATCTTGGACACCAGTGAGAGCGCCATCAGGTAGACCGTGCTCGCGACCACCGTGCCGGTGACGTGCGACCCGACGGCGGGTGCTGGCCGATCGCGGAGGACGCGGCGGACCACCCAGACCACGAAGGCGATGCGGACGAGCATCGTGAAGGTCTCGCCGACCCAGCTCTCCGCGAGAGGGAAGTCGATGTCGCCGACGGCAACGAAGCGCTGCGCCGATGCGAGGGCGCCGAACGCCAGGACGACGGGGTAGTGGTGGACGAAGAAGCCCCACGCGGCAGCGAGCAGGGACCGCGCAACCCCGAATGCTTTAGTCATATAAAAGGTTTAGCATGCCGAAGTAAAAGGGGCAAGGAAGGTCTGGTGGTGAGCGGCATGATGGAGCACATGAGTACCCACGCGCGGCACCGCGACACCGAGGACGTCGAGGCGTATGGCGCGAGGCTCGGCATGGAGTTCAGCGACGCCGTCGTGCTGTTCCACGAGGCGATCGGCTCGCTCATGGGTCTGTCCGCCGCCGACCACAAGGCGCTCGGGATCATCCGCCGCGAGGGCCCGATGGCGGCCGGTGAGCTCGCGCAGCGCACCGCGCTGACGGCAGGGGCGGTTACGGGTCTGGTCGACCGGCTCGAAGAGGCCGGACTCGTCCGGCGCACGCGTGACCCGGTCGACCGGCGGCGCCAGGTCATCGAGGCCCGCGCGTCTGCACCGCCCGAGGTGCGCCGCGCCTTCGAGGGGTTGCAGCGCGCGATGGCGGGCGTCACTGCGCAGTTCGCCGACGAGGAGCTCGGTGTGATCGACCGGTGGGTCCGCGAGACGACGCGTGTGATGCGACAGCAGGCGGCCGCGATCGCGCAGGAGTAGGTCACGATACGGGCTCTTCCTCGCCCTTCTCGACCACCGGAATCGGTGTGGGCTACTGCACGCCCCAGGCGTACGTCTGCTTGCGGAGTCGGAGATAGACGAAGGTCTCGGTGTTCGTGACCGCCGGGATCGCGCGGATCTTGCTCGTGATGACGTCGAGCAGGTCGTCGTCGCTCTCGCAGACGATCTCGGCGAGCACGTCGAACCGTCCGGTCGTGATGACGAGGTAGTCGAGCTCGGGGATGGCGGCGAGGGAGTCGGTCACCGCGAAGACGTCCCCGTCCACGCAGATCCCGACCATCGCCTGTCGCGCGAATCCGAGCTCCAAGGGGTCGGTGACCGCGACGATCTGGATGATCCCGGCATCGGTGAGCTTCTGGACCCGCTGCCGCACGGCCGCCTCCGAGAGGCCCACCGCCTTGCCGATCGCCGCGTACGAGCGCCGTCCGTCGACCTGCAGCTCGGCGATGATGCGTTTGGACACGTCGTCGAGGATCGCCCCGTTGCCCGCCTTGCGCTCCGTCATGGGCTCATCCTGCCCGAGTGGTCGGCTCATGGCGCCGCGACCCGCACATCCGATACGGATTTCGGTCATTCTGTCCCAGTGGATCAGGTGAATTCGTTGCGGGAGGGTAAACAAATTGCGGAATCACTTGTCTGAGGGTGCCGATACATGTGACGATTCCGGCCAGGCCGAACGGCAGGAGGCGTCTTCGACAGGCGCCCGACAGGGAGTGAGGTCGCGCGAGTGGTGAGACAGATGAGCCGCCGGACGGTGCTCCGGGGCGCGGGGGCTGCGGCGTTCCTGGCCGGGAGTGCAGCCGTGCTCCCACTCTTCGGCACGCCCGACCGCCGCCAGGTCCCCGCGGACTGCGCGGCTCCCGACCGCAGCAGCGACGGGCGCCTGATCGTGTCGAACTGGCCGGAGTACATCGACCAGCCCGAGGACGGCTACGTCACAACGATCGAGCAGTTCCAGCAGGAGACGGGCATCACCGTCAGCTACACCGCCGACGTCAACGACAACAACGAGTTCTTCGCCAAGATCGTCAACCAGCTCGGTGCGTGCGAGCCGGTGAACCGTGACATGTTCATGCTCACCGACTGGGCGGCCGCGCGGACGATCCAGATGGGCTGGATCCAGCCGCTCGCCCCCGAGCGCGTCCCGAACCTCCATGCGAACCTCATCTCGTCCCTGCGCAACCTCTCCTGGGACCCCGATCGTGGCTACTCGGCTCCGTGGCAGGCCGGCCTGACGGGGATCGCGTACAACAAGTCCAAGGTCGGCGAGGTCCGCTCGTTCTCCGAGCTCCTGACCCGCCCTGACCTCAAGGGCCGCGTCACGATGCTCACCGAGATGCCCGACACGATGGGCTTCATGCTGCTGAAGAACGGCGCCGACCCCGCCGACTTCACCGACGACGAGTGGGGCGTCGCGCTTGAGGACCTGAGGCGTGCGGCCGATGGTGGTCAGATCCGGGCGTTCACCGGCAACGAGTACGTCCAGGACCTCGCCGCCGGCAACATCGTCGCGTGCGAAGCGTGGTCCGGCGACGTGCTGGCGGCCGGCGACCCCAACATCGAGTTCGTGGTCCCCGAGGAAGGGCTCATGATCTGGGCCGACAACATGCTCATCCCCAACCAGGCAGCGCACCAAGAGAACGCCGAGAAGTGGGTCGACTTCTACTACCGGCCCGACGTCGCGGCCAAGCTCGCCGCGTACGTCAACTACATCTGCCCCGTCCAGGGCGCGCAGGCCGAGATGGAGAAGATCGATCCCGAGCTCGCCGCCAATCCGCTGATCTTCCCCGACGACGAGACCCTCGCCATGACCCACTCGTTCATGGCCCTGGAGGAGTTCCAGATGCGTGAGTACGAAGGAGACTTTGCCGATGTCACTGGTGGCTGACGACGACACGACCACGCGTGAGGGCTCGACCTCCGGTCGCGACCTTCGCCTCACGGCGGTCACCAAGTCGTACGGTGCGTTCACGGCGGTCAAGTCGCTCGACCTGGTCGTCCCCGAGGGCTCGTTCTTCGCACTGCTCGGCCCGTCCGGCTGCGGCAAGACCACGACGTTGCGGATGGTCGCAGGTCTCGACGTGCCAACCTCGGGCACGATCGCGCTGGGCGACCGTGAGATCACGTACGACAAGCCCTACAAGCGGCCCGTCAACACGGTCTTCCAGAGCTATGCGCTCTTCCCGCACCTCGACGTGGCCGAGAACGTCGCGTTCGGCCTCAAGCGCCGGGGCGTGAAGGACACCAAGGCGAAGGTCGCCGAGATGCTCGACCTCGTCGAGCTCGGCGGCCAGGGCAACAAGAAGCCGTTCCAGTTGTCCGGCGGGCAGCAGCAGCGCGTCGCGCTCGCCCGTGCTCTGATCAACAGCCCCGAGGTGCTGCTGCTCGACGAGCCGCTCGGTGCGCTCGACCTCAAGCTGCGGCGCGGCATGCAGATCGAGCTCAAGCGCATCCAGACCGAGGTCGGGCTGACCTTCGTCCACGTCACGCACGACCAGGAGGAGGCCATGACCATGGCCGACACGGTCGCGGTGATGAACGGCGGCGCGATCGAGCAGATGGGGGCTCCGGAGGCCCTGTACGACAACCCGGAGACCACGTTCGTCGCGAACTTCCTCGGCCAGTCCAACCTGCTCGCGGGGGAGATCCTCGGTCCGGACGACGACGTCGTGAAGGTGTCGGTCCAAGGCACCACGGTCTCGATCCCGAGCCCTCGCTGCCACGCTGACGGCACCCGCGGCTGGGTCGGCATCCGGCCGGAGAAGGTCATGATCGCCGGAATCGGTGGCGAGATCGACGCCCCGGGCAACCGCTTCGAGGGCGGTGTGGTCTCCGACGTGAGCTTCGTCGGAGTCAGCACCCAGTACCTCGTACGGATGCCGTGGGGGCAGGAGCTCATGGTGTTCGAGCAGAACACCGGGCGGCGACCGATCTTCTCGGTCGGCACCCCGGTCGACCTGTCGTGGCGACCCGAGTACGCGTTCCTCCTCGACGCGAGCCAGGACGCGAGCGCCGGCGTCGAGGACGGGGACGACTGATGGCCCAGACCCGGGGCAGGAGGCGCCTCACCGGCTACTGGCTGATGCTGCCGGGTGCGCTGTGGCTGGGGCTGTTCTTCCTGGTGCCGTTCTACTCGCTGATCGCGATGAGTCTGTACGACCCGCAGGGCTCGAGTCTGACCGGGTACGACATGACGTGGCACTTCGCGAACTACGTCGACGTGATCCAGGCGTACTGGCAGCCTCTGCTGCGGTCGTTCTGGTACGCGGCGCTCGCGACGATCGCGTGCCTGATCCTCGGCTACGTGCTGGCGTACGCGATCGCGTTCAAGGCCGGGCGCTGGAAGAACCTCATGCTCGTGCTGGTGATCGCGCCGTTCTTCACCAGCTTCCTGATCCGCACGCTGTCGTGGAAGCTGATCCTCGCCGACGACGGCTGGATCGTGAACTCGCTGCAGTTCCTCGGCATCCTCGGTGACGAAGGGCGCCTGCTCGCGACGCCGTTCGCGGTGGTCGCGGGTCTGACGTACAACTTCCTGCCGTTCATGGTGCTGCCGCTGTTCGCGAGCCTCGACAAGGTCGACCACCGGCTGATCGAGGCGGCCGGGGATCTGTACGCGTCGCCGCGGCGGGCGTTCTTCAAGGTGACGCTCCCGCTCTCGATGCCCGGCGTGATCGCGGGGACGCTGCTGACGTTCATCCCGGCGGCCGGCGACTACATCAACTCCGAGCTCCTCGGCAGCCCCAACCAGCGCATGATCGGCAACGTCATCCAGAACCTGTTCACCAACCAAGGCGACTACGCCGCGGCGGGGGCGCTGTCGATGACGCTGATGATCATCATCACGATCGGCGTCGTGTTCTCCATCCGGCGCGTAGGGACGGAGGACCTCGTATGAGCCCGCTCCACAAGCTCGGTCGGTGGATCGGCGACCACCTGGTCCTCGCCCTCGGTGTCCTGGTGCTGATCTACATGTTCGTGCCGATCGCGATCGTCGCGCTGATGAGCTTCAACGACCCGTCGTCGCGCAACGTCTACAAGTTCGACGGGTTCACGCTGCACAACTGGCTCAACCCGTGCGAGCCGGCGGGCATGTGCTCGTCGGTCGCCCGCAGCATCGAGATCGGCCTGCTGGCGACGCTGGTCGCGACGATCCTCGGGACGCTGGCGGCGTTCGCGCTGGTGCGTCACCAGTTCGCCGGACGCGGCCCGCTCAACACGCTGATCATCCTGCCGATGGCGGCCCCCGAGATCGTCCTCGGCTCGTCGATGCTGGCATTGTTCGTGTCGGCGGGGTTCGGAGGCCAGCTCGGATTCTGGACGATCTTCATCGCGCACGTCACGTTCTGCCTGTCGTTCGTCATCATCACGGTGCGCGCGCGGCTCTCGGGACTCGACGACAACCTCGAGCAGGCGGCGATGGACCTGTACGCCACGGAGAGCCAGACGTTCTGGCGGGTCACGTTCCCGCTGGTGTTCCCCGGCATCCTCGGCGCTGCGCTGCTGAGCTTCTCGCTGTCGTTCGACGACTTCATCATCACGAACCTCAACGCAGGCCAGACCGTGACCTTCCCGATGTACGTGTGGGGCGTCGCGCAACGGGGCATCCCGATGCAGGTCAACGTGATCGGCACGGCGATGTTCGTGATCGCGGTCGTGATCGTCCTTGCCAACGAGTTGAGCCGCCGCCGCCAGGCGAAGGTCGCGGCCTAGCGTCGTACGACGCGCGCGGTTGGTTGGGGCACCCGTGTGGGGGTGCACTGACCCGAGCGTGCACGGTCGGGTCGGTGTCGCTTCGCTCGGGTACCCCAGCGGGTGCCGTGGTGGAACGGCCGCGCGGGCCCGCCGGAGGACGTACGACGAAGGCCGCCGCTCCGGGGTACGGGGACGGCGGCCTTCGCGTCGTACGGGTCAGAGCAGGTTCTGGCCCTCGGTGATGACCGAGCGCAAGATCCGCTCCATCTCGTCGAAGTGCTCCTGGTCGCAGATCAGCGGGGGAGCGAGCTGCACGACCGGGTCGCCACGGTCGTCGGCACGGCAGTAGAGGCCCGCGTCGTACAACGCCTTGGACAGGAACCCGCGCAGCAGCCGCTCGGACTCGTCCTCGTTGAACGTCTCCTTGGTGGCCTTGTCCTTGACCAGCTCGATCCCGTAGAAGTAGCCGTCGCCGCGGACGTCACCGACGATGTCGAGGTCGAGCAGCTTCTCGAGCGTGGAGCGGAACCCGTCCTCGTTGGCGCGGACGTTCTCGTTGATGCCCTCGCGCTCGAAGATGTCGAGGTTTGCCATGGCGACGGCCGTCGAGACCGGGTGCCCGCCGAAGGTATAGCCGTGCAGGAACGACTCGTGGCCCTTCAGGAACGGCTCCATCAGGCGGTCCGACGCGATCATCGCGCCGAGCGGCGAGTAGCCCGACGTCAGGCCCTTGGCGCACGTGATGATGTCGGGCTGGTAGCCGTAGCGCACCGCGCCGAACATCTCGCCGAGACGCCCGAACGCGCAGATGACCTCGTCGGAGACCAGCAGGACGTCGTACTCGTTGCAGATCTCACGGACCCGCTGGAAGTATCCCGGCGGGGGAGGGAAGCAGCCGCCCGCGTTCTGGACGGGCTCCAGGAACACCGCAGCGACGGTGTCGGGGCCCTCGAACTCGATCGCCTCGGCGATCCGGTCAGCGGCCCAGCGGCCGAACGCCTCGGGATCGTCACCGTGCTCGGTCGCGCGGTAGATGTTCGTGTTGGGGACGCGGAACGTGCTCGGCACGAGCGGCTCGAACGGCGCCTTCATGTCCGGGATGCCGGTGATCGACAGCGCGCCCTGCGGGGTGCCGTGGTAGGCGATGTTGCGGCTGATCACCTTGTGCTTGGTGGGCCTGCCAGTGAGCTTGAAGTACTGCTTGGCGAGCTTCCACGCAGACTCGACCGCCTCGCCGCCGCCGGTCGTGAAGAAGACACGGTTGAGGTCGCCAGGTGCGTACGAGGCGACGCGCTCGGCGAGCTGCACGGCCGGCGGGTGCGCGTACGACCACAGCGGCATGAACGCCAGCTCGCGGGCCTGCTTGGCAGCAGCCTCGGCGAGCTCCTCACGGCCGTGCCCCACCTGGACGACGAACAGGCCCGCGAGCCCGTCCAGGTAGCGCTTGCCTGCGGTGTCGAAGAGATATGCGCCCTCCCCCTTGGCGATCACGGGCACGTCCGAGCTCTCGTACGTGCTGTGGCGCGTGAAGTGCATCCAGAGGTGGTCCTTGGCGGCGCGCTGAAGACGTGCGTCGTCCCACTGTTCGCTCATGGATCGAGTATCGCCCACGAAGCGGCCACAGGCAAAGGTTTTCGGTTGCGAGAGGCTGCTGCAGATACGAAATCCGTAGGCACGGGCCTGCTTGACCATTCAATCCATTGTCAGCGACCGATGCCTGTGCCAGATTGAGGTCATGACCGAGACCCTCACGAACTTCGTCAACGGCGACAAGGTGGCGGCGCTCGACGGCGCCACGTACGACGTCATCGACCCTTCGACCGGACAGGCGTACGCCTCCGCGCCGATGTCGCGCGAGGCCGACGTCGACGCGGCGATGAGGGCGGCTCAGGGCGCCTTCGACAACGGCTGGCGCGACACGACCCCACGCGAGCGTCAGGCGGCGCTGATCAAGCTCAACCAGGCGATCCACGACCGCCTCGACGAGATCGTCGACGTGGAGGTGAAGAACACCGGCAAGCCGCGCGGACTGACCGTCAGCGAGGAGATGCCGATGGTCGACGACGCGTTGACCTTCTTCGCAGGGGCGGCGCGCGTGCTCGAGGGGCGCGCGTCCGGCGAGTACATGGCCGGCCACACGTCGATGATCCGACGCGAGCCGATCGGGGTCGTCGCCCAGGTCACGCCGTGGAACTATCCGCTGCTCATGGGCATCTGGAAGATCGCGCCCGCGCTGGCGGCCGGCAACACGATCGTGCTCAAGCCGAGCGACACGACCCCCGCCTCGACGGCCCTGCTCGCCGAGATCGCGGCCGACATCCTCCCGCCGGGCGTGCTCAACGTCGTGTGCGGTGACCGCGACACCGGCCGGGCGCTCGTCGCGCACCCGACACCGGCGATGGTCGCGATCACCGGCTCGGTGCGGGCGGGCATGGAGGTGGCGCGATCGGCGTCCGAGGACGTCAAGCGCGTCCATCTCGAGCTCGGCGGCAAGGCGCCGGTCGTGGTGTTCGACGACGCCGACATCGAGGCGGCTGCGGCGGCGATCGCCGAGGCCGGCTACTTCAACGCCGGCCAGGACTGCACAGCGGCGACCCGCGTGCTTGCCTCGCCTCGGGTGTACGGCGACTTCGTCGACGCGATCGCCGAGCAGGCCAAGGGGCTCAAGACCGGACTCCCCGACGACGAGGACGCGCTGTACGGTGCGCTGAACAGCGCCCCGCAGCTCGAGCGCGTCTCCGGGTTCGTCGATCGTCTCCCCGGACACGCGAAGGTCGCGGCAGGCGGATCGCGATCCGGCGGCGACCTGACGCAGGGCTACTACTTCGAGCCGACGGTGCTGGCGGACCTCCGGCAGGACGACGACGCGATCCAGAACGAGATCTTTGGTCCGGTCATCACGGTGCAGCAGTTCTCCGACGAGGACGAGGCGGTGCGCTGGGCCAACGGCGTCCAGTACGGCCTCGCGTCGTCGGTCTGGACGAAGGACCACGGTCGCGCCATGCGGATGGCCAAGCGGCTCGACTTCGGCTGCGTGTGGATCAACACCCACATCCCGCTCGTCGCGGAGATGCCGCACGGCGGGTTCAAGCACTCCGGCTACGGCAAGGACCTCTCGATGTACGGGCTCGAGGACTACACGCGCGTGAAGCACGTGATGAGCAACATCGAAGCCTGAGCCTCCGTACGCCCGCCCTCACTTTCCGTTGGGCCCCACGGAAAGTGAGCGCCCCACCGGAAACTTCCGGTGGGGCACTGCGTCTTCGGTGGGCCCCACGGAAAGTGACAGGACCAGCGGGGGGCCTCAGACCAGGCCGGCGTCGTGGACGGCGATCGCGACCTGCACCCGGTTTGCGGCGTCGAGCTTGGTGAGGATCCGCGAGACGTGGGCCTTGACAGTCGCAAGGCTCATGTAGAGGTCGGTCGCGATCTGCGCGTTGGACATCCCGCGGCCGACGGCGACGGCGACCTCACGCTCGCGCTCGCTCAGGATCTCCAACCGCGCCTGCGCATCGCCGTCCCCGTCACCGAGGTCGCGTACGCGGCGGATCAGCTGCTCGGTGACACTCGGCGAGAGCATCGGCTCGCCCGCAGCGACCTTGCGCACCGCGTCGACGAGCACCTCCGGCGGCGTGTCCTTGAGGAGGAACCCGCTCGCGCCGTGCCGCAGTGCGCGCAGCACGTAGTCGTCCGCGTCGAACGTCGTCAGCACGATCACGTACGGGGGATCAGCGGCGCGCTGCAGCTCGGCGGTCGCCGTGAGCCCGTCCATCCGCGGCATGCGGATGTCCATCAGGACGACGTCGGCCGGATGCTCGCGCAGCGCCTGGAGCGCGGCCGCGCCGTCACCCGCCTCCGTCACGACCTCCAGGTCGGCGGCGCCACCGAGGATCAGCCGCAGCCCGGCGCGTACGAGGGCGTCGTCGTCGACCAGGGCCACACGGATCATGCCGGCCACGGTAGCGCCAGCGTCAGGACGAACTCGTCACCGGTGATCCGATGGGTGAGGGTCCCGCCGACGAGGTCGGCGCGCTCGGCGAGGCCGACCAGCCCGAGCCCCGACGTGGGCAGCCGCTCGTGCACCGACCCGACGCGCAGCGGGTTACGGACCTCGACGACGACGCCGTCCTCGGGCGCACCCCGCAGCGTCGCCGTGACGGAGGTGTCGGGCGCGTGCTTGTGGGCGTTGGTGAGCGCCTCCTGGACGACCCGGTAAGCCGTACGGCCGAGCCGCTCGGGTGGACCGAGCGCCGAGACCTCGTCGTCGAGGCGCACCCGCATGCCCGCCGACTGCGCGCCGCAGACGAGATCGGGCAGGTCGGCCCACGACGGCTGTGGTCGATCGCCGTCGTCCTCGCCGGCGCGGAGGATGCCGAGCACCTCGCGCAGGTCGGTCAGGGCGAGGTGCGCGTGGTCGCGGATGACCTCCGACGACGCGCGGACCTCCTCCGGCGGAAGGTCGGTCCGGTACGCGAGCGCTCCGGCGTGCATCGCGACCATGGAGATCCGGTGGGCCAGGACGTCATGCATCTCGCGGGCGATCCGGGCACGCTCGGCGATCTGGGCCTGTGCGACGCGGCTGGACTGCTCGGCCTCGGCGACGCGGGCGCGCTCACGCAACGTGTAGAGGAGCTCGCGCCGCGAACCGACGTACATGCCGATGGCGAAGACGATCGCGACGAGCATGACGCCCATCGCCAGGACGAATCCCCGCTCGTCCCTGATCGAGGGATCGATGAAGACGACGACGACCGTCTGGACCAGTACGAGGGCGCCGACGGGCACGATCTCGCGGAGGCGGCGACGGGTCGCGAGCGACGTAGCGGCGAGCAGCGCGGAGCCGGCGGCCGACATCGACCCCATCGCGATGACCGTGGTGAGCACGGCGACCCCGACGGGGTACCGGCGGCGCTGCGTCACTGCCGCCAGGGCGATCACGCCGCCGAGCAGGTCGAGCCAGAACCACCACGGTGCGTGATCGGCCTGCCACTCAGCGACCGGGATCCAGACGATCGCACCGACTCCGGAGGCGAGACCGAGGCGCCACGCCTGGCTCCACCAGCGCAGCGGCGGCTGGTACGCCGCGGGGTCGACCTCGTCCACGCTCACCAGCCTAGGCGAGCCCTTCACGTCCCCGTACCGGCCGAAGGTCGCCGATCCTCGGCCGAACCCCTACTTTCGGCTATCTGTCCCGATCCCATGGGCCGATGTCCGTGACCCCTCGTGCGGGGGATGCTGGAGGCATGATCGAAGTCCAGAACCTCTCGAAGAGGTACGGCGACCACCTCGCCGTCGACAACATCACCTTCGGGTGCCGCCCGGGCACGGTGACCGGCTTCCTCGGCCCGAACGGTGCCGGCAAGTCGACGACCCTGCGGATGCTCACCGGCCTGACTCACCCGACGTCGGGCTCCGCGACGATCGGCGGCCACCGCTACACCGACATCCCCAACCCCGGTGCGCAGATCGGCGTCCTCCTCGACGCCTCGGCACAGCACAACGGCCGGACGGGCCGCGAGGTCCTCACGATCGCCTCGCACACGATGGGCCTGCCCAAGAACCGCGTCGACGAGATGCTCGAGCTCGTGGGCCTCTCCGCCAAGGAGGCCAAGCGCCGGGTCGGCAACTACTCGCTCGGCATGCGCCAGCGTCTCGGCATCGCCCAGTCGCTGCTCGCGGACCCGCAGGTCCTCGTCCTCGACGAGCCCGCCAACGGCCTCGACCCTGCAGGCATCCACTGGATGCGCCAGCTGCTGCGCCACTACGCCGACCGTGGTGGCACGGTCCTGCTGTCGTCGCACCTGCTCCACGAGATCGAGGTCATCGCCGACGAGATCATCGTGATCGGCAACGGCCAGATCGTCGCCCAGGGTCGCAAGGAGGAGCTACTCGCCGGCGCGGGCACCTTCGTACGCGCGCTGGAGCCGGATGCGCTGGCTCGCGCGCTCTCGGTCGCGGGCATCCACGTCACGCCCGCGACCTCGGACGGGTTCGTCACGGACGCCGACCCCGCCGACGTCGGCAAGGCCGTCGCTGCTGCGGGTGTCGCCCTGATCGAGTTGCGGCCGGGAGACCGCGCCGGGCTCGAGGACCTGTTCTTGCAGCTCACCGCCGGCAACCAGCGCGACGCGCTCGCGCCGGCTCCCGCCCCCGACTTCGGCCCGAACGTCCCCCAAGGAGGCCAGGCATGACCGCGCTCGCTCCCGAGGTCGGCATCGACCTCACCCGTCCCCGCGTCCCGTTCGTCCGGCTGGTGCGGGTCGAGCTGCGCAAGCTCGCCGACACCCGGGCGGGCAAGTGGCTCCTCGGCACGATCGCCGCGATCAGCCTCCTGGTCATGATCATCATGCTGTGGGTCGGCCTCGCCGAGGACGTGAATCTCGGTTTCACTGACTTCCTCGCCGGGATGAACATCCCGATGGGTGTGCTGCTGCCGGTCCTGGGCGTCCTGTCGGTGACCAGCGAGTGGTCACAGCGCACCGCGCTGGTCACCTTCACCCTCGAGCCGAACCGCGGCCGGGTGCTGGCCGCGAAGGTCGTCACGGGTCTGATCACGGCACTGTTCGCCGTCGTCGCCGCCCTCGTCGCCGCCACGATCGGCACGCTGCTGATGGCCGTCCTCGGCTCCGGGGAGACGAGCTGGAGCATCGACGCCAGCCAGTTCGTCGGCTTCTACGCCGGGCAGGCACTCGCGCTGCTCATGGGGATCACGTTCGGCATGCTGCTTCTGAGCTCCCCGGCGGCGATCGTCGTGTACTTCGCGTGGGCGTTCGTGCTGCCGACGATCTTCGGGATTGCGGTCGCGTTCATCGGCTGGTTCGGCGACGTGTGGCCGTGGATCGACTTCTCGGCTGCACAGGCACCGCTGTTCCAGGCCGGCGGGCCCAGCGGTGAGGAGTGGGCGCACCTCGGTGTCTCCGGCCTCATCTGGCTCGTCGTCCCGTTCGTCCTCGGCTGGTTCCGGGTGCTGCGCAGCGAGATCAAGTAGCGCGCGTGCCTCGTCCCCGATTCGGGCACTTCTCCACCGAACTCCGACCGGTGTTCGGTGGAGAACCGCCCGAATCGGGGACGGGAGGGGCACCTGGAAGACTGTCCCCATGGTGCAGAGCCGAAGCGTGCCCACAGCACGACGCCGCGACGTCGTCGTCCTCGGATCCACCGGCTCGATCGGGACCCAGGCGCTCGAGCTGGTCACCGCGAACCCCGACCGATTCCGCGTCACCGGCATCGCCGCGGGCGGCAGCGACCCGGTCCTCCTCGCCCAGCAAGCGATCGCCCACGAGGTCGAGATCGTCGCCGTCGCGCAGGCCACCGCCGCCCAGGACGTCCAGCTCGCGCTGTACGCCGAGGCGCAGCGCCGCGGCTACGCCGAGGGGCAATACCGGCTCCCGCGCATCCTCGCCGGCCCTCGCGCCGCCACCGAGCTCGCCGCGACGCCGTGCGACGTGGTGCTCAACGGGATCACCGGCGCCGTGGGCCTCGGCCCGACCATCGCCGCGCTCGAGGCAGGCACGACGCTCGCGCTGGCCAACAAAGAGTCGCTGATCATCGGAGGTCCGGTCGTCACCGCCCTCGCGCGGCCCGGTCAGATCGTGCCCGTCGACTCTGAGCACTCGGCGATCGCCCAGGCGCTGCGCAGCGGCACGGCAGACGAGGTGCGTCGCCTGGTCCTCACTGCGAGTGGCGGCCCGTTCCGTGGCCGTACCCGCGACGAGCTCACCGACGTCACCCCCGAGCAGGCGCTCGCGCACCCCAACTTCGCGATGGGGCCGGTCATCACGATCAACTCCGCGACCCTGGTCAACAAGGGCCTCGAGGTGATCGAGGCACACCTTCTGTTCGACGTGCCGATGGAGCGCGTCGACGTCGTCGTCCATCCGCAGCAGATGATCCACTCGATGGTCGAGTTCGTCGACGGCTCCACGATCGCGCAGGCGTCGCCGCCGTCGATGCTGATCCCGATCGCCCTCGGCATGGGCTGGCCCGACCGTGTCCCGGACGCCGGCCCGGGCTGCGACTGGACGAAGGCCTCGCAGTGGGACTTCGCCGCGCTGGACGACGACGCGTTCCCCGCCGTACGCCTCGCCCGTCGTGCCGGGACCGCCGGAGGCACCGCCCCTGCGGTCTACAACGCCGCCAACGAGGCGTGCGTCGCCTCGTTCCTCGCCGGAGAGCTGCCGTTCCTCGGGATCGTGGACACCGTCGGCGCCGTTCTCGACGAACACCTCACCGCCGCGCGCGTACTCTCGGAAGAGGAGCCGCTGACCGTCGACGACGTCCTGGCGGCCGACACGACTGCCCGTACGAGAACCCACGAGCTGATCGCGGGCCACCAGAGTGCCGCAAAGGAGCGCCGATGACGGAGGTGCTGCTCTATACCCTTGGTGTCGTCGCCGTGGTCATCGGCCTCGCGGTCTCGATCGCGCTCCACGAGGTCGGGCACATGCTCCCGGCCAAGAAGTTCGGCGCCAAGGTCACCCAGTACTTCGTCGGCTTCGGCCGCACGGTCTGGTCCACCCGTAAGGGCGAGACCGAGTACGGCGTGAAGGCGATCCCGCTCGGCGGCTTCGTGAAGATCGTCGGCATGCTCCCGCCGCACCCTGGCGACGGCCCCGGGCAGGTCCGCCAGTCCAACACCGGGATGTTCACCCAACTCATCTCCGACGCCCGCTCGGCGGAGTACGAGCACGTGACGCCGGAGGACGAGCCGCGCCTGTTCTACCGCCTGCCGTGGTGGAAGAAGGCGATCGTGATGGTCGGCGGCCCGGCCGTCAACCTCGTCATCGCGTTCGTGCTGTTCGCCGCCGTCTTCATGACGATCGGCGCGAGCACCGTCAACACCACCGTGTCGGCGGTGTCGGACTGTGCGATCCCGTCGAGCGAGGCCGGACGCACCTGCACCACCTCCGACCCGGTCGCGCCAGCGAAGCAGGCCGGTCTCGAGGTCGGCGACGAGATCACGTCCTTCAACGGCACTCCGGTCACGAGCTGGGACCAGCTCTCGCGCGCGATCCGGGCCAACGGCAATGCACCGGCGACCATCGGGTTCGCGCGCGACGGCACCGACCGTACGGTCACCGTCAACACGTCCGTCCAGGCACGGACGTCGCTGGACGATCCCGACAAGGTCGAGGACGTCGGCTTCCTGGGCGTTTCGCCGACGCCGACGTACGAGCGCGAAGGCCTCGGCTATGTCGTCACCACGATGGGCGACATGACGGTCAACACCGTCAAGGCGATCGGGTCGCTGCCCGAGAAGATGGTCGAGGTCACCAAGGCCGCGTTCGGCGCCGAGCGCGCGGACGACACGCCGATGAGCCCGGTCGGTGCGAGCCGTGTGGCCGGCGAGGTGACGTCGGCCGAAGGCACCACGTGGACCGACCGCGTCCACTTCGTCGCCCTGCTGCTGGCGAGCATCAACCTCTTCATCGGCATCTTCAACCTGATCCCGCTCCTCCCGCTCGACGGCGGCCACATCGCCGGGGCGCTGTGGGAGGGGCTGCGCAACGCGATCGCGAGGCTGCGGCGCAAGCCGATCCCGGGGCCGGTCGACGTCGCCAAGATGCTCCCCGTCGCGTACGCCATGGGTGCCGTCCTCCTGGTGATGGGCATCATCCTGGTCTACGTCGACATCGTGAACCCCGTACGCCTGACCTGACCGTCGCACCACCTGATCTCGATCCGCACCGTTCGATCCGTACCGAGGAGACCTGGAACCGCATGGACGTCAACCTGGGAATGCCGGCCGCCCCGCCGCCGGTGCTCCGGCCCCGCCGACCCAGCCGAAAGATCAAGGTCGGCAAGGTCGAGGTCGGCGGAGACGCCCCGATCTCGGTGCAGTCCATGACGACGACGCCGACGGTCGACGTCAACGCGACCCTCCAGCAGATCGCCGAGCTCACCGCTGCCGGCTGCGACATCGTGCGTGTGGCGTGCCCGAGCCAGGACGACGCCGAGGCGCTGCCCGACATCGCGCGCAAGTCGCAGATCCCCGTGATCGCCGACATCCACTTCCAGCCGAAGTACGTCTTCTCCGCGATCGAGGCCGGCTGCGCCGCGGTGCGCGTCAACCCGGGCAACATCCGCAAGTTCGACGACCAGGTCAAGCAGATCGCGCAGGCCGCGAAGGACCACGGCACGTCGATCCGGATCGGCGTCAACGCGGGCTCGCTCGACAAGCGGCTGCTGGAGAAGTACGGCAAGCCGACCCCGGAGGCGCTCGTCGAGTCGGCCGTGTGGGAGGCGTCGCTGTTCGAGGAGCACGACTTCCACGACTTCAAGATCTCGGTGAAGCACAACGACCCGGTCGTGATGGTGCGGGCGTACGAGCTGCTCGCCGAGAAGGGCGACTGGCCGCTGCACCTCGGCGTCACCGAGGCGGGGCCGGCGTTCCAGGGCACGATCAAGTCCGCGACCGCGTTCGGTGCGCTGCTGAGCCAAGGGATCGGTGACACGATCCGCGTCTCGCTGTCGGCGCCGCCGGTCGAGGAGGTCAAGGTCGGCATCCAGATCCTCCAGGCGCTCAACCTGCGTCCCCGCAAGCTCGAGATCGTGTCGTGCCCGTCGTGCGGCCGCGCCCAGGTGGACGTCTACACGCTGGCCGAGGAGGTCACCGCCGGCCTCGAGGGCATGGAGGTGCCGCTGCGCGTCGCCGTCATGGGCTGCGTCGTGAACGGTCCGGGCGAGGCGCGCGAGGCCGACCTCGGGGTCGCCTCCGGCAACGGGAAGGGCCAGATCTTCGTCAAGGGCGAGGTCATCAAGACCGTGCCGGAGTCGAAGATCGTCGAGACGCTCATCGAAGAGGCGATGCGGATCGCCGAGGAGATGGAGCCGGTCGAGGGCGCGTCGCCCGAGGTCGCCGTCTCCTAGGCTTCGGTGCCCGCCCCGGCGAGCTCGGCGACAATGTCGAGGTGCCCGGCGTGGCGCGCATACTCCTGGACCAGGTGCAGCAGGATCCATGCAAGGTTCGGAGGGTCCTCCGAGAACCGTCCACCGAGCTGCGCGACGTCTTCCAACGAGGCATCCGACGTGATCTCACGGGATCGGGCGGTCCGTGCGACGAAGCGGCGACGCAGCTCCTCGTACGACGTGTCGTCTGCTACCGACCATCCGCCCTCCGGCGTGGCGTCGCCCCACGGGTCGGCGACCTGCTCGGCGAGGAACCCCCACTCCAGCCAGCGGCGTTCGACGTGCGTGAGGTGGGTGAGCAGCCCGATCGGCGTCCACCCCGACGGGACTCGCGTACGCCGCCGCTCGTCGTCGCTCATCGCGTCGAGCGTGAGCAGCACGGCGTCGCGCAGATGGTCGAGCTGCCCTTCCAGGAGCCGGAGGGGGTCACGCAGGGCCTGCGGAGGCTCGCCGAGCGGTGTGTCAGGCATCTCCAGACCGTACGTCGTCCGCGGACCATGGCCCGTGCGTGGGTAGCCGGATAGGCTCACCACACGGACCGGCGGGAGGAGGACGCATGCTGAGCACCACGACGGGTGTTCGCGTGCTGTACGAGGACGATCTCCCGCTCCTGCAGACGCTCATCGACCGTGACCCGATAGTCAACCTGTTCGTCGACCACCGCGCGACGACGACACGTCTCCAGGCGCGTTGGCTGGGCGGTGAGGTCTGGGGCTATTTCGAGGACGGCACGCTCGTCTCCGCCTGCCACGTCGGCGCCAACCTCGTCCCGGTGGAGGCGACCGGCCGCGCGGTCGACGCGTTCGCCTACCGAGCCGAGAGCCACGGCCGACTGTCGTCGTCGATCGTCGGTCCCCGTGACGCCGTCGTCCGGCTGTGGGACCACCTCGCACCCGAGTGGGGGCCGGCGCGCTCCCTGCGGCTCGATCAGCCGTTCCTGGAGATCGCCGGGCCACCGGCGGTGACGCCTGACCCGCGGCTGCGCCCGGTGCTCATCGACGAGATCGACCTCCTTTATCCGGCGAGCGTCGCGATGTTCACCGAGGAGGTCGGCGAGAGCCCCGAGCTGCCCGGACGCAACAGCTACCGCGCGCGCGTCACGCAGCTGGTCAGCCGCGGCTGGGCGTACGCGATCATCGAGGACGGCGAGGTGCTCTTCAAGGCCGAGGTGGGGTCGGCGACCGCACGCGGCTGCCAGGTCCAAGGGGTGTACGTGTCGCCCGAGCACCGCGGCAAGGGGCTCGGTACGGCAGGGATGGCCGCTGTCGTCGAGCGCGCGCAGCGTGAGGTCGCGCCGGTCGTGTCGTTGTACGTGAACGACTACAACATCCCCGCACGGCGGGTGTACGAGCGCGTCGGCTTCGTCCAGACCACGACCTTCGCGTCGGTGCTGTTCTGATGCGCGCCGGACGTACGGCGGTGACGCTCGCGATCGCCGTCCTGCTCACGCTCGGCCTCGTCGCCGCACCCGCGCAGGCGGCAGTACGCGACGTGCCCGACGCCCGCGGCGACGCGCTCAGCGCCCTCGACATCTCGTCCCTTCGCGTGCGCAACGCCGAGCACCGGGTCACGGTCGCGCTGCGCATCCCGCGGCTCGAGCGTCGGCGGTTGGGCGGGTTCACGGTCTTCGTGGGCCGCAAGGTCGCGGGGCGCCCCGAGTACGCAGCGTCCAAGGTGCGGCGTGGCTCCGGCTGGGACACGACGTGGCAGCGTCTCGACGACGAGCGGCGGAGCTGCAAGGGCTTGCGGATGCAGGTCAAGCCGCGTCGCGTCGTCGTCTCGATCCCTCAACGGTGCCTCGACGCCAACCGCTCCGCCGTGCGCGTGCAGGTCGCGGTGTTCACCCGCGCCTACCTTCGCGGCGACGTCCCCGACGAGGTGCTGCTCGACCCGTCCCCGGGTCCGACGCTGCCGATCGACGGGGTGCCGAAGGTCCGCGGCACGAAGATGACGCGCTGGGTCGCCTACCGCTGACAGTGACGGCCTCGTACGGGGCCTACTCACCCGAGATCTCGATCGCGTCACAGCGAGCAGACAGCCGTTCTGCCTGACCCTGTGGCGGGCTACGCTGCGGCCACCATCAACGCAGGAGCACCCCATGATCCGTACCCTCCGGGCCCTCGCTGCCGCCGGCGCCGCCGCAGCCCTCGTCGTCACCGCGACCGCCTCGCCCGCCGCTGCGAAGACCCGCAGCTTCACCGACAACAAGGACGACGCGACCTCTGCCCTCGACATCACCAAGGTGAAGGTCACCAACAAGAAGAGCGCCGTCGTCGTGCGCCTGTCGGTGCCGGGGCTTCGCAAGTCGAAGGTGGGCGGCGTCATGGTCGGCGTCCGCACCAAGGCCAAGGGCCGCCCCGAGTTCGTGTCGATGAAGATGCGCATGGAGGGTGCCGGCTGGATGCCGCTCATGCTCATGGACGAGGACTCCGAGGAGCTCGCCGTCGCGTGCAAGGGCGATCGTGTCCGCTTCAACAAGAAGTCGATCACCGTCCGCCTCCCGCAGCGCTGCCTGGGCGCCAACACGAAGGCCGTGAAGGTCGTTGCCGCCGTCTTCGGGCGCGACGACGAGATCCTCCTCGAGGAGGAGCCCGAGGAGGGTCCGGAGGCGCAGATCGACGTCTACCCGAGCCTGACCTCCGAGCGCATGTCGCCCTGGGTGCGCTACCGATGAGGCGCACTCTCCGTACGCTCGCGGTCGGTGCGGCGGTGTCGACGCTCGTCGTCGGCGCGGCCGCCTCACCGGCGGTGGCGAAGACACGCTCCTTCAAGGACGCGCGGGGCGACGCGACGGCCGCGGTCGATATGACCAAGATCAAGGTCGCCAACAAGAAGCGCGCTCTTGTCGTCCGCATCACCGTCCCCGAGCTCAAGAAGTCCGAGCTGGAGGCAGTCACCGTCACGATCGTGACGAAGGCCCGCGCTCGCCCGCTGTTCATCTCCAGCAAGGCGCGCTATCCCGACGGCCCATGGTCGTCGTTGGCCCTCATCAGCTTCCAGGACGAGTCGACCGTACGGTGCCGCGGTGACCGCATCCGTTTCGGTGCGCGCGCGATCACCGTGCGCATCCCGCAGCGCTGCCTCGACCGCAACCGCAAGCCCGTGCGCGTCAGTGTCTCGCTGGTCTCACGCCAGAACGACGGTGTCAGCTCGCCCCAGCCCGGGCCCGACACCTATGCCGACGGCTACCCGTCGCTCGTTTCGCCCAAGCAGCCGCCCTGGGTCCGCTACCGGTGAGCCGCGGGATGCGTGTGCTCGCGGTCGGGATGGCTGCATCGGCGCTCGTCGTCGGTGCAGCCGCCTCACCGGCGGCAGCCAAGACGCGCGGCTTCTCCGACACACGTGGTGACGCGACCTCTGCCCTCGACATCACGAAGGTGAAGGTCGCCAACAAGAAGCACGCGGTCGTCGTCCGGCTGTCGGTGCCAGGCCTGAAGAACTCACAGCTCGGCCTGGTCTCGGTCACCGTCAAGCCCCGGCACCGCCCGATGTTCGCGGTGACCAGGGCCCGCTTCGACGGCCGGTGGCACCGCGCCTCCCTCGTACGCCGCGATGTCGGCGCCGTGGTCCGGTGCAGGGGGGACCAGGTCGCTTTCGGAAGGCGGTCGATCACGGTCCGCATCCCGCACCGTTGCCTCGGCGGCTCCAACACGGCGGTCCGCGTCCGGGCCGAAGTCGTGGAGCGCGAGGACGAGCTGACACGCGGCCCGGCGCCCGCCTCGGCGGCCGTGTTGGGCGGGTCCGACACCTTCCCCGACGCCCGCCACGGGTTGTCCGCGTGGGTCCGCCGCGGCTGATCCGTCTCGTGCCCGGTCGCTAGGCTGGGCACCGCACACCCACCCCGAACCAGGAGTACGCCCGTGGTCACCCGCATGTCTCGTCTCTTCCTCCGTACCCTTCGCGAGGACCCGGCGGACGCGGAGGTCCCGTCGCACCGTCTCCTGGTTCGAGCGGGGTACGTGCGTCGCGCGGCTCCCGGCATCTATTCGTGGCTCCCGCTCGGTCTGCGGGTGCTGCGCAAGGTCGAGGGGATCGTCCGCGAGGAGATGAACCGCATCGGCGCCCAGGAGGTGTCGTTCCCCGCGCTGCTCCCCAGGGAGCCGTACGAGGCGACGGGGCGCTGGCAGGAGTACGGACCGAACCTGTTCCGCCTCAAGGACCGGCGCGACGTCGACATGCTGCTCGGCCCCACCCATGAGGAGATGTTCACGCTCCTCGTGAAGGACCTCTACTCGTCCTACAAGGACCTGCCGCTCGCGCTCTACCAGATCCAGACGAAGTACCGCGACGAGGCGCGACCCCGCGCGGGCCTGCTGCGCGGGCGCGAGTTCATCATGAAGGACTCCTACTCCTTCGACGTCGACGACGACGGCCTCAAGCGTGCGTACGAAGAGCACCGCGAGGCCTACATCCGGATCTTCGACCGGCTCGGTCTCGACTACGTCATCGTCCAGGCCGTCTCCGGAGCGATGGGCGGCTCGGCGAGCGAGGAGTTCCTCGCGACCGCCGTCAACGGCGAGGACACCTACGTCCGCTCGCCGGGGGGATACGCGGCGAACGTCGAGGCGGTGACCACCGTTGCGCCGGAGCCGCTGAGCGACGAGCAGATCGCGTCGCTCCCCGCGGCCCACGTCGAGGACACCCCGGACACGCCCACGATCGAGACCCTGGTGGCGCTGGCGAACGCGCGCTTCCCGCGCGACGACCGTCCTTGGACCGCGGCCGACACCCTCAAGAACGTCGTCCTCTGGGTCCGCCAGCCCGACGGTTCCCGCGAGGTCCTCGTCGTCGGGCTCCCCGGCGACCGCGAGGTCGACCTCAAGCGGCTCGAGGCCCAGGTCGCCCCGGGTGAGATCGACGCGTTCGAGGACGGCGACTTCGCCAAGCAGCCCGCACTGGTCCGCGGCTACATCGGCCCGCAGACGCTCGGGGAGGAGTCCGACTCCGGCATCCGCTATCTCGTCGACCCTCGCGTCGCGCGCGGCACGGCGTGGCTGACCGGCGCCGACGAGCCCGGCAAGCACGTCTTCGACCTCGTGTGCGGACGAGACTTCACGCCCGACGGCACGATCGAGGCCGCCGAGGTCCGCCCCGGCGATCCCGCTCCGGACGGCTCGGGTCCGCTCGAGCTCGCGCGCGGCATCGAGATGGGCCACATCTTCCAGCTCGGCCGCAAGTATGCCGACGCGCTCGGGCTGAAGGTGCTCGACGAGAACGGCAAGCTCGTCACGGTCACCATGGGCTCGTACGGCATCGGCGTCTCGCGCGCGGTCGCGGCCATCATCGAGAACAGCCATGACGAGTCCGGCATCGTGTGGCCCGCCGAGGTCGCCCCGTACGACGTGCACGTCGTCGCCACCGGCAAGGACACCGAGGTCTTCGACACCGCGGCGCGTCTTGCCGGGGAGCTTGAGGCCGCTGGGGTCGAGGTGCTGTACGACGACCGTCCCAAGGTCTCGCCCGGCGTGAAGTTCAAGGATGCCGAGCTCATCGGTGTCCCGACGATCGTCGTGGTCGGCCGTGGGCTCGCCGAGGGTGTCGTCGAGGTCAAGGACCGCAAGACCGGCGTCCGCGAGAATGTCCCGCTGGACCTCGTCGTCGAGCAGCTCGCCTCGCGCTGACGCCTGTCGTGGGCACTGTGCGGTCCATCGGTGCCACATCCTGGCACTGATGGACCGCGCTCCTGCGCCCTTGCCTCAGAAGTCGATGAGGGGGTTGACACGCTCGAGCACGAGCATGTCGGCGAACGTGCCGTTGCGCCGCACCTGACCGGCCCGCTCGGTCCCCGACATCTCGAACCCGCATGCTCTCGCCACCGCGAGCGAGTCGCGGTTGAGCTCGTCGACGCGCACGTACGCCCGAAGCGCTCCCATCCCGCCCATGTCGCGCGGCGTGAACGCGTGCGCGACGAGGGTCTCGGTCGCCGCCTGCGCATACCCGTGCCCTCGGGCGTCCGGGTGCAGCCAGTAGCCGATCTCGACGCTCGTGTCGGTACGGCGCGGGATGCCCACCGCTCCGAGCAGGAGGTCGGTCCGCGGGTCGGCGACCGCCCACGAGAAGGACGAACCGGTCGCCGCCGCGTCGGTCACCAGCGCGCGGAACGCCGCGGCGTCCTCGAGCCGGTACGGGGTGGGGAACGTCGGCATCCAGCGCTGGACGGCCGGGTCGTTGCCGCCTTCGACGATCCGTGCGTCGTCGTCCGCGCGCAGCGGTCGTACGACCACGTCCTCACCCTCCAGCGTCGGCAGCGACCACCAGTGGCCGAGCGGTGCCCGCTCGTCGTCGCGGTGCAGCGTCGCCACCCAGGCGTCCTGGTAGCCGCCGTGCTCCGCGAGCCAGCGGTGCACCGTGCCGCCGAAGGTGAACCCGCAGCGCCACGCGAGCTTGCGCGACCCCCAGTTGCCGCGTACCGCCCACCAGATGACCGTCTGGGTCGCGAGCGTGTCGAACGCGTAGTCGAGGAGCAGGTCGAGCGCCTGGGTCATCACGCCGAGGCCACGTACGGCGGGGTGGGCGACGAAGCCGACGTCAGCCCTGCCGGACCCGAGGTCGCGCAACGAGACGGTGCCTGCGTAGCGCCGGCGCCCGTCGGGGTGGGTGGCCACGACCGCGAACGCCCGCTCGGACCCCGTACGCCATCCCTGCGGGACGGTCGTCGTCAGGAACTCGAGGCCCATCGCCGCGTCGTACCCGCGGGGGATCATCGTCCACGCCACGCTCTGCGGGTCGAGGCACTGCTCGACGAGGGCGTCGAGGTCGTCCTCGCGGTGGGCGCGCAGCTCCACGTCGCCGTCCCGCAGCACGGGGACGTCGTCAGGGAAGGCCGCTGTCGGGAAGGTCATGGACCGCACCTTCGCACACCGGTCCGCGGACGTCTCGTCGGTTTTGCCCGGCTCAGGAGACGCCGGGGAGCGCGCTGGGCTGCCCGCCCCACGCGAGCAGCGTCGTGGCCGACTCCGTGAGCGCGGTGGCCGCGTAGGTGCGTGCCGCGCCCGTCGTCACCCCGACCACCACGAGCCAACTGCGGCACAGCCCGGCCTCGACCGCCTGCGCGACGCGCCGGGCGCCCGCCGCGTTGTCGACCGCGCCGGTCTCGTACGCGGGCTGTGCCTCCACGGGCGTCTGACCGTCGCGGACCAGGCGCGCCATCACGTCGTCGCGGCGCTTGCGGTGCAGGGCGAACGCGGACGCGGCCTGGCGCTGCACGGCAGAGCCCTCCGCGAGCCGACCCGCGATCAGCCCGTACGCGTAGACCGCGGCGTGCTCGCCGGCGAGGGCGTTCTGCCAGGCATCCGTCGGATCGGTCTCGACGCCGGCGCCATGGTCGCCGTCGCGCCTCACGCGGCGCCTCGCTGACGGCGAAGGACCACCACGTCCTGGGCGTAGCCGGCCGCCAGCGCGCCGAGGAGGCGCGCGACCCCGCCGTCGACCGCCGTGCCGCAGTCGCCGCTGCGGGCGGTCTCGGCGGTGCGGGTCTGGGTGATCAGCGCGCTCATCGCGGCCGCCGGACGGGGCGGGACAGCGGGTGAGGTGGGTTCTGGTGCGGTGGCGCCCGGGGATGGCGGGGTGTCGGTCGCAGGGGAGGAGTCGTCGCCGAGGGCCTCGTCGAGTGCAGCGAGGCGCTCCTCGCTGCGTGCGACCAACGCGGCGAGCGACCCGGCGAGCCCTGCGTGGGCCGCCGCGGTCGCGCGGACCGCGGCGAGGAGGGCTTCCTGTTCGTCGCGCGCGGAGACCAGGCGCTCGCGGTCCGGGTGGACCTCGGCGGCGGGATCCTCCGGCTTACGGTCGAGCCACGAGCACCCTGCGACGGCCGACAGCGCCACCGCGCCGGAGCCGAGCAGGAGCGTTCGGCGGCCGACCCCGTGGCGGGGCGCCGCACCGAGAATGGTCACGCCCTCACGCTATCGGAGGCGCCGTGAACACGGTCCTGCGCGACCCGGGTCGGCCGCCGCGTGACGTTCTCGGCGACGCCCTAGACTTGTCCCTGGCTCGGAAGCGCCCCGTGCGTACGACGTACGCGCGGTACAACAGAAAACGGAGGCGTGCCATGGCAACGACACCGGTCCCCGACACCCTCCGGCAGGCGCTGGACGAGGTCGTGACCTCGCGCGGCTTGGACCTCGACGCCGTCGAGCTCACTGGGGGGCGAGTCCTGCGCGTCGTCGTCGACGCCGAGAACGCCCTGAACCTCGACGACATCGCCGAGGTCACCCGGGCCGTCTCGACGGCCCTCGACGACAACAACGACCTGGGGTCGGCTCCGTACACGCTGGAGGTCTCCACGCGTGGCACGAGCCGCCCGCTGACCCTGCCTCGCCACTGGTCGCGCAACGTCGACCGCTGGGTCAAGGTGACGCCTGCAGAGGGCGACGTGTTCGAGGGCCGCATCCTCTCCGCCGACGATGCGGGTGCTGTGATCCGCACCGAGACTGGGGAGCGGGACGTGGCGTACGAGGACGTGAAGAAGGCAAAGATCGAGCCCGAGCTGAAGCGGAAGGACGTCTGATGGACATCGACATGGCGGTGCTGCGCACTCTGGAGCACGAGAAGGACCTGCCTCTCGGCGTCGTCGTGACGGCGATCGAGCAGGCGCTCCTGGTCGCGTACCACCGCACGCCGGGTGCCCGCAGCAACGCGCGGGTCGAGCTCGACCGCCGGTCCGGCCACGTGGTGGTCTGGGCGCGCGACCGGGTGGAGACCGAGGACGGCTTCACCCTCACCGAGGAGTTCGAAGACACCCCCGACGACTTCGGACGGATCGCGGCGACGACTGCCAAGCAGATCATCCTGCAGCGGCTGCGCGACGCCGAGGACGAGCAGCGCTTCGGGGAGTTCGCCGCACGCGAGGGCGACATCGTGTCCGGCGTGATCCAGCAGGGCCGCGAGCCCGGTGACGTCCTCGTCGATCTGGGTCGTGTCGAGGCGCTGCTGCCGGTCGCCGAGCGCGTGCCGGGGGAGTCGTACGAGCACGGCGAGCGGATCAAGGCGCTAGTGACCAGCGTGCGCCGTGGACCGCGTGGTCCGCAGGTCCAGGTCTCGCGCACCCATCCCAACCTCGTCAAGAAGCTGTTCGCCCTCGAGGTCCCCGAGATCGAGGACGGCACTGTCGAGATCGCCGGGATCGCCCGGGAGGCCGGTCACCGGACCAAGATCGCCGTACGCTCGACCGCGCCGGGCGTGAACGCGAAGGGTGCCTCGATCGGTCCGATGGGCCAGCGGGTCCGCAACGTGATGTCCGAGCTGCACGGAGAGAAGATCGACATCGTCGACTTCTCCGAGGAGCCAACCGAGTACATCGCGCACGCGCTCTCGCCGGCGCAGGTGAGCTCGGTCACGGTCGTGGACCCGGACGCCAAGGCGGCCCGGGTGATCGTGCCCGACTTCCAGCTGTCGCTGGCGATCGGCAAGGAGGGGCAGAACGCCCGCCTCGCCGCGCGTCTGACCGGCTGGCGCATCGACATCCGGCCTGACACCGAGGTCGTGCAGGACTCGGCGAGGCGCTGAGAGGTGTCGTCCGCCCTGCTGCGACGGATGTCGAGCAGGGTGGGCGACAGCGCCAGGAGCGACCCGCTAGACTGACAGACGGTGAATCACTCGACTCCAGCCGGTGGCGCGTCACACGACGAGGCTCCGGAGGCTCCGGTACGTGTACGGCCCGTTCGTACGTGCATCGGCTGCCGGGAGCGAGGCGACAAATCCGATCTGGTTCGGGTCGTGGCGATCCACGGCGAGGCGATTACCTTCGTCACGCCTGATCTTCGCGGCGCAGCACCGGGACGTGGGGCGCACCTGCACCTCGACGTCGCGTGCCTCGAACGAGCGACGCAGCGCAAGGCGTTCGCACGGGCCCTCCGCCTGGAGGGGCCGTTGGACATCGGACCGCTCGACGCCTACGTACGAGGATCGACCAGGCAGACGCAGCCGGCACCGTCAACAGGCGGTGCGTAGACAGAAGTGGAGCACACGCTCATGAGCAGTCGATGATTTCCGTTCGATGAGCATGCACATCAACTAGCGGTCTGCGCCCTTTCAGGGGCTCGGATCGCCCCTGAAGAGGAGAACAGTGGCCAAGGTCCGAGTCCACGAACTCGCCAAGGAGTTCGGCGTCACCAGCAAGGACGTGCTGTCAGCGCTGAACGACATGGGCGAGTACGTACGTTCCGCGTCGTCCACGATCGAGGCGCCGGTCATCCGCCGGCTCACCGAGAAGTACGGCGACCAGTTCCGCGCCCAGGGCGCGAAGAAGACGTCGAGGAAGCCCGCGGGGGCTGCACAGTCTGCCGCGCCCGCTGACGCCGCGCCCGCTGAGGGCACAGCGACGGCAACCCCGACCCCGGGTGCGCCGATGCCCGGGCCCCGCAAGAAGCCGGCGCCCCCCAAGGCAGAGCCCGTCCCCGAGCCGGAGCCCGCTCCGGAGCCGGTGGCGGCAGCGCCGGAGGCACCCGTGGCGGAGTCCGCACCGCAGGCCCCGCCCACGGAGGCGCCTGCGCCGAAGCCGTCCGGACCCCGTCCGGCACCACGCCCCGCGCCTCGCCCCGAGACGCCCGCCGCACGCTCGGACGCTCCGCGTCCGGGTGCGTCGGGTCCGCGTCCGGGTGGGGCGGGCCGTCCCGGCCCGCGTCCAGGCGGCGCCGGCGGCGGTCGCCCCGGTGGTGGCCCTCGCCCGGGCAACAACCCGTTCTCGTCGACCCAAGGCATGCAGCGCCCGGGTCGCGGTGGCGACGGTGCCCCTCGCGACGGTGGCGCCCGTGACGGCGGCACCCGTGAGGGTGCTCCGCGCGACGGCCAGCGCGAGGGCGCTCCTCGTCCCGGCATGCCGCCGCGTCCGCCTGCCTCTCGTGAGGGTGGCGCACCCGCGCCCCGTCCGGGCATGCCGCGCCCCAACCCGGCGATGATGCCCAAGCAGAGCTCCATCGGTCCCGCACGCGGCGGTCCCGGTGGTGGCGGTCGTGGTCGCGGTGGCGCCCCGGCAGGTGCCGGTCGTCCCGGTGGCGGCGGTGGCCGTCCCGGCGGTGGCGGTGCAGGTGCCGGTGCCGGTGGCGGCGGTCCTCGTCCCGGTGGTTTCGCTGGCGGCGGTGGCCGTCCCGGTCCGGGTCGCGGTGGCCGCGGTGGCACGCAGGGCGCGTTCGGTCGCCCGGGCGGTCCCGCTCGCCGCGGACGCAAGAGCAAGCGCGCGAAGCGTCAAGAGTTCGACCAGATGCAGGCACCGGCCGTCGGTGGCGTCCGCGTCCGCAAGGGCGACGGTCAGGCCATCCGCCTGCCGCGTGGTGCGTCGCTGACCGACTTCGCCGAGAAGATCGGCGTCGACGCGGCCTCGCTCGTCCAGGTGCTGTTCGCGCTGGGCGAGATGGTGACCGCGACGCAGTCGGTCAACGACGAGGTCCTGCAGATCCTCGGCGACGAGCTCAACTACGACGTCCAGGTCGTCTCGCCCGAAGACGAGGACCGCGAGCTGCTCGAGTCGTTCCAGATCGAGTTCGGCTCGGACGAGGGTGACGAGGATGACCTCGCCGCGCGTCCGCCGGTGGTCACCGTCATGGGTCACGTCGACCACGGCAAGACCAAGCTGCTCGACGCCATCCGTCAGGCCAACGTGGTCGACAAGGAGGCCGGTGGGATCACCCAGCACATCGGTGCCTACCAGGTGGCGACGGACGTCGACGGCACCGAGCGTCGCATCACCTTCATCGACACCCCGGGTCACGAGGCGTTCACCGCCATGCGAGCCCGTGGTGCCCAGGCGACCGACATCGCGGTGCTGGTGGTCGCGGCCGACGACGGCGTGATGCCGCAGACGGTCGAGGCGCTCAACCACGCCAAGGCGGCCAACGTGCCGATCGTGGTCGCGGTCAACAAGATCGACAAGCCCGACGCGGACCCGACCAAGGTGCGCGGCCAGCTCACCGAGTACGGACTCGTGCCCGAGGAGTACGGCGGCGACACGATGTTCGTCGACGTCTCGGCCAAGTCGCAGCTCAACATCGGCGGGCTCCTCGAGTCCATCGTGCTGACCGCCGACGCCTCGCTCGACCTGCGGGCCAACCCGCACCAGGCGGCGGAGGGCATCGCGATCGAGGCACACCTCGACCGTGGACGCGGTCCGGTCGCCACGGTGCTGGTCCAGCGCGGCACGCTCAAGGTCGGCGACTCGATGGTCGCGGGTCCTGCCCACGGCCGCGTGCGCGCCATGCTCGACGAGCACGGCGACAACGTCGACCAGGCTGACCCCTCCCGTCCCGTCCTCGTGCTCGGCCTCACGGCCGTGCCGGGCGCCGGTGACAACTTCATGGTCGTCCCCGACGACCGGATGGCCCGGCAGATCGCCGAGAAGCGCGAGGCGCGCGAGCGCAACGCCGCTCTCGCGCAGCGTGCCGGCCGCCGGACGCTCGAGGACTTCATGCAGCACATGGAGAAGGGCGAGACCGACGAGCTGCTCCTCATCCTCAAGGGTGACGGTTCAGGTTCGGTCGAGGCGCTCGAGGACGCACTCAGCAAGATCGACGTCGGCGAAGACGTCGCGCTGCGGGTCATCGACCGCGGTGTCGGTGCGATCACCGAGACCAACGTCATGCTCGCTGCCGCGTCGAACGCCGTCATCATCGGCTTCAACGTCCGTCCGCAGGGCAAGGCCACCGAGGTCGCTGACCGCGAGGGTGTCGAGATCCGCTACTACTCGGTCATCTACCAGGCGATCGAGGAGATCGAGGCTGCCCTCAAGGGCATGCTCAAGCCGGAGTTCGAGGAGGCCCAGCTGGGCCGTGCGGAGATCCGCGAGATCTTCCGCTCCTCCAAGATCGGCAACATCGCAGGCTGCATGGTCATCTCCGGGTCGATCAAGCGGAACTCCAAGGCGCGTTTGCTGCGTGACGGCGCGGTCGTCGCGGACAACCTCGACCTCGCGAGCCTGCGGCGTGAGAGGGATGACGTCACCGAGGTCCGCGAGGGCTTCGAATGCGGTCTGACGCTCAAGGGATTCAACGACATCAAGATCGGCGACATCGTCGAGACGTTCGAGATGCGGGAGATTCCGCGGAGCTGAGACCGTACGGTCAACGCTGAGTGAGACGGGGTGCCGCACGCGTGCGGCACCCCGTCTCCACGTAAGAAGGAGTAAGTCGTGGGAAGCATGCGGGTCAACAAGGTGGCCGACCGGATCAAGGTCGTCGTCGCCGAGATGCTCGACCGCCGGATCAAGGACCCCCGGCTGGGGTTCGTCACGGTGACGGACGTTCGGGTCACGGGCGATACCCAGCACGCGACCGTGTTCTACACCGTGATGGGTGACGCGGAGGAGCTCGAGGGCACCGCCGTGGCGCTCGAGAGCGCCAAGGGGCTGATCCGATCCGAGGTCGGCAAGCAGCTCGGCATGCGCCACACGCCGTCGCTGGAGTTCGTCCGTGACGCCGTCCCGGAGAACGCACGCCAGATCGAGGACCTTCTGGGCCGTGCGCGCGAGCGTGACGCCAGGGTCGCGGAGAAGGCCGCGCGTGCGCAGTACGCCGGCGACCCCGACCCGTACAAGGTCAAGGACGCCGACGAGCTCGACGAGTCCGACGACCTCGACGGCAGGGAGTGAGCACCGAGGCGACGCCGAGCGGTCTGGTCGTCGTCGATAAGCCTGCTGGCTGGACGTCGCACGACGTCGTCGGGCGGGTCCGCCGGCTCGCCGGCACCCGCAAGGTCGGCCACGCGGGGACGCTCGATCCGATGGCGACCGGGGTGCTCGTGCTCGGCGTCAACCGGGCGACGCGCCTGCTCGGACACCTCGCCGGCCACGACAAGGACTACGAGGCCACGATCCGGCTGGGCGAGTCGACGACGACCGACGACGCGGACGGCGAGCTCGTGACACGCGTGGACGCGTCCGGGCTGACCCTCGCGCAGGTGTGTGAGGCGGCGCTCGCCCTGACCGGCGACATCGCCCAGGTGCCGTCGTCGGTGTCGGCGATCAAGGTCGACGGCAAGCGGGCATACGCGCGTGTCCGAGCGGGGGAGAAGGTCGAGCTCGCCGCGCGACCGGTCACTGTCTCGCAGTTCGCGCTTGCCGGCCTGCGCCCTGCACCCGAGGGCGCGGTCGACGTCGAGGCCGTCGTGACGTGCTCGAGCGGGACGTACGTGCGGGCGCTCGCGCGCGACCTCGGCGCTGCGCTCGGCGTCGGGGGCCACCTCACGCGGCTGCGTCGTACGCGAGTCGGCGGGGTCTCCCTCGATGTCGCCCGTACGCTCGACGAGCTCGCAGAGGAGTTCACGGTGCTGGGCCTCGACGACGCGGCACGCGCGTCGTTCCCGAGCGTCGACCTCGGTGAGCAGGAGGCAGCGGAGGTGCGCTTCGGGCGACCGCTGCGGGAGTTCACGCTCGGCGCGGACGGCCCGGTCGCGGTTTTCGCACCTGACGGCGCGTTCTTGGCGCTTTACGAGCAGCGCGGCGCCGACGCACGTCCGGTCGCGGTCTTCGTCGGCTGAGCCGGCGGCAGTCCCAGCACCTACGCTTGTCCCCATGTCGACGCTGCTCTCGGTGGTCCTCTGGGTGGTCCTGATCTGGTTCGTCCTGATCGTCCTGGTCGCCGCGGTGCTGATGACGGTCGACGCGCGCCGCAAGCGGCGTAAGGAGGATGACGCGGTCACGTTCCCGCGGCTGCCGCCGATCTCGGAGAAGGTCGGCGAGTCGACGTTGACGGTCTTCACCTACGGACGTGACCTGTTTGACGCGATGCTCGCCGAGATCCGAGGCGCCCGTCAGGAGATCCTCCTCGAGTCGTACATCTGGAAGGGCGACGAGGTCGGTGAGGAGTTCAAGCAGGCGGTGATCGCGGCCGCTGAGCGCGGTGTCAAGGTCCACGTCATCTTCGACTCGTTCGCGAACTTCGTGGTGAAGCGTTCGTTCAAGCGCTTCCCGGCCTCGGTGAACGTGCTGCGCTACCCGTTCTTCAACCCGTGGATCCTCGTGCTGCGGCTGCGCAAGACGGGCCGTGACCACCGCAAGATCCTGGTGGTCGACCGCAAGGTGGGGTTCGTCGGCGGATACAACATCGGCTCCGACTACGCGACGAAGTGGCGTGACACCCACCTGCGTCTTGAGGGGCCGCTGACGTGGGAGCTCAACAACGCGTTCGTCGACTTCTGGAACCTCCACCGCGACCGGGGGACGTCCGACCTGCCCGACCCCGGCGCCGTGCAGTGGGAGCCTCGCGTACGGGCGCACCGCAACTCTCCGATCCACCTGTCCTTCCCCATCCGCAACATGTATCTCGACGCGATCGACCGGGCGAGCCGCTCGATTGCGATCACGCAGGCCTACTTCATCCCTGACCGGGACATCCTTGCCGCGCTCCTGCGCGCGGCGCAGCGTGGCGTCGATGTCCGCGTGCTGGTCCCGGAGGTCTCGAACCACGTGCTCGCCGACTGGCTGTCGCGCGGCTTCTACACGCAGCTGCTGAAGGGCGGGGTCAGGATCCTGCTCTTCCAGGGGGCGATGGTCCACGCGAAGACTGCGACGATCGACGGGCGCTGGTCGACCATCGGCACGGCCAACATCGACCGGCTCAGCCTCACCGGCAACTACGAGGTCAACGCCGAGATCGTCGACGAAGGAGTCGCCGCCCTCATGGACGAGGTCTTCGCCAACGACTCCACTGCCACGCGCGAGCTCACCCTCGAGGAGTGGGCGACCCGCCGGTGGGGCGCGAGGTTCAGCGAGGCCGTCCTGGTCCCCTTGCGCCCGCTTCTCTGACCGTCTGGTCCGGTGAACGCGGCATAAGAGGGCTCTCACGGCAGCCTCATAGCGGTCTCACCGCGGGTCGGCATCGTCTCAGATAGCTGCGGGGCGGAGGCAATGCGTACGAGGCCTACCTCGCGTTCGACGAGATCCTGCACGCCCCGGTGGTCGTCAAGGTCGTACGGCCCGACCAGACCGATGACCCCACCACCCTTCGCGGGCTGGAGCGCGAGGCCGACACGCTCGCCGATCTGGCCCATCCCGCGATCGTGCGCCGGTTCGGCGTCCGGCGCGACGGCCCGCGGCACGGCCGTACCTGATCCTCGAGAACCTCGACGGCCCGCGCCTCTCCTCGCTCGTACGCAAGCACGGCGCACTGCCGGTCCAGCAGCTGCTGCCGCTCGGGCTCGAGCTGGCGTCGGCACTGCACTACCTGCGCGTACGCGACGTGGTGCACCTCGACGTCAAGCCCAGCAGCGTCATCATGGGCGCCCCCGCACGGCTACGTCGTCGGGACCGACGACTACCTCGCGCCCGAGCAGGCCGATCCGCAGGGGTACGGTGTGCCGTCGCCCGCCAGCGACGTGTGGGGCCTCGGCGCGACGCTCTACCTCGGCGCGTGCGGCTACGGGCCGTACGAGATCGGGCACCGCGACGACGCCCTCGAGGTCCGCTATCGCCAGCTGGTGAGTCGGCCGCGGCCGATGCCCTACTTCGTGCCGGTCGACGTGGCCGAGGTCATCGACACCTGCATGGCGCCGGGCCCGGACGACCGCCCGGAGCCGCGCGAGGTCGCAGCGCGACCACCCCGGTGATGCTCTGCCGTACGGAGAAGCCTGTGGTCGCGCTCAGTCGTGTTCGCCGGCGTCGTCATCGGTCGGCGACGGGGCCGACGTTGCGGTGGCCGTCGGGGCCGTGGGGGAGGTTGGACTTTGGGTGACCGGACCGGGTCGGTGTCCGCAGGCGACGGGCTGGGGGTGCTCATCGCGGCCATCGCCGCCGTCCCTCCGACGATGGCGATCAGCACACCCAGGAGTGCGAGGGCGATCTTGGTCGACAACGTCATGGCGTTCACCGTCCTTGCTCAGCATCGCAAGAACATGAAGCGAGGATGAGAGGACTCTCATCCTGTCGGGGGGACGAGCGCGAGCCCGTCGGTCGTCCGTGGCACAGTTGCCCTGTGAATGTCTGGCGAGCGATCGAGGGCGCGCGTACTCAACCGCGCACCGAGCCCAGTGTGGTGTGCGTCGGAGTCTTCGACGGCGTCCACGTCGGACACCGGCACGTGCTGGCCCGCGCCCGCGAGCGCGCGGCCGAGCTGTCCCCGGGCACCCCGCTGGAGGTGGTGGCGGTGACCTTCGACCCGCACCCGACGGCAGTGTTCGCGCCCGACCGTGCGCCCGACCTGCTCACGACGGTCGAGCAGCGCGTCGCCCTGCTCCAGGAGGCGGGCGCCGACGAGGTCCGTGTGCTGGGCTTCGGCACCGAGATGGCCTCGTGGAGTCCTGAGGAGTTCGTCGAGCGCATCCTGATCGGTCAGTTGCGGGTGGCGGGAGTCGTCGTCGGCGCCAACTTCACGTACGGGCGCAAGGCGGCCGGCGACGTGGACACCCTCATCAAGAGCGGCGTCGCTCACGGCTTCGTGGCCGAAGGCGTCGGGCTCGACGGAGACAGCGAGACGGTCTACTCCTCGACGTACGTCCGTGCGCTGGTCGCGGAGGGCGACGTCGCCGAGGCGGCGCGCGTGCTGCGACGCCCCCACAGCGTCCGCGGCACGGTTATCGAGGGGGACAAGCGGGGGCGCCAGATGGGCTTCCCCACCGCGAACGTCCTCCCGCCCGTCGGTTGCGCCGTGCCCGCCGACGGCGTGTACGCCGGGTGGCTCCGCCGCTACGACACCGGTGACGTGCTGTCGGCGGCGATCAGCGTCGGCACCAACCCGACGTTCGACGGCAACCAGCGTCGGGTCGAGTCGTACGTGCTGGACCGCGACGATCTCGAGCTCTACGGGGTCGACGTCTCGGTGTCCTTCGTCTCGCGGGTCCGCGGCCAGATCCGCTTCGACGACGTGGAGTCGCTCATCGGCCGGATGCATCGAGACGTCCGCGACGTGCGAGAGGCCCTCGGCACCTCGAGGTGAGGGTGCCTTTCTGTCAGTGCCGGTGGGTGGTCGACGGGGCGACGGGGTCGCCTTCGGCACTGTCGGAACCCTGACCTGGCGGAACGACGAGGAACTGGCCCATCGCGCCGGAGTCCTCGTGGCGCAGCAGGTGGCAGTGGAACATGTACGGCGAGTCGCCCGGGCCGTCGGCTCCGGAGGGCAGGTCGAAGCGGATCGCGATCCGCACCGGCTCGCCCGGCCGTACGTTCACCGTGTCCTTCCACCCACGCTGATCGGGCGCCGGGTCACGGCGGCCGACGTCGAGCACCCGGAACTGGACGTCGTGCACGTGGAAGTTGTGCGGGCTCCCGTCGCGCGCCGACAGCTCCCAGATCTCGGTCGATCCCGCCTCGACCCGGGCGTCGACGCGGTTCATGTCCATCTTTCGGCCGTTGACCTCCAACGCGCTGATGGTGAAGCTCCGGGTGCGTACCGCGTCGTCGGGGTCGACGTCCGGTGCGGCGGCGAGTCGGCGGGGGAGAGGCGCGGACGAGGTCAGCGTGTCGGCGGCGCGCAGCTCGAGGATGTCGAGCTCGTCGTCGTCCCCGGCGAGCCGGTTGCCGGAACCGCGGTCGTCAGGGAGCGGGGCGCTGCGCAGGACGGTGCGCTCGCCCGGTGTCATCGTGACGACGATCTCCGCCCGCTCCCCGGGCGTGAGCACCACCTCGCGGAGCGCGACGGGCTTCTCGACGAGCCCGCCGTCGGTCCCGACGAGCGCGAACTCCCGCCGGTCGGAGAAGGTGAACGTGTACGTCCGGGCGCTCGAGGCGTTGAGGATCCGGTAGCGGGTGCGCTCGGCGGTGACCTCGTCGTACGGCCCCGGCGTCCCGTTGACGAGGGTCGTGTCGCCGAGCAGCCCGACGGGGCTCAGGAACGAGCCGTTCTCGTCCAGCGTGCCGTCGTCCTCGAACCGGACGTCCTGGACGATCAGCGGGACGTCGTCGATGCCGTACTCGTGGGGGAGCACCTGCGCGACGGGGGCGTCCGTACCCACGGCGTCGTCGAGGAGGAACATCCCCGCCAGCCCTCGTCGTACGTGCGCGGCGGTCTGGCCGTGGGGGTGCGGGTGGTACCAGAGGGTCGCCGCCGGCTGGTCGATCGTCCAGTGCGGCTTCCAGGTCGTTCCCGGCTCGATCGACTGGTGCGGGCCGCCGTCCATCGCTGGCGGGAGGTGCATCCCGTGCCAGTGGACGGTGCTCGCCTCGCTGACGCCGTTGGTCACCTCGACGCGGACCTTCTCCCCACGCGCGGCGCGTAGCGTCGGCCCGAGGTAGTCCCCGTCGAACCCCCACGTCGGCGTCGGTCGCCCCGCCCCGAGGTCGGACTCGCCCTGCTGCATCCGCAGCGCGAAGACGCGGGTCCCGTTGGCGTCGACCCGCGACGGGGCGAGCGGCGGGACCGCGAGCGGGCGGTCGAAGGCTACCTCGCCGATGGTGTCGACCTTCGCGGTCACCAGAGCCACCGCGATGAAGACGCCGAACCCACCGACGGCCAGGACGACCAGCGAGACCACGGCCACGAGCGCGAGCACGAGGGGCCGGCGACGGCGCGGGCGGGCGGGAGCTGCAGATCCTGAGGACACGCTCCTAGGTTGGGCCCACCAGGGCGTACGGAGCAAAGGCTTCGGAGCGATCTCAGGGTTCGTTCCGGGGCGACCCCGACCCGGTACGGTGGGTCGTGACGGTCACCTCACCCGCGCTCGGTGTCGTCGTCGAGCACGACCTCCCACGCCTGGTCGATCTGGTCGGCCTCGTTCGCCTCGGCATCCGGATCGACCTCGTCGACGTCGATGCCGGGCTGCGGGTCGACGTCGGGGTCGGGTGTGAGACGTTCGTCGGGCTGGTCCTCGTCGAGCGGCGCCTCGGCGTCGTAGGATTCGGTCTCGAACTCGGACATGCGTCCCCCTCGTTCGGTCGGTACCTCCGATCGTGCGCGCCCGGGGGAGCAGGGGCAAGCGCAGATTAGGGATGCTACGGGGCCGCTGATATCCTGGACGCTGCCGTCAGAACGGCCACGGATCCAGAGTGCCCGGGTGAACCTGCCCCGGCGCGCCGTGCAACGACCACAAGGAGACCGCGTGAGCGCGACCAAGACGTACACCCCTGCCGAGATCAAGGACGTCGACCGCAAGGACATCATCGCGGAGTTCGCGACGACTGAGGGCGACACCGGTTCTCCGGAGGTCCAGGTGGCACTCCTCACGGCGCGCATCGCGCACCTGACGGAGCACCTCAAGACGCACAAGCACGACCACCACAGCCGGCGCGGCCTGCTGCTGATGGTCGGCCAGCGCCGTCGCCTCCTGAACTACCTCCAGAAGAACGACATCGCGCGCTACCGCGGCCTCATCGAGCGCCTCGGCCTGCGTCGATGATCTCGGCGACGAGCGGCCCCTCCGCCACGGACGGGCCGTTCGTCGCATGCACGAGGGGTCCGGGCTCAGGCAGACTGGGCTCAAGGACATCCTCGACCTGACAACTTCATATCGCACCACCTCACAGACGGAGCAGCGCCCGGGTCGACGCTCGGTCCTCGGTAGTGGCTCGCGGATGGCGGCGTACGAGACGCTCGCACTTCGCGGACCTCGATCGAAGACCGGCGCCCATCGGAGCCGGCGCACCCACGAAGGTGCGCACGACCCGCTCGCGTGACTGCTCCGCGAGACCCACGCGCGGATGCGCGTGAGAAAGGGGTACCCATGACGGGACCCGAGATTCACTCCACGACTGCTGTGATCGACAACGGTCGGTTCGGCAAGCGGGAGATCCGCTTCGAGACCGGTGTGCTGGCTCGCCAGGCCGCCGGTGCAGTGACTGCCTTCCTCGACGACGACACGATGCTGCTGTCGACGACCACGGCGGGCAAGCACCCCAAGGACCACTTCGACTTCTTCCCTCTGACGGTCGACGTCGAGGAGCGGATGTACGCCGCGGGCCGCATCCCCGGCTCGTTCTTCCGCCGCGAGGGCCGGCCCAGCGAGGACGCGATCCTCACGTGCCGCCTGATCGACCGCCCGCTGCGCCCGACCTTCAAGAAGGGTCTGCGCAACGAGGTCCAGGTCGTCATCACCGTCCTCTCGCTCAACCCTGACGTCGCCTACGACGTCCTCGCGATCAACGCCGCGTCGGCGTCGACACAGATCTCCGGCCTGCCCTTCTCGGGCCCGATCGGCGGCGTCCGCGTCGCGCTGATCGACGGCCAGTGGGTCGCCTTCCCGAAGCACTCCGAGCTCGAGAACGCCGTGTTCGACATGGTCGTCGCGGGCCGGATCGCGGGCGACGACGTCGCGATCATGATGGTCGAGGCCGAGTCAACCGACGTCACGTGGGACCTCGTCCGCGGTGGCGCCAAGGCGCCGACCGAGGAGGTCGTGGCCGAGGGCCTCGAGGCCGCCAAGCCGTTCATCCGCACGCTGTGCGAGGCACAGGCCGCGCTCGCCGCGTCCGCCGCCAAGCCGGTGCAGGAGTTCCCGGTCTTCCTCGACTACCAGGACGACGTGCACGACGCCGTCGAGGCAGCGGCTTCCGACGACCTGCGCGAGGCCCTCACGATCGCCGGCAAGGCGGAGCGTGAGGAGCGTCTCGACGCGATCAAGGCCGACGTGCTCGACAAGCTCGGCGAGCAGTTCGAGGGTCGCGAGAAGGAGATCGGTGCGGCTGTCCGCGCGGTCACCAAGAAGCTCGTGCGCGAGCGTGTGCTCACCGACAAGGTTCGCATGGACGGACGCGGCCTGGCCGACATCCGTACGCTGCACGCCGAGGTCGGCACGATCCCGCGCGTCCACGGCTCGGCGCTGTTCGAGCGCGGCGAGACCCAGATCTTGGGTGTCACCACGCTCAACATGCTGACGATGGAGCAGAAGCTCGACACGCTCTCGCCCGAGCGTGCGCGCCGCTACCTGCACAACTACAACTTCCCGCCGTACTCGACCGGTGAGACCGGCCGGGTCGGCTCGCCGAAGCGTCGCGAGATCGGTCACGGCGCGCTCGCTGGCCGCGCTCTCATGCCGGTGCTGCCGACGCGCGAGGAGTTCCCGTACGCGATCCGTCAGGTCTCCGAGGCGCTGAGCTCCAACGGCTCGACCTCGATGGGCTCGGTCTGCGCCTCGACGATGTCGCTGCTCAACGCCGGTGTGCCGCTGCGCGCCCCGGTCGCGGGCATCGCCATGGGCCTGATCTCGGGTGAGGTCGACGGCTCGACCGAGTACGTCACCCTGACCGACATCCTCGGCGCCGAGGATGCCTACGGCGACATGGACTTCAAGGTCGCCGGCACCCGCGAGTTCGTCACCGCGCTGCAGCTCGACACCAAGCTCGACGGCATCCCGGCGTCGGTCCTGGCGGGCGCGCTGACCCAGGCGCGTGACGCCCGGTTCACGATCCTCGACGTCATGAACGAGGCCATCGCGGCTCCGGACGAGATGTCGCTGTACGCGCCGCGGATCATCACGATCCACATCCCGGTCGACAAGATCGGCGAGGTGATCGGCCCCAAGGGCAAGGTCATCAACCAGATCCAGGACGACACCGGCGCTCAGATCACGCTCGAGGACGACGGCACCGTCTATGTCGGTGCGGAGTCGGGCGAGGCCGCCGAGGCGGCTCGTGCGGCGATCAACGCGATCGCCAACCCGACGATGCCCGAGGTCGGCGAGCGCTACCTCGGCACGGTCGTCAAGACGACCAACTTCGGCGCCTTCGTGTCGCTGATGCCGGGCAAGGACGGCCTGCTGCACATCAGCAAGCTGCGCGATCTCAACGACGGCAAGCGCGTCGAGAACGTCGACGACGTCGTCAAGGTCGGCCAGAAGGTCATGGTCGCGATCGCCGAGATCGACGACCGCGGCAAGCTGTCGCTGACTCCGGTGGTCGAGGAGACCGAGACCGCCGAGGTCGCGGGCGACGAGGCCGAGGCAGACACCGACAAGTGACCGTCCCGCTCGACCCGGCACAGGCCCCGGGAACCACACGCACCCTCCTCACCGAAGGCGGCCTCGTCCGCCGTACGGTGCTCGCGGGCGGGCTGCGCGTGGTGACCGAGGCCATGCCGGGCGTGCGGACGGCCACCATCGGCATCTGGGTCGGGGTCGGGTCTCGCGACGAGACCCCGACCCTGTCCGGTGCCTCCCACTTCCTCGAGCACCTGCTGTTCAAGGGGACCCGGCGCCGCTCCGCGCTGGAGATCTCCGCGGCGCTCGATGCCGTCGGTGGCGAGATGAACGCGTTCACCGGCAAGGAGTACACGTGCTACCACGCGCGGGTACTCGACGACGACCTCCCGCTCGCGGTCGACGTCCTCGCCGACATGGTCACCGACTCGGTGATCGCAGCCGAGGACGTCGAGGCAGAGCGTGACGTGATCCTCGAAGAGATCGCGATGAACGAGGACGACCCTGACGACGTCGTCCACAACCTCGCGTCGTCCCTCGCATGGGGTACGACGCCGCTGGGCCGCCCCGTCGCGGGCGACCCGCACTCGATCCGCACGCTGTCGCGCGAGCAGATCGTCCGCTACTACCGGCGCCGCTATCGTCCGTCCGCGATGGTCGTCTCGGTCGCCGGCAACGTCGACCACGACCGTGTCGTGGCCCAGGTAGCCGACGCGTTCGGTCCTTTCCTGGCCGCTGCGGGCGACGCCGAGCCGGTGACGCCTCGTGTGCGCGCCACGAAGACACGCTTCCGTCGGGCTCGTGGGCTCGTGACCCGTCCGACCGAGCAGGCCAACGTCGTCGCCGCGCTCCCGGGCCTGGCCCGGGGAGACCAGCGGCGGCACGCTCTGGGCGTGCTCAACGCCGTGCTCGGTGGCGGCATGTCGTCGCGCCTGTTCCAGGAGATCCGAGAGAAGCGCGGACTCGCGTACTCGGTCTACTCGTTCGGCTCCAGCTATGCGGACGCCGGCATGCTCGGCGTCTACGCCGGCTGCGCGCCCGGCAAGCTGCGCGACGTCCTCAAGGTCGTACGGGACGAGCTCGGGACCTACGCCGAGCGCGGACCGTCGGCCGACGAGCTCGAGCGCGGCAAGGGCCAGCTGAAGGGCAGTGTCGTCCTCGGCCTGGAGGATCCGGCGTCCCGGATGTCGCGGATCGGCAAGGCCGACCTCCTCAACGGCGAGCTCGCGAGCCTCGACGAGCTCCTGGCCAACATCGACGCCGTCACGCTCGACGACACCCGCGAGGTCGCCCGGCTGTTCGCCGGCAAGCCCGCGCTCGCCGTCGTCGGACCGTTCGAGTCCCTCGACGCGCTCGACGTCTGAGCCGATCCGCCGCGGGTCAGCGCTGGGGCTGCGTGTCCGGCGCGACGACGCGGCCGTCGGCGAGCTCCGTACGCGGTCTACCAGTGGCGCAGACGAGAGGGCGTCACGTGGATCGGCACCGCGTACGACGCCGCGAACGACTCGGGTGTGAAGCCGAGGCCGGAGATCTGCTGGTCGTACTTGGCCACGTAGGCCTCCCACGCCGCGTCGGGCATCGCGTCCTGGGCGGTGCCCGCGCCGTTGAGGACGACCACGTCGCCGCCCGTACGGTCGCTGTTGAGGTTGAGCGCGACGTGGGGGTTCGCGGCGAGGTGGTCGATCTTCGCCCCCTCGGGTTGGCTGCGGATCCAGACCTCGCCGTCGAACCAGACGAACCACACGGGCGTCGGTGTCGGCTCGCCGGACGCGTTCACCGTCGTCAGCCAGAGCACGTAGTCCTCGGTCAACCGGTCGACGACCGCTGCGGGGATCGTCGTCGGATCGAACGTCATGGGGTCCCCCTGTTCGTCCCGGCGCGTGCCGGAGTCCTGCCTCGACCGTAGCGCGGCGCGGCACCTCAGGTCTTCAGCGAATCTTCAGGTGGTTCCGAGGCGCACGTGAGGTTCGTCGGTGATGCTCAGCCCATGGCCGGGACGCGCGCGCGGATTCTCGTCGTCGACGACGAGCCCAACATCACGACGCTCCTGAGCTCGACGCTGCGTCTCGTCGACCTCGACGTACGCCAGGCGCACAGCGGACGTGAGGCCCTCGCCTCGGTGGACTCGTACGACCCGCACCTCGTGCTGCTCGACGTCATGCTGCCGGACCTGGACGGTCTCGAGGTCGCTCGGCGGCTGCGCGCCGCTGAGCGGACGACGCCCATCCTGTTCCTCACCGCACGCGGCGGCGTGGACGACCGGGTCGCGGGCCTCACGGCCGGGGGCGACGACTACGTGGCCAAGCCGTTCAGCCTCGAGGAGGTCGTGCTTCGGGTGCGTGCGATCCTGCGGCGCAGCGGTCCTGCGGAAGGCGGTCACAGTGCCGTCGTCGCGTACGCCGACCTGACGCTCGACGAGGACGCGCACGAGGTCCGCCGTGCGGGACGCCTCGTGGACCTGTCGCCGACGGAGTTCAAGCTGCTGCGCTTCCTGCTCACCAACGCCGGCCACGTGATGAGCAAGGCGCAGATCCTCGACCGGGTGTGGAGCTACGAGTTCGACGGCAGCGGCGCGATCGTCGAGTCGTACGTCTACACCCTGCGCAAGAAGCTGGACGCGCTCGGCCCTCCGCTGATCCAGACCGTGCGCGGCGTGGGGTACACCGTGCGGGAGCGCCGCTCGTGACCGAGGGGGCCCGCCTCCGGCCGTGGGGGTCGTGGACTGTCCGTGCCCGGATGACGTCGCTGGTCGTCGTGGCCGCGGGGGTCGCGCTGGTGACGGTCACCCTGATCGGCACGGCGCTGCTCCGCGGCTACCTCACCGAACGCGTGGACGATCAGGCGGAGCGCATGTCGGGCGGCGGCCAGCTCATGATCCGGCAGGAGGCCTCGGGCGAACCGCCGACAGGCGGCGCGGGGAGGACGCTCACCACGCAGGTGGATGCCCTCGTGGGGGAGACGCTACGCATCGTCCGTGTCGACGCCGACGGCAGCGAGACCTCGCTCCTGGGCACCGCCGACGGGGGCGGGCCGGAGCTGCCCTCGCTCACGGCGCTGGCCGATCGCGCCGGTGGTGCGACGTTCACCGTGGACGATGTCGACGGCGGCGCAGGCTGGCGCGTGGCGGTCTCGTCCGAACCGAGCCGCGGATACCTGGCGGTCGCGGCCTCCCTCTCCGACGTCGAGGCCACGGTCAGCCGGATGCTGTGGATCGGTCTCGCCGTGAGCCTGTTCGCGATGGTCCTCATCGCCGGTGCGGCGCTGGCCGTCGTCCGCATCGGGCTCCGTCCGCTGACACGGATGGAGACGACGGCGGCCTCGATCGCCGGTGGTGTGCTCGAGGCGCGCGTCCACGACACCGATCCGCACACGGAGCCCGGGCGGCTCGGGATCGCGCTCAACACGATGCTCGGACGCCTGCACGGGGCGCTGACGGCCCGGGAGGCCTCCGAGCGGAGGCTGCGGGGGTTCGTCGCCGACGCCTCGCACGAGCTGCGGACCCCGTTGACGTCCATCCGCGGGTTCGCCGAGCTCTACCGTCACGGGGGAGCGCCCCCCGGCCCCGAGCTCGACGCGACCATGCGCCGGATCGAGGACGAGGCGGCTCGGATGGGGTCGCTCGTCGACGACATGCTGCTGCTCGCCGCGCTCGACGAACAACGCGTGCTCGCGCGCGGACGGGTCGAGCTCGGGCGGATCGCTGCCGACGTGGTCCGCGACGCACGGGTGCGCTGTCCTGGTCGTGTCCTCCGTCTGGAGCTCGTGAAGGGGGAGGAGGCAGGGCCGGTCGTGACCGGGGACGAGGCCCGGCTCCGCCAGGTGGCGACGAACCTGGTCGCCAATGCGCTCGAGCACACGCCGTCCGACGCACGGGTCGTCGTCCGAGCCGGCTATGCAGCGGGCGGTCCACCGAGCCGGGTGCAGTCCGTCGTCGGCGCGCCGCCGGTCGGCCGGCACGCCTACCTCGAGGTCGCCGACGACGGTCCCGGCGTCCCGCCCGAGCACGCCGCGAAGATCTTCGACCGGCTCTACCGTCCTGACCGGAGCCGTGCCCGGGGGACAGGTGGTGGTGCGGGGCTCGGACTGTCGATCGTCGCTGCCCTCGCCAGCGCCCACGCGGGTGCGGTCGTGCTCCGGCGGTCGACGCCGCACGGCGCGACGTTCCGGGTCGTCCTGCCGCTGCCCGCACACTCTGAGGGGACCTCGAGGTTGTCCTGAGGGAGTGCCGAGCCCACGGGACCAGGCTCGCGGCATGCACATCACAGCACCGTCCTCCGAGCGAGGACCTCACACACCATGGCTCCTGGCCGTTCCTCTCGCCCTCATACTCCTTCTCCTCACCGCCTGCGGGTCGTCTGCGGGCGGGTCGGGGGTTCCGTCGGCCGGCGGCTCGTCGTCGCCGACCGCGACCTCGAAGGAGTCCGACGACGACAAGACCGACGACGAGAAGGCGCTCGAGTTCGCCGCGTGCATGCGCGAGAACGGCGTCCCCATGGAGGATCCGAAGCCTGGCGAGGACGGCCAGGGCCCGAAGATCACGCTCAGGAGCCAGAAGGGCAGCGGCCCCACCCAGGCGACGGTCGAGAAGGCGATGGAGGAGTGCCGCGCGCTCATGCCGGGCGACGGGAAGACCCGCAAGCCGACCGAGGAGGAGCTCGAGCAGATGCGCGCGTTCGCGGCGTGCATGCGCGAGCACGGCGTCGATATGTCGGACCCGAAGGCCGACGGCGGCCCGATGCTCCAGGGCTTCAAGGACGACGAGAAGACCCGCAAGGCGATGGAGGCCTGTGCGACGCTGCAGCCCGGGGCCCGCGACGAGGTCGAGGGGTCCACGGCATGAGGCGCCTCGCCCGTGTGGCCGTCGCGGCAGGAGCGGGGCTCGGGATCGCGGGTGCGACGGCCGCCGCGGTCGGGTACGGCGGCGCCGACCCGGAGCCGGAGAGTGCGCAGCCGTCGACCCCAGCGACTGCCGAGGTCGTCCGTACGACGCTGTCCGCCACGCAGTCGCTGGCCGGAACCCTCGGGTACGGGACCGCGACGACGGTCTCGGCGCGGGGGAGCGGGACGCTGACCTGGCTCCGGGGGACCGGCAGGACAGTGGAGCGGGGGGAGCGCCTGTTCGAGGTCGATGCCCGGCCCGTCGTGCTCCTGTACGGCACGGTGCCGGCATACCGGCCGCTGTCCGACGGTGTCGAGGGGGAGGACGTCGAGCAGCTCGAGCGCAACCTCGCCGCCCTCGGATACAGCGGCTTCACCGTCGACGAGGAGTTCACCGAGGCGACCGCCGACGCGGTCGAGCGGTGGCAGGAAGATCTCGGCATCGACGAGACCGGTCGCGTCGAGCCTGGCGACGTCGTGGTCGCCGCGGGTGCCGTCCGCGTCGCGAGCCATTCGCTGGCGGTCGGCGATCTGGCCACCGGCCCAGTGCTCACCACCACCAGCAGGCGGCGATCGGTCGCGGTCGATCTCGACGCGGCCGACCAGGACGAGGTCCGTGAGAGGGACGCGGTCTCGGTCACGCTCCCCGACGGCACGACCGTCGCAGGTCGTGTCAGCGACGTCGGCACCGTGGCGACGGCCGAGCAGGATCCGCAGGGTGGGGAGGAGACCACGACCGTCCCCGTGACCGTACGGATCGGCAAGCATAAGGCGCTCGGCCGTCTCGACGCGGCCCCCGTCGAGGTGACGATCGTGACGGAGGAGCGCGAGGACGTCCTCGCGGCACCGGTGAACGCCCTCGTCGCGCTCGCGGAGGGCGGCTACGGCCTGGAGGTGGTCGCCGACGACGGCACCACCTCGTACGTCGCCGTGGAGGTCGGTCTGTTCGCCGACGGGCAGGTCGAGGTGTCCGGCGAGGGCCTCGCAGAGGGGACGAACGTGGTGGTCCCGTCATGAGTCCCTGGATCGTGGAGACGCAGGATGTGGGCAAGACGTACGCCGGCGGGGTGACCGCGCTGAGGGACGTGTCCGTGAGGGTGGCCCGGGGCGAGCTCGTCGCGCTCGTCGGGCCCTCGGGCTCGGGGAAGTCGACGATGCTGCACCTGCTGGGGACCCTGGACCGGCCGAGCACAGGCACGGTCGTGATCGACGGGCACGACGTCTCCCGCCTGTCCGACAGCGCGTTGTCGGCGCTGCGGGCCCGGCGGATCGGGTTCGTCTTCCAGCAGTTCCACCTCGCGCCCGGCGTCGCCGCTCTGGACAACGTCGCCGACGGGTTGCTCTATCTCGGTGTCGGCCAACGGGAACGACGGCGCCGGGCCACCGAGACACTGGCGCGCGTCGGGCTCGAGCATCGAGTAGGGCACCGCCCACACGAGCTGTCGGGCGGCGAGCGGCAGCGAGTGGCGATCGCCCGGGCGGTCGTGGCCGAGCCCGCGCTCCTGTTGGCCGACGAACCGACGGGCAACCTGGACTCCGCGTCGGGACGCGCCGTGATGGGGCTGCTGCGCGAGCTCCACGCAGCCGGAACCACGGTCGTCGTGATCACGCACGACCGCGAGATCGCCGCAAGCGTCCCGCGGCAGGTGGAGATGCGCGACGGGCGTGTCGTATCCCGTACGGCGGTTGCACGATGAGCGGGCTCGCGCCCGCGCGGATGCGGATCCGCGACGTCGTCCGGGTCGGTGCCTCCGGCCTGGTCACACGCCCGCTGCGGGTCGTCCTGAGTGCGCTGGGGATCGCGATCGGCATCGCGTCGATGCTCGCGGTCGTCGGCATCTCCACCTCGAGCCGGGCCGAGCTCGACCGTCAGCTCGACGCGCTGGGGACGAACCTCCTAACCGTCGCGCCGGGGGAGACGCTGTTCGGCGACGCCTCGCACCTGCCCGACGACGCGGTCGCGATGGTCGACCGGATCGCTCCGGTCACGTCGACCTCGGCGACCGCCGTCCTCGCGGCGAACGTCTATCGCTCCGACCTCGTCCCCGACGCGGAGTCCGGCGGGATCTCCGTACGGGCTGCGCGGACCGACCTCCTCGACACCACAGGCACCTCCGTGGCGGCGGGGGCGTGGCTGAACGCGGCGACCGCGCGCTATCCGGCCGTCGTGCTCGGAAGCTCGGCGGCGCAGCGCCTCGGGGTGAGCCGTCCGGGCACGGGCGTTCAGGTGTGGCTCGGAGGGCAGTGGTTCACCGTCGTCGGAGTCCTCGCGTCGTCGGCGCTCACGCCCGAGCTCGACATGTCGGCGCTGGTCGGGTGGCACGTCGCCGAGGAGCGGCTCGACTTCGACGGCTACCCGACGACGATCTACACCCGCGCGGACGACGCGTACGTGGCCGAGGTGCGCGCGGTCCTCGCGGCGACGGCGAACCCGCAGAACCCGAACGAGGTCGAGGTGTCGCGTCCGTCGGAAGCCCTGGCAGCCAAGCAGGCGACCGACGACACCCTGGGCGGGCTGCTCCTCGGACTCGGTGGCGTCGCCCTGCTCGTCGGGGGTGTCGGGGTGGCGAACACGATGGTGATCTCCGTCCTCGAACGGCGGGCGGAGATCGGGCTGCGGAGGTCGATGGGGGCGACACGCGGCCAGATCCGTACCCAGTTCCTGGCCGAGTCGCAGATCCTGTGCCTGCTGGGAGGCGTCGGTGGACTCCTGATCGGGGTCGGGGTCACGACGGCGTACGCGGCCTCGCAGGACTGGGTCACCGTCGTACCGGTCTGGGCGACGGCCGGCGGGCTGGCCGCGACGTTGCTCATCGGCGCGGTGGCCGGCCTCTACCCGGCGGTCCGTGCCGCGCGGATGTCGCCGACGGAGGCGCTCGCGACGCCGTGACCCCTGCGAGTGCGGGCGAAGACCGGGCAGGGTTCGATGGACCCATGCAGGAGGTCACCGAACAGCCGCCGGTCTGGGCCAGTCCGGTCGACGAGGTCCTCACGCGACTCGACACGTCGCGAGAGGGGCTCACGCACGACGAGGCGCGGCAACGACTCGCGGAGGTGGGACCCAACCGGCTCCCACCTCCGGAGCCGACTCCGTGGTGGAAGCGGGTGCTCGCGCAGTTCCAGGACACGCTGATCTACATCCTGCTCGCGTCCGCCGCGGCCAAGGCGGCGCTCGGGGACTGGGTCGACTTCACCGTGATCCTCGCCGTCGCCGTGATCAACGCCGCGATCGGCCTGATCCAGGAGGGCCGGGCCGAGAAGGCGCTCGCCGGGATCCGGACCATGCTCAGCGTCCAGGCCGACGTCCGCCGCGACGGCGCCTGGGAGCGGGTGGACGCCGATGCGCTCGTCCCCGGTGACGTCGTACGGCTGCGTGGCGGCGACAAGGTGCCTGCGGACCTGCGGCTCGTCGCCGCGTCTAACCTGCAGGCGGAGGAGTCCGCGCTGACGGGGGAGTCCGTGCCGTCGAGCAAGGACGCGGACGTCGTCGCGTCCGATGCCGGCGTCGGCGACCGTTCGGACATGGTGTTCTCCGGGACGCTGATCACCCAGGGCAGCGCGCGCGGCGTGGTCACGGCGACGGGGCAGGGCACCGAGGTCGGCAAGATCCAGACGCTCGTCGACGAGGTCGAGCCGCTGGAGACCCCGCTCAGCCGCCAGCTCGACGCGTTCGGCAAGGCGCTCGCGCTCCTGATCGCGGTCATGGCGGTCATCATGGTCGTGGTCGGCCGGGTCGTGCACGACTTCGCAGGGGAGGAGCTGGTGTCGGCGACGATCGGGTTCGCCGTGGCTGCGGTGCCCGAGGGGCTGCCCGCACTGGTGACGATCATCCTCGCGCTCGGCGTGCAGCAGATGGCGCGCGAGCGCGCGATCACCCGCAAGCTGCCCGCGGTCGAGGCACTGGGCTCGGTGACGACGATCTGCTCGGACAAGACCGGCACGCTCACCAAGAACGAGATGACGGTACGCACCGTCGTGACGCGCGCACAGTCGTACGAGGTGACCGGGATCGGCTACGCGCCCGACGGCGAGATCCGCGACGGCGACGGAGTCGCCACGCTCGCCGACCACGCGGACCTCGGTTCGCTGGTCACCGTGATGGCCCGCTGCAACGACGCGGTCGTCCGTCGCGACGAGGACGACCGGTGGGGGCTCGTCGGCGTCCCGACCGACGGCGCCCTGCGGACGCTCGCGCTCAAGGGCGGCTTCGACGCCGACGGCTGGTCGCGGGTCGACGTCGTCCCGTTCGACTCGCAGACAAAGTACATGGCGACGCTCGACCGCGACCCCGAGGGAGCGGCGGTGCTCCTCGTGAAGGGCGCCCCCGACCGCATCCTCGACCGGTCCGCGCACCAGAGGGCGGCCGACGGCACCCGCGAGGCGCTCGACCGGCGCTGGTGGGAGGAGCACATCGACGCTCTCGGAGCGCAGGGCCTGCGCGTCCTCGCCGCCGCCGTCGGGCCGCCGCCCGCCGAGACCCGCATCACGGACGACGACGTCAGCGAGGGGCTCGAGTTCGTCGGGCTCGTCGGCATCGTGGACCCGCCGCGCTCCGAGGCCATCGACGCCATCAAGAAGTGCCGACGCGCGGGGATCAGGGTGAAGATGATCACCGGCGACCACGCCGGGACCGCGCTTGCGATCGGGCGGGAGATGGGACTGGTCCGCGGCGAGGGGGTCGGCGTGCTCACGGGTGCCGACCTCGAGGCGATGACCACCGAGCAGCTGCGCGAGGTCGTCCGGGAGGTCGACGTCTATGCGCGGACGAGCCCGGAGCACAAGATCCGCATCGTCTCGGCGCTGCAGTTCCACCGCGAGGTCGTCGCGATGACCGGCGACGGGGTCAACGACGCTCCTGCACTGACGCAGGCGGACGTCGGCGTCGCGATGGGCATCAAGGGCACGGAAGCGACCAAGGAGGCCGCCGACGTCGTCCTCGCCGACGACAACTTCGCGACGATCGAGCTGGCGGTGGAGGAGGGGCGCCGGATCTACGACAACGTCCGCAAGTCCGTGCTCTTCCTGCTGCCGACCAACGGGGCGCAGGCGCTGGTGATGCTGATCGCCGTGCTCTTCGGCATGACGCTGCCCCTCGAGCCCGTTCAGGTGCTCTGGATCAACATGGTCACGGCCGTCACGCTGTCGCTCGCCCTTGCGTACGAGAAGGCCGAGCCGGGCGTGATGGACCGGGCACCACGCGACCCCGGTGCCTCCGTGGTCGATCTCGCGTACGGGTGGCGGATCATCGTGGTCTCGGTCCTGATCGGCGGCGCGACCCTGCTGGTCTTCACGAGCACGCACGACGCGGGCCTGCGGCTCGACGAGGCGCGGACGGCGGCAGTGACGATGCTCGCGCTCGGCCAGCTGGCGTACCTGTTCAACAGCCGCTACCTCGACCGCTCGAGCCTCACGCCCGCCGTGCTCCGTGGCAACAAGGCCGTCTGGATCGCCTCGGCGGCGATGGTGATCTCCCAGCTCGGCTTCGTCTACCTGCCATTCATGAACACCTGGTTCGGCTCGGCGCCGATCGGGCTGGACATCTGGGCCTACACCGCCGTGCTCGCCATCGCGGTCTTCCTCCTCGTCGAGGTGGGCAAGGCGGTGGACCGGGCGCGCGGAACACACGCGGCGCATGGTGAGATCAGGGCATGACCCTCACGTACGACGACGCGGTTGCAATGGACCTCGCCGACCCGCTGGCGGCGTTCCGCGATGAGTTCCTGCGCGGTGACGACCCCGTCGCCTACCTCGACGGCAACTCGCTCGGCCGGCCGCCGCGCCGGACGTTGGAGCGGGTCGAAGACGTCCTGCGCCGCCAGTGGGGGGAGGGACTGATCCGTAGCTGGGAGGACGGCTGGCTGGAGCTTCCCGAGCAGGTCGGTGACCGCCTGGCGGCCGCATGCCTCGGTGCTGCCGCTGGGCAGACGGTCATCGCCGAGTCGACGTCGGTCAACCTCTACAAGGCGATCCACGCGGCGTGCGGGCTGCGCGAGGGGCGGGACGAGATCGTCGCGACGGACGCCGACTTCCCGACCGATCGCTTTCTGGTCGAGTCCGTCGCGGGTGCCCGGGGGATGACGGTCCGCTGGCTGAGCCCGGATGTCGTCGAGGGTGTCACCGCCGACCAGCTGGCAGCGGTGCTCTCGGAGCGGACGGCGGTGGTCCTGCTGAGTCACGTCGACTACCGCTCGGGCGTGCTGCTCGACATGGCGGCGGTCACCGAGCAGATCCACGCGGCCGGTGCGGTCGTGATCTGGGACCTCTGCCACTCCGCCGGCGTGATCCCGCTCGCCCTCGACGCGGTCGGGGCGGACCTCGCGGTCGGCTGCACCTACAAGTACCTCAACGCAGGTCCCGGTGCGCCCGCCTTCGTCTACGTGGCCGAGCGCCACTTGAGTGCCGTGCGTCAGCCGATCACGGGGTGGTGGAGCAGCAAGGACCGCTTCGCGATGGGCCCGTCGTACGAGGCTGACCCGTCGATCCGCGCGATGCTGTCCGGCACCGCGTACGTCCCGGGGATCGTCGCCGTGGATGCGTCGGTGTCGCTGGTCGCCGAGGCCGGGATCGACGCGATCCGGGAGAAGGCCGTCGCGCTCACCGAGCACTGCGTCGCGCTGGTCGACGCGTGGCTGGTGCCGCACGGCTTCACCGTCGCGTCGCCGCGCGAGCCGGCGCGGCGCGGGGGCCACGTGACGGTGCAGGGGCCGCGCGCACGCGAGGTCGCCGACGCGATGTACGCGGCCAAGGTGATCCCCGACTTCCGCAACCCCGACATGATCCGGCTCGGGCTCTCGCCGCTGACCACCTCGTACGCGGAGCTGTGGACCGCGCTCGACGTCACGCGTCAGATCGTGGAGGGTGACCGACAGCTCTCCGTGTAGATTGGAGGGATGTGCTCGAGTGATTCTCCCTGGACCTCTGAGAGTTCGTGGAGAGGCAGCCATGGCTGACCGACCGACCACCGCCCTCGACCAGCAAGAGCCTGGAGCCCCGCGCCGAGCCGAGAACTTCGTGAGCGCATACGCGACGCTGCTCAACGACGTCCGCGACCGCGGGCTGCTGCGACGGCGTCCTGTCTACTACCTCACCCGGATCGGGTTCGCGGTCGCCGCGTTCGCCGCCGTCTGGGTCGGCGTCGTCCTCTTGGGCAACTCCTGGTGGCAGCTCGCGCTCGCCGCCGTCCTCGGGCTGGTCGTCACGCAGTTCGGCTTCCTCGGGCACGACGCCGCACACCGCCAGCTCTTCACGTCGGGCCGGGCCAACGCCTGGGCGGCGCGCATCCTCGCGGGAGCCTTCGCTGGACTGAGCTATGGATGGTGGCGCGGCAAGCACAACAAGCACCACGCAGCGCCCAACCAAGAAGGGCGAGACCCTGACATCGCTCCCGGCGCGATCGCGTTCACGCGAGACATCGTCGAGAGTCGCACGGGCTTCGCCGGCTGGTTCGCCCGGCGCCAGGGGTGGTTCTTCTTCCCGCTCCTGACACTCGAAGGCCTCAACCTCCACACCGCCAGCATCCGTACGCTCGTCGAGCGGACCACGTTGCCGTGGCGCCGGCTGGAGCTCGCGATGGTCAGCACGCGACTCGTCGCGTACGTCGCGCTGCTCTTCGTCCTGCTTCCTCCGGGCAAGGCAGTGGCGTTCTTCGCGGTGCAGATGGCGGTCTTCGGGGTGTGCCTCGGGAGCGCATTCGCGCCGAACCACAAGGGCATGCCGATCGTCCCGGCGACCATGAAGATCGACTTCCTTCGCCGGCAGGTCCTGATGTCGCGCAACATCCGTGGCAGCTGGTTCGTCGACGCCGCGATGGGCGGCCTGAACTACCAGATCGAGCACCACCTGTTCCCGAGCATGCCGCGGCCCAACCTGCGCCGGGCGCGGCCCATCGTCCGGGAGCACTGCCTGCGCCACGGCATCCCGTACACAGAGGAGAGCCTGATCGGGTCGTACCGGATCGTGATCGGCTACCTCAACAACGTCGGCCTGCGGGCACGAAGCCCGTTCGACTGCCCGCTTGCTGCCGAGATGGGCCGATGAAGGCCTGGAGGGATATTCATCCCGTGGCGTACAGTCGGGGTTACCGGTTCGACGCGCTCACCCGGGCGCGGCGCCGGCGAGTGGAGAGTCGGTGCCCCCGATGAACGACCATCCTGATCCGGTCGGATCAGCCCCGAGCCGGTCGCGACGTCGACCGCGTGACCTCAGCCGGATGGGCCTGAGCGACAACCGCCCTGAGCGCCCCCGCATCATCGCGTGGAAGCCGGGCGAGGGGCGCAGCTGTGCCCCCATCCTGGCTGCCCTGAGGGCGGAGGGGATCGACACCTGGATCGGGTCTCGTCGAGAGCCCGTGGGCAACTTCGAGGTCGCCTGCCTGCAGGACGACGTCGAGCGGATCCGCGCGATCATCGCTGCCGTCGATCCTGACGCGGCTCCGCTGACCGTCGGCCGCTGACGCGGGTCATCCGCAGACGCGAAAGCCCCCGCCTCCCGTGAGGGAGGCGGGGGCTTCGTCAAACGCGGCTGAGCCGCGTCAGAGTCAGAGCGGGCGGATGTTGGCCGCCTGCAGGCCCTTCTGGCCCTGCTCGACGTCGAACTCCACCTTCTGGCCCTCATCGAGCGAGCGGAAGCCCGAGGCTGCGATCGCGCTGAAGTGCGCGAACAGGTCCTCGCCGCCGCCGTCGGGAGCGATGAAGCCGAAGCCCTTGTCAGCGTTGAACCACTTAACGGTGCCTGTAGCCATGATGTTTCTCCTCTGGTCGTGCGCACGCGACGTTCGCGTGCGACTGGTGTCGCGATCACCTCAACCTGGGAGAAGAACGAGAGGCCTCGATAAACGAGGGTCTTGCATTCGAATCTGCGGCGTGACGGTATTGCAACTACTGACGACCGTACCACCTAGTGCGAAGCTTTCGGACTCAGGCGTACCAGGCGCGCCGTGGAGCTCTCGTCGAGCTCGGCGAGATCGCCCCGTGACCGTACGAAGTCCGAGAACGAGCGGAACCCGAGCGCCTTCTCGTTGAACGACGGGTCCATCCGCTTCATCTGGCTCTTGACCGCCGAGCTGTGCAGCCAGTCGGCGTCGTCCTTCTCGTGGCCCAAACGCAAGGCACGCTCCAGCAGCCGGGTCGCGACCTTCTGGGCGTCCTCCGGCTCCGGCTCGTGCTCTGCACGGTCGTCAAACCCGGGCTCGGCGAAGAGCGGGACCGTGGCCGTGGGCTTGCGTGAGTCGCGCTTGGCGCCCGTCCCGCTCGGCTCCGTCTCCGCGGCCGAGACGTCGTCCGAGGCGGTGTCCGGCTTGGCAGGACGCTCACCCGAGCGCCTCCGCGAGGGGGAGCGGGCCGACTTCTTCGCTGCCGGCTCCGGCTCGGGGGCCGGCTCGACGCCGGGCAGCGCGTCGTACGTCACCATCTCGTCGCACGCCGCCGCGAGGGACTTGCTGGTGGAGCCGGCGACGCCGACACCGACGACGTACCGGCCGAGCCGCCGGCACCGCTGCGCGAGCGCGATGTAGTCGGAATCACCTGCGACGATCACCACATGCGTGAGGTCGGGCAGCCGGAACATGTCCTCGACCGCGTCGACGGCGAGCCTGATGTCGGCGCCGTTCTTGCCGTACGCGGCCGCCGGGAACAGCTGGACCAGGTCGACGGCGCGGCTGACGAGCTGGCCGCGATACTCGGCGTTGACCGGCGCGGACCAGTCCGCATAGGCGCGGGTCAGGACGAGCGTCCCGAACGACGAGGCGAAGTCGATGATCGCGCCGACGTCGACCGTGGCGCGGGCGAGCTTCTCGGCGACGTCGGGGTCGGCGTCACGCTCGGTCGTCGAGAACGCGCGCGCCTTGTCCCTCTGGAACTGGTTGCGTCCGTTCACCTGGTCGTACCGCGAGATCACGATGTTGTCGAAGTCGAGGTACACGGCGACGCGTGTGTCGCCAGGGTCAGCCATGACTGCTCTTCTCGGTAGGGGCACTGGGCTGTCTCCAGTCTGCCGGACCGGCCGCGCACGCGGGTGGGATGATCGGCGCATGAGCGAGACCAAGGTCGGGGTGCTGGGTGCCCGAGGGCGCATGGGGTCGGAGTCCGTACGAGCGATCGAAGCGGCCGAGGGGCTCACCCTCGCCGCGGCGATCGATGCCGCCGACCCGTTGGACCTCCTCGTCGACGCGGGTGTCGAGGTCGTCGTGGACTTCACCAGCCCGGCCGTCGTGATGGACAACCTGCGCTTCTGCGTCGCCAACGGCATCCACTCCGTCGTCGGGACGTCAGGGTTCGACGACGCGCGCCTTGCCGAGGTCCGCGAGCTCGCGGCGCAGTCGCCCGAGGTCGGGGTGCTCATCGTGCCGAACTTCTCGATCGGGGCCGTGCTAATGATGCGGTTCGCGCAGATCGCCGCGCCGTACTTCGAGTCAGTCGAGATCGTCGAGCTGCACCACCCTGACAAGGTCGACGCGCCGTCCGGCACGGCGACACGGACGGCCGAGCTCGTCGCCGAGGCGCGTCGGGCCGCGGGGTCGGCGCCGGTGCCCGACGCGACGACGGCCGACCCGCTCGGGGCGCGGGGCGCGGTGGTGGACGGCATCCACGTGCACGCCGTACGGGCGCGTGGGCTCGTCGCCCACCAGGAGGTGCTCTTCGGTGATCCCGGCGAGACGCTGACGATCCGCCACGACTCGGTGCACCGCGAGTCGTTCATGCCGGGCGTCGTCGCCGGAGTGCGTGGCGTCGCCGCGCACCCGGGGGTCACCGTCGGGCTCGACGGCATCCTCGGCCTCGCCTGACGGCACACCCCGGATCCGTCCGCGTTGTGAAAGCAACCTGACCGAATTCGGGACGCGATTCGGTCAGGTTGCTTTCACAACGCGGACGCGGACGGCGTCAGAGCAGGCGTACGAGGGCGGCCGCGAGGGCGGCTGCGCCCACGACGACGAGGAACGGCGCCCGTACGACCAGGAGCAGCACCGCGACACCGAGCCCGACCACCCGTGCGTCCAGCACGAGCGACTGCCCGTCGCCGAACACCTGCACCGCGATCAGCGCACCGAGCAGCCCGACCGGGATGAGCGCCGCGACACGGACGGTCAGCGGATGCTCGAGGGCACGGTCGGGTATGGAGAGCCCGGCGAGCTTGAGTCCGTAGCACGCGAGCGACGCCGCGATGATGGCCCACCAGATCACGACTCGCCCCTCTCGTGGTGATCGTGGTGGTGCGGCTCCTCGGGGTGCTCGAGCGCGTCGGTGATCTCGGCGTCGGTGCTGCGACGGGTGATCCAGATCCCGAGGGCGACGGCGACGGCACCGCCGATGATGATCGGCGCGCCTGCGGGGGAGAGCGGCACCGTGCCGATGGCCACGAGCGCGCCGACGATCGCGACCGTGCGCTGCGGCCACGCCGTCAGCCGGGGCCACAGCAGCGCCAGGAACGCGGCGCCCACGGCGGCATCGAGCCCGTACGTCCGGGGGTCCCCGAGAGCGTTTCCGGCGAGGGCGCCGACGAACGTCATGAGGTTCCAGAGGATGAAGATCGAGACGCCCGTGACGTAGAAGCCGATCCGAGCGTGCCGGTCGGTCGTGCGGGCGACACCCATCGCGGTGGACTCGTCGATGACGATCTGCGCCGAGAGCAGTCGCCGCCAGCCGTGCACCCGCAGCCGCGGCGCCAGTCCGAGCCCGTAGAAGCTGTTGCGGCTGCCGAGGAGGACCGCGGTGACCGCGCCGGTGAACGGGTTGCCGCCCGAGGCCACCACACCCGCGAACGCGAACTGTGACGCCCCGCTGAACATCAGCAGCGACAGCACGCACGTCTGGAGGACCGTCAGCCCCGAGGCCGTCCCGATCGCGCCGAAGCTGATCCCGTAAGCACCCGTGGCCAGGCCGACCCCGAGCGAGTCGATGACGACGCTGCGGTCGCTGGGCGCGGACGCCTCAGCCGACATGTCGTGCGTGCCAGTCCAGGAGCGGGGTCAATGCCCGCCAGTCATCGGCGACCCGCGTGGCGAGTCCGGGGGTGCCCATCCACTCGGGCGTGCCGTACCAGCGCATGAGCGTGAGCGTGTTGTGCCGCAGGAGCTCGATGCGGGGATGCTCCGCGGACCAGCCGCGCGGCTGGGTCTTGACGCGGTCGCCGCCGAGCTCGAACCCGTCGGCGGTGAGCCGGCCGAGCAGCCGCTCGAGCTCGGCACCCTTGCGCGTGTCGTCGACCGCCGTACGGAAGCGGTGCTTGCGCTCGGCGGTCGCGTCGTACCAGCCGGCTCCGACCCGCAGCCCCGACGCGTCGATCTGGACGTAGTAGCCGTTGGCCGGCTCGGTCGCGACGAAGGCGCCCTGATGGGTCTTGTAAGGGGTCTTGTCGGCGCTGAACCGCACGTCACGGTACGGCCGGAACACCTTGGCCGCACCGAACTCGTCGGCGAGCGCGGCGGTGAGTGCCAGCATCGGGCGCCGCACCAGCGTGTCGTAGTCGTCCTTGTGGGCGGTCCAGAACGTGCGGGAGTTGTCGTTCTCGAGGTCCTCGTAGAAGTCGGCGGCGGCGACGGTGAAGCCGACCGGCACGTGGTCGGTGTCAGTCACCGTCCTCGTCACCGCCCAGCATCGTGTGCAGGCGGACCTGCTTGAGGAGAACGACCCCGTCGCCCACCGGGTCGACCTCGCGGTGCGCGCCGTCAGGCGCCCAGCCGGTGCCGGTGACGAACCCGCGCATCGCGTCGTCGGAGGCGTCGAGCCACATCGTCGCCCGGACGAACCGGTCGGCACGCAGCGTGTCGGCGCAGGCCTGCAGGAGCCGTGAGCCGTGGCCGGCGCCGCGGTGGGCGGGGGAGACGGTCAGCTCGCTGACCTCGCCGTCGGCGACCGGGTCGGCATCGTCGTCGCTCGAGGGCCCCGTGACGGCGAACCCGCGTACGGTGCTGTGCTCGAGCGCGACGAGGACCCGGTTGCGGGCGTCGCCGGGCTTGTCGAGCGAGGCGACCCACTTCTCCTCGAACAGGGCGGGGACGATCTGCGCGACGATCTCCGGCGGCAGCACCGGGCCGTACCGCTCGCGCCACGCGTCGGCCTGTAGGGAGGCGATCGCGGGGGCGTCGGCGCGCCACGCGACCCGGACACTGGTGTCGGCGGTAGTCACTGCTCGATTGTGTCAGGTCGGTGTCGTAGCGTGAGAACGTGCGCGCCTACCTCGACCTCGTTCAACGGATCCTCGACGACGGCGTCCGCAAGGACGACCGTACGGGCACCGGCACGCTCAGCGTGTTCGGCCACCAGATGCGGTTCGACCTGCGTGAAGGCTTCCCGCTGGTCACCACCAAGAAGGTCCACGTGAAGTCCGTCGTGGCCGAGCTCCTGTGGTTCATCGCGGGCAGCACCAACACCGCCTATCTCAAAGAGAACGGCGTCTCGATCTGGGACGAGTGGGCAGACGAGCAGGGTGAGCTGGGCCCGATCTACGGCTACCAGTGGCGCTCGTGGCCGGCTCCGGGCGGGCGGCACGTCGACCAGCTCCAGGGCGTGATCGACGCCCTCGTCGGCGATCCCGACTCGCGTCGCCACATCGTGAGCGCCTGGAACGTCGCCGACCTGCCCGACATGGCGCTGGCGCCGTGCCACACGATGTTCCAGTTCTACGTCGCGCCGGGGGAGGACGGCGGGCCCGGTCGCCTGTCGTGCCAGCTCTACCAGCGCTCGGGTGACGTGTTCCTCGGCGTCCCGTTCAACATCGCCTCGTACGCCCTGCTGACCCACATGGTGGCTCAGGTGACCGGGCTCGAGGTGGGCGACTTCGTCCACACGCTCGGCGACGCGCACCTCTATCTCAACCACCTCGACCAGGCCCGCGAGCAGCTGTCGCGCGAGCCTCGGCCGCTCCCGCAGCTCGAGCTCGACCCCGGTGTCACCTCGATCGACGGCTTCACGCTCGACTCGGTCAAGCTCGCCGGCTACGACCCTCACCCGGGCATCAAGGCGCCCATCGCCGTATGACCCCTCGCGATCTGGGCGCGCAGCGCCACGCCCGCATCACGCTCGTCGCCGCCGTCGGCACCAACGGCGTCATCGGGCGCGACGGCGACCTGCCGTGGCCACGCACCGGCGACCTCAAGCAGTTCAAGGCCCTTACGACCGGCCACGTGCTCGTGATGGGGCGCAAGACCTACGACTCGATCGGGCGCCCGCTGCCCGACCGCACGTCCGTCGTCATCACCCGCCGTACGGGCTGGAAGGGGCCGGACGACGTGGTCGTCAGCAACGACGTCGACGGGGCTCTCGACCTCGCCGCTCAGCTCGGCGGCGAGGTGTTCGTCATCGGCGGCGAGCAGATCTACAGGCAGACGCTCGACCAGGCCGACCGGATGGTGCTGACCCTCGTCGACGCGGCCCCCGAGGGAGACGCATGGTTCCCTGAGGTCGACTGGTCGCAGTGGCGCGAGGTCGACGCCATCCCCTACGACGGCTACCGGATCGTGACGTACGAGCGGGTGTGACACAGGTCACAATACGTGGCTCGTGATCGGCCGTAACGCCGTTCTGGCTTCGGGCGATGTTCTGAGTGTCCCGGTGCTGCCCGGGCCCCCGAACGGGCAGCACCGGGACATTCCATGTCCGGGTTCGCTGGTTTGACCGGCCCCACAGTCCGTCCCGCCCAAGCGGTAGCGTGGGACATATGACCTCTCCGCTCGCCAGACCTGAGGCCCCGTTCGGCCGGGTGCTGACCGCCATGGTGACGCCGTTCACCCCGGACGGCGCCCTCGACCTCGACGCCGCCAAGAAGTTGGCGACCTACCTCGTCGACGAAGGCTCCGACGGCATCGTGGTGAGCGGGACGACCGGCGAGTCGCCCACCACCAACCCCGAAGAGGACGGCCGCCTGCTGGCCGCGGTCCTCGAGGCGGTCGGTGACCGCGCCTCCGTCGTCGCCGGCGTCGGCAACAACGACACGCAGGCGTCGGCGCGGCTGGCCCGCCAGGCTGCCGAGCTGGGTGCCCACGGCATGCTGCTCGTGTCGCCCTACTACAACAAGCCGCCGCAGGCCGGCCTCGTTCGCCACTTCACGACCGTGGCCGATGCGGGCGAAGGCGTCCCGGTGATGCTTTACGACATCCCGGGCCGTGCCGTCGTCCGCATCGCGCCCGAGACCTACGCGGAGATCGCGCAGCACGAGGCGATCGTCGCGGTCAAGGACGCGGTCGGCGATCTCGCCTCCGGGGTGCGCCTCATGCGCGAGACCGGTCTCGCCTGGTATTCCGGCGACGACCCGCTCAACCTCGCCTGGCTCGCGTACGGCGCCGCCGGTGTCGTCTCGGTCGTCAGCCACGTCGCTGCCTCGCAGTACGCCTCGATGGTGAGGGCGGTCGATGACGGCCGCCTCGTCGACGCCCGTACGATCAACGACGAGCTCCTCGACGTCGTCGCCACGATCATGTCGCCGACCTCGCAGGGCGCGATCATGGCCAAGGCGGCGATGCAGCTGCTCGGTGTGATCCAGAACCGCACGACCCGCTCCCCGTACGTGGACGCGACCGACGAGCAGGTGGCGACGCTGGCCCAGGTGCTCCGTGACGCCACTCTGCTGAAGGACTGATCGATGAGCCATCCCCATCCCGAGCTCGGCGCCCCGCCGGAGCTGCCCGCCGACGGCCTGCGCGTGATCGCGCTCGGTGGCCTCGGAGAGATCGGGCGCAACATGACCGTCTTCGAGCACGCCGGCAAGCTGCTCGTCGTCGACTGCGGCGTCCTGTTCCCCGAGGACCACCAGCCCGGCGTCGACCTGATCCTCCCCGACTTCGCGCCGATCCGGGACCGCCTCGACGACATCGTCGCGATCGTGCTGACCCACGGCCACGAGGATCACATCGGCGGCGTCCCCTACCTTCTCCGTGAGCGCAGCAACATTCCTCTGGTCGGCTCCAAGCTCACGCTGGCGCTCGTCGACTCCAAGCTCCGCGAGCACCGGATCAAGGACGTGCCGAAGCACGTCGTCGCCGAGGACGAGACGCTCTCGATGGAGCCGTTCGACCTCGAGTTCGTGGCGGTCAACCACTCGATCCCCGACGCGCTCGCCGTCGCCATCCGTACGGCCGCCGGCCTGGTGATCCACACCGGCGACTTCAAGATGGACCAGCTCCCGCTCGACGGGCGCATCACCGACCTGCGGGCGTTCGCGAGGCTCGGTGAGGAGGGGGTGGACCTGTTCCTCACCGACTCGACGAATGCTGACGTGCAGGGGTTCACCACCACCGAGCGCGACATCTCGCCGGTGCTCGACCGCGTCTTCGCGCAGAGCCAGCAGCGGATCATCACGGCGTGCTTCGCCTCGCACGTGCACCGCGTCCAGCAGATCCTCGACGCCGCGGTGAAGCACGGACGCAAGGTCGCCTACATCGGCCGGTCGATGATCCGCAACATGCAGATTGCGCGCGACCTCGGCTACCTCCACGTGCCGGACGGCGTGATCGTCGACGGGCGCAAGGTCTCCGAGTACCGCCCCGAGGAGCTCGTTCTCGTCTCGACGGGGTCGCAGGGCGAGCCGATGGCCGCGTTGTCGCGCATCGCCGCGAACTCGCACGACTCGGTCCGCATCGAGCCCGGTGACACCGTCGTGCTCGCGAGCTCGCTGATCCCCGGCAACGAGAACGCGGTCTACCGCGTGATCGACGGACTGATCCGGCTCGGCGCGAACGTGGTCCACAAGGGCAACGCGCTCGTGCACGTCTCCGGTCACGCGTCCGCAGGCGAGCTGCTCTACTGCTACAACATCGTCAAGCCGAGCAACGTCATGCCGGTGCACGGCGAGATGCGTCACCTCCACGCCAACGCGGCGCTGGCGCGTGCGACGGGCGTCGAGCCCGACCGCGTCGTGATCGCGGAGGACGGCTTCGTGGTCGACCTCATCGACGGACGGGCGCGGGTCACCGGCAAGGTCGACTGTGGCTACGTCTACGTCGACGGCTCGTCGGTCGGCGACATCACCGAGTCCGAGCTCAAGGATCGCCGGATCCTCGGCGAGGAGGGCTTCATCTCGGTCATGGTCGTCATCGACTCGTCGACCGGCAAGCTGGTCAGCGGCCCGGAGATCCAGGCGCGGGGGTTCGCCGAGGACGACTCGGTGTTCCAGGCGATCGTGCCCCAGATCGAGCAGGCGCTCGCGAGCGCCGTTGCCGACGGGACGTACGACACCCACCAGCTCCAGCAGATCATCCGCCGTACGGTCGGCCGCTGGGTCTCGGGCGCGCACCGGCGTCGCCCGATGATCGTGCCCGTGGTCCTGGAGGCCTGAGCCTCCGCTCTCTGACGTCATACGTTCCGTGGTCCAGGGGCCACGGAACGTATGACGTTGCGGGGGAGCGTCACGTCGCGGGCGCCTCACACGGGGGCGTACGAGGCTGTGCGAGGACGGTTACGGACCCGCCACCCGCAGGGCAACGGGCCGGAAACACGGCGTTCGTAGCGTCCTGGGTACGGTGTCCGGCATCCGGCCGGGCCCCTCCGCCTCCAGGAGCCCGTCATGGCGCTGCCCACCCTCGGCACCGAGCCGAGCACCACGCCCGCGAGCACGACGACCTCCCCGGTACGCCGTCGTACCGGCCGCTGGATCGACCACTGGGACCCTGAGGACGCGGAGTTCTGGGAGGGTACGGGGCGCCCGGTCGCCCGCCGGAACCTGATCGTCTCGATCCTCGCCGAGCACCTCGGGTTCTCCGTGTGGATGCTCTGGAGCATCGTCGCGGTGAACCTCAACGCCGCCGGCTTCTCGCTCACGAACTCGCAGCTGCTGTGGCTCGTCGCCGTGCCGAGTCTCGTGGGGGCGACGCTGCGCCTCCCGTACACGTTCGCGGTCGGGCTCTTCGGGGGCCGCAACTTCACGATTGTCTCGGCGCTGCTGCTGCTGATCCCGACGACCGGGCTCGCGATCGTCGTCCAGCGGCCCGACACCCCGTTCTGGGTCCTGCTGCTGGTTGCGTCCACGGCGGGCTTCGGCGGCGGCAACTTCGCGTCGTCGATGACGAACATCTCGTACTTCTACCCCGAGAAGGAGAAGGGCTGGGCCCTCGGGCTCAACGCGGCCGGCGGCAACATCGGCGTCGCGGTCGTCCAGGCGCCCTTCGTCGTCACAGCGGTCGTCACCGCCGGCGGAGGGCTCGTGCTCTGGCGGGCCGGTCTGATGTGGGTCCCGCTGATCTTGCTCGCCGCGTTCCTCGCGTGGAAGGCGATGGACAACCTCAGCACCGCCCAAGCCGACTTCTCGACCTCCGCGGCGGCTGCGAAGCGCCCGCACACCTGGGTGATGGCCTTCCTCTACATCGGCACGTTCGGCTCGTTCATGGGGTACGCGGCGGCGTTCCCAATGCTCATCAAGATGGAGTTCGCCGACGTGAACCCGACGTCCTGGGCGTTTCTCGGCGCGCTCGTCGGGTCGCTGGCCCGGCCGTTCGGCGGGCGCCTGTCCGACCGGGTCGGCGGTGCGGCCGTGACGGCGGCGAGCTTCGTGGTGATGGGCGTCGGCGTGCTCGCCGCGATCTTCGCGCTGCGGGCCGGTTCCTTCGCGTTCTTCCTGGCCTCGTTCCTGGTGCTGTTCGTCGCGACCGGCGTCAGCAACGGCTCGACGTACCGGATGATCCCTGCGATCTTCCGCGCGACCGCCACCGAAGGAGCGGAGGGCACGCTGCGGGCCAAGCGCGAGGCGGCGGCCGCGATCGGCATCATCTCGGCGGTCGGCGCGTTCGGCGGGTTCTTCGTCCCGCGCGTCTACTCGTGGGCGTCTGAGGCGACGGGCTCGATCGAGCCGGCGATGTTCGTGTACGTGGGGGTGTACGCGGCGATGCTCGCCGTCACGTGGTGCGCCTACCTGCGGCCGGGAGCCGCGATGGCGAAGGCACACGTGTGACCAGCACCGCTGCGTCAACAGACACCCACTGCCCGTACTGCGCACTCCAGTGCGCGATGCGGCTGGCTCCCGAGGCGAGCGGCGACCTGGCCGCCTCGCCTCGGGAGTTCCCGACCAACCGGGGCGGGATGTGCCAGAAGGGCTGGACGAGCGCTGACCTCCTCCGTACGCCCGACCGGATCACCGCACCGCTGCGTCGTACCGCCGACGGCCGCTACGAGGAGGTCTCCTGGGACGACGCGCTCGACGAGATCGCGGCACGCGTGACCGCACTCCAGCAGGCCCACGGACGGGACGCGATCGCGGTCTTCGGTGGGGGAGGGCTGACCAACGAGAAGGCCTACGCGCTCGGCAAGTTCGCCCGCACGGTGCTGCGGACGCGGTTCATCGACTACAACGGCCGCTTCTGCATGTCGTCGGCGGCCGCAGCCGGCAACCGCGCCTTCGGGATCGATCGCGGCCTTCCGTTCCCGCTGGAGGACCTCAACGCTGCCGACGCGGTGCTGCTGCTCGGGAGCAACCTCGCGGACACGATGCCGCCGGCGGTGCAGCACCTGTCCCATGCACGTGCGCAAGGTGGGCTCGTCGTCGTCGACCCGCGGCGCAGTGCGACCGCACGCCTGACCGACGACGGTGCCGGAGAGCACCTCGCGCTCGTCCCCGGGACGGACCTGACGCTGCTCCTCGGGCTGACCCATGTCGTGCTCGCCGAGGGTCTCGCGGACGCGGCGTATCTGGACGACCGTACGAACGGCCTCGACGACGTCCGGCGCAGCGTCGCCGCGTGGTGGCCGGAGCGCGTCGCGTCGGCCACCGGCATCGACGAGGGGCGCCTGCGCCGGATCGCGCGGCGCCTCGCGGCGGCCGCCCCGTGCCACGGCGGCGCAGGCGCGTACGTGCTGACCGGACGCGGCGCCGAGCAGCACACGGACGGTACGGACACGGTGACCGCGGCGATCAACCTCGCGCTGTGCCTCGGCCTGCCGGCGCGGGTCGGGAGCGGGTACGGCTGCATCACGGGGCAGGGGAACGGCCAGGGTGGGCGCGAGCACGGGCAGAAGTCGGATCAGCTGCCCGGTTACCGGATGATCGACGACCCTGCGGCGCGGGCGCACGTGGCCGAGGTCTGGGGCGTCGACCCCGACTCGCTGCCGGGCAAGGGCGTGCCTGCCGTCGAGCTGCTGATGGGCCTCGGCACGGATGACGGCCCGAGGGCGCTGTTCGTCCACGGGTCCAACCTCGTGGTCAGCGCCCCCGACGCGCGGACTGTGACCGACCGGCTGCGGGCGCTCGACCTGCTGGTGGTCTGCGACTTCGTGCCGTCGGAGACCGCGATGCTGGCCGACTTCGTGCTGCCGACGACGCAGTGGGCGGAGGAGGAGGGCACGATGACGAGCCTCGAGGGCCGGGTGATCCGTCGCCGGGCCGCCGTGACGCCACCGCCGGGGGTGCGCAGCGAGCTCGAGATCCTGGCCGGGTTGGGGGCGCGGCTCGGGGCCACGGTGTCGCTGCCGACCGACCCGCGCGAGGTGTACGACGAGCTACGGCGCGCGTCGGCCGGGGGGCGTGCCGACTACGCCGGCATCTCGTACGACCGGTTGGACGCGGGCGAGGCGCTGTTCTGGCCGTGCCCCGATGAGGCCCATCCGGGCACGCCGCGGCTGTTCGCGGACGGCTTCGCCCATGTGGACGGCCGGGCACGGATGGTGGCGGTCGAGCCGACTGGGCGGGTGGACGACCTGACGCGCGCCGCTCCGCTGTTCCTCGTGACCGGGCGGGTGCTCCAGCACTACCAGTCCGGCGCCCAGACCCGCCGCGTCGCGCGCCTGCGGGACGCGGCGCCCGCGGCGTACGTCGAGCTCCATCCGCTGCTCGCCGCGCGGCTCGGCATCGAGGGCGTGGAGGAGATCCGGGTGACGTCGAGTCGCGGCTCGATGGTCGCGCAGGCGCGGATCAGCGCGGACATCCGGCCGGACACGGTGTTCGCCCCGTTCCACTTCGCGGGGCTCGAGCGGGTCAACAGTGTCACCAGCGCGGCCACCGACCCGATCTCGGGGATGCCGGAGTTCAAGGTGTCCGCCGTGACCGTCGAGGCAGCACAGTGACGCGCGAGCGGGTGGTGGTCGTCGGGGCCGGCATGGTCGGCACCCGATTCGCCGAGGAGCTCGCACGCGCCGACCGCGAGGGACGGTTCGACGTGCTGGTGCTGGGGGAGGAGGAGTACGAGCCGTACAACCGGATCCTGCTCACCGAGCTCGTCGCCGGGCGCGCGGAGCTCGCGAGCCTCGTGCTGCCGCGGCCGGCCGGGGTGACCGTACGGCTCGGCGCGCGGGTGGACGGGATCGACCGTGGCGCCCGTACGGTGTGGGTGGACGGCGAGCCCATCCCGTACGACCACCTCGTCCTGGCGACCGGCGCGCGGGCGCGGGTGCTGCGCGTCCCGGGCCTCGACGGCGCTCCGGGCGACCCGCTGCCCGGTGGCGTCTTCGCGCTGCGCTCGGTCGACGACGCCCGCGGCATCACCGCCGCCGCGCTCAACGCCCGGCGTGCCGTCGTCGTCGGGGGCGGTCCGCTCGGTGTCGAGGTCGCCTGCGGGATGCGGCTGCGGGGAGTCGCGGTGGAGGTGATCTCGTTCGCGGGGCACCTCCTCGACCGCGACCTCGACCCCGCGCCCGGCCGGCTGCTCGCCGACGCGGTCTCCGACCTCGGCATCACGTTCCACGGCAACGCCGCGCTCGCGGGCGTGACCTGCGCTCCTCCACGATTTGACGGGTTGTCCCCCCAATCGGTGCCCTCAACCGGTGGAGAACCCGTCAAATCGTGGAGGGGACGAGGCGGCCACGTGGAGGCGGTGGTGCTCGACGACGGTCGTACGCTCGCGGCTGACCTCGTCGTCCTCGCGGCCGGGGCTGTCCCCGAGACCGCCCTCGCGGGTGCCGCCGGACTCGAGGTCGCCCACGGGATCGTCGTCGGCGACGACCTGACGACCACATACGACCCGGCGATCCACGCGATCGGCGACTGCGCGCAGACGCCGTCGGGGGTCTCAGGGCTCGTCGCACCCGGGTGGGAGCAGGCCCGCGCACTCGCTCGGCGGCTCACCGACGGCGGCACCGCGGCCGACCCTGCACCCGTGGTCGTCGACGGCGCCGCCATGCGCCTCAAGGCGGCCGGGCTCAGCCTCGTCGCGATGGGGCGGAAGGCGTCTTGCGCCGACGGGGCGCGGGTGCTGACGATGAGCGACCCGTACGCGCGCCGCTACGTGGAGGTCGTCCTCGACGGCGACGAGCTGGTCGGGATGACCTGCCTCGGAGCCGCCGAGCTCGCAGCGTCGCTGAGCGTCCAGTACGGGCGGCCGGGCGTCGTCCCGCTCGACCCGCTGCAGCTCCTCGCGCCGAGCGCCGGGCAGGCCGACGCCGCCGCCGGGTCGCCCACCACGATGCCGGGCAGCACGACGGTGTGCCGCTGCAACGGCGTGACCAAGCGTGACCTGGTCGCGGCGTGGGACGGCGGGGCGTGCTCCGTCGACGCGCTCGCGGCCACCACGCGCGCGACCACCGGCTGCGGGGGCTGCGTGTCGCTCGTGCGTGGGATCGCGGACTGGCTGGTGGTCTCGACAGGCTCGACCGCCGGTGAGGGCGGCTCGACCGGCGGTGAGGGCGTCTCGACCGGCGGTGAGGGCGGCTCACAGACCGCCACGCCCTCGCGTGAGCCCGTTGTGAAGGGTGCGTAACCCGATGAGTCAGGACCCGAAACACCCCGTTCCTACGGTGATCGACATGGGCTCCGCCACCGACTCCGCCACACGCAAGCGCCTCGTCGTCGTCGGTGCCGGCATGGTCGCGCACCGCCTGGTGGAGGCGCTCGTCGGTCGCGGCGGTGCCGACACCTGGACCATCGACGTCTTCGGCGAGGAGAGCCGGCCCCCGTACGACCGGGTGGCGCTGACGTCGTTCTTCTCCGACCGCGACCCCGACGACCTCGTCCTCGGCGACCCGTCGCTGTGGGCGACCGACGGCATCCGGCTCCACCGCGGTGTGAGGGTGACTGCGGTGGACAAGGACGCCCGTACGGTCACCGCCCGCGGCCGGGCGTACCCGTACGACGCGCTGGTGCTCGCAACCGGCTCGTACGCGATGGTGCCGCCGGTCGAGGGCAAGGACACCCCCGGGTGCTTCGTCTATCGCACGGTCGACGACGTCGCTGAGCTGCGTGCGTACGTCAACGAGCTCGCCGCGCGCCTCGACCGGCCCGTACGCGGCGCCGTCGTCGGCGGCGGGCTCCTCGGCCTCGAGGCCGCGGGCGCGCTCCGGGCGCTCGGTGCGGACTCCACGGTCGTCGAGTTCGCGCCGTGGCTGATGCCGATGCAGGTCGACGAGGCCGGCGGACGGACGCTGCGACGGATCATCGAGCAGCTGGGGGTCGAGGTCCGCACCTCGACGGCGACCTCACGTATCCGAGTCGGCCGCAGCGGCACCGTTCGAGCGATGGACTTCGCCGACGGGGGAGGCAGCATCGACGCCGACGTCGTCGTGTTCGCCACCGGCGTCCGCCCACGGGACGAGCTTGCCCGGGCGATGGGTCTCGCGATCGGCGAGCGCGGGGGAGTGGCGTGCGACGACGCGTGCCGTACGGACGACCCGCACGTGTTCGCGATCGGTGAGGTCGCGCACATCGGAGGTCGCACGTGGGGTCTCGTTGGCCCTGGCTACGCGATGGCCGAGGTGGTCGCGGACCGGCTGCTCGGCGGGGACGCGACGTTCACCGGCGGCGACCTCTCGACCAAGCTCAAGCTGCTCGGCGTCGACGTCGCGAGCTTCGGCGACGCGTTCGCGGGCACAGAGGGCAGCCTCGAGGTCGTGTACGCGGACCCGGTCGGCGGCGTCTACAAGAAGCTCGTGATGTCCGACGACGCCAAGACGCTGCTCGGCGGCATCCTCGTCGGCGACGCGGAGGCGTACGCGTCGCTGCGGCCGATGGTCGGCAGCGAGCTCGGGGGCGACCCGACGGCGTGGCTGGTGCCGGACGGCGTGACGCCGGTGTCCGGTGGGTCGCTGCCCGACGCTGCGGCGGTGTGCTCGTGCAACAACGTGACCGCGGGAGCGATCCGGTGCGCGGTGCGGGGGGAGGCCAATGGTGAGCCCTGCCACGACCTCGGCACGCTCAAGGGCTGCACGAAGGCCGGTACGAGCTGCGGATCGTGCCTTCCGCTCGTCAAGAAGCTGCTCGACGAGGAGTTGACCGCCGCCGGCATCGCGACCTCGAACGCGCTGTGCGAGCACTTCGCGATGAGCCGTGCGCAGCTCTTCGACGTCGTACGGGTCACCGGCATCCGTACGTTCTCCGAGCTCGTCGCCGCCCACGGCACCGGGCGTGGCTGCGACATCTGCCGTCCCGTCGTGGCGTCGATCCTCGCCTCGCTGGAGACCGGGCACGTCCTCGACGGCGAGGCGGCGGCGCTGCAGGACACCAACGACCACGTGATGGCCAACATGCAGAAGGACGGGACGTACTCCGTCGTCCCGCGCATCCCCGGCGGCGAGGTAACGCCCGAGGGACTGATCGCGATCGGGCAGGTCGCCGCGGACTTCGGGCTCTACACGAAGATCACCGGCGGCCAGCGGATCGACCTGTTCGGCGCGCGGATCGAGCAGCTCCCGGCGATCTGGACGCGGCTCGTCGACGCCGGGTTCGAGTCCGGCCACGCGTACGGCAAGTCGCTGCGCACCGTGAAGTCGTGCGTCGGCTCGACGTGGTGCCGCTTCGGCGTGCAGGACTCCGTCGGACTCGCGATCGCTCTCGAGCTGCGCTACCGCGGGCTGCGTTCGCCGCACAAGATCAAGCTCGGCGTCTCCGGCTGCGCCCGCGAGTGTGCCGAGGCGCGCGGCAAGGACGTGGGCGTGATCGCGACCGAGAAGGGCTGGAACGTCTACGTGGGCGGCAACGGCGGCTTCACCCCAAGGCACGCGCAGCTGTTCGCCGAGGACCTCTCGACCGAGGAGCTCGTACGGACGGTCGACCGGATCCTCATGTACTACATCCGCACCGCCGACCGGCTCCAGCGGACCGCCCCGTGGCTCGAGTCGGTCGAGGGCGGCCTGGATCACGTACGATCGGTGGTGCTCGACGACAGTCTCGGGATCGCCGCCGATCTCGACGCAGCGATGGCGGTGCACGTCGAGAAGTACGAGGACGAGTGGGCAGCGACGCTCGCCGATCCCGACAAGCTGCGCAAGTTCGCCAGTTTCGTCAACAGCCCCGACACCCCCGACCCAGACCTGGTCTACGTCGCCGAGCGCGGTCAACGCCGACCCGCCAATGCGCAGGAGCGCGCGACGCTGATCACCGGGACGACGCTGGAGGTTCGCTCGTGAGTGCTGCGTCTCTGACCGAGCGCGAGGTCGCGACGTGGGTACGCGTCTGCGCGCTCGACGCGCTGTTCCCCGACCGCGGAGCGGCCGCGCTGGTCGACGGCCGGCAGGTCGCGCTTTTCCGGCTGGCGGGTGAGCCCGACGTCGTGCGCGCGATCGGGCACCGCGACCCGTACAGCGGGGCGAACGTGATGGCGCGCGGTCTGGTCGGCACGGTCGGCGACGTCCCGGTGGTGGTCTCGCCGATGCACAAGCAGCGGTTCCGGTTCGACGACGGCACCGCGGTCGAGGACCCGGCGGTCTCGGTCGGCGTCTGGGCGACCCGTGTCGTCGACGGCGTCGTCGAGGTCGCCGCCACCCCGCTGCTCGAGCCGCGGCCGTCGTCGCTCGAGCCGCTTTCGTCGCTCGAGCTTGTCGAGACCACGCCTGTCGGGGTTTCGACTGGCTCAACCGTCGGTTCGTCCGCGGCCCCGCCGGCGCCATGACGCCTCTCGGTGCGGTCCTCTCCGGGACATCAGTCCTCGTCACCGCGCAGCGCCGTGCGGACGACCTGGCGATGGCGCTGGGCCGCAGGGGCGCCGTCGTCTCGGTCGCTTCGGCGCTGGGCGTGGAGTCGCAGATCGACGAGGACACCCTGCTGGAACGCACCCGCGAGCTCGTCGCGGATTCGGCGGACGTCGTCGTCGTGACGACCGGCATCGGGTTCCGCTCGTGGCTGGACACCGCCGAAGCCGCCGGACTGGGGGAGGCGCTGGTCGTCGCGCTCTCCCGTACGCGGCTGGTCGCGCGTGGCCCGAAGGCGCGCGGCGCGCTTCAGGCCGCCGGGCTCGTCCCCGACTGGGTCGCGGAGTCCGAGACGTCGGCCGAGATCGCGGACTTCCTCTGCACCGAAGGTGTTGCCGGCCAGCGGATCGTCGTGCAGCACCACGGTGCCGGCGACGACGGCCTCGAGGAGCGGCTACGCGCTGCGGGCGGGGAGCCGGTGGGGCTCGTCGTCTATCGCTGGGGTCCGCCGCCGGACCCCGATGCCGTCGTCGCCTCCGTACGCGACGCGGCCGCGGGAGCGTACGACGCCGTGGTCTTCACGTCCGCCCCGGGCGCTGCCGCATGGATCACGGCGGCGCGAGCGGCGGGTGTCCTGGAGGATGTCATCGCGCTCGGCCGTTCCGGCGTGCTGACCTCGGCGGCTGTCGGCCCGGTCACCGCGGAGCCGCTTCGTGTGGCGGGGCTCGACCCGATCATCCCGGACCGTGGGCGCCTCGGGTCCCTCGTACGCACGCTCATCATGCACCTCGGGGACGACCACGAAGCGACCCAGACCGCGGCTGGCGCGCTCCGGCTTCGCGCGCGGGCAGCGACGCTCGACCACGACGTCGTCGGCGTCTCACCCAGTGGGCTCGCGGTGCTGCGTTCGCTGGTCGCGGTGCCGGGTGCGGTCGTCTCACGCGAGGCGTTGCTGCGCGTGCTGCCGGGATGCTCGACCGACCCGCACACCGCCGAGGTCGCCGTCGCGAGACTGCGGGAGGCGTTCGGTGGGCGTCCGGTCGTGGAGACCGTGGTGAAGCGCGGCTACCGGATCAACCTCGATCAGGGAGGGCGGGCATGACGACGCTGGTGGCGTGCAGCCACGGCACGCGTGACCGCGCAGGGCAGGCAGCGATCGCGGGGCTCGTCGACGCGGTCGCCGGTGCGCTGCCGGGGCTCGCGGTCGCGCCGACGTTTGTCGACGTGCAGCACCCGCAGGTCGCGGAGGTCGTCACGGATACCGGTGGACCGACCGTCGTGGTTCCGTTGCTGCTGTCGTCGGGGTACCACGTCCACGTCGACATCGCCGCAGCCGTCGCGGAACGTGAGGACGTCGTGGCGGCGCCTGCGCTCGGTCCGGACCCGGTGCTCGCGGGGTTGCTCGCGAAACGCCTACGTCAGGCGGGCATGGGGACGAGCGACCGCGTCGTGCTCGCCGCCGCTGCCTCGTCGGACCCGCTGGCGCGCCGTGACACCGAGCGGGCGGCGGCGCTGCTTGCGACGGCGCTCGGCCGCCCTGTCGCGCTGGGGCACGTCGGCGCCGGTCGCGACACGGTGGCTGCCGTCGTGGCGGAGGAGCGTCGGCGGTACCCGTACGCGCGCGTCGCCGTCGCCTCGTACCTCCTCGCGCCCGGCTGGTTCCGTGACCGCCTCGACGAGGTCGGTGCCGATCTGGTGAGCGCCCCGCTGCTCGACGGCGCCGAGCCCGATGCGCGACTCACGGGCCTCGTCGTACGCCGCTTCCTCGACGCCCGCCCGCAGGCGTACGCACACGCGGCGTGACGCGGTCCGGGCGGCGTGAGGTCGTTGGTGTGATCGTGCCCGGGAACCTGTACGAGTTCGCTCGTGCACGTGTCGACGAATGGGACCCTGCTGGACCCGAGGATCGCGACCCAGAGGGTTCCCCGTTGACGCACGGGGGCAGGTGGCGGATCTGTCAGTCCATGGGCGCTACGTCGACCTGGTGACGCTGGAGATCTCGGCGCGGCTGTGGGCCGAACGCGTCACCGTCTCGCTGGATCCGTCGGTGGAGTGACCTTCAGTCGTGGTCGCGCATCCGCCCAGCCCGCCGCCGCCACGTGCGCTTGCCGTGCGGCGCAGCGCCCGCACCCCTAGCCTCACCCCTGACAACACGAGTCAGGGAGAGCCATGAGCGCGACTGACGCAGAGGCACCGTCGACGGCCAACAAGATGAGCCTCCCGACGCTCACCGCGATGGTGGTCGGCGGCATGGTCGGCGCGGGCGTGTTCTCGCTGCCGGCGCGGTTCGGCGTCGCGACGGGCATCCTCGGGTCGCTCATCGCGTGGGCGATCGCGGGTGCGGGCATGCTGATGCTGGCCTTCGTCTTCCAGAACCTCGCGATCCGCAAACCCAACCTCGACTCTGGTGTGTTCATCTACGCCAAGGCAGGGTTTGGCGACTATGCGGGTTTCAACTCCGCGATCGGGTTCTGGGCGAGTGCGGTCGCGGGCAACACGTTCTACTGGGTGTTCATCACCGCCACGCTCGGCGCGTTCTTCGACGGCTTCGGCGACGGCGACACGCTCCTCGCGGTGACGCTGGGGACGGCGGGCGTGTGGTGCTTCCACTACCTGATCGCCCGCGGGGTGCGCGACGCGGCGATCATCAACCGGATCGTCACCGTCTTCAAGATCCTCCCGATCATCGTGTTCATCATCGTGCTGTTCGCGAACTTCGACGCGGGCGTGTTCGCCGACAACTGGACCGCGTACGGCTACGGCGACCTCGGCAACCTCGACGAGCAGGTCCGCAACACGATGATCATCACGACGTTCGTGTTCATCGGGATCGAGGGCGCGAGCGTCTACTCGCGCTACGCCAAGAAGCGCTCCGACGTCGGACGCGCGACGGTGCTCGGGTTCCTCAGCGTGCTGTCGCTGTTCGCGCTCGTCACGCTGTCCAGCTATTCGGTGATGCCGCAGCCGGAGCTCGCCGACACCCGCCAGCCCTCGATGGTCGGCGTCTTCGAGTCGGTCGTGGGCAACTGGGGCGAGGTCTTCATCAGCGCCGCGGTCATCGTGTCGGTGCTCGGGGCCTATCTCGCGTGGACCCTGATGGCCGCCGAGGTCATGTACATCCCGGCACGCAACGACGACTTCCCGCGGTTCCTCGGCCAGGAGAACGAGAAGGGCACCCCCATCACGGCGCTCGTTGTGACGTCGCTCGGCGTCCAGGCACTCCTCGCGCTCACCCTCGTCATCGAGGACGCGCTCAACTTCATGCTCGACCTGAGCACGAGCCTCGCGCTGCTGCCGTACCTCCTCGCCGCCGCGTACGCCCTCAAGCTCGGCCTGACGGGCGGGGCGTACGAGGGTGTCTCCGCCCGCACACGTCGTACGGAGACGATCGTCGCCGGTATCGCCACGGCGTACACGCTGTTCCTCTTCGACGCCGCCGGGCTCGAGTTCCTCCTGCTGTCGACGCTGATCCTCGCTCCGGCGACGCTCCTGTACGTCAAGGCGCGCACCGAGAACGGGCGCCGCCTGTTCACCCCCACCGAGATCGCGCTGTTCGTCCTCATCGTCGTCGGAGCGATCGCCGCTGTCACCGCGCTCTGGACCGGCCGCATCACCCTCTGACCTCCTCAGAAAGGCACCGCCATGACCGAAACGGCCCCCGCAGGCTCGTACGGAGTCCACTCCGAGGTCGGCCGGCTCCGCAAGGTGCTCGTCTGTCGTCCCGGGCTCGCGCACCGGCGGCTCACCCCGACGAACGCCGACGACCTGCTCTTCGACGACGTGATGTGGGTCGAGAACGCGCAGCGCGACCACGCCGACTTCGTCAACAAGCTCACGAACCGTGGCGTCGAGGTCGTCGAGCTGCACGACCTGCTCGCGCAGACGGTCGCCGTCCCCGAGGCACGTGACTGGCTGCTCGACCGCAAGATCGTCGCGAACGAGGTCGGGCTGGGGCTCCTCGACGGCACCCGGTCGTACCTCGAGACGCTCACCCCGGCGGCCCTCGCCGAGCTGCTGATCGGCGGCATGGCGACGGTGGACCTGCCCGAGGACTACCGGACCTCGTACCTGGCGATGGCGCGCGAGTCGACCGGCGTCCAGGAGTATCTGATGCCGCCACTGCCCAACACGCTCTACACCCGTGACACGACGTGCTGGCTGTACGGAGGAGTGACGCTCAACCCGTTGTTCTGGCCGGCACGGCACGACGAGACGCTGCTGATGAAGGCGATCTACGGGTTCCACCCGGACTTCGTCGGCTCGACCGTCTGGTGGGGTGACCCGGAGCTCGACTGGGGGCAGGCGACGTTCGAGGGCGGCGACATCATGCCCGTCGGCAACGGCGTCGTGCTCATGGGCATGAGCGAGCGCACCTCGCGGCACGCGATCACGCAGGTGGCGCAGGCGCTGTTCGCGCAGGGCGCGGCCGAGCGCGTCGTGGTCGCGGGGATGCCGAAGCTGCGCGCCGCGATGCACCTCGACACCGTCTTCACGTTCGCCGACCGCGACGTCGTCACGCTGTACCCGCGGATCATGGACGCCGTCCACACGTTCTCGCTCTTTCCGAGCGACACCGAGCCTGGCGTCGAGGTCGTCGACGAGGGGGAGGGGCGGTTCGTCGAGGTCGTCGCGCAGTCGCTCGGGCTGCCGGAGCTGCGGGTGATCGAGACCGGGGGCGACGTGTATGCGTCGGAGCGCCAGCAGTGGGACTCCGGCAACAACGCCGTCGCGCTCGAGCCCGGGGTCGTGTTCACGTACGACCGCAACACGGAGACCAATGCGCTGCTGCGCAAGGCCGGGGTCGAGGTCATCACGATCGTCGGCGCCGAGCTCGGGCGCGGGCGCGGGGGCGGGCACTGCATGACGTGCCCGATCGTGCGCGATCCGGTGGCCTTCTGACCGTACGGGCGGTGGTGGGCGGGGCGCTGGCTCAGCGCGTCAGCGCGGCCTCCTCGCCGAGTCGGCCGAGCTTGTGCGGGTTCGCGACGGCGTAGAGGCGCGTGATCCGGCCGTCCTCGACCACCACGCTGACCACGCCGGCGGCCGCGCCATCGAGATCGACCCGCGCCGCAGGTGCACCGTTGAGCCACGTCGGCGACATCGTGTACGCGGCCTGCTGCCGCGAGAACGCCATCAGCAGACGCGCCACACGGTCGGCGCCGACGATCGGCCGCTTGGCTGCGGGGGCGAGCCCGCCTCCGTCGCCCACCGCGACGACGTCGGGTGCGAGCACGTCCATCAGTGCTTGCAGGTCTCCTCCGCTCAGCGCCGCCATGAACTGCTGGACGACCGCCTCCTGTTGCCCCCGGTCCACCGTCGCGCGCGGGCGCCGCTCGGCGACCCGCGTACGGGCACGGTGCGCGATCTGCCGCACCGCAGCCGGAGACTTGTCGACGGCCTCCGCGATCTCGTCGTACGGGGCCTCGAACACCTCGCGCAGCACGAACACGGCCCGCTCGGTCGGCGCGAGCGTCTCGAGCACGGTGAGCATCGCGAACGACACGCTCTCGGCGAGCTCGACGTCGTCGGCCACGTCGGGGCTGGTCAGCAGCGGCTCGGGGAGCCACTGGCCGACGTAGTCCTCCCGGCGCCGCGACACTGTGCGCATCCGGTTGAGCGACTGGCGGGTCACGATCCGGACGAGGAAGGCGCGCGGGTCGCGGACCTCGGCCCGTGCGGACGCGTCGAGCCCGGCCCACCTCAGCCACGTGTCCTGGACGACATCCTCGGCGTCCGCAGCGGAGCCGAGCATCTCGTACGCGACCGTGAACAGGAGGCTGCGGTGGGCCACGAACGGGTCGGTCATGCCGGCGACGTTACGCCGCTCGGGGTCGCGAGCGGTGCCAGACCGCAGGCGGCCGCGTAGCCCTGACCTTCGATGCCGAGCGCGACGTTGCCGCGGGCCATCTGGTTGGCGATCGCGATCCAGGTCGTCAGCTCGACGAGCGCCGGCGCGCCGAGCTGGTCGAGCAGCCGTGCGGACAGCGCGTCCGTCACGGTCGGCGGCGTCTGCGACATCGCCTCGGCGTACTCCAGGACGTCACGCTCGAGCGACGTGAACACGTCGGACTCGCGCCACCGCGGCACCTCGCGGGCCTTGTCGACGTCGAGTCCCTCGTGGTGCGACTGGAAATAGCCGAGGTCCAGACAGAACGAGCAGCCGATCAGTGAGGCGACAGCCATGTGGGCGTATGACTTGAGGCTCTTGTCGCACTTGTCCCACTTCGCGGTCTTCGTGCTGAGGGAGAGGCTGGCCTTGAGGACCGGCGGGTTGTTCCAGAGCACGCCGAGCCCTTCGGGGAGGTCACCGAACATCTTGCGGCTGAACCTCTTCACGGCGGCGCCGTACAGGCCGGTGATCTCGGTTGGCGGTACGCGGGTGGTGGTCATGTTTCCTCCTCGGTGGGGTGGTCTTGGCATGAAGACACCGCCCGACGTCGACGTGTGACAGCCGGCCGCGCGCCCGCCGACGGACGGCCCGTACGGAACGGCGGGGACGCCCGGCGTGGGATACCGCAGAACGGCGTGGCGCGCCCTTAGGCTCGCCAGCATGGCGAGCCGTACGTCTTCCCCACCGCGAGGGTCGTCCAAGAAGAAGAGCTCGCGGTCGTCCGGAGGCCAGGACCGACGTCCGCAGCAGCGCGGCCGTGGCTCGACCAAGCGTCAGCCGCCGGCCCCGCCGCCGAGGACCGGCCCTGGTCCGTTCGTCCGTGCCCTCAGCGTGATCGGGCGCGGCATCGGTGCCCTCTGGATGGGCCTCGCCCGCATGACCGGGGCAGTCATCCGCAGCATCGGCACGGCCGCACGCGACCTCGACCCGGAACACCGCCGCGACGGGATCGGTCTCGCGCTCATCGGGCTCGGCGTGGTCGTCGTCGGGGCCGTGTGGTTCCAGGTCGACAGCCCGGTCACCGTTGCCGTCGCCGAGGCCGTCTCCAACAGCGTCGGCCTGCTCGCCTGGACCGTGCCGCTGGCGCTGTTCGTGGTCGGCGCCCGGACGATGCGCGACCCGGAGGCCAACGGTCCGCTCGGCCGCCAGGTGATTGGCTGGGCGGCCCTCGCCGGTGGCACGCTCGGGATCGTCTCGATCGCCAACGGCATCCCCAAGCCGTCCGAGGCGGGTGGCGACGGCATCCGCGATGCGGGTGGCGCGATCGGCTTCGGCGTCTCCAAGCTGCTCGACGACCTGCTCCGCACGTCGTACGTGACCGTTCCTCTGCTGGTCCTGCTGGCGTTCTTCGGTCTGCTGGTCGTCACAGGCACGCCCGTCTACCGCATCCCCGACCGCATCCGCGGCGCACGCGACCTGCTCCTCGGCCGCCGTCACGTCGAGCCCGATGCCGCCCCCGCCGGGCCCGCCCGCAAGCGCGCGCCGCGCGGCGGTGCCGGCAGCGACGTCCCGTACGACAACCCGCTCGTCGTCGGCGCCGACGACGAGCCGACCATCGACACCGGGGCCCGCAAGGGCAAGGCCAAGGCCAAGAACGCGCCGAGCCCCGACGACGACACCGTCGGCGTGGAGGTCCCCGCGGCGGCTGCCCCGCCCGACGACGAGCCGGTCGAGCTGCCGCCGATGACGCCGCTGCCGGCACGCGCCGAGCAGCTCGCGCTGTCCGGCGACATCGTCTACACCCTCCCGGCCAACGACATGCTCCGCGAGGGCACCCCGCACAAGGCGCGCACCGCGGCCTCCGACGCCGTCGTCGCTCGGCTCACGACCGTGCTCGAGGAGTTCGCCGTCGATGCCGAGGTCACCGGCTACACGCGAGGCCCGACGGTCACCCGGTACGAGATCGAGCTGGGCCAGGGCGTCAAGGTCGAGAAGATCACCGCGCTCGCCAAGAACATCTCGTACGCCGTCGCCTCCAACGAGGTGCGCATCCTCTCGCCGATCCCCGGCAAGTCAGCGATCGGCATCGAGATCCCCAACACCGACAAGGAGACCGTCTCCCTCGGCGACGTGCTCCGCTCCAACCGGGCGCGCAGCGACCACCACCCGATGGTCGTGGGCCTCGGCAAGGACGTCGAGGGTGGGTTCGTCGTCGCCAACATGGCGAAGATGCCGCACCTCCTCGTCGCTGGCGCCACCGGCTCGGGCAAGTCGAGCTTCATCAACTCGATGATCTCGTCGGTGCTCATGCGCTCGACGCCCGACGAGGTGCGGATGATCCTCGTCGACCCCAAGCGCGTGGAGCTCACCGCGTACGAGGGCATCCCGCACCTCATCACGCAGATCATCACCAACCCCAAGAAGGCCGCCGAGGCGTTGCAGTGGGTCGTGCGCGAGATGGACCTGCGCTACGACGATCTGGCCAACTTCGGGTTCCGCCACATCGACGACTTCAACAAGGCCGTACGCGAGGGTTCGGTGAAGGTCCCTCCAGGCAGCGAGCGCGTCCTGGCCCCGTATCCGTACCTGCTCGTCGTCGTCGACGAGCTCGCCGACCTCATGATGGTCGCGCCGCGCGACGTGGAGGACTCGATCGTCCGCATCACGCAGCTCGCGCGTGCGGCAGGCATCCACCTCGTGCTCGCGACGCAGCGGCCGTCGGTCGACGTCGTCACGGGCCTGATCAAGGCGAACGTGCCGAGCCGGCTCGCGTTCGCGACGTCGTCGCTGGCCGACAGCCGCGTCATCCTCGACCAGCCCGGTGCCGAGAAGCTCGTCGGTGGCGGTGACGGACTCTTCCTGCCGATGGGCGCCAACAAGGCGGTGCGCATGCAGGGCGCCTGGATCACCGAGAAGGAGATCCGCGAGGTCGTCCAGCACTGCAAGGACCAGCTGCAGCCGGTCTATCGCGAGGACGTCACCGCGCCGCAGGCCACCAAGCGCGATCTCGACGACGACATCGGCGACGACCTCGATCTGGTGCTGCAGGCCGTCGAGCTGGTCGTCAACACGCAGTTCGGATCGACCTCGATGCTGCAGCGCAAGCTGCGGGTCGGCTTCGCGAAGGCTGGCCGTCTGATGGACATCCTCGAGTCACGGGGCATCGTCGGCCCCAGCGAGGGCTCGAAGGCGCGTGACGTCCTGATCAAGCCGGACGACCTGGACGAGGTCCTGGAGACGCTGCGGGGAGAGTGACATGACGGATCGGCTGGAGCAGGGACGAACGCCCGACCCCGCAGGTACGGGGGCGGGAGAAGTGCTGGAGGTACGCCGCAGCGCCGGCGTGCTGGCCCTCGTCGCGGTGGGTGCGGGTGTGCTCGCGATCGCGTACGCCGTGCGCGCCGCCGAAGGGTCGATGCTGCTCTGGCTGGTCGCGGGACTGCTCGCGGGCGGCGGCCTGCTCGCCGGGCGCGGCTGGTTCGACGCCCGGAGCCCGCTGCTGGTCGCGGACTCGCTCGGGGTTCGGGTCCGGCACGGTGACGCGTGGCGGGGCTTCCCGTGGGCGGACGTCGACCACATCGTGCTCGCGGAGCCGCGCGGCCTGCTCGCGGACGGCGCGATCGACGTGGTCGCCTCCGACGGCACGGCGTTCGTGGTGCCGCTCGGGCTGGCCGTACGGGCGAGCAGCGAGGACGTGGCCGCCGCCCTGCGGCAGCTGTCGGGCGACGACGAGATCGTGGTCGAGCCGGACCCGGATCCGCAGGACGGACCCGATCCCGCCGCCCCCGTCCCTCCCGTCCCCGATTCGATCCCTCCCGTCCCCGATCCCGCCCCTCCCGTCCCCGATTCGGTCGATTCTCCACCGAATGACGAGCCGGATCCGGTGGAGAATCGACCGAATCGGGGACGAGAGGGCGGCCCTGATCTTGTCGAACCCACCGTCAGCGCCCCTGCCCGGATCGACCTCGGCCTGGTCCAGAGCGTGGGCAGCTCCGCGCTCGCCCCGGGATACAAGGTCGTCACCGCCCTGCGTGCCAGCCGTGGCCGCCCCGAGCTGGTCATCGATGCCCCGGCGGCACGCGTTGCCCCTCCGCTCGTGGTCGACGAGCCAGCGCCCGAGTCCGAGCCGGAAGACGCGGAGTCTGAGACCGTGCAGACCGTTCCCGGCCTCGGCGACCTCCTCCGTACCGCTCGCGAGAGCGCGGGAGTCTCGATCGACGGGCTTGCTGAGCGCACCCGTATCCGCCCTCACGTGATCGAAGCCCTCGAGGCTGACGACGTGTCGGCCTGCGGGGGCGACTTCTATGCCCGCGGGCACCTCCGCTCACTCGCCCGCGCCCTCGGCGCCGACCCCGCGCCGTGGATCGCCCGCTACGACGCCTCGTACGCCCAGGCCCCGATCCCGGCTCGTGCCGTCTTCGAGGCCGAGCGTGCGACGGGCTCGCAGACCATCCGCGTCGCCCGCGGCGGCCGGAGCTGGCTCGCCGTGACTGTCGTCGTCCTCGTGCTCGCGATCATCTGGGGGATCGGGCAGCTCGTCGTCGGCAACGGGGACGATGCCGGCGCCCCCGCGGCCGTCCCGACCGAGGTCGCGCCGCCGCCTACCGACCCGTCGTCGCTGGCCGGTCTCGGTGCCCCGACCACGAACCATCTCCTCATCCGTGGCAAGGAGAAGAAGCCCACCAAGATCACCGTCACCGACGGGACGGGCGCGACGATCTGGACGGGCGACATCGCCAAGGGGGAGTTCAAGCGCGTCAGCGTCGTCGGGCCCGCCAAGGTGTCCGTCGGCAGGGCCGACGCCGCCACGGTGGCGGTGAACGGTGGCAAGGCGCGGCGCGTCGCAGACGGCTCCGAGAAGGCGTCGACCACGGTCGGTGATTCTTGAGGGTGGCGATAGGCTGGACGGAGGTCATAGGGCAGGGGCACCAGACGACCTGCACCCCCGTCCCAGCCCGAGGAGAGAGATGAACGACTCATCGACGCCCGCTGCCACGCAGGCGCCGAGCAACTACAACATCGCGAACGCGTTGACCGTCCTACGGATCGCGTTCGTGCCGTTGTTCGGGTGGCTCCTCCTCATCGACGGAGGAGACGACACCGGTCTTCGTCTGGCGGCCTTTGCGGTCTTCGTTGTCGCGATGGCCACCGACCGCATCGACGGCAACCTCGCACGCAGCCGCGGCCTCATCACCGACTTCGGCAAGATCGCCGACCCGATCGCTGACAAGGCGCTCACGGGCATGGCGTTCGTCGGGCTCTCGATCATCGGCGCTCTGCCGTGGTGGGTCACGATCCTCGTCCTCGTCCGCGAGTGGGGCATCACCGTGATGCGCTTCGGCGTCATCCGGTATGGCGTCATGCCCGCCTCACGCGGTGGCAAGCTCAAGACCGTCCTTCAGGCCGTCGCGCTCGCCGCGTACGTCTTCCCGATCGAGGCGCTGCTGCCCGACTGGATGATGTGGTTCGCCTACCTGACGATGGGTGCGGCCGTTGCGGTGACGATCGTGACCGGTTTCGACTACATCGCTCAGGCCGTACGCATGGTGCGCGAGTCCAAGGCGAAGGACGCTCCCGAGCAGGTCGCCGGCCGCCCGTGACCGCGCCGGCTGGTGCTGATCCTGCCGCGCTGATCGCCGAGCTCCGCCGGCGTACGGAGTCGCTCGCGCTCGCAGAGTCGCTGACCGGGGGAGCGCTGTGCGCACGCCTGGTGGATGTCTCCGGGGCGTCGGACGTCGTGCGCGGGGCCGTCGTTGCGTACGCGGCAGACCTCAAGGCCACACTGTTGGGTGTGGATGGACGGCTCCTCGAGGAGCGCGGCACCGTCGATCCGGGAGTCGCCGAGGCGATGGCGCAGGGTGTGCGTGACCGCCTCGGTGCCACGTACGGGCTCGCGACGACTGGCGTCGCCGGCCCGGGCCCGGCCGAGGGCAAACCCGCAGGCACCGTGTTCGTCGCGGTCGCCTGGCCGGGAGGAGTGCGAAGCCTGGGTCTGGCGCTCGACGGTGACCGCGGCGCCGTGCGGAGCGCGTCCGTCGACGGCGCGCTGGCGCTGCTCGCCACCGTGCTCGGCGAGGGGCGAAACGCCCGCTGACGTGAGCACGTTGCCGGTGTGCGACCGGGAGCGCATAGAGTGGTGGGAAGAACACGGCTCGACGAGGAGTTGTACCAAGTCTGAGAGCGGAGGTGTGAGATGACGGTGCTTCGACGTTTGATCGGCGAGGTCCTGCGGGCTCGCCGGATGGCCAAGGGCCTGACGCTGCGCGACGTCTCCGCTGCTGCTCGGGTGAGCCTGGGCTACATCTCCGAGGTCGAGCGCGGCCAGAAGGAGCCCAGCTCCGAGCTCCTCGCCGCTCTCTGCGACGCCCTCGACGTGCCGATGTCGCAGGTCCTGCGCGACGTGAGCGCGCTCATGGAGATCCAGGAGCAGTCGACGATCGACGCCTCGATCGCGCTGGCGCCTGAGTCCGACTCCGTCGGCGTCCGCTGAGCTCGGCTGCCTCGGAGCACCTGGCCTCTGCGCAGTCAGCCTTGGCAACTGCGCGGTGCGCCGATCCCGCCTCGCGTCCGTCGACGGTGACCGTCGAACGTATCGCATACGCCGGCCCGCTACTCTCGCCGGACCTCCTGGTCAATTCGTCGCTCTCGGCTGACCGCTGATGGTGCGGCTGTCGCCCTCTGCGTCCGCGTTGTGAAAGCAACCTGACCGTTTCCGCCGGTCAGTTCGGTCAGATTGCCTTCACAACGCGGACGCGACGACGACGGAGGTGGGGGAGGGCTGGCAGTGCGGGCACCAGTACGTGACGCGCTCCTCGACGCCGTGGGTCTGCGTCACGACAGGGGTGCGCCGCTCGATGCGTGTGCCGCAGCGGCGACACGGCTCGCCGCCCCGCCCGTACACCCACGTGCGCTGACCACGCCGGTCGATGCCCGTGGTGACGATCGCGGGGTAGTCGCGGTTCGCGAGGAGCATGCGCCGCGCCGTCGTGACCGTACGGGCGAGGTCGGGGTCGTCGCCGACCGTGGTGTCGGGGTGGAGCCCGCGGACATACAGGATCTCGTTGCGGAAGATGTTGCCGACACCCGCGAGGTTGCTCTGGTCGAGCAGCGCCTCGCCGAGGTTGCGTCCCGGGTCGGAGACCACCCGACGCAGCGCCTCGGCGGCGTCGAACTCCGGATCGAGCAGATCGGGGCCGAGTCGCGCGCGGACCGCGTCGGCCTGCTCGAGCGACAGCAGCTCGACCGTCGGCAGCAGGAAGCCGACGGCCTGGACACGCTCGGTCGCGAGCACCACCCGCGCCTCGTGCGCCGGTCGAGACCAACGGGCACCAGCGTCGTACGTCCGCCACGAGCCGTCCATGCCGAGCCGCGTGTGGAGCGAGACGTCGCCGATCTTGGCGAAGAGGTGCTTGCCGCGGCTCGACACGCCGTGCACCGTCTCGCCGGCGAGGTCGGCGGTCGCGAGCTGCGGGACGCGGAAGTCGGTCCGTACGAGGGTGGCGCCACGCAGCGCCTTGTCGAGCCGGCGTGCCGTACGCCAGACGGCGTCGCCCTCGGGCACCCGTCAGCCCCGGATCCGCAGGCCGCGGGGGGTCGCGTGGAACCCGGCGCGGGCGAGCGCGTCGCCGAGGGCCGTGCCGAGCACTGCCTCGCCATCGGCCTTCTCGACGGTCAGGCGGCCGAGGGCCCCGTCGCGTACGGCGGTCGCGAGCGCGTCGATCGCGGGCTCCAGCCGAGCAGCGCCCTCCGGATCGTCGAGGTCATCGAAGGTGAGCAGCGTCCGGCCTCCGCGCTCGACGTACAGCGACAGTGCTCCGTCGACGAGCACCACGAGTGCTCCGGCCTTGCGCCCGGGCCGGTGCCCGCCGCCGGTCTCGGGCCAACCGAGCGCGGCCCCGTACGGGTTGGCGGGGTCGGTCGCAGCGAGCGTCACGGCGCGGCGCTCGGCGTCCTGGCCGGGTTCGCGGGCGTACGAGCGCAGGCGGTCGACGGCGCCGGCGGTGGCGAACTGTGCCGCCCCGAGCCCTTCGACGAAGTAGCCGCGACGCGCGCGCCCGGCCTCTTCGAACCCGCTCAGCACCTTGTAGACCGCGGCGAACCCACCCGTCACGCGTTCGCTGACGGCGGTCCCGCGCGTGACGATCCCGTGGCGCTCGAGGAGCTGCTCGGCTGTCGCGTGGGCGCGGAGGGTCGGGTTGTCCTCGGGGCGGGGGATGAGCGCCCAGCGGCCGCCGGCGGTCGGCGGGCCCGTACGGGAGGGCATCGTCGGTCGCGCGAACGACGGTGAGCGGCGGCCGCGAATGCGTGGAGCGCTTCGGGCGGTGCGATGGGCCGTACGGCCGGCGCCGATCAGCGTGCGCAGCGGCGCGAGGGTGTCGTTGGTGAGGTAGCCGGCCCAGACGAGGTCCCAGAGCGCGTCCGCGAGCTCGGTGTCGTCGACGCGAGCCGGCTCGGTGCCGGAGCCCAATGCTCCCGCGGCGACCGCGTCGGCGAGCTGGCGGAAGAAGTAGGCCCCCCCGGTCTGGACGACCCCCAGCACGGCTTCCTGGAGCGCGCTGAGCTCGAGCTCGGACGGCGCGGCGAGCGTGAGCGGCGCGGTGTCCGCGAGGTGGAGCGAGATCCAACCGTCGTTGCCGGGCAGTGCGCCGACCCCGGACCAGACGACCTCGCCGGCCGTGGTGAGCTCGTCGAGCATCGCGGGGGAGTAGTCGAGCACGCGTGAGCGCAGGACCAGCGGCTCGAGCGCAGACGCGGGGACCGACGATCCGGCGAGCTGCTCGATTGCGGTCACGAGCCCGTCGACGCCGCGCAGACGCCCACCGACGTGCTGCCAGGCGGGCAGGAAGCGGCCCAGCGTCTCGGGAGAGACCGGCTCGACCTCCTTGCGCAGCGCCGCGAGCGAGCGCCGCCGCAGCCGCCGCAGGACCTCCGCGTCACACCACTCCGATCCGCCGGCGCCGGGCGTGAACTCGCCCTCGGTCACGCGCCCGTGGCCGGCGAGGCGGCGCAGCGTCTCGGACACGACGGCCACTCCGAGGCCGAACCGCGAGGCGACGTCGCTGGCGACGAACGGCCCGTGCGTACGGGCATAGCGCGCCACGAGGTCGCCCAGCGGGTCGTCGACGGGCTCGACGAAAGCATTCGGCACTCCCATCGGGACAGGCGTGCCGAGGGCGTCGCGCAGTCGCCCCGCATCCTCGACGGCGACCCACCACTGGGCGCCCTCGCCGACGCTGGACGGTGCCGCGACCCGGATCACGCGGCGCGCTTCGGCCAGCGACACCAGCCATGCCGATGCCTCGGACGGCTCGGTGCAGCGCTCAGCGACCTCCTCGGACGTCATCGGCCCGAGGACGCGGAGCAGGTCGGCGACCCCCTCGGCGCCACGGGCGCGCCGGTCCGGCACGAGCCGTTGGAGCTCGGCCTCGATCTGCGCGATCACCTCGGCGTCGAGCAGGTCGCGCAGCTCGGCACGGCCCAGCAGCTCCGACAGCAGCGATGAGTCGAGCGAGAGGGCCGCGGCACGACGCTCGGCCAGCGGGCTGTCGCCCTCGTACAGGAACGCGGCGACGTAGCCGAACATCAGCGACTTCGCGAACGGTGACGGCTCCTGCGTCGCGACGTCGACGAGGCGCAGCTGACGGCTTTCGAGGTCGCGCATCATCTGCACCAGCGACGGCACGTCGTACACGTCCTGCAGCACCTCGCGTACGGTCTCGAGCACGATCGGGAACGTCGGGTAGCGGCGCGCGACCTCGAGCAGCTGGGCGGCACGCTGGCGCTGCTGCCAGAGAGGGCTGCGGCGTCCGGGATCACGGCGGGGCAGCAGCAGCGCCCGCGCGGCGCACTCGCGGAACCGCGCGGCGAACAGTGCCGAGCCGCCGACCTCCTCGGTGACCAGGTCCTCGATCTCGTCCGGCGTGAACGCGAACAGCTCGCCGCCGGGCGGCTCGGCATCGGTCTCGGGAAGGCGTACGACGATGCCGTCGTCGCTGGCCATGCTCGCGGAGTCGAGGCCGTATCGTTCGCGCACGCGCGCCCCCACCGCGAGCGCCCACGGGGCGTGTACCGCAAGGCCGAGCGGGGAGTGCAGGACCAGACGCCAGTCGCCGAGCTCGTCGCGGAACCGCTCGACGACCAGCAGCGTGTCGTCGGGGACGCGTCCGGTCGCCTGCTTCTGCTCGTCGACGAGGGCGAACAGGTTGTCGATCGCGTATCGGTCGAGCCCCGCGGCCTCGCAGCGTGTCCGGGCCTGGTCGCGGGCGCCGGTCGCCATCGCGCGGGTGAATGCGCCGAGCGCGCGGCCGAGCTCGATGGGCCGCCCGGGGTTGTCGCCGCGCCAGAACGGGAGCCGCCCGGGCTGACCATACGCGGGGGAGACCAGAACTCGGTCGTGCGTGATGTCCTCGATGCGCCAGCTCGTGGCGCCGAGGGCGAACACGTCGCCGACGCGCGACTCGTACACCATCTCCTCGTCGAGCTCGCCGACGCGCGCACTGCCACGGGCGGTGGACTCGGCACCGACGAGGTAGACGCCGAACAGCCCGCGATCGGGGATCGTGCCGCCCGAGGTCACCGCGAGACGCTGGGCGCCGGGGCGGCCGGTGAGCGTGCCGGCGACGCGGTCCCACACGATGCGCGGGCGCAGCTCGGCGAACTCGTCCGACGGGTAGCGGCCGGCGAGCAGGTCGAGCGTGGCGTCGTACGCCGAGCGGGGGAGTGTCGCGTACGGGGCCGCACGGCGGACCGTCTCGTAGAGCTCGTCCACGTCGAGCACGTCGAGCGCGCACGCGGCCACGACCTGCTGGGCGAGGACGTCGAGCGGGTTGGTCGGGACGGACAGCTCCTCGATGGCTCCCGAGACCATCCGCTCGATCGTGACCGTGGCTTGGAGGAGGTCGCTGCGGTGCTTGGGGAAGACGACGCCGCGCGAGACCTCGCCGACCTGGTGGCCGGCACGTCCGACGCGCTGCAGGCCGCTCGCGACCGACGGCGGCGACTCGACCTGGACGACGAGGTCGACCGCGCCCATGTCGATGCCGAGCTCGAGGCTGGAGGTCGCGACCACGCACGGGAGACGGCCGGTCTTGAGATCGTCCTCGATGAGGGCGCGCTGCTCCTTGCTGACGGACCCGTGGTGGGCGGCTGCCAAGATCGGCGGCGCGACCGTGGGCGCCGGGCTGGCCGCCGTCACCGACGCACCAGCTTGGGCCATTGTCTGCGCGGGAGTACGCGGTGCCGGGTCGACGCCCTGCCTCGCGGCGTGGATCTCGTTGAGGCGGGCGGTCAGCCGCTCGGCGAGTCGGCGCGAGTTGGCGAAGACGATCGACGAGCGAGCCTGCTCGACGAGGTCGACGACCCGCTCCTCGACGTGGGGCCAGATCGAGGCCTGGTCGCGGGGATCGGGGTCGTCGCCGTCGTCTGTGCCCGTACGTGTGGGGAGCGCGGTCATGTCTTCGACGGGGACGACGACCGAGAGGTCCCAGCGCTTCTGCGACTCCGGCGCGACCACGCGCACCGGGGCGGCGCCGCCGAGGAAGCGCGCGACCTCGGTGTGCGGGCGTACGGTCGCCGACAGGCCGATGCGTTGCGCGGGTCGGTCGAGGAGCGCATCGAGGCGCTCGAGGCTGAGCGCGAGGTGGGCGCCGCGCTTGGTGCCGGCGACCGCGTGGACCTCGTCGACGATCACCGCCTGGACACCGCGCAGCGTCTCGCGGGCGGCGGAGGTGAGGACGAGGAACAGCGACTCCGGCGTCGTGATGAGGATGTCGGGAGGACGGGTCGAGAGCGTACGGCGTTCGGCGGGCGTCGTGTCTCCGGAGCGGACGCCGACCGTGACGTCGCGAGGCGCGGCCGACTCGCCGGTGGCCGCGAGGCGCTTGGCGGTCTGGGTGATGCCGACCAGGGGGGAGCGCAGGTTGCGTTCGACGTCGACGGCGAGGGCCTTGAGCGGCGAGACGTACAGGACGCGCGTGCGCTGCTTGGGTTCGTCGGACTCCGGGCCGGTGATGAGCTGGTCGAGCGCCCACAGGAACGCCGACAGCGTCTTGCCGGATCCGGTCGGCGCGACCACGAGGGCGTTGCTGCCCTGGGCGATCGCGTCCCACGCGCCGGCCTGTGCGGGGGTCGGGGCCGGGAACGCGCCGCGGAACCACGCCGCGGTCGCGGGCGAGAAGCGGTCGAGCACATCGGGCACCCGTCCATCCTGCCTCGCGGGGCTGACACGTTCAGGTGGCCCGCCCCGCGATTTGACGCGTTGCCCACCGAATGCGCCCCGCGAACGGTGGGCAAGGCGTCAAATCGTGGGGCGGACGGGGCGCCGGGCGCGCCGATATCGACAAGACAACTGTCAGCAGACATCCCTAAGGTCGAACGGTGACGGAGGCGATGATCGAGGCGCACGGGCTGCGCAAGGCGTACGGGGACCTCGAGGCGGTCAAGGGCATCGACGTGGTGGTCGGGCGCGGCGAGGCCTTCGGCTTCCTCGGCCCGAACGGTGCCGGCAAGTCCTCGACGATGCGGATGATCGCGGCGGTCTCGCCGACCAGCGGAGGCACGCTGCGCATCCTCGGACGCGACCCGGCGACGGACGGGTCCGAGATCCGCGCCCGGATCGGCGTCTGCCCGCAGGAGGACTCGCTCGACACCGACCTCACCGTCTACGAGAACCTCGTCGTCTACACGCGCTACTTCGGGTTCTCGCGGTCGTACGCCCGGGCCAAGGCCGACGAGCTGCTCGCGTTCGTCAAGCTCACCGACAAGCGCCACCAGATGGTCGACGACCTCTCCGGCGGCATGAAGCGGCGCCTCACGATCGCGCGCTCGCTCGTCAACAACCCCGAGATGCTGCTGCTCGACGAGCCGACGACCGGGCTCGACCCGCAGGCTCGCCACGTCGTCTGGGACCAGCTCTACCGGCTCAAGCAGACCGGCGTGACGCTGGTGCTCACGACGCACTACATGGATGAGGCCGAGCAGCTGTGCGACCGGCTCGTGGTCATGGACGACGGCCAGATCGTCGCCGAAGGCGCCCCGCACGAGCTGATCGCGCGCTACTCGACGCGCGAGGTCGTCGAACTGCGGATGGGCGTCGGCGAGAATGAGGCCGCCGCCCAGCAGGTCGCCGATCTCGGCGAGCGCGTAGAGGTGCTGCCCGACCGTGTGCTGATCTACACCGCCGACGGCGAGAAGGCCGCCGAGGCAGCCGTGGACCGAGGGCTGCAACCCCGTTCGACCCTCGTACGGCGCTCGACCCTGGAGGACGTCTTCCTCCGCCTGACAGGACGGGCGCTGGACGCATGAGCACTGCCCCGGCGATCTCGGAGGTGCTGCACGACCGACCGCGCGGCGACGGCGGTCGATGGGCCGCCGTACGCCGCCAGGTCCCGTACTACCTGACCGTGCTCCGCCGTACCTGGCGCGGCTCGATCTTCTCGTACGCGGTCCTGCCGGTGATCATGCTGGCGTCGTTCGGCCTGGGGCTCGGCAGCTTCGTCAATGACGACGCGGCGCTCGGCGGGGTCGACTACCTCGACTTCATCGCGCCGGGCATCCTCGCGACGTCCGCGCTGACGGCGGCGGCGGGGGAGGCGCTTTACCCGGTGTATGCGATGTTCACCTGGACCAAGATGGCGTACGCGATGTCGTCGACGCCGCTCGGTGCGGTCGACGTCGTCAACGGCGTGACGGCGTACGTGACGTTCCGCGTGGCCACGGCGACGGTCGCCCTGACGATCGTGCTCGGCCTCTTCGGCACGCTCGCGTCGGTCGGCGGCGCGTTGCTGCTCGTCCTGGCAGGCACGCTCGTCGGTGCGGCGCACGGGGCGGTCTTCATCGGGTACGCGGCCTGGACCGGCTCCGACAGCGCGCTGACGCTGATGTTCCGGCTCGGCGTGATCCCGATGACGATGTTCTCCGGCGCGTTCTTTCCGATCGACCAGCTGCCGGAGGTCGTTCAGGTGATCGCTCACGTCCTCCCTGCGTGGCACGGCGTGGAGCTCGCGCGGATGTGCAGCACCGACACGCTGACGCCGATGGCTCTCGTGCACGTCGCGTACCTCGTGGTCGTCGGTCTCGCCGGCTGGTGGTGGGCGCGACGGGCGTTCGGACGACGTCTAGGGAGCCAGTGATGAGCACGACGACGGTGCCGACCGAGGCGCAACGCCGCGAGGCGCAGCGGCGGACCGGTTCGGGCCGGTTGGTCGGCCGCAACATCCTGGTCTACCGACGGGCGCCGCTGGTGTTCGCGTCGGGGTTCCTGGAGCCGCTGATCTATCTGCTGTCCATCGGGGTCGGCGTCGCGGCGCTGGTCGGGGACGTGACCCTCGACAACGGCCAGGAGGTCCCCTACACGGTCTTCGTCGCGCCGGCGATGCTCGCGACGCAGGCGATGAACGGGGCGCTGTTCGACGCGACGTTCGGGGTCTTCTTCCGACTCAAGTACGAGCACCTGTACGACGCCGTGCTCGCGACGCCGATGCGGCCGGTGGACGTCGCGGTGGGTGAGGTGACCTGGGCGACGCTTCGCGGGGCCGGCTACTCCGCGGCGTTCGTCGTGATCATGGCGGTGATGGGGCTGACCGAGTCGTGGTGGGCCCTGCTGGCCCTGCCGGCAGCGCTGCTGGTCGCGTTCGCGTTCGCCGCCTGCGGCATGGCGCTGTCCACGTACATGCGCTCGTGGCAGGACTTCGAGCTGATCCAGGTGGCGGTGATGCCGATGTTCTTGCTGTCGGCGACGTTCTACCCGCTGTCGGCGTATCCGGGGTGGCTTCAGCAGGTGGTTCAGGTGACGCCGCTCTACCAGGCGGTGGACCTCATCCGTTCGCTCACGACCGGGCACGTAACGCCGGGGTTATGGCTGCCGGTCGTGTACTTCCTCGTCTTCGGCGCGCTCGGGCTGCGTGTCGCCTCGCAGCGGGTGGGCACGCTGATCCTGCGCTGAGCCGCCTGGGGCTCAGGGTGCGGGCTCGGCTTCGAGCACGTCGCTGACGACACGCTGGAGGTCGGTACGCCGCGCCTGCAGGCCGAGGATCTCGGCGCAGTCGTTCATCATGTCGCGGTAGAGCGCGCCGGTGGCGACGACCTCCTTGTCGATGTGCCCGAACACCTCCAACGCCGTCGTCCCGTACAGGCGAGACCACGCGCGGACGAAGGCCCACGTCGCTTCGGTGGGGACGTCGGTATTGAGCTTCGACGTCAGCGACGTCGTGAAGCTCTCCTCGGCGGGAGCGGGGACCGGGCCGGTCGCCGGATAGCCCTGGCGCTCCCAGATCTCGACGACGAGCCGCCCGAAGAAGTTGCCGAAGCGATGCGCCGCCGCCGTGCACTCCGCTCCGACCACCGTGGCGCCGGACGGCGGCTCGACGGGGCCTCCGAGCAGGTCCGCGCCGAGGTCGACGGACTTGGCGCCGCTCGTGATCGGATTCGCGAAGGTCAGCCCGAACTCCTGAGGGTTCTGCAGCGACCACTGCCGGAACGCGGTAGAGCCGGCGACGACCTGGGCCGCCGGGTCGCCCTCGTACGGGGCGGCGGTCGCCTCGAGCGTGGCGAGCAGGTCGTCGTACACCTGCGCGGCGACGCGCAACGTGAGGTCCTCGAGGCTGCTCACGTAGCGGTAGAGCGCCGGCGCGGTCATCCCCATCGTCTGCGCCACCGCGCGCAACGAGATCTCGTGCGTCTCGACGAGGAGCGCGCGTGCTGTGCGCACGATCTCGTCGAGGGTCGCCTGGCGCTGCTGGTCGCGGCGTGTGGGCCGACCCCTTGACATCGCGTCCATCCGCTCAGCATAGTGAACAGTGTTAGCGGTGAACGCTGTTAACAGTAGTGAACGCCATTCACTGTGTGGTGAAGATGACGGGGGATTCCGATGGAACGGTGGGGACGCTTCGTCGCACGACGAGCGGGATGGGTGCTCGGCCTGGGACTGCTGGTGGTCGTGGCCGCGGGGGCGTACGGCACAGGGGTGTTCGGCGCTCTCAGCGACGGTGGGTTCGACGATCCCGGCAGCGAGTCGTACCGCGCCTCCGAGCTGATCGACGAGACCGTCGGGCGCCACGGTGCCGACGTCGTCGCGGTCTACGAGAGCAAGGACATGACGGTCGACGCGGCACCGTTCCGCGAGGCGGTCGCCGACGTCGTTGCGGGGCTGCCCGCCGAGGCCGTCGAAGAGGTCGTCGCGTACGGCCCGCCGGGGACCGAGTCGCTGGTCTCGCGCGACCGGCACGCGACGAGTGTCCTGATCACCCTGACCGGCGAGGACCAGGACGCGCTGCTCGAGGCGTACGACGAGGTCCGGCCCGCGCTCGACGGCGCCGCTGTCGACGACGGGACGCTCGACCTCGCGGTCGCGGGTCAGTGGGCGGTCTTCGACGACGTCAACACGATCGTCTCCGAAGACATCGCCCGCGCCGAGATGCTGTCGATGCCGCTCGTGCTCGTGCTCAGCCTGATCGTCTTCGGGTCGGTCGTGGCCGCACTCATGCCGGTCGGCATCGGGGCCGTCGCGGTGCTCGGTGCCCTCGCAGTCGTGCGGCTGCTGACCACCGTCACCGACGTGTCGGTCTTCGCGATCAACATCATCACGCTGCTCGGACTGGGGCTCGCGATCGACTACGCGCTGTTCGTGGTGAGCCGGTTCCGCGACGAGCTGGCCGTACGCGACTCCTCCGACCGCGCGCAGGTGCATGACGCCGTCGGCGCGACGATGCGTACCGCTGGCCGTACGGTCCTCTTCTCCGGACTGACCGTCGCCACGGCGATGTCCGCGCTGCTGGTCTTCCCGCAGACGTTCCTGCGCTCGATGGCGTACGGCGGGGTGGCCGCCGTGGTCGTCGCGATGGCCGCGGCGTTGACGCTGCTCCCGGCGACGCTCGCGCTGCTCGGCAGGCGCATCGAGGCCGGCGCGATGCCGTGGCGACGTCGGGCGCGGCGTCCGTCCCAGGGCTGGGCGCGCTTCGCCCGCACGGTCATGCGCAGGCCGATCGTGAGCCTCGCGCTGGTCACCGCCTTCCTCTTGCTGCTCGCGAGCCCGTTCCTGTCGGCGTCGTGGGGGAGCGTCGATCACCGGGCGCTGCCGGCGGACGCACCGTCGCGGATCGCCACGGAGAGGCTCGAGGACGGCTTCGGCGGACCGACGAGCGACGCGCAGGTGTTCCTCGCCACCGACGACCGGGCCGACGTGGCGTCGTACGTCACCGACCTACGCACCGTGGACGGCGTGGCAGACGCACGTACGGTCGCCGCCGCCGACGGCGGCACACTCGTCGACGTCACGTGGTCTGGCACCTCGCAGAGCCAGTCGTCCCAGGACCTCGTACGAGATCTGCGTGCGGTCGACGCGCCCGCGGACGCGTACGTGGGTGGCACGACGGCGCAGACGGTCGACATGCTCGACGAGATCGGTGACCGGCTCCCGCTGATGATCGGGCTGATCGTGGCGGCGATGCTGGTGCTGCTGTTCGTCGCGTTCGGATCGGTGGTGCTCCCGATCAAGGCTGTCTTGGTCAACATCGTGTCGATCACGGCGGCGTTCGGGGTGGTGACGTGGATCTTCGCCGACGGCAACCTTGAGGGACTGCTCGGCTACACGTCGTCGGGCTACCTCGACGGGACGCAGCCGATCTTGATGTTCGCGATCCTGTTCGGGTTGTCGATGGACTACGAGGTGTTCCTGCTGTCGCGGATCCGCGAGCAGTGGGACGTCACCGGTGACAACGAGGTCGCGGTCGCGACGGGCGTCCAGAAGACCGGTCGGATCATCACCAGCGCGGCGCTGCTGCTCGCGGTCGTGATCGGCGCGTTCGCGACGTCGGGGATCGTGTTCATGAAGATGATCGGCGTCGGGATGCTCGTGGCGCTGCTGATCGACGCCACGCTCGTCCGGCTCGTCATGGTGCCCGCGACGATGAAGCTCCTCGGCCGCGCGAACTGGTGGGCGCCGGGCCCGCTGCGCCGGTGGTGGGAGCGGTACGGCCTGCGCGAGGGCGGCGCGGCGCCGGCGGCCGGCGGGGTCGGCAAGGAGCGCACCCGCATACTGGCCGAGTGAGGCACAGCGAGCTCTGGGAGCGCATGGAAAAGCACCTCGGTGGCGGGTACGCCCCGGTGTGGGCCGACCACCAGGTGCTGGCCGAGCTCGGCGGGCGGACCGTCACCGAGGCGCTCGACGCCGGGGTCGCCCCCAAGACGGTCTGGCGTGCCGTCTGGGCGGCGTTGCAGCTGCCGCCGGCCGAGCGCTGACGTCGCCTCGAGATCGGAGATCGCCGGCGGTCGGTGGTGTGCAGGGACCCCGCGCGGGTACCGGCCCCTCGTACGACCGGTAAGCCGTTCCGATCAACGAGGAGAGACGATGGATCTCAAACAGCTGGCCAAAGAGACCTTCGATCGGGTCGTCCACGGCCTCACCGGAGATGCAGAGCGTGCGATCCCGGGCGCTCCGGGTGTGGCGCCGCCGAGTCTCGCCGAGCCGACGGAACCGCGTGAGCCGCTGCCGCCGAAGCCCGACCAGTCCGCGCCCGCGACCCGTACCGCCACCGGCGTGGAGACTGGTGCGCCGCTGACCGCCCGGGCGCAGCAGGAGACCTTCCTGACGACGTCGGCAGGGGTTCGCCTACGCGACACCGACCACTCCCTCAAGGCAGGTGAGCGGGGCCCGACACTGCTTCAGGACCACCACCTGCGCGAGAAGATCACCCACTTCGACCACGAGCGCATCCCCGAGCGGGTGGTGCACGCCCGAGGCGCCGGGGCGCACGGCGTGTTCGTGGGCTACGGCACCGCCGACGCCGTCTGCAGGGCGACGTTCCTGCGCGAAGGCGTGGAGACGCCGACGTTCGTGCGCTTCTCGACCGTGCTGGGCTCCCGCGGCTCGGCGGACACGGTCCGCGACACGCGCGGCTTCGCGACGAAGTTCTACACCGACGAGGGCAACTTCGACCTCGTCGGCAACAACATCCCGGTGTTCTTCATCCAGGACGGCATCAAGTTCCCCGACGTCATCCACGCCGGCAAGCCCCACCCGGACCGGGAGATCCCGCAGGCGCAGAGCGCCCACGACACCTTCTGGGACTTCGTCTCGCTGCACACCGAGGCGCAGCACCACACGATGTGGAACATGTCCGACCGCGGCATCCCGCGCTCCTACCGGATGATGGAGGGGTTCGGCGTTCACACCTTCCGCGTGGAGAACGCCGCTGGGGAGACCTCGCTGGTGAAGTTCCACTGGAAGCCGCGGCTCGGCGTGCACTCGCTGACCTGGGAAGAGGCCCAGATCGCCGCCGGCGTCGACCCGGACTTCCACCGGCGTGACCTGTACGACGCGATCGAGGCGGGTGCCTTCCCCGCATGGGAGTTGGGCCTGCAGGTCTTCCCGGACAACCCAGAGCAGATGTTCGACGGCATCGACCTTCTCGACCCGACGAAGATCGTGCCCGAGGAGCTGGCTCCCGTGCAGCCGGTGGGCCTGATGGTGCTCACTGCGAACCCGACGAACTTCTTCGCCGAGACCGAGCAGGTGGCCTTCCACGTCGGGCACCTGGTCCCCGGGATCGACGCGACGGATGATCCGCTGGTGCAGGCGCGCCTGTTCTCGTACGTCGACACGCAGCTGACGCGGCTCGGGGGGCCGAACTTCAACCAGCTCCCCGTGAACCGGCCGCACACCGAGGTCAACGACATGCTCCGCGACGGCTTCCACCAGCACGCCGTGCACGCGGGGGTGGCGCCGTACCGGCCCAACTCGCTCGATGGTGGCTGTCCGTTCCATGCCGGCGCCGACGTCGAAGGGGCCTTCGAGCATCTCGCGGTGCGCGTGGCCGAAGGCACGAAGGTACGGGCACAGCCTGCCTCGTACGACGACCACTTCAGCCAGGTGCGGCTCTTCTGGAAGAGCATGACGCCGGTGGAGCAGGAGCACATCATCCGCGCCTACACGTTCGAGCTGGGCAAGTGCTACGAGCAGACGATCAAGGAACGTCAGCTGGAGTGCCTGGCGAACATCGACCCGGTGCTCTGCGCCGAGGTCGCCACGGGTCTGGGCCTGCCTGCACCGTCGCCGACGATCGAGCTGGCCGAGCCCGTGCCGAGCCCCGCGCTCTCGCAGGTGGGCGAGACGTGGCCGTCGGACGGACGTATCGTCGGCATCGTTGTCGACCCGGACGGTGACCTGTCCGGCGTCGACGCGATCAGCACGACGATCTTCGAGGCCGGCATGATGCCGCTCGTGATCGCTCCGCACGGCGGGACGGTCGGCGACGGGATCACCGTGCAGCGGACCTTCGCGACGGCGCGGTCGGTGGAGTTCGACGCCGTTCTCCTCGCCGGCGCGCCGGTTCCGGCGCCGGACGCGCTGCCGCTGCGCGACGAGAAGGCGGGTGCGGCCGGGACGACCACGATCGACCCGCGCGTGGTGCTGCTGGTAGAGGAGTGCTTCCGACAGGCCAAGGCCATCGGGGCGTGGGGCGCCGGCGCGGCCGTGCTGGACGCCCTGGGAGCCGACGGCCTCGGCATCGTCCGAGGCGAGAACGGGGCTGAGGTGCTCGCCGGTGTCCAGGAGGCCATGGCGCTGCACCGGGCGTGGGACCGCTTCGCGCCCGCAGTCTGAGCGCTCAGCCGCCCCCTGGGGATCGACGCGACTACCGACACGCGACACGCGCGTGTCGGTAGTCGCATCGAACAGGTGTTCGGACTAGAGTCGTCCCACAGGTCGACGCAGAGACCCGGCATCCACAGGCGCCCGTACGAGCCGTACGAGTGTCAGTGCCGGTCTCTAACGTCGTAGATGACCGGCGGACACGAATGTTGAAGGGACCACGCTGATGGCTGCTGACCCCGGCAAGGGCGCACCGAAGGACCGCGACAAGGCACTCGACGCGGCGATGGCGCAGATCGAGCGCTCGCACGGCAAGGGATCGGTGATGCGCCTCGGTGAGCGTGGCAAGATCCCGATCGAGGTCATCCCCACCGGGGCGATCTCGCTCGACATCGCCCTCGGCATCGGCGGGCTCCCGCGCGGCCGCATCGTCGAGATCTACGGGCCGGAGTCCTCCGGCAAGACGACGGTCGCGCTCCACGCCGTGGCCAACGCGCAGCGCGCCGGCGGCATCGCGGCGTTCATCGACGCCGAGCACGCGCTCGACCCCGACTATGCCAAGGCTCTGGGCGTCGACACCGACGCGCTGCTGATCTCCCAGCCTGACTCCGGTGAGCAGGCGCTCGAGATCGCCGACATGCTGATCCGCTCCGGGGCGCTCGACATCATCGTCATCGACTCGGTGGCCGCACTCGTGCCGCGCGCCGAGATCGAGGGCGAGATGGGTGACAGCCATGTCGGTCTGCAGGCCCGCCTCATGAGCCAGGCGCTGCGCAAGCTCACCGGTGCGATCCACGGCGCCGGCACGACCGCGATCTTTATCAACCAGCTCCGCGAGAAGATCGGCGTGATGTTCGGCTCGCCCGAGACGACGACGGGCGGCAAGGCGCTCAAGTTCTACGCCTCCGTCCGCCTCGACGTCCGACGCATCGAGACGCTCAAGGACGGCACCGACATGGTCGGCAACCGCACGCGCTGCAAGGTCGTCAAGAACAAGATGGCCCCGCCGTTCAAGCAGGCCGAGTTCGACATCATGTACGGCCAGGGCATCAGCCGCGAGGGCAGTCTCCTCGATGTCGGTGTCGAGGCGGGCTTCGTCCGCAAGGCCGGCGCTTGGTACACCTACGAGGGCGATCAACTCGGCCAGGGCAAGGAGAACGCGCGCAACTTCCTGCGCGACAACCCCGACCTCGCCAACGAGCTCGAGAAGAAGATCATGGAGCACCTCGGCATCGGTGCCGTCGTGGACGAGCCGGCCGATGTCGTCGCTGATGCCAAGGGCGGCAAGAAGGCCGGCAAGGTCGTCGAGGTCGACTTCTGAGCATGGCCCGCAGGCAGGGTGCGGGGTCTCGTCGCCGACGAGGCCCCGGCCGCGACGTCGAGCCGGAGGTCGATCGTGATCTCGGGCCGGAGCCGGACCACGAGGCGATCGCCCGCAAGATCCTGCTCGACCGCCTCGCCGAGCGACCGCGCTCACGCTCCGAGCTTGCGACCCAGCTCGGGCGGCGCAACGTCCCGGACGAGATCGCGGAGCGGATGCTCGACCGGTTCGAGGCGGTCGGGCTTGTCGACGACGAGGAGTTCGCGCAGCTGTGGGTGCGGTCGCGCCAGCAGATACGTGGGCTCTCCGGGCGCGCGCTCGCGCTCGAGCTGCGCCGCAAGGGCGTCGACGACGAGATCGTGCGCGACACCATCGACGCGATCGATCCCGCCTCCGAGGAGGAGGTCGCGCGGGCGCTGGTCCGCAAAAAGCTCCGCTCGCTCCGCAACGTCGACGAGCAGGTGAAGGTCCGCCGGCTGGTCGGTGTCCTCGGACGCAAGGGATATGGTCCCGGACTGGCTTACCGCATCGTCCGCGAGGAGATCGGCGCTGAGGTCGACCCGTTCGACGCCGGCGACTGGGACGACTGAGGCGCTGCGTGGTGCCACCATGGGGCCATGCACAGCGTCGTCGCAGGTGCGGCGCTCCTGCTGCTGAGCGCGTGCAGCGGGGGCGTGGACGACGGCGCTCGGACGACCTCCGAACCGCCGCCCCCGTCCGTCGAGACCTCGCCACCTCCGTCGGTCGAGCCCGTCGAGACCTCGCCGACGGTCGACGTCGCCTCGATGCGGACCGCGATCCGCCACCTCGCCGTACGGATCGGGCCGCGCCTCGCGACCTCTCCCGCCTTCCACGAGGCCGCCGACTGGTTCCGTGCTGAGCTGAGCGGCCTCGGCTACACCATCACCGACGAGTCCTTCCGCGTGCCGGCAGGCGACTCGTGGGGCGTACCGGTCGAGGCGGGACGTTCGCTCAACGTCATCGCGGACCCGCCCGGCTTCGAGCCGTCCCGGCCGCACTTGGTCGTCGGCGCGCACCTCGACACCGTCGCGGTCTCGCCAGGCGCTGAGGACAACGCGTCGGGCGTCGCCGTCGTCCGCGAGCTTGCACGCCTCGCCATGGAGAACGGGACCCGCCTCCCGGTGCGGTTTGTCGCGTTCGGAGCGGAGGAGCCGCGCGGACCTGGCGATGCCCTCCACCACTTCGGGTCGCAGCACCGCGTTGTGCAGATGTCGGCGGCCGAGCGCCGCGCCACAAGGGCGATGGTGTCGCTCGACCGCGTGGGAGTGCGCGGACGATCCGTCCCGGTGTGCGACGGCGGCACGAGCACCGGCCGCGTCGTGCGCGCGCTGGTCGACGCCGCAGGCGGCATCCCGACGACCACGTGCGAAGACCGTGCGAGCGACCACTGGTCGTACGAGAAGGCTGACGTCCCCGCTGCACGGCTCGGGAGCATCCCGTACGCCGGCTACCACTCCGAGGGCGACCGGCCGAACGCCGTTGACGACCTGCAGCTGCGCCGCGTCGCCTCGATCACCTGGCGCTGGCTCCGCTGAGCTCCCGCGGACTCGACCGGCGGAGGGCAGTCAGGGGAGTGCGTAAGGACCGCGGCTGGTCTCCCACGCGGTGGCGAGGATGCGCTCTGCCCGACCTCCTCGTACGGGACGCGGGGTGAAGTCGTCGCCGATCACGTACGGGACGAGCTGGGCGCCCTTGACGACGCCGTCCCACAGCACGAGCTCGAGGACGGCCCCCTCACGCGTGCGCTGCTGGAGGTCCATGTCGAACACGAAGTTGCCGAGCGAGTGTGCGACAAGCGTGTCACCGACCTGCTCGAGCCCTTGCAGCCAGTGTGGATGGCCGCCGACGACCACGTCCGCGCCGGCCTGCGCGAGCACGCGAGCGACGCGGCGCTGGGATGGCTCGGGCACGTTCGTGTACTGCGTGCCCCAGTGCGTCAACACGATGACGATGTCGACCTTGCGGGCAAGCGCCCTTACCTGCCGTGCGAGGCGCGCGAGGCGTTCCTCGTCCATCGGCCCGGTACGAGGCGGCATGTCGAGCCGGCTTGTCCCCGCAGACGACCCCGTCGCGGCGGGGCTCTCGCCGATCGAGTCGACCGCGAGGAAACCCACCGACGTGTCGCCACGCTCGACGACCAGCGGACGCTCGGCCTCCGCGCGGTTCCTGCCCGCACCGACGTACGGGAGGCCACCCTCGCGGAGCAGCCGGAACGTGTCGCGCATCGCCGCCGCGCCGAAGTCGCCGACGTGGTTGTTGGCGAGCCCGATCACGTCGAACCCGGCCGCCCGCAACGCGCCCCGCACGTTCGGGTCCGCGCCGAACGAGTCACCGCCCTGCGTCGGTGAGCCGCGCTGCGACAGCGTGGACTCGAGGTTGCCCACGGTGATGTCGGCGGCCGCGAGCCGCTTCAGGAACGGGCGGAACACCGTCGTCGGGCCGCCGGCCTCGCGCAGATGAGCCCCGACCCTGCGACCGAGCATGAGGTCGCCGGTGATCGCGAGCGTCACGATGTCCGGATCGGGCGGAGCGACCTCGCTGCGCAAAGGGTAGGCGGCAGGGTCGCGCAGCGGGTCGACACTGCCCACCCGGACGGGGCGGACGGTCTCGTCGACCGCCGACACAGGCACGTAGCCGATGAGGTTCGGGTCGCGCCTCACTCGCGCAACGACGGCGGCGGCATCGCCGAGACGCTGAGCGGCTGGGACGTCGGAGCGGTCGGTGAGCAGGCGCAGGCCGGACAGGGAGCCCGAGCCGAGAAGCCGTACAGCGCCGTCGGCGGACAGCACACGCAAGGGGGAGTGGTGGTGGGTGACGAGGATGCGGGGGGTCTCGGGGGTCTCGACAGGCTCGACCGGCGGGGTGGGCTCGACCGGCGGGGTCTCGACACGCTCGACCGGCGGGGTGGGCTCGACCGGCGGGGTCTCGACAGGCTCGACCGGCGAGGGCGTGCAGCCGGCGAGCACGAGGCCGGCGACGAGGAGCGCGGTGCGTCCCATGGTCCCGAGGGTAGACGCGCCACTAATCTCGGACCATGCCCTCGATCGTCTTCCGTCCGATGGACGAGAGCGACCTCGGCCTGCTGGTCGGCTGGCGGCACGAGCCGCACGTGCTCGCGTGGTTCCGCGACCCGCCGGCTGATGTCCCCGACGCGCGGAAGTGGTACGGCGCGCGCTTGAGTGGCGACGATCCGACCCGGATGTGGGTGGTCGAGGTCGACGGTGCGCCGGTCGGTTCCTTGCAGGACTACCCGGTCGCCGCCGACGACGACCTGGCCGTACGGGTGCAGCTGCCGGGGTCCGTTGGGTTCGACTACCTGATCGGAGATCCGCGCGAGGTTGGGCGCGGGCTCGGGACGCAGGTGCTCGCGGCGTACCTGCGTGACGTCGTGCTCCCCGGCCACCGTGATGCACGGTGGTTCGTCGCCTGCCCGGATGCGCGCAATGCAGCGTCCTTGCGGGTGCTCGACAAGCTCGGATTCGCGCAGCGGCAGTGGATCCAGATGCCGGGGGAGGAGTACGCCCAGATCGTGTGCCGTGCTTCGAGGGATCACGTCGCTGGACCAGTTACCGATGAGTAACAAACCTGCTAGTGTCCCGACCATGAACCAGACGCTCGCCCTCTACACGCGCATCTCGTCCCTCCCGCTGGGCGACCGGCTGTTCGGTCTCGCCTTCTCGCTGAAGGCGCCCTACTTCCGTACGGTCCGCCCGCGGGTGCGCGAGATGCGTGCCCACCGCGCCGAGCTCGTCGTGCCGAAGCGCTGGGGCGTCCAGAACCACATCGGCACCGTCCACGCCATCGCCGTGTGCAACGGGCTCGAGGCCGCGATGGGGCTGCTCGCAGAGGCGACCGTGCCCGAGGGCTACCGGTGGCTTCCGAAGGGGATGGACGTCTCGTACCTCGCGAAGTCGACCAGCGACCTCGTCTGCGTCGCCGAGACCACCGACGCCGACTGGGCGAACGCGCCCGAGGTCGACGTGACCGTCTACGCCACCCGCGACGACGGCACGCGCGTCGTCGAGGGCGTTATCCACCTCTGGGTCACACCGAAGCCGTCGAAGTGAACCCGCGCTCGGCCGCGGGTGCGACACTGTGCCCGTGACCAGCGAGACCAACGCCTTCAGCACCCTGTCCGTACGCCGCGTCGACGGCAGCCGTGAGCTGCACCCATACGCCAGGGTCCTCGGCCTGCGCGGCGGCTACCTGTTCCTGGAGGAGGGGGTGCTCACCGATCGCTCGGGCAACGGCATCCGCACCGCCGCGGTGCACGCGATCCCGCTCGCCGAGATCGCCGCCGTCGACGTGGAGACCCACGCCGACGGCGACGAGAACAGCGAGACCACCATCGGGCTCGAGTCGGCAGGCATGCTCAACTTCGACGGCAGCGTATACGTGCGCTGAGCGGGTCTCGACTGGCACTCAGCCGGTCGTGCCGCCGACGCCGGAGCCGCCCATCGTCGCGGTCTGACGCGCAGCCTCGACCTGGGCCTGCGCCAACCGTTCCTGCTCGCCGAGTACGCCCACCGCGCTGACGTCGAGCCTGCGGCCGCCGGTGTAGCGGCGCTCGACCCAGCGCCCGAGCCAGTCGAGCAGCAGGTTGATGACCAGGTAGATCACCAGCAGCACCAGCGCGGTCGCGAGGTAGTTGCCGAACTGGCGCCAGATCTGCCGCCCGACCGTGGTCAGGCCCGGGGCGAGGATGACGAAGCCGAGCGAGGTGTCCTTGAGGGCGACGATGCACTGGCTGATGATCGACGGCAGCATGATCTTGACGGCCTGCGGCATGAGGATGGACCCCATCACCTGGTACTTGCGCATGCCCAGCGCGTACGCGGCCTCCGCCTGCCCCTTGGGGACGGCGTTGATGCCGGCGCGGAACACCTCGGCGAGCACGGAGCCGTTGTAGAGCACCAGCCCGATTACGAGCGCTTGGAACGAGCGGTCGAGCTGGAGTGAGTAGAGCGACCAGAGGAAGACGATGAGGATCAGCAGCGGCACGGCGCGGAAGAACTCGACGATGAGCCAGCACGGCCAGCGGACGAAGCGGTGCTCCGACAGCTTCCCGATCCCGAAGATGACGCCGAAGATCAGGGCACCGATGATGGCGAAGACGGCCGCTCTCAACGTGTCGAGCAGCCCACCCCAGAGGATCTCGAGGAAGGCCGGGGTGACGAAGGGCTCCCAGACCCCCTCGTACTCGAGCTGACCGTTGTCGGCGAGCGTGTTGACGACCACGTAGCCGAGCACGATGAGGCCGATGACGGTGAGGGCGCCGATGATGCGGTACAGGCGCCGCGCGCGGGGGCCCGGGGTGTCGTAAAGGACGGTGCTCTGGCTCATCGCTCTGCCCTCCAGCGTCGCTCGAGCAGGGCGGCCCCGAGAGAGATCGCCTCGACGATGATGATGTAGCCAAGGGCGATCCCGATGAAGATCGTCCAGCGGTCGGCGGCGTAGTCGTTGATGAGGCCCTTCATCCGGAACGCCGCCTCGGCGATGCCGAACGACATCGCGAGCGAGGTGTTCTTGGTGAGGGCGATGAAGACGCTGGCCAGCGGCGGGACCACGTTGCGGAACGCCTGCGGGAGGACCACCTGCGTCATCGACTGGCCGAACGTGAAGCCCAGGGAGCGCGACGCCTCGGCCTGCCCGAGGGGGATGCCGTTGATGCCGGACCGTAGCGACTCAGCGACGAACGCGGCCGTGTAGAGACCCATCGCGAGGACGATCTTCCAGTAGAAGCTCGGGTTGATCCCGAGCTGCGGAAGGCCGTAATAGGTGATCAGCAGCAGCACCAGGAGCGGGCTGTTGCGGAAGATCGCCACGTAGACCGCGCCCGTACGGCGCAGCACCGGTACGGGGCTGACGCGGAACATCGCGATGACGGTGCCGACGACGAGCGCGAGCGCGCCCGCGCCGACGAGCAGCTGCAGCGTTTTGAGGAAGCCTTCGAGAATGATGTCCCAGTTCTCGGTCAAAGCGTCCACGTGTCACCTCCTCACGAGGTCGAGGGTTGGACAGGACTGGTGACGGGGCCGGCCGGAGCCGACCCCGTCACCGTCGAGATCACGGGCAGGGATCGAGAGTCGGGGTCTCCGGCAGGTCGATGCCACCCTTGCCCAGGGTGTCGTCGAACGCTGCCTCCCACTCGCCGTCCTCGAACGCGCCCTCGAGCGTCGTGTTGATGAAGTCGCACATGCCGGCCTGGTCCTTGTTGTAGCCGATGCCGTAGCGCTCCTCCGAGAAGGGCTCACCGACGACCTTGAGGGCGTCGGGATCCTCAGCGGCGTAGCCGGCGAGGATCGCACCATCGGTGGTCACGGCGTCGACCGAGCCGGTCTTGAGCTGCTCGACACACTCCGAGTACGTGTCGAAGCCGGCCGGCGTCGCGCCGTACTCCTCCTCGACCGTCTTGATCGAGGTCGAGCCGGTGACCGAGCAGACCTTCTTGCCGGACAGGTCGTCCGGGCCGTTGATCGAGTCGTCATCGGCCGCGACGAGCAGCTGCTGGCCGGTCACGTAGTACGGGCCTGCCTGGCCGACGACCTGGCGACGCTCGTCGGTGATCGAGTACGAGGCGATGACGAAGTCGACCGTGCTGTTCTGGAGGAACGGCTCACGGTTGTCCGAGATCGTCTCGACCCACTCGATCTTGTCGGCGGGGATGCCGAGCTGGGCGGCGAGGATCTTGCCCATGTTGGGGTCGAACCCGACCGGCGTGTCCGACGTGGCCGACTTGAAGCCGATGCCCGGCTGGTCGTACTTCACGCCGATCTTCACGGTGCCGGCGTCCGCGAGCTCCGCCATGCGGGTGCCGTCGTCGAACGTCACGTCCTCGGCGACCTCGGGGGTGAACCCGCCGTTGCCGCCGTCACTGCTGTCGCCGTCGTCGCCGGCATCGCCGCACCCGGCGAGCGTGAGCGCTGCTGCGGCGGCGATCACCGCGATCTTGGTCCTACGGATCTTCATGACTTCTCCCTTGCTAGCGGCGCCCGTGCGGCACCCGTCGTACGTTTCCTGAACTGGTCGTAGCGGTGTCGGACTGGTCATGCATCGGAGTCGAGCACAGGCCCCGAGGCCCGCCGGCTCAGTGCTTGAGGATCTTCGCGAGGAAGTCCTTGGCACGGTCGGTCTTCGGGTTGTCGAAGAACTCCTGCGGAGTCTCCTCCTCGAGGATCTGCCCGTCGGCCATGAAGACGACGCGGTCGGCGGCCGTACGAGCGAAGCCCATCTCGTGGGTGACGACGATCATCGTCATGCCACCCTTGGCCAGCGCGACCATCGTGTCGAGGACTTCCTTGATCATCTCCGGATCAAGGGCGGAGGTGGGCTCGTCGAAGAGCATGACCTTCGGGTCCATGGCCAGGGCGCGGGCGATCGCGACGCGCTGCTGCTGCCCACCTGAGAGCTGGGCAGGGTACTTGTTGGCCTGCGACTCGACGCCGACCCGCGTCAGGAGCTCCATCGCGCGCTTCTCGGCGTCGGCCTTCGACTTCTTGCGAACCTTGACCGGCCCGAGCATCACGTTCTCGAGGACCGTCTTGTGTGCGAAGAGGTTGAACGACTGGAACACCATGCCGACGTCGGCGCGCAGCTGGGCGAGCATGCGGCCCTCCGCAGGCAGCTCGGAGCCGTCGATCGCGATCGTTCCCTCGTCGATCGGCTCGAGGCGGTTGATCGCGCGGCACAGCGTCGACTTGCCCGAACCGGACGGGCCGATCACCACCACGACCTCGCCAGGAGTCACGTGAAGGTTGATGTCCTTGAGGACGTGGAGGTCTCCGAACCACTTCTGGACGTCGTCCATGGCGACCATGTAGGTGTCCGTGGCGGTAGTGGATCCGCTGGATGATGGCACGCCAGCGGCCGAGTCGTACGAGTCATCCGACATGTGAGAAAGGTACGGTGAGCGCTGCGATGCGGCCAACTCGTCGTCCCTCAGGCCTCTCGGTTGTTGTCAGAACGTGACCCCTTGCCAGGAGAGTGTCGGGAGCCACGGCGGGCCCCGTACCCTGGGAGGGCTATGCCTAAGACGTATGAGGTGCGCACCTACGGGTGCCAGATGAACGTGCACGACTCCGAGCGCCTGTCGGGCCTGCTCGAGGACGCCGGCTATGTCGCCGCACCGCCCGTCGGCGGGGCCGAGAAGCCCGCCGACGTCGTCGTGTTCAACACGTGCGCGGTCCGTGAGAACGCCGACAACCGCCTGTACGGCACGCTCGGCCACATCGCCAGCATCAAGCGCGAGAACCCGGGCATGCAGATCGCCGTCGGCGGCTGCCTCGCCCAGAAGGACCGCGACACCATCACGAAGCGCGCCCCGTACGTGGACGTGGTCTTCGGCACCCACAACATCGGCTCCCTGCCGGCGCTGCTCGACCGCGCGCGGGTCCAGGAGGAGAGCCAGGTCGAGATCCTCGAGTCGCTCGAGGTGTTTCCGTCGACGCTGCCGACCAAGCGCGAGTCGGTGTTCGCCGCGTGGGTCTCGATCAGCGTCGGGTGCAACAACACGTGCACCTTCTGCATCGTCCCGAGCCTGCGCGGCAAAGAGAAGGACCGTCGGCCGGGCGAGATCCTCGCCGAGATCGAGGCGCTCGTCGCCGAGGGCGTCGTCGAGGTCACGCTGCTCGGCCAGAACGTCAACTCGTACGGGGTGGAGTTCGGCGACCGGTTCGCGTTCGGCAAGCTGCTGCGCGCATGCGGCGAGATCGAGGGCCTGCAGCGGGTCCGCTTCACCTCCCCGCACCCCGCCGCGTTCACCGACGACGTCATCGAGGCGATGGCCGAGACGCCGAACGTCATGCCCCAGCTGCACATGCCGCTGCAGTCCGGGTCCGACCGTGTGCTGAAGGCGATGCGCCGGTCGTACCGCAAGGACCGCTTCCTCGGCATCATCGAGCGCGTGCGCGCCGCGATGCCCGACGCCGCGATCACCACCGACATCATCGTCGGCTTCCCGGGGGAGACCGAGGAGGACTTCCTCGAGACGCTGGACGTCGTCCGTCAGGCGCGGTTCAGCTCCGCGTACACGTTCCAGTACTCACCGCGCCCCGGCACGCCAGCCGCGACCATGGACGCGCAGCTGCCCAAGGCTGTCGTGCAGGAGCGGTACGACCGGCTGGTCGCGCTCGTCAACGAGATCGCGTGGGACGAGAACAAGGCGCTCGTCGGGACGACCGTCGAGCTGCTCGTCGCCGACACGAGCGCGGGCAAGGGCGGCAAGAAGGACGAGGCCACCCACCGTCTCACCGGACGCTCGCGCGACAACCGGCTCGTGCACTTCTCGAGGCCGGACAGTGTCGAGGTGCGGCCGGGTGACGTCGTGGAGGTCGTCCTCACGAAGGCGGCGCCCCACCACCTGATGGCTGATGGGACGCCGGTCGCGGTGCGCCGGACGCGTGCGGGCGACGCGTGGGAGGCCCGCAACACCGCACCCGTCGCGGTGGGTGTCGGGCTCGGCATGCCGAGCATCGGCGCGCCGGCTCCGCTGCCTGTCAGCGACGGGCCGGCCTGCGCCTGCTGACCGTCAGGTCGTCGGGTCGCCGTCGATCTTGTCGACCCCGTCCTTGAGCGCGTCGGCGCCCTTGTCGATCTTGTCGTCGTGCTTGCCACCGGTCTTGTCGCTGGCGAGGTCGGCGGCCTTGTCGATGCCCTGGTCGATCTTGTCGCCGTGCTCCTTGATCAGGTCCTGAGCCTTGTCCTTCAGGCCGTCGGCGTTGTCCTTGAACTTGTCGAGCAGTCCCATGGGTCCCCCGGGTACGTAGTGTGGTGATCTGCTCAAATCTTAGGCGTCACCGTGCGGCGTGCGACGTCAGCGTGAGGATCGGTGGCACCGGGCCGCGGAGGTAGGTCTCGATCACCACGATCTCGTGCTCGACCCCGGGCTGGGGGAGGTCGCGCAGCCTGAACCACCGCTGGTCAGCAGCCTTCTCGGGCTCCACGATGCGGGGCTCTCCGTCCCAGGCGCGCGCGATCCAGAAGAAGTCGACCCGCTGCTCGAGCGCGGGGCCGCCCTCGACCCACCGGTGCAGCGTCGTCAGCGGTTCCAACGCGTCGGGGGCGATCGAGACACCGGCCTCCTCGTACGCCTCGCGCTGAGCCGCCGTCCGTACGGACTCGTCCGCGTCGACGTGGCCGGCGATCATCGCCCAGCACCCGTCGCGGAAGCCGGTGTTCTGCCGCAGGTGCAGCAGGATCTCCTCCTCACCCAGCGGGCCACGGAGCAGCATCACGTACGAGGCGGGGACGAGCGCGTGTCTCATGCACAGCACTCTAGGCGGCGTGTCCGGCGGTCGCGTTAGCCTCGTGACGTGCTCGTCGCCGTCGCCGTGGTCCCGCAGACACCGTTGCTCGTCCCCGAGATCGCCGCCGGCGCGGCGGGAGAGCTGGAGCCGCTGCGCGCCGCCGCGATCGAGGCCGTGCGCGAGGCGGCGGGGGTGGCCGACAGGGTCATGGTCGTGGCGCCCGGGCCTGGGGAGGAGGCATACGACTCGGTGGTCGCGGACTTCTCGGCGTTCGGGTACGAGTGCCTCGATACGGGCGCCAGCGACGTCCGGCCTGGGTCCGCGCTGCCGCTGGGGGAGTGGTTGCTCTCCGCGGCGGGCGTCACGCTTCCGCGTACCTTCCGCGAGACCACGGGCACCGCGATCGACCTCGGCGGCCACGTCCGTACGGCGTTGCTCGTCCTCGCCGATGGCACCGCGAAGCGAGAAGAATCGGCTCCGGGCCACGTGGATGTGCGGTCACTCGCCTTCGACGCGGTGATCGGTACGGCGCTGGCCGGCGTCGATCTCGACGCCCTCGCCTCGCTGGACCCCGCTCTCGCCGACGCACTGTGGGCGAGTGGCGCCCCGGCGTTCCGAGCGCTCGCCGCGACCGTGCGTGCCGACGCGGCGGAAGGATGGGCGGCGCGACTCCGCTATGACGGGGCGCCGTACGGCGTCGCCTACTGGGTCGCCGTCTGGAGCCGAAAGGACGTATGGAGCCGCCCCGCTTGATCACGTACTTGCTGGCGGCGGGCTTACCGCCCGAGCGGCCCCGGAACACCACGTGGGGGACTTTGCACTAACCGGTAGACGCGGAACATATCGTTCTCGATCGCCAGCACTGCGACGTCGGCGAAGCCTGCCTCGCGGGCGTAGCCGCGGAGCACGTCCAGCCGCATCACCGTCCCTGTGGCGCGGGTTGGGCGGTGTGACATCCCGTCGGGGAGGCAGACGAGGACCGAGTAGCCGTACATCAGCTGCTCGACGGGGTCCCCGGGACCGCTGAACGCGTCGGGCACTCGCTCGTCTACGACCAGCACCCACCCGTCCGGAGCGGCCATCGCGTGCATGCTCGCCAGCACGGACACCGGGTCTGGCATGTCGTGGATGCACTCGAAGGCTGTCACCAGCGTGTAGTCGTACGCCCCATCGACGGATCCCGCGTCAGCGTGGTGGAAGCCCACCCGTTCGGAGACGTCATGGGCGACGGCGTTCCTTCGCGCGGCCGCGACTGAGTCGGCGTCCAGGTCGAAGCCGTCGACGGTGCTCGCGGGATAGCCGGAGGCGATGCCGATCGTGGACCAGCCGTCGCCGCAGCCGATGTCCGCGACACGCGCGCCGTCGGTAAGGCGCGCGTGGAGCTCTGGCAGCGACGGCAGCCACACCTGTGGGAGTGAGGTGAGGAACAGCGCACGGTTGGCATCGGCCTGGCCGCGCCGCATGCGCGGGCCGTAGTCGCGCCACGCGACCCCGCCACCGCTGCGATAGGCGTCGACGAGCTCGGGCAACCGGGCGCCGGCGGCAGCGACGATCTGGGTGACGGGAGTGAGGTATGACTCGAGCGACCGGTCGCACAGCACCTCGCGCTGCGCGGCGCTGAGCCCGTACGTGCGGGTGTCGCCGTCGTCGGAGGGAGCGGCGACCGCAATGAGGCCCGCGACTGCTTGCTGCTCGAGCCATTCGCGGGCGTATCGTGCATCGATCCCTGCGAGGGAGGCCAGTTGCGAGGGGCGGAGCGGACCGTGCTCGGACAGGAGGTCGTACAGGTTGAGCCTGTCGCCGAGGGCGATTGTCAGGCAGTCCATCGCGCCGAGAACGGATGCGAAGATCCGCCCGGCGAACGCGTCGGTCGCTCCGCCGTCGGCTGCAGTCCCGCCTGTCGCTTGGCCCATGCCTCAGGGTCCGGTGGCGCCCGGGGCACGGTCAATCCACATTGTCTGATGTGACCTGGACAACATCGTCGCGGGCCTGCTCGTCGGGTCACCTACCACCCCCGCGCCGGCCGTACCCCCACCTGGGATCCGCACGGCGGTCGACTTCCCTGAGCGCACCGTCACCGGCGCGGCGGGCAACACGATGCTCGCCGATCGCCACGGACGTGCGATGCAGCTGCGTGCGGGTGAGCGACGCGCGGGGCTGTACTGCGCCGATGCTGGCTCGCGTGTCGAAGCCGAGCCGCACCGTCACCAGGCGCTGACCGCGAGCGGACCGACGCCTCGTCAGGTGCCGGTGGGCGAGGGTGGGGTCGTCCCCGTCCCTGGTCCGTCGCCCGGGTCCTTGTCGAGCTTGTGGATCTGCTCCTTCGCGACGGCGTGGGCCTTGTCGATCTTGTCGTCGTACTTGCCCTTGCTCAGTTCCTTGGCCTTGTCGCGCACCGTCACGAGCGCGTCGTCAATCTTGTCGCCGTTCTCGGTGACGAGCGTGCTCGCGCGCTCCTTCATCTCACGGGCCAGGTCCTCGCTGGAGTCCTTGAACTTCTCGAAGGCCTCGTCGAACTTGCTCATGCCGATCTCTTCCTGCCGTGGCCGGATGCGGTGTGATGTGTGTGTTCGAATCTACGTCAGTCAGAATGGTCGCCGTGAGCCCTCCCGTCGTCGCAGTGGTCGGTCCGACCGCCGCCGGCAAGTCCGACCTCGCCGTCGCACTCGCGCAACGTGTCAGGGGCGAGGTGGTGAACGTCGACGCCTACCAGATCTACCGCGGCATGGACGTCGGTACGGCCAAGCTGGCGGAGGCCGAGCGGGGTGGGGTCCCGCACCACCTCCTCGACATCCTGGACGTCACCGAGCCGGCGACGGTCGCTGAGTTCCAACGGTGGGCGCGTGCCGCGTTGGAAGAGGTACGGGGGCGGGGTGTTACTCCGGTGCTCGTCGGCGGCTCCGCGCTGTATGTCCGCGCCGTGCTGGACGCGTTCGAGTTTCCCGGCACAGACCCGGCCGTACGGGCGCGGCTCGAGGCCGAGCTGCGCGAGCAGGGTCCTGAGGAGATGCACCGGCGGCTCGCCGCGCTCGACCCCGACGCCGCGACCAGCATCCTCGTTTCCAACGGTCGCCGGATCGTACGTGCGCTGGAGGTCGTCGAGATCACCGGTCGTCCGTTCGCCGCAACGCTGCCGGCCCACACCGCGTACTACGACGACGTGCGACTCCTCGGCATCGACGTCCCACGCGACGTGCTCGACGAGCGGATCGCCCGGCGCGTGGACCTGATGTGGGAAGCCGGTCTCGTCGACGAGGTGCGCAGGCTCGTGGCCGAGGGGTTGGCCGGCGGGCGCACCGCGAGCCGCGCGCTCGGCTACTCCCAGGTGCTCGCCTTTCTCGACGGCACGATGACCGAGGACGAGGCCCGCGAGGCGACCGTGCGGGGGACGCGGAAGTTCGCGAGGCGGCAGGACTCGTGGTTCCGCAAGGACCCGCGGATCGTCTGGCTGCCGTACGACGCGCCGGACCTCGTTGACCAGGCGCTCGCGGTAGTGGGGGGCTAACGGGCCTCGCGCGCGAGACGGCGACGCAGACGGCCCAGCGCGTGTGCGTACGACAGGCGCAGCAGTGGTGTCGCGACTCGCCAGAGCAGCGGCGCGAACGGACCACCGGGGACGCGGACCACCTCAGACCATCCGAAGTCGGTGCCCGTGCCCGTCGCGTCGGGGCTGCAGACGAATGTCCCGGTGCCGGACACGACCCGCCCGAGGTGCTCGACGTCGCAGCGGTGTGGTGGGTCCCACGAGGTCACGCGCATCGGGTCGTCGAAGCCGAACGGTCCGAGCCCCGTGCGGGCGACAATCAGGTCGCCGTCGGTACGGACCCGGGTTGCCGGGATCCACTCGCTCTGGCGCTCCCATGCCGTCACGTACTCCCACACCGCCTGGACGGGTGCGTCCACGTGCAGCGTCCCCGCGAGGTGACCCGTGCCGTCGGAGCGTACGGTCACGGTCATGTCGGTGGCTCCGACCGCCATCCGGCATACCCCAGGACGATCAGTCGCATCTGACGGCGCGCCTCGGTCTCGATCTGCTCGAGCACCTCGGGCCGGTCCGGCGACTCGATGATCTGCTCCGCCGTCGACACCATGATGTTGACGAACAGCTGTGACGCCGTCCGCACGTCCGCGTCGTTCCACGTGTCGAGGTGCGGGAACGTCCGCAGGTCGATGGCCAGCTCGCTCACGTACAGGCGCAGCTCGTCACGGATGCGGTGGCGGACCGCCGGTACCCCGCCGAACCGCTCGCGGGCGACGAACGCGAAGTGCGACCGGTGCAGTTGGACCTGCTCGACGATGATCGATGCCGAGGCGGTGATCACGTCGGCGTACGTCTGGGGGTCCTGGCGTGCAAGGCGCATCATGCCGCGCAGGGTGTCGAACGACTGGTCCACGAGGGCCAGGCCGAGCTCCTCCATAGTGGCGAAGTGTCGGTAGAACGCGGTCGGGACGACGCCAGCACGCCGCGCGACCTGTCGCAGGCTGACCCCGGCGAATCCGTGCTCGTCGGTGAGCTCGAGCGCGGCGTCGAGGAGAGCCTGCCGGGTGCGCTCCTTCTGCTCGTGACGCGTGACGGCGTCGTCGGAGTCGTGCACCGGGGCACCTTATCGCGACGACGTCACGCGACGATGAGACTTCGCACGACGTCCTTGAGCACGTGGACCGCATCGTCGTCCCACACCGCCTCATCGGTCAGCAAGAGCGCACGCAGACCGCTGATGACGGCGATCAGCAGCGTCGCCTGGTGCTTCACGTCGCGCTCCGTTCGGCGCCCGCCCTCTCGCTCGATCGCGTTCAGCGTCTTCTCCACGTCGACGCGCAGCCACATGCTCCGCTCCACGAGCAGGTCCTCCATCTCCACCCAAGCCTGAGGCCCGTAAGCCTCGGCGTGCGTCAAGAACCACCCGATGATCGCGTCTCGCTCGGTCGACACCGGCGGGAGGATCTGGCGAAGCACCGCGAGGAGTTTGGCATCGGCCGAGACGAGCGAGGGGTCGACGTCAGCCAGACCGAAATCGACAGGGTTGAGCCGACGGCCGACCGCCGAGAACAGCTCGGCCTGGGTAGCGAAGTAGTGGCGGAGCGTTCCGACGGCGATCTCGGCGCGCGCCGCGACAGCGCGGACAGTGAGCGCTTTCCAACCACCCTCGGCGACCATCTGGCTGGCGATGTCGACGATATCGGCGCGATTCATCGTGGCGTCACGTCCTCTGGGGTCGGCGGGAGAGGAGCAGGGTCCGTCCAAAAGTCACGTACGGCGTACGCGTACAGCGTGCGCCTGTTTTGGTCAGACCCCTCCGTCATCCCCAGCGCGCGCCGGCGGCGGCGTCGGTCCACAGGGATGCGTGTGCAGGGACGGCGTTCCGCGGGGCCAGAGGCGGGGCACCTAGACTTGCGGGGTGAGGACCTTCGCGTGGCTCAAGGGCCACGGCACCGAGAACGACTTCGTGATCCTGCCCGACCCGGACGGGACGGTGCATGGTGTGCTCGACGCGTCGTTCGTGGCCGCGCTGTGCGACCGGCGCCGGGGGATCGGTGCTGACGGTGTGCTGCGTGCCGTGCGCGCGACGGATGCCGACGCAGAGTGGTTCATGGATTACCGCAACGCGGACGGGTCGATCGCGGAGATGTGCGGCAACGGGGTGCGGGTGTTCGCCCATTACCTCGCCGACGCTGGACTCGTCGATCCGTCCCACCCGGTGCCGGTGGCCACCCGCGACGGCATCAAGGTCGTGACGTACGCGCCCGACGGGACGATCGCTGCCGACATGGGCACGCCTCGTCTGCTGGGCGAGTCGAAGGTCGTGGCCGAGGGGGTCGCTCGGACAGCGCGGCATGTCGATGTCGGCAACCCGCACGCGGTCGCGTTCGTCGGCGAGCTCGATGAGGCAGGGACGCTGCTGGCGGAGCCCGAATATGACGCCTCTGTCTATCCCGAAGGTGTCAACATCGAGTTCGTCGCCCGACGCGGCCCGCGGCACGTGGCGATGCGGGTGCACGAGCGCGGAGCGGGGGAGACCCGCTCCTGCGGCACGGGTGCGGTGGCTGCCGCCCTGGCGAGCGCCTCGGCCGACGGCGCCGATCCCGTACGGGATGGAGAGGTGACGTACCGGGTGGACGTGCCCGGTGGCACGCTACGCGTGACCTGGCGGGCTGACGGGCACGCTGTTCTCGCCGGTCCGGCACTCATAATCGCTCGCGGCGATCTGACGTGGCTGGGATGATCGACCGCACTGCCGACGTTGCAAGGAACAGATGACTGCACACGAACGTACCGAGACAGACCACGCCGAGACCCACGACGGCGACCAGTTCGACCTTGCCGACCGCAACTCGTTGCGCCGGATCGCCGGGCTGTCGACCGAGCTCGAGGACATCAGCGAGGTCGAATACAGGCAGCTGCGCCTCGAGCGCGTCGTCCTGGTCGGGGTGTGGACCGACGGTTCCGCGACCGACGCCGAGAACTCGCTCGCCGAGCTCAAGCTCCTGGCCGAGACCGCCGGGTCCGAGGTCCTGGACGGACTGGTCCAGCGGCGTCAGCGTCCTGACCCGGCGACCTACATCGGCCGAGGCAAAGTTGACGAGCTCGCCGAGATCGTGCGCGTGACCGGCGCCGACACGGTGATCTGCGATGGCGAGCTCGCCCCGAGCCAGCTGCGCAACCTGGAGGACAAGACCAAGGTCAAGGTGGTCGACCGTACCGCCCTGATCCTCGACATCTTCGCCCAGCACGCCAAGTCGCGTGAGGGGCGCGCCCAGGTCGAGCTGGCGCAGCTGCAGTACATGAAGCAGCGCTTGCGCGGCTGGGGTGGCAACCTCTCGCGCCAGGCCGGTGGACGTGTCGGCGGCGACGGCGGCGGCATCGGCTCGCGTGGTCCTGGTGAGACCAAGATCGAGACCGACCGGCGTCGCATCAACGACCGCATCGCCAAACTCCGCCGCGAGATGGGCGAGATGCGCAAGACCCGCGACACCAAGCGGGCGAACCGCCAACGCCACCAGGTGCCGGCCGTCGTGATCGCCGGCTACACCAACGCCGGCAAGTCGAGCCTGCTCAACCGCCTGACGCGGGCGGGCGTCCTCGTCGAGGACGCGTTGTTCGCAACGCTCGACCCGACGACGCGTCGTACGGAGACCTCCGACGGCCGCGAGTACACGCTGTCGGACACCGTCGGATTCGTCCGCCACCTCCCTCACCAGCTGGTCGAGGCGTTCCGCTCGACGCTGGAGGAGGTCGCTGACGCCGACCTCGTCCTGCACGTCGTCGACGGGTCGCACCCCGATCCCGAGGGCCAGATCAACGCGGTGCGCGAGGTGTTTGCCGACATCGACGCCCTCGGAGTGCCCGAGATCATCGTCATCAACAAGGCCGACGCCGCCGACCCGCTGGTCCTGTCGCGCCTCCTTGCACGCGAGCCGCACGCCGTCGTGGTGTCGGCCCGCACCGGCGAGGGCATCGACGAGCTGCTCAGTGCGGTCGAGGTCGACCTGCCGACGCCCGCGGCGAAGGTCGACGTCGTGCTGCCGTACGAGCGCGGAGACCTGCTCAACCAGATCCACCTGCACGGCGAGATCGACTCGCTCGAGCACACGCCCGACGGCACCCACGTCGTCGCCCGCGTGCACGACGAGCTCGCCGGCGCACTGGCCCAGTACGCCTGACACGCGACGGGCGCCGACCCACCCGCAGGTGAGTCGGCGCCCGTACGGTCGGGGCTAGTCCTTCCCAGGGCTAGTCCTTCCCAGGGCTAGTCCTTCCCAGGAATGCCGGACGACGGCGGGGTGCTGGCGTCTCCGGTGTACTCCTCGATCGGCGCGTCACCGACGTCGGTCTGGAGGACCGGGGTCTTGTCGGCGGTCGTGCCGTTCGCCTGGATCTCGACGAGCTTCAGGCCGCCGATGCCCGCGTGGCGGTCCTCGGAGTAGCGGAACGGCACGTAGTTCGGGCCACCGAGGTCCGCACCGTCCTGCTCGAAGGTCTCCACGATGGACTCACGGCTGAGGTCGTCGCCCGTGCGCTGCAGCGCATCGACGAGCGTGAACGCCTGTGACATGCCGTACACCTTGTAGTTGGTCAGCGGCGAGCCGTCGCCGTACTCGTCCCAGACCTTCTGCCACAGCTTCGTCCAGTCGCTGTCGGGCTCGGAGGCCTGCGGCATGTAGGTGGTCGTGTAGACACCGGCCAGCGGGCTCGCGCCCTTGATAGCGCCCTGCGAGAACTCCTCGAGGAGCGATCCGACGAGCCCGGAGTCGGAGCCGACGTTGGTGTAGAACCAGGTCGGCTTGAAGTTGAGCTTCATCGACACCAGCTGCGACAGCGCGGTGTAGGACGGGACGTTGAACCCCACGACGACGTCCGCGCCCGACTTCTGCAGCTCGGCGATCTGCGGGCCGACATCGGTGTTGCCGGGGACGTACTTCACCTGGGCGACGATCTGGTCGTCGATGAACTGCTCGAGGCCGCGGGTGCCGTCCTCGCCGAGCTCGTCGTCCTGACCGAAGATGCCGACCTTGGCGTCGGGCATGTTCTCGGCGATGTACTGGCCGATGACCTTGCCCTCGGACTCGTAGTCGGGCTGCCACCCGAACGTCATCGGCAGCTCCTCGGCGTTGTCCCACAGGAGCGATCCGGACGACACCGTCAGGTCGGGAACGCCCTCGGCGTTGAGGAAGTTCGTGACCGCCTGGTGGGTCGGGGTGCCGAGTCCCCCCACGATCGCGAACACCTCGTCCTTGAGGACCAGCTCGTTGACGACCTCGGACGTCTTGGCCGGGTTGTAGCCGTCGTCCTTGGCGATGAACTCGATGTCACGGCCGCTGACGCCGCCGTTGGCGTTGACGAAGTCGTAGTAGGCCTTGTGACCGAGCGGGATCTCGCTGTAGCCGGGCGCTGCGACACCCGTGAGCGGGAAATGACCGCCGATCTTGATCGAGTCCTCGGTGAGGCCGACATCGGTCGAGCCGCCGTCGTCATCACCGCCACCGCACGCGGCGACGACCAGTGCGGAGGCGGCGAGCGCCGCCCCGAGTACGAGTCGGCGACTCCTGCGCGCCGGCTTGGGCTGATGAGCCATGGATCTCATCCCTTCTGGGTGGGTGTTGCGGGGTGGAGACGGCGCAGGCGTGCTCGCCGCCATGCCGTCATGAAGGTCCCCATCACTCCTCCAGGTGCGAGGAGCATCACGAGGACGAGGACGATGCCGTAGATCAACGGCGACATCTGAGCGGCCTGGGTGTCCGACAGGCCGCCCGGCCCGGTCGACATCGAGGTCACCCACGGCGGCAGGAAGACCAGCACCGCAGCGCCGATGAACGCTCCGGTGATGCTGCCGAGCCCGCCGATCACCGCAGCGGTGAGCAGCGAGAGCGAGAGGACGATGGTGAACGCGCTCGGTGCCGCGAGGCGGACCACGATCGCCATCACGGCGCCGGCCAGCCCGGCGTACGCCGCGCTGATGACGAACGCCTGCACGCGGGTACGGCCGAGGTTGATGCCGGCAATCTCCGCCGCGACCTCCTGGTCGCGGACCGCTCGCCAGTGGCGCCCGATCTTGGAGCGGCGCAGGTTGAGGGCGAAGAAGAGGGCGACGACCAGGCAGAACAGGCCGAGGTAGGCGACGTACTTCGACGACGTGGCGAACTCGCCCGACACTGTGTCGATGAACGACACGAACCACTCGGGCGGCCGCGGTGAGGCGACGGTCAGACCGACCTCTCCGTTGAACGTGCCCTTGAAGTAGAGCGCGACGCTCGGAAGGGCGACGGCCAGCGCGAGCGTGGCACCGGCGAGGTACGGCCCGTGGAGCCGCGCCGCGCCAATGCCGACGACGAACCCGACGACCGAGGTCACGACGACCGCGGTCAGCGCGACGACGGGGAACGGGAGCGGAGTCTCGGTGTCGAGCATGAGCGCCGTCGTGTAGGCGCCGACGGCCATCAACGCCCCGTGGCCGAGCGAGATCTGACCGTTCAGTCCCGTGAGGGCGGTCAGGCCGATCGCCGCGATGGCGTAGTAGGTGAGCGAGGAGAGCTGGGTGTTCGTGTAGCGGTCGGTGGACTCCAGCAGGAGAACGCCGAGGAGCAGGACGGCGACGCTGATCAGCAGGCTGCGCGTGAGGTTGAGATCGAGCAGGCGCTTTGCGGGCCTCGTGGCGGCATCGGTCGTCATCAGACCCTCCTGGCCTTCGTGCTGGAGAAGAGACCCCCGGGCTTGAGCAGCAGGACGACGATCAAGAGGACGAACGCGGCCATCGTGACGAGTCCGGAGGCCACGTACCCGGAGACGACGGAGTTGACCACGCCGAGCAGGAGGCCACCGACGACGGCGCCGACCGGGCTGTCGAGCCCGCCGATGACCGCGGCGATGAACCCGAACGCGATCAACGTCTCCATGTAGCTCGGATAGATGAAGGTGCCCGTCGCCACGAGGATCCCGGCGACCGACCCGACGAGACCGGCCAGCGCCCACCCGAAGGTGAGCAGGTGCGAGACCTTGATCCCGAGGATGCGTGAGACCTCGCCGTCGAAGGCCGCCGCGCGCATCGTGAGCCCGAGCTGCGTCTTCTGGAACAGCAGCGTGAGTCCGACGACGACGACACCGACCGTGCAGACGACGAAGATGCTGGTCGGCGTGAGCGCGAGGTTGAGGTCGCCGGCCTGGAACCCGGCCATGCCGAAGGGCGACGGGAACGACTGGTAGTCGGACCCGAACAGGATCGCGGCCAGCGCCTGGATCGCCACGTACAGACCGAGGGTAGCGATGACGATGTTGAGCTCCATGCCGCCCTCGAGCGGTCGGATGACGACCCGCTCGAGCAGGGCGCCGATCACGAAGCCGGCGGCGAGCGCGCCCGCGAATGCAGCCCAGTAGGGAAAGTCCTGGTTGAGCAGCGCCAGGGCGATGTACGTGGTGAACATCGCCTGCGAGCCCTGAGCGAAGTTGATGATCCGGGTCGACCGGAAGATCAGCACGAGGGCGAGCGCGAACGCGGCGATCACGATGCCCTGGGTGAGTCCGTTGAGCAGGACGTTGACGAGCTTTTGGATGTCGTCGGTCATGGTCTCCTCCTCAGAACCCGAGGTATGAGTGACGGAGCGCGGCGTCGTTGCGCAGGACCTCGGCGGACTCGGTCACGACGACCTTGCCGAGGTTGAGCACGACACCGGTGTGCGCGATGGACAGGGCGCTGCGGGCGTTCTGCTCGACGAGGAGCACCGTGAGGCCGGAGTCGGCGACCAGGCGGCGGATCAGGTCGAAGATCTGCGCCACGATCCGCGGAGCGAGGCCCAGCGAGGGCTCGTCGAGGAGCAGCAGCGTCGGCCGCGACAGCAGGGCACGTGCGATGACGAGCATCTGACGCTCGCCGCCGGACAGCGTGTGCGCCTGCGCGCTGCGGCGGTCGCCGAGCACGGGGAACAGCTGATAGGCGTCGTCGAGCGAGCGGACCGGAGCCGGCACGTCGTCCGGACGTTTGGCTGCGCCGCGGGCGCCGAGGCGAAGGTTCTCCTCCACGGTGAGCTCGGCGATGACGCCGCGGCCCTCGGGGACGTGGGCCATCCCGCGGTGCACCATCGACTCGACGGGCGCGCCGGTGATGTCGGTGTTGTCGAGCGTGATCGTCCCCGATGTCGGGCGGACGAGCCCGGACACGGTCCGCAGCAGCGAGGTCTTGCCGGCACCGTTGGCGCCGAGCACCGCCGTGATGCGTCCGGTCTCGACCGTCATGTCGACGGCGTCGAGAGCACGGACCGGCCCGTACGTGGTGGTGAGGTTGGCGATCGTGAGCACGGTCAGCCCTCCTTCGTCACGGCGGCAGCCGGTCCGGCATCGAGCGAGGTCGTGTCGATCTCGCTGCCGCCCGTCACCTCGGCGCCGAGGTAGGCGGCGATGACCAACGGGTCGTCGCGGACCTCCGCAGGCGTGCCGCGCGCGATCACCTGACCGAAGTCGAGGACGGTGATCGTGTCGCAGATACGCATGACGAGATCCATGTGGTGCTCGACGAGGAGCACGGACATGCGGTCCGTGAGGCGGCGTACGAGATCGCCGAGCTCGTCCATCTCGCCCTCGGACAGACCAGCGGCGGGCTCGTCGAGCAGGAGGAGGCGCGGCTCGGCCACGAGGGCACGGGCCAGCGCGACCTTCTTCTGGTCGGGGTACGGCAGCATGCCCGGATAGCGCGGCGCGAGGTGCGCGGCTCCCAGGTCGGCCAGCGCCTGCATCGCGCGCTCGCGCAGCGCCTGCTCGTCGCGGCGCCCTCGAGGGAGTCCGAAGGCCGCCGACACGAACCCGCTGCTGGACCGGACGGCAGCACCGGTCATCACGTTCTCGAGCGCGCTCATGCCCGTGAACAGCCCGACGCCCTGCAGCGTACGGGCGATGCCGAGGCCTGCCAGGTCGTGGGCGCGGAGATTCTCCAGGCGTGAGCCTTCCCAGGTGAGCGACCCCTCGTCGGGGCGGACGAAGCCGCAGCAGACGTTGAAGAACGTCGTCTTGCCAGCGCCGTTCGGGCCGATCACTCCGTGGACCTGGCCGGGCTCGACCCGTACGCCGACGTCGTCGAGAGCGACGAGGCCGCCGAAGCGGACGGTCACGCCTTCGGCCACGAACGCGCCGTGCGGCGGCGGGTCGGGAGTGGGCTCGACGGGAGGGGTCATGCGCGTCCTTCCGAGAGGGGGCGGTGTCATCCGGGCAGGGAGGTGTGATCCAGACCACATGACGTCGTGACGCCGAACGCTACCGACCTGAGTGGGGTAAGCAAGCGCTTAGTCCGAGCGGGCCCTCAATCGTTACCGGATGGTGACTCGCCGTCGCGGCGTACGAGCCTGTGAGTCGCCGCCACGGGACGTCCGCGCGGCTCGGTAGGCTGCGTCGGTGACCTCGTCGATCTCGGAACACCCCGCAGCGCCCGACGCCGATCCCGAGCGACGCGCGCAGGTCGGCGCCGTCCTCCATGCAGCCGTCGAGGCCGTGGGTGGCACTGAACGACCGGGGCAGGTCCAGATGGCCGAAGCGGTCGCCGGCGCCTTCGCGCGCGGCGAGCACCTGCTGGTGCAGGCCGGGACGGGCACCGGCAAGTCGCTCGGCTACCTCGTGCCGAGCCTGCTGCACGACCGCCGTGTCGTCGTGGCGACCGCGACCCTCAACCTCCAGCACCAGCTCGTCGAGCGCGACATCCCGGCGCTGCTCGACGGTGCCCGGACCGTTCTCTCAAGCACGCCGAAGCACGCGGTCGTCAAGGGCCGCGGCAACTACGCTTGCCTCCACCGCATCCGCGAGGGCGCGCCCGACGAGCAGGGCGTCCTGATCGAGGCGCCGTCGGGCTCGCTCGGTGAGGAGGTCGTGACCCTGCGGGCATGGGCCGAGGAGGAGACCGACCGGAGCGGCGTGGGCGACCGGGACTCGGCGCCCTCGCACACCGAGCGGGCGTGGCGCCAGGTGAGCGTCCACGCGCGGGAGTGCCTCGGCGCCGCCCGCTGCCCGTACGCGCAGGAGTGCTTCGCCGAGCGGGCGCGCGACGACGCCGCCGATGCCGACCTGGTCGTCACCAACCACGCGCTCCTCGCGATCGACGCGATCGACGGAGTTCCGATGCTCCCCGAGTACGACACCGTCGTCGTGGACGAGGCCCACGAGCTGGTCGCCCGAGTCACCCAGGCCTCGACGGCCGAGCTGTCGCCTCCGATGGTCGAGCGGGCCGCGCGCCGCGCCCGGGCCTTCGTCCGCGGGCGGGAGGCCGATGACCTCGAGGACGCGACCGACGCGCTGCGCGACGCTCTCGAGGTGACCCCGCCGGGTCGCATCGCGTCACCGACCGACCAGCTCGCGGACGCGCTGGCCCTCGTACGAGACACCGCGCGCGCGTGCCACTCTGCGATCCCGAAGGAGTCGCAGGAGGGCGAGACCGATGCGGCTCGCCAGCAGGTCAAGGGGCTCGTCGACGAGGTCCGCAAGGTCGCCGAACGCATGGCGGCGGCCTCCGAGGCCGACGTGCTGTGGCTCGCCGAGCGTGAGGGCTCGCGTGGCGGCAACGAGCTGCGTATCGCGCCCGTCGACGTGGCACTGACGTTGCGCGACAAGCTGTTCGGCGAGAACACGGTCGTGCTCACCAGCGCGACGCTCAAGCTGGGTGGCGGCTTCGACTCCGTGGCACGATCGGTCGGGCTGTGGGCGACGGAGCAGGTCGGGGTCGGCCCCGCGGACAAGGCCGAGTCCGACGAACGCGACTTCGCATGGGACGCGGTCGACGTGGGCTCGCCGTTCGACTACGCGAAGCAGGCGATGCTCTACGTCGCGCGCCACCTGCCGCCGCCGGGGCGCGACGGGATGGCCGACGCGACCGCGGACGAGATCGTCGACCTCGTCCGTGCGGCAGGCGGGCGTACGCTCGGGCTCTTCTCGTCACGGCGGGCCGCCGAGGCGGCGACCGAGGTCGTCCGCGAGCGGCTGCCGGAGATCGAGGTGCTGTGCCAAGGAGACGCGCAGCTGCCCGAGCTGGCGCGCCGGTTCACCGAAGACCCGCACACGTGCCTCTTCGGCACGTTGAGCCTGTGGCAGGGCATCGATCTGCCTGGCACGACGTGTCAGCTCGTGATCATCGACCGGATCCCGTTCCCTCGACCCGACGACCCGCTGATGAGCGCGCGCCAGCGCCTCGTCGAACGCCAGGGCGGCAACGGCTTCATGGCGGTGGCCGCGACCCACGCCGCGCTCCTGCTGGCTCAAGGGGCCGGACGGCTCATCCGCCGCTCCGACGACCGCGGCGTCGTCGCGGTGCTCGACTCCCGCCTGGCCAAGGCGCGGTACGGGTCGTTCCTCGCGTCCTCGATGCCGCCGATGTGGCGGACGGTCGATCGCGGGCAGATCTTGGGAGCGCTCAAGCGGCTCGACGCGGCCGCGTCCGCCAACTGACGTACGGGTGCCGGCTCGCCGGCGAGCGCGGGAGGGGGCGTCGCGGGGCGGGTCCGGACACACATGTGGGCGCGAGACCGAGGGGATCTCGCGCCCACCACACGACACGTGGGGTCAGACGCGTCGCATGACCGTGGTGACCTTGCCGAGGATCGTGGCGTCGGTGCCGTCGATCGGGTCGTACGCCGGGTTGTGGGGGAGGAGCCAGATCTCGCCGTCTTTGCGCTGCAGTGTCTTGACGGTCGCCTCGCCGTCGAGGAGGGCAGCGACGATCTCGCCGTTCTCGGCGGTCGGCTGCTGACGGACGACCACGTAATCGCCGTCGCAGATCGCGGCATCGACCATCGAGTCTCCGCGGACCTCGAGCATGAACAAGGTGCCCTCGCCGACGAGCGTGCGGGGGAGCGGCATGATCTCCTCGACGCGCTCCTCGGCCAGGATCGGCCCACCGGCGGCGATCCGGCCGACCATCGGCACGTACGCTGGCGCGGGGCGCGCGTCGCCGGACGCGGTGTCGTCGAAGCCGAAGTCGAGTGCGTCGCCGATCGAGCGGCGGGCCGCGAGGACGTCGGGAAGGAAGACCTCGATCGCGCGCGGGCGGTTGGGGTCGCGGCGGACGAAGCCGTTGCGCTCGAGGACCTTGAGCTGGTGAGCGACCGAGGAGACGCTCGCGAGACCCACCGCAGCGCCGATCTCGCGCATGCTGGGCGGGTAGCCCTTCTGCTCGATCGACTCGCGGATGATCTCGAGCACGCGGCGCTGGCGGGGAGTCAGCCCGCTCGCGTCCGGTGGGCCGTCGGGGAGCTCGGAAACCTCGGCTTTGGTCATGTACTGACCCTAGTACCGGGCGGCGGTTCGATCAAACATATGTTCGACCGTCGCGTGTCGTACGACACTCGAAAGTTTGTTCGAGCGGGTCCTTCACATCTGTCGGTGCGTGTGGTTAGGTTCGTACACATGTTCGATCGAACGCGTGTTCGGCTCCGGCTACGGATCCACCAGCTGGTCAGCCGTCTCGCCGCCGTCGGGCAGGCCGTACGAGTCCGAGACCAGGAGGACACGATGAGCACCGTCCCCAGCACCTGCGACCGCACCGTGATCACCCTCGACACGCCGCTGACCCGAGCGGTGGCGCGTCACCCCGCAGGCAAGGGGAGGCCGGCGGCGCACACGGCGCCGACGCGACCCACGGCACGTCCGGAGCGTCGTGCCGCCCCGCGCAAGCCGTCGTACCGGCTGACGCGTCGGGGGCGTTTCGTGGTGTTCGTCGCGGCGATGGTCGCCTTCGGCGGGCTCACCGTCGGGTTGGGCACGCAGGTCATCGCGACCTCGGAGGCGGGCGAGCCTGTCCCGAGCCGGGTGGTGACCGTGCAGCCGGGCGAGACCGTCTGGGACCTCGCGGCCGAGGCCAACCCTCGGGGCGACATCCGCGAGACCGTCCAAGACATCGCTGACCTCAACTCGCTCGCGAGCGCGGGCGAGATCGTGGCCGGCGCGACGATCTACGTGCCTCTCTACTGAGAGCGACGGTCTTCGTTGCGATCGTGTCGCAGAGCGCTCAGGCGTGACCGTCGATGACGGCGCGCAGCCAGAGCCCGACCGCGCGCATGTCGTCCAGCACGCGGTCGCGCACGGACGGCTCGGCGTCGTCGTCCCACTCCGCGATCACCGCGTACGCGAGGGTGCGTGCCGGGCTGGACACAAGCCCGACGTCGCCCCGTACGGTCTCGATCGTGCCGGTCTTGTTCCAGAGGACGACGCCGCGGTCCGGACCGGCGTGGGCGAGCGGGTCGAGGCCGAAGGCGCTGGCGACCATGGACAGGTCGGTGTTCGCGCCGAGCCATCCGCTGACCATCTCGCTGATGGTGGGCGACAGGATCTCGCGGCGATGGAGGCGTGCGCAGAAGTGCGCGAGGTCTGCCGCGCACCCGACCGAGAGCGTCGGGGGGTGCTCGGGGCCGCGATCGTTGCGAACCCGGTCGAGGAGCCGACTGCGCTCCATGCCGATCCGCGTCGCCGTCTGTGTGATGGCCTCGAGGCCGAGCCGTCGCAGCAGCACGTTGGTGGCGAGGTTGTCGCTGACCGCGCCCACGAGCGTGCACGCGTCCGCGACGGGCAGGGTGTCCGTCCGCAGGAGGTGCCACAGGCCGGAGTCGGCGACCCCGTCCTCGTCCGTACGGGTGAGCGGCTCGTCCGGGTCGAGCCGCTCGGTCGCGATCTGGTGGGCGGCCTCGACGAGCAGGACGAGCTTGCCGATGCTGGCCGTCGGGAGGATGAGGTCGGGTTCGAAGGACGCGAGCACGTGGTCGTCGTCGGCGTCGCGCACCTCGACCGACCACCGGACGTCGTCGCGCAGCTGCGGGAGGGGTGGGACGGTCACGCGTCCGCCCCGGGTGCGTCGGTCGTACGGTCGGCGTGCCCGAGCGGCCGGTCCGGATCGATGCGGTCGCGCACCCGGCGCTTGAGCTCGGCGGCGTCCGGGAACCCGCCGTCGTCCTTGCGGTCCCACACGAGGTCGCCGTCGACGGCCACGCGGAAGACGCCGCCCGTCCCGGGGACGAGCGCGACCTCAGCGAGCTCGGTGCCGAACGTGCTCAGGAGCTCCTGCGCCATCCACCCTGCACGCAGCAGCCACTGGCACTGCGTGCAGTAGGTGATCTCGACGCGCGGGGTCTCGACAGGCTCGGCCGTCGTCATCCGAAGGCCTTGCGCAGCGCACCGAGGAACGCGTCGACGTCCTCGTCGGTCGTGTCCCAGGAGCACATCCACCGAGACTCGACGAAGTCCGGGTGCGCGCCGGGGCGCCAGTCGTAGAACGGGTGCTCAGCGCGTACGGCGTCCGCGACCGCGCGGGGGAGCGTCGGGAACACCACGTTCGCCTGCGTCGGGTTGGCGACGTGGAGCAGCGGTGCGCCGGTCTCATGCGTACGGCCGTCGCGTGCGAGCTCGGACGCGAGCGTGTCGACGCCCTCGCGAAGGCGCGTCGCGCGCGCGTTCGAGGCGGACGCGTTCGCGAGCCACAGGTCGTCCGCAGGGTCGAGGAGGGCGGCGAGCTGCGCGGAGACGTACCGCATCTTCGAGGCCAGCTGCATCGACATCTTGCGGACGAACTCGATGCCCGCGACCGCCTCGTGGTTGAGGACGACGACCGCCTCGCCGAGCAGGATCCCGTTCTTGGTGCCGCCGAACGAGAGCACGTCGATGCCGAGGTCGGTGGTGATCTCGCGGAGGGAGAGTCCGAGGTGCGCGGCGGCGTTCGCGAGCCGGGACCCGTCGACGTGGACGCGCATCCCGTACGAGTGGGCGGTCTCGACGAGTCCACGCACCTCGTCGACGGAGTAGACGGTGCCGAGCTCAGTCGACTGGGTCAGCGATACGGCCAGCGGCTGCGGGCGGTGCGGGTCGCCGAGGTTGAGCGTGTACGGAGCGAACGACTCGGGCCGCATCTTGCCGTCGGGCGCCTCGACCGTGAGGAGCTTGATGCCGGCCACGCGCTCGGGGGCGCCGTTCTCGTCGGTGTGCAGGTGAGCGACGTCGGTGACGATCGCCGAGCCCCATCGGGGGAGTGCCGCCGCGAGCGAGACGACGTTGGCGCCGGTGCCGTTGAAGACGGGGTACGCGACGGCGTGGTCGCCGAAGTGGTGCCGTACGACCTCGGCGAGGCGCTCGGTCCACGGGTCGGCGCCGTACGAGACGGCGTGACCGTCGTTCGCCGCGGCGACGGCCTCGAGGATCGCAGGATGAGCGGGGGCGTAGTTGTCTGATGCGAACGCTGCCACGCCGGTCAGCCTATGCGTTCCCTCCCTCCGGACGTCATACGGATCGTGGGTCGAAACCCACGATCCGTATGACGTCCGGGCCGGCAGGGGGTCACGACTCGGCGAGATGCTTGTCGAGACGGACGAAGCCCTCCTCCATGCCTCCCTCCATGCCGGACTCGACCATGCCGTCGCGGTCCTCGACCGACGTGAATGCGGTGACGTTGTCGATGCGCGTACGGCCGTCTCCGAGGTCGGTGAAGCGCATCGTCTCGAGCGAGACGTGGCCCGGGACGCCGTCGAACTCGAACGTCCGGGTGATGCCGTTCTCGACGGACGGCTCTCCGTGATAGACCCCGCGGAACCCGTACTCGGTGCCGTCGGTGTCCTTCTGGACCCACTGCCAGCGCCCACCGTCGCGGACCTCGTTGACCGGGATCTCGGTCGTGAGGCGGTCCGGGCCGAGCCAGTTCTTCTGCATGTCGTCGTCGGTGAACGCGTGGTACAGACGCTCGGGCGTCGTGGCGAACGTGCGGGTGATGGTGATCGTGGTCGTGCCGGGTGCGGCGGTGACCTCGAGGTCGGACATGGTTCCCCCTTGGGGTGGTCGGTGATCGGTCAGGAGCCGTCGGACGAGGTGTCGGCCTCGGCGAGGAGCGTCTCCAGCCGGGCGAAGCTGTCTTCCCAGTACGCCCGGTAGTCCGCGAGCCAGTCGGTGGCCTCGCGCAGCGGCGCCGCCTCGAGATGGCTGATCCGCATCGTCCCCTGCTGCGTCCGGGACACGAGCCCCGCACGCTCGAGGACCTTGAGGTGTCGCGACACCGCGGGCTGCGACATCGCGAACATCGCCGTGAGCTCGTTCACGCTGGCGTCATCCTGAGCCAGTCGGGCCAGGATGGCGCGCCGTGTCGGGTCCGCGAGGGCCCCGAACACCGCGTCGAGCTCGTCGTCCGTCATGTTCTATAACCGATCTGTTGTATAACTGGATTGTTTTAGAATGCGCCTCTGAGCACGGCCTGTCAACCCCTCGAAACCATGACCTCCGAGGTCATCGACTTCGCGCATCCCGGCACGTGAGGCTGGGGTGACAGCACACAAGGAGAGGAGCATTTGATGACTGCGTACGCGATCGCCCACATGCGCGAGGTCTCGATGGGGCCGGAGATCGTCGAGTACCTGGAGCGCATCGACGAGACCCTGGCGCCCTTCGGGGGTCGGTTCGTCGTGCACGGCGGCACGGTGACCGAGGTGGAAGGCTCCTGGCCCGGCAACGTGATCATCATCGGCTTCCCGGACCGGGCGCACGTGACGGCCTGGTACACGTCGCCCGCCTATCAGGCGATCCTGCCGCTGCGTATCGAGAACGGGGTGTCGGACGTGATCGTCGTGGACGGTGTCGACGAGCACCACAAGGCGACGGACATCCTGACCGCTGGTACGTAACCAACCAGGCGTGACGAAGACAAAACGGACTGGCCGTGAACCCTGCGGTCCTCAAGGTGGACTGCGAAGGGGGAAACTTCCATGAACAGAACCATCCGTGTGACCGGCGCTCTGGCCGGCACCGCACTTGTAGCGGGGGTGCTGGTCGCCAGTGGCCCGAGCGCCTCCGCCGACAACGTCAGCGTCCCGCCCGTACGGACCATCAAGGGCGCCACCAACACCGAGCTGAACCAGCCGCTCGGGATGTACGTCCGAGGCGGCCACATCCATATCAGCAACTTCGGCGGGGGCTCTGTGAGCGTCTTCGCCGCCAACGCCAACGGTGACGTACCGCCGCTGAGGCACATCGCCGGCGCTGCGTCGGGGCTGTCGTCGCCGCGCCATGTCGCGGCCGACAGCGCCGGGTTCACCTGGGTCGCGAACTCGACGGCGACAGCCGCCAACCGCGTCCTCGCGTTCGGTCCGGCCGCCGACGGGAACGTCGCACCGGACTCGAAGTTCGACCCGGGGTTCGTCCCGTTCGGCATCGCGATCGACAAGAACAACAAGGTGAACGTCTCCGACAACGTGAGCACGATCAAGGTGTTCCCGCTCTCCGCGACTGGCACACCGGCTGCGGAGCGCACCATCACGAGCACCCGGCTGACCAACGCGCGTGGCCTCGCGGTCGACAGCGTGAACCGTCTGTGGGTGGCGAACGGTGGCGGCGACTCCGTCGTCGCGTTCTCGCCGGGCGCGACGGGCAACGCGACGCCGGCGCGAGTGATCAAGGGCCCGAAGACGCAGATCCAGTTCGCCACGGACGTCGCGACCGACTCGTCTGGGCGGGTGTACGTCGCCGACCACCAGGCGCACGACATCAAGGTCTTCGCCGCCAACGCGAACGGTGACGTCGCGCCGATCAAGACGCTCGGCGGACCCGCGGCGGCGCTGACGCTGCCCGCTGGGGTGTCGATCGCGTCTAACGGCACGATCGTCGTGTCCGACTACGACGGCAACGACGTCTCGTCGTTCGCCTCGCTCTTCCGGAAGGCCGCCAAGGTCCCAGGTAAGCCGCGGGCCGTGAAGGTCGCCGGCAAGCGTGGCGCGAAGACCCGCAAGGTCTCGTGGAGGGCGCCGGCGAACAACGGCGGGGCCAAGATCACCGGCTACCGGCTCGTCGTCAAGAAGGGCGGCAAGACCCTGCTGCGGAAGAACTTCGGTCCGAGCAAGCGGTCGTACAAGATCAAGCGCGCCAAGCTGCGCAACGGCAAGAACACCGTCTACATCAAGGCGAAGAACAGCAAGGGCTTCGGCAAGAACGCCAAGAAGTCGTTCCGCGTCCGCAAGTGAGGTAACACTCAGGTGGGGCAGGTCTTCGTGACCTGCCCCACCGGCGTGCCCGCCTGAGAACCTGCCCGACCCGGCGCGACGTCACCGGGTCGGGCGCATCAGCTCGACGCCGAGCTGGGTGACGGTGTGGAGCACGGTCTCCGCATCGCGGCGGCTGCTGATCAGACCGGCCTCGCGCAGGGTACGGGTGTGATAGCTGACCGTGCCGGCCGATACCCCTGCTCGGCGGGCGATCTCCCCGTTGGTGGCACCAGCCATGCACGCCGCGAGCACCGACGCGCGGCTGCCCCCGATGAGGGCCTCCAGGGCCTGCTCCGGGTGCGCGGCGACGTGGTCCGCGGCGGTGCGGAGGAGGGGGTAGACGAGCACCTGAGGCAGTGCCGGGTCGGAGAGGGTCACCGGTCGCTGCCAGCAGAAGTACGAGGGCACGAGATGGAGTCCGCGCCCGTCGAGGTAGACGTCGCGATCGTCGACGTGGTCGAGGACCTGGAGGACCGGCGGACGCCACTGGAGCGACGGGCCGAGGCCACAGAGAAGCCCGTCCACGCCACCGTCGAGGGAGTGACGGATGCGCACCGACCGCTCGCTGTCGAAGACGTCCTGCATCTGTCCGGCGACCGGCTCGATCACGGCCTGGTGGTAGGCGCGCAGTGTCGTGGTCAGGTGGCGACGGTTCTCGAGGCCGGTGAGTGCGCGGAGCGGCGAATGGCCGCGCCTGCGTGTGTCGAGGCGCGCGATCTCGTCCGCGACGCGACGTTCGGGCGCGGCGAGGATCGCCTCGAGCGCTGCGTCGAGGCCGGCCGCGCCCTCACCCGGCGTCAGGAAGTCGGGGAAGTAGCGGGCCCGGGGGAACAGCGGCAGCAGCAGCGTCCGGACGGCACGACCGAGGGACGTACCGCGCAGCGTGCGCATGACGTCCGCGTGCCAGCGTCCGTGCGCACGGCGTCCGTGGCCGGTCTGGAGGCGGTGCAGGCTCGAGGCGACCTCCCACATCGGGTCGGGTGCGTCGGCCAGTCGTGTGCGCGCGAGGTCAAGCTCGCTGAAATGAATGCGGAGCACTGGAATCCCCCTGTCCAGGACTTCCCCAGGCTTGCAGACCTTGCGGTCGACGCGGTTCCGCTTTTCAAGCGTCGTCGAAAAGCCTTCCGCGCTCCCACGCGAAGGTGTGATGCTCGTCCCTTATCTCGGGACGGGCCGGTCACAAAAGAACCGCGCTCGGTGTCGATCCCTCGTACGGACCTACGAACAGGGGAGAACGCGCATGAACCGCACACGTCTTGTCGGTGCCGTGGCCGGCGCCGCGCTCGCTGGCGGGGTGCTTGCTGCCGCTCCGGCGGAGGCGGCCGCAGCTGCCGAGCCTGTCGACGTCCGACCAGAACGCACGATCATCGGCACGCGGGGTGGAGTGAATCCGTGGGACATCCTGCTCACCGCGAGTGGACGCGTCTACGCGTCGGACTATCACCGGCACCGGGTTGTCGTGTACGGGGCCAGAGCGCGAGGAAACGCCAAGCCGCTTTACCGGCTGCAGGGCCCACGGACCAGGATCGTGAACCCAGGGGGACTGTCGCGCGACGCCAAGGGGCGGCTGCACGTCTTCAGCGACAGGCGCATCCTTGTGTTCGCCAAGAACGCCCGCGGCAACGTACGCCCGGTCCGCCAGATGCGCCCGCGTCCCAACCCCATCCCTGACAAGGCGCGCGGAGCGTACGCCACCGAGCGGAACGTCGACGGTCGGCTTTGGGTCGGCTGGGGCGAGGAAGGCTTCATCGAGGTCTTCGCGCCGGGTGCGGGCAAGGACGCCAAGCCTGAGCGAAAGATCACCGTGGACCGGCCCGGACTGTGGGAGCCGGAGATGCTGCGCTTCGACCGCGCAGGTCGGGTGTACGTCGGAACCCACACGGGTGAGGTCGACGTCCTCTCGCCGAACGCGAACGGCGTCACCAAGCCGCTCTTCACCCTCAGCAACGCGCGTCAGTCGCACATCGACGGGATGTCCATGATCCGGTCTGGCAAGCTCGCCGTGTCCGACGGACGCAAGATCGTGGCCTATCCGCGTCTCCTCGCGCCCACGCGGCCGTGGAAGGTCCGGCGGGTGACCGTGGCTCGCTCCGCTGGGGCGGCGAAGCGTGTGGTCCGGTGGCGCAAGCCGGTCGCGGACGGTGGAGCCTCAATCACGCGGTACAAGGTCACGGTCATGCGCGGCGACCGGGTCGTGAAGGTTGCCGTGGTGAAGGGCTCACGACGGTCGTACGTGCTGGCGCGGCGCGATCTGCCCGCCGGGGAGAACACCGTGCGTGTGCGGGCGAAGAACCGCAAGGGGTACGGACCGGTGGCTCAGGCCACCTTCACGGTGCGGAAGTAGCTCGTGGACGACGCGATGGTCCTGCGCACAGACACGTTGAGCCCTAGGCTCACGTGTCGTGGAGGACCAGCGTGTGCCACGAGGAGACCGGTACGGGATCTTGCTGATCCTGCTCGCCGTTGTGGTGCTGCTCGTGCCGGTCGAGAACACGCTGCTGAGACCTGTGGTGGCTGCCCTGCTCGGGGCGGTGCTGTTGTTCGCACAGCGGACGTCGGGGGCACGGCGGCTGGTGATCCTCGTGTCGATGGTCCTCGTCGTGCTGAGCGTGGTGGCGAGCGCGGTTTCGCAGATCGCGGAGGACCGCGAGGCGACGATGGCGTACTCGGCGATCGTCGTGATCCTCTGCCTGGGCACGATCGCGACGATCGCCGCCCACCTCATCCGCGATCCGTCGCTCGACGTGCACATCGTGCTCGGGGTCATCGTCGTCTATCTGCTGCTCGGCTACGCGTTCTCCGGCGTGTACGCGTTCATGGGGGCGCGAGACGGCGTGTTCTTCGCCCAGACCGACGCCATCCACAGCTCGGTCGACTTCTTCTACTTCAGCTTCATCACGATCACCACGACCGGGTTCGGCGATCTCACGCCGCTGACGGACACCGGCAAGATGATCGCCGCCTTCGAGGCGCTCATCGGGCAGGTCTACCTCGTGACCGTGGTCGCGCTCGCGGTGTCGGGCGTGACGAACCGCCGCCGCGCCGCCTGACTCGCGCTCCTCCCGCCGGGTGAGCGAAGCCTCGACACGCACATCCACATCCACACGGACGGAGCACGCATGCTCACACGACGAATCCTCGCTGCGGCAACCGCAGCGATGACAGCGGGCGGCCTCGTGCTCGCCGGCGCTGGACCAGGCATGGCGGCGGAGGATCCGCCGAGCCGTACGATCGCCGGCGACCGGGCGAAGGTCCGCAGCCCTGCGGGGCTCGCGGTCGGGCCGGACGGCACGACGTACGTGCTGCGGGCGACGAACCCGACGACCGTCCGTGTCTTCGGGCCCGGTGCACGCGGGAACGCCCGGCCGGTGCGGGTGCAGAAGCCCACCGTGTACCTCGATATCCTTGATCCGCTCGCGACCGATTCAGCGGGCCGCCTCTACGCCCTGTCAGGGGGGCCGCGGGACGTCGACACCATCGTCAAGGTCTACCCGCGCGGCGCGACCTCGCGCAAGCCGCTGCGGACGCTGGAGCTCCTGGACGACAAGACCTCGATCGCCGTCTCCCCGTCCGGAGAGATCGCGACCAACCTCGGTGGCGACAGCGAGGTCCAGATCTACTCGCGGACTGCCCGCGGCCGCGCGACACCCACCCGGGTGATCGACGTGTCGGCGGAGACGTCGGCGGGTTCGCTCGATCTGGCCCTCGGCGGCGACGGCCGTCTCTGGGTGGCGGGCGCGACGCCCAACACCCTGTTGTCGTACGCACCGGGAGCGCGGGGGAACGTCGCTCCGGACCGTCGCGTCGCCGGTCCTCGGACCGGGCTCGGTGCTGGAGCGGCGCTCGACGTCGATGCGGCCGGACGGGTCTACGTCACCCAGTACTCGGGATCCATCCCACGGATCAGCGTGTTCGCGCCGTCGGCGAACGGCGATGCGGCGCCGCTGCGCGTGCTCACGGTTCCCCCGAAGACACGGCCGCGGTACCAGCGCGGCGACGACGTGGGTCCGCGCGGCGACATCGTCGTCCCCGTGGGTGCCGACGCCGTCCGGATCTACCGGACGATGTTCCCGACACGTGCCTCGAAGGTGCGCGCAGTGCGTGTGACCGGGAAGTCTGCGGCCGCGAAGCGGACGGTGCGGTGGAAGAAGCCGTCGTACGACGGTGGCCGCGCGGTGCGGTCGTACAAGGTCGTGATCCGCAAGGGCACCAAGGTCCTGCGGACGAAGACGCTCGGCCCGAGGAAGCGGTCGTACGTCGTGAACAAGAAGTCGTTGCGCCGCGGCAAGCTCACGGTGACAGTGCGGGCGAAGACCTCCATGGGCTGGAGCCCGAAGGTGGTGCGCCCGTTCAGGGTGCGATAGGGGGAACGACAGATGGTGACGAAACGATCGATCGCCGTAGCGGGGAGCATCGCGCTCGTCGCCGGCGGCGTGACGGTGGCTGGCGCGGGGTCCGCGAGCGCGGACACGGTGGACTATGGCCCGAGCCGGGTGATCGGCGGGCCACGGTCGCTGACGGACCACGCCCAGGGCCTCGCGATCGCGCCCGACGGCACGACCTATTTCGGGTCCGCGGGCGACGACTCCGTGAGCGTGTTCGGGCCACGCGCGGACGGGAACGTCCTCCCGCTGCGGATCTGGTTCGCCGGGGGCCATCATGCCGAGACCACGATCGACGTGGCGACCGATGCCATGGGGAACATGTACACCCTGACGAATGTCGAGGGAGATGCGTCATGGGTCCTGGTGTATCGGCCTCGGTACACGCCGACGACGCCGATGAGGAGAGTCTGGCCCCGGAGGCCGACGACCTCGCTCAAGGTGTCGGCTCGGGGCGCGACGGTTGGCGCGACGCCGACGTCGATCGACGTCTTCGCTCCGGGTGCCACCGAGGTCGGCCCGGTGCGTGTCCTCTCGGGACCGCGAACCGGTCTCGCCGCGGGAGGCGTGAGGGACGTCGCCATGGACGGGCGTGGCTGGATCTGGGCGGCGACCGCCGACGCGGTACTCGGATTCGCACCGAGCGCCAACGGTGATGTCGCGCCGGCTGCGCGGATCGCGGGATCCCGTACGGGGCTGTCGTCGCCGCGCCACATCGGGGTCGACGCGGCGAACCGGTTGTACGTGACGGACGCGACACGCCGGAGCATCAGCGCGTTCGCGCCGACGGCGAACGGCAACGTCCGTCCGCTGCGGGTGCTGCGCGGCAAGAAGGCGAGCATCAACCCGCGTGAGGCCGCCGTCGCCCTGAACGGCCGGATCGTCACGACCCGGGGGTCACGTGCGATCCAGGTGTTCTCGACGATGTTCCCGAAGCGGCCCTCGGCAGTGCGCTCGGTGCGGGTGACCGGGAAGACGCGCGCGGCGAAGCGGAAGGTGCGCTGGGCGAAGCCTGCCGACAACGGCGGCGGTGCGGTCCAGTCGTACAAGCTGGTGTTCCGCAAGGGCTCGAAGATCGTCAAGTCGGTGACGCTGAAGCCCGGGCGGCGGTCCTACACGGTGAAGAAGTCGGCGTTGCGCCGAGGCAAGCTCACTGTCACGGTCCGCGCGAAGAACATCAGCGGCTGGAGCCCGAAGGTCGTCAAGAGGTTCCGGGTGCGCTGACGCCTCCTGGGACTCGGGGCGCCGGGCGCGGGTCGTGCGTGAGTCAGAGCTCGCGGATGATCCGCGCAGGCGTGCCGGCAGCGAGGACCCCCGCCGGCAGGTCGCGCGTGACGATCGAGCCGGCGGCGACCACGGTGTTCTCGCCGATGGTGACCCCGGGGCACACGATGACGCCGCCGCCGAGCCAGACGTTGTCGCGGGAGGACGATCGGTTCGGCCGACTCCCACTTGTCGCGCCGCGGGCCAGGCTCGAGCGGGTGCGTTGCGGTGAGCAGCTGGACGTACGGACCGATCTGCACGTCGTCGCCGATCGTGACGGTCGCGACGTTGAGGATCACGAGGCCGAAGTAGTCGACGTGCAACGGCGGCCGGATGGCGCTGTCCTCCCCGAACCCGCCGAGCAGCTCGGTCAGGAGCTCGCATCGCCGCTCGCGGCCGGTCGGGTCGGCGGTGTTGATCGCGTGGGTGAGGCGCTGGGCACGCTCGTTCTCGCGGATGAGGTCGGGGTCGTCCGCGATGTAGAGCTCGCCGGCGAGCATCCGGTCGCGCATCGAGGGCTCGTCATGCCGACCACGGTATGAGGCCTGCCGGCACGCTGCGGTGTCGTCACTCGACGAGCACGGGGGTGGCTTCTCGGGTGACGAGTGTGGCGGCGGGACCTGCGGTCGTGACGGTCTGCTCGAGGGACTGTGTCGGACCACCGTCGACGCTGTAGGAGATCGAGAAGGTGACGTCGACGCGCGGGCGGTGGGTGCGGTCGGCCTTCGTGTATTGATGGGTGACGTCCATCGCCGGGTACGGGCGGCCGGGGGTCGTGGTGGTCTTGGAAGCGCCGTCGCCGAAGTGCCATGCGTAGCGTGTCGGTTTCGCCGTGATGTGGACGCGTTGCTCGAGGATCGTCACCGTCCGGTCGAACTGAGGTGCGGTCGTCGAGAAGACCGTGTCGAGGTTCACCAACGTGCGGTCGGACGGCTGGATCGCGATCTGCGCCTTGGGGAGCGGGAGACGCCGGACTTCGCGGAGCACATCGCCGGGCGTGACCTCAGGAAGCACGTCGACCTCAGGAGTGTTGCCGCGGCACTCGGAACGCACGATTGACCACGCACCACCCGGCGGACGCGAGTACAAGTTCCACATGATCTCGTCTGGCGGGCATCCATACGCGAGGCTGCAGGTCGCGTCAGTCCCGCCATTCGGTGAGCACATCGGCTGCCAGCGATACTCAATGCTCGGCGCTGTTGGGGGCGGGTTCGAAGATCCGGGCGGCGGGATTTGTTCGGTCTCCTTGTCGTCTTCCATGAAGACTTCATCCCGATCATCATCTGGTGTTGGGACCGGCGGGCTGGCGCCGACCACGAGAGCGATCGATAGAACAGCCGCAGCGATTGTCATCTGGGCACCTTCGCCTGCTCAGTGAGATGGATTACTTTCCAACCGTCAGCTGTGTCCCTGATGCGGAAGAGATGCATGCGTCTCTTCGGGGACACTTCTGTCCATGGCGCGTCTGCGCGTCTCTTATATCGGTAGGACGTTGTCGTGACGTCTGTCGTAACGACGAAGTAGTCCCGTTCCTTCTGGCTGGTGGTCACGGTGGGTGACCACGGGAGGTCCTCGTAGTCACCTCCGGCTTCGTGAAGTCGTTTGTCGTATCCAGCCATCGCAACGCAGGTGTCGCATTCGTCAGTGGAGGCATTAAGGAGGATCTCGCTGTTGCCGGTCGTGGCGGAGTAGCGCATGGCGGCGTAGAAGTACTTCACAAAGGCGGCGGCGCCGTCGGCGCTGTGTTTGGTCGCCTCGGGCGGGATCGTCGGTGCGGAAGGTGTGGGGGAGGGCGATGCGCTGGCGGTGGTCGGCGGTGCCGATGTGGGGTCGCCGCCAGCCGGCTCCTCACCCGTACACGCGGTGACCGACAGCAGAGCGACGGCCGCGGCCAGCGCCGTACCCAGGCGAGTCATGCCGCAAAACGTAGTGGCAACCCAGGTCCTGCGGAAGGCTCCGTTGCACGTCCTGTGGACGAAAGGCTGGTTGACTCTCCTGCATGGCTCACCCGGTGATGTTCAGTGACGACGACCCCGGCCTGGCAGAGCTGCGCACGATCTGCCTCGCCTATCCGGGAGCGGACGAGCACGTGTCGCACGGCCGTCCGACGTTCCGGTGCGGCAAGATCTTCGCCGCGTTCGGTGGCTCCGAGAAGGTGCGCCCCGGCGAGCACCGACAGGTACGCAGTGCGCTGCTCGTCAAGGTGGACGAGTCGGAGATCCCGGCGCTCGACGAGGACGAGCGGTTCTTCGTCCCTGCGTACTACGGCCCGTTCGGCTGGCGAGCACTCGACCTCGAGGATCCCGACGTCGACTGGGACGAGGTCGCCGAGCTCGTCGACGCCTCGTACCGGCTCATCGCACCGAAGCGTCGCATCGCCGAGCTCGACGCGCGCGAGGTCAGCTGAGCAACGGCGAGAACCGCGGGCGGTGCGGGGCCTTCATCGGGAAGTCGGTGTCGTAACCGTCCGGCATCAGAGCCGCCTGGTCGCTGAGGAAGATCATCCGCCACCGGCCGTCGTACCGCCTCGCCCGGAGCAGGTGGTGGTGCTCGGTCTTGCGGACACGGTTCGGTTTGGCGTCGGCGCTGCGGCGGTAGGTGTAAGCGTCCGCCTCGATGTCGGCGGCGGCCACCTTGTAGTCCTGCTCGTCCATGGCGTGCGTGTAGTAGGGGTCCCACCAGAATCCGGTGATGCCCCCGTCCGTCTTGTACGCGCGGTCGATCTGGTCGGCGACGTTGTCGCAGCCGCGGCACTCGGCCGCCGAGGCCTGGCGCAAGGGCCGCGTGTCGCCGGTGCGGGCGGCGTGGTTGATGAGGCGGTAGTAGTGCTCGAAGAAGACCTGTGCCGCCGCCGCGGTGAACTCGTCCGCGGCGCGCGAGAGCGTCGGGACGAGGACGGCCGGCTCGGCCAGCTCGGTCGATGCGCGGGCAACGGTGGTCGTCGGGGTAGGCGTCTGCGCGGAGGCCGGCCGTTCCTGCGGCCCGCACCCGGCGGCGTACAAGGAGACGACGAGGACAGCGAGGACGAGGGTGAACGACGAGCGAAGTCGAAGAGGCATGCGCGGCAGGCTAGGGTGACTCGCCGGTGTGGCGTCGCCCCTCGACACCGCACCTGTGGACAACGTGGGACTGGGGACACGGCCCGGTTGTTCAGAACACCTAGGGTTCATGGCGTGACCTTCGACGATCTCGGCACGCGGCTCGCCACCGTGGACCCCGCCACGTACACGACAGCGGACCTCACGGTGTGGGCGTTCGCGCTGGTGGTCGCCATCCTCGCTCTCACCGCTCCGGCCTGGCGTCGTACGAGCGTCGTCGTCACCGTCGCGCACGAGCTCGGACACGCCCTCGGTGGCGTGTTCGCGGGCCGCAAGCTGACCGCGTTGCGCGTACGGCTCGACGCGTCGGGCGTCACCCACACCCGCGGCAAGGCGCAGGGGTTCGGGATGGTGGTGTGTGCGTGGGCCGGCTATCCGGCTCCGGCGATCGCCGGACTGATCGCGGTGCTCGTTGCGGTCAAGGGCTGGGCGGCGCCGGGGCTGTTCGGGCTCGCAGTGCTGTTCGCGGTGTGCCTGCTGTGGGCGCGCAGCGCGTTCACCGTCCTCGTCCTGGTCGGCTGTGTGGCGGCGTCGGCAGCGCTGTGGTGGTGGGCGCCGCCGGTCGTGCAGAGCGGTGCGGCGGTGGGCGTCGGCGCGTTCCTCGTCCTTGGTGGTCTGCGCTCGGTCGTCGACACGTGGCGCAGCCGCCACTGGCACCGCAGCCGCGGCGAGTCGGACGCCGTGGCGCTCGAGACCCTCACGCGAGTCCCGGCGTCAGTGTGGCTGGCGTCGTTCTGGCTCGCCACGACTGCGTGCGCCGGGGGAGTGGCGTGGATGCTTGCCACCACCATCGGCCGCGTTATCAGTTGAGTCAGTGTCAGCGCGCCTTGATCACCTCGAAGATGCTCGTCCAGTTGTCCGCGCCGTGCCCGGCGGCGATCGCCCGCTCGTAGTGCGACAGCACCGCCTGAGGCAGCGCGGTGTCGACCCCGGCGGACTCGCTCGCGCCGAGGATGTGCGCCGCGGTCGCGCCCATCATCGTGGCCGTGCTCAGGCGACCCGGGTGAATCCCGTCGTCGAACGCGGCCGCGCCGTCCTCACTGAGCCCGGTCATGTCGGCGATGCCCGCGAGGGTGGCGAGGGCGTCGGGCAGGAACTCGGCAGCACCCACACCCGCCGTCCTGACGAGCGCGACCGCGTGCGCGATCCCCGACAGCGCGGTGAGGAAGACGTCGAGCTGCGCCTGGTAGAGCAGCTGCGCCGCGCCAGGATCCTCGCCGACGTAGCGAGGCTCGCCGAGCAGCGCGAGCACCTTCTCGTACGGCGTGAAGGCGTCGGCTGGCCCGCTGTAGTAGACGTACGCGTCCTCGCCGCCGAGCATCGGTGGCGGCGCCATGACGCCGCCGACGAGGAAGGCCGCGCCGTGCGCGTCCGCCCACCGGGCCGCCTCGCGCGTGACGTCGGGAGTGTCCGAGCTGAGGTTCACGAGTGTGCGCCCGGCGATCGCTTCGGGGTCGCGCCCGAGGATGTCGTCCATCGCCGCGTAGTCGGTCAGACTCAGCACGACGAGCTCGCTCGCGGCGAGCGCCTCCGACGGCGTCTGCGCACGGACGGCGCCCGCGGCGACGAGGTCGTCCGCCCGCGAGGCCGTACGGTTCCAGACCGTCACGTCGTGGCCGGCCGCGAGGAAGATCCGCACCATCGCCTGCCCCATCGGTCCGAGCCCGATGACCGTCACCTTCATCGCGCCGCTCGCGTCGTTGCGGGGCGGGCGATGCTCTCGTACACCCGCGCGAACCCGTCCTTGCCGTGCCCCGCGTCGATCTGTCGCCGGATCAGCCCCTGGACGGCCGCGACGACGTCGGGCGCGACACCAGCGTCGGCACTCGCCTGGACCATGTCCGACAGGTCGGAGAAGTCGAGGCTCTGCTGCCCGGCCACGCCGTAGTCGCCGCCGTCGACCACCGCGGCGTAGTCACGGAACGCCGGCACCATCGCCGACACGAACGGGACCGCGCTCTCGGCGAACGCGCTGGCCGAGATCCCGGCTGTCGCGACCATCGCCGCGCCGTGGAAGAACCCGGCGAACATCGCGTACATGCCGGCGAGCAGCGCGAGGTCGTACAGCGCTGCCGCTCCGGCATCCTCGCCGAGGTACGGGCTCTCGCCCCACGTCTCGAGGACGCCGCGCCACTCCTCGTACGCGGCCGGGGATCCGCTGTAGAGGACGAGGGAGCCCTCCCCACCGATCATCGGCGGCGTGGCCATGACGCCGCCGTCGAGGTACGCCGCGCCGTGGCTGTCGGCCCAGGCGGCGAGCGCGCGCGACTGCTCGGGCGTGGTGGTCGTGACGTTCACGACCGTACGGCCGGCGAGTGCGTCGGCGACCGGGTCAAGGACCTCGCGTACGGACGCGGCGTCGAGCAGGCACACGACAACCAGCGACGAGGCGGTCACGGCGTCTCGTACGGACGAGGCTTCGGTCGTGCGGGCAGAGTCGAGGTCGTCGGCGCGGCCCGGCGTACGGTTCCAGACCGTCGTGGGGTGGCCCGCGGCGGCGACGGTGGTCGCGAGGGCGCGGCCCATCGAACCGAGGCCGAGTACGGTCACGGGTGAGTGGGTGGTGGGTGTCATGCCGTCCACGATCGCGGCCGGCGGCGGTCCGCGGAAGAACGCACTTCATTGTGCGGTTCTCACCTTCAGGTAACCGACCACTGACCGACGGGGGACCCGATGACTGGCAGCACGGTGGAGGCAGCGAAGCCCGACACACGGCGACGGGGCCCGTACGTCTGCGGGCTGGACGCCGCGATGGACGTCGTCAGCGGGAAGTGGAAGGCCCTCATCCTGTGGGAGCTGGAGGCGTACGGCACGCGCCGGTTCGCGGAGATCCACCGCGGGCTGCCGGGCGTGAGCCACAAGGTCCTCACGCAGCAGCTGCGCGAGATGGAGGCCGATGGCCTGCTGCGCCGCGAGGTGTTCCCCGAGGTGCCGCCGCGGGTCGAGTACTCGCTGACCGAGCACGGGGTCTCCCTCAACGCCGCGCTCGAGTCGCTGGGGGGCTGGGGAGTGGGGCGGATCGCGCGCCTCGAAGCGGCCGCCGACTGAGCAAGAGGGGTCCGCTCAAAACTCTCGTACACCGTACGCGTACAGCGTACGAGTGATCGCGCCAACGACCCTGTCCACGCAGGTCAGCCCGCCCGTACGAGGTGCGGGTCAGGGGATGGATCGGCGTGCTCGCGGTGTTGTACAGGTAACAGCGAAGGAGGTCCGTCATGAGCTCACACTCCCGCTCCGGACCGCACCTGAGGCGTACCGGCGCTGAGCCCAAGGAGGCCCTCAGTGCGTACGGGATGCGCCTCGGCCTGTCCCTCGGAGGTCTCGTCGTCTTCACCGCGCTCGCGCTGTGGGCCCTGCTGGCGCCGGACGCCACCGACACCCTGGTCGTCCTGGGCGTCGCGAGCGCCGTGATCGCGGTCGTCGCCCTCGCGGACGTGGTGCTGGTCGTACGCGGCATGCGGCGCTCTCGGCCGCGGCACCGCGGGTGAGACCCGCGACACGCCGCGCCGTACGCCCAAAACCGTCTCTGACCTGCGAGGACAGAAATGTCGGCGCGACACGTGAGACTGAGTTGCATGGGCTGGGTCGGACGCGTACGGTAGCCACTACATCTAGTACTTACACGGATGTAGTTATCCACATCTAGTCCACAAGGGCCAGTGGCGAACCCCACAGGAAACCGTGGTTCTCCACATTTCCGTCCACAGCGAGAGGAGCCGAGATGCACTGCCCGTACTGCCGGCACACCGACACCCGGGTCCTCGACAGCCGCGTCGCCGACGACGGGGGAGCGATCCGCCGCCGCCGGAGCTGCACCGCGTGCAACAAGCGCTTCACGACCGTCGAGCAGATTCAGCTCACGGTGTGCAAGCGCTCGGGTGCCACGGAGCCGTTCTCGCGCGACAAGGCCGTGAGTGGAGTGCGCAAAGCGTGCAAGGGCCGCCCTGTGGACGAGGACGACCTGGCGCGACTCGGCCAGCAGGTCGAGCACGCGCTGCGTGCTGCCGGGGGAGCAGAGGTGAGCTCGCACGAGGTGGGGCTCGCCGTGCTCGAGCCCCTCAAGGCGCTCGACAAGGTCGCCTACCTGCGGTTCGCCAGCGTCTACAAGAACTTCACGGACGTGTCGGACTTCGCGGACGAGATCGCGACGCTGATGGCGGCCGACGCCGACAACGAGTTCGCCGCGGAGCAGCGCTCCGCCGGTAGCTGAGACTCAACACCACATTTCACGGGGCAACATGGGGGAGAAGGGGCATCACATGACGGAGACGGTCAGTGGACCGAGCGGGGCTGCGCGGGGGCGCAAGACCACCAAGCGTGCAGGCAAGGGCCTCACGATCAACCGGGTCTACACCACGGAGGGCGTGCACCCGTACGACGAGGTGACGTGGGAGCGTCGCGATGTCGTTCAGACCAACTGGAAGACCGGAGCGACGGTCTTCGAGCAGCGCGGGGTGGAGTTCCCCGACTTCTGGAGCGTCAACGCGTCGACGATCGTGACCACGAAGTACTTCCGTGGCGCGGTCGGCACCGACACGCGTGAGCAGTCGCTCAAGCAGCTGCTCGACCGCGTCGTGCTGACGTACGTGAAGGCCGGCAAGGACAACGGCTACTTCGCGACGGACGCCGATGCCGAGGTCTTCGAGCACGAGCTCACGTACATGCTTCTTCACCAGGTCTTCAGCTTCAACAGCCCGGTGTGGTTCAACGTCGGCACGTCGAGCCCGCAGCAGGTCAGCGCCTGCTTCATCCTCGCGGTCGACGACTCGATGGACTCGATCCTCAACTGGTACAAGGAAGAGGGTCTGATCTTCAAGGGCGGCTCCGGTGCCGGCCTCAACCTGTCGCGGATCCGCTCGAGCAAGGAGCTGCTGCACTCCTCGGGCGGTACGGCCTCGGGTCCGGTGTCGTTCATGCGCGGCGCCGACGCGTCTGCGGGGACGATCAAGTCGGGCGGCGCGACGCGTCGTGCGGCCAAGATGGTCGTGCTCGACGTCGACCACCCCGACATCGAGGAGTTCGTGCAGACGAAGGCGCGCGAGGAGGACAAGATCCGCGTCCTTCGTGACGCCGGCTTTGACATGGACCTCGGCGGGCAGGACATCTCGTCTGTCCAGTACCAGAACGCCAACAACTCGGTCCGCGTGACCGACGAGTTCATGCAGGCGGTCGAGGAGGGTTCGGAGTTCGGGCTGCGTGCGCGGACGACCGGCGAGGTCATTGAGACCATCGACGCCAAGAAGCTCTTCAAGGACATCGCGCAGGCCGCGTGGGAGTGTGCCGACCCGGGCATCCAGTACGACTCGACGATCAACGACTGGCACACCACGCCGGAGACTGGTCGCATCACCGCGTCGAACCCGTGCTCGGAGTACATGCACCTCGACAACTCGTCGTGCAACCTGGCCTCGCTCAACCTGCTCAAGTTCCTGCAGGACGACGGCTCGTTCGACGTCGCCACGTTCGTGAAGGCGACCGAGCTGATCATCACCGCGATGGACATCTCGATCACCTTCGCCGACTTCCCGACCGAGGCGATCGGCGACACGACGCGCAAGTTCCGTCAGCTCGGCATCGGTTACGCCAACCTCGGTGCGCTCCTCATGGCGTCGGGCCTCGCGTACGACTCCGACGGCGGTCGCGCGTTCGCCTCGGCGATCACGTCGCTGATGACCGGCACCTCCTACCGTCGTTCGGCGGAGCTCGCCGGCATCGTCGGTCCGTACGAGGGCTACAAGCAGAACGCCGAGCCGCACGCCCGCGTGATGCGCAAGCACCAGGCCGCCAACGACGCGGTCCGCACGATGCACGCGATGGACATCGCCGTGCACCGTGAGGCCACGAAGCAGTGGGCCAAGGGCATCGAGATCGGCACGAAGCAGGGCTGGCGCAACGCGCAGGCGTCGGTGCTGGCTCCGACCGGCACGATCGGCTTCATGATGGACTGCGACACGACCGGCATCGAGCCGGACTTCTCGCTGGTCAAGTTCAAGAAGCTCGTCGGTGGCGGCTCGATGCAGATCGTCAACCAGACGATCCCGGTCGCGCTCAAGAAGCTCGGCTACACCAACGAGACGATCGAGGCGATCGTCGAGTACATCGCCGAGCACGGCCACGTCATCGACGCGCCGGGCCTGAAGACCGAGCACTACGAGGTCTTCGACTGCGCGATGGGTGAGCGGTCCATCAAGCCGATGGGTCACGTCCGCATGATGGCGGCGGCGCAGCCGTTCCTGTCGGGTGCGATCTCGAAGACGGTCAACATGCCGGAGACGGCGACTGTCGAGGAGATCGGTGACATCTACTTCCAGGGTTGGAAGTTGGGTCTGAAGGCGCTCGCGGTCTACCGCGACAACTGCAAGGTCGGCCAGCCGCTCTCGTCCGGCAAGGGCGAGAACAAGGGCAAGGACTCGAACAAGACCTCCTCCTCGGTGGTTGAGCCTGTCGAAACCAAGGAAACCATCCGCGAAGTCATCGTCGAAAAGCCCATCCGCAAGCGCCTCCCCAAGACGCGGCCGTCGCTGACGACCTCCTTCACGGTCGGCGGTGCCGAGGGCTACATGACCTCCGGCTCCTACCCGGACGACGGCCTCGGTGAGGTGTTCCTCAAGCTCGGCAAGCAGGGCTCGACCCTGGCCGGCGTGATGGATGCCTTCTCGATCGCGGTGTCGATCGGTCTCCAGTACGGGGTGCCGCTCGAGACGTACGTCCAGAAGTTCACGAACCTCAAGTTCGAGCCGGCCGGTCTGACCGACGACCCGGACGTGCGGATGGCGCAGTCGATCATGGACTACATCTTCCGCAGGCTCGCGCTGGACTACCTGCCGTTCGAGGTGCGCTCGCAGATGGGCATTCACTCGGCCGACGAGCGCCAGCGCCAGCTCGACACGGGGTCGTATGCCCCGATCGAGGAGGAGGTCTCCGAGCCCGAGTCGCTCAAGACCAAGGATCCGCTGGTTGAGCAGGGCGACGAAGGAGCCCGTGTCGAAACCACCTCGCCGGTTGAGCCTGTCGAAACCAAGGCCGAAACCAAGGGAGAACTCGCCCGCGAGTCCCAGGTCGACGCCGCCGACGCGGAGATCGTCGCCGAGTCAGCCCGCCCCGCCCCGAAGCAGGCGCACACCAGCGCCGAGCTGTTGCAGGTCATCTCCGGGACCGAGGTCGACGCACCTCTGTGCTTCACCTGCGGTACGAAGATGCGCCCCGCGGGCTCGTGCCACGTGTGCGAGGGCTGCGGAGCGACGAGCGGTTGCAGCTGAAACAGGGCCAAATCCGCGTCGGATGCAACAGGCCCGCTGCGGTTCCGGTTCGCGCCGGAGCCGCAGCGGGCCTCGCGTGTTGGGTCGCCACGTGCGGTAGCGACGTGTCGCCCACTCGCACGTCATTAGTGTCGGGCATATCGCCGAATCTTGTTGGTGACATCCGGAACAAATGGAGCAATCGTTCGTCGAGTCGCCTCCGCTGCAACGGAGACGCCCTCTTCCTCTTCATCCGAGATCAATGACCGTCGGCGCCAGTGTCGGAACAGGCGCGGTGGTCATCGCGGAGCAAATCGGCAGAGGGATGGACCCGGTGCCCGCCACTCGGATTCGAGCGAACCGAGATGGAGGAACCTGGTTGGGACGTTAAGGCGCCCCGTGCGAGCCGAGCTAGCGCCCACACCGATACGCAGAAGCAGGCACAGGACCTCGCGCGGGCGATCGCCGGGAATGCAGGAGGTGGCGAAGTCTGCATCCGCGGCCGCGACGGGAAAGTTCGCGACTCCGACACCGTCCGGCCGGGCAATGACCCGATTCCGCCGCGAGACAAGAGGTGAGGTAGCCGTGGCTAACGCATGGCCCGAACTGGAGCCACGGGTCCGAGAGGGGCTCAGTGCCGGTCCGGGCGGTGATCTGAGCGCCGACCCCGGTGTGGAGCAGCCACGGGCCCTGGTGGAGCAGGTTGAGGTCTGAGCGCCGGGCCTGGTGGCGTCATATCCGCCGGACGGTGGAGATCTGAGTCTGGGCCTGTTGGAGGGCTCAGCAGCGGTCCCCGTCGGAGGCCCGTCGTCAGGACCGCGGTCATCGGAAGCATTCCGTCAATCCAAGTCTTCATACCGATCGTTCGTGAGCGCGGCTTCGGTTGGGCGGCGGACAAGCTGGCTCGGGCTCATAGCCGTAAGTTGTAGCGAGTCGATCAAAGTAGCGAGCGTGAGCGACCTGAACCGACATCAATCCCAGACGAACCGGGGGTTCACTACATTCCCAACGACTTTTGTCGGTCTTCGTCTCTTTTCTGCCAATCAAACGATCGGCAGATCGGATCAGAGACTTGCCACACCGTTGATCTGACAGACCCGAACTGAAGTACCCCCGCTGGAGATAAGGGTGGACCGCGTCGTCGAAAAATGCTTCAGAATGCACATGTGTTCCCGGGTGTCATGGGATCGCCTTTAGAGATCACCTTTGCTGCGGTTGCAGGCGATGCAGAGCATCTGGCAGTTATCGGGGGTGGTTTTTCCGCCCTTGCTCCACGGCACGATATGGTCGGCATCCATGTCGTTGATGTCAAAAGCCATCTGGCCGTCGCTATTGCCGACAGTCTTGCATTTCGTGCCGTTGGTGCATCGGCCCTTCTGTCGGGTGAAGGCTCCGCGGCGGGCGGTATTGTCGAACTGGCGGAGGCTAAGGTGTTTCTCGTTGCGGGTGAGGACGTAGGTATAGATCCCCTTCTTCGCCTTGACCTCGTCGTCGGCCATCAGGTCGTTGATCTCGGCTTCGAGAGCATCGGTGTCCACCGGACCCTTGCCGAACTGGTCGTAGAGCGGGCCCCAGGGGATGCCCTTCATCTCCTTGCGGTAGACGACGAAGGTGTCCTCGACCCAGTTGATGACATTGCGGAAGTAGGTCCACAGCGCGTTGGCGTTCTGGTCATGCTGGTGCGCCGACATGTAGTGCTCGATCGTGCCATCGCTGATCCACTTCAGGGCGGTTTCGAGGTAGTCCTGGCGGATCGGGGCGCCCGTGAGGTACTTCTCTCCTAAACCATAGGCGGCGCCACCGGTCTTGGAGAAGATCACCTTGGCGTGAGTAAGCCACGGGCCGGTGTACACGGCGTTGAGCAGTTCCTGGTCGGTGAGCTTCTCGCCGGCGATGTTGATGATACGGAACCAGTCGAGCTTCTCCGAGTCGGTGCCTTCGCAGTGATAGACCATCAGTTCGTAGTCCAGGAAGCGACTGCGCTCGTCGTTGGTGAGGTTGTGGAAGGCCTTACGGTTGCCGCCGACGTCGACGGAGAAGTCGCCGGCAGCGTACTGACAGACCGAGAGCGTGCGCTGTTGGCCGTCGAGGACCTCGAAGCCGCCGTCTTCTTTGGCGACCCAGTAGAAGACATTGAGAGGAAAGCCCTTGAATACGGTGTCGACCACTGCATCGCGCTGCTTGTCGTTATACACGAACTCCCGCTGGTAGGGAGGCCTGACGTCGAGTTGACCGTCGTAGGCAACGACTCCTGCCTCGGCGTCGTCCCGGTAGCCGTCGACAATCTCGCGGATTACAGTCTGGTGCAACTCGATCTTCACGATGCAGCTCCGATGCGCTTGATGACGATGCGTTCGTAGAGGCGTCGATGCGTGCCGTCGCCGGTGGGGATGTAAAAGCGCATTCCGCCCTGCTCGTAAGTGCCCTTCTTCGCAAAGTCAGCGATTGGCCTGCCTAGCCACTTGCTGTTGCCGATGATCTCGAACTGGTCGGGGTTGTACTTGTCCAGGAAAGTAATGGGAACACCCATCTCCCCGTCGTAGTCGAACGGGATCTCGGTAACCCTGCTCACCTCGATAGCGGGGTAGTTCGTGTAGGTCGGGTACTCCTCTGGGGAGTACCGCTTGTAAAGGGGCAGTTCATCGTGACGCTTCGTGGTGTCGAGGTTTGTGAACCAGTAGGCGCGCCCCATACTGAAGTACTTGACGCCGTCGACGATCTTCTTGCGGGACTCGGTCTTGATCTCGTAGTCCTCAGGGACCCGGAACCACTTGGTGCCGCCGTTGTTATAACCGAACCACAGGTTGTTGGCCAGGATCTGCTCGAAGATCTCGCGGTAGGTGATGAAGTTCTGGTCCCCCAGGACGAGGAACTGCGTCTCGTGCTCGGCCAGCAGTGTGATGAATGGCTTGATGAGGCTCCAGGGTGGGTTGGTCACCACCACGTCGGCTTCGTCGAGGAGAGCGACGCACTCAGGACTGGCGAAGTCGCCGTCGCCCTGGAGCGGGGTGACGACGTTGCCGTCGTGGCGGAGTAAGTCCTCGATGTCGAGAAGGTCGATCGCGCCGTCGTCGTTGCGGTCGGGCACCTCGGTGATTTCGACCTTGAAAACCTTGCGGATGGGTCGTGTGTGACGAAGTCCCTCGAGCTCGAACAGTGGCAGCTGCTCGCCGGTGATCGGTGACCCGGCGTAGCTGGTGGCGATGAGCTTCTTGAGGTCGAGATGGTTGAAGTTCATCGCGAAGTACTTGAAGAAGTTCGACTCATAGGGATCGTCGCAGTTGCAAAAGACCACCTTGCCACGGAGCTGGTCGCGGTAGTGCCGCAGCTCTGCTTCTACATCCCTGAGTGCGGTGTAGAACTCGTCCGCCGAGTTGCGGTTTCTCGCGCTGAGTGTTTCGTTTCCTGCCATGACTACCTCTCGTCGTCCGCGACGGAACTCTATCGAGGCCCACCGACAACCTCCCTGAGCCCAGGAGCGTCGGGCCCTGTACGTGTTCCGCGGGTTGCTGCGTGCTTACGCGCTGCTGCAGATCCAATACTGGGGCACTCGCGGTCGTCGTCGCCCACGCGATTATCGCGTTACAGGGGCAACGGCTCCGGCGCGATCTCGCTGAGATGGCGGTCTAGGGCAGGGCGTTCGTGATGATTTGGGACTGCACGATCAGGTGACAGTGGTTAGTCACGCAGCCTGAGTGGCTGGCGTGGTCATGATTGTCTCGAACTCGATTGGGGTCAATGGACCGAGCCGGCCTTGCCGGCGGCGTCGGTGGTAGGTCCGTTCGATCCAGTTCACGATCGCGATCCTCAGGTCTTCATAGGTCGCCCAGGCACGGCGGTCGAGGACGTTCTTCTGTAGCAGGGCGAAGAACGTTTCCATCGCAGCGTTGTCGACGCATGCGCCGACCGACCCATCGATCCAACCATGTCGTGACGGCCCAGGGCAGGCACGAACTTCCTGCTCCTGAATTGCGATCCTCGGGCGGTGCGGACCGCACAACCGGCCACGTCACCACGCCGAGCAACAGCGTTGTTCAACGCTGCCACGGCCATCTGCGACTTCATCGGGGAGTCAATGGAGTACCCGACGATCCGGTTGGAAGAGGCGTCCTTGAACGCACAGACGTACAACCTCCCTTCACTCGTCCAGTGTTCGGCGACGTCGCCGATCCAGAGCCGATTCGGAGCCCCTGCGGTGAACTGGCGCCGGGTCCGCCCCTTGTCGTCGACCACGGCACACAGGTCGCCGTGAACCGGCGGACCGGCCCTTTTCACACCGCTCGTCTTCTTCCCGAACGCCGACCACCAGCCGTTGCTCGAGCAGATCTTCCACGCCGTCCGGGGCGTCATCGCTACGCCGGCGTCGCGGGCCTCATCGACCAGAAACCGGTAGCCGAATTCGGGGTCGTCACGGTGGGCGTCGAACAGCGCGTTGGCGCGGTAGGCCTCATCGAGTTCCGCAGTGGTGACCGGGGTTCGCGAGCCAACGGTAGTAGGGCTGGCGGGCGATGTTGAGCACCCGACACGTCACCGTGACGGGGATTCCGTCAGTGGCCAGGTCACGGACGAGCGGGTAGCTCATTTTCCCGGCAGATGAGCCTGAGAGAAGTACGCCGCGGCGGCCCCATGAGCACCTCTACTTCTTGTTCGAGGGTCTTGATCCGCCTCTTCGCTTCACGCAGCTCGGCCGACTGGACTTCGACGTCGGCCTTCTTCATCCACGCGTACAACGTCGTGAAGTGGATCCCGAAGTCTTTGGCGATCTGGGAGAGCTCGACACCGGGCTCATGGTTCCTGGCGACGCGGACCACGTCGTCGCGGAACTCCCTGGGGTACGGCTTCGTCACGGCGAACATTCCTTCCAGCCCAACCACCTGGTTAGGCCACTCGGTTGTCACCTATCCGTGCCGCAGACCCGTCGCTACCATTCCAGGTATGCCATCCCGAACTGAATCGCCGCTCGAGGGTGCGCCGATCGGCGCTCCCGTTCGTCTCGTTTCCCTGACTACCAGCGGGTTCCGCGTCTTTGTCGAACCGTGCCGGGTTACGTTTACAGATGGCATCACGGTGCTGGCCGGACCTAACGGCGCCGGAAAGTCCACCGTTTTGGACGTGCTTGGCATGGCGTTCGCTCGAGAGACGCCGTTCGACCTCAACGAGTTTCCCAGCTTTGAGGCCGTGCTCGAATTCGATGACGGCTCTGACATCCGTGTGACGGGTGCACAAGGAAAGGTCGTCCTGGAGGAGAGGGCGTCAGTGCCAGTAGGTTTGCCGAAAGGCGTCTCGCAATCGACTATCCCCGAGTTGAAGGCGTTCGGCGCCACAGGATCGAACAAATCGCAATTGGTCGAGTCGGCAAAAGCGATTCTTTCTAGCCTTTCCGATGACATGCTGGAGAAGGCCTGGATCCCAATCACGGATGATACCTCGAATCGGCTTCCACGGCTCGTGAGATTTGATTCCGAGTCGGCTGAGGACCTCTCGCGGACGGTAGACGAGTTGATCAGACTGGAGTTTCAGCATTACGCGAATGAGGACGACGCTCGGCGACACATAACGGCGCTACGTACCGGCTTCGCGGCGCGCGCGAACGAGTCGATTGCGTCGATCCGTAAGGCCGTCGTGGATGGTTGTGGCGAACTGGTTGCTGGCATTGAAGTGGATCCAGGAATTGAGATCGACCGACCCCGGTTCACGGTGAGCGTTACGGTCCACACCGCCGACGGCGAGGCGAGAACATCGGGCGCATTCAGTCTCGACCAGCGCCGCCGGATGTCGTTGACGGCGCACCATGCACTCGCTGACCTGCTAGAGTAGGGTACCCGGAGGGCAGGCGACGTCATTGTTTATGACGAGCCGGATGCGCATCTGGATTGCGCTGCGCAGGAACGGCTCTGCCTAGCGATGGGGGAGCAAGCGCGAATTGAGGGCGTCCAGGTCCTGCTGGCGACTCACTCCGCGCAGATTATCAATGGCGTGGACTCCACTGCACTGGTTCACCTCCGTCCGGCGACGAAGTCGGCACGAGGGAACTCTGCCGTCTCCTTTGCCGAGTTCGGCGACGATGGCGAAAACGATCCCATGCATGATCTCGCCACGAGCCTCAGCAATCACGAGTTGCTTCACGCGCGTGTTGTCGTTGTAGCTGAGGGCGATACCGAACAGGTGGTGATCCCGTTACTCTACCGGCGGATTCACGGGCGCAGCGCCGCCATCGACCGGGTGCACGTCATTTCGCGGAGAGGTGGCAGCGAGGCGGTGAGGATGGCCGATATGCTCGCGCACCAGCTCCATCGCGAAACTGTGCTCACGCTCGACGCGGACCAGGCCGAAACCAAGGACGTTCGAGCCGCCCTTAAACTCGTTGGCGACGTAGAGAAGCATTTCCTCGGCGTTCGCGAGCTCGAAGATTGTTTCGACGACACTGCGTGGTCGGCTGGGATCATCGCCTACGCCGAAAAGCACCAGTTGCCGTCTGACCACTGGCATCCTGATCGCATCGGCAAGATTCGAACCGAAGCTGCGCTGCGCGGCAAAGGCCTCAGCAAGGCACTCAACGATGTTCTTTATCCGGAGTGGGATCACTCTCCGCGCAAACAGGAGCTCGCAAGACTTGTTGCTGAAAGGGCAGAGTTGAGCTCGCTACACGACACCCTGATCAGGCTGATGCACGCGATCAAGCGGCCCTAGGAGCGAACTGCGGGCGTTATTCTCTGCCGGCATACGCCACCGCACTGACGGCGGCTTCGTGGCCTCGCCTTCACAAGATGGACACGACGCGCGACGGCGCGGAGATGTTACCGCGCCACCGCTGACGCCCGCACGTAAAGGTCTGCCGGCATGGCCCGCCGCAGCCGCCACGTGATCGCCATGGGCCTCTCGCCGGTGTGGTCGGCGTAGTCGACCTGGCCGAGGCACGTGTATGGCGCGCCGGTGCCGAAGTCGTCCTCCTGCGCGTCGCGGAGAAGAGCACGACGTGGCTCCCGCGTTCGCCGTGCTCGCGGTAGGGTCGCGCTGACCGGTCGGGCCGTCGGCGGCGGTCGAGTTCTGTGACTCCCAGTGGAACTGGTCGGCGGCGAACGCGAAGTCCCGATACATCGTGTTCGGTGAGAAGTGGGCCTCGGTCTTGTGCAGCGTCACGAGTAGCAGGTCTGTGCGGGTCGCCTCTGTCCTCGCGACTCCGGTCATGTGCGAGCTTGGCTTGCGATCGAGGGTCGCGTAGTCGAACCCGGCGAGGATCTCCTCGCGCCGATACCGCGCATGACTGGCCAGCGGAAGGTGCTGCAGCCCTTCGCCCAGCGACTTCACGACGTGCCGCGCGCGATCTTCGCTGAGGGCGACGGGCTGCTGCATCTCAGCGCACACGGCGGGATGCTGACGAAGCTGCGCCAGCGCGGTGTCGTACGAGTTGAGCGGCATCCGAGGCGGCCATACGGCGAAGATCAGCATCCGCGCGAGCCGTTTCTCCCGGTCCGGAAGGTCTTCGTACGACGGTCCGTCCGCGGCGAGCAGCATCCGGTACGCGGCGGCGCGCTCGGCGTCGTCGACGTGCAGGACCGAGCGGCGCACCCGTCGCAGCAGCATGTCCTCCTCCGGTCCGGCCGGGGGCGTGGGCAGGTTCGCGGCACGCCGGAGCGGGGTCCAGGTCTGCTTGCGTCCGTAGATGTCGGGGAGGTCGAGCCCCGACTCCGCGAGGACCTGCGCGAGCGTGGCCTCGCCGACCGAGCGCACCTCGCGGGCGAGGTCTTTGGTGCTGAGGCGCAGCTGGCTGCGAACGTTGTCGAGCACGATCCTCTGTGCCACGCGGTCGAGGACGATCTGCGATCCCGAGGGCAGGTAGGGGAAGCCCTGCTCGATCTCGCGCTCGAGGCGCCGGCGGCTGGTGCCGGTGAGCGAGTGGTAGTGCTGGTCGAACCGGAACTCCTTGCGCTGGTTGCCGATGAAGTCCAGCACCATGAGCACCGCCTTGCCGCGCGCGCGACGCAGACCGCGGCCGAGCTGCTGAAGGAAGATCGTTGAGCTCGCGGTCGGACGCAGCATGAGGATCGTGTCGACCTCAGGGATGTCGAGGCCTTCGTTATAGAGGTCGGCGGCGAACAAGCAGTTGACGTCGCGCGACCGCAGCCGGCTGAGCGCGCCCGACCGCTCGTCGCGCGTCGAATCACCCGACACCGCGAGTGAGGGGATGCCGGCGGTATTGAACTTCGCCGCCATGTACTCGGCATGCCGCACTGAGACGCAGAACCCGATTGCCCGCATGTCCCAGACATCGGTGACCTTGTCCTGAAGCTCCCGCAGCACCTTTGCCGTACGGGCATCGTTGCCGGTGTAGACGCGATCGAGTCCCTCGGTGTCGTACGACCCGCGCTTCCACTCGAGGCCCGACAGGTCCACGTCGTCGGCGACACCGAAGTAGTGGAACGGCACAAGCAAGTCCTGCTCGAGCGCGTCCCACAGGCGCAGCTCGTACGCGGCGCGGCCGCCGAACAGATCGCGTACGTCGAAGCCGTCGCCGCGCTCGGGGGTTGCCGTGAGCCCGAGCAGTTCTTGCGGCTGAAGGTGGTCGAGCAGCTTGGTGTACGAGCTCGCGCGGGCGTGGTGGAACTCGTCGATGACGACAACGTCGAACTGCGTGGGGTCGATGCGCTCCACCCCGTACGCGCCGAGCGCCTGGACGGAGGCGAACACGTGCCGCCAGCGCTCGGGGCGTGCACCATCGACGTACATCTCGCCGAAAGCGCCGTCGGAGAGGTCCTCCAGCAGGTGTTCCACCTCGACGTGTCGATTGTAAGAAGTGGGCAGGTTCTGCTCAGTCACGCTCTCATTCCGTCCTTCGCGAGCCGGCCACTTGGGGAAGGCGATGTCTCCGCTCGCTGCATTCTCCAGTAAACCGGCCGTCGTTACTCGGAAACTCTGTGGCGCACGATGGTGGAAGGAGAACCGAACGATGACCGAGTGAGCAAGTACCAGCCGCTATGAGCACCTCGCTCGTCGGACCGGCATCGCGCGCATGACTTTCGATGAGATCGCCGATCTGGTCGGTGGACTCCCGAATTCGGCGTACGAGTATTCGGCGTGGTGGGGGGAACGGTCCGCGGAGCCATGCTCACGCCAGCTCGTGGAACGATGCTGGGTATGACGCGCGTCCGAATCTGGGCAAGCGTTGCGTGGAGTTCCTGCCACGCTGACGCTTGTGACCGCGAGCGAAGTTCCGCGGTCTGCGACTCGTGAGCGCAGCAGTCGTGTCGAGCGGCGAGAATGGACGGATGACGTCCGACGGACTGTTTCATATCGACGCGCGAGGCGATCTTGTCTCGATGGCTGTCACACCCTACGAGGCTGAGGACGTGCTTCAGCAGCTCTTGGAATCGCACCCGGATCTCCTCGCGGGCGGACAGATGTACCCGGATGCAGCGCGGCGATGGGCGCTGATCAAGCGAGAATACGGGGTGCCGGATCGTGACGATGCAGGCGATCGCTGGAGCATCGATCACCTCTTCGTTGACCAAGATGGGGTGCCTACGTTGGTGGAGGTCAAGCGGTCCACAGACACCCGGATCCGACGCGAAGTTGTCGGGCAGATGCTGGACTACGCCGCGAACGGAGTCCGCTACTGGCCCGTGGATCGGCTCCAGTTCGCATTCGAGGAAACGCAGCGAGCTGGTCAGCACGACCCGGCTGACGTGATCACCGCCCTCTGTGGCGACCCCAACGCCAGCGTCGAGGAGTTCTTCGGGTGGGTTGGAGACAACCTCCGAGGTGGGCGTATCCGCATGATCTTCGTCGCGGACGTGATTCCCGACGAGCTCAGGCGCGTCACCGAGTTTCTGAACGAGCAGATGAATCCGGCCGAGGTCTTTGCGGTAGAGGTGAAGCAGTACCGCGCGCTCGGCTACGAGGGCACGGTGATCGTGCCAGCCGTCTATGGGCGGACCGCCGGCGCGAGCCGGAAGACGGATCGACGCAGTGCGGGGAGTCTCGAGGAGCGACTGGCGGCTTCGGATGACGCCACGCGCGCAGTCGTCGAGCGGTTGCGTGAGCTCGCCGAACACGATGAGCATTTCTTTCTGAAGACAACTCCAGGTGGGTTCCATCTGCGCCGTTCCAGCGACCAAGTCACGGTTGCCAGCGTGTGGATTGGATATCGGGCGCTGGACGTACCCGTCGAGAATGCCCGCAGGGCGGGTCGGGGAGACGTGGACGTCATGCTCGAGTCACTCCAGGAGCTGACAGCGAAGCCGTTGAGCCCGCGAGAGCCGAGCATTCCCTCAGCAGACGCCCTTGCCCACTGGGACTCCATTCAGATGGTGATCGAGGCTCTGGCGTCCGGTGCTCTCCAAGCACGTCCGTGATCCTGTCCGCTCGGCGCCGGTCCTCACACCCCTGCCCGCTCCACCACCCCCATCGCGGGTGCCTTCTCGAACTCCTCGAGCGACACCACTCGAATCCCGTACCCGCGTGCCTTCTTTGCCTTGCCCGACAGGCTGTCGACGTCAGCGGCGATGACCAGCGTGACCTTCTTCGTCACCGCGTGGTGGACGCGGAGTCCGACGGCGGTCGCACGCTCCATCCAGACGCTGCGCGGTTCGTCGAACTCGCCGGTGAACACGACCAGGTCATCGAGGGTCAGGCTCAGCTCGGACGTCGTCGCACCACCTGTTGCCCGCACGAGCGCCTCTGCGTCCGTGCCCGCCGGCAGCTCGAGCAGCGTCACGATCGTCGCGAGGTCGGCACGTTCGTCGTCGGTCAGTACGTGGTCGGCGAGCGCAACTCGAGCAAGCGCGTTGACGTAGTCGCGGTGGAGGCGATCGGTGTCCGCGGCGGTGAGTCCGAGCGAACCTGCGAGCGCGCCGAGTGCGGCGATCTCGTCAGCGCTGAGGTAGCGGTCGGCGAGGGCGGCGTCGAGCACCGCGAGGTACGGGTCCGCGACCGCGGAGCCCGAGACGCGTGGCAGGTAGTCGACGATCCCCGCAACGAGGCCACCGCCACCACCACCGCCGGGAATGCTCATCGACCGCGTCGCGCGTGAAGCGGTCGAGAACGCTTGCGGCGCAAGCTGCGGCCACGGCACGGTGATGGCTCGTTCAGCGATCGAGCTCCAGGGGTACGGAGGCTGGGTGCGCTGGAGGAAATGGCTCAGGAGATCGGCAGTGGCGCGGGCGTCCGCGCTGGCAGAGTGCCAACCCCCGAGCGGGATGCCGGCGGCGGCGCAGCACTCAGCGAGCGAGCGGCCGGCGCCGGGGAGGTATGACGCGGCGAGGTTCATCGTGCATAGCCCGTGCGAGCGGTCGACCGGGAAGCCTGCGCCCAGGCGGGCGTACTCGGCATCGAGGAAAGTCAGGTCGAACGGAAGGTTGTGCGCCACGAGCGTACGGCCGCGCAGGAGCTCGATGAGGTGCGCTGCCAGATCCTCGAAGCGAGGGGCCCGGCGGGCATCGGCAGCGCGGATGCCGTGGATGCGCTGCGGGCCGAGGTCGCGATCAGGGTTCACGAGCGTCGACCACTCGTGCTCGATACGGCCGCCGCCGTCAACGAGGACGACGCCGATCTCGGCGATGCGGTGGTGGTACTTCGGGGATAGTCCTGTCGTCTCGGTGTCGATGACGGCGTACATCCTGGTGATCACTCCCGCTATGGCGCTGCGAGGTTGTGGCGGGAACCTATCGGGCTGCGATGGCGCGGGGGCGGGAATCCGAAATGTCGATACGGATCGATCGACAGTCGTCGTCATGAACGGATGCGGTGTCGACAACCCGGCAGACGAGGTCGCTGAGAGCGCGCGGTGCGATTGAGGTCTCCCTCTTGACTGGGGGACAGGCAGAAGCCCCATGTCCACAGGACTTGATCGTCCTCAGCGAGGCCCTATCCCGATGCTGGGCGTCCTGCCAGGCGTGATCCTGGGAGGCATGCCTGATCACAGAATGAGCGTCGAGAACCATGTAGCACCAGGTAGCACATGGTCCTACGATGGAGCCATGGTGTCTTCTGACGAGATCAGCCAGCGTGACCTCCGACTGCGATCGAAGGAGATCATGGACGCCCTTGAGAGCGGCAGGTCGTTCGTCGTGACAAGGAGCGGGCAGCAGATCGGCGAGCTCGTGCCGCTGCGATCCCGACGACGATTTGTGTCGCGTGACGACTTCGATCGGATGTCCGGTGCTGCGCCAGTGATGGATCTTGAGCGGTTCCGTGCCGATCAGCATGCAGCTGCTGAGCAGGGCGGACGCGACCCCTATGCCCACTGACCGCGAACGGGGCCTCCTTGACACGAACATCCTTGTGCTGCGCCGATTGATCGACCCGGGGGAGCTCCCGCTAGAGGTCGCGATCAGCGCCGTCACTCTGGCCGAGCTCTCCGCGGGCGTACACCTCGTGGCCGGTGATGACGCGGAGGCCCGTGCTGAACGGGCTCGACGCACCGACATCCTTCAGCGCGCGGAGTATGCCTTCGACCCGCTCCCGTTCGACGCCGAAGCTGCGCGCGCCTTCGGCAGGATCAGTGCAGCCGTCCGGGACGTCGGGAGAACCCCGCGCCGTCGAGTCGCCGACCTGATGATCGCCGCGGTCGCAGCAGCAGCCGACCTGCCCCTCTACACGACGAACCCCGACGACTTTGCCGGCCTCGACGGAATCGTCGATGTCATCGCGGTGACGCGACCCGAGTGAATCCTGTGGGATGCCGTCGACGACGAGCAGCATCGGTGATCGCCTACTTCGCGCCGCCCGGCTTCCGCGACACCAACGGGTAACGCACGCCTGAAGCCATCGAGAGCTTCGGATGCGAGAGCCGACTCAGGGTCCCACGGGGAAGGTCATCGTCATGCCCAGCTCGCGGGCCCGTGCGGCGATGCGGTCGCGGTGGTCACGCCAGCACGCACGAGCACGGCTGGCGCACGGAGTCCCGCCACGTAATCTCCGAAGGGAAGATCCACCACGTACGGTGCTCCGAGTGCGGCGTACGACGGTCGACCTCCTGCGCCACCCGGACGCACCGCCGACCGCGGTGAGCCGCGAGATGGGGTCCTGAGGAATGCCCCAAAAGCCAGCATATCGGCGTGCGCGTTTCAAGGCGTTGGTCCTTCGTAAGCAACGCGAGGTCTTGACCGTGGCGGTCGAGAGTAACTAGCGTCCGGCTTGCGAATATGAGAGTTTTCACCACGCAACTGGGGGTTGGCGTGACACGTCGCCGAGTGCTGATAATGACCGTTGTTGCGGTGGTGATTGCGGTGTTCGCCACGTGGCTCGTGCTGTTCCTCAGCCGGGGGGAGACGACGTCGGCTTATCGGTCCACCAACCTCCCTGATGAGGCGGACGGCATTGCTTTCATGGACGAGGCGATCGTTTATGACGACCTCGGGCGAATGACAGCAACTCTGAGGGGTGTTTAGGCCGTGAGTGCACGTGCGCGGTGGCGGCGTACGGCGGCGCGGTTGGCGCAGCGGACCGAGCAGTAGCGCTGGCGACCGTTGCGGGTGACGTCGACGACGACGTTGGTGCAGGGATCGTCCGGAGCGTCGCCGGCCTCGCAGCGGCTCAGCCGGTGCATGCCGCGCGTGGTCAGGTGCAGTGCGGTGCCGACGCTGATGACGGCCCGGAGAACGTGGGGGAGGGCGTCGTTGTCGTCGCGGTAGTGAAGGTGCCAGCCCTCGCCGTTGTGGTCGGTGAGTCTCGGGTACGCAGCGACGGTGGCCATCTGCGCGTTGAGCAGCCGGGCGCGTTCGGTCGGGTCGGTGGCGTCGACGATCGTCAGCCAGTCGTCGATGACGCGGCGGGTGACTGCATAGTCATGGGGTCCCACGGGGAACGTCATCGTCATGCCTAGCTCGCTGGCCCGTGCAGCGATGCCGTCGCGGTCGTCGGGCCAGTCGTTCGCGAGCGAAGCGGCCAGCAGCACCGCGTACTCGCCGTAAGGGTTGAGATGCATAAGACCATTACAGCACCGTTGACTTCATGAGTACATGCACAGAAGCCACGTCACGCGAGCAGGCCAGCACCCACGAGCACGGCTGGCGTACGGAGTCCCGCCACGTCACGTCCGAGGGGACAGTCCACTACGTACGGTGCTCCGAGTGCGGCGCACGGCGGGTCGATCTTCTGCGCCACCCGGACGCGGCGCCGGTTGCGACAAGCCGCGAGATCGCCTGATATGTCATATCGCTCTTGTGCACGGAGGATCCGCCCGCGATAGTTCTTGTCATGGCTGTGACCTCCGCCACAGACGCCCCGGCCCCCGACGGCGTCCTCGCGCGCATGCGTCTGCTCCTCCCGGGGCTTCCGGACTCCACGCGCCACACCGCGCAGAGGATCCTCGACGACCCGCGCAGTGCCGTCGCCGGCACGATCAACGACCTCGCGATCAGCGCGGGCACGTCCACCGGTGCCGTCTCTCGCCTGTGCCGCGCGCTCGGCCTCGATGGATACCCGGCGCTGCGCGTCAGCGTCATCACCGAGGCGGCCGCGACGGCGTACGGGAGCTGGAACGCCGACATCAGCCGCGAGATCGGACCGAACGACTCGCTCGCCGACGTCGCCCGCACGCTCGAGGCGGTCCAGGCCCGCGCCGTCCACACCACTCTCGCAGGCCTCGACCTCGACGCCGTCGCGACAGCCGCCGCAGCAATCGCCACCGCGACCCGCGTCCACGTCTACGCCGTCAGCGGCAGCGGCGTGATGGCGCGCGAGCTCGAGCTGCGCCTCAGCCGCATCGGCATCGCGTGCTGGACATACGCCGACGTCCACGACGGTCTGGTCGCCGCCGCCCAGCTCACCGACCGCGACGTCGCGATCGCCGTCTCGTACTCCGGCGAGACCGACGAGACCCTCGACATGCTCGCCACCGCCCGCGAGCACGGCGCCCGCACCGTCGCGATCACCGCCGGCCCGCGCTCGCGCCTGGCCACGCTGGCCGACCACCTCCTCGTGACCGTCGCCGAGGAGACCACCTTCCAGGACGGCCCGCTCGCGTCCCGGCACTCCGAGCTCGCCGTCGTCGAGATGCTCTACCTCGCCGTCGGCCAGCACGACTACGACCGCACCGTCCAGCTCCTGTCCGAGACCGAGCGCGCTGTCCGCCCTCGCCGCCCCGAACGCCGTACCCGCCGCACCAGTCCCGAGCCACGCTGACCCAGGAGGACGCATGACCCCCCAGCACGACGAACCTGACAACGGCCTCAGCCGCAAGTCCTTCCTCGCACTGGGAGGAGCGCTGGTCGCCGCCGGCGTCGCCAACCCGTTCGGGGGCGGCGCCGCCAGTGCCGCGACGGCCAAGACAGGCGCCGCCGCAGCGGCCACAACGACCGCAGCCGCAGCCGCAGCCAGCGCCACCACCGGCGGCCCGCTCATGAACGACGGCCGCTTCCCGATCGGCCTCTTCTGGCCCCCGCCGCCCACCCAGACCACGGTCGCGCGCTACCGCGAGATCGCCGAGGCGGGCTTCACGTACGTCCACGGCGGCAACTACTCCAACTCCGACGTCCAGATCACCACGCACATGCTCCGCATCGCCGACGAAGCCGGCCTCAAGGTGCTCGTCGAGGACCCCGACATCAAGTGGCTCCTCAAGAACATGAACGTCGGCGACCCCGCCGCGCCGAACACGATCAGCGAGGCCGAGCTGCGTCAGCGGATCACCGCAGCGGTCAACCGGTACGCCCCGTCGTGGCGGGCCGTCGGTGGTCGCCTGCACATCTCGAGCGGCAGCGGCGACGGGTCGATCGGCTGGGTCGCGGACGGCGCCAGCTGGAGCGACTACACCTTCGCGTTCGACACCGAACCCCTCCGTACGGGCGCGGGCGGGTACGCGCAGGCCGGCTGGGCGTTCCGGATCCAGGACGAGCGCAACGCGTACGTGTGGCTGCTCTCGACCCAGGGCTCCGACGGCAAGGCGGTGCTCAAGAAGGCGGTCTTCGTCAACGGCAACCCGACGGTCACGCAGGTCTCCCTGCCGTACCAGCTCGAGCCCGGCAAGACCCATCACGTCGAGACGACGCTGAGCGGCGCGACGATCACCACGCGCATCGACGGCGTGCTCGTCGACACGACGACGGACACCCGGTTCACCTCCGGCTCGGCCGGATTCCGCGAGGCCGGGCCCGAGTCGGCGTACTTCGACAACGTCGTCATCACCGGCGCCGGGGGAGCGGAGCTGTTCAGCGAGACCTTCGACGAAGGGCTCAGCGCGTGGCGACTGCCGTCCGGATCCGGATACGCGTCGTTCGCGGGCATGCACCTGTACGACGAGCCGAGCGTCGGCCAGCTCCCGCTCATGGCGAAGGCCGTCGCGATGGCCAACGAGGCCTACCCGGACGCGCTCTCGTACGTGAACATGCTTCCCGGCTTCGGGGCCGGGTACGAGCAGGCCGCGCGCGACCTCGACTCGCCCGTGCTCTCGTTCGACCGCTACCCGATCCTGGCCAGCGGCGAGGACCTCGGCTACTTCGAGAACTGGGCGCAGGTCCGCGCCGCCGCGCTCAAGCACGGGCGCGACTCGTGGGTCTACATCCAGAGCGTCGGCTATGCGAACCACGCGATCCCGACGAAGGCCGACATCCTCTGGCAGATCTCGATCAGCCTCGCGTACGGGTGCAAGGGCATCCAGTACTTCACGTACTGGACCCCAGACCCCGCGCGCGGCGAAGCGTTCACGACCGGGCTGATCACGGTCGAGGGCAAGCGCACGCCGCTGTACCGCTACTCCAAGGACATCAACCGCGACGTCCTCGCACCGCTCGGCAAGCAGATGCTCGGCCTCACGTCGACCGCCGTCCAGCTCGCGGGGGTCGCGGCTCCGCCCGCCGGGCTCGACCCGTTCGCGGCGGACGGGCTCGTCTCCGCGGTCAGCGGCGACCCGGTGGTGCTGGGTCGCTTCGTCGACGGCGACGACCGCCTGCACACGCTGGTCGCGAACTACTCCCGCCACGAGCGGGCGCGCGTACGGCTCACGCTGCCGGCGCCCGCCGAGGCGTACGACCCGCGCCGCGACCGCTGGGAGCGCGAGCGCGACGGTGCCCTGACGCTCGACGCGGGGGAGTCGGTCCTGCTGCGGGCGCGCTAAGCCAGCTCGCGCAGCTCCGAGGTCATCTCGCCGCCGGCGTCCCCGGTGTTGACGGTGCCCTTCGGCTCGATGAGCACCGCTTCCACCTCGGCGCCGGCGATCGGGCAGTGCTCGACGCCCTTCGGGACGACGTAGACGTCGCCGGGACCAAGCGTCACGTCACCGTCGCGGAGCTGGATCGTCAGGTCGCCGCTGATCACGAGGAACAGCTCGTCGGTGTCGGGGTGGGTGTGCCACACGAACTCGCCCTGGAGCTTCACGACCTTCACGTCGTAGTCGTTGATGCTCGCGAGCCGGTGCGGCTGCCACGGATGGGTGATTGTCGCGAGTGCCGCCTGCAGGTTCTGTACGCCTTCACTCATGGGCCGATCGTACGAGGCTCACGGCAGCGGGCGCTTCTTTGTCAGGACACTCCGTCGGCACGGTAGATCGGCTCGAACGCAGGGGTCCCGTCGGCCCTCGAGCCGTTGTGCTTGAGGATGCACGCGATCCCGGTGCCTGGCCGATACAACACCAGGTGGTCGAGCTTGCCGGTGCTGGCGCCGTCGAAGGCGATGATCTGATCGTCGATCGAGGTGAGCTCGTATCCACCGATGCCGGGATCGTGATCGCCCTGCTGATAGACCGCCGTGAACTCGAGGCTTCCTTCGCTGTTCATGCCGGTGCACTTGACGATGAAGAGGATGCCCTTGTACGAGGGGCTCGTGCCGGGCCGGTACATCACCAGGTGGTCGGCCTTCCCGGAGCCGTCGAAGTCGAAGGCGATCACCTGGTCGGTGGTCTCCGACAGGTCGAAGCCGCCGATCCCGCTTCTCCCGATGTAGACCGGGGTGAACTCGAGGCCACCCGACACCTTCTCGCCGTCGTACCTCAGGACGAAGGCGATGCCGGTGCCTGGCCGATACAGCAGCAGGTGGTCGAGGTTGCCAGTGCTGGCACCGTCGAAGGCGATGATCCGATCTCTGCCGGAGGTCAGGTCGAAGCCGCCGATGCCGGAACCGCCCTGAGGTTGCTGAAAGAGCGCCGCGAACTGCAAGGTCCCGTCCGCGCCTGTGCCGTCGCGCTCGACGACGTAGACGGCGCCCTTGCCGGGCCGGTAGAGCACCAGGTGGTCGAGCGTGCCCTTGCTGTCGAGGTCATAGGCGATCACCTGATCGCTGCTGGACGACAGATCGAAACCGGCGATCCCGTCGGTCGCGGAGTAGACGGGTGTGAACCTGGGCGTGCCGTCGGACTGAGCGCCGTCGTGCTTCAGAATCTGAGCAATGCCGGTGCCGGGCCGGTAGCAGAGCAGGTGATCGAGCTTGCCGGTGCTCGTGCCGTCGAAGGCGATGATCCGGTCCGCATACTCGGTCAGGTCGAAGCCGCCGATGCCGGAACCGCCCTGAGGCTGCTGATAGAGCGGCTTGAACCGCGCGTTGCCGTCGGGCCCCTTGCCGTCGCGCTCGACCAGGTAGAAAGCGCCCTTGCCAGGTCGGTAGAGCGCCAGGTGGTCGAGCTTGCCCGTGCCGCCAAAGTCGTGCGCGAACACGCGATCTGTCTTCGTCGTCAGATCGAAGCCGCCGATTCCTGCGAGACCGAGTCGTACGTTCATCACGTCCAGCACGCGCCGGATCGGGGTGCTGAGCCCTGCGGACCCGCCGCCTGCGAACAGCAGTCCGATCACGCGACCGTGGTCGTCGACCACGACCGATCCGGAGTCACCCGGACCTGCGAACGTCGGCGAGGGGTCGACCGCCGCGATGCTGATCTGGTCGGAGAGCGTCACCTTGCCCACACCGTGCCCGAAGTCGATCGTCGTGGAGGTGTGAAGGCCGTCGACTCTCCCGTGCGTCAAGCCGGTGGTGCGCCCCCGCTTGCGGACACTGAGGCCCAGAGTCGCGTCTGCGGTCCCCGTGAGGACCCCGATGTCCTGGACCTCGCAGACCCAGCTGGTGTACCAGCCCTGCAGATGGGCGACGGCGGCGTCGACGTTCTTGCCGAGCGTCCCTCGGAGGATCGGGCCGATGAAGCGAGCCGTGATGGGGTTGTCGACGAGACTCGGCTGGACGATCTGCCGAGACCGGGCGGGCTCGTGCCATCCCTCGTTCACGCAGAAGACGTGGTAGTTGCTCAGCGCCAACGCGTCGCCGGTGTCGTTGTCGACGACGATCGCGCCGAGGGTGCCGGCCCAGATCCCGTCGACGATCCTGTACGGCCCGACGCTGATGCCGCCCTTCACCGGGTTGTAGCTGCCGGTGTCGTCCAGCGGCTCGTAGCGACCCTCGATGACGTCGGTGGGGATGCCCTCGATCTCCGCGGGGATCCACTCGTCCTCGGGAACATCGTGCTTGTGCGCGACGTGGACCCGGATCACGATCTCGTCGGTGCGTTCCCCGTCGACGTACTTGTAACCGATGTCGACCGCGGTGACACCGGGCCTGCTCAGGAGCTCGTCTTCTGCGGCCCGCTTGATGGGCAGGATCTCTTGCACGCGGTCGGTCACGACGCGTCCCCCAACGATCGTTTGTGCCAGTGGATGTCCCGAGTGGCTGTCAGCGTGGCAGATGCGTCAGGTTCTGGCACAAAATGTCACGAGACTGCCGAAACTGCCTCAGGGGGAATGTCGTTGCTGCGCCCTACGCTCGGTGTCCATGAGCATCGAGGTCCGCCCGGCGACGTCGTACGAGGACGTGGCGACTCTGGTCGGGCCGAAGCGTCCCGACGCCAACGTGTGCTGGTGCCTCAGCTATCGCCTGACGACGTCCAAGGAGAACCGCGAGCTCGTCGGGCCCGCACGCGGCGCTCGCGTGGAGCAGCTCGTCCGCGAGGACCCGCCGCCGGGCGTCCTCGCGTACGACGGGGACGAGGTCGTCGGCTGGGCGGCCGTGCACCCGCGCGCCGACACGAGCTTTGCCCGCAACCGCAGGATCCCGCACGTCGACGACCTCGATGTCTGGTCGCTCTGGTGTGTGCGCGTCCGCCCGGGGCATCGCGGCCAGGGCATCGTGCACCACCTCGTCGAAGGGGCGGTGGAGTTCGCTCGCGCGTACGGGGCGCCGGTGCTCGAGGCCTATCCGGTCGACAACGGCGGCGCGAAGGTCGATCTGACGATGGCGTACGTCGGCACGCTCGCGGTGTTCGAGCGCGCAGGCTTCACGAAGGTCGCGGACACGGACTCCGTCCTCAACGGATTCCCGCGCGTCCTCGTACGCCGCGACCTGCGCGCGGACGGCTGAGGCGGGTCAGCCCTCGCGTGCAGCGACGAGTCGGTCGGTCGTCGCGCGCATCAGCTCTTGGAACGACTCGCCGGACGGCCCGCCGAGTCCTTCGGCGCTGACGCTCACGACGTCGTTGCCGATCCGCGCGACGCCGAACGTGATCTCCACCGGCAGATTGGTGGGCTGCTGCGTCCCGGTGAGGTAGACGGTGATCTGCGCGTCGATGTCCTTCGAGGCCGCCGTGTCGTCGGAGATGAGCGTGCCCTTGACGCCGGATCCGTTGTCGGCGCTGACCTCGAAGTCCGCGCACGACGCGAGCGCGTCGGCCGTCTCGTCGAACGAGGCCGCGACGTCGTCGTTCGGGTACGAGGTCGCGGTGCTGGTGATCGTGAGGACGTTGGCGCGGTTGAATCCGGCCTCGGCCCTCGGTGCCTCGTCGGCGTTCGCGAGGTCGAGCCCGGCGAGGCACTCGGCATCGTTGAGACTGGCGCGGGCGTCGTTCCCCCCGCCGTCGCCGCCGCTCGACAACGGGACGAAGCCCTCGGACAGATCGTCCAGCGTCACGAGCACAGACTCGAGCTGCTCCTCGCCCAACGTCGACGCCGCGTCCGATTCACTGGCACCGCATCCGGTGAGAAGGAGCGGAAGGGCCGCGAGGGGGAGGAGTACGCGGCCGACGCCGCCGGTTCGCCAATTCAGCACGCGGCGAGCGTACCGGCCGCGCATTTCATCGCGCGGTGAGGGAAAGGCGTGACATCACCACGCGGCGTCACTAACGTCGCGGAGACCGGTCTGTGCCCTGCGAACGAGAGGCCGCCCCTTGCGTCCCGCCGATGCTCCCGAGCTCGGGCACGTTCGCGGAGGCCGGGACGCAGGACACGGTGTTCGTCGGGCTGGCGAAGGACGCCGACAACTACCTGCTGTTCCGCTATCACAACCGCTTGAACCGAGCCGGCTGGGATCTCCGGGCCGACGGCCGACGTCGGGGGAGTGTTCGACTTCCGCGACCCGGCCGTACGCGCGCAGTTCCGCTACGCCGTCAGCGTCCGCCTCGACGACGGGACGATCACCCTCGACGGCGTCACCGCGAGAGGCACGCGCCGCACCTAGGGGAGCAGCGCCGCGTTGGAGATCATTCGCATCGGTGCGCGAAGCGCGTTAAAGTGACGTTTATAGCCTTAATCATCGCTTTAACGACTGTGGAGAAGTCATGACCAAGCGTACGCGGATGCTCGGGCGCCCGACCCTGCAAGCCGTCGAGGCCCTCGGCCACCAGGTAGCCGCAGCTCGTCGCCGTCGCGGCTGGACTGCGGCTGAGCTCGCCGAGCGCCTTGGTGTGTCTCCCGGAACTGTGCGCAAGATCGAGAGCGGCAATCCAACGGTCGCAGTCGGTCTGATGTTCGAGGCTGCCGTTCTGAGCGGAGTGGAGCTGTACGGAGTGCAGCCAGGAACGCTCGGCGAGGTCGTCGCACGAACGGCCGATCAGCTCGCGCTCCTGCCCCAGCGCGTGCGTACGCAGGAGGTCGAGTTCGATGACGACTTCTGAGCGCGTACCTCGGCAGGTCTTCGTGTGGGTGTGGCTGCCTGGCGCCACCGAGCCCGTCGTCGCCGGGCGGCTCGACCACGCCGGTGACCGCATCGTCTTCACCTACGGGCGGTCGTATCTCGAGCGTGCGGACGCCCTCTCGCTCTACCTCCCTGAGCTCCCGCTGCGCCGGGGCCCGATCGAGCCTGTCGGCGCGCTTCCGATCGCCGGCGCGATCCGTGACGCCGCGCCGGATGCTTGGGGAAGGCGGGTGATCCTCGCCGCTCGCACCGGTCGGCTCTCGGCCGCCAGTGACGTGGGGGAGCTCGACGAGTTCACCTACCTGCTCGACTCCGGGTCGAACAGGATCGGTGCGCTCGACTTCCAGCGGTCGGCGCGGTCGTACGAGGTGCGTGACGATCACGCGAGCCTTGCTGACCTGCAGGACGCAGCACAGCGCCTTGACGCCGGCGAGGTCCTTCCGCCTGACCTCGCCAGCGCGCTCGAGCATGGCACCTCTGTGGGTGGTGCGCGGCCGAAGGTCCTTGTCGACGACGGTGGACGCCAGCTGATCGCCAAGCTCTCGTCGTCGAGCGACGTCCTTCCGGTCGTCAAGGCCGAGGGGGCCGCGATGGAGCTCGCTCGCCGCGTGGGACTGTCCGCACCGCGCACCGAGGTCATCGAGTCACTTGGCCGTGATGTCCTGCTCGTCGAACGGTTCGACCGTACGGAGGTGCCGGGGCGGCGGAGGATGCTCGTGTCGGCGCTGACCATCCTTGGCCTGAGCGAGTTCGAGGGCCGGTACGCCACGTACCCGGACCTGGCATGGCAGATCCGTCAACGGTTCACGGACCCGGCAGCGACCCTGCGCGAGCTGTTCGGCCGGATCGTGTTCAACGTGTGCATCAGCAACATGGATGACCACGCGCGCAATCACGCCGCGTTCTGGGACGGCGAGAGGCTCACCCTGACCCCGGCGTACGACCTCGCGCCGATGGCCCGGACTGGTGCGACAGCCGCGCAGGCGATGGCGATCGACACCGAGGGACGGCGGGAGTCGAGGCTGCGGGTGTGCCTGGAAGCGGCGCCCATCTACCAGCTCACCCGGGCTCAGGCCGCCGACATCGTCGAGCGAACGGTCACGACGATCCGCGAGTCGTGGGATGACGTCGCCGACCTTGCGCGGCTGACTGCGGTAGAGAAGCGGGCGCTGTGGGAGAGGCAGTTCCTCAACCCGGCGATCTTCTTCGACGACGCCGGCTGATCTGCTCGTCGACGGCGTCCGGAGGCGGAAGGACATCAGTTCCCTCACGACACCCTCTGCGACCGCTTCGCGCAATTCCCCTCGTCGGCCGTCAGTTCTCCCTAGCCTGCATGGCACCGACGCACACAGGGGGATCCATGAAAGCGGTCAGCACGGCCGGCCAGAGGTTCATGCTGAACGCGCCCGTCAGCGGTGGCCCGTTCGCAGCGTTCACGGTGGAGTCGTGGGTGCGCCTCGCCCAGCTCGACGGGACGTACGGCGCCTATCCGATCGCGGTGATGACGAGCGGGTTCGCCAAGCTCGCGGTCGGCGTGCGTGCCGTCGCGGTAGGTGCGCGATGGACGGTGCTGGTGGGTGACATCAGCACCGATGCGCCCGTGGCCAACGCCGAGGTGGCGTTCGACGCCCCCGGCGGCACGATCGGGCGGGACGGGCACGGCTTCAGCGCCAGCAGGGAGGTGCCGGCGAACGACAGCTGGGTCCGCGTGTCGGTCGCCGTCGATGGCACCGTGATCGAGCTGTCCCTCGACGGGACGCTGGTCATCAGCCTGCCCACCACGATCGCGGGTGTGGGTCTGCCGATCAATGACATCGAGTTCAGCAGCGTCTTCGGGGACCACTTCTCAGCGACGTGCGATTTCGCCGGTGGCCGACTCTGGACGCGTCGCCTCACCCCGCAGGAGATCCGCCAGACGGCCAATCAGGACTCCGTGACGGATCACGATGTGCCCGCCGAATGGTTGGTCGACTCCGCCGTGCCCTGGATCGTCCGCAAAGGCCCGGCTGCTGACCAGGCGATCAATCTCTACCCGCCAGGGCTGGACCTGCGGACGGTGATCGTCGACGCTTCGGAGCTGGGTGACGTTCCGACCCTCAGCGAGCCCATCCCGGCGCCGCCCGCGCAGCCGCCGGCGCGGACGCCGCTGCCACCCGAGGTTCCGACCGTGCCGGTACCCGAGGGCGACGCCGACCGCATGACCATCTCGCAGAAGCTGCCCGACAACGTCGTCCACACCGGCCGTCGCGTCGTCGAGCTCGCGGTCCAACCGGCAACGGCGCCCAAGCAGGATGTCGCGCCGAGCACGAGCACGAGCACGAGCAAGCCTCTCGTCGCGCCCGCCAGCACACCCGGCCAGACGGGGCCACCCAACGTGATCTCTGGACCCTCGTCCTCAATAGGGTCAGGCCCGGGCGGAGGAGGAGGCGGCGGAGGAGGAGTGCTTCACCCACTCACGACCCACGACGACTACCGCCGCCAGGAGACGGATCGCCCCGCCCGTACGCAGATCGCGCTGCGGGACGACATCGTGCTCGCGCAGACGATCGGCTACCTCAACCCCAACTCCTTCCCCCTGATGGCCGGGTCGATGGACGGCGTCACCATGGCCGGTGTCAGGCTGGCGCTGAAGGGTGTGGACCCCGACAAGCTCGCCACAGCGATCCTGGACTCCAACAGCCAGCTCGTCGTCTATCCGAGCGCGGACGGGTCGTACCTCTGGCGTCTCGTCCCGCCAAGGACGGCGACCGAGCCGCGGCCCCGGCTGCTGTTCATCGAGACCTACAGCCTCACGAGCTTTCTCGGCCGGTACGGCGCCGGCCGCACCCTGAAGACGCTCACCCTGCTGCCGGGCGAGAAGGTGCGCATGCAGGTCCGCAGCTATCACCGCAAGTCCGTCACGTCCGCCCGAGCGTCGTCGGTGCTGGACTCCTCCAGCCGTGAGGCCGAGTCGGAGTTCGAACGTCTCGCGATGCAGGAGGACTCGACGAGCAGCGACATTGCCAGCAGCTTCGAGTACCACGCCGACATCGAGGCGAGGGGCGACGCGACGTGGGGGTGGGGGAGCGCGAGCGTCGACGTCTCCGGCGGCGTGAAAGGCAACAGCACCGCCGATCGGGAGACCTTCGCCAAGTCAACGGTCAACGCGCTCGACAAGCACACGTCACGCGCCTCGGCCGCCCGAGAGGTCTCCGTGACGACCGCGGATGAGGTCGCCGAGGAGTCGTGGGAGGAGGCCGACAACGAGCGGGTGCTCGAGAACATCAACCTGTCACGCACTCTCAACTACGTCTTCCGGCAGATGAACCAGGAGTACCTCACCGTCCTTCATCTGACCGACGTCAGAGTGGCGTACTTCGACGGGCTGCGAGAGTCCCGTGATGAGGTGCCGTTGCACCAGGCAGAGATCCTCATCGCCCGCCACAGCGACACCCTCGACCCCGCGAGCGCACGCGCCGAGGTCACGCGCGAAGTCAACGCGATCACCGGAACGAACAACCTGCAGAGCGACCAAGGCTTCATCCTCTCGAGCGCGGAGACGAGGGGAGATGCGTCGTCCCGCCACTACCGCGTGAACCTCGCGCACACCAGCGCGGTCACCATCGATGGCGAGCCGGCCGGGTTCACCGTTCCCGGCATCGTGCTGTCGACGAACCGAACGGTGATGCGCACCGACGGTGTCATGGTCGACGCCTACATCGGCACGGGCAACGCGCTCGACACCTACTCGACGGTCCTGCAGGAGCAGGAAGCCCGCCGCGTCACGCTGGAGAACGACCAGACGGAGGCGATCACCGCCATCCTGAGGTCGGCCGGCGGCGCGCAGGCCAGCGAACTCGACGGCTACACGAAGCTCGTCGAGGCCGTCGCCCGGTTCCGCAACGGATTCCCGTCACCGCCGCTGCAGATCGCGAACCCACAGCTCGGGGTGCTCTCGGCGCCGCACAACGGCCGGCAGGCGCAGGCACCGTCGTGAGAGCGGTCGACCGCCCCGTGCAGACGGTGAAGCGCACGCCCAAGATGAGCTATGACGTGTACGGCGCGACGCTCGTCCGGACGTTCGGCGCCTACTGTGTCGCCTGCGAGGCGCCTCTCCCGTCCGGCGTCCAGGTCGAGCACCGCGTCGCCAAGCAGGCGAACACCAACGCCGCCGCGGCGGAGTTCGAGACGTTCGAGATCCAGTACGTCGTCGCGTGCGGGGCGTGCAACGTGCGCAAGTCGGCCAAGGTCAAGACGACGACCGGTCTCGGCGCCTACCTGTGGCCGGATGCTGTGAACACGTTCAGTGCGTTCCGGTTCGACGGCGACGGCCAGACCTCCGCCTACCAGGGCCTGGACGCCTTCAAGCAGGACCTCTTCTCCCAGACCAAGATCACCCTGAAGGTCGACAGCGAGCTCGAGGACGCCCTCACCACCCCCGGGTTCGCCGACCGTGCGGACGCCACCATCGGTCTCTGGGGACTCAATGCTCGGACCACCACCAGTGCCTTCAGTCGCGAACTCGCTGCCGACATGCGCGTCGCGAGCCGCAAGAACGCCTTCGCCGCGGCAGCGGCCGTCGAGGCCGGCACACCCGTGATCGCGGGGAACGATCCGTCCTTCCCGGCACCCGTCGCCTACGCGATCATCAGCACCGGGTACTGGACGATCTGGACGCACTGCTTCTTGCGGAAGGGGCGAGCCGACCTCGTTCAACGTATGTTCACCGACCCGATGCTCAAGGTCGCGTTCCCCAATGCTGCCAGCTGCGTCACGTTCGGCGACAACGTCCTCACGCTCACGCCTCACGCGGAGCCGCAGGCACTGGAGGACTTCCGGAACGGCAAGGCGTACAACACGATCGGTTACGTCACGAGCCTCGGGACGGAGGGGTCGGAGACCCGCAAGTACCTCGGCGGCCCCCCCGCTCGCATCGGCGCGCGCGGTGGGTCGAACAAGCGGGATCGTGACGACGACGATGACAACTCCGACACCCGCGAACGTCCCCTCAAGCGGGCGCGCCACGAGCCTGAGAGTGCTTCCTCGTACGACGAGCCGTCGAAGTTCGACGACTCCTCGGACGAGTCGAGCGACAACATGGACCTCGAAGACGGCTCGAGCGACGACAGCGACTCTGATGACGGCGACCGCCAGCGGATCACATCGTCCCCGGCGATCCGCACGACGGCGCTCAAGAACGGCGGGAAGGTCACCCGGCACAAGGCCGGGACGACGCGTCGGTAGGCCGTCGCGTCGCTAGTCGCCGGCGATCCTCGCTGCTTCCTTGGCCAGCAGCTCGACCTTCTTCTCGCCGACCGCGTCGTTGACCTCGAGCACACCGACGCGCTTGCCGACGTTGAACACGGCGTAGCCACCGGCCACCGAGTCGGAGTCGAACGCCGGGAAGTACCAGATCATGTGGTGCGGCTCGGAGGACACGAGCACCGGGTCGCCGTACCCGAAGTCGCCGCCCTGGATCGCCTCGCACTCATCGACCAGCGTCACGATCGTCTCCGCCGCCTGAGCCGCGAGGTTCGGGGTGTCCGTCTCCGCGAGCTGCTCGATGACGTACCGGCCACCGGCACCGACGAGCTTCGCGTCGATGCGCGTGACGTCGTCGCCGATGGCGTCACCTAGCTCGAGGTCGCCGGTGCATGGCCCGAGCGGCAGGAACGAAGTCTGCTCCTGGGTAAACGAGTGGCGGGTCACGTCGTAGTAGAGGCGCTCGCGGATGACGTTCTCCTCGCTCAGGGCGTCGGTCGTGGCCGGGTCTGCGGCCGTTGTGGTGGGGGACGTCGAGGGATCCGCGCTCGCGGGTGCCGTGGTCGCAGTGGTGGCGGCGGTCGTGGTGCTGGCGGTCGGCGCCGAGGTCGAGGTCGGCGCCGGGCTCGTGGCCGACGGCAGCTGCGTGCTCGGGTCAGCGTCGCTGCTCACCTGGACGACGGCGGCCGCGCCGCCGACTCCGGTCAGGACTGCGGCGGCGGCGGCGATGACGGCGTAGTCGATCCTCATGAGCGTTCCTCCTGCTGTGGGGGCGCTTCTTGCGCCCCTTCACTCCCTCTGATGCAGGCGCCAGCACTTTTGTTGGCGAGGGCGGCCAAGAATTTCTCCGCCGTGTTCACAGCGTCGTCCGAAGTGCCGCGCGCATGAACGTCCGCGCCGCGTGGATGCGGTCCCGTACGGTGCCGACCGACGTGCCCGTGAGGGTGGCGATCTCGGCGTACGGCAGCGCGCCGAGGTCGCGCAGCACGAACGGCTCCACGACCTGCGGCTTGCTCTGCTCCAGCTGGTCGAGCGCCTCCATGAGGTCGAGCCGCGTCCCTGCGATGACGCTGGTCGTCCGCGGATCGGCGGTCTCGGGAAGGTCCGGTACGCCGCGGTTGCTCGCGCCCTGTCGCATGCGCCGGTACGTCATCCGCGCGCTGTTCGAGGCGATCACGGTGACCCAGCCCGCGAACGAGCCCGTGCCCGTATAGCCCGCGATGTTCTGCGCGATCGCGACGAGCGCGTCCTGCGCCGCATCCTCGGCGTCCTCGGTGTGCGGCAGGAAGCGCGAGCAGCGCCGTACGACCATCGGGCGGACGAGCGCGAGCAGCTCCTCGAGCGCATCGGGATCGCCCGAACGCGCCCGCGCGACCAGGTCGTCCGGCACCTGGCCGGGGGAGTGGGAGCTCATGGACCACTATCTTGGCGGCATGAAGCAGCTCGGGCGCTATCGCCTGGTGCGTGTCCTCGGCTCAGGTGCGTTCGCGACCGTCTGGCTCGGCGAGGACCCCAACCTCGAAGCACACGTCGCCGTCAAGGTGCTCGCGGACAACTGGGTGCACAACGCCGACGTGCGCGAGCGGTTCCTCACCGAGGCGCGACTGCTGCGGCGTGTGGACGACCCGCGTGTGGTGCGGGTGTTCGACATCGGGGTCAGCGACGATCGGCCGTACATCGTGATGGAGTACGTCCCCGGTGGCACGCTCGCCGACCGGATGGACGGGCTGGACAGCCGCCAGGCACTCGCGTACGGGGTCGAGGCCGCGCGTGCACTCCACGTGCTCCACGAGGCCGGGGTCGTGCATCGCGACGTCAAGCCGAGCAACCTGCTCGTCGACGACCGTACGACGCCGCCGCGCCTCCTCGTCTCCGACCTGGGGAGCGCCAAGGTGCTCGCCGAGGCGTCCGGGCTCACTGTCACCACCGGCACGCCGCTCTACATGGCGCCCGAGCAGGCTCACCAGAGCGACGGCTTCGACGCGCGCGCCGACGTCTATGCGGTCGCCGCCGTGACCTACCACCTGCTCAGCGGGCGGCCCCCGTACGACGACTCCACCGCAGCGGCCGTCGTGGCCCGTCGGCCCGACACCAAGCCCGCGCCGATCGCGGCGGCCGTGGATCTGCCTGCCGAGCTCGACCCGCTGCTGGCGCGTGCGCTGAGCTGGGAGCCGAGCAAGCGACCCGCGTCGGCCGCCGCCCTCGCCGATGCGCTCGAGCGGATCGCGTCCGAGGACCGGCCCACGCGCGTACGACGCGAGGTGCCGACGATCCTCGTGCTCGTGCTGTGCGTCGTCCTCTTCTTGGCGGCCTTCGCGATCACCTACCTGCTCATGCGCTGACCACGGGGGTGGAATGCGCCCACGCGCGACCATTTGTCAGAGAGAGGGGCGTCCAAATGTTAAGTAGAAACCTGCCCATCTGTTAGGTTCGGGCAATGGCATACCGTCGCCGGATCCTCGATGACGTGCTCGATGAGCTCCTCCCTCAATTGGCCGCGATTGCGATCGAAGGTGCTAAGGGGGTGGGTAAGACCGCGACCGCCGGCGAGCGTGCATCGACTGTCCTGTCGCTCGATGACCCGCGGCAGCGGGAGGTGCTCACCGCGAACCTCGACCGCATCACGCAGGTGCCTCCACCAGTCCTCCTCGATGAGTGGCAGCTTCTCCCCGCGGTCTGGGACAGGGTGCGCCGGGCAGTGGATGACGACAGTTCTGGGGGGCAGTACCTCCTTGCAGGGTCCGCGGGTGTGGGGCCTGGTATTCGCCTCCACTCAGGGGCCGGGCGGATCGTGAGTCTCGCGATGCGCCCGATGGCGTTCAGTGAGCGAGGGCTCGTCGAGCCTGTGGTCTCGCTCGGCGACCTTCTTACTGGTCGTCGACCAGACCTCGGCGGCGACGTCGATGTCGACCTTCCTGCCTATGTCGATGAGATCCTGCGGTCCGGCTTTCCCGGCATTCGCGACCTCTCGGGAAGGGCGCTGGGGGTCCAGCTCGACAGCTACGTGACCCGTGTCGTCGAACGCGAGTTGCCGGAGAACGGTGTCAACGTTCGTCGCCCCCATACGTTGCGCGCGTGGCTTGCCGCGTACGCGGCCGCTACCAGCACGGACGCCGCCTATTCGGCCATCCTCGACGCCGCGACGGCAGGTGATCACGACAAGCCCGCCCGTCAGACGGTCGACGCCTATCGCGATCACCTGCAGCGACTTTTCGTCCTCGACCCTGTCCCCGCGTGGCTCCCCGTGTTCGCCCCGCTCAAGCGGCTTACCCGTACGCCCAAGCACCATCTTGTCGACCCGGCCCTCGCGGCCCGGCTCGTTGGCGTTGGCAAGGAGGCCCTGCTTCGCGGCGACGGCAGTCGAGCGTCAGCGTCGACGGGCACCTGGCTTGGTGCGCTGTTCGAGTCGCTTGTGACGCAGAGCGTGCGGGTCTACGCCGCAGCAAACAACGCAGGCGTCGGCCACCTCCGAACGAAGAGCACAGATCGCGAGGTCGACCTCATCGTCGAGGGGGAAGACCGGCGAGTGGTGGCCATCGAAGTCAAACTCGCTCCGACGGTCGACGACAGAGACGTATGCCATCTCCACTGGCTCGGTGCGCAACTCGGCGAGCGGGTTGCCGATCGGATCGTCGTGACGACCGGACCTTACGCGTACCGCCGGGCTGACGGCATCGGAGTGGTTCCGCTGGCGCTTCTCGGACCCTAGTGACACCCGGCCGGATCGCGCCCGCGGCGTTATCGTCCCGTCATGAGCGCCGCAGCGAAGCAGCCCAAGCTCCCGACGAAGGTGTACGAGGCAGAGCTCGCGCGCTTGCAGATCGAGCTGGTCAAGCTCCAGGAGTGGGTGAGGACCACCGGGGCGCGCATCGTGGTGCTCTTCGAGGGCCGAGACGCTGCCGGCAAGGGCGGCACGATCAAGCGCATCACCGAGAACCTCAACCCGCGCATCGCCCGCATTGCTGCGCTTCCCGCGCCGACCGAGCGCGAGAAGACGCAGTGGTACTTCCAGCGCTACGTCCCGCACCTCCCCGCGGGCGGGGAGATCGCACTGTTCGACCGCTCCTGGTACAACCGCGCGGGTGTCGAGCACGTCATGGGCTACTGCACCAACGAGCAGTACGCGCTGTTCATGCGCCAGGCACCGGAGTTCGAGCAGATGCTGATCGAGGACGGGATCCTGCTGCGCAAGTACTGGTTCTCGGTGTCCGACGCGGAGCAGCTCAAGCGGTTCCGGTCGCGGGCCGGCGATCCGATCCGGCGCTGGAAGCTGAGTCCGACCGACATCGAGTCGGTCAACCGCTGGGAGGAGTACTCGCGGGCGAAGGACGAGATGATGGCCTACACCGACACGGTGACGAGCCCGTGGTTCGTGGTCGAGTCCGACAGCAAGAAGCGGGCCCGGCTGAACATGATCGCGCACCTGCTCTCGACCGTCCCATACACGGAGGTCGAGCCTCCCCACATCAAGATCCCCGGCCGCCCAGCGGCGACCGGCTCGTACGAGCGTCCGTCACGCGACCTGTCGACGTACGTCCCGGACCACGTCGCCGAGCTGCTTCGCGAGGGGTGAGCCGGAGGCAGCGGTTCGGTCGCTGTCGCCTCAGCGACTGGCGCGCCGCGCCTTGAGGACGCCGTCGATGACGTCCCACGCGGTGACGACGAGCACGCCGACGAGGATCCCCTGCGTCACCTGGTCGAGTGTCGAGGCATTCCACCCCAGACGCTCGACCAGCTCGGGGTTGAGGAAGTCACCGCTCTTCAGTACGGGCACCGTCACTGCGGCGAAGGCCACGCCGAGCGCCGCGTTGACGCCTGCCGCGGTCCAGGTCCACCCCTTGACGTGGACCCAGAGGGTGAACAGGATCTCGAGCGCGATCAGGCCGAGCACGATCGGGATCCACGACCCCCACAGCATGGGATCGAGGACAGCGATGCTCTCGCCGTCGATACGGACCGGCGAGCTGGTCTGCTGCCCGATCAGCAGGAACGCCATGACTGCCAGGTACACGAGGCTCGCGATCGTCTCCGCGTACGGCCGGCCGGAACGGGCCGTGGCCGGGAGCTTGTCCACGGTCCAGCGCTCGGTCACCTCGCCCTCACCGACGCCCGACCACTCCAGGACGGCGAAGACAGCCGTGACCCAGAACGCGATCTGGATGGCGGCGCTGATCATGACGCCGACCGCCCCGATCAGCGTCGTGGCGATGTTGTCGTCGGACGCGACACCGCTGATGATGTGCACCGTGCCGACGATGGGGAGGACGATCACGAGCACCAGGACGAGGAGGCGCAGCCACGGCATGAAGTACCGCGGCCCGATCAGTCGCGGCTCGCGGCCGGTGTACTTCACCGCGACGAGCAACGGGTCGCCCATCTCCTCCAGCACCTCGCGCTCGACGGCGGCGGAGTCACCGCGCGCGGCGACCGTGTCGGCGATGCGCTCACGAAGCTCGTCCCCGACATCGCGACGGGTCTGCCCCGGGAGCCACCGCGTGGCGGCGTGGACGTACCTGTCGGTCAACGTGGTGGTCATCGGGTTCCTCCGGTGGTGAAGCGCGCGAGCGCAGCGTCAATGTCGTGCCATGCGGCGGTGAGTGTCTTGGCGAGCTGGTCGCCGTCGGTGCTGGTGCGGTAGAACTTGCGCGGCCTCGCCTCGTCGGTGTTCCACTCGCTGGTGAGCAGGCCCTGCTTCTCCAGGCGGCGCAGCAGGGGATAGAGCGTGTTGCCGTCGACCGTGATGCCCGCGTCGTTGAGCGACTCGAGCAGGCCGTAGCCGTAGCCGGGTTCACGCAGGGAGACCAGGCTTGCGAGCACTACCGTGCCGCGCCGCAGTTCCTGCAGATGCTGTTGGATCAGGTCGTCGTCCACATCACGCACTATACAGTACGGCGCACTGTATGCGCATCTCGTACACCGTTCGCCGGTCGAGGCGGGTCTACGCGAGGGGGCGCATGCGAGGAGACCTCAGTGCGGCTCTCGGCCCTTCGCCCACATCTTGTCCCAGCTCGCCCGGTGCCCTGTGGCCTCGAAGCCGCCGAGGTCCACCCCGGCGAACGGGTCGTCGAGATAGCGGACGTCGTCGTACGCGGCACCGCGCGGATCGACGCGGACCATCGCCAGCCGATAGCGAGGGGCCGCGTTCTTGCCGGTCACGACCTCGTTGTGCGTGACGAAGAAGTCGTCGGCGCCGGCGATGCGGGCCTTGACCTCGATGCGGAGCGTCTCGCCGTTTGGCTCGGTGCTGAGCACGTCGTAGCCGGGGTTGTTGAACGCCTGCTCCTCCGGCGCCCGCCCCAGGCGCTCCTCGCACGCGAGGACGATATCGACACCGCGCCGCTCGACCTCCTTGGTGGCGACCGCGTGCATCGGCGCGTCACCCGGCAACGCGTCGTCGACCGACACGAGGGGCAGGACGAGCGCGGCGGTGACGATCCGCGGCGGCTTCGTCGACATCGACGCCTGCTTGTCGAGGGTCGCGAGGCGGCGTTCGAGCCTCACCTCGAGCTCGCGCGCCTTCCGACGCAGACGCTCGGGCGACTCCGTACTCCTCCCGCCGCCACGCTTGCTCGCGGACGCGGCGGCCGCATCGCGGACGAGCCGGTCGCACTCGCTGCTCAGCCGACCGGTGACGAGCGTCCGGGCACGCGCGAGCTCGCGTGAGCGTACGGGCTGGACCTCGGCGAGGTAGGCCGGCAGCTGGTGCGCGATGATCCAGCTCATCGCCTTGGCCTCGGCGTCCGCGAGCCACGGCCATGTGCGGGCGTCAGCGGTCTGAGGGCCAGGCGGCGCGGCGAGGCAGTCGAGGTACGGCGCGGGTCCGGCCGGTGTCACGACACCCTGCTCGTCGGCGTACGCGTATCCGAACCGCTTGGCGACCGAGCTGCCGGTGGCGTCGACGACCTCCTCGATCACCCCGACGAGCAGCTGCGGTCGGTCGAGCGTCGCCGACACGAGGACCGTCCCGCGCTCGAGGCATCCGCGCAGCAGCGCGATCGCCTCGTCCATCACCGCGTCGTGGAGCGCATGACCCGGAGCCAGGAGCTCGGCACGATCATGCCCGGCCGCCTCGACGGAGGCGAGGTCGAACGTGACGCGGTGATAGCGCGACGAGACCGGGCCGCGCCCCCTGCTCCGGATCTGCGCGGGGACGTGCGCGATCTCGTACCGGCCGGTCTCCCGTCGCGCGAGTCGCCCGCCCAGGCGAGTGAACGCTCCCTTGAACGCCAGCTCGATGTAGTACGGCTGGAGGCGGCGCGCGTGGGCCTCGTCCATCTGTCGTCTCATGGCAGCGAGGTCGGCCTCCGACATCGAGTCGTGCGCGAGCGCGTGCTCCGAGAGGAGCTCTCTGATCCCGTCGGCGACTCGGTGGTCGATGACCTCGTCCATGCTCGCGCGCACGGCGGGGTCCTCGCCGTACCGGACCGCCTCCATGAGGAGATCGCGCAGCGGTGTCTCGTCGAACGCGCCGCCGAGGATGTCGTAGACCTTGCCGCCGTACGCGGCGCGCTGTTCGTCGATCTTCTCGAGCAGCCGCTGGAAGACCTGGCCCTCTCGGGTATTGCTGGCGACCAGGTTCCAGAGGTGGCAGACCTCCGTCTGGCCGATGCGGTGGATGCGTCCGAAGCGCTGCTCGAGGCGGTTGGGGTTCCACGGGAGGTCGTAGTTGACCATCAGGTGCGCGGCGTGGAGGTTCAGCCCCTCCCCAGCGGCATCGGTCGCGAGGAGGATCTGAGCCTGCGGGTTGGTGGTGAACTCCTCGGTGATGCGCCTGCGATCGGATCGTGGCACGCCGCCGTGGATGGCGAGCACCGCGTCCGGCCTGCCGAGGAGCGACGTGATGCGCCGATTGAGGTAGTCGAGAGTGTCGCGGTGCTCGGAGAAGATGATGAGCTTGCGCGGACGACCGCCCGGACCGGAGGTGAGGGCCTCCGCCTCGAGGATCGTGCGCAGTTCGGTCCACTTGCGGTCGGTGCCGGCGTCGCGCACCCGCCTGGCCGCCTGCGTCAGCGCGGCGAGCTCGACCAGCTCCGCATCAAGCTCGCGCACCGTACGGGACGCCGTCGCGGCATCGACCAGCTCGTCCTCGAGCTCCTCGAGCTCGGCGGCCGCATACTCCTCGTCGTCGGAGAAGTCCGGCGGGTCCGCGAGCTCGGCCTCCCACGCGTCGACACCGGCGAGGATCTCCTCCTTGCGGCGTTCGAGGCGCGCGGTGCGGCGTACGAGGGAGCCGTAAATCGCCTCGGAGCTCGACGCGAGCCGTCGCTGCAACACCGTGAGTGCGAAGCCGACGGTGTTGCGGCGCTTGCCGTCCAGCCGGTCGGCGCGGTTCATCCCGTCGCGCACGTAGGCGGTGACGGCTTCGTACAGGTCGAGCTCGAGCGCGGTCAGTGCGTACGGGACGGTCTGCGCGATGCGTTCGGGGAAGAGCCGCCTACCGTCGAAGGTGAGCAGGTCCTCCTTGACCATGCGGCGCATGACGTCGGTGGTGTCGGAGGAGTGCAGGTCCTGCTGGTACTTGCCCTCGAACCGGTCACGGTCGAGCAGCGTCAAGAAGAGCTGGAAGTCCTCCTCCTTGCCGGAGTGGGGCGTCGCCGTCATCAGGAGGAAGTGTCGTGTCGCGCTCGCGAGGCGCTCGCCGAGGAGGAACCGCTTGGTCTTGCGGACCTTGCCGCCGAAGTAGTGGGCGGCCATGCGGTGCGCCTCGTCGACGACCACCAGGTCCCACTCGGCGTCGGCGAGCTGGGCCTGGAGCGCCTCATTGCGCGTGAGGTGGTCCATCCGGGCGATGAGCAGCGGGTGCCGCGCGAACACGTTGCCGGACCCGACCGCGTCGACCGCTTGGGGGGTGAGGAGGTCGAACCGCAGGCCGAACTTGACGAAGAGCTCGTCCTGCCACTGCTCGACGAGCCCGCCCGGCGCCACGATGAGACACCGACGGACGTCGTCGCGGAGCAGGAGCTCCTTGATGTAGAGGCCCGCCATGATCGTCTTGCCGGCGCCGGGGTCGTCGGCGAGCAGGAAGCGCAGCGGCGTGCGGGGGAGCAGCTCGCCGTACACCGCGCGGATCTGGTGGGGGAGCGGCTGCACATCGCTGGTCGCGACCGCGAGCATGGGGTCGTGCAATCCGGCGAGCGTGATGCGCTGCGCCTCGGCGACGAGCGCGAAGTCGTCGGCCGGGGCGTCGAACGGGCGACCGCCGGAGTCCGCCGAGCCCAGGGCCGCCTCGTCATCGCGGAAGAGCACGCGTTGCGAGAGGGCACCGGAGACGCTCTTGTAGGTGACCTCGAGCGCGTCGCCGCCGTGCCACTGGGCAGCGAGAACGAGCACGGCTTCACCAGGCACCAGACCGGCGATGCGCACGCCGGCGATGACCTCTTCGAGCGTCAAGGTCGAATTCCTCCCGAGATGGATTGCGGCCCGACTCTAGCGACGGTCGCTGACAGGATCGCGCGTGTCGGGGCGTCGGGGTGCGTCACTAGCCTTGCGTGGGGAACCCGCCGATGCTCAAGCCCGTGAGAGGTCATGAACCGAGACGAACGCAAGCAGCTGCGCACCCTCGCGAGCGAGGTCGAGGGCTGGACGGCAGCTGCGCAGGCGGTCACGGCGCAACGCGAGGACGACGAGGCGCGGGTGCGCGAGCTCGTCCGCGCGTTGCGAGCGCGCGCCGTCACGGTCGCGTACGACGGTCGTGCCGCGTGGCGCGTCGTTCCGCTGGGTCGCGACGATGCTCCGCTGCTGGAGCTGCTCGCTCATCGGGCGAACCTGCCGGCGCTGGAGGCTGCCGACCGCACGATGATCCAGGAGCTGGACGGGGGCCGCGAGATCGTCGAGACGGTCGCCGCGCTCGTCTCGTCCCGACGCTTCTTCGCCGGCCGTGAGCGCAAGGCAGAAGCGGCGGCGTCCGCAGATCAGCTCCGGGCACTGCACGCGTGGGGGACGGGCAGCGACGTCGCCGAGCGGCTCGCGCGGCTCGCGCGCTCATCCGGGCGGTACGACGCGACCAGCCTCGCCGCACCCGACCTGCTCGAGCCCGCGTTCGGCCTGGTCGGCGCGCTCTCCGACCTCGGTCATTCACCCGAGATGCTGCCCGGCGCGGCGCTGCACCGCCTCCCCGGAGCGGTCGACGCGCTCACGTCTGCGGTCCAGGCCGAGGCCGCGTACCGGGACGCGGCGAAGGACGCCGGCGAGGCCGTACGCAAGGCCGACGTCCATCGGCTGCTGTCCGACATGTCCGTCGAGGGGCTCAAGGAGGCGACCCGCGACCGGCTCCGGCTCGGGCCGCTGCGCGACGCCCGGATCACGACCGTCCAGCAGGTGCTCTCCGCGGGCCGGCTCGTCGAGACGCTCCCCGGTCTCGGCCCGACCACGGGCATGCAGATCGTCGGCGCCGCCCGCACGATCTGGCAGATCACGTACGACGAGACGCCGGTGCGCATCGACGTGGTCCGCAGACACTCCGAGACGACCCGGCTGCTGCACCACCTCGCGAACTGGGACTCCGCACGGCGGACGAGGGGCGCGTCCGCAGACCTCGTCCGCAGCCAAGAGCTCGCTGCGTTGGCCGACGCGATGGGCGAGCACGTGAGTCACGTCCTCGTCTTCGGGATCGCGGGGCGAGAGGCGGCCGAGCTGCTCGCCGGTGCCGACCGGGTCGTACGACGGGCGGCGCTGATCGCGAACGGCGACGGCGGCTCCGCGCACGCGATGCCGTCGGACGATCCCTGGGACGACTTCCTCGCGCGTCCTGCGGACTACTTCGCGATGCTCGGCGAGCTCGGCTTCCTGCTCGAGGACGACGAGAAGACGCACGGCGACCTTCCCGACGAGATCATCGAGGCCGTGCGCGCGCTCGAGCTGAGAGGCGACGACCTTGACGCGTCGCTGCGCGGCTACCAGAGCTTCGCGGCGCGGTTCGCGCTGGTGCAGCGCAAGGTGATCATCGGCGACGAGATGGGCCTCGGCAAGACGGTCGAGTCATTGGCCGTGCTCGCCCACCTCCGCAGCACGGGAGCCGCCACGCACTTCCTCGTGGTCTGCCCCGCCGCCGTCGTCACCAACTGGACCCGCGAGGTCACGAGCAAGTCGACGCTGACGGCATACCGGGTCCACGGCCCGGGACGTGACGAGGGCGCCCAGGCCTGGGTACGCGGAGGCGGCGTCGCTGTCACGACGTACGAGACGCTCGGTCGCCTCGATCCCTACCTGGAGCAGGTCGACGAGATCGGGTGCGTCATCGTCGACGAGGCGCACTACATCAAGAACCCGGATGCGCAACGGTCACAGCGGACCGCCGCGCTGCTCGACCGCAGCGAGCGCGCCGTCCTCCTGACCGGGACACCGCTGGAGAACCGCGTCGAGGAGTTCCGCAACCTGGTCGGCTACGTCCGTCCCGATCTCGTCGTCCATGCGAACGAGCTCGCGCCCCACCGGTTCCGGCGTCAGGTCGCGCCCGCGTACCTGCGGCGCAACCAGGAGGACGTCCTCGACGAGCTGCCCAAGCTCGTCGAGGTCGACGAGTGGCTCCCGATGACGCGCGACGACGAGCGGACCTACCGCGCCGCGGTCGTCGAGGGCAACTTCATGGCGATGCGGCAGGCGGCGATGCTCGGGCAGGACAGCCAGAAGATGGAGCGGCTGTGCGACGTCGTCGAAGAGGCCGAGGCGAACGACCGCCGCGTGATCGTCTTCTCGCACTTCCGTGAGGTCCTCGCACGCGTGGCACGTGAGCTTCCGGGTCCCGTCTTCGGTCCGTTGACGGGGTCGGTGCCCGCGGCCGCGCGCCAGGACATGGTCGACAAGTTCGCCGCCGCCGGCAACGGCGCGGTCCTGGTCGCGCAGATCGTGGCCGGCGGCGTCGGGCTCAACATCCAGGCGGCCTCGGTCGTCGTCATCTGCGAGCCGCAGCTCAAGCCGACGACCGAGGCCCAGGCAGTGGCGCGTGCTCATCGGATGGGACAGCTGAAGTCCGTCCAGGTGCACCGGCTGCTGTCGGAGGACGGGGTGGATCGCCGCATCACCGAGATCCTGGCCCAGAAGCGGAGGCTGTTCGACGAGTTCGCGCGGGTGAGCGACACCGCGGAGAGTGCGCCGGAGGCGGTCGACATCTCGGAGGCCGAGCTGGCGCGCGAGGTCGTCGCCGCCGAGCGGGTCCGGTTGCTGACACGAGACACCGGTGAACAGGGGCAATGACGAGGGGCCGGCCACCCTCCGGTGACCGGCCCCTCAGCTCAGTGCAGCGAGATCACCGCCGCACCTTGATCGTCACCACCTTCTTGGCCGAGGTGAGGTTGGCGTTGCCCAGGTAGGTCACGGTCACCCGCGTGGTGCCGTGGGACAGGCGCGGCAGCGTGATCGCGCCCTTGCCCTCGGCGTTGATCTGGACGGCGTAGGACCTCCTGCCCACCGTGACGACGGCCGCGCCGGTGGCGTTGACGCCCTTGGGCTCGACCCTGAGGGCGAGCCTCGCGCGCGTTCTCGTCGTGACGTGCTGGGGCGACACCGCAACCGACAGGGCTGCGGTGGCCTTCGTCACCTTGAGCGCCACGGGCGGCGAGGTGCTCGCCGCCAGCTCGGCACTGCCCCCGTACGTGGCGGTCAGCAGGTGGTTGCCGACCGACCCGATCGCCGCCAGCCGGACCTTCGCACGGCCGTCCGCATCGATCTCCGCCGACCCGGCGGCTTCGCCGTCGACATAGACGGTGACGACGCCCGACGGGGTCGGCTGGTCGCCGGCTCCCGGTGCCGTGACGTGGATCGCGGCGGTGACCCCGGTCTTCCCCGCGACGACCGTCGTACGGTTGAGCGTCAACGCGGTCGCCGACGCGGGCAGGGGCTCCTCGTACCCGATCTCGGCGATCCAGGTCCGGTAGTTGCCCTCGCGTCCCGGGATGAAGTGCCGCTCGACGTTGCCGCGGCTGTCGACGGTGATCCAGCGGATCTCCGCCCCTTCGTCGACCTTGATCCGCTCGCCGCCCTCGCGCAGGCCGGCCGCGGCGTACATGGTCGACCTCAGGTTCGGAACCGTGCCGTCGGTCGTGTAGAAGACGCTCGCCGGCTCGTTGGTGGCGAACTCGACGTTGACCTTGCCCTCGACGGTGCTGGAGGTCACCTTCACCTCGCTGACCGGCGTCACCGTGTCGGTTTCGTGGTCACGCGCGATCCGCAGCATCTCGATCAGACCGTTGGAGAACTCCATCGCCTCCTGGTGCGCACCCGGTCCGGTCGGCGTCTCGGCCTCGAACGGCGGCTGGAACGTCGAGCCGACCTCGAAGTCCCAGGCAAAGATGCCGTACTTGTACCAGAGCATGTCGCCGGAGTTGCCCGCCGCCGAGTAGAGCGTGTCGACCACGCGCCCGGTCCGTGCCGGTGTCACCGACATGCCCCGGTGCCGCTTGATCGCGGTGAGGATGCGCGACGACGCACCTTGGAAGAGCGACTCCTCCTCCAAGGTGGGCTCCGGAGCGGTGACCCGCCCCGGCACCTGGTAGGCGGCCGGCGACCACATGAAGTAGTTGCCGGAGCTGTGCACGTTCATCGACCACTTGATGTTGGGCCGTGCGGCGACCCAGTCGACGTTGCGCGCCTCGGGCTCGCTCAGCTCCGCCGGACCGGCGAACGTCCCGCTGGTGCAGCTCGGCGACGCTCCCGAGTAGCCGTCGAACAGGCTGTACTCGTCGTAGTTGCGGTTGACGTCGACGCCCCATGAGTCGCGGGAGTTGGCGTCGACGTTGCCGCCCGCCGCGCAGTGGTTGACCATGTTCTTGCGCTGCGAGCTGAAGTCGTAGAACGAGTAGTGACCGCCGTCGGGGTTGACCGACGGGAGCACCCAGATCTCGAGGTTGTCGACCAGATCCTTGGTCGCCGGGTGCGACGCGTAGTTGCGCAGCAGCCGCTCGGCGGTCTCGATCGTGACCAGCGGCGGCACCCACTCGCGCGCATGCTCCTGCGCGTAGTAGAAGACGCCCGGCTTCGAGCCGTCCCGCACCTTGCCGATCTTGATCGCGTACACCGGGTGCTGCGCGCGGGAGACGGTCGCCGGCGCATCGAGCCCGTCGGTGAGGGTGGTCGCCGCGGTTGCCGGCACGATGCCGTCGCCGACGTTGCCGCGGTAGGTGTACGCCGACACGAGGGCGCTCGCAGAGGCGTCGGCGTTGAGGGCGGCGGCGACCTGCGCGGCCGTGCTCGTGGCCGCACCGCCGGAGTCGGTCGCCGAGGTGACCGTGATCGCCTTGTCGGAGACGGAGACCGTCAGCGGCTGGTCGGGCGTGGCCGGGTGCTCGACCGCGACGGTGATGCCGTTGCCGCCCTCGGACCCGTACGCCTTCGAGTCGACGCCGATACGCCGCGGGTGGTCCGCAGCCGCCGTGCCTGCGGGGATGACGGCCTGAGCCAGGCGCCGGTAGCCATTGGTCTGGTGCGGCAGCTCGACGATCTCGGCCAGGTCGGGGAAGTCCGTCGCCAGCTGCTTGATCCGGTCGTACAGCTGGGTCGGATCGAGGTACGAGCTGACGAAGTCCTCCTGGTAGCCCGCGCCCTTGAACGGGTCGGGCTCGTCGCCCGTGGGCAGCCAGTCGGTCACCTTGGCGATCGCCACGTCACCGGTCGGGCTGGTGATCCGGATCCGGTCTGGACGCGTCGTCACCGCCTGCTCGCCCGTCGTCGGGCTCGCCCCGCGGTGGTAGAGGTAGACGTCGGCGTCGACGAAGCGGTTGATGGTCTGCGAGCCGCCGCTGCCGAAAGCCGTCCCCGGGCCACTGTCGCGCTCGACGGTGAGGGTGTCGGTGGCGTTCTGCCCGTTGGCCCACTTAGCCTCGACCGAGAGCACGGGGACGCCGAACGCGGTGAAGTACTGCGCGCGCGTGATCTTCACGTCGGAGACGTCCGGGTGGGTCGCCTCGTCCGCGAACGCCGTGTTCTCGGCCTTGGCCGCGGCGACCGTCGCGTCGCGCTCGGCGAGCGCGGTCTCGGTGTCCTTCTCGGTGTAGAGGACCCCGCCTGCCTCGAAGCCGGCCTTCTCCAGCGCCTCGAGCTCGTGGGGTGTGACGATGGCGCGGACCTCGAGGCCGTCCGGGCGCTGCTCGACGCCGTGGTCGAGGTCGACGCCGGTCGCCACGAGCCGGTCGAGCTCAGCGGTGCCCGGCACGGTGATCTCGACGACCGAGGGCACCTCGTCGGGGAGGCGTTCGAGGGTGACGGTGTCGGGTGCGGGCGGGGACGGATCGGCGAAAGCCGCCGGTACGGTCGTGCTGGCGGCGATCAGGCTCGGCACCGTGAGCGCGAGCGCGACAGCGGTGACCTTCCTGCGCAGGGGTGAGGATCTTGGCATGGGGGCGACATCCTTTTTCTGGAGGTGAAGAAGGCGGATGGCGACACCGTAGAGTGAAATGGATCACACTGCCCGTCGTAGGCCGCGAGGGCCGTTCGAGGGGTCGCTCAGAGCACGACGAGGTGGTCGTTCGTCGCGCCGGGCACCGCGGACACCGGGATCGCGCGGTCGAACGTCACGAACCTCCCGCGGTGTGCGACCGCGGTCGCGAGGAGGTAGAGGTCGGTGACCTGGCGCGGCCCGTGGATCCGACGTGGGTCGACGAACGTCTCGTCGAGCAGGCTGCGGTCGCTGGGCCAGAACTCGTGGTGCTCGGTGCTGCACGCCCGGGCCAGCATCTGGATCGCCTGCGCGACCGGGACCGGGCTCGGGTATTGCGGCTGGCCGACCACGCGGACGAACCCGTTCTGGGTCAGCGGGCAGGACGCCCAGCCCTGTGTGATCTCGGCCGTCAGCCAGTCACGGGCACGGGCGTGATCGGCGTGGTCGCGGTCGAACAGAGCGAGCAGCACGTTGACGTCGAGGAGCGCCCTCACTCGCCGATCTCCTCGCGCAGCTCGTCCACCAGCGCGTTGGAGACGACGGGGCCTCGGTGCGGCAGGGGAGAGAAGCCGAAGAAGCCCTCGTCGGGCTTCATGTCGACCGAACGGGTGAGCGACTCGCGGACGAGGTCTGAGACGACTGCGCCGGCGCTGCGTCCCTCGCGCCGCGCCCGCTCCTTGACCGCGCGAAGCACGTCGTCGTCGATGTCAAGAGTGGTGCGCACGCACATGATGCTAACGCATCACCTGCGACCGAAGGGGTCGCTCTCGCCCGGCCACCATCGCTCAACCGGGCCGAGGTCCTCGGCGAACGGCGTGCGCCAGGCGAGATGCCCGAGGATCGCGATCACGTACTGGTCGAACGACATGCCGTACGTCGTCGCGCGCGACCTGAGCTCGGCATGGAGGCCGTCGGGCATCCCCTGCACCGAGAAGCTGACGTTCTCGCCCTGTCGGATGGCGGCGTGCTCGCGCCAGAGGAAGCGGTCCTGGTCGCGGTCGAGCGGGTCGTACATGAGCTCGGCGAGGGGAGGGAGCGGGTCGCAGAAGAGGGACGGGTCCTCGAGCTTGGCCTGTGCGATCGCGCGCAGAAGGTCCGCGGGACGCGCATCCAGGCCGCGCTCTTCGAACCCCCACCACTCCTGCTTGCGGTAGTGGTCGGCCAGCAGCTCGGAGATCCGCGCGATGTGGTCGGGGGACACCTCAGGCTCGTCCACCCGTCCTGCGACGACGGCTCCGCCGGTCCAGCGGAGGCCAACGAGCCCGTACGGCGGGATCGTCGGGAGCCATCCGGACGGGCCGACGAGCGTCTCGTCTCCGAACGGGGACGTGGAGACCGGCAGAGGTCGCCCGTGCTCGTGCTCCTCGCGCACGATCATCTCGATCGGGAGGAGTGAGGTGCCCCCGCGGACATCGACGCGCTCCGTGGTGGTGGCGCGCACCCGCTGGGTGAAGACGCATCCGTCGAGCACGGAGGCGAGATGGCTCACCGTCCCGTCGGGATGGCCGACCAGCATCAAGGTCTCGGTGACCGCGTTGAGCACGTCGGCGTCGCGGATCGTGAGGTCAGGACGGCGGCGTCGCACGTCGACGGTGAGCTGGCCGACCGGGGTCCGTGGCGCGAACCGCACCATCTCGGCCAGCTCGTCGCCGAGGTCGTGGAGGAACCGGGCGAATGCGCCGGTGTCGGCGTTGTTGGGGATCGTTATGCATGCAGGGTGTGTCCGCCTGGGAGCCTCGGCTGGCGCTGTCCACAGGGGCCGTCCGGTGGCCATGACCTGGGTGTGGAGAAGCCGGATCTTCGGCCGAAGGGCTCCCCGAGATGCGCAATAAGATATACGATCTGCCCCATGGCCTACAGCACGATCACCTCCCTCGACGCGACCTCCGCTCAGCAGCGCAGTCACGAGCTGCGCACGCGTCTCCTCTCCAGCACCTCGGGCACCTATGCGACCGGCCCCACCGGCAGCGGCAACGGTGAGCGCGTCCTCGTGCTCGGCGGCACCGGATACATCGGCCGCGCGCTCGTGCCGGAGCTGGCCCGGCGCGGATACAAGCCTGCGGTGCTGGCACGCGACGCGGCGGTGAAGAACGATCCGGTCTTCCTCGACGCCGGCGCGGAGATCGTGTCCGGAGACGCCACGCGCCCCGAGGACGTCGAGAACGCCGTCGCGGCGGCGCCGACGGCCGTGGTCGTGTCGCTGCTCAGCGGTCGCCGCCCGAACGACGCCGAAGAGTGCAAGCTCGTCGACTACGACGCGGTCATGAACGGCATCCGTTCCGCCGTCGGCCACCAGGTGCAGCAGTTCATCCACGTCAGCGACTACGGCGCGTACCGGCCCGAGCTGATCCCGCAGGTCTACAAGCTGCAGGTCGAGGGCGAGCTCATGGGCCAGCACCACGGCGCGCTGCCGTGGACGATCGTGCGGCCGACGGCGTACTACCCCTACCTGTCGATGACGTTCGGCGACGTCAAGAACGGTCTGCCGTACCGGATCTTCGACCACGGCGAGTACAACGTCGTCAACCCGATCGCGCGTGAGGACCTCGCCGAGTTCCTCACCAACCAGGTGCTCTCGCCGGAGGCGCTCGGTCGCGTGCTCCCCGTCGGTGGACCCTGGCAGGCCGACAACGTGGTCACGCTCAAGGACGCCGGCCAGATGATGTTCGACGTCACCGGACGCGACCCGCAGTGGGACGTCGTGCCCATGACGACCTGGGACAAGAAGATCGCGCGCCTGCAGCGCATCGGCAAGTACAGCAAGAAGGTCGCGCCGGTCGCGTACTACCTCGAGGCCGCAAAGTACTGGTCGGTCGTCGATCACGTCGCCCCGGCGTACGGGACGCGCACGCTGCGCGAGTTCATGGAGAAGCTCAAGGACCGGGAGTTCCCGACCGGCAGCTTCCGCGAGCGGATGAAGAGCGGCACGGCTGTGATGCCGACCGACATCTGAGTCGCCTCCCGTCGCTAAAGGGTCGCGCCTCACCCTCCTAAGTTGGACAGCGCAGTACGAGTTGGTGTATGCCTGGAGTATCTCGTACTTGCGTGTCCAACTTAGGAGGAGTGTCATGGCGACCTCCGCACACCCGTCCGACGGCCCGACGGGCCAGGCTTCGACCCCGTACCCGCAGCGCTGGCTCGCGCTCGCCCTGCTGGGCATCGCGCAGTTCATGCTCATCCTCGACGTCACCGTCGTGGCGATCGCGCTGCCGCACATGGGTGCCGACGTGGGCCTCAGTCGCGAGGAGCTGACCTGGGTCGTCAGCGCGTACACCCTGACCTTCGGCGGGCTGATGCTCCTCGGAGGGCGTCTCGCCGACCTCATCGGGCCCAAGGCGCTCGTCTTCGCCGGGCTCGCCGTGTTCACGATCGCGTCGCTGGTCACCGGCGCCGCGGAGGAGGCGGGGACCGTCCTCGCGGGCCGTGTCGGCCAGGGGCTCGGTGCGGCGATGCTCTCGCCCGCTGCCCTCTCGGCGGTCGTGCGCATGTTCGACGGCGACGAGCGCAACCGTGCCCTGGGGATCTGGTCCGCCCTCGGCGGAGGCGGCGCCGCGGTCGGTGTCCTCGTCGGTGGTGTGCTGACCGCCGGCCCGGGCTGGCCGTGGGTGTTCTACGTGAACGTCCCGATCGGCGCGATCGTGCTCGTCGTCCTCGCGCGCGTGCTCCCCAGTCTGCCGCCGGCGGGCCTCGGCGCCTCCCGGCGACCGGACGTCCTCGGTGCGGTGCTCGTCACCGCGGCGACCGGCACCCTGATCTACGCGATGATCGACGCCGGGGACGACGGCTGGCTGGAGCCGCGGACGTTGACCCTCTTCGCCGTCTCCGTCGTGCTCTACCTGGCGTTCGGCCTCTGGCAGCGGATCGCCCCCTCACCTTTGATGGACCTGCACCTGCTCGCGCGCAGGCCGGTCAGCTCCGGCATCTTCGTCATCGCGATCACGACGGCCCTGATGGTGGCGGTGTTCTTCCTGGGCTCGTTCTACCTCCAGGGGCGCGCGGACCTCGGTCCGCTCGCGACGGGGCTGCTGTTCCTGCCCGTCGCGCTGGCGACCATGGCGGGAGCCCAGATCGGTGGCCGGCTCATCGGCCGTACGGGCGGACGCGCGCTCGGGGTCGGCGGGATGCTCCTCGCCGCCGCGGGTCTCGCCGTCCCGGTGCTCTGGACGACGACCGTCGGCGTGGTCGTCGGCATCAGCGTAAGCGCGGCTGGGCTCGGGACGCTGTTCGTGGTGGCGTCAGCCACGGCGCTCGGCATGGTGGCACCGCACGAGGCGGGCATCGCCTCCGGCATCGTCTCCACGTTCCACGAGTTCGGCGCGTCGCTCGGGGCGGCGGTCGTGTCGAGCGTCGCCGCCGCCAGCCTGGTCGACCAGACCGCCTCGGGATACACCGCGGCGTTCCTGGTCGCCGCCGTCGCCGCCGCCGTCTCGGCAGCGGTTGCCGGGCTTGTCCTGCCCGGGAGGGTGAAGACCGCCCCGGAGGAGGCTGTCGCCCGATAGGTTCCGGGCATGGAGAGTGCCGGGCGCGTCGTCGCCCTCAACCACGTAGGCATCAGCGTCGCGGACCTGGAGGCGGCACGCCGCTTCTGGATCGGCGGCCTGTCGGCGCACGAGCACGGGGCTTTCGGGTGGCCGGTCGGGACGGCCCCGGCGGACGAGTCGCTCGCGACCGAGGGCACGTCGGCCGAGGTGATCCTGCTTCGTACGGACGCCGCGTTCATGGAGCTCTTCGCGTTCGCGTCGCCGACCCCTGGCGTACGGAGTCCGGGATCGCCCGGCGTCAAGGGCCTCGTCTGGGCGGCGGTCGACCCTGACGCGACGTACGCGCAGGCGGTCGACGCCGGCGGTACCCCGTCGGGCGCGCGCCGCGTACGGTGCCCGGACGGCACGCCGGTGACGGTGGTCGCCAGCGACGGGCCGACGGGTCTCGTCGGTGTCCTCGTCCAGGTCCCCGACGCCGAGGCGCACGCACTTCCGACGGTTCCCGGCCCTGTCGCCGTCGAGGTGTTGGGAGGCGCCGACGAGCCGCGGGCCCGCCCGGTCGACCTCGGCGTCAACCACCTCTGCCTCGACGTCACGGACATCGACGGCGTACGGCAGAAGGTCGCCGGGACGACGTGGCACCACGACGTCACCGAGTCCAGCGGTGGCATCGCGGCCGTCTGCTACGGCACGACGAGCGACGGTGTCCTCGTCGAGCTCCTGGAGTCGCGCACGCCGGACGCGTTCCTGTCACGCACCCGGCTCGCGTACCCGTAGGGCTCGCCGCTGGTCCCGCGCGCGCCTCAGTCGCGCCCGCCCCGCCAGGCCGCGACGACGGCGGTGATCCCGGCAAGGCCGGGGAGCACGACGGTGACCGTCCCGAGCCAGACCGGGACGACGGTCTCGTAGGCCTCGCCGCCCAGCGTGGCGACCGTCAACCCGACGCAGGTGGCGACCACGAACAGTTCAGGACGACAGGTGCGCAGTGTCGCGGCGATAGAGCGCCGCGTCGTCGTGGAGGAAGGCGTCGCCCAGCCGTTCGGCTGCTGCCGCAGTGAGGTCGGCGAGCTCGAGCAGCCGTGCCGGAACCATCGCCGAGACCTCGTCCGCCTCCAGGGCCGGGTCGTACAGGCGCGCTAGCTTTTCAAGTCGCCGACGCCGCTGGCGGTCGGTGAACCCATCGCCCAAGTCGGCGGTCGAGAGCGGCACGATCCGGTACGCGAGGTAGGCGAGATCCCATACCCGCGGGCCCGGCGACGCGAAGTCCCAGTCGATGGCGCCGATGGCGCGGCCCTCGTCGAACACGAGGTTGTACGGCGCGAAGTCGTTGTGGCAGATGACCTCCGCGGGTTGGCGCACGGGGGACCGCCACGGTCCCGACCTCGGTGCGCTCGCCGACGCGTCGTGAGCCCTACGAAGGAGCTCCACCGTCGACTCGAGCGCAAGGTCTCCCCACACCCAGTCCGGCATGGGGTAGGCGGGGACGGTGCCTTCGAGGTAGGTGAGCCGTTCCCGCCCGTCCGGCATGATCTCGAGGGGCTCCGGGACCCCCGCCAGGCCGGCCGCGTTGAGCGTTCTCAGGAGCGCGTGGACCGCCTCCGACCACGCACCCGCCGGGCGTACGACCGTGCCGCCCTCCCGGGTCACGTGGCTCCTCATGACCGCAGGGTAGCCGCCGTCCGTACCGGCGGGTTGTCCACCCAGCGGACACTCGCTTGAACGCGGGCGCATCGCGACGAACGGTGGGAGGACCTGTTCACCACGGAAGGAGAGCTCATGCTCACCCTCACCGAGAACGCCAGCGACATCGTCACGACCCTGGTCAACAAGCAGGTCCCCTCCGAGAACGGGGGTCTCCGCATCAGCGGACCGGGTGCGGAGGGCTTCGCCATCGCCGCCGTACTGGCAGGCGAGCCTGGTGACACGCTCGTCGAGTCGGGTGAGGCCAAGGTCTACCTCGAGGACGGCGCCTCTGCGGTGCTGGACGACAAGATCCTCGACGCCCAGGTCACGCCGGACGGCAACGTGCAGTTCCAGATCGCGGAGCAACCGCGCTAGAGGACGAAGGGCCGCCCGCACTCGACTCGGGTCGAGGGCGGGCGGCCTCTGCTGTCCAATGGTCGGAGCCCCGTCGCGCGTGTTGGCCGCAACCGGTCACTTCTGTTGTCCGCGTCATATCAGGTGTGGTTACGTTCCCTCGTTGAATCGTTTTAATTCCTGAGGAGAATCGTGCCGAAGCCCGCGTCGGAACGCCGACCGCTCGATCGGGGTCGTGTCGCTGCGGCTCTCGTCGTGGTGCTTGCCCTGCTCTTTCCCGCGCTGAACGCCGCCCCCGCGGTCGGAGCAGCACCGACCGCGTCGCCGAAGGGCGTGAAGCTCGTCGACCTCGAGGTCGAGAAGAAGCCGACGCCGATCGGACTCGATGTCGAGAAGCCGAGGTTCAGCTGGGTGATCTCGACGAAGCAACGCGACGTCAGGCAGACGTCGTACCGCCTGAGGCTCGCCACCACGGAGAAGGGCCTCACCGGCAACCGGACGAGCTGGGACAGCGGCACCGTACGGTCGCAGGAGTCGGCGAACGTCGCGTACGCCGGTCCGGTCCTCGACCCGGCGACCCGCTACCACTGGCGCGTCGACGTCGTGACGAGCGCGGGCAAGGCCGGCGCGACGAGCACGTTCCGCACCGGACTGCTCGGAGAGACAGACTGGGCCGGCAGCGCGTGGATCGGCAACGAGCGCGTGGCGGAGACCGACTCGCTCGACCCGAGGGGCGCCTCGTGGATCTGGACCCCGGAGGCAACCACCCCGGTCGCGCCCGCGGAGCCCCGCGCGTTCCGCTCCACGTGGGACGCGCCGGAGGGCAAGACGGCGATCAGCGCCGAGATCCTCCTCACCGCCGACGACCTGTTCCGCGTCTGGCTCAACGGCTCGCTCCTCGGTGAGACCAGCGGCGCGGAGAACGAGTGGCAGCAGTCGCACCTCTACAAGGTCGCGCTGCGGCCGGATCGCAACGTCCTCGCCGTGCGCACCGACAACGGGCCCGGATCGCCCGCCGGCCTGATCGCCAAGATCCGGACGACGTGGTCCGACGGCTCGACGACGGTCACGACCACCGACACCTCCTGGAAGGCGAGCAAGCAGGTCACGGACGGATTCCAGGAACCCGGTTTCGATGACAGTGCGTGGGCGCCGGCTGTGGTCCAGGCCGCGTACGGCAGCGGCCCGTGGGGGAGCGGCGTCCGCCCGCCTGCGAAGAAGACCGCTCCTGCACCGCTCCTGCGCAAGGAGTTCTCCGTCGGCAAGAACCTCACTGCGGCGACGCTCTTCGTCGCGGCGGGCGGCTATGCCGACGTCAGCGTGAACGGTGCGCCGATCAGCAAGGATGTACTGTCGCCGGGGTTCACCGACTTCGACGACCGCGCACAGTACGTCGGCACCGACTTGACCGACCAGCTCCAGCCCGGCAAGAACGCGCTGGGCGTCGAGCTCGGTCGCGGCTTCTACGGGATGACCGGCGGCAACGTCTGGCGGTGGGAGTCGCCGCCGTGGCACGACGAGCCCGTCACCCGTGCGGTCCTGCGGCTCGAGTACGCGGACGGGACCACCAAGAACGTGGTGACCGACGACTCCTGGACGATCCACGACGGCCCGACGGTCTTCGACGACCTCTTCGCCGGCGAGACGTACGACGCGCGCCTGGTGCAGGACGGGTTCGACGAGGTCGGGTTCGACGACGCGGCATGGAAGCATGCGAGCGAGGTCGACGGACCGAAGGGCACGCTGGTCAACCAGCGGCAGCAGCCGATCCGTGTCACTGAGTCGCTGCCTGCCGAAGAGATCACGGAGCCTGCCGACGGCGTGTACGTCGTGAAGTTCCCCCGGGTCCTCGCCGGATGGGTCGAGCTCACCGCCAAGGGCGCCGCAGGCACGACGATCAAGGCGCAGTACGGCGAGAAGCTCAAGGCCGACGGCCGACCGAACTTCTCCAACAACGGAGGCTTCCAGTCCGGCTTCCAGACCGACCGCTTCATCTTGGCCGGCACAGGGGAGAAGGAGTCGTGGGAGTCGCAGTTCTCCTACAAGGGCTTCCAGTACGTCGAGGTCACCGGGTGGCCGGGCGACGAAGCACCGCCGCTCAGCGCGTTCTCGGCCAAGGCGGTGCACACCGACGCCGCGGAGACCGGATCGTTCGAGAGCTCCAGCCGGATCATGAACGACGTGCACCGTGCTGTCGTCGACACGCTCAAGAACAACATCCACGGGATCCCGACCGACACCCCGATGTTCGAGAAGAACGGGTGGACCGGTGACGCGGCCGTCGGCGCCGAGATGTTCATGATGAACCTCGACGTCCACGAGCTCTTCGCCAAGTGGACGACCGACATGAACGACACCCGCGACGCCGAGGGCGCGCCGATGGTGATCGCGCCGAGCTCCGGCAGCTGGGGGGAGTGGGGCGTCGCGCCGCCGTGGCACTCCGCGTACGTGATGATCCCGTGGTGGCTCTATCAGTACGGCGGAGACACCCGCACGCTCACCCACTACTACGACGGCATGAAGAAGTACGTCGACCTCGAGTTCGGTCGCTCCGCGGACGGGCTCGTGACCAATCCCCGCCTGGGTGACTGGGTGAGCCCTGAGGCGAGCCCAGCCGGTGGCAACGCACCCGAGGACACGCGGGTCTCGGGTACGGCGTACCTGTACGCGATGCTGACGTCGATGGAGCGCTCGGCCCGGTTCCTCGGCAAGGACGCCGATGCCGACGCCTTCGCGAAGAACGCCGCCGTCGTGAAGAAGACCTTCAACGACCGCTTCCTCGACCGCGCCGCCGGCTCTTACCGCGGCAACGGCGACCGCGGCTACCGACAGACGCACAACGTGCTCGCGCTCGCGTTCGGGCTGGCCCCGGACGAGGCGACCGCGAAGACGGCCGCGGCAAGCATCGTCGCTGACGTCAAGGACAAGGGCATGCACCTCAACACGGGTGTGCTCGGCACGAAGTACCTCTTGCCGGTCCTCACCGACCACGGTTACGCCGACATCGCGTACGAGCTCGCCACGCAGACGACGTATCCCAGCTGGGGCTTCATGACCGAGAACGGCGGCACGTCGATGTGGGAGCACTGGGCGCTCGACGCCCGCTCCCGCGGCCACTACTTCCTCGGCACGGTCGACGACTGGTACTACCACGACGTGGCGGGCATCAGCCCGTCGGAGGAGACCGGCTACCGCAACGTCTCCATCGCCCCGGCGGTCACCGACAAGATGGACTGGGCACGCGCCTCGACCAAGACGCCGTACGGTCCGGTCAGCAACAGCTGGCGGCGCAGCGGCGACCGCCTCACGATGGATGTCGACGTGCCGGTCGGCTCCACCGCGACCGTGCGCATCCCTGCCGCGAACGCGCTCGCCGTCACCGAGGGAGGGCGTGCGGTCGCCGACGCCGAGGGTGTCCATGACGTGTCGTACGCCGGCGGCGACGTCGTCGTCGAGGTCGGCTCCGGCTCGTACGCGTTCGTCTCCGACGATCAGGCCGGCCTCGTCGGGGACGTGAAGGACCGCATCGGGGAGCTGCGGACGAGCCTGCGCGACGTCAGTGGTGGGCGTGCGGCGATGCTCGCGCTTGCCCGCGTCGCGGCGTCCGGCGCGGACGCCTCCGCCACGGCGGCTCTTGCGCATGCCCGTCAGGACCGCGACGAGAAGGCGGCCGACGCGCTCGTCCTCGCGCACCACGCCCTGAAGCCGCTCGACCACCTGATCGCCTCGGCGGGTCTGTCGGACAGCGACGAGCAGAAGGTACGCGCGGCGCTCGAGGGCGCGCGCGGCGCCACATCCGTCGCCGTGGCGGACCTGCTCGAGCTGTCGTTCCGCGCGACGGCACCGGACACCGCCGTACGACCCGGTGACGACGTCGCCGTGACAGTGACGGCGAGCAACGGCGGGCGGCGTCAGTCGAGCGACATCACCGCCTCTGCTGTCGAGCTGCCTGACGGGTGGGCAGCCGGGAAGCCGGTGACGCTCGCGAAGAAGCTCGCCCCGGGCGAGCAGAAGAGCACGGACCTCACCGTCACCGTCGACGAGGAGCAGAAGCCGGCCTCGGTCACGGCGTCGGCACGGGTCGGCTTCGTGGTCTCCGGCGCACACCTGGCGGTCTCGAAGCGCTTCACGGTCGGTGTCGCCTCTCCGGTCGCGCTGGACGAAGTCGTCGTGACGCCGAGCGAGGTCCGCCCCGGTGGGGAGGCAACGGTGACCACGCGCGTCCGCAACCTGGGCCGGGTGCCCGTCACCGGCTCGGTCGAGGTCGGGGTCCCGAAGGGCTGGACCGTGCCGGAGCCCGTGGACGTCGAGGTGGCAGCGGGTGGCGAGGAGACGGTGTCGCTGTCCGTGGCTGTTCCCCGCGACACCGAGCGGGCCCGCGCCCAGCACTCGCTCGACGTGGCGTTCACCCGCGACGGCGAGAAGCTCGCCACCGGCAGCGGGACGGCGGTGGTCGTGATCGATCCGTCGGTCGCGGATGCGATCGACCACGTCGACCTCGGGGCGGCGTCCTCGGAGCAGGCGCACGGTCTGACGGCATCCAGCTCGTCCGGAACGAGCAACGAGGCAGGGCTGACGCGGCGGTACGCGGGTCACCTCACGCCGTTCTCGCACTTCGCGTTCGACCTCGAGATCGAGCCCGGCAAACCGTTCGTGCTCCGCGCGGTCGAGACGTACGACCGAGCGCAGACCAAGCGCTACAAGGTCTACGTCGACGGCGAGGAAGTACTGCTGCGGACGCACCAGCGCACCGTGGGCGCCGGCACCGAGACGCACGAGGTCGTCGTGCCGGCAGCGCTGGCCGCGGCGGACGGGACCGTGCGTGTGAAGTTCGAGAACCAGGACGACCCGGCGTACTACGACCCCTCGATCGCCGACGTCTGGTCGCGACCGCTCGGGTAGGGCGGCGCGGCGCAGGCCTACACCTAGGCCTGCGCCTGCGCTTGCCACCGCCGTGCGGCGACGAGCTCCATCACGAGCGTCTCGCTCAGCAGCCGCACGTCGTCGTCCTCGTCGCCACGGAAGCGCACGGCCACGGTGGCCGTCGGGAGGTCCTCGCCGACGGACACGATCGTCGTGCCCCGGGGGTCGGTCCACTCGCGTACGCCGTCGATCCAGCGGGAGCCGCCGAACAGGACGAGCCGGTAGTCGGTGTTCTTCGTCAGATAGACGTCGACGTGCGCCCAGTCGCCGGTCTCGCAGCCGATCGCCGCGAGACGCGGGCCTTCACGCAGCATGAGCGCCGACTGCTGCGCCGAGCTGAGCCGCCGTGCCGGTGCCGCGAGGTGCGTGCCGTCGGGGCCGAGCGCCGCCTCCGTCACCGCAGGCAGCCACGCGGACTCGCGGTCGAGCAGGTCTGCCGAGGCGTCGGCAGCAGCACGGACGGTCGCGGCCGGCATCACGGTGCCGCTCAGCCCCGCCTCGAGCGCGAGGAACAGCGCGAGCGTGTGCTGGAACGACCGGCACGCGACACCGCCGTGCTCCGGGCCGGCCAGCATCGGGACAACGACGTCCGCGCGCTCGGCCAGTGCCGACGACTCGACGTTGGTCACGCCCACCACCCGGGCGCCGGAGTCTGCGATGCGGTCGAGCGCGTCGAGGGTCTCCCGCGACCCGCCGGAGGCCGACACCGCGACCACGGTCGTCCCAGGCCCCGTACGGGGAAGCAGGTCGCTGCTCGCCAGCTCGGCGACGGCGCGGACCCCCCGTGCGCGCAGCCGTGCCGCGGCGACGCTCGACGCGTAGTGCGAGGACCCCATGCCCACGAAGACGAGGTCGGCCGACCGCGCGTCGAGGCCGACCGCCGCCCACGGGTCGTCGCGCTCCAGCGCAGCGGCGAGCTCGGCCAGTCGCGCGGGCTTCTCCGCGAGGTCGGCGGCGAACGCGTCGGGGTTCATCAGGCAGGACCATCCTTCTCGGCGGCAACAACGGTGAAGTCTTCGTAGCGGTCACGCACGGCGCGGTCGGGCACGTAGCGCCAGTGCGGGAGGTGCCGTCCCGCGTACACGTACTCGCGGCACACCTGTCGCATTCTCATGGGCACGAGCAGGCGCTCGTCGAGGAGGTCCCCGCGTCCGGCCGCATCGAGGGTCGCGCGGTAGGAGGACAGGAACGCCTCGACCGCCGTCGTACGCCAGCGTTGGACTGCCGCCGGGTCGACGCCGGGCGTGCGGTGCCGCACCACGTACGCGACGTGGTCAAGGCTCTGCGCCATCCCGGCGACGTCGACCGCCGCGGGCTGCGGTGCGAGGCGTTCGGCTGGAGTCGCGACGGGGTTCCCGTCGAAGTCGGTCACGCGGTACGCCCCATCGGTGCCGTGCAGGACCTGACCGACGTGGAGGTCGCCGTGGATCGGGACGAGAGGGGTGCCGGCGGCGTGAGCGAGCGCGCCGAGGTCGCTCCGCAGTGCGTCAGCGTGGCGCTCAAGGCGCACGCGCTCTGCGCCGTCCATGAGGGCCAGCGCGTCGTCCAGGGTCGCGAGGGCCTCGGCGTGCCACGCCGCGGCGTGCTCGGCATCGGCAACCGGGGGAGAGGAGTCAGCAAGCCCAAGGTGCATCGCCGCGACGATCCCGCCGAGGGCAGCGCCGGGTGCGGTCGCGGAGTCGTGGAGCGAGGTGGCGCCGGACGCGTAGGCGACGGCGTCCTGGACCGCCCACTGCCATCCGTCGCGTGCGTCGGGCACAAGCGCGGTCACCATCGCGACCAGGCTGGGCGGGCTCTCGGGATCAGGCTGCCACTGCACCATGCCCCACGGCGTCGGCATCGCGTCGAACCCGGCCTCGACCAGCCGTGCGACCCTTACGGGCGCCGGGTCTGCGTCGTCGCTGACGCGGACGACCCACTTCACGACGGCCCCGCCGTCCGGCCCGTGGACGATGACCGACTCGTTGCTCTGGTCGACGTCGATCACTCGCTCCGCGGTGACGGGATGCCCGTCCCACCGGGTGAGGGAGAACGCGCCGTCGGACCCACGGCCGAGCGCCTCGACCAGCGCGAGCGCCGCACCGTCCCCGGGCACCGCCCGCCGGACGCGGTCGCCGTCGAGGACGAGCGGCGCCGCGTACCTGCGACTGTCCGCGTCCTCCACCACGGTCAGCGTGACCGTCGCCGACAGCGAGGTCGCGGCGACCAGCGCGAGCGGGCCGCGGACCCGGCCCGCCTCCGCCGCGTGTCGCGCGGGGAGGACGTCGACCGGGTCCGCGGCCCGGACGGCTGCGGCGAGGTCGTCGATGTCAGGACTCCACGGCCGACGACTCCAGCGCATCGGCCAGCGTCGGGTCGGCAACGCGGCCGACGTGGTCCAGCCCGACCTTCTCGATCAGGTCCGCTCCCTTGCGCAGGCCGTCGCGCTCACGGATCCGCGCGCCGATCGTCTCCATCCGCGCACGCAGCTCGGTGTCGGCGAGCAGCGCCTCGACCGCGTCGACCAGCTCGGCGTCCTCGAAGCCGTACGTGTCGAGCCGTCGGCCGAAGCCGAGCTCGTCCACGCGCTGCGCGTTGTCGTACTGGTCCCAGAACAGCGGCAGCACGATCATCGGTTTGCCGAAGTGCAGCGTCTCGGTCGTGGTGTTGTTGCCGCCGTGCGTGATGACGAGGTCGACCTGCGGGATGACCTTGGTCTGCGGCACCATCTGCGCGCCGACCATCGTCTCCGGCAGCGTCAGCTCGTCGGCGCGCGGGCCCTTGCTCACGATGAAGCGGTGCCGGGTGGTCCCGAGGACGTCGACCAGCCGCTGCATGAGGCCGAGGTCGGCACCACCGAGCGAGCCGAGCGAGAGATAGATCAGCGCGGAGTCGTCGGGACGGTCGGCGACCTCGGTCGGCACGACGTAGTCCTCGTCGGTCTCGCGCACGCTGGAGTCGATCCGTGCCCACGTCTCGTCAAGCGGACGCACCGCGTCGTAGTCGGCCTCCTCGGGGAACACGTACAGGTTCAGCGTGTCGGAGGTGTGCAGGAACTCCAGGTCGGGCAGCGGGGGAGTGCCCTGCTCCTGGACCCAGGTGTTGAACGCCTCCCACATCTCGCGATGGGTCTCCTTGAAGCGCTTGTCGTACGCGTCCCACTCGGCGCGGTCGGCGATCGGGTAGCCGGCGAACAGCGGCGGCAGGTCGGCGCTGCCACGCACCTCCAGCGGGTTGCACGAGACGATGCGGACGAACGGAGCGTCAGAGGTCATCAGCGCCGGGAAGGTGACGACGTTGTCCTCGACGATGACGTCGGGCTGGTGCTCGGCGATGATCGCGCGCAACTGCGGCTCGCAGTAGACCGCGCCGTCGATGAGCGCCTGGTAGGTCGGCGCGACGAACGACTCGAGCTGCTCGACGGTGGGCTTGCGGAACTCCGGCGCGGTCTCGGCGATGAAGTCCGTCCAGAACTTGCCCGCGTCCTCCTCCTCGGCCTCGTCGGCTCCCTCGGCGGGCGCAGCGAGATCGACCAGCGCCTCGACGAAGCCGAGCGGCTCGAGCTTGCCCTTCCACGACGCCTCGGCCGCGAACACGACCTTGTGGCCGCGTCCGAGCAGGATGTCGCCGAGACCGACGCACTGGTTCGTCGGGCCGTACGCCGACTCGGGCATGAACAGGATCGTCAGGGCGCGGTCAGTCATCGGTGGGGGTCCCTTCGTCGTCAGGAGCAGCCTTGGTGATGAGCAGGTTGCCGGTGGCCAGCCTGGCGTAGTCGAGGAGCAGCTCGCACGCGACCTCGTGGTCGATCGTCGGGTGCCCGGCCATCATGCGGTAGCCGTACGCATCCTCGAGCGCGACGAGGTTGCGCCCGATCGTCAGCGAGTCCTGGCGCAACTCGAACGCGCCACGGGCGGCGCCGGTCTCGAGGATCACCTGGTACATCGCGACCTGGCGGTCGTACAGGGAGGTCAGCAGCGCGCCGTACACGGGATGACGCCGCGCAGCGCCGCCGAGCTCGCAGAAGAGCCGCACCGCGTCGTCGTCGGCGTCGCTCGGCAGACCCGAACGGATCGTCCGGACCAGCTTCTCAGCGGGGTCCTCGATCGCCGCGAGCGTCCGCATGCGCTCGTCGTAGAAGCGCTCGGTGCCGGCGCGGTTCGCCTCCAGGATCAGGGACTGGACGTCCGGATAGTGGTACAGCACGGCACCGGACGTGAGGCCGGCCTGCTTGGCGATCTCGGTGAGCTTGACGTCGGCGCCGTGCGCGATGACCGCTTGCTGGGTCGCGCGGATGAGTGCGGCACGCCGGTCTTTCTGGCCCTGGGTCTTCGCCATCGGGCCCCCTTTGCGTCGTCATGCGAGTGGTGATTGTGCGCTAGCCTCCCATTGCTAGGCCGAAATTTGAAGACTTCTTCAGTGACGAATTTGTTTCGACCGTTGCTCTCGTGTTTCAGGGTCTTGTCAAGTACTCAATAGAGGTGCAAATGTGTCCCCCACCCGCACCAGGCGGGAAACTCGCACACCTGGAGCCAACCATGAAGGCATTCGCGTCCACCAGCCGCCGCGCGCTGGCCGCCGCGGCCGGCATCGCCCTCGTCGCCGCACTTGCGGCGTGTGGCGGGTCCGACGGGGACGACTCCGCGGCCGCAGACCTCGACCCCGACGCCGACCTCAGCAAGCAGTCGATCGTCGTGTCCAACTGGGCTGACTACATGCCCGAGGACGTCGCGACGAAGTTCGAGGAGGCGACGGGCGCCTCCATGGAAGTCACCAACCACGCCACGAACGAAGAGATCATGGCGAAGCTGACGGCCGGTTCAGACTCCGGCATCGACGTCGCGTTCGTCTCCGGGCAGTTCGCGCAGGCGCTCGCCGCCCAGGGGCTGGTGGAGCCGATCCACGACGAGCTGATCCCGAACCTCAAGAACCTTGCCGAGCCGGCGACCACCATGGCGTACGACAAGGGCAACGAGATCTCCGTCCCGTACACCTGGGGCACCACGGGCATCTGCTATCGCTCCGACCTTGTGAAGGAGGCGCCGACCAGCTGGAACGACCTGCTCGAGCCAGAGGACGCCTACAAGGGCAAGGTCACGATGATGGCCACCGACCGCTGGCTGATGCTCCCGGCGCAGAAGGCCCTCGGCTTCTCGGCGAACACCACCGACGAGGACGAGATGGCGCAGGTCAAGGACAAGCTCGTCGCCGCCAAGAAGAACCTGCTCGCCTACGACGACACCACGTTCTACGAGCGGCTCATCTCCGGCGAGGCCGTGATGGTGCAGGCGTGGGACGGCTGGTGCAACTACGGCACGACCGAGAACAAGGACATCACGTTCACCGTGCCCGAGGAGGGCAGCGACCTCTGGGTCGACACGATGGTCGTGCTGAAGACCTCCAAGAACAAGGAGGCCGCGCACGCGTTCATCAACTACCTCCTGGAGCCGGAGAACGGTGCGTGGGCAGCGGAGAACATCCTCTACAACGTCCCGAACCAGAAGGCGATGGACCTGCTCCCCGCCGAGCTGAAGGCGCAGTACCCGCCGCTCCAGGTCACCGCTGACGAGCTCCTCAAGGGTGAGTCGCTGACCGATCTCGGCGAGGCCGCGACGCTCTACTCCCAGCTCGTCACCGAGATCACGTCGAGCTAGTGACCGATCTGATCACCAGCACTCCCACCGGGAGGGGCGCCGGCGAGCGCTCCTCCCGGTGGGAGCGCGTCACCCTCCTCGTCCCCGGGCTGGGCTATGTCACGGCGTTCATGGCCGTGCCGGTCCTGCTCGTGCTCAGCTATGTGTTCTTCCAGCGCGGTCGCTTCGGTGGCGTCGTGTACGAGTTCACGTGGGACAACTTCAGCCGCGCGCTCTCACCGACCTACCGGGCCGTGCTCGTCGACTCGGTCGTGATCGCGGGCTCCGCGACGATCCTCGCGCTGCTGATCGGCTACCCGGTCGCGTACGCGATCGCCCAGCTCCCCGCGCGGTGGCGCAACGTCGCTCTCGTGCTGGTCGTCATCCCGTTCTGGACGAACTTCCTCGTCCGGACGTACGCCTGGATCGTGCTGCTGAGCTCTGAAGGACTCGTCAATCGAGGCCTTGAGAGCCTGGGGGTGATCGAGGACCCGATCACGCTGCTCTACACCCGTGGGGCGGTCGTCGTCGGTCTCGTCTACGCCTACCTGCCTCTGATGATCCTGCCGTTGTACGCATCGATCTCGAAGCTCGACCCCGAGCTGCGCGAGGCGGCGACGAACCTCGGCGCGAGCCGGTTCCGCGTGTTCCGTACGATCACCTGGCCGCTGACCCTGCCCGGTGCGCTGACCGGCTGCATCTTCGTCTTCGTGCCGAGCCTGGGCAACTTCGTCGTGCCCGAGCTGCTCGGCGGCGGCAAGTTCGTGATGGTCGGCAACGTCGTGCGCGACCAGTTCCTCAAGGCCCGCGACTGGCCGTTCGGCGCGACGCTCGCGCTGGTCCTCATCGTGGTGCTGGTCGTGCTGTTCTTCGTGCAGTCGCGGGTCAGCCGCCGCGTCTCGACGGGAGGCCCCTCATGAAGGCACTGGGGTGGCTGCGCCTGCCGTTGGCGCTGTGCATGCTCTTCCTCTACCTGCCGATCGCCGTCCTCGTCGTCATGTCGTTCAACGGCGGGCGCTCGGCGTTCTCGATGGACGGGTTCAGCCTGCGCTGGTACGGCGAGCTGGCCGGCAACTCCGCCCTGCTGGAGGCGCTGGGCAACAGCCTCGTCGTCGCCGCCGGAGCGACCGCTATCGCCGTCGTGCTCGGGACCACGCTCGCGGTCGGCCTCGCGCGCTACACCCGGTCGTCCGCCCTCGACGCGTACGCGATGTCGCCCGCGATCATGCCCGACCTCGTGCTGGCGATCGGGCTGCTGTCGTTCTACTCGTTGATCTCCATGACGCTGGGGCTCTTCTCGGTCATGCTGGCCCACGCCGTGTTCGGCATGGCGTTCGTCGTGGCGGTCGTCCGCGCACGCCTCGCCCAGGCCGACCCGTCGCTCGAGGAGGCCTCGCGCGACCTCGGCGCGGGGGCGCTCACCACATTCCGCCGCGTGACCCTGCCGACGATCGCGCCCGCGGTCGTGGCCGGTGCCTTGCTGACGTTCACGCTGTCGCTCGACGAGTTCGTCATCGCGTTCTTCACCAACGGCCCGACCACCCCGACCCTGCCGATCTCGATCTACTCGATGGTCCGCTTCGGCGTGACTCCCGAGATCAACGCGCTCGCCACCGTGCTGCTGCTCGTCAGCCTCACGGTCGTGATCGCGTCCGCCCGACTGAGCCGACGTACGGAGGCCACCGATGAGTGAGACGCACGTGACGACCCCGAGCACCGCGAAGGCGTCACCGTCGCGCGCGCCGCTGGTCGAGCTGCGCCACGTGACGCGCCGCTTCGGTGACGTGACCGCGCTGGACGACGTGAGCCTCACGATCGCCGAGAACGAGTTCTTCGCGCTGCTCGGTCCGTCCGGCTGCGGCAAGACGACGCTGCTGCGCGCGATCGCGGGCTTCGAGCACCCTGACAGCGGCGAGATGCGCCTCGGTGGCGAGGATCTCGTGGCGCTGCCCCCGCACCGGCGCCCGCTCAACCTGATGTTCCAGTCGTACGCGCTGTTCCCGCACATGAGTGTCGAGCGCAACGTCGCGTACGGGCTGGAGCAGGAGAAGCTGTCGAAGGGTGAGATCCGTCAGCGGGTCGGCGAGGTGCTGGAGACGGTCGGCCTGTCGGCGATGGCCTCCCGCAAGCCGCACCAGCTCTCCGGCGGCCAGCGCCAGCGGGTCGCCCTCGCGCGCGCCGTCGTGAAGCGCCCCAAGCTGCTGCTCCTCGACGAGCCGCTGTCGGCGCTCGACCGCAAGGTCCGGTCGCAGATGCAGCTCGAGCTCAAGCGCCTCCAGCAGGAGGTGGGCATCACGTTCGTCGTCGTGACGCACGACCAGGAAGAGGCGATGTCGATGGCCGACCGCCTCGCCGTCCTCGCGCACGGACGCGTGCAGCAGGTCGCGACCCCGGTCGAGATCTATCGCCGTCCGGCCAACCTGTTTGTCGCGGACTTCATCGGAGACGGCAACCGCTTCGCCGGGCGCGTCGTCGACGGCGGGATCCACGTCGACAGCGTCGGGCTCCTCCCGGGGCACCTCGTCGGTGACGTCTCCGGCGACGCCCACCTCGTCGTACGGCCGGAGGAGACACGCATCGGAGAGCCAGGAGCCGGGCTCCTCGACGGCCGGGTCGTCGAGACCCAGTTCTACGGCGGGGTGTCGACGGTCGCGGTCGACGTCCCGGACCACGCTGATCCCGTGCTCTGCGCGATCAGCGGCGTCTCCACGGTCGAGCGCGGGGCCGAGGTCTCGCTCACGTGGACCGCCGACGCTGCTGTCGTGGTCGGAGGGAGTCTGTGACGCGCGCCGCCCGAATCCTCGCGGATGCCTGCCCGCGCCCGTACTGGACCGACCGCACCCGTCCGTCCGGCGACGCCGATCCGCTCGTCGGCACCGCGCGGGCCGACCTCGCCGTCATCGGCGGCGGACTCACCGGTCTGTGGACCGCGATCCTCGCCAAGGAGGAGGACCCGTCTCGTGACGTCGTCGTCCTCGAGGCAGGGCGGATAGGCGCCGGCGCCTCCGGCCGCAACGGCGGGTTCGTCTCGGACTCCCTCACCCACGGGCTCGCTCACGGCACGGCCATGTGGCCCGACGAGCTCGATGAGCTGGTCCGGCTCGGCCGCGACAACGTCGAGGAGATCGCGGCCTTCCTTGCCCGTGAGGGCATCGACGCCGACCTGCGGCTGTGCGGCAAGACGGTCGTCGCGACGCGACCGCACGAGGTCGAGGCCCTCGCCGCCTCGTTCGCGACCCATCAGGAGCACGGCGAGGACGTGACCCTCCTGTCCGCCGACGAGGTGCGCAAGGACGTCGACTCGCCGACCTACCTCGCGGGCATGCGCGTGCGCAGCGGCGGTGGTCTCGTCGACCCCGTACGCCTGCTGCACGGGCTGGCCGAGGCGGCACGGCGCCGCGGCGTCCGCCTCCACGAGCGCTCGGTCGTCACGGGGATGAGCCGCCGTGGCGACGGAGTCACGGTGACCCTCGAAGGCGGTGTCGCGCACGCGCGCCAGGTCGTCGTCGCCACGAATGCGTTCCCGCCGCTGCTGCGCCGCATCCGCGCCTACACGATCCCGGTCTGGGACCACGTGATCGTCACCGAGCCGCTGTCCGACGCGCAGCTGTCCGCGATCGGGTGGTCGGACAACCAGGGGATGACCGACGCAGGCAACCAGTTCCATTACTACCGTCGTACGCCTGACGACCGGATCCTGTTCGGCGGCTACGACGCGATCTACTACTACGGCGCCCGGACGGACGCGGGCCTCGCCCAGCGCGACGCCTCGCACGAGCTGCTGGTGAACCACCTGTACGACACGTTCCCGATGCTCGACGGTCTCGGGGTCACGCACCGCTGGGCAGGGATCATCGACACGTCCACCCGCTTCACGCCGGTCTTCGGCACGGCGTACGCCGGCCGGCTGGCCTACGCAGTGGGCTACACCGGGCTCGGCGTCGCCTCGTCGCGGTTCGGGGCGCAGGTCGCGCTCGACCTGCTCGCACGCCGCCGTACGGAGCGCACCCGGCTCGCCGCGATCACCGGTCGGCCGATCCCGTTCCCGCCCGAGCCGCTGCGCTACCCGATCGTCCAGGTCATGCGGCACCAGCTCGCCCGCGAGGACACGACCGGCAAGCGTCCCGCGATGCTGCGTGTGCTCGACAAGTTCGGAGTGGGGTTCAACAGCTGATGGAGGAGACGATGGAGCCAGTGTCCGGAGCGTTCGTCGACGGGGTCGCCCGCGCCTCGACCGGAGACGAGGTCGTGCTCGTCGACCCGGCGACGGGCGAGGAGACCGTACGGTTCGCGCAGGCGTCGCTCGCCGATGTCGAGGCGGCGGTCGCCGCGGCATCCGCGGCCTTCGGCGCCTGGTCGCGCCGTACGGCGGGGGATCGCGCGCGGGTTCTGCTCCGGCTCGCCGACCTCCTGGAGGCGAACGCCGACGCGCTCACCGCACTCGAGGTCGCCGACTCCGGCAAGCCGACCGCCGTCTTCGCAGACGGTGAGCTCCCGTTCGCGGCCGACAACCTGCGCTTCTTCGCGGGGTCGGCGCGGTCGCTCGAGGGCAGCGGTGCCGGCGTGCTGAGCGAGGGCTACACGTCGATGCTGATCCGCCGGCCGGTCGGCGTCGTGGGCGCCGTCGCCCCGTGGAACTTCCCGCTCGTGATGGCGATCTGGAAGCTCGGTCCCGCGCTCGCGGCCGGCAACACGATGGTCCTCAAGCCTGCGCCGACCACGCCCCGCAGCACGCTCCTGCTCGCGCAGCTCGCGGCCGACGCCGGCCTGCCCGCCGGCGTGCTCAACGTCGTGACGGGCGGGGCTGACATCGGAGAGGCGCTCGTCGCGCACCCCGACGTCGCGATGGTCTCGATCACCGGATCGAGCCGCGCCGGTCGCGCCGTGATGGGCGCGGCGGCCCCGCAGACGAAGCGCGTCCACCTCGAGCTCGGCGGCAAGGCGCCCGCGCTCGTCTTTGCCGATGCGGACGTCGACGCCGCCGCGCAGGGCCTCGCGATGGCGGCGACGTACAACTCGGGCCAGGACTGCACTGCCGCGACGCGCCTCTACGTCCAGCGGCCCGCGTACGACGCCGTCGTCGAGGCCGTCGCCCAGCGTATGGGCGCGATCCGCGTCGGCGACCCGCGTGACGGCGCCACCGACATCGGCCCGCTGGTCTCGCGCGAGCACCGCGACCGCGTGCACGGGTTCGTGGAGCGTGCCGTCGAGGCGGGCGCCAAGGTGGCGTGCGGGGGAGTCGTGCCCGACGGTCCTGGTGCGTACTACCCGCCGACGCTCGTCACCGGCGCCGACCAGAGCTCCGAGATCGTCCAGGACGAGGTCTTCGGGCCGGTCCTGGTCGCGCTGCCGTTCGACACCGAGGAGGACGCGATCGCGCTCGCGAACGACAGCGCGTACGGGCTCGCCTCGTCGGTGTGGACCGCGGACGTCGCCCGCGCGCTGCGCGTCACGCACTCCCTCGAGGCGGGCGTGACCTGGGTGAACGACCACCTCCCGATCGCGTCGGAGGCGCCGCACGGTGGAGTCAAGGGCAGCGGGTTCGGCAAGGACATGAGCCACGAGGCCGTCCTCGAGTACACGATCACGCAGCACGTGATGGTCAAGCACGCGGTCGTCGAGGCGCACGACTCGTTCCGTCCGGCCTAGCGGGGCGTCGGGGGTACCCCCGACGCACCCGCGCTCCGCTACACCTCTGCGGTCAGGTCCTCGCATGGCCGCGAGCCCGATCTGCTGCACGACGGGGTTGCCGAGCCGCTGCGTCTCGACACCGAACTCCGTGGCGACCTCCTGGGCGAGCTGATCGTACTCGCCAGGTTGTACGAGGCCGTCGACCTGACCACGTCCGTGCTCCCGCGCCGCAGATCGCCGAGCCCGACCGAGACCCGGATGTCGTCGGCCGCGGCCTCGTCGATCAACGGTTGGAGAGCACGGCTCAGACCGGGGAGGTCGCAGCCCTTCGGCCCGTGACCCAGCGAGTTACGCCACGGATCTCGGGTTGCCGACGCGGTGAACTCTCGGCATGATCTCCGGAATCACACGTCGACCGACCCCCGGAGGCACCTCGTGAACCGAAAGATCCGTCGCGTCATCGCGGCACTCTCCCTGCTCATCGCTACCAGCGTCCTCGGGGTGGTGGGCACGGCGTCGCCGGCCGCCGCCGACGCTTGCTACACCTGGTCCCGCGCGCTGTCCCAGGGCGCGACCGGCGAAGACGTCCGCCAGCTCCAGATCCGCGTCTCCGGCTATCCCGGTTACGGCGCCGTGCTCTCCCTCGACGGCAGCTACGGCCCCGCGACGTCGGCGGCGGTCACCCGCTTCCAGCAGGCGTACGGCCTCACCGCTGACGGCAACGCCGGCCCGCAGACGTACGCGAAGCTGTACGCCCTGCAGGACGACGACTGCACGCCTGTCAACTTCACCTACGGCGAGCTCAACCGCTGCAACAGCACCTGGGCCGGCGGCGCGGTGTCTACCGCTACGGCGAAGGCGAACGCGCTCGTCACGATGTGGAAGCTCCAGGCGCTCCGGCACGCGCTCGGCGACCGCGCGCTCGGCGTCAACAGCGGTTTCCGAAGCACCTCGTGCAACAGCGCCGTCGGAGGCGCCTCGAACAGCCGCCACCTGTACGGCGACGCCGCCGACCTCGCGGCGGGATCGCAGGGCTTCTGCACGATCGCGAGTCAGGCGCGTTACCACGGTTTCAACCAGATCCTCGGTCCCGGCTACCCCGATCACAACGACCACATCCACGTCGCCAGCCCGGCCTCGCGGTTCTGGTCGGCCCCTACCTGCGGGATCTGATCGCGAGCGGGGTGAGGCCGGCGAGGACGAGCGCCGCGCCCACGGAAAGGAGGTCGAGGTCGAAACCGAGGAGCAGGAACCCGCCGAGCGTCAGCAGAGGCGAGACGATCGACACCCCCCGCAGTGGGCGTACGGCCATCGCCACCAGCGTGATCAGGCCGAGCGGGAAGAGGAGAGGGCCGGCCGCCTGAAGCGGATCCGGCAGCGGCGCGGCGTCCTTGAAGGAGGGCAGGAGGTCGCCGACGATCACCCACGCGAAGCAGGCCACGCCGAGGAGGCCTGCGGTGGCTGCCGCGTTCGCCACCACGCGTGAGCCGCCGAGACGAGTGACCTCGCCCCGCAGCGCCACGACGAGGACCCCGAAGAACGCGAAGCTTGCCAGGAAGAGGAGGTGGCCGACGTCCCAGGCGAGGCCGGGGCCGTGGTCGCCGTCCGCGCCGTCGATCAGGCGCAGCACGCCGTACAGGAAGAGCAGGACTGGAGCGGCGATCGCCGCGACGCGGAGGGCGGGGGTGCTCGGCATGGGTTCACTCTCCGCCGCCGGCGGTCTGCCCCGCATCGGGGGAGATCCGGATTCCTCCGACCACACTTCCTTAGGGGTCGACCCCGGCGACAGAGAAACCGTTCGACCCCGGCATGTTGCGCGTGCGACGGTGAGACCGAACCCGTACGACGACCAGTGAGAGGAACCACGAGCATGCCTGCAGCGACCACGCCCCGGACCCTTTTCCGTCCCACCGTGGAGCTGACCCTTGACCTCGTCCTCACTCACCCTCGGAGTCGTCGCGCATGTTGATGCCGGCAAGACCAGCCTGACCGAGCGACTCCTGTACGACGCCGGTGCCGTTGCTGCCCTCGGCAGCGTCGACGCCGGCACCACGCGCACCGACGCCTCGGACCTGGAGCGCCGGCGCGGGATCACGATCCGCGCCTCGGTCGCGACCCTCGCGTTCGGTGACCTCGTCGTCACGATCGTGGACACGCCAGGACACCCTGACTTCGTCGCCGAGGTCGAGCGGTCGCTGGCGGTGCTCGATGCCGCAGTGCTCGTCGTCTCCGCCGTCGAGGGGGTGCAGCCGCAGACCGTCGTCCTCTGGCGGGCGTTGCGGCGGCTGGAAGTGCCGACACTCCTGTTCGTCAACAAGGTCGACCGGTCCGGGGCGGATCTCGACCGCGCGGTCTCGCAGGTACGCCGTCGGCTGACGCCGGAGGTCGTCGTCCTGTCGCGCGTGCGGGGGACAGGGCTGCGTGAGGTCGAGGTCGAGGCGGTGCCGGCGGGGGACGCACAGGTCGTCGAGGCGGCAGCGTCGGTCGACGACGGCGTCCTCGCGACGTGGGTCGACGGCGCGACCCCCGCCCTTGGCGACGTCGCACGCGCGCTGCGCGAGGGCGTACGACGAGGCGCTCTGACGCCCGTGCTCGCCGGCTCGGCGCTCACCGGTGCCGGCATCGAACCGCTGCGTCACGCGATCACCCGGCTGCTCCCGTCGGCGGCGGCGCCGGACGGCCCGAGTTCCGGCACCGTGTTCGCGATCGACCGCGACGAACGGGGACGGCGTGCCTGGGTGCGGTGGTGGTCCGGTGCACTCCGCCTCCGCGAAAAGGTCGCTCCGGACGGGCGGCGTCCCGCGTCCGTCACTGAGATCGCGGTGAGTCGACCTGGGGGACTGCGGATCTCCGACGCGGTGGAGGCGGGCGAGATCGCCGCCGTACGAGGTCTCGACGTCCGGATCGGCGACGTGCTGGGGAGCGCGGCGGGACGGGCGTCGTACGCGTTCGCGCCGCCGACCCTGCAGACCGTCGTGGAACCGTGCGACCCGACGCAGCGGATCGCGATGTTCCAAGGGCTCGCCGAGCTCGCGGACGAGGACCCGCTCATCGGCCTGCGCATCGACGGCGAAGAGGGGGAGGCGGTCGTCCGCCTGCACGGTGAGGTGCAGAAGGAGGTCGTCGCCGCGCTCCTCGAGGAGCGGTACGGGGTGCGGGTCCGCTTCTCGGAGACCTCGGTGGTGTGCCTCGAGCGCGTGGTCGGGACAGGGGAGGCGCTGGACGTGATCGGGGTGGACGCCAACCCCTACCTGGCGACGATCGGTCTACGGGTCGAGCCGGGCACACGGGGGAGTGGCGTGGTGTTCTCACCGGGTGTCGAGCGCGGCAATCTGCCGCCGGCGTTCATCGCCGCGACCGAGGAGGGCGTGCGCGCCGCACTCCGCCAGGGGCTCGCCGGGTGGGAGGTGACGGACTGCGTGGTCACGATGACGCGGTCGGGCTACTCCCCACGTCAGAGCCACGCGCACGAGGCGTTCAACAAGGCGATGTCGAGCGTCGGCGCCGACTTTCGTAGTCTCGCGCCGGTGGTGCTCATGGCGGCGCTCGAGCGTGCCGGGACGCACGTGTGCCACCCGATCGACCGGTACGAGATCGACCTGCCGGACGACACGCTCGGCGCGGTCCTGTCGCTGATCGGCCGGCTCGGCGGGAAGACGACCGGATCGACACCCAAGGACGGCTTCACCGTGCTCACCGGTCACCTCCCCTCCGCGGCGGTGCCGGCGCTCGCGCAGCGCCTTCCCGATCTGAGTGGCGGGGAGGCGGCCCTGAGTGCGGAGCTGGTTCACCACGCCGTCGTTCCCGCCGGGACGGCGGCGCCGACGCGGCGGCGTACCGGACCGGACCCTCGCGACCGAGAGGGATGGTTTCGCGACGTACGACGGTAGAGATGTCACGCTGACCCTCTTTACGTCGAGATCACCAGCCGCCCGGGCTACAGCTACGGCGCGATCGGAGCAGTACGTCGTCGACACGGGCCACCTCGTCGGCTGGGCGGCTGGAAGTCGACGCTGCTGGACCTGACCGGTCCCGGGCGCGTCTACCTGCAGACCCGGAGCCAGGACGCGTTCCTCGGCTGGCTGATCCCGAAGCTGCCGAGGGACACCAGCTCGAGCTGACTTCTCGGTCCGGCTCAGCGGCCGATGAGGCCGTACGGTCGAACGATGACGACCACAACAGACACCTCGGGGTCGGCAGCACTGATCCCTTTCACGATCGACATTCCGCAGGCACAGCTCGACGACCTCGCGCAACGCCTCGCGCGGACGCGGTTCACGACACCGCTCCCTGGCGACAGCTGGGCGACCGGTGTCCCCACCTCATACCTGCGCGACCTCGTCGCGACCTGGCGCGACGACTACGACTGGCGTGCGCAGGAGTCCGCGCTCAACGCGTACCCGCAGTTCCTCACCGACATCGAGGGCCAGCGCATCCACTTCCTGCACGTGCGCTCACGCGAGGCGGACGCGCTCCCGCTCCTGCTCACCCACGGCTGGCCGGGCTCGGTGGTCGAGTTCCTCGACGTCGTCGGGCCTCTGACCGACCCTGTCGCGTACGGGGGTGACGCCGCGCAGGCGTTCGACGTCGTGATCCCGAGCCTGCCCGGCTTCGGCTTCTCCGGCCCTGTACACGACGAGGGCTGGAACGAGGCGCGGATCGCGCGCGTGTGGGCCGAGCTGATGCGACGCCTCGACTACGACCGGTACGGCGTGCAGGGCGGAGACATTGGTGCGGGCGTCGCGCCTGCGGTGGCGCGCGAGACCGGCAGCGACGGCACGCCCGGCAGCACGGTCGTCGGCGTGCACCTCAACGGCAACATCGGTGCGCCGACGTACGAGCTCGGTGAGGACGAGCTCGCGAGCCTGACCGACCTCGAGCGCGATCGCGTCCGTCGCACCGGGGAGTTCATGCAGGAGCAGTTCGGCTACATCGCCATCCAGTCGACGCGGCCGGCGGCACTCGCCGCGGGCCTGGCGGACTCGCCCGTGGGGCAGCTCGCGTGGATCGTCGACAAGCTCCGCGAGTGGACGTACCCCCGCGAGGTGCTGCCGGACGAGATCCTCGGCACGGACCGGCTCCTCACCAACGTGATGCTCTACTGGCTCACCGACACGGCGGCGTCGTCGGCGTACGTCGGCTACGTGAGCGCGCAGAGCTGGGGCGAGGCGCTCCCGGCGACCGGAGTGCCCACGGGCGTGATCGTCTTCGCCGGCGATGTCGGGATCCGTCGATTCGCCGAGAAGGAGCACGCGATCACCCGATGGGTCGACGTGGACCGCGGCGGTCACTTCGCGGCGTGGGAGGAGCCGGTGGCGTTCGTCGAGGACGTTCGCGCCTTCTTCTCCGACCTGCGCTGAGCGCTGACGAGGATCTCCATGGCGCTCGCCAATGTGAGGTGGATCACACTAATGTGACCGCCAGCGGGCGACGACGGCGTCGCCGGAGGAGGGGCAGAGATGTCGAGCTTCGTCGTACGCCGCGTGGTCGCGGCCGCCACCACGCTGGCCGTGGCCGCGCTGGGTCTGGTCGCTGCGCAGACTGCGAACGCGGACGGTGGGCATGGCAAGAGGCATGGTGACCGCCTCACGATCACGGTGCTCTCGGGAGAGCCGGACCAGGTGACCGGAGGCGATGCGCTGCTCGAGGTCACCCTGCCGAAGAGGGTGCGACCGCGTGACGTGCGCGTGACGCTCAACGGCGACGACGTGACCTCCGCCTTCGACGCCTCGGCCGACGGCACGCTCGTCGGGCTGGTGGAGGGGTTGGAGCTGGGGAAGAACCGGGTGAGGGTTTCGACAGGCTCAACCAGCGGGACGCTCACGCTCGTCAACCACCCGACCAGCGGCCCGATCTTCTCCGGTCCCCAGCAGCAGCCGTTCGTCTGCACGACCGCGCGTGGCCGCTTCGACGGGCGGATGATCCTGGGTCAGCCGATCGTCGACAACCAGGACCAGTTCGGCATCCCGGTGGCCGCTGAGGGCGAGGACGGCAGCTATCCGCAGGACAGCCGCGGCTATCCGACGGCGGACGCGGACATCGTGGGATGGAGCGGTGACTGCGCGGCCGAGACCCGCTACGGCTACGTCTACCGCTCGACGACCGACAACCGCTTCCACTGGCTCGACGATCCGGCGAGCCCGCCGGCCGACACGGCGACGACCACCACCATGGACGGCAAGACGGTGCCGTTCATCGTGCGCTGGGAACGCGGCACGATCAACCGGTTCGTCTACAGCGTCGCGATGCTCGCGCCTGTCGGTGAGGCCGATCCGACGCAGCCCGACGACTCGCTGTGGAACAAGCGGCTCGTCTTCAGCTTCCAGGGCGGCGTCGCCATCGGGCACACGCAGGGCACGACCAGCGAAGGCGCGATGCTGCCAGCCGATCTGCTCAAGCTCGGCTATGGCGTGATGTGGTCCAGCGCCACGCGCACGAGCACGCACTACAACCTGCAGGTCGGCGGCGAGACCGCGCTGATGCTCAAGGAGCACACGGTCGAGACCCACGGCGTCCCCGACTACACGGTCGCGGTCGGCGGCTCCGGTGGCGCGATCCAGCAGTACGTCTACGCGCAGAACCACCCGGGACTCATCGACGCCGCGATCGCGCAGTACTCGTATCCCGACATGGTCACGCAGGTCATCCATGTCGGGGACTGCGAGCTGCTCGAGCACTACTTCGACGCGACCGACCGGGCGAACCCCAAGTGGAAGGACCCTGAGGTCCGGCAGGCGATCATCGGGCTCAACGGCACCAGCTTTCCGAAGAACCTCTCGGCGGGCGAGACCGCGCAGTGGAACCAGCTGTACGCCGCCTACCAGGCGCTCGGCTACCAGGTCATGACGCGTGACCCGGCCTCGCCCGCGCCGGCACTGATGGAGTGCAAGCCGGGCTGGTTCGGGCTCACGCCGCTCGCGATGAACCCGACATTCACCGACGTCGAGGACCTCGACAAGCTCGCGCAGGGCGCCGACGGCGTCGAGTGGACGCACTGGGGCGACCTGGTGAACATCTACGGCACCGACGACGAGGGCTTCGCGCGGGTCCCGTGGGACAACGTCGGCGTGCAGTACGGCCTCAAGGCGCTGACCGACGGCGTGATCACCCCTGCGGAGTTCCTTGACCTCAACGCAAAGGTCGGCAGCTGGAAGGACTCGGCCGACATGGTCGAGGAGGGGTTCCCGTTCGTCGGGTCGTTCAGTCCTCAGAACTTCGACCCGTGGAGCGCGCGCAACATGCAGCTCAGTCCGGACGGCGGCGTGACTCCGGCGCCACGTCGGGCGGGTGACCGTGACGCGATGCGCGCGGCGTACACGTCCGGCATGCAGTTCGAGGGTGACATCGACATCCCGGTGATCGACTGGCGTCCATACCTTGAGGACGACCTCGACATGCACAACACGCAGCAGTCGTTCGCCGCTCGGCAGCGGATGCTGAACGCGGACGGCGACGCGTCCAACCAGGTCGTGTGGTTCACCGACGCGCGGCCGAGCCAGCAGTTCGACCAGACGCCGATGGCGTTCGCGGTGATGGACCAGTGGATGCGCAACATCGACGCGCACCCCAAGCGCGGCGTCGCGGGCAACAAGCCGGCGCAGGCGGTCGACTCGTGCTTCGCGACGGACGGCTCGTTGATCGCGTCCGGGCGGCGGGTGTGGGACGGCGTGCTCGACACGCGGGCGGCGGGGGACTGCACGCAGAAGTTCCCGATCTACTCCTCGTCACGGCGTGTCGCCGGCGGGCCGTACGAGGGCGGCATCTGGAAGTGCGCGCTGCAGCCGGTGGGGGCGGCGATCGCCAAGGGCCTGTACGGGGCGTGGCGGCCGACCGCTGCGGAGCGGGTGCGACTCGCGCAGGTCTTCCCCGGTGGTGTCTGCGACTTCCGCAAGGGAGACCAGGGCAAGCCCCGCCGCTGGTGACGCTCAGGGGTGGACGACGTCGATCTCGGTGATGCCGCGGGCGAAGTCGTGTCGGTTGTTCGTGACGAAGCGGTCTGCCCCCGCGGAGATCGCGGTCGCGAGGTGGAGGGCGTCCGGAGTCTTCAGGCGGTGCCGGACGCGGAGCGCGGCAGCCATCACGGCGACGTCGTGGGTCACGGGAAGCAGCGCCAGGCGACCGAGGATCGCCAGCAGCCTGGGGCGCTCGGCGAGACGGTCGCCGGCCAACGTCAGGGTCTCCGTGAGGAGAAGGGTCGAGCCCACCCCCGCGGGTGAGTCGGCGGCCGCGTCGTGGATCGCGTCGAGCAGTAGGTCTCCGCGGTCGTCGCCGGCCGCCGCGTAGATCACGATGTCGGCGTCGAAGGCCGCGGTCACCACGCGTCTCGGTCCTCGCGCATCGCGCGTACGAGCGCATCAGCGTCCGCCTCGCCGGTCGGATCGGGGAGTGGCGCGTGCCTCGAGGCATCGAGCTCGACGGCGATGGCATCGGCCGCGGCGAAGAGGTGGTCGACGCGCGCGGTCCGTGACTCGTGGGGCGGGGCGAGCCGTGCGACAGCCCGCCCGTGACGGGTGATCGTGATCTCCTCGCCCGCCTCGACCCGGTCGAGGAGCGCAGCGAGCTGCGCGCGGGCCTCGCTCATGGACATCGTCGTCATGGGCGTCAGTGTACAGAGATGTACAGACATGTCGGAGCCTCGTGAACTACGCGGTTGGCACGCGGCGATCCGGGCCTGGCAGTATTCGACAACCCCCTCACCCAAGGAACCTCTGCATGCCCAAGACCCACGCCGCTGTCACCATGTCGAGCCCCGTCCTGATCGAGCGCATGGTGAAGCGGTGCCACACTCAGGACGACTTCCCGGTCGAACGTGGATCGTCGCTGGCCGCCGACGACATCGCGAGCAATCCCTATCCCACGAGCCGCGTTCTGCGGATGTCGCTGACCGCGGGGATCGACCACCTCCATGCCGCGAAGGTGCTCGTCGTGGACCAGAAGGTCCCGCACACGGCAGCGACGTGGTCGCTCGCGCGCGGCGCCCTGGAGAACCTGGCCACCGCCTTCTGGATCCTCAGGCCCGACCGCCGTGACGACCGGATCGAGCGCACCCTGCAGTGGCACGCCCAGGACGTCATCGACTCGGACGACGCCACACGACACCTTGACGTCCCGAGCATGGCGTCAGTCGACGCCCGCCTGGGCGAGCTCGACGCGGTCGCGCACCGTCGCCTTCTCGCACCCGAGCGCGTCCGCCGCGGCTACACCGGCACCGAAGCCATCGCGTATGCGGACGAGAACCTTCCGCAGCCCACCCTCGGGGTTCGGCGTCCCTGGCAGCTCAGCTCGGGTTTCGCCCACGGACGGCCGTGGGCGCCTGTCGGGGCGTCGGCGCTCGAGACGTCGGGCAGTGCGCGACCGGACCTGCTCGACGCCGGTGCGACGAGCATGCCCAGCAGTGTCCTGTTCCCGTACCTCGCGGCGGTTCAGCTTCTCGAGGCCTTCCTCCGGCTCTACGAGGTGCGCGCCAACAGACCGCTCGTGTAGTCAGCCGCAGGAGTCGCAGATGCCCGTCGCCGGGACCGCCATGAAGCACCGCGGGCAGACGACGACGGGCCGCTCGACCTTGCGGACCGCCGGCCCGCGCCGCACGGTCCGCGACGCCAGCGCGACCCGCGGCGACCGCGTCGGCCGCCCACCGTCGGCGGGGAGCGTCGCTCCGAACCGCTGGTAGCAGGCGAACCGCTGCTCGGCTGCGTGCCGATCGGCGTCGGCGACCGGGGCGCCGCTCACTCGCGCGACCATCATCCGGTAGCCGTCGACCGCTCGCCCGTCCTCCCGTACGCACAGTGCTGCGAGGATCGGCTCTCCTTGCGCGTGAGAGGCGGTCGCCACGTCTTCGAGGACCGGACCGAGCCAGGTCTCGGAGAGCGCGCGGGTCTTCACCCCGGTCCGGTGCTGCACCTCGACGGCAAGCTCTTGGTCGCTGATGTCGCCGCCGTACTCGCGTGCCTTCTCCACCAGGATCTCGCGGGCGCTCTTGGTCCAGAGGTGCTTGGCGGTCTCGTGGGCGACCGGCTGTCCATCGCCGATACGGAAGGTGTCAGTCACGAAGGGATCGTACGGGGCGGGTCTGGACGTTCTGCGCGTCGGGACCCGTCGGGTCACCTTTGCGTGGCATGCTCGCGGACCCTTCGTCGGGCGCCGTTCGCGGCGACGGCGGCCACCGCCTCCAGCGGCCCGCGCCCGACGTACCGGCGCCACGGGATCGCGATCGCGGCCGCGAGCACCGTGTGGACGAGGAACGCGTCGTCGATCGTCTCCGGCAGGACGGTCGCGACGAGGACGACGTGCAGCGAATACAGCGTGAACGTCATGCTGCCGATGGCGGCGACCGGCCACAGGGCGCGTCCGACCGCGTGCTCGAGCAGCAGCATGAGCCCGAGCACGGCGAGAGCGCACCCGAGCGTGTGCAGGAGGTCAGGGGGCGCACCCGAGTGCGGTGAAGCGATCCCGAGCCACTCCCACGAGGTCGTCGGGGTCGTCCCGAAGAAGCCGACGTGAAGGATGTCGTCATCGATCGGGCCCGTCGTGAAGTGCCGACCCGTACCGGCCGCCTCGAGCTCGGCGAGCCCGCCGCCTGCGAGCCACCACGCCGAGCCCGCGTACGAGAGCACGGCCAGGGCCGTACCGCCGACAGCGAGCCACACCGCGACACCCACCCGCCGCAGGGGCAGCCGGCCGACACCCATGCCGACCAGCAGGTAGGCGGTCCAGGTCAGCACCGGGTAGTAGCCGGTGAGCAGCAGGCTCGACGCGGTGCCGACCGGATCGGTGAGCAGCGTCCCGACGTTCGGAACCCCGGAGTCCAGAGGCGTCTCGATGCCGAGGCGGAGCCACTGGCTGAGCACGGGCCCAACGAACGCCCAGGTCAGGCCGAGACCGATCAGCCACCCGGCCCTCAACCGGAGGAACGGCAGTGCGACGACGAAGAGCACCCCGTAGTAGCAGAGGATCACCGCGAGACCGGAGTCGAACGCCCCGAGGACCAGCCCCACGACGAAGATCACTGCGGCCCGCGCGGTGGTCGCGGCCGCCGCGGTCGCCCACCCACGACCGTGGGGTGGCGATGTGCCGCCGCTGGCGAGCGCGATGCTCACACCGGCCAGCACCGCGAAGAGCGCCGAGGCGCGTCCTGCGGCGAGGACGTGCGCGAGAGACGTCTGACCGTCGGGTCCGATGTGCGGTTCGACGTGGGTCGAGATCATCCCGATCAGCGCGACGGCCCGGGCGGCGTCGACGCCCAGCAGCCGTCGCCGCGAGAGGATCGTCGACCGCTCGGGCACGCGTTCAGCGTACGGCTGCGGCGGCCTCGCGATCGGTGACGACGTACGCGTCGGGGTGTCGCTGCAGCACCGAAGCGGGACATGCGGGATCCACCGGACCGTGCAGCGCGGCGTGGACAGCCTCCGCCTTGCGTTCGCCGAGCGCGATCAGCACCAGACGCCGCGCCTGCATGAGGGTCGCGAGCCCCTGGGTGATCGCGTGGGTTGGGACGTCGGCGGGGGAGTCGAAGAACCGCGCGTTGTCCCGTCGTGTCGACTCGGTCAGCCGCACGACGCGGGTCTGCGAGTCCAGCGACGAGCCCGGTTCGTTGAACCCGAGGTGACCGTTGCGGCCGATCCCGAGGACCTGCACCGCGACGGACGCCGCCACGACCTCGCGCCCGTACCGCTCGGCCTCCTGCTCCGGATCGGCCGCCTGGCCGTCCGGACCCCGGACGTCGAGCCCGAGCGCGTCGGCGACCTCGCGTCTGATCACCGAGGCGTACGTGTTCGGGTCGCCGGCGGGGAGGCCGAGGTACTCGTCGAGCAGGAAGCCGCGCCGCGCGACCGGGGAGGCCGTCGCGCCTAAACGTACCCGGCGGACGATCTCCTGGTACGCGCCGAGGGGTGACGAGCCGGTCGCGAGACCGACGGCGCTGTCGGTCTCGAGCACGTCGAGGATGAGGTCTGCGGCCGTGTCCGCCACCTGGCCCGCGTCGTCGCGGACCAGGTGGCGGACGGTCGATCCGGGTGGTGTCGTCACCGCACCCGCACTGACGAGCTCGCGGTCCCCGTACGGCGGTCGGGGTCGAACCCGAGCAGCACGGACGACGGTGTCTCCGTCACCGGGATCCGGATCTGATGCCGACCTGGTCGCAGGGCGACCTCGACGGAACCGACCAGCTGCGTGTCGTCACCGGTGACCGCGAACAGGTGCGCGGTGCCGCGCTTGTCGACGTCGACGGTCACCACGACCGCGTCACCGCGCTGCGTCGCCCGACGCACGCGCGCGGTCGACCGCGGGGCGAGCGTCGGGAGCCCCGACAGCCCGACGCCGGAGCGTACGGCCTGCTCGATCGACTGCGGCGAGTCGAGGCTGTCGAGCCCCGGGAAGTCCAGCTTCGGCGGCACGCTCTCCACCTCCGGCGGCGCGCCACCCCCGAGCTCGACACGACCCCATCGGTACGGGTCGCCCTGGACCCCGCCCCACGTCGACCACCCGACGCGGGTCTGGCCGGCCTTGTCCTGGGTGTCGGAGTCGTAGACGAACATGTTGAAGCCCATCCGGTCGGGATCGACCGTCGCCGGCAGCGCGGCGAGCGGGATCTTCATCTCGATGACGTAGCCCGTGTACGGCGCGCCGACCGCCGAGGCCATCTCGAACCCGGGCGCGACGTTGCCCGGATCGAGCGTCGTCTCGTCGGAGCCGCCCTCGCCGGACATCGGGAAGGCGCCGATCGGGCCCTGGGTGTGGTCGGCATCGCGCGCGGCGCACGACTGGCCCTCGGCGGTGAACGGGAGTGCCCCGATCTTGAAGGTGGTCGAGGTGTTCTCCGACGACCCGTCGGGATCGATGGCGACCTCGAGCGAGTCGACGCGCCAGTGGCGCTTGCAGTCCGACGCCGCGAGCACGGCGCTCTTGACGTCGTCGGTCACCTCGGCGGCGACGTAGAGGTCGTCGCCCGACCGCGTGACGTAGCCGGTCGCGCTGCAGTCCGCCGGAGACGTGCACGCCTCCCCCTCCCAGCGCCGCGAGAGGTCGATCGTGGCCGCATACTCACCGGCGCCGACGGTGCCGTCCAGCGTCGGCGCCGCCGTCTCGCCGACCTGCGTCGTCGGGACCAGCTCGAGCGCCGCCGTCGTGGTCGACGACCCGGAGCTGCTCGTCGTCGTGATCGTGTAACCGTAGTCACCGCCGACGCCGCCCTCGTTCGACGTGGGCAGCGTGTCGTCGGTGTTGGTGACCTCGAGGTCGAGGCGCTGTGTCGCACCTGGCGCGAGTCCCTCGTACGAGATCGTGTCGTCGGCCGCCGCGAAGCCGTCCGGCAGGTCCACCGTGACCGTTCCGGACTCAGCGGCGTCGCTGTGGTTCGTGACGTCGATGCCGACCGTACGTGTGCCGCCGCTGGGCAGCGTCAGCACCGGCGTGACGAGCCCGCGCAGCTGCGGAAGCCCGACCGTAGGAGCCCACTCCTCGAACTCGGCGACCTGCGGCAGGAGCTGCTGGGTCCCGGACACGCTCGGCGTCACCGAGAGCTTCTGGTTGGTAGAGCCGGCGCCCGCGCCTGAGCGCACGTCGAGCCCGACCAGTGCCCGGGTGTTCGCCGTGGCCCCGCTCGGTGCGGTCACCGTGATCGTGCGGGTGACCGTCGTCCCACGAGGAACCGTGCCGAACGACATCGAGGTCGTCCCGCTCCACCCCTGCGGCAGCGTCACCGCACCGGCGGCACGGACGAGCCGTGTGCGCTTCGGCGCGGTGAGCCGCGCCTCGAGCGTCACCGACTGGCCGGGCACGACGTCGACGTCCTCGCCGGTGAGCTCGAGGCCAGTCCCGAGCGGAAGTCCGCCGCGAGCCTGGCGCGTCGCACCCTGCAGCATCGTCGCGGGGGAGGCTGCGGCGGCCGACTGGTCGCCGCGCGTGAACGGCACGCGCGAGGCCACCTGGGTGAAGTAGTCGCACCCGATCGCCTCGGGGTCGGTGCTGGGATCGGGGAACCCGGCCCAGCCCTGCGAGGCGTACTTGCGCTGCGCCTCGCGCTCGACGAGCGCCCACGTCTTGCCGCTGGCCGCGCGCTCCCCGGCCCAGACCCCGTACACGTCGTCGGTGGGATCGGTCGGGGTGAACGCGCGCGGGCACGAGGAACCGACCTGGCCGCTGCCGCGGGCGGAGTTCAAGAAGAGCTTCGCCGGAGCGTACGGGCGCAGTCCCTCCTTGGTGATCTGCGAGCGGAAGCGCGACGGGTCGCCGGCCACGGCGTACGCCTCCGCGGCGAGCCGCGCGGCCTCTTGGTGACCGCCGTGGTTGCCGGGGGTCGGGGCAGGGGTCATCGTCACGACGACCTCGGGCCGGGTCTCGCGGACGATCCGGACGAGCCGTTCGAGGGAGTCCTCCGCGTCCCACGCCTGCTGGTGCAGGGGAGCGCTGACGGAGTAGTAGAAGTCAACCTTGTCGAGGTTGAACACGTCGCGGACGCCGGCCGTACCGACGGCGGCGCGCTCCTCGCGCTCACGGATAAGGCCGAGGGCCGGGCCCTCCTCGGGGCCGACGGCATTGCCGCCGCCCTCGCCGCGGGTGATCGTCACGACGCCGACGCGGCTGCCGTACCGCTCGCCCCATTCGCCGAACGTCGACAGCCGCCCCGACTCGTCGTCAGGGTGCGCGCCGACGAAGAGCACGTCGAGGTCGGTGGCCTTCGTGGCCGTCGTCTCGGGGGACGGCGCTGCTGCTGCCGGCCCGGTGACGAGGCCGGCACCGAGGAGCGCGGCTGCTGCCGAGGTCGTGGCGAGCCTTCGCCATCGTGGTGGTGGAGCGGCACCGGTGGAGTTGGACGTCTGCTGCGTGCGCTGGACCATGAGTCCCCCTTGGTTCTCGGATCGATCGACGGTCAACCACGTGGTTCAGCCCTTCACCGCCCCCTCGGTCATGCCGCGGATGAAGTGACGCTGGGCGATCAGGAAGAGCACGAGCATCGGCAGGGCGACGATCAGTGCGGCTGCTGCGAGGAGCGACGGCGATCCGGTGTACTGCCCGCTGAAGAAGGTCAGCCCGAGCGGCGCGGTCCGGAGGTCCTCGTTGCTGGGGATCATCACCAGCGGGAGCAAGAACTCGTTCCAGGTCCACATCGAGAACAGCACGACCATCGTCACGACCGCGGGACGCCCCATCGGCAGGAGCACCGACCAGAACGTCCGGAAGTGCCCGGCGCCGTCGAGCCGCGCCGCCTCGACCAGGTCACGCGATGTCCCTCGGAAGTACGCCCGCATCCAGAAGGTGCCGAACGCGAGCGACTGCGCGACCTGCGGAAAGATCAGCGCCTGGTACGTGTTGATCTGGTCCAGGTCGCGCAGCTGGTAGTAGAGCGGGACGACGATCGCCTCGTTCGGCACCATCAGGCCGAGGAGCAGCACGTAGAACAGGACGGACGAGCCGCGAAAGCGCATCGTCCCGAAGGCGTAGCCGAGCATGCACGACAGCGCCGTCGCGAGCACGACCACGCACACCGTGACGATCACGCTCGAGCGCATGTACGTCGAGAAGTGCCCCTCGTCCCACGCGGTGGCGAGGTTGCTCCAGACGATGCCGGACTCGTTGGGGTTGTCGGAGACGAACGCCGACGCGACGATCATCGCGATCGGGAAGAGGGCGACGACTGAGCCGAGCGCCAGGACGACGATCGTGACGCTGCGCTCGAGCCGCGAGGTCTTCATCGGTTCTCACGCTCCGGGATCCGGTTCACGAGGACGGTGAGCAGCATGATGAACGCCGCCAGCAGCAGCGCGATCGTCACACCGGTGCCGACGTCGCCCTGCCGCATCGACTTCATGTAGACCTCGTACGCCGGGACGGCGGTCGCGCCGCCCGGTCCGCCGGAGGTCATCAGATAGACGAGGTCGAACGTCCGCAGCGCGGCGACCATCGTCAGCGTCAGGGCGACGGCGAGCTCGTTGCGCAGGGACGGCAGGCTGATGGCGAAGGTCTCGCGGAAGAAGCCGGCGCCGTCGAGGCGGGCGGCGTCGTAGACCGCGCGGTCCATCCGTGACAGCCCTGCGAGGAAGAGCACGGTGCACAGGCCGGTGCCGAGCCACGTGCCGACGAGCCCGATCGCGACCAGCGCGGTGCTCGGGTCGCCGAGCCAGCCGCGTGCGAGCCCGTCGAGACCCACCGCGCGCAGCGCTTCGTTGAGCGGGCCGTCCGGCGCGAGAATCCGCTTCCACGCGACGGCGACGACGGTCAGCGCGATCACCTGCGGGACGAACACGACGGCCTGGAAGATCCCGCGCCCGCGCACTGTCGACCGGACGAGCAACGAGGCCGCCAGGAGTCCCAACGTCACCGGGATCACCGAGAAGAACACAAGCAGCACGAGCGCGTGCCCGAACGGCGCGCGCAGCGCCGGGTCGGTGAGCACGTCGACGTAGTTCTGCAGCCCCACCCAGGTGCCGGAGGAGAGCCCGTCCCACGCGAAGAACGACAGCCACACCGCGTAGGCGAGCGGCGCCAGCAGGAAGAGCGCGAGCACCACGAACCCCGGCAGGAGATAGAGATAGGCGACGTTGCGCGGCTCTCCTGGGGGTCCGTGGCGCCGTCGCGCGCCCTGGCTCGTCACTCGTTCTGGTCCGTGAAGTCCGTGTAGTTCTTCTCGAGGGCGTCGAGGAACGCGGCGGTGTCCGTCGAGCCGGCGCTGAGCTTCTGGAGCTCCTGGCCGAGCAGGTCGCTCATGTCCGGCGTCGCCCAGTCCAGGTACGGCACGAGGGAGTCCTCTGCGGTCACCTGGTTCCAGGCCTCCACGACCTCCTTGCCGACACCGGTCGCGCTGGCTGCGTCGCCGTCGATGACCGGGAGCCCGCCGTTCTCCTGGATCACCTTCATCGCGTCGGCGTTGGTGAGGAAGTCGAGGTATGCCGCGGCCGCGTCGGCGTGCTCGCTGGCCTCGGTGATTGCGAACGGGAGGCCCGTGCCGCCGGTCACGGCCAGCTCGCCGACCGGGCCGACCGGCGGCAGCGCGAAGCCGAGATTGTCGCCCATCGCAGCCTCGAGGTCTGCTTGGTACCAGGTGCCGCCGATCATGAACACGCCCTGGCCCTTGGCGAAGTTGCGCCACGCGGTGTCGTTGGGCACGGCGTTGAAGTCGGGCGTCAGGTAGCCCGCGTCGACCCAGGACTTGAACAGGTCGGCGCCGTCGACGTTCTCCTCTGTGGTCCACGAGGCTCCCTCGCGGCCGTACCCGAGCGCACGGGTGTCGTCGCGCGGCACGTACTGGTTCATCGCGACGGCGTAGTCGTGGATCGCCGGCCACGCCTCGGCGTTGCCGAGCTGGACCGGCAGCTCGCCGGCGGCCTTTGCGGCCTTCATCGCGGCCTCGAGCTCGTCGAGCGTCTTCGGGGCCTCGATGCCGAGGTCGCCGAGCTTCTGCTTGTTGACCCACAGGCCGACCATTTCGCCGACCTGCGCCATCCCGAAGAGCGAACCCTCACCGAAGGTCTTGCCGTCCTTGCTGTACGAGGCCGTGCTGCGCACCGACTCGGGGAAGCGCTCGTCCCAGCCGTAGACCTCGGCGTACCCGTCGAGCGACTGCAGCAGCCCAGCGGAGACGAACTGTCCCATGTCGGCGCGGCCGTTGTTGACCTGGACGACATCTGGCGGGTCGTCGTTGGTGATCGCGAGGCGGACGGTCTTCTGGAGGTCGTCGAAGGACTTCGAGGTGCGCTTGATCGTGACGTTCGGGTACTTCTTCTCGAACGCCGCGTTGAGGGTCTCGATCTGCTTCGCCTGCCCACCGCGCACCTCCTGGTCCCAGACGTCCAGGGTGAGGTCGCCCATCGCGGCGACGTCGGTCGAGATGTCGTCGGGCTTGGCCTCCTTGCCCTCGTCGTCACCGCCTCCGCCGCCGGGCGTGCATGCAGACAGGGCGAGCACGGCGCTCGCGGCCGCGACGGCGGCGGTGAGCACCGACTTCTTGACGGCACGGACGGTCATGGCGGCTCCTGGGTGTCATTCGCCCCGGGGGGCGGTGCGGAAATCTCGGGTCCGAGGCTCGGACGGGGTGTGGCTCGGGTGGTCATGGGTGTCCCCGACGAAGCCGATGGTGGCGACGGCTCGGCCGTACGTGCGGTGCTCGACGGTCGTCAGCACGTCGTCGAGGAAGGCGTAGTCGCGCGCCAGCCAGGAGCCGGGCTCGAGGGCTTCCCACCACTCACAGATGGCGCCCCAGCCTGGCGCGGCCAGCGCACCACCGAAGTCGCGTACCGACAGTGCGGCGCAGAGGTTGGCGAAGCGCAGGCGCTGCAGCAACGGCCACTCGCGGAGGGTGGCGGCGACGAGCCCTGCGAGGAAGACGTCGCCGGCCCCGGTCGGGTCGAGCGCGGGCACGGTGAGCGCCGGCGCCCACGCGGTCTCGCCGGTGGTGGCGTCGGCAGCGTACGAGCCCGAGCTGCCCGCGGTCACGACGGCAAGCGGGACCCAGTCACGGATCCGCTCGAGCGCGGCGCCGGGGGAGTCGGTGCCGGTGTAGGTCATCGCCTCGACGGCGTTGGGGACGAAGGCATAGCACCCGTCGAGCCGTTCGCGCAGCGACGTCGCGTCCCAGAGGCCGGTCGGGTCCCAGCCCACGTCGGCGAAGATGCGCGTGCCGCGCTGGGCGGAGGCGTCGAGCCAGTCAGGCCGCTCATCGCCCACGTCAGCGAACGCGGCACGCGCCGTCGGCAGGACGTGGGGGACCGCGAGGTCGGCCCGCGGGGGCTTGTGCGCATGGGTGATCATCGCGCGGTCCTTGTCATAGGCGAGCGAGACCGTGACCGGCGAGTGCCAGTGGGGCCACCGGTGCGACGCGGACAGGTCGATCGCCTCGTCGTCCTCGAGCGTGCCCCACAGGTAGTCGCCGTACATGTCGTCACCGAACGCCGCGGCCAGCGAGGTTCGCAGCCCGAGGCGAGAGGCGGCGACGGCGAGCGTCGCGACGCCGCCCGGGCTCGAGCCCATCCCCGAGGTCATGACCTCCCGTCCTCCGACTGGCGCTTCCTGCAGACCGGTGAAGATGATGTCGAGGAACACCGGGCCGGTCACGAAGAAGTCACACGCCAGGTCGTCGGTCTCAGGGCTGTCGTGGGCCATTCCGTGAGTGTCGCTCAAATGCGCAGGATCGCGCAAGAGGTGAGCGTGGATGCGTATCCGTGCGCGGATCTGCCTGTTATGGTCACCGTGTGCGTGCAAATCTCCGACACGAGCGGCTCCTCGATCTCCTCGAGACCAGCGGTCCCGTCGACGTCGCCACGCTCGCGCGCGTGCTCGACGTCAGCGACGCGACCATCCGCCGGGACCTGTCCGCGCTGGCGCACGCCGGCCAGCTCCGTCGCCTCCGTGGCGGGGCCGCTCCGACGCTCGACCGTGAGGCACCCTTCGAGCGGGTCGCGACGCAGAACCCGCTCGAGAAGCGGGCCATCGCCGAGCACGCGGTGACCCTGGTCCCCGACGACGCGGTCGTGGTCTTGGACATCGGCACGACGACGAGCCTGGTCGCCCGGCTGCTGCGTGGACGCCGGGTCAGCGTGATCACGTCCAGCCTCGCCGTGTACGACGAGCTGCGCGACGACCCCGTCGTCGACCTCATGCTGCTCGGTGGTCTGGTCCGTACGAACTACCACTCGATGGTCGGGTTCCTCACCGAGCAGGCGATCGCCCAGGTCCAGGCCGATGTCCTCTTCCTCGGCACGAGCGGGGTCCGGCGCGACGGGTCGGTCTTCGACACCACGGCCGTCGAGGTCCCTGTCAAGAAGGCGATGCTCCAGGTCGCCGACCGGGTCGTGCTCCTCGCCGACCACACCAAGCTCCCCGGGGGTGGATACGCCCGGGTGTGCGGGCCCGACCAGTACGACGTGCTGGTGACGGACCGCCCCGTCGACGACGAGACCGCACGGGTGATGAAAGATGCCGCCGTCGACGTCCACGTCGCCCGCCCGTACGACACCCAGGAGGACTCGTGAGGCTCACCATCGTCGGTGGCGGAGGGTTCCGGGTGCCGCTCGTCTATCGCGCGCTGGCCTCGGACGAGCACACCTCGCGTGTCGACGAGCTCGTCCTCCACGACACCGACGGTGTCCGGCTGCAGCGCGTCGCGGCGGTGCTGTCGGAGATCGCGGGCGAGTACGCCCGTCCGCCGCGGGTGCGCCTCACGACGGACCTGGTCGACGCGGTGTCCGGTGCGGACTTCGTGTTCTCGGCGATGCGGGTCGGCGGCCTGGCGGGGCGCGTCTGCGACGAGCGCTCCGCTCTCGATGTCGGCGTCCTCGGTCAGGAGACGACCGGTGCCGGGGGCGTCTGCTACGGCCTTCGGACCATCCCCGTCGCGCTGGCGCTCGCAGAGACGGTGCGCCGCGCGGCGCCGGAGGCGTACGTCATCAACTTCACCAACCCCGCCGGCATGGTCACCGAGGCGATGTCCGCGGTGCTCGGGCGCCGGGTGATCGGGATCTGCGACTCGCCGGTCGGTCTCTTCAAGCGGGTGGCACGCCTCCTGGAGATCCCGCGGGAGCAGATCACGTTCGACTATGCAGGGCTGAACCACCTCGGGTGGCTGCACCGCGCGGTCGTCGACGGCGTCGACCTCCTGCCGGGGCTGCTCGCCGACCCCAGCCGGTTGACGCAGATCGAGGAGGGCCGTCTCTTCGGCCCGCAGTGGCTGGCGTCGTTGGGCACGGTCCCCAACGAATACCTCTGGTACTGGTACTACACCGCCGACGCCGTCGCGTCGATCGAGAGGGCCGGTGTGACGCGCGGCGAGTATCTGCGGGAGCAGCAGGGGCGCTTCTATGCCGGGGAGGGGGACGCCTTCGCGCACTGGGAGCGCACGCGGCTCGACCGCGAGGAGACCTACATGGCCGAAGGACGCGCGAGCACCGACGCCGGCGCGCGCGACGACGAGGACCTCGACGGAGGTGGGTACGACCGGGTGGCGCTGGCACTCATGGCGGCGATCTCGGCCGACGAGGGGGCCGAGCTCGTGCTCAACGTCCCCAATGACGGGACCCTCGACGCGGTCGACGCGGACGCGATCGTCGAGGTGCCGTGCACCGTCGGTGCCGACGGTCCGCGTCCCGTCGCGGTGTCACAGCTGCTCCCGCACGAGCGTGGACTCGTCTCGACCGTGAAGGACGTGGAACGGACGACGATCGAGGCCGCGACCTCCGGTTCGCGTTCGGCCGCCCTGAAAGCGCTCGCGTTGCACCCGCTCGTGGACTCCGTGACCCACGCTCGTCAGATCCTCGACCGCGAGCTCGCGGCGCTGCCCGAGCTCAGCCGCGTGCTGATCAACCCCTGAGTCGCGTCCAGGTCGAGAACGGCACCGACGGCGGCAGGGTGCTTCACCGGGCAAGACCGCGACGGGTGCGAGCAGCGTCAGCTATCCGCTCGGGATCTTCGGAGCGTGGGTGTGGTTCTGGCAGCGGGATCTCGGTGTTCTTGTGCACCAACCTCGGCAACGGGCCGGCAGGCACGCAGACCTGTCCGCAGGAGGGCACGGTCACCGGCACGATCGTCGCTGCCGACGTCGTCGGTCCTGCCTCGCAAGGGATCGCGCCGGTGAGCTCGCCGAGCTGATCGCGGCGATCCGCGCCGGCACCGCGTACGTCAACGTGCACTCGGACGGCTACCCGAACGGTGAGATCCGTGCGCAGCTCCCGGGCAAGAAGCACGCGCACTCCCACCACCACTGAGTCATCGCCCTGACGTCAGGAGACCTCCGGAGGGACCCTGACCACGACCGGCACGCGCTGGACGTGGGTGTTCGCCATGCCCTGGCGGTTCCAGCGCTGCGCGAGCGGCTGCGTACGGCCGTCCGCGTCGGTCGCGCGCACGCACAGCTCGACGTACCCCGGTGTCGCGTGCCAGAGCGCCGACCAGCGCTGCCACGCATACGGCTCCGTGGGCGGGTCGACCTCGGCATCGCGCCAGGTTGCGCCGCCGTCCGTGCTGACCTCGACACGCGTCACCGGTGCGAAGCCGGACCACGCGCGCCCGCTGAGTTCGTGCGTGCCCGCGTCGACGACCCGCGTCCGGGTCTGGAAGTCGGGGAACCCCGGTGGTCGTACGAGGGCGCGCGGCTCGATCCGCGTCACCGGATCGCCAAGGTCGTCGGCCGTCTGCTTGATCCGGTATGCGGTCGCGTTCTGGAACCCCTCGAACGCGTGGTCGAGCACGGTGATCCGTACGAGCCACTTCACCTGGGCCATCCCGTACCAGCCCGGGACAACGAGGCGGGCGGGTGCGCCGTGCTGCGGCGGCAGGGGCGCGCCGTTCATCGTCGTCGCGACGAACGCCTCGCCGTGTGCGACCTCCTCGACCGTCAGCGCCCGCTGGTAGTCCTGCTCGACACCGCGCTCGACGCCGTGGTCCGCACCGGTGAAGACGACCGACGCGGCGCCGGGAAGGAGCCCAGCCAGATCGAGCACGGCGTCGAGCGCGACCCCCGACCAGCGCGCGGTGCCGACCGCCTCGTCGAGCCACGGCTGGCTGATTGGCCGCGGTGACGTCCGGGCGCGCCCGTTGCCGGCGCACTCGAGGGTGACACGGCGTCGTACCGGGCTGCTCGGTACGAGCCGAGTGAGGCCTTCGAGGTCGAGGCTCAGGGGGTGCGCGACGTGGCCGTCGACCTCGAGCCGCCAGGTCGTCGGGTCGATCAACGGGATGTCGTAGTGCACCAGCACGTAGTGAAGCCCCGGCGGGGTCACGTCGAGGTCGAGCATCTCGAGCGGCATGCCGTGGTTGCGGGTCGCGAGCCGGAGCTCGTCGAGCGAGATGGCGTCGTCCTCCGCGAGACGGGCGGGTGGACTCGTGCGGGCGTCGATGCTGGTCATGGCGGGCCCCCTTCCCGCCGTCGTACCACCGACGTGCGTCCGCCGTCCACGCCGATGCACCTTCAATGCGCCGGCGGTCACATGTCGCGGTAGCGCTTGGCCTCGGCGATCTTGGCCTTCAGCTCGTCAGCGGTGAACGGCGCGACGTACGCGGGGGTGTCGCGCTGCGTGCGCCAGCCCTCCGACAACGGGCCAAGGTCGACGACGTCGAATCCCGTACGGTCGATGAACGCCGCGACGGTCGCCTTGGCCTCGGCATCGTCCCCGGCGATCGCCAGGGCGCGGCGGCCCTCGGTGCCGGACGGCTTGGCGTGCTCGCTGATGTGCATCCACGCGATGTGGTTGAACGCCTTGACGACCTTCGACTCCGGCAGGTGCTGCTGGAGGAGCTCGGAGACGGTCGTCGACTCGTCGTCGAGTGCAGCGAACTGGCCGTCGCGCTGGGGGTAGTAGTTGTTGGTGTCGATGACGACCTTGCCGGCCAACGGTTCGACGGGGATGGTCGCGATTGCGGAGAGCGGGGTCGCGACGACGGCCAGGTCCGCAGCCTCTGCCGCGTCCTGGGGCGTGCCGGCGCGCGCCTGGGGCCCGAGCTCGTCGACCAGCTCCTTGAGCGTCTCGGGGCCGCGCGAGTTGCTGAGGACGACGTCGTAGCCCTGCGCGATCGCCGCGCGCGCGACCTGGCTGCCGATGTGGCCTGAACCGATGAGTCCGATGGTGGTCATGAGAGCGGGCAACTCGCGTTCCGGGCGCCGTATTCCGGCGCTGCGTGTCAGGACGCGAGGTGCAGGCGACGGCCGGTCGGTCCGTTGCCTCGAACGATACGCACGGCGCCTCCGGCGGCCTTCGTGCGGGCGACGTCGAAGAGCACCTTGACGGTCTCGGTCGCGTGCGGGCCGACGACGACCTCCTCGTCCGGCCACAGGGCGGGGACGGCGGGCTCGTGCTGGCTGCCGTCTGCGGCAAGGAACACGGCCGGCACCCGTGACACGGCGACCGGGATGTCGTCGCGGTTGGTCACCTCGACATCCGCCACCACGAACACGTGGTTGGGGCTGGGGCGCCGTCCGTCGACGGTGCGGCGCACCATTGACCCGGCCACGCTGAGGTCGATGCCGTACACGCTCGTGCTCCTTCGCTGTCGACCACGGCACCCGTCGGACCGGGTGCTGCTCCTTCACTTCTACAACGTCCGGTCGGAGTCGGCATGACGCGGGTCGGGAGTGTGAATCTGGTCATACCGGTCGAATGGGTATGTCAGGGTACAAGGAACTGGAACCCCGCATCATTCGCAACCCCGGGCTGACCTGCACCGAAGCTCCACACGACGAGCTCGCCGGTGTCGCACGAGATCCGCGCGGTCTGGCGATCGGGGTTGTGGGCGACAGCCGCGACGCCGTTTCTCGTTGCGATCGGACACGAGCCGGTCCTGGGGGAGTGGGGTGTGGAACGTCACACACTAGGCGGCGCCGGTGCCCGTACAGCGGGCCGTTCTTCTCCGCCGACGACGGCGGTACGTGCACGCATGGGGACTCCTCGACGGACGCGGTCGGATGCCGGCCCCGAGATGCCGGTGAAGTCATTGTGGCGTCCGAGGGGGTCGCCCAGCGGTCCTCATGGTCGGGCCTGACGGCGAGAACGACCCGCTGACCCCCTCCGCGCCGATCCCGTTCCCCGACCCCGAGAAGAACCCGTACTTCCGGACAACCGAGCGGCTCGCGCTGCCCGACGGCACGGTCGTGAGCCCGGCTCCGGCGGCGCGGGGTGCCCGCCGACGAGCTCGCGCCGGGCGCCGACGTCAGCGACCTCCTGGAGGCGTCCGTGCGCTTCGACGCCTGAAGCGGTCCGCAGGTCTAGCGTGGCGTCGTGGATCTTGTCCGGTACGGCGTCGTCCTCGTGCTGCTGACCGCCGTCACGCTCGTCGTGATGACGTGGGCCGGAGTGCGGCTGCGCACCGACGCGGTCGTTGCGACGGTCCGCGGGCTCGTCCAGCTCAGCCTGATCTCGCTCGTGATCGCGTGGGCGTTCCGTCACCCCACGGCCGCCGCGGCGCTGCTGGTCGTCATGCTGGCCGCAGCGGCGTTGACGTCGACGCGACGGATCGGGCTCGGGTACGGGGTCTATCCGACGGCGTTGGGCGCGATCGCCTGCGGCGCGACCGTGACGGTGGCTCCGGTGATGGCGCTCGACATCCTCCCGGGCGGCGCCGAGATGGTGGTGCCCTTCGCCGCGCAGGTGATCGGTGGCGCGATGGTTGCCGCATCGCTGTCCGGCCAGCGGCTGCGCGACGACGTCACCGACCGCTGGGGCGAGGTCGAGGCCGGTCTCGCGATCGGGCTGACCCCGCGACAGTCGGTGTCGGAGTTCGGGCCTCGCGCGGTCGCGCGGGCGCTGACGCCGGGCCTCGACCAGACCCGGGCCGCCGGCCTGGTCACGTTGCCGGGTGCCTACGTCGGCCTGCTGCTCGGCGGCGCCACTCCGTACGAGGCCGCGCTCGTGCAGACCCTGGTCCTTGTCGGCCTGCTCGCCGCTCAGAGCATCTCGGCCGCGACCACCGTGCTGGGCTTGTCCGGCCGGCTCGGGGAACGACGCCCGGAGGCTGCCACTGCCTGAGCCCGTTCAGGTGCGCCGAAAGCACCGCTCGTACAGTGCCTCGACCTCGCCGGCGAGCTCGGGCACCGGGCCTTCGACCGGGAGCTCGGGAGCGACCGTGGTGATCGGCAGCGGCGCGACCGGTGAAGGCGGGACACCCCAGCTCGCGAGGAGCTCGGCCAGCCGGGTGCCCGCGACGACGAACACGATCCGTTGGAGCCCCGCCCATGCGTGGGCGCCCGCGCACATCGCGCAGTGTTCGCCGGAGGTGTAGACCGTGCAGCCCGCACGTGTCTCCGGTGAGAGCTGCGCGGCGGCCCACTGGGCGATCGCCAGCTCAGGGTGGCGCGTGTGGTCGCCGTCCTTCTCGCGGTTGTGGTCCTCGAAGAGGACGTGGCCGCTCGCGTCGACGAGGACCGAGCCGAACGGTTCGTTGCCCTCGGCAAGGCCGGTCGCGGCGAGCTCGACACAGCGTCGCAGGTGCTGGAGGTCGTCGTCGGAGAGTGCGCTCATCGCCCTAGTCTCACCCGTCGTCGGGTTCAGGCGACGACCGCCATGAGGACTGCGCCGACGGCCATGAGGAAGACAGCCACGCCGGCAGCGAGGATCGGCGCCGTCCACGCGGTGAGCCCGCCGCGGATGCGCGCCACGATGCGCCACACCGCGACGGCCCACAGAATCGTCAGCGCACCCACCAACGTCCAGGCGACGAACCGTGGCCCGACCGGGGCGTGGGCGCAGCGGCCGGACGTGTCGCCGAGGCACGGGCTCGACCCGAGGCCGAGCCACGCGGCGATTCCGCCGAGCACCACGACCAGCGCCGAGAAGCCGACGAGAAGCACTGCTGTCGCTGTGAGGTCGGCTGCGCGGATCGCGGGCGAGGTCGACGGCTCCGAGGTCATGCGGGCCACGATGTCATGGGAGTGGCCGGTTCCGGCCACTGGCTGGATTTCATTCGGGATTACAGCAGCCGACGTGCCAGACCGACCCAGCCAGTCCTCTCTCAGCCGCCGGATCGGCTGGCCAGGCGTCGAGCAGACCTTCGCCGACCCGGCGAGCCGGTAATGCCGGGGTGAACTACGTCGAGGTCGAGGTCGCGACCACGCTGTTCAACCGGATGCGCACGGCGCAGCCCGACGTCTTCGGCGCGGCCGGCCGCGTACGGACGGGGCTGGTCGGTCCGGTGCGCCTGCTGCCGTACGGCGAGGTCACGCTCGAGGCCTGAGGAGCAGCGCGAGGCAGTGGCCTTACACCATAAGGACGCTCTAGTTTGGTTGGCCTGAACGTCCCCAAGAAGGAGGCACGTCCGTGCAGGTCGCTGTGGTCACCGGAAACCCGAAGGTCGGATCGCGCACGCTCGACGCGGCGATCGTGCTCGCGAGCAGGCTGGCCGGGCGAGCACCGGACCACGTCGTGGACGTCGCGACGCTCGGGCCGGGGCTCCTCGGCTGGGGTGACCCGGCCGTCGAGGCGGCCGTCGACACGGTGGCGTCGAGCGACCTGGTCGTCGTCGCGAGCCCGACGTTCAAGGCGACGTACAGCGGGATCTTGAAGGTCTTCCTCGACCAGTTCGCCACCGGGTCGGGGCTGGCCGGCGTGGTGGCGGTGCCCCTCATGCTGGGCGCCGGACCCGCCCACGCGCTCGCGCCCGAGCTGCTCCTGCGGCCGGTCCTGGTGGAGCTGGGCGCCACCGTCGTGGCGCCGGGGACCTATCTCCAGGAGAGCCGGTACGACGACCCGTCGGCGTTCGACACGTACGTCGCACGATGGGCGCCGTCGGTCCTCGCGCTCGCCGACTCGGCTGTCCGCGCGTGACGGGCTGATTTCAGGGGGTGCGCTCCGCGCCGGCGCCCGCCAGACTGCGGCACATGCACCAGGCGAACGTGGCGCGGCGCGCGCGCACCTCACGGACGGGCATCGGCCTCCTCCTCACCCTCACGCTCACCGGTACGGCGCTGGTCGCCGGGACCGCGACCACGGCGTTCGCTGCTCCGGCGGCCAAGCCGTACGTCCTCCAGGGCGGCGTCTCCGCCCCTGTCTACGACTACGCGGACGCGATCCGCGAGACCGTCTGGGTGATCGCGCCCGACTTCGACGGCGATGGCGAGAAGGACAAGATCGCTGCCGACATCGTGCGGCCGCGTGAGCTCGACACCAGGGGCGTGGACGTCCCGATCGTCATGGACGCGAGCCCGTACTACACGAGCCTGTGCCGCGGCAACGAGTCGGAGTGCAAGACCTTCGACGCCGAGGGCAACCTCGAGAAGTTCCCGCTCTTCTACGACAACTACTTCGTGCCGCGCGGCTACGCGTACGTCGCTGCCGACGTCGCCGGCACGTCGCGCTCGAACGGCTGCGTCGACACCGGCGGGAAGTCCGACATCGGTTCGATCAAGGCCGTCGTCGAGTGGCTCAACGGCAACGCCGAGGCCGTCGACGCCGCCGGCAACCCGGTCGAGGCCGACTGGTCCAACGGCAAGACCGGCATGATCGGGAAGTCGTACGACGGCACGATCGCCAACGGCGTCGCGGCCACCGGCGTGAAGGGCCTGGAGACGATCGTGCCGATCAGCGCGATCAGCTCCTGGTACGACTACAGCCGCTCGCAGGGGCTCCCGTACAGCTGGAACTACTCGAGCGGACTCGCCGCCCGGGTCGCGACGAACCGCACGCAGCCCCAGGACTGCTCGGCGACGCTGCAGCGGATGAACGACGAGGACGCCGACGAGACCGGCGAGCACAACGCCTTCTGGGACGAGCGCAACTACCGCGACGCAGGTGCGCTGAACGCCGAGAAGGTGAAGGCGAGCGTCTTCATCTACCACGGGCTGCAGGACACCAACGTCAAGACGCGGCACTTCTCGACCTGGTGGGAGGAGCTCGGCAAGGCGGGGGTCATCCGCAAGATGTGGCTGAGCCGCGTCGGGCACGTAGACCCGTTCGACATCGACCGCGACGAGTGGGTCAGCACGCTACACCGCTGGTTCGACCACGAGCTGATGGGGATCAAGAACACGATCCTGCGTGAGCCGCGGGTGTCGGTGGAGACGAAGCCGAACCACTGGGTCGACTCGCACACGTGGCCGGCGCGACTCACGACCACGACGCTGCGCCCGCAGGCCGACGGTGGGCTGCGTCTGCTGCCGGCGAAGGGCTCGCAGACGTGGGTCAACTCCGCGAGCCAGCGTGAGAACGCTGCGGTCGCCGAAGGCGCCAACGCCAACCGCCTCCTGTACGCCACCAACCCGCTGCTCGCCGACGCCCGGATGAGCGGTTCGTTGGTCGCGAAGCTGAGGGTGACGTCCGAGGTGCCGACGGGTCAGGTGGGCGTCATGCTCGTCGACTACGGCGAGGCCGAGCGCGTCCTCACGACTGGCGACGGCGCGTCCACGACGACCACCGAGACATGCACGGGTGAGTCGACGCCGGCCGACGACGGGTGCTATTTCACGATGGCGCGCAACGTCGGCACGACACCGCTGCAGATCCTCGGTCGCGGGTGGGCGCGTCTCGACGGTGCGGGCACGCACGACGTGACGGTGACGCTCGATCCGGACGACGCGGTCGTCAAGAAGGGGCACCGCCTCGGCGTCGTCGTCGTGGGCGCGGCGAACGGCCGCGTACGGAACATCGACACGACCGCGTCGACGTACTCGCTGGATCTGACGAAGTCGAGCTTCGCTCTGCCGGGTCTGGCGCTGCCGCAGCCGACGTGGCCGGCGGGCTGGGACTGGCTGCCGAAGCGCAGCGACCTCGCACCGTCCGGCGAGCGCGCTCTCCCCGCCCTCCTCGACGACTGACCGTCCCGTCCCCGATTTGGGCGTTCAACCACCGAGTGCGGCATCCGATTCGGTAGCGAAATGCCCACATCGGGGACGGAGGCGGGTGGCCGGAAGCGGTCCCCGTCCCGTCGATCCCGTGGCGCTTGTGGGGCGCCGCACCCGTCGCCGGACGAGTCAGGCGCTGGCTACCACCGGCTCCAGCTGGCAGAGCTCGAGGTCTATCCGCCGAGTCGCGAGATGAGGTCGGACTTCGACATGCGGGAGTAGCCCTTCACCCCTCTGGTCTGCGCCGCCTTGCGGAGCTGGGCAACGGTCATGGAGGTGTACGAGCCGTCGCTCGCGGCGACGGTCGTCTTCGCGGTCGCCTTGGCTGGTGCCTTCTTGGCCGTCGCCCTCTTGGCTGGTGCCTTCTTGGCGGTCGCCCTCTTGGCTGGTGCCTTCTTGGCGGTCGCCCTCTTGGCTGGTGCCTTCTTGGCAGCCGACCTCTTCGCCGTCGACCTCTTCGCGGTCGACCTCTTGGCGGTCGACCTCTTCGCTGCCGGCGCAGTGCCGGCCGCGGAGTCCCGACGGACCGACGTGTGCAGGCGCTCGATCTCGTCGCGTGCTGCGTCGGCGCTCTCGGCGATCTGACGCTGAGCGGACTTCGTCGCCTTGCGGATCGTCTTCTTGGCATCGACCCGCGCCTTGTCGGCATCCTTGCGTGCCTTCTTGAGCCGACTCGTCGCGTCGTCGAGCGCCTTCTCCAGATCGGCGACGCGCTTGCGCACCTGGACCTCGACCTTGCTGGGCTTCGTGTTCTTCGCCACGGTTCCTCCTCGATGAGACGTCGGGGCACCGTCAGCGTAGGCGCGTTCCTGACCGTGCGCCCTCCGGCAGCACCTCATACTGCGCGAACGTCCGCGTGAACGACGCCGCCCCGGAGGCGAGCGACCGGAGGTCGACCGAGTACGTGAGCAGCTCCGTCGCAGGCACCGCTGCCCGGACGATGCTCCGTCCACTCTCCGACCCGGCATCGGTCGCCTGCACACGTCCGCGGCGTGACGAGAGGTCCTCGAGGATGGCGCCGAGGTGCTGGTCCGGGACGTCCACGGCGACCTCGTCCACCGGCTCCAGCAAGATCACCCGCGCGCTCGCAGCGGCATCCTTGAGCGCCATCGCGCCTGCGGCCTGGAAGGCAGCGTCCGAGGAGTCCACGCTGTGCGACTTGCCGCCGGTGAGGGTGACGCGCACGTCGACGACGGGGCACCCTTCGGCGAGGCCGCGCTCCAGCTGTGTGCGTACGCCCTTCTCGACGCTGGGGATGAACTGCCGCGGCACGGCGCCGCCGACCACCTTGTCGACGAACGAGAAGCCGCCCCCTCGGGGGAGCGGCTCCACCTCGATCTCGCAGACCGCGTACTGCCCGTGCCCGCCGGACTGCTTCACATGCCGTCCGTGCCCCTTTGCAGGTCCGGCGAACGTCTCGCGCAGCGCCACCCGTACGGGCTCGGTCTCGACGTCTGCACCGCCCTCGCGCAGCCGCGACAGCACGACGTCTGCATGGGACTCGCCCATGCACCACAGGACGAGCTGGCCGGTCTCCGCATTGCGCTCGAGGCGCAGCGTCGGGTCGGCGGCGACGAGGCGGGCGAGGTTGCGCGACAGGGTGTCCTCGTCCCGCCGGGTCTTGGCGACGACCGCGATCGGCAGCATCGGCTCGGGCATCGGCCACGGATGGATGAGCAGCGGGTCGTCGGGGGAGGAGAGCGTGTCCCCGGTCTCTGCCGAGCCCGCCTTGGTGATCGCGCAGATGTCGCCGGCGACCGCGTACGGCACCTCGGTGAGCGTGCCCCCGAGCGGTGAGTAGACGTGCGCGACGCGTTCGTCGTCGTCATGGTCCTCGTGCCCGCGGTCTGCCATGCCGTGGCCGGAGACGTGCACGGTGTCGTCCGGCCGGAGCGTCCCGGAGAACACCCTCAGCAGCGAGACGCGGCCGACGTACGCGTCGACCTCTGTATGGATGACCTCCGCGGCGAACGGCCCGCTCGGGTCGGGCGCAAGCGGGGCGTGGTTGCGGCCGCGCGGGTCGGTGGCGACCGGGAGCGGGCGCTCGCGTGGTGACGGGAACGCCCGGGGGAGCGCGTCGAGGAGGTCGGCGATGCCCACCCCCGTCAGCGACGAGACGAGGAAGACCGGGAAGAGGGTCCCGCGGGTGACGGCCGTCTCGAGGTCGCGGATGAGCACGTCGGCCTCGACAGGTTCGCCCGCGAGGTAGCGCTCCATGAGCGCCTCGTCCTCGCTCTCGGCGATCACCGCCTCGATGAGCGAGTCGCGGTCGGGTCGTACACGGTCGAGGTCGGCCTCGTCGGGCGTGACGAGTGTCCGTTTCCCGTCGGCGTAGACCGAACGGCGGAGGCTGATGAGCCCGATCAGGCCGTCAGGGTCCAGCTCGTAGACCGGGTGCACGCCCTCGCCGAGGTCCCCTCGTAGGCTCGCCAGCGCCGCATCGACGGCTGCGCGCTGGTGATCGATCCGAGCGATGACCAGCGCGCGAGGCATGCCGGCCGCCGCGCACTCGTCCCACACCGCGCGCGTCGCGACGTCGACTTCCTCGGTCGCCGAGACGACGAAGAGCGCGGAGTCGGCCGCGCGCATCCCCGCGCGCAGCTCACCGACGAAGTCGGCGTACCCGGGCGTGTCGACGAGGTTGACCTTCGTCGCCTCGTGCGCGAGCGGCGCGACCGAGAGCCCGACCGTACGGTGCTGGCGCACGGCCGCGGGGTCGTGGTCGCCGACGCTCGTCCCCGCATCGACGGACCCTGCGCGAGAGATCGTGCCGGACGCTGCCAGCAGTGCCTCGACGAGCGTCGTCTTGCCCGAGCCCGAAGGTCCGACGACGGCGATGTTGCGGATGTCACTCGGGTCGGTCGTCGTCAGCGGTGGTGCACCGCTGCCGCGTCTGCGACCCTCATCGGTCCCCCTCGCGCCCATTGACGCCACCCCGCTCGACCTCGTCCGTCGTTTCTCTAGGGTCGATCACACTCCCGCAGCGCGTCGAGGGCAAGTGGGGTGCGACGGAATTGATCAGGACGCGTGGTGTCCGGCGGCACCAGGGGGAACGCAGCCCTTGTGCGTCACGCCATCGCGCGGTCGGCCGAGGGCTCGTCCGTGCGGTCGGCACTGCTCGCGAACTGGGTCCGATAGAGGTCGGCGTAGGTGCCACCGCCCGCGAGAAGCTCGGCGTGCGTCCCGCTCTCGACGACTCGTCCGCCATCGAGGACGAGGATCAGGTCGGCATTCCGGATCGTCGAGAGGCGGTGCGCGATGACGAGCGAGGTGCAGCGCGATAACGCCTCGTCGAGCGCAGCCTGGACGGCCGCCTCCGACTCGGAGTCGAGGTGGGCCGTGGCCTCGTCGAGGACGACGAACGCGGGCTCCTTGAGCAGCATCCTGGCGATCGCGAGACGTTGACGCTCCCCGCCGGACAGTCGGTAGCCGCGGTCGCCGACGACCGTCTCGAGGCCGCTCGGGAGCGACGCTACGAGCTCCCACACGTGGGCCCGGCGCAGCGCCGTCTCGAGCTCGGCATCGGTGGCGTCCGGCTTGGCGTAGCGGAGGTTCGCCGCGATCGTGTCGTGGAAGAGGTGCGCCTCCTGGGTCACGACACCGACCGCGTCGTGCAGCGACCGCTGGGTCACGTTGCGGAGGTCGGCACCCGCGATCCGGACAGCACCCGCCGTGGGGTCGTACATGCGTGTCGCGAGCTGAGAGATCGTGGTCTTGCCGGCACCGGAGTGACCGACGAGCGCGACGGTGGCACCGGCGGGCACGGCAAAGCTCACGTCGTGCAGGGTGTCGGTGACCGGGTCGTTGCCCAGCGTCGCCACGTCCTCGAGCGACGCGAGCGAGACCTCCGACGCGGCGGGATAGCGGAAGGCGACACCGTCGAGCTCGAGCGTCGCGCCGTTGCGCGCCAGGTCGTCGGCGAGGTCGTGCGCATCCGGGGCGTCAGCGACCATCGGTTCGAGGTCGAGCACCTCGAGGACGCGCTCGAAGCTGACCAAGGCGGTCATCACGTCGACCTGGACGTTGGACATCGCGGTGATCGGGCCGTACAGGCGGCCGAGGTACGCCGTGAGTGCGACGACCATGCCGACCGTCAGGGACCCTCCGATCGCCATCAGGCCGCCGGCGCCGTAGACGATCGCGGTGCCGACGGCGGCCACGGCCGTGAGCCCGGCCCGGAAGTACGTGCCGAGCACCGCAGCACGGACACCGATGTCGCGGACGCGCCCGGCCTTGCCGGCGAAGTCCGCGGACTCGGCCGCCGGGTGGCCGTACACCTTGACCAGGTGCGCCCCCGCCACATTGAAGCGCTCGTTCATCATCTGCGCGACGTCGGCGTTGAGCGCATAGCGCTCGCGGGTGATCCCGGCGAGCTTGCGGCCGACCCAGCGCGCGGGCAGGACAAAGGCAGGCAGGAGGACGAGAGAGACGAGGGTGAGCTGCCACGACATCGTGATCATCGCCGCGAGCGTGAAGACGATCGTGAGCGAGTTGCTGACGACATTCGAGAGTGTCGAGGTGAAGGCTTGCTGAGCACCCAGGACGTCGCCGTTGAGCCGCTGGACCAGCGCGCCGGTGCGGGCACGAGAGAAGAACGCGAGCGGCATCTGCTGGACGTGGTCGAAGACGGCGGTCCGCAGGTCGAAGATCAGACGCTCTCCGATGCGTGCGGACACCCAGGTCTGGAGGACCGTGAGGACGGCGCCGACGAGGGCGAGGGCGGCGATGACGAGAGCGAGGGTGACCACCAGTCCGCGGTCGCCGCCGGTGATGCCGTCGTCGATGAGGTCGCGGACGAGCAGCGGGGTCAGTGCGCCTGCGGCGGCGGCGATGGCGATGATGACGAGGAAGATCGCGAGCTGGCCGCGTTGGGGTTTGGCGAAGGCGAGGACGCGGCGCATCGTGTCTCGGTGGAGTGTGTGCTTCGCGACCGAGGAGTCTTGGGTGAAGGAGCGGCGGCCACCGCCGCGGGCTCCGGAGGGAGAACCGAGTTCCATGGGAGACCTCCTGTTCCGTACGGGTCTCTACCAGAGGTGAGTCTAGTTCACTATCTGGGAGACACAAAGTCATTAAGGCTCACGGTAGGATGGGGCCATGGCGACCGAAGGCCCGACGGGGGCTGAGTTCCTCTCTGTGCTGCACGCGGCGATGCGTGCGGTCCGATGCGAGGCCGACGCCCAGATGGGCGAGCAGGCGGTGGCGCCCGGCCAGATGCGCATGCTGCGTGCACTTGCGCGCGCGGGGGGCGAGGCGCGTCCCGGCGAGCTGGCCGAGGCGCTCGGCGTGAGCCCGCGGTCCGTGACATCGAAGGTCGACGCGGCCGAGCGTGCCGGCGACGTCGTGCGCAGTCCCGACCCGCGTGACCGGCGTGCGACGCTCGTCACGCTCACGCCGGCAGGTCGCGCCACCCTCGAGCGGCTCGGCCGGCTGCGCGCAAGCGGAGCTGGCGGACTCCTGCAGCACCTGTCCGCAGACGAGCAGCGCGATCTCGTCCGGCTCCTCGAGAAGGTCGCCGGCGAGCGCGTCTGCTGACTACTCGGCGTCCCTCTCGGCCGCGGCGACCTCGGCGCGTGCATCGGCCACCGCGTCCTGCGCCTGGCGCGCGGCCTGCTCTACTGCCGCCGCCGGGTCTGTCGACGTCGGCCCTGGTGTCGGACGGCCGTCGACCGCCGCGACCGCCTCTTCCTCGTGCGGTGTCCCGCCGAACGCCTCCGTCACCGCCCGTACGGCCTGGGTGAGCTCACCGGGAATCACCCAGAACGTGTTGTGCTCGCCGCCGGCGAGCTGCGGAAGCATCTCGAGGTACTTGTACGCCAGCACCTTCGGATCGGCGTCGTTCTGGTGCACGGCCTGGAAGACGCGCTCGAGCGCAGTCGCTTCGCCGTCGGCCCGCAGGATCGCGGCCTGCCGGTCGCCCTGCGCGACGAGGATCTCCTGCTGACGCGTGCCCTCTGCCGTGAGGATCTTGGCCTGCCGCTCGCCCTCGGCATGGAGGATCAGTGCCCGCTTGTCACGCTCGGCACGCATCTGCTTCTCCATCGCCTCCTTGATCGTCGACGGCGGGTCGATCGCCTTGATCTCGACCCGGTTGACGCGGATCCCCCACTTGCCTGTCGCGTCGTCGAGGACGTTGCGCAGTCGCGTGTTGATCTCCTCGCGTGACGTGAGCGTCCGCTCGAGGTCCATCGACCCGATGACGTTGCGCAAGGTGGTCACCGTGAGCTGGTCGATCGCCTGGAGGTAGTTCGCCACCTCGTACGCGGCTGCCCGGGGATCGGTGATCTGGTAATAGAGGACGGTGTCGATGTTGACCACGAGGTTGTCCTCGGTGATCACCGGCTGCGGCCGCGACGAGAGCACCTGCTCGCGTACGTCGAGCTTGGTGTTGATCCGGTCCGCGACCGGGATGATGAAGTTCAGGCCCGGCTGCAGCGTGGTCCGGTAGCGCCCGAAGCGCTCGACGTTGAAGCGACGTGCTTGCGGCACCACGCGCACGGTCGAAAGCACGGCGAAGGCGACGACGACCGCCGCCACGATGATCGGGACCGCCAGCTCCATCACGTCTCCCACCTGTGCACGATCGCGGTCGCACCGTCGATCTCGATCACGTCCACCCGTTCCCCTGCGGGGATCACGGCGCTCGAGTCGTACGCGCGCGCCGACCACTCCTCGCCCGAGAGACGGATCAGCCCGTGCAAGGCGGTGACCTCCTGGGTCACGATGCCGGTGCGTCCGACCAGCGCCTCGCTCCCGTCGCGCAGCAGCGGCGGCTGAGTCAGGTGGCGCCGGGCGACCGGGCGTACGACCAGGAGGGTGGCTGCTGCGGTCACGGTGAAGGCGAGGAGCTGCATGGACAGGGGTCCGTCCACTCCCGCGACGATGGCCGCGACGAGCGCCGCGACGGCGAGCAGGCCGAGGGCGAAGGTCAGGGTGAAGAATTCGGCGACGGCCAGGCCGATGGCCACGGCCAGCCACACGAACCACGGCATGTGCGCACACCTCCCCGTCCTGCCGGGGGTGCACTCGACTGTACTCCGCGCGCGTGTGGACTCCCACGTTTCCCAGGCGCGAGCGACCCGCCGGCATGGTTGAGCCGCTCGCGCCCGAGGGATGCGCGCGAGCGGCTCAAGGGGTGTCACGGACCCGGGAGGGGGAGCCTGGGCCCGTGACGCTTGGAGGTCACGGGATCGGGTCGGGGTTACGGCGGGGGGCACGTTGATCCCGACCCCGTGACACATGTGAGACGAGGGGGCGTGTCCGTTATGACGTGGTTCAGGTGGTGATCTAGGTCACTCGTCCAAGAACGGCGTCAGTCGACGTAGAGATCGAGGATCTCGCCGAGGTGGTCGCGCTGCGCGCTGCGGCGGCCGGCACCCTTGGCGCTCGCCGCGGTCAGCGCCGCGATGACGCCGATGAGCAGGCTCAGGCTCGGCGGGGAGCTGTCGTACGAGACCCCGGCCGGCGGGACGAGCACGACGTCCGCGCCGACGTCGGCCAGCGGTGCGTCGGGTGCGTCGGTGATGACGAGGAGCCGGCCGCCGGCCTCCTGGAACGCGGTGGCGATGTCGATCGTGTACTTGCGATAGCGCTGGATCGAGAACGCGACCATGACGTCGGAGCTGCGCACGTCGCTCAGCACGTCGATCGGCCGGATGATCGTGCCGTCGACGAGGTGGACGTTGGCGAGGCTCGCGCTGAGGTCGAGTGCGAGGAGCGAGGCGTACGCGAACGACTTCGTGGCGCCGATGATGAAGCGCCGGCGCGCTCCGACAATCTGCGCGGCCATCTCTTCGACGCCGGGATCGGTCAACGCCCAGTCGAGCATCGCGTCGAGCTGTCGACGCTGATCCTCGACGAGGCGTCGCTTCAGCAGGGCCGAGGATCGCCGTTGCGGACGGGCGGTCGCGTCGTCGCTCATCCGTACTCCTGTGGGGTGAGGGTGCACCTGGATCGTAAACCGTGCGGTGAAGAGCAAGGGCAGGAATGGCTGATCCGCCGAGGGAGGACTCGCGCGGTCGCGCGACCTGGGGAAAGTCGTGGCCGCCACCTCGTCCTGTGGAGGACGCCCGTCACGCCGGCGCCACGCCCCTACCGTCGAGGTCTCGTCGTCGACCGAAGGAGACCACCATGTCCGCAGTCCTTGTCCAGCACCGCCGTCACCGTCGTCGCGCCGACGTCGCAGACGGTCCAGACACGGCCGAAGGGCTACGCGGGTCGGCCTACTGGAGCCTGTGGGGTCAGCGACATTTCCCGTGGGCGCTGCTCGATGACGGGTCCCCGGTGCTCCTGCTCGAGTCGTGGTCCAGCGGCTCCCGACTCACCTGGATGGTCGAGGCACGCGACGTGCTCCGCGTGCAGGTGGCGAGCCGGCTCGAGGCTGTCGACGCCGTCTCCGCCTGGTCGGGTGAGCGTCCCGAGGACGTCGAGGCCTCCGACTACCTGCGTGCGAGCGCCGTCGAGTCGGGGGTCGTGCTCGGATGGCGGCCGTCACCGGTCGCGTGGGTGGGAGTGCCACGGCCCGACGGGCTCCGCATCGAGCGCAACGGGTGGGCGGTCGCACGGACGGACGACCTGCGCGCGTGGGGCGTCGGCCTCGCACCGTGAGCGGTGTGCGTGATCCTGGACACGTGCCCTGGATCGTGCGGTAGAAACGTCGCATGCTCTCGACACCTCCGCCGGGCGCCGCGGCCGAGCCTCTCGCTCCGTCGGTCCGGCGTGGCTACGCGCTCGGCTCCGTCGCGACCGGCACGTTCGGCACCGTCCCCGGCCTGCTGCTCCTTCCCTACCTCACCGACACCCTGGGCGTGGCAGCCGGGATCGCCGGCGTCATGGTCTTCGCGCCGAAGGCGTGGGACGTCTTCCTCAACCCGGTGGCGGGCCGGATCAGCGACAGGTCGACGAGTCCACGCGGGCGGCGCAGGCCGTTCCTGCTGCGTGCCGGTCTCCTGCTCGCGGTGACCTTCGCGCTCATCTTCGCCGGGCCGTCGGAGCCGACCTGGCTCGCCGGCGCCTGGGTGGTCGTGATGTTCCTGGCGTGCGCGAGCGCCTACGCGTTCTTCCAGGTGCCGTACGTCGCGATGCCCGCCGAGATGACCCTCGACTACGACGAGCGTACGAGACTGATGACGTGGCGGGTCATCGTTCTGGCGCTCGCCATCTTGTTGTCGGGGGCGACGGCTCCCATGGTCGTCGACGCGGTGGGCGAGGCGACCTCCGAGGCCACCGGCTACCGCGTGATGGGTGTCTACATCGGGCTGATCCTCGTCGTGGGGGTGCTCGGCGCCTACCTCGGCACCCGTCGTGCGCCCGATCACGGGGTGGCGAGCCCGTCCGGCAGTCTCCGTGAGCAGTTGCGCCTGGTCGGACAGTCGACGGATTTCCGCAACCTCCTCATCACGTTCGTCCTCCAGGCGCTCGGCGTCGGGGCGATGCTCGCGGGCGTCGCCTACGTCGCCTCTCACCTGCTCGACGGTGGCGGGGCGTCGACCTTCCTCTTCGTGGCGTTCGTCGGACCCGCGCTCGTCGTCACCCCGCTCTGGGAGCGTGTCGCCGCGCGCCGCGGCAAGCGTCACGGCTACGTCCTCGCGACCGGATTCCTCGTGGTGGGGTCGATCGGCCTGCTCGTCGCCGTGACGGGGACGGCGTGGGCGGCGTACATCGCGGCCGCGTTCGTCGGGATCGGCTATGCCGGTGCGCAGGTCTTCCCGATGGCGATGGTTCCCGACGTCGCGGCCGAGCACGCCGCACGCACGGGCGAGAACCGCATCGGCGTCTTCACCGGCGTCTGGACCGCGGGCGAGACGTTGGGCCTCGCGCTCGGGCCGGGCCTGTACGCCCTCGTGCTGTCCCTCGGCGGCTATGTGTCCTCGCGCGGCGGTGAGGATGTCGCGCAGCCCGACTCGGCGCTGACCGCCATCGCGATTGGCTTCTCCGTCGTGCCCGCTGTCCTCGTGGCACTGAGCCTCCTGTGGCTGCGCCGCTACACCCTCGACGACCGTGTCCACACGGTCGCCACCGCTGCCATCACCCCAGACCACCCGCCCGAGGAGCCGACCCCATGACCACTGACCGCACCGTCGACGACGTCCTGAGCCGCCTCCTCGCGCTGCGTGCCGACGACCTCCCGACCCATGGCGGACGCACGCTCGCCTACGTGTACGACTCCGGCATCGCCGAGGCCGACACGCTCGGCAGAGAGGCGCTCGCGGCCTACGGGGCGACGAACGGTCTCGACCCGACCGCGTTCCCGAGCCTGCTCGCGATGGAGCGCGACCTCGTCGCCTTCGCGCGACCGCTCTTCCACGCCCCGCCGACCGCAGTCGGCACGGTGACGTCGGGCGGTACGGAGTCGATCCTCCTCGCCGTGCAGACCGCCCGCGACGCACACCCCGACGTCGCACGCCCGGTGATGGTGGTCCCGACGACGATCCACGCGGCGTTCCACAAGGCTGCGCACTACTTCGGTGTCGAGCGGGTGAGCGTCCCTGTCGATCCGCAGACCTTCCGGGCCGACCCCGCATCGATGGTCGCCGCACTCGAGACGTACGCCGACCGTGTCGTCCTCGTCGCAGCGAGCGCGCCCTCGTACGCCCACGGGGTCGTCGACCCTATCCCTCAGATCGCGTCTGCTGCGGCGGCGCGAGGCGTCCGCTTCCACGTCGACGCCTGCATCGGGGGCTGGGTCCTGCCGTGGCTCGAGCGCGACGGTCTGGTCGCGACCCCGTGGGACTTCGCGGTCGAGGGCGTCACGAGCATCTCCGCGGACCTCCACAAGTACGCCTACACGCCCAAGGGTGTCTCGCTGCTGCTGCACCGCACCCCACAGCTCCGGCGCCCCCAGTTCTTCGCCAGCGCCGACTGGCCCGGCTACACCATGCTCAACGCGACGATGCAGTCGACGAAGTCCGGCGGCCCGCTCGCCGCGGCGTGGGCGGTCGTCTCCTACCTGGGCGACGAGGGCTACCACGTCCTCGCCCGACGCGCCTACGACGGCACGCGCGCGCTCGCTGCGGGTGTCGCCGAGATCGCCCACCTGCGGTCGGCGTCAGCACCTGACACGACTCTCGTGGCCGTGAGCACCGACGAGGCGTGCGACGTCTTCACGATCAGCGACGCGATGCTCGACCGCGGGTGGTTCGTGCAGCCGCAGATGGCGTACGGCGAGCTCCCGCCGACCTTGCACCTGACCGTCTCGGCAGCGACGGCCGACCTTGTCCCGGAGTTCCTCAACACGCTGCGTGATGCCGTGACCGAAGCCGTGGCCACCGGTCCTGTCGTCATCGACCCTCAGCTGCGGGCGGCGGCACAGGCTCTCGATCCCGCGACGCTGGACGACGCCGCGTTCGACGGCCTGCTGGCGTTGGCGGGGCTGGCTGGCGACGACGGTGCGGTCGGCGTGCCCGCACGGATGGCCCCGGTCAACGCACTCCTCGATGTGGCGCCCCCTGCGCTGCGCGAGGCACTGATGGTCGCGTTCCTCGACCGGCTGACGCGCTGAAGGCCAGGAGCGTCAGTAGGCGCGGTGGCGGCCGGCGGGCGGCGACTCGGCACGCTCGCGGAGCTCGGCCGCGAGGTCGTCACGGGTGCTCACCACGATCGGGGCCGCAGAGCCCGGGATGAGCGCCGCAGGGTCGTCCGGCAGCTCGACCTCGATGTCGACGGCTTCGCTGACCCGGTATGGCATCGCCCCGAGGACACCGCCCAGGGTCCGCCGCAGCCTCGACATCTCGGCCCGTACGGTCACTGTACGGGCGGCGTTGCCGAAGAGATCGTTGGCGAGCTCGGACGCCGAGCGGCCGTCGGGGTTGCGCACCAGCGACAGAAGGATCTCGGAGTGCCGGGGGGAGAGGGCATGGCTCCAGGAGCCGCTCGGCCCCGTCACCTCGACGATCGCCGGGGTGCGGGTGAGGTCGAGACGGACACGGGTCGTCGGCTCGTGGTCGGAGCCGTCGTGGGCGAGCCGCAGGAGCCACCCGTCCGGCACGGGCTCGGCGATGACGTTGCCGAGGGTCGGCAGCCAGAGCGACCCAGGCTCGATCTCGCGAGGGAGGTCCACCCGTGGCGGTGGCTCGGTGCCGACGGCGGCGGCGCAGATCCCGTCGCGGGTCACGGCCAACGCGGGGCCTCCGAGCCGTGCGAGCATCGGTGCGGCGTAGGTGCGGAGCCGGTCGGCGTTGTCGTGGTAGCGCTGGCGCAGCTGAGCCTCGGCGAGCTGTGCGGCCATCACGACGTGGGGGAGTGCGAGCGGGTTGACGCTGGGGTTGCGATAGCTGAGGTCGACCACGCCGATCTGGTCGCCGGTCAGGGGGTCGCGCACAGGCGCGGCCGCGCACGACCACGGGAGGTGGTCCTCGGCGTAGTGCTCGGCAGCATGGATGCCGACCGGAACACCCTCGACGAGCGCGGTCCCGATCGCGTTGGTCCCCACGTTGCCCTCGGCCCAGGTCGCACCGGGGACCATCCCGAGCTCGTCGGCGTGGCGGCGCAGGGGACCGGAGCCGGCCCGCCACAGGATGCGGGCGTCGGCAGAGGTGATCGCGAGCAGCATGCCTGCGGAGTTGACCGCGCCGCGCAAGAGGTCGCTGAGCTGGTCGACCATCGGGCGCAGCGCGCTGGCCGCGCGTTCGGCCTCGACCTCGGCGGCAGCGACCGGCGGCTCCGGCGGTGTGCCGTCCGGGGTGAGCCCGAGCGTCCTGGTGCGGTCCCATGAGGCACGAACGAGGGCGCGCGGCTCGTGCTCGGGCGAGCGTCCGGCGAGGACGTCAGAGCGGATGCGGTAGAGGCTGCGAAGATCGATACCCGACGTCGAAGCCTCAGTACGCGGAGCGGTCATCCTCACCCCCCGGGTCGCCGTGCCCTCCTCGCAGACCCCACCGTACGGCCTGGAGGAAGCAGAGCCCAGCCTTTGACACAACCTTTGTCCGTGTCGTGGGCAAGGTCTGCCGACAACAGTTGCAACCCCGCTGCAACCCTTGCCACGCGCGCGGAGGGTGGCTGGGATGGCTGTACGTCCCGCACCATCTGGTCGCGGACGTGGCCCGGGGACCAGTTCTCGGGCGATCTGGTCGACGTCCTGCTCGCTCCGCTGCGGGGGTACGGAGCGCGCAAGAGGTCGACACGAGCGAGGGCCCCGACACCATCCGGTGTCGGGGCCCTCGTCAGAAGTCTCGTGGAGAGACGACTTCTCAGATGGCGCGAACGTTCTCCGCCTGCGGGCCCTTCTGGCCCTGGGTGACGTCGAACTCGACGCGCTGGTTCTCGGCCAGCGTGCGGAAGCCGTTCCCAGTGATTGCGGTGTAGTGGACGAACACGTCGTCACCGCCACCGTCTTGCGCGATGAAGCCGAAGCCCTTCTCGTCGTTGAACCACTTCACGGTGCCTTGCGACATTTCTTGCTCTTTCGTCGAACTGTGGAGCCGGCCGTTGCCGACCCCCGTGCATGTTGTTCCACCGCCACACGTTCGTGGTGGTGTGCCCGACGCAGGTAAGACAAACGCGCCAACGGTCGAACCGAAGGCGCGGAGTTTCACCTGCGCTGAACCGAACAACTTCTTCCAGAACCCTAGCAGGTCGGTGGGTGCTCGCGCCGAGCTGCGACACGCGGTTCGGGGCTGGTTCGAGTGGCGTCCACCGAGCGCCGCGCGAATGATCGGTGAGCGAAGTCGAACCTCGTGAGGGTCGGCGGGACGGAGTGCTCATGACCAGCCGACAGCCGCGCCGACGTGAGGGTCGCGCAGGACGCCGCACGAGGCGACCCCGGCTGAGCTCGTGGTCCGACAACGCCCTGCGCGGCCGCCGTACGAGGCCCCTCGGGACCGGTCAGGAGAAGCCGGTCGACAGGGTGGTCTTCGGAGTCACCTCCGTTATCGCGATCGCCTTCGTGGTGTGGGGAGCGGTCGGCACGGACTCGCTGAGCACGGTCGCCAACGAGTCGCAGAACTGGGTCATCCGCAACACCGGCTGGTTCTACGTCCTCGTTGCCAGCTACTTCGTCGTGTACGTCATCTGGCTCGCCGCGTCGCGCTACGGGCGCATCCCGCTCGGCGCCGACGACTCCCAGCCGGAGTTCAAGACGGTCTCGTGGATCGCGATGATGTTCAGCGCCGGTATGGGCATCGGTCTGATGTTCTTCGGGGTCGCCGAGCCGCTGTCGCACTACGTGTCGCCGCCACCGGGCACCGCCACCCCAGAGACGGCCGAGGCGATGCGGACCGCCATGGCGACCACGATGTTCCACTGGGGACTGCATCCGTGGGCGATCTATGCGGTGGTCGGCCTCGCGATCGCGTACGGCACGTTCCGGCGCTCGCGGTCCCAGCTCGTGTCCTCGGTCTTCCGCCCGTTGCTCGGGGCCCGCTCGGAAGGCCCGGCAGGCAAGGTCATCGACATCCTCGCGATCTTTGCCACACTCTTCGGGTCGGCCGTCTCGCTCGGGCTCGGTGCGCTCCAGATCGGCGCGGGCATGGAGTTCCTCGACTGGACGGGGCCGGTGGGGGAGCCCGTGCTGGTCGGCATCATCGCCGTGCTCACCGTCGCCTTCGTGGCGTCGGCCGTCTCCGGCATCGAGCGCGGCATCCAGTGGCTGGCCAACACCAACATGGTGCTTGCCGTGTCGCTGGCGGTGTTCGTGTTCGTCGTCGGCCCGACGCTCCTGATCCTCAACGTGGTGCCCGAGACGATCGGTGCCTACCTCGGCGACATGGCTGAGATGGCCTCGCGGACAGATGCCGCCGGCGGGGTGGCGATGGAGGACTGGCTGGCCAGGTGGACGATCTTCTACTGGGCGTGGTGGATCTCCTGGACGCCGTTCGTCGGGCTCTTCATCGCCCGGATCAGCAAGGGGCGCACGATCCGCCAGTTCGTCACCGGCGTCCTCCTGGTCCCGACGCTCATCAGCCTGGTCTGGTTCTCGATCTTCGGGGCGGCCGGCATCCACGAGCAGGATGTCACCGGGGCCCTGACCAACAGCGATGGCGCCGTCGAGAGCGACTTCACGCTCTTCCAGCTGCTCGACCAGTTCCCGCTGGCCACGGTCACGTCCGTGCTTGTCATGGTCCTGGTCGCGATCTTCTTCGTGTCCGGGGCGGACGCCGCGTCGATCGTGATGGGCAGCCTCTCGCAGCACGGGGCCGTCGAGCCCGGCAGGGGGGTCGTCGTCTTCTGGGGTGTCGCCACCGGCTCGGTCGCGGCGATCATGCTGATCCTCGGCGGCCGGAACGCGTTGGACGGTCTGCAGAGCATCACGGTCGTCACCTCGTTGCCGTTCGCCGTCATCATGGTGCTGATCACGTACGCGCTGTGGGTCGACCTGCGCAGCGATGCCCTCACCGTCCGTGGCGACATCGCCGCCGAGCTCGTCCAGGAGGCTGTCGAGTCCGGGATCGAGCAGCACGGGGCCGACTTCGTCATCTCGACCGAGCCGGCCGAGCGCGAGCCCCACACGCGCGAGCCCGACAAGCGCGACCCCGACGAGGACCCGCCAGAAGCGAACCCCTGAGCGGGAATCACGGTGCCGTGGGAACCGTTGCCCCCGGCATGAGCCGTCCCCTGAAGATCGACGTGTGGTCCGACCTTGCCTGTCCGTGGTGCTTCCTCGGGAAGCGCCGACTCGAGGAGGGCGTGAAGCAGTACCGCGCGGAGGGAGGCGACCGCGAGGTCACGCTGGAGTTCCACTCGTACGAGCTCTCGCCCGACACGCCGGTCGACTTTGCGGGGTCGACAGTCGACTTCCTCGTGCAGCACAAGGGCATGGGCGAGGCGCAGGTCCGGCAGATGGTCGGTCGGATCACGGACCTCGGCACGCAGGAGGGGCTCGCGTACGACTTCGACGCCATCCAGCAGACCAGGACGCTCAAGGCGCACCAGGTGCTCCACCTCGCGAAGGCCGAGGACCTCCAGATGGCCCTGGTCGAGCGGCTGTTCACGGCGTACTTCGAGGAGGGCGCCCACCTCGGTCACGACGACGTGCTGGCCGACCTCGCCGCCGAGGTCGGGCTCGACCGTGACGGGGTGCTTCGCGCGCTCGACGAAGGAACGTACGCCGCTGCGGTCGACGCCGACCTCGCTCAAGCACGCGCGTACGGGATCAGCAGCGTGCCGTTCTTCGTCATCGAGGGGCGCTACGGGGTCTCAGGAGCGCAGGAGCCGGCGACCTTCGCGCAGGTCCTGGCGAAGGTCAGCGCCGAGGTCTGAGCAGCAGGACTGGCAGCTTCGGCCTCAGTCCGACAGGCTCGCGAGCCCGTCGAGGACGCGGGCGAGCTCGCCCGCCTGCCGTGCGGGGTCGAAGGCAGCCGCTCGAGCATCCTGATGTGGGTCTGAACCTGGTGTTCTTGCGCACGGGCCTGGCCACGTTCAAGCCCGAGGCGATCGCCGGCGCCGCCGGTCAGGGCACGCTGCTGGTGTTCGTCGTGAACGACCTCGACGCCGAGTTCGCGCGGATCGCCGCGCTCGGCGCCCGTGTCGTGACACCGCCGGAGACCGAGCCGTGGGGCGAGCGGTTCTGTCAGTTCGCCGACGACAACGGGTTGATCTGGCAGCTGGTGCGGTGGATGTCCGAGCCTGACGCCGCGCGACGGCGTCCTCGCCGCAGTAGGTCAGCGCTTCGGCTTCGGGGCCTTGCTGCGGACCAGGACGACCCGCGACGTCGATGATGCCTGATAGATGCTGCGACGCGTGACGACGCGGACCTTCTTGGGCTTCGCGTAGCGCCAGCGGACACGCCAGCTCGCGATGCCCGCGGCGTTCGTGACGCGCACCTTGCCGAGCGTGCGCCAGCGGCCCTTGTGCCGGACCTGCGCCTTGACCCGGATGCCCTGCGCCGTGAAGAGGCCGTACGGACGCGCGACCCGCACGGTCGTGGTGATCTTGAGGTGCTTGCGGAGCTTGGGGCGGCGGGTTGAGAGGCCCAGTGCCGTCGTCGACCGGGGCCGGATCAGCGTCAAGCCGGTGGTCGGCAGCGCGAGCGGCGCACGCGCGGCGTCGGCTGGCCACGTCACACGTGAGCGCACGGTGTATGCGCCCGGTCGCACTGTCCCGGCGCACAGCCGGAATGCGCCGGTGCCCGAGGCGCCCGCGCTCGCCGGGACCACCGCGCGGTCGACGCGGCGGCCGCCGGCCGTCACGAGATCGACCGTCAGCGTCCACCCCGTGCCGACGCCGCTGAGTGCGTACCGGAACGGATGGCTGAAGCAGTTCTTGAAGAGCGTCGCGCTGCGCGACGAGACCTGACCCGAGGCAGCCTGAGCGGGAGCGGACAGCCCCGTCATCACCAGCCCCGCCGTCAGGAGGAGCGTCACGGAGGCGAACAGCAGTCGTCGTACGGCCACCCTGTGACCCTACGCGAGCAGAGGGCCTTCGCCGATGTTTCGACGCGCGGCGGGTGATTCTCGCTCCGACGGCCGCCGAGCCGCTCACACGTGCTGGTCAACCTCGGCCCAGAACGCCTCACGAAGCTGCCACCGCGTCTCGGTCTGCAGCACCCGGTAGCGGTCGTCGCTGTGGGCGACCAGGTCGTTGAGGAGCGTCGAGTCGATGTCGCCGGGGATCGTCGGCCGGGTCGCGACGAGTGCGCGGACGTCGGCCTGCGTGGCGGAGTCCAGCCAGTTGCGCACCACCGTGCGGACCACCTCGGGGATCACCGCTCGGAGGTCGGCGTCGGGATCGGCTCCCGGTCCGCCACCGGAGTGCGCGGTCGAGCTGCTCCACGCGAGCGAGACCGCGGGCTGCGGGGAGGGCGTAGCCGAGGTGGTCGGCGCGGGGTGCAGGCGGGCGACGTCGGAGGGCGTCGGGATCCTCAGTCGCGGCGGAGCGGGAGCCTCCTCCTCAGTGACCACCTCCGCGACGGGGTCCGGCACCGGCACGGGCTCAGCGCGCTGGCGCGGCGACGGCGTGATCGCGGCGCGGATGGTCTCGAGCGGGATCCGGAGACGATCGTCCGCGACGCGTGCGAGGTTCATCGCCGTCGCGTGGACGCCGATGCGTGACTCGTCGTTGGGCACGTTGAACAGCGTGACCCGTACTCCGTAGTCCTGCGCCATGTCCACGGCCTCGGTCAGGTCGTCGTCGCCAGAGACCAGGAAGATCTCCGAGACCGCACCCTGGAGCGCGAGGTTGACGAGATCGAGGGCGATGCGGGTGTCGACGCCCTTCTGGGCGCCCTCGTTGTTGACGCGACCCAGCCGCAGCTTCACGTCGGGCAGGAGCGAGACGAGGTTGTGCTCCTCGGAGAGCGTGCGGGTGCCCAGCGCGTTCGCGGCGTCGTACCAGAAGACACGGAGAAGACGGGTGTCGGTGTGGTCGGCGGCGGACACCTTGATGCCGGTGACCAGGCGCTCCCAGCTCACCGCGATGGCGCGGCGCAGGGAGGTCCCGACGAGGATCTGCGCGGACGACGCGAGCAGGTATCCCGCGTCCACGAGGATGGCGTGACGATCGGACCGCGCGAGCCGGCTCATCCGGCCAGGCTAGTACGGCACCCTGAGGTGCACCGTCCAGCGACAATGAGCCGCGACGGCGCGTACGCTCGGGCACACCGCGGCTCGTCCGGGAGGTGGTTCGATGCCCGACCGTTGGCGGAGCCCCGTGCCCGACGACTGGCCCCGGCTCGTCGACGCCCACTGCCATCCGGTGCTGACCGGTGATCTCACCGACGAGGCGTTCGCCGGACTGATGGGTGCCGGTCAGGCTCTGGAGTCCATGTCCACGGTGGCGCTGCGCCGTTGGTGCGCGCCCGTGCTGGACCTCGACGCGCACGCCGCTCTGGACGCCTATCTCGCCCGACGTCGCGAGCTCGGTGCCGCCGAGGTCAACCGCAGGCTGCTGTCGCGCGCGGGCGTCGGCGACCTCGTGCTCGACGAGCCGGAGGGCACCGATCTTGAGGCGACGCTCACGGCCGCCGACGCGCGGGGGCACCGCGTCGTCCGCCTGGAGGACCTCGCCGCCGGTCTGCTGGCGCAGGTCGACCCTCCCGCTCTCGCCGATGCCGTACGGTCCGAGCTGTCTCGTACGGACGCCGTCGCCGCCGTCACTCTCGCGGGCGTCCGCTCTCCGTCCGTCGGGGGAGCCGCCAACGGGCCCATGCTGGGCGCTCGCCCGCTGGCGGACTCCTCGCTCGGCGACCTCGTCGGCACCACCGAACCCGAGGAACGGGCGGACGACCCGCGGTGGCACACGTGGCTCGCGTTCGCGGCGCTGGAGGCGGGCCTGCCGCTCCAGGTTCCACTCGGACACGTGCTGGCACCGGGGCGACCGATCTTCGGCGACCCTCTGGCGTTGCGCCCTTTCCTGGAGGCGACCGAGTCCCTCGGCGCCCCGGTCATCCTCATCAACTCGTACCCGCACCACGAGATCGCCGCCGTCCTCGCGCGGTCGTACGCACACGTCCATCTCGACATCGGGCGGGTGATGCGTGCAGGCGGCGACCTGTCAGCGCGCGTCGTCGCGGAGGTGCTGCTGGCCGCGCCGTTCGGGAGACTCGTCTACAGCTCGGACGGGTACGGCCTCGCCGAGCACCACTACCTCGCGGCCGTGCTCTTCCGTCGTGGGCTCGGAACGGTGCTGCACGACCTCGTCGTGCGTGACGAGATCGACAGGGCCACGTCCGATCGCCTCACCCGGGCCGTGAGCCGCGACAACGCCGTCCGGGCGTTCGGGCTCGGCGAGACCGACTGACGTCAGCTCAAGTAGCCCTCGACCTCATCGGCGGGGCGTACGGCTGCGTGGCCGGGATCCTCGCCGAACTCTTCCTTGGCACGTCGCTGACGCAGCAGGTCCCAGCACTGGTCGAGGCTGGTCTCGACCTGCCGGAGCCGGGCGAGCTCGGCCTCTGGGTCGGCCTCGCCGCGCTCTCTGCGCTCTCGTAGGGACTTCTCCTCCGCCACCAGCGAGGAGATCGTCGTAAGGATGTCCTGGTCGGTCGTCATAGGGATCTCCTGGTTGTCGGGTCCCTGTCCACGGTAGACCGAGGGCCACCGCCCAGGCGACCGCTAGGGTGTGGGGAGCCACGACGAAGGAGTGACGAGTGAGCGACTCATCGGCCCCGGGAGCGCCGGACGACGACCGCCCCGAGGGTGAGCCGGAGGCAGGCGCGCCGCAGAGCGACCAGCCGCAGCAGCCCGCCGACGCGAGCTGGGGCTACCCCGGTACGGACGCGCAGGCGCCCACCGACCAGCCGGTCTACGGCCAGGATCCCTATGCGCCGCAGCCGCCGCAGGTGCCTCCGTACGGCCAGGACCCGTACGCGCCGCAGCCCGGCTACGGCCAGCAGCAGCCGTACGGTCAGCCCGCCTACGGCCAGCAGCCCCCGTACGGTCAGCAGCCCTACGATCAGCAGCCCCCGTACGGCCAGCAGCCCTACGGCGCGTACGGTGCACCGGGCTACGGCTACGTCGATCCGCAGGCCAAGAGCAAGCTCGTCGCCGGGCTTCTCGGCATCTTCCTCGGCGGATTCGGCATCCACCGCTTCTATCTCGGCTACACCACCATCGGTGTCGTCCAGATCGTCGTGACGATCCTCACGTGCGGCCTCGGGGCGATCTGGGGATTCGTCGAGGGGATCCTCTACCTCGTCGGTGCCAACGGATGGAAGACGGACGCCGAGGGGCGTCCGCTCAAGGACTGAAGAGACACGGGACCGAGTTGCATCGAAGGAGGGCGCAGGTGAGGGCACGTCGGGTGACGGCGGCGTTGGCGGTGATGTTCACGGCGGGGCTGATCACGGGCTGCGGCGGAGCGGACGACCAGCAGTCGGGGTGCCTCGGCGACGCTGACGGCGGCACGGTCGTCGTCCAGGGCGCCAGCACGGTGATCGCGGAGAACGTCAACGCGGGCGTCGGGTCGATCGACGTCGACGTCGACACCGCGTCGGCGATCGTGACGCTGAGCGAGGGTGACGCCCCGGGCGCGGTGCGGTCGATCTCGGTGACGGTCGGCACCACGATCCCCGCTGCGGGCCAGGAGATGTCGGTGGTCCAGATCTGCCGAGGCTCCGTGACGATCGACGTCACCGGCTGAGTCGGCCCGTACGAAGGAGCCCCGAACCGCACTGCGGTACGGGGCTCCTTTCGTATGTCCAGAGGCAGACAGTCAGCCCTTGTCGCCGAACATGATCTCGTCCCACGACGGGACCCGACGCCGCTCGCGTCGCCGTGGCGCGCGCTTGCGCGGCTGCTCGTCGGCTCCGTCCACGTCGGCGTCGGCGTCGTCCTCGGACGCGTCGATCATGTCGGACGGGTCGGTCTCGTCGGATGCCGCCGCGCTCTGGCGGGCAGGGCGGGGATCACCTGAGCCGTCGCGCTCGCGCGGGGCGGCATCGGGCTCGGGCGGCGCCGCTGGGGGAGCGGACATGGTGGCGGCCTCGGCGGGTTCGTCCAGCTCGAGCGTCGGCTCCGGCTCCGTCACGCTGGGCAGGTCGTTGAGGGTGGGCTGCTCCTCGGTGCGTTCGCTCGCCTGGGCGGCGCGTCGTGCGCGCGCATGACGCAGCGAGGTGACCCGGGGGTCGGAGTCGAGCTCGACGACGTCGACCGGCCGCGACACGGCGTCGGCGATCGCCATCTCCGAGGAGTCCGATGCATCCGGCACGTCGCCGACCAGCTCGCGTGCGGCCTCGTCCGCGGCGAACGTGTAGCGTCCGGCGGGGTCGAACACGTAGTCGGCAGACACCGCACCGGCCCGGACACAGACGGTCCACCGAGCGTCGTCACGACGCCACGAGTCCCAATCGGCGGTCTGAGGATCGACGCCGCGGCTGCGCAGCGTGGTGTCGACGGACTCGCCCAACGTCAGGGCGTTCGACTGGGCGTGCTTGCGGCGCACGGTCGCCCCGCGGGCACGCTCAGCCATGTGCTCGCGCTCGGCGAGCACCGGGTGGGCGTAGCCCATGATGCGTTCCACCGGGAGCTTGGCTGCCTCTGCCACCTCCTCCGGCGACTCCCCACGGCGGATCCGAGCCTGGATGTCTCGCGGACGCAGTGCACTGTCCATCGCTATCTCCAACTGGCCGAGTCGTGCCCGGTCGTTCCTGAGGGTGGCGCGCAGACGGTCGTCGGCCGGGACGCGGAACAGCTCACCGACCGGGCCTCGCAGGACCACGTACCTCTGGTCCTCGCTCAGCCCCACCACGGTGAGGTCTCGCATCCTCGTCCCCTTCGTCATCGTGCCTCGTACCAGCCCCAGTCTCGGGTGCCGTCGGCCTCAATCCAAGCAAGCGCGCCGAGGGTGATCGTTCGGACCCCTCTCGCGGCGCTAGTTTCGTCCTGTGCTCTCCCATGCGCTCGTCGCCGCCGACCTCGTCGGCATCGCCGCGTTCGCCCTGTCCGGCGCTCTCGTCGCGGTCCGCAAGCCGCTCGACATCTTCGGGGTGCTCGTGCTCGCGGGTGCGACCGGGCTGGGGGGCGGGTTCCTGCGCGACGTCCTCATCGACGCGACGCCGCCGGCTGCGCTCATGGACTGGCGCTATCTGATGGTCCCGGTGCTCGCCGGGCTGGTCGCGTTCCGGTTCCATCCCGTGCTCGGTCGGGTCGAGCGGAAGATCGCGGTCTTCGACGCCGCCGGGATGGGGCTGTTCTGCGTGACCGGCGCCGCCAAGGCGCTCGAGTTCGGCCTCGAGCCGGTTGCGGCCGCGCTGATGGGCATGGTCACGGCCATCGGTGGCGGCGTGATCCGTGACCTTCTCGCGGGACGCGTCCCCGTGGTGCTGCGTGAGGAGCTGTACGCCTTCCCGGCGCTGCTGGGCGCCTCAGTGGCCGTCGCCGCGATCGAGTGGGAGCTGGCCGGCGTGTGGGTCCTCGTCCCTGGAGCGCTGCTGGCCTTCGGCTACCGGATGATCGCCCTACGCCGGGGCTGGCACGCCCCGCTCCCGCCGGGCATGGACGGCTACTGAACTGCACGCGAGCCACGGATGACCCACGATCCGGCCATCGCCAGCACGCCCGCTCCGAGGCAGACGGCGTAGCCCCAGGAGGGGGCGGCGTTGTCGACGACCCACCCCGACACGGCGGCGCCGGGTGCGACGCCCGTCGCCAGGCCGGTCGTGAACCATGCGATGCCCTCGGTGAGTCGCTCCTTAGGGACGCCCTGCTCGACGAGCCTGGTCGCCGCCACCATGCTCGGTGCGATCGCGAACCCGGAGACGAACAGCGCGGCGGCCACCAGGGGGAGCGAGGTCGTCAGGAGGAGGGGGACGATGCTGAGCGTGAGCACGGCGGCAGTGATCCGCAGCTGGCGGAGCGGGGTCACGGCCGGCGGGCGCGCGCCCACCAGGAAGCCGGCGATGAGGCTGCCTGCCGCCCAGACCGCGAGCAGGACTCCGGCGAGCTGCTTGTGGCCGGCATCCTCGGCCACCGCGACCGTCACGACCTCGGCGGCTCCGAACAGGATCCCGAAGCCGACGCCTGCGCCGACCAGCGGTGCGAGGAGTGCGATGGGCATGGCGCCCCGCCGGCTCTCGTGCTGGCGAGCACGGCCAGAGGGCGGTTCCGTGCGTCGCTGCACGGCGAGGGCGAGCGAGCCGCTGATGCCCGCGACGCCGGCGACGATGAGGCCGACGTACGGGTTGACCATGGTCGCGAGGAAGGTGACCACGACGGGACCGACGATGAAGACGACCTCGTCGAGCACGGCCTCCAGGGCGAAGGCCGTGGGGATCATCGACGGCTCGGCGTTGTGTGTCCACCGGGCACGGACCATCGACCCGGCCTGGGGGAGCGCCAGTCCGGCGAGCGCCGCGCACAGGTGAGGGACGGGAGTCGGAGCGTTCTGGTCGACCGCGAGGAGGCCGAGCGCCAGGCCCAGCCCGAACAGCGCGGCCGTTGCGGGAAGCACCCGGTGCTGGCCGAAGCGGTCGGTCAGCCGGCCCTGGAGCGGGGCCCCGACGGCGTTCGCGATCAGCGCGGCCGCGGAGATGGCGCCCGCCTCGCCGTACGAGCCGGTCTGCTCGGAGACGAGCAGCACGAGGCCGAGACCGAGCATCGAGATCGGGAGCCGGGCGACGAGTGCTGCCGAGCTGAAGGCCGGCGCTCCCGGAATCACGAGGATCCGGCGGTACGTGTCGAGCAACGGCATTCCTGGCGACGGATGTGGCGGAGGAGACTCCTCCGGGCGCCCCGACGGGGTCACCCCTGCAGCGTATCGCCAGGGTTGGAAGGATGGCCGACATGGATCGACCCGTCCCCGACACCCGTCCGTACGACGCGTTCCTGCTGGTCTCCTTCGGGGGGCCGGAGCAGCCTGACGACGTCGTCCCGTTCCTCGAGAACGTCACCCGCGGGCGCGGCATCCCGCGCGAGCGGCTCGTGGAGGTGGGAGAGCACTACTTCTCGTTCGGTGGACGTTCGCCGATCAACGACCAGAATCGCGACCTGCTCGCCGTCCTCCAGCTCGAGCTGCGCACCCACGGCATCGACCTGCCGATCTACTGGGGCAACCGCAACTGGGATCCCTACCTCGCGGACACGCTCGCGCAGATGCGCGACGACGGCGTGGAGCGGGCCGTGTGCCTGTTCACGAGCGCGTACACGTCGTACTCCGGCTGCCGCCAGTATCGCGAGAACCTGTACGACGCGACCGCCGCAGTCGGCGAGGACGCGCCGCGGCTCGACCGGATCCGCCACTACTTCAACCACCCGGGGTTCGTCGCCCCGTTCGTCGACGGCACCGTGGGGGCGCTCGACCGGCTCGGCGACGAGGGCTACGACGCTGCGGCCACCCGGCTGGTGTTCGTCACCCACTCGATCCCGGACGCGATGAACGAGGCGAGCGGGCGCTTCACCACCGGCGAGGCGCTCGTCGGTGGTGCCGCCTACGTGCGCGAGCACCGCGACGTCGCCGCGCAGGTCGCCTCCGCCGTCGCCGAGCGCACCGGCGTCGAGCGGGCGTACGACCTCGTGTACTGCTCCCGCTCGGGCTCGCCGCACGTGCCGTGGCTCGAGCCGGACGTCAACGACCACCTCGAGCAGCTCACCGCGGAGGGCGTCGCGTCGGTGGTCCTGATCCCGATCGGCTTCGTGTCGGACCACATGGAGGTCATCTACGACCTCGACACGGAGGCGAAGGAGACCGCGGAGCGGCTCGGACTCGGCTTCGCGAGGGTCCCGACTCCCGGGGTGGATCCGCGGTTCGTCGCCGCGATCCGTGAGCTGGTCGTCGAGCGGGCTGCGGCCGCACGTGGCGAAGAGCCTGTGCAGCCCGTCGTCGGCGAGCTCCCGCCGAGCTGGAACGTGTGTCCCGCCGGGTGCTGTGCCAACCTCCGGGACCCCGAGCGGCCGGCGCTGCTGGGGGAGAAGACCCCGTGACCGGTCGTCCCGACCCAGAGGCGCTGGGGACGCTGGCGCTGAGGACCGCGCGAGCTGCCGCTGCGTTCGTACGCGAGCGCCGACCGGCCGGCAGAGTCGACGTCGCGGCCACGAAGTCGAGTCCGACCGACCCCGTCACGGAGATCGACCGCGCGACCGAGCAGCTCGTACGGTCGATGATCCTCGCCGAGCGGCCCGACGACGCCTTCCTGGGAGAGGAGGGCGGGGAGAGCCTCGTGGGCTCCACCGGTGTGCGGTGGGTCGTCGACCCGATCGACGGCACCGTCAACTTCATCTACGGGCTCCCGCAGTACGCCGTCGCCATCGCTGCCGAGGTCGACGGTGTCGTCGAGGCAGGGTGCGTCGTGGACGTTGCAGCGGGCCACGAGTTCACCGCCGTGCGAGGAAACGGCTCGTTCTGGCGGGAGAGCCCGTCGCGCGAGGCGGTCAGGCTGCAGTCGGTCGGCCCTGCTGCGACCTCTCAGGCCCTCGTCGCGACCGGGTTCAACTACGTGCCCGAGGTGCGGGCACGGCAAGCACAGGCAGTAGCGCGGATGCTGCTCGATGTACGTGATATCCGTCGCACCGGATCGGCCGCGCTCGACCTCTGCGCGCTTGCCGCGGGCCATCTCGACGCGTACGTCGAGCAGGGTCTGGCACCATGGGACCTGGCCGCAGGGGGCCTGATCGCAAGGGAGGCCGGGGTTATCGTGACCGGACTCGACGGTCCCCCGGACGAACGACTGGTCGTCGCCGCACCGGAAGCGTTTGCGGAGGAATTTTTGCGGCTCGTACGCGCTTGTGGCTTCTGAAGTTGGGTCGTGCCGATCTGTGTGGCACAATCTGCGCGCCTGAAGGTTATGGAAATGGGATGAGCCCGCCCCTCGGGGGCCGGGTGCGAGACGTCAAGAGGAGGGTTCATGGCGACCGACTACGACGCTCCTCGGAAGACCGAAGAAGAGCAGTCGGAAGACAGCATCGAGGAGCTCAAGGCTCGTCGGCACGAGAAGAACTCCGGCAAGGTCGATGAGGACGAGGTCGAAGCGGCCGAGTCTTTCGAGCTGCCCGGAGCCGATCTGTCGCACGAGGAACTCTCGGTCCAGGTGCTTCCTAGGCAGCTGGACGAGTTCACATGCACGTCGTGCTTCCTGGTGCATCACCGCAGTCAGCTCGCCCGTGAGAAGGGCAAGCAGCTGATCTGCGTGGACTGCGCTTAATCAGGTTCAACGACGACGCCCCCGAACCGTCTGACGGTCGGGGGCGTCGTCGTGTCCTGGTGGGACGGACGGTCAGGTCTTGGGGTGCTTGAACCCCGGAGGCAGGTCGCCGGTCGACTTCACCCAGTAGGCGACCGCCTGGCGGTTGAGGACCACCTTGATCAGGCCGGCGCTCGCACCAGCCAGCACTGCCCACGCCACCGCCTCGCGGGTCGCCATGCCCGGATCGCGCGAGGCGTCGGCGCTGGGCGGCCGGTGGCCTGTGGCGGCCCTCCAGACGAGTGCGGCGGCCTGGGTCGCGATGACACCGGCCGCGATCGTCGAGGTGCGGTCGATCAGTCGCCACGCCGCCTTGCTGGGCCGCTTCTGCTTCGGCTTCTTCGCCGTCGTGCCCGCCGCCGGCTTCTTTGCGCTGCGCGCCACGCTCACCCGTCCTTTCGTCGTCGAGGTGCGGAGGCCCGCACAGCCGAAACGGTAGCGCCTCCGGCAGCCGACGCGCGGGCGGTCACGTCCGGCGGGTACGGAGATGGTCGCCGAGATGGCCGACGTAGACCCTGCGGGTCGGCCCGGACGTGTCGTCGTAGAAGTAGAGCCGGGGGGTGGGCCTGCCGCCGCCGAGCTGGATGCGGATGTGGGGGCCGAAGAAGGCCTTCCCGGACGGCGCGACCTCACGGGGGAGCGTGAAGGTACGGGGTTCGCGGAAGTGCGGGGTGTCCTTGATGAGCTGGGACTCGCCCGCGGCCACGTGCTTGGGGGAGATCGTCGGGCGCGGATGATCCTCGACGTACGCCCGAAGGCTGGGCGCTGTCGCGGTGCCGCCGGCCTTGGCGGCGGCGTACTCCTCGAGGAGCGTGAGGGCCTCCCACGAGCGCTGACGCCAGCGTGGTGATTTGGCGTGCTCGTCGATCGCCGCCGCGCGGACCTCGAGGTCGTCGGCGAGGTCAACGTGCTTCAGCGTGCGGCGCGCGGCGGCCAGCAGGTCGGCGAACGTCGCGAACTCCGGAGGAGGAGGAGGAGGGACGCGCGGCGCCGCCTCCGGCTCTCGCGAGACAGGGGCGGCCGCTGGAGGGCCCACATGGGCCGCTGGCGCCGCCTTCTGCTGCTCTGTGCGGGCGACGAGGGTCTCGAGCTGGCGGATGCGGCGGCGGGCCGTGTGCAGCTCGTTGTCGAGGCGATCTGCTCGGGAGGTCTGACGCTCGATCTCGCGTCGCAGCGCGAGCTCCTCGGGGTCGTCCTCGTCCGCAAGCAGGTTGCGGAGCTTGTCGGCGGCATTGGTGGCGAGCGCCATCTGGACCTCGGTGCCCAGCTCGACCACGGCGCAGGCGATCACGCGGGCGAGCCGCCGAGGGTCTTCTCGGAGGGGGAAATGGGTGGCGATCTCGCGTGCCCGGTGTTCGTGGGCTGTGCGGGCGACCACGGCCCCACCAGCGCGCGGCAGGGCGAGCCCGTACGCGCCCAGGACGCAGGTGACGGCGTCACGGACGCGCTCGGGGACGACGAGGATCGGAACGACCGGGCGCGCCGCAGCGGGCACGGCCTTCTCGACGAGCCGTACGACAGTGTCCTCGGTCGTCTCGGCGCTGACGAAGATCACGACGGACGGGAGCTCGACGGACCACCATCTCTCGAGCACCGCGATCGGGGGGCCGAGCAGGTCGATGACCTGCGAGGTGGGCCCGATCGGTTGGCCGAACTGGCCTGACAGCCGCTCACGCGGCAGTCGCGCGGCCGAGAGGACGTCAGACCCCAGCGCGCCCGCGCGCATCGGCGACAACCCGACGAAGAGGGTGAGGATCTCGCGCCCGTCGCCGTCGCGTCCGATCGGATAGGGGAGGACGAGGCAGCGCTGGGACTGGGCGAAGTGGACCCGCATCAAGCTCTCGGAGCGCAGCCCGACCGACTGGTTCTGGGTGTGCGACACCACGGTGTCGACCTCGTCCCTCGACTCTGCGAACATGCGATCGACGAACGCGGGCCAGTCGTCGCGCTGCATGAGGACCAGTCCGCCTCCGAATCCCTCCACGGCTGCTCCTCGGTCCCACGATCGGTCGTGTCAGTCCGCACAACCTAATCTCCGTGGGGGGGCCTGAGAAGGTTTTCCGCAGCCTTCGGCGAGAATCGCCCTCAGGTCGTTATCTAGCCGCGGGCGCGTCGCGCGAGGAGGGCATCGGCGAGCTCGTGCGGGTGACGGGTGCCGATGAGCCAGTAGGGCGTCGGGTCGCGGGGATCGACGACCTCGATGCGGACCGCCGTGGTGATGTACGGCCGGATCAGGAAGAACGCGCGTGCGTCGGCCTGCGGGCCGTGCAGCGCGCGGGTCTGGGCGGCGTCGAGGACAGTCACCTCGCCGCAGTGCACGAGCGGGATGCGCGCCGAACCGGCGCGCAGGTGCACGTTGGACACCTCGACCGCGGCGCTGCCGTACTGCACGAGCCCAAACCCGATGGCCACCGCGGCGAGGAGCGCCGCAGCGAGCGCCACCCACGCGGGAGTGGCGAGGGCGAAGATCCACCAGACCATGAAGGCGAGGCCGACGGCGCCGAGCCACCACGACGCTGGGACGCTCAGGTGCTCGCGGTACGACGGCACATCGGCGTCACGGGTCATGCGACAAGGTTGCCATGCGGGTAAGGGTGCCCTGACCGGTAGGGTCGTGCGACATGGTCGAGGTCATGCTCACACGTCTGGACGACGGTGTCCCGCTCCCGTCGTACGCCCATCCCGACGACGCGGGGGCGGATCTCTGCACGACGGTCGACGTGAGGCTCCAGCCGGGTGAGCGGGCGCTCGTCCCGACCGGGATCGCCGTCGCGCTGCCGTCGGGCTACGTCGCTCTCGTGCACCCGCGCTCGGGTCTCGCAGCCCGCTGCGGGCTCTCGATCGTCAACGCTCCCGGCACCGTCGACGCGGGGTACCGTGGCGAGATCAAGGTGTGCCTTATCAACCTCGACCGGACGGAGCCGATCGTCCTCTCGAGGGGCGACCGGATCGCCCAGCTGGTGCTTCAGCGAGTCGAACGCGCCGACTTCCGCGTCGTCGACGCCCTCCCGCCGTCCGTGCGTGGCGACGGGGGGTACGGTTCGACGGGTGGTTTCGCCGTGACGCAGGCCACCTGATCGAGAGGCACGGCGCTGTCGAGCCACGGGACACGAGGACGAGAGGAGCGCGGTGATGTTCGGTCGTCGCAAGAAGGACCACGACGAGACGGCTGCGGAGGCCACGGAGCCCGAGACCGGGGCCGCGGATGCTCCGCAGGCGGGCGAGGACCAGGGCAGCGCTGCGGCGCCGTACGACCGGTCCCAAGGTCCGTGGGACGCCTCCGAGCGTGAGATCCCCGAGGACGACCCGACGTTCGTCGATGTCGGTGCCCTGATCGTGCACGGACGCGTCGGGCTCGACCTGCAGATCCCCACCGACCCCGAGACGGGGGTCGCCACCTCCGTGGTCGCGCTTGCCGAGGAGAGCGCGGTCGAGCTGCGCGCCTTCGCCGCGCCGCGTGGCGGCGGCCTGTGGGCGGAGATCCGCCCCGAGATCATCGCCGAGGTCGAGCGCGTGGGCGGCAAGGTCGAAGAGGTCGACTCGACGTTCGGACGCGAGCTGCGCGTCGAGGTGCCGGTCCAGGCCCCGGACGGTCGTCAGGGCGTTCAGGCGAGCCGTATCATCGGCGTCGACGGGCCCCGGTGGCTGCTGCGCGCGACCTTCATGGGCAAGCTGGGCTCGTCCTCGGACCCCGACAGCGTCCTCGAGCAGGCGGTCCGCGACGTCGTCGTCGTCCGTGGCTCGACCCCGATGCCGCCGCGCGAGCAGATCCCCGTCGTCGTGCCCGCCGGTGCCGTGCGCGCCGAGCAGCCGACGACTGAGGCCTGATCTACCGCTGGTGACGTCCCGGCGGCCTAGGCTGGACGCATGACGAGGCAGTCCTCATGACGAGCGCGGGAGCGGTGACCCGGATGTGGAGTCGTGCCCGTGACCGCATGTCCGGCCTCACCGAGCGTGCGGACGACGAAGCGCTGCGGCGTGGCGCGCTGACGGCAGGCTGCCGTCCGGTCTGCGATCAGCGGGCCGGCGACGTCGTCACGGTGCACGGTGAGCTTCGCGCCGTGACCCTCCGCCCGCGGACAGGCGCACGTGCGCTCGAGGCGACGCTGTACGACGGCACCGGCGCGCTGACGCTGATCTGGCTCGGGCGCAGCCGCATCGCCGGCATCGAGGCCGGCCGCGCCCTCACCGCCACGGGCCGTCTCGGGCTTCGCGACGGCGATCGTGTGATCTACAACCCCCGATACGAGCTGAGTCGATGAGCGAGAGCACCCCGTCCCCGCAAGACCCCGCGCCGCAGGGGGGCCCCGCGACGACGGTCACCGTCGAGCAGGTCGTTCGTTCCCAGCTCGCCAAGGCGCTCGGCGGCGTCCGCGGGATGCTCGAGGCCGCGGTCCCGACGATCGGCTTCACGGTGAGCTGGATCGTCACGCGCGACCTCAAGCTGGCGCTGTGGATCAGCGGCAGCCTCGCCGTCGCGCTGCTGGCCGTCCGCCTCGTCCAGCGCAGCACGACGCAGTTCGTCCTCAACTCGCTCTTCGGGATCGCGATCGCCGCCGTCTTCGCGCTGCGCTCGGGCGAGGCCCGTGACGCGTTCCTGCCCGGCCTCATCTACAACGGCGGCTATGCCGTGCTGCTCGTGTTCACGGTGCTCATCGGCTGGCCGATCGTCGGCTTCATCGTCGGCAGCGTCACGGGCGACCCCACGGCGTGGCACCGCGACAAGGCCCTCGTACGGCTCTGCTCGCGGTTGACGCTGATCCTCGCCCTGCCGTGCGTGCTGCGTGTCCTCGTCCAGTACCCGCTGTGGGCGGCGGACGAGGTCGGGCTGCTCGGCACGGCAAAGGTCGTCATGGGGTGGCCACTGCAGATCGCGACCCTCGCCGGCATGGTGTACCTGCTCGGTCGCAACCACACGCCCGTCTCCGACCCGGAGGCCGCCGGCCGCCTGCTCTCGCGCGAGGCACTTGAGATCCAGCCGAAGGTGCAGCCGCGCGACTGAGCGGACGTCATACGTCTGGAGGTACGGGGCCCTCGTCCGGGATGACGTCAGAGTGCGTCTGGCGAGTCCGGGTCAGCGTGGTGCTCGACCGGCGCGAGCAGGTGCTGGAGCGCCTCCTCGGAATCCTCCGGGGCCACGAACAGCAGCTCGTCGCCGGCCTCGAGGGAACGGTCGGGCTCGGGCACCTGGATGCCGTTGTGGCGCAGGATCGCCACGAGGACCACGTCGCGCGGCCACCGGACGTCGCTGACCCGGACGCTCACCAGGGGTGAGTCCGCCGGCAGCGTGAGCTCGACCAGGTTGGCGTGCGAGCCGCGCAGCGAGAACAGGCGAACGAGGTCGCCGACCGTCACCGCCTCCTCGACCAGTGCCGACATGATGCGTGGCGTCGACACCGAGACGTCGACGCCCCACGCGTCGCTGAACAGCCACTCGTTGTCGGGGTGGTTCACCCGGGCGACCGTACGACCGACGCCGAACTCGGTCTTGGCCAGCAGCGAGACGACAAGGTTGGCCTTGTCGTCGCCGGTCGCGGCGATCACGACGTCGAAGAGTTCGAGGCGCGCGACGTCGAGCGCGGAGAGCTCGCACGCATCGGCGAGGAGCCAGTCAGCGCCGGGCACGGTGTCGGAGCGGATCGCGCGCGGGTTGCGGTCGATGAGGAGCACGCCGTGGCCGTTCTCCAAGAGCTCGGCGGCGATGGAGCGGCCAACCGCGCCCGCACCGGCGATGGCGACCTTCATGCGTCCTCCTCGCGGGGACCTTCGGACAGCGTGCTGAAGACGGTCTCGGAGTCGCTGATGAGCGAGAAGAGGTGGAGCACGTCACCGTCCTGGAGCACCATCTGCGCATCGGGGATCTCGGCGGTGCCGTAGCGGGAGATGCTCGCCACCCGCCCTCGTGTGGCCGCTTCGAGGGCGCTGACCGTACGCCCCACCCAGGCCTCAGGGACGGAGACCTGGTCGGCGCGGACCTTGCCGGACGGGTCGGTGTAGACCACCGAGCTGTGTCCGGCGGGGAGGAGCTTGCGGAGCACCTGGTCGGCGGCCCAGGTCACGGTCGCGACCGTGGGGACGCCGAGACGCTCGAACACCTCGGCGCGGCCCGGGTCGTAGATGCGTGCGACGACCGTGTCGACGCCGAACTGCTCGCGCGCGACCCGCGCCGAGATGATGTTGGAGTTGTCGCCCGACGAGACCGCGGCGAAGGCGCCAGCCCGCTCGATGCCCGCCCGGCGCTGGATGTCCCGGTCGAACCCGAGACCGGTCACCGTCATCCCTGCGAAAGAGGGGCCGAGACGGCGGAAGGCATCGGGGTCGCTGTCGATGACGGCCACGGAGTGACCGCGCGACTCGAGACGGTGCGCGAGGGTCGATCCGACCCGTCCGCATCCCATGATCACGACATGCACGCGATGACGCTACACCGCTGACGGTGGTGGCGAGGGCGGAGTGGACGCGGCGGGTCTACCATCCTCGGGTGGGAATGGCCGAGCTGGGCAAGCGCGTGTTCCTCGGACGCAAGCTGCGCAGCACGCAGCTCGACGAGACGTTGCTCCCGAAGCGCATCGCGCTTCCAGTTTTCGCGAGCGATGCGCTCTCGTCCGTGGCGTACGCGCCCGACGAGATCTTCCTCGTGCTGTCGATGGGCGGCCTGTCCGCGTACGCGTTCAACTGGAAGATCGGCCTCGCCGTCGCGGTCGTGATGTTGACGGTGGTGGCGTCATACCGGCAGAACGTCCGCGCCTACCCCAGTGGCGGTGGCGACTACGAGGTCGCCACGGTCAACCTCGGGCCCCGCGCGGGCGTGACCGTCGCCTCCGCGCTGATGGTCGACTACGTGCTGACGGTCGCGGTGTCGATCTCGTCGGGCGTCCAGAACGCGACGGCCGCGCTGCCGTGGCTCAACGGGCACGAGGCGCTGGCGGCCTCCGCGCTCGTGCTGCTGCTGATCGCGGCCAACCTGCGGGGGCTTCGCGAGTCCGGTGCCGCGTTCGCGATCCCGTCATACCTGTTCATGTTCTGCATTCTCGGCATGGCCGTGTGGGGCTTCGTGAGGTACGCGTGGGGAGATCTCCCGAAGGTGGCAAGCGGCGACCTCGATCTCGTCGCGGAGGAGCCGTACACGGGTGCCGTCTCGGCGATCGCGATGACGTTCCTCGTCGCGCGGGCCTTCTCGTCGGGCTGCGCCGCGCTGACCGGCGTCGAGGCGATCAGCAACGGTGTCCCGGCGTTCCGGCGCCCCAAGAGCAAGAACGCCGCCACGACGCTCGCCCTCCTAGGCATCATCTCGGTGACGATGCTCACGAGCATCATCGTTCTGGCCGACCTCACCCATCTGCGGTTCGCGGAGGATCCGGCCACGCAGCTGACCCGTGACGGCGTGCCGGTCGGCGACGACTACGTGCAGGACACCGTCATCGGGCAGCTCGCGGCTGCGGTCTACGACAACGTGCCCGTGCTCTTCTACCTCACCGTCGCGACCACCGGCATCATCCTCGTCCTGGCGGCCAACACGGCGTTCAACGGCTTCCCCGTGCTCGGATCGGTGCTCGCGCGCGACGGCCATCTGCCACGCCAGCTCGACACCCGCGGCGACCGTCTCGCGTTCAGCAACGGCATCGTCCTCCTCGGTCTCGCGGCGGTCGTGCTGATCCTCGCGTTCGACGCCGAGGTGACCAGACTCATCCAGCTCTACATCGTCGGCGTGTTCGTCTCGTTCACGCTCAGCCAGCTCGGGATGATCCGGCACTGGGGAAGGCTGCTGCGCGCGGAGCCCGACCCGGCCGAGCGTGGACGGATGAAGCGCTCCCGGGCGGTCAACCTGTTCGGTCTCGCGATGACCGCGACGGTCCTGGTGATCGTCTTCGTCACGAAGTTCCTCGCCGGTGCCTGGATCGCGATCACCGCGATGGTCGTGCTCTATCTCCTCATGCGTGCGATCCGACGGCACTACGACCTGGTGGCCGACGAGCTGGCGGTCGACGACTCCGACACGACGCTCCCATCCCGGGTGCACGCGATCGTGCTCGTCGGGCGGCTCCACAAGCCGGTCATGCGGGCGCTCGCGTACGCGCGGGTCTCGAGGCCCGACACGCTCGAGGCGCTCACGGTCGACCTCGACCGCGCGTCCACGGCTCAGCTGACCAAGCAGTGGGACGACCTGGGCATCCCGGTGCCGCTGGTGGTCGTCGGCTCGCCATACCGCGAGCTGGTCCGGCCGGTCATCAAGTACGTCAAGGAGCTGCGGCGCCAGAGTCCGCGCGACATCGTGATGGTCTACGTCCCCGAGTACGTCGTCGGCCGCTGGTACGAGCAGGTCCTGCACAACCAGACGGCGCTGCGGCTGAAGGGGCGGCTGCTGTTCACGCCCGGCGTGCTCGTCACGAGCGTCCCGTATCAGCTGCAGTCGGCCAAGCGTCGCGGTCCCGAGCGGGTACGCCCGGTCCCCGGCGAGGTGCGGCAGGGGCGGACCGTCAGCGACCGCCGCGACTCCTGACGGAGGCCGTACGGCACCCTTGAGGGATGCAGTCACCTACGGACGAACGTCGCGACCTCGCTGGCACCCGGATGGAGCTCGAGGTGGGTGCCGTCGCTCACGGGGGGCACTGCGTGGCGCGGTGGGACGGCCAGGTCGTCTTCGTCCGTCACACGCTCCCTGGCGAGCGGGTGGTCGCCGAGATCACCGAGGGACGCGAGGGTGACCGCTTCCTCCGTGCCGATGCCGTCGAGGTCCTCGACGCGGCGCCTGGTCGGGTCGAGCCGCGCTGCCCTGTCGCCCGTCCCGGAGGGTGCGGGGGATGCGACTTCCAGCACGCCTCCCTGGCCACGCAGCGCGAGCTCCTCGGCTCGGTGGTCCGCGAGCAGCTGTCGCGGCTGGCCGGGATCGACCGGGAGGTGACCGTACGCCCGCCGCTCGGCGAGGCGGCACGCGACGGTCTCGGATGGCGCACGCGGGTGACCTTTGCGGCGACCGAGGACGGCACGCTCGGGCTGCGGCGCCACCGCTCGCACGCGATCGTGCCGCTCGACGACTGCCCTATCGCGTCGCGCGACCTCCCGAACGTCCTGTCCGTCCGCTGGCCCGCCTCGCGGGTGACGGCGGTGGCCGGCTCCGACGGCGACGCGCTCGCAGCCGCGTACGACGTGACAGGGGGGCTTCCAGCGGTGGAGGCCACCGGTGTGCTCGCCGACGGCGCCACGGTCCACGGGCGCGGCTGGGTGCGTGAGGTTGTCGGCGATCGCGGCTTCCGCGTCGGGGGCGCCGGCTTCTGGCAGGTCCACCCCGACGCCGCGACCACGCTCGTCGACGCCGTGATGCGGGCGGCCGCGCCGAAGCCGGGGGAGCGGGTCGCCGACCTGTACGCCGGCGTCGGACTGTTCTCCGCGTTCCTCGGCGAGGCTGTGGGGACGGACGGGGTGGTCGTCAGCGTCGAGGGTGACGCGCAGGCCTCGCGCGACGCCCGCCGCAACCTGCACGACCTCCCTCAGGCCAGGATCGTCACCGGTGACGTGGCCCGTGTGCTGGCGCGCGGAGAGGCGGGGGAGCAGTGCGACGTGGTCGTCCTCGACCCGCCCCGTACGGGGGCGCGTGCGAAGGTCGTGCGGGCGATCGCGGCGCTGCGCCCGCGCAGGGTCGTCTACGTCGCGTGCGACCCGGCGGCGCTGGCGCGCGACGTCAAGACGTTCGCCGAGCTCGGCTACACCCTCGGCGACCTCGAGGCGTACGCGCTGTTCCCGATGACGCATCACGTCGAGTGCGTGGCGACGCTGGACCTCGCGCCCTGACCCCGAGGTGACTCCGCCTCGCGAGACACTTCACCGGTGACGTACGCCGATCCCCTGCACTGCCCGAGCTGTGGCGCGCCTGCGGCCGGGGTGGAACGCTGCCCGAGGTGCGGTGTCCAGCTGCGAGGAGAGCGCCCGCTGCGCCTGCTCGGCCTTCTCGCGGAGGCCGACCGCGTGCTGGCGGAGATGCGGGCGGAGGCGGCCGCCACGGCGGCGCGGCCGGCGGGTCCGAGCGTGCCCTCGTGGTCGCCATCGGCCGCGGGCCCGGCCGCGGAGGCGCCGCAGCAGCCGTCGTCGTACGGGGCCCAGCAGCCGCCGCCGTGGTCGCCGCGCCACCCGGCGTACAGAGCGTCGTCGCCGCGCCACACCTGGTCGGTGGGCGGCACCCTCCTCGCCCTCGGCTCGCTGTGCCTGGTGGTCGCAGGGTTCGTGTTCGTCGCGGTGGGGTGGGGGAGCCTCGGCCTGACCGGCCGGACCCTCGTCCTCGTCGCCCTCACGACGGCCGTGGCCGGTGCCGCTGCGTGGGTCACCACGCGACGTCTGCGGGCGTCCGCCGAGGCGCTGTGGACGGTCTGCGGGCTCCTCGCCGCCGTCGACGTCGGTGCCGGGGTGCGTGCCGGCGTCCTCGACCTGGACACCCTCGACGCGGACCTGCTGATCCTCGGCTTCTCCGCCGTGCTCGCCGTGGCCAGCCTCGGCGTCGCGCTCTGGGCACGACAGTGGCTCCGACGCGTCGTGGCGGCCGAGGTCGGGTTGGTGATCGGGCTGGTCACGGGCACGGTCGCCGCGCTGGTCGTCCTTCCCGTCGACCTGCGGTGGACCCTCACGGCGGCGTCGGCGGGCCTCGTGCTCGCGACCCTCGGCCTCGTACGCCTCCGGCTGACGGTCGCGGCGTGGGCCGTCGGGCTGTGCGCCGCGGGCGCGGTTCCGGGCAGTGCCGCCGTCCTCGTCACCGCCGTCGCGATCTCCGACGGGGCCGCAACCCGCTGGACCCGCGGCGACGCGCCCGCGCTGCTGCTCCTCGGTGCGGTGACGGCGGGCCTGGCCGCGCTCGTGGCCCGGACGCTCGAGGCGCGGGCGCTGACTGCACCTGCCACGCTTGCCCGTGCTTTCGGCGGGTTCGGCGCCGCGCTGTGCCTGGTCGTGGTCGCGCTCCTCGGACGTGGCGTGCCGGTGGAGGTGGCCACGCTGACGTGGGTCCTCGTCCCTCTCGCGACCGCTGGGGTCGGTGCGCGCCTGTCGCCGCCCGGGTGGGCGACCGGCGTCCGCGCCACGCTCGTCCCTGCCGCGCTTCCTCTCGTGGGTGCGCTGCTCGCCACCGGGGGTGCGGCCGGTCTGGCGGTGGCGGAGTCGTGGCTGCCGGGCTGGGACGACGACGTCGCTCTCCGGTTCACCACGGAATGGGGCGATCCGGTGTGGCTGGTCGCCTGCACATGGCTCGGGGCGGCGGCCGTCGTGGCGGTCGTCGCGTGCTGGAGGGCAGCGGCGCGCGCGCCGGCGATCCGTACGACCTCGTGGGTCGTGGTCGCGCTGCTGAGCGCCGGAGGGGTCGTCGTGGTCGGGGTGCTCCTCGAGGCGCCGGTCCTGGTGGTGGCGTTGAGTGCGCTCGGGGTCGCGGGAGCGGCGGGGGCGACGTGGCTGGTCCGAGGCTCCGGTGACCTCGCGGTGGCCGCGGCCTGCACCGCACCGCCGGCCGCGGTCGTCGCCGTGCTCCTCCCGATCGGTTCCGCGCCGGCGGCGGCGACGGTGTGGTGCGCGGTCGCGATGGTGGCCGCGCTGGTGACGGTCGCCGCGCTGTCCGACGGGCGCCGCGATGCCGCAGCCGTCGCCGCGGGTTCGGCCGCCGCCCTCGGCGTCGCGGGGGTGCTCGCCTGGGTCGACGTCTCCGGCGCCGGGCTCCGCACAGGCGCGCTGGTCGCCAGCGGGCTGGTCGTCGCGCTCCTCGCGTCAGCGTCGGTGCCCACCCTGCCGCGTTCGTTGCGGGTGCCGTGGGAGATCGTCGCCGGCGGAACCGCCTGCCTCGCGCTGGTCGAGGCACTCGATGCGAGCCTCGGATGGTTCAGCCTGTGCCTGACCGTCCTCGGCGTCGCGGTGACCGTCGCCGGCATCCTGCGGTACGACCGCAGGCCATACATGGTGCTCGGCACGGTCCTCCTCGGCACGGCGTACGTGACGCGCCTGGCTGCCTCGGACGTGGACATCGTCGAGGCGTACACGCTGCCGTTCGGGCTGCTGCTCCTCGCTGCAGGGCTGCTGCGCATGCGGCACCAGCGCGGTCAGAGCTCTGCGGCGCTGCTGCCCGGACTCGGCCTCGCCCTCCTCCCGAGCCTGCCGGCGACGCTCGACGACCCGGCCTCCGTCCGTGGCCTGCTGCTGGCCGCTGCGGGGATCGGTCTCCTCGCGGTCGGCACCGTCGTCCGCCAGAAGGCGCCGTTCGTCGTCGGCGCCACCCTGACGACCCTGCTGGTGGTGCGTTGGGCAGGGCCGTTCGTCGGCGACCTGCCCCGGTGGATCCCGCTCGGGGCCGTCGGTCTCGCGCTGGTGCTGGCGGGGGCCACGTGGGAGGCACGCGTGCGCGACGCGCGCGCCGTCGTCGCATACGTCCGTACGCTGCGCTGAGGCGGACGGGCCATTGCCGCGAGCACTGCGCGCGTGCTTGGATGTCGGCACCGTCAGCGGGTGAGGGAGCAGGAATGCAGATCATCGAGCTCACGCACGACCATGCTGGCGACATCGTCACCTGGAGCTATCCGGAGCCCAACGGCTGCTACGACCTCACCGGGATGGACCCGCGCCATTTCACCGACCTCTCGCACGGATTCTGGGCGCTGATCGAGGGGGAGCGGCTGATCGGCTATCGCTGCTACGGGCCGACGGCGCGGGTGCTCGGGTTCGACTACGACGACGAGGCGCTCGACATCGCCGGCGGGCTGCGCCCCGAGCTGACCGGGCAGGGTCTCGGCCACTCGGCGATCGCGACGGGGCTCGCCTTCGGGGCCGAGCGGTTCGCTCCGCAGCGGTTCCGCGTGACGGTCGCGGAGTTCAACGTCCGCGCCCTCAAGGTCGTCGACACCCTCGGGTTCGCCGCCGTCGACAAGTTCGAGTCGCCCGCAGACGGTCGCCGGTACGTGGTCCTCGTCCGCGACGCCTGACCTCCCCGCGGCCCGCACTTTCCGTGGGGGCCAACGCAGAGTTGCGCCCCCACCGGAACATCGAGGTGGGGCCAGACGTCTGCGTTGGCCCCCACGGAAAATGGTGGCGCGCGCTGGGAGGGCTCGGACCGGAGCGAGAAGTTTGATAACGTTTATCTTGACATCGAGATACATGCTGCGAGAGCGGCTGAGTAAGGCGAGCCTGATCGCGCGGGCCCCATTCGACCGCGCGACGATAGAGGGCGGATGCCGCGCGGAGCGCGCACGGCGATCGCGGGCTCCGGCAGGACGGAACGAGGAGAGGCATGGCCAGCGTCAACAGCTTCAACGCGAAGGAAACCCTGAACGTCGGGGACACCGCGTACGAGATCTACCGCCTCGGGGCGGTGACCGGCGAGGGCCTGGACGTCGCCTCGCTGCCCTTCAGCCTCAAGGTGCTGCTGGAGAACCTCCTGCGCACCGAGGACGGCGCCGACATCACGGCGGACGACATCAAGGCGCTCGCCGGCTGGGACGCCGACGCTGAGCCGAGCAAGGAGATCCAGTTCACGCCGGCGCGCGTGATCATGCAGGACTTCACCGGCGTCCCGTGCGTCGTCGACCTCGCCACCATGCGTGAGGCGATGGCCGACCTCGGTGGCGACCCGAGCAAGATCAACCCGCTCGCGCCGGCCGAGATGGTCATCGACCACTCGGTCATCGCCGACGTCTTCGGCACGCCGGACGCGTTCGAGCGCAACGTCGAGATCGAGTACGAGCGCAACCGCGAGCGCTACCAGTTCCTGCGCTGGGGCCAGACCGCGTTCGACGACTTCAAGGTCGTCCCGCCGGGCACCGGCATCGTGCACCAGGTCAACATCGAGCACCTCGCCCGTACGGTCTTCACCCGCACCGTCGACGGCGTCCTCCAGGCGTACCCCGACACCTGCGTCGGCACCGACTCCCACACCACCATGGTCAACGGCCTCGGCGTCGTGGGCTGGGGCGTCGGCGGCATCGAGGCCGAGGCCGCGATGCTCGGCCAGCCGGTCTCGATGCTCATCCCGCGCGTCGTCGGCTTCAAGCTGTCGGGCGAGCTCCCCGAGGGCTCGACCGCGACCGACCTCGTCCTCACGATCACCGAGATGCTGCGCGAGCACGGCGTCGTCGGCAAGTTCGTCGAGTTCTACGGCTCCGGCGTCGGCGCGGTGCCGCTGGCCAACCGCGCCACGATCGGCAACATGAGCCCCGAGTACGGCTCGACCATCGCGGTCTTCCCGATCGACGACGAGACCACGAAGTACCTGCGCCTCACCGGCCGTTCCGAGGAGCAGATCGCGCTCGTCGAGGCGTACGCAAAGGCGCAGGGCCTGTGGCACGACGCCGACCACGAGCCGCGCTACTCCGAGTACCTCGAGCTCGACCTCGCGACCATCGTGCCGTCGATCGCCGGCCCGAAGCGTCCTCAGGACCGCATCGTCGTCACCGACGCGAAGCAGTCGTTCCGCGGCGCGCTCGTCAACTACGTCGAGCACGCCGAGGAGCCGCCGATCGGCGCGTACGACGAGGCGCTCGAGGAGTCCTTCCCGGCCTCTGACGTGCCTGCTGCCCACGAGGACGTCCACGGCCAGACCCCCGCGACGGACTACCTCTCGCTGGCGCCGAAGGACAACGGCCGTGCGAGCAACCCGCAGCGCGTCACCACCGCCGACGGCACGACGTACGAGCTCGACCACGGCGCCGTGACGATCGCGGCGATCACGTCGTGCACCAACACGTCCAACCCGTCGGTCATGATCGGCGCCGCGCTGCTCGCGCGCAACGCCGTCGAGAAGGGCCTGACCCGCAAGCCGTGGGTCAAGACCACGCTGGCGCCGGGCTCGAAGGTGGTCTCCGACTACTACGACCGCTCTGGCCTCACGCCGTACCTCGACAAGCTCGGCTTCAACCTCGTCGGATACGGCTGCACCACCTGCATCGGCAACTCGGGCCCGCTGATCCCCGAGGTCTCGCAGGCGGTCAACGACGGTGACCTCGCCGTCACCTCGGTGCTGTCGGGCAACCGCAACTTCGAGGGCCGGATCAACCCTGACGTGAAGATGAACTACCTGGCGTCCCCGCCGCTGGTCGTCGCGTACGCGCTGGCCGGCACGATGGACACCGACCTGTTCAACGACTCGCTGGGCAAGGACAAGGACGGCAACGACGTCTTCCTGCGCGACATCTGGCCGTCGCCGTCGGAGATCGAGGAGGTCGTCGCCGGTGCGATGTCCGCCGAGACCTTCAAGCGCGAGTACGCCGACGTCTTCACCGGTGACGAGCGCTGGCAGTCGCTGCCGACGCCCGAGGGCGACGTCTTCGAGTGGGACGAGGACTCGACGTACGTCCGCAAGGCGCCGTACTTCGAAGGGATGCAGCACGAGCCGTCTCCGGTCACCGACATCGAGGGCGCGCGTGTGCTCCTCAAGCTCGGCGACTCGGTCACGACCGACCACATCTCGCCCGCCGGTGCGATCAAGAAGGACAGCCCGGCCGGCAAGTACCTCGCCGAGCACGGTGTCGCGCCGCGCGACTTCAACTCGTACGGCTCGCGTCGTGGCAACCACGAGATCATGATCCGCGGCACGTTCGCCAACATCCGCCTGCGCAACCAGCTCGCGCCGGGCACCGAGGGTGGCTTCACGCGCCAGCTCAACGAGGGCGGCGAGGTCACGACCGTCTTCGAGGCGTCGGAGAAGTACATCGCGGCGGGCATCCCGCTGGTCGTGCTGGCCGGCAAGGAGTACGGCTCGGGCAGCTCGCGCGACTGGGCAGCCAAGGGCACCGCGCTCCTGGGCGTCAAGGCCGTCATCGCCGAGTCGTACGAGCGCATCCACCGCTCGAACCTCATCGGCATGGGCGTCCTGCCGCTGCAGTTCCCCGAGGGCCAGACCGCCGACTCGCTGGGTCTGACCGGCGAGGAGACGTTCGAGTTCCACGGCGTCACCGCGCTCAACGAGGGCCGTACCCCCAAGACCGTCAAGGTCCGGGCGACGCTCGGCGGCGACGAGGCGATCGAGTTCGACGCCATCGTGCGCATCGACACGCCGGGTGAGGCGAACTACTACCGCAACGGTGGCATCATGCCGTACGTCCTGCGGTCGTTGATCGGCTGAGTGCCGCTCGACTGATCCTCACGGCTCACCCCGTCACGTCCGGCGGTGAGCCTGGTCCGACCCGGTGCCGACCGGTCGGACCAGGCTCACCGTCGACGTCGTTGGGGCGGAGTTGGTCTCGATTTTGTTGCGGCGGTGACAAAATCAGGTCCGGGCGTGCTAGTTTCGCCTCGCCCTACGACCACAGCGAGGAGGGGCGGCGCGGTGCCACTGCAGCAGCAGCGACCGATCGGCAAGGGTGCCAACCAGGAGGCGGTACGCCGCCACAACCTCGGCACCTTGCTCGGTCACGTGCATCGCGACGCCGACGTGTCGCGCGCCGACCTGACGATCCGGATGGGCCTCAACCGGTCCACGATCGCGGCGTTGGTCGGTGAGCTCGAGCGACTCGGCGTCGTCGCTCAGGCGTCGCCTCGCGGTGACCGTCAGGGAGCAGGACGCCCCTCGCTGCACGTACGCCCCGGTGAGCGGCACGTGTGCGTGGTCGCCGTCGAGCTGCGGGTCGAGAGCATCGAGGTGGCCCGGATCGGCCTCGGCGGCACCGTCCACGGACGCCGGTCCGTGCCCGTGGAGATCGGTGCGTCGCCCGCCCAGGTTGCCGACCAGGTCGTCCGTACGGCGGCCGACCTCCTCGTCGACGTCCCTGCCGACACTCTGCTCGTCGGGGTCGGCGTAGGCATGCCGGGCATCGTCTCCACCGAGGACGGGCGCATCCACTACGCGCCCAACCTCGGGTGGTCGGACGTCGCCTTCAGCGAGCTCGTGCAGGAGCGCATCGGAGGCGAGATCCCGGTGGTCATCGGCAACGACGCCAACCTCGGAGTCCTGGCCGAGCATGCCCGCGGTGTCGCTCGCGGGATGTCGGACGTCGTCTACCTCAGCGGCGACGTGGGAGTCGGCGGTGGGCTGATCACGCGTGGTCGGAGCCTGCTGGGCACCGTCGGCTACGCCGGCGAGGTCGGGCACATGCGGGTCTCGGCCGGTGGCCGACGCTGCCGCTGCGGCAACCTCGGCTGCTGGGAGACCGAGATCGGCGCGGTCGCCGTCGCCGACGCGCTCGGGACCCCCTCGCACGACATCGCGCACCTCGTCGCCCTGCTGGAGGACGTTCGTACGCCCTCGGACCCGCTGCGCGAGGTCGGCCGGATGCTGGGTGTCGGCATCACGAACCTGATCAACATCTTCGACCCACAGGTCGTCATCCTCGGCGGCCTGCTGAGCGCGCTCTATCCGGCGGTGGGTGCCGACGTCGACGCCGAGGTGCGGCACGGGACCCTCGATGCCGCCGACCGGCGTACGGAGGTGCTTCTGCCAGGGCTCGGGCGCGACTCGGTGCTGGTCGGGGCGGGCGAGCTCGCGTTCGGGGCCATGATGAGCGACCCGTTGCTGGTCGTCGCCTCGGCGGAGCAGGCCGTCCACCGGGTGCGCGTCGCGTCCGCCTGAGTCACGCCCGCAGCTCCTTGTCGAGCGGCGTCGGGAAGCTCGGTGTGAAGGTCGCGGCATCGAGCAGCACCTGCAGGCGCTCGGCCTCCGCGGCGACGGCGGCGGCTGCGTCGGTGCCGACATCCTCGAGGAGCCGGTGCACGACCTCGCCGCCGGCACGTACGGCCCATCCGCCGACGACGCGACCGTCCCACCAGACGGTGGGACCGATGTTGCCCATGCGGTCGAACAGGCGCTCGCGGTGCTCGCCGAGATACCAGGTGCGGTGCTTCCAGCCCATCGGCGTCGGGTCGAGCGCGGGGAGCAGCGCGGCGCCGGGCGGTGCCGCGGCATCGGGGATCTCGATGCTGGGGAGCATGATGCCGGGCCCCTCGGCGAGCGTCACCTCGACGAGATCGAGCCTGGCGAGCGCGGCACGGGTGTGCGTCTTGTTCCAGCCGGCCCACCACTGGAGGTCGTCGGGCGTCGCGGGGCCGAAGGCCTCGAGCCAGCGCCGTGCGAGGAGCGTACGGGCGTCGGCCTCGGGGAGCTCGGGAATGCCGTCGGGGAACCACGACTCGATCGGGGCCCAGGCGTGGTGGCGCGACGTCCAGCTGCCGCGCGGCTCGGTGCGGACGATCCGGCCCTCGGCGGATAGCAGGGCGAGCGTCTGGGACGTGACCGTACGGCGGACGTCCCACGCCTTGTCGGTCGTCGGGAGCAGGGCGGTGCGTAGCGCGGGGACGGCTGTGCTGATCTCGGCGCCGGACAGGGTTCTGCCGTCGCGCGCGGCCGTACGGAGCACGGCGTCGACCCCGCGTTCGACCCCGGCGAGCCACGCCTGCGGGTCGGGCACCTCAGGGTCGGTCGGGGTCTTGACGAGCTCCTTGAGGAGTCGCGTGCGCAGCATGCGGGCGACCCCGAGGCTCGCGCCGGCGTGGATCGCCGGCACGTCGTCACGACCGGCGACGAACAGCGTGCGGCGCATCGCGAGGACGCGCACGAGGTCGCGGCGTTCGTACATCGCCGCGCGGATGTCGTCGCGGGTGAGTCCGGGTGCGCGGGCGAGCACGGAGAGGTAGACCGTGGCGGGGTCTGTCGCGTGCAGGACGAGAAGGTCGGAGACGACGTCCTCGACGCGCGGGGATCGAGGGGCCATGGTGTGACCGACCCGATGCTGGACGACCAGTCGTCGACGGCGTTGCTCATCCGTGAGGTGCACCAGCCCATCCTGGCCGACCTCGGTGACAGATCACGCGGAACGTCGACGGATCGTACGCTGACGGCGTGACCATCCATTCCGACCACCCGTTCCTCCCGCCGGAGGGCGAGCGCGACCCGCTCAGGCGGCTGCGCGGCCGACTCCCGCAGGCGGTCACGCTCTGCACCGCCGGAGAGGGCCGTACTCGTGTCGGCCTGACCGTTTCGTCGGTGGTGGTGGCCGACGGTGCACCGGCCCGCGTCCTGCTGCTCGTCGACGAGGACAGTGACCTTGCCGACACGCTCGAGGTGGGCGGACCGTTCGTCGTCAACGTGCTCGGCGCGCGTGACCGCGCGCTCGCCGACCCGTTCGCCGGGACGGCGCCGGCGCCGGGTGGCGTGTTCACGCTGGGTGTGTGGCGGCAGACCCTGTTCGGGCCCGTGCTGGAGTCGGCGGCTGCGTGGCTCGGGGCGCGGGTCGCCGTGGAGCCGCGTCAGGTCGGGTGGCCGCTGCTCGTCGAGGGTGTCGTGGAGCATGTCGAGATCGGGGAGGACGGGCCCGCGCTCACCCATGTGCGTGGGCGCTATCTCGACCTCGGCTGAAGACGTGACAGCACTTGTATAAGTGCTGTTACGGTTGTCCTGTGGACCCCACCGACGAGAACTTCTGGCAACCGCTTCGCGCGCTGCAGGACGCGATGGACGCCGAGCTGACCGCGCTCTACCGTGAGCGAGGCCTTGCCGTACGCCCCCGGCTGACGAAGCCGGTCATCAAGCTTGCGCACGCTGGTCCGATGTCGATCCGCGCACTCGCGGAGGCCGTCGGTGTCACCCACTCCGCGGCCAGCCAGACGGTCGCGATCCTGCGCGCCGACGGCCTCGTCGAGACCTCGCCCGGACCGGACGCCCGTACGAGGCTCGTCAGCCTCACCGCGCACGGACGCGCGCTCGTGCCGCTGCTCGAGGCGGAATGGCGCGCGACGGAGCGAGCCCTCGCCGAGCTCGACGCCGAGGTCCCGTACTCGCTCATCGCGGTCGTCGCTGACCTCGAGGCGGCGCTGAGGCATCGGCCGTTCCGTGACCGGGTCGCGGCGCACCTGCCCGACGAGCTCGCGCGATGAGCGCCCGGGCGGGGCTGCTCGACCTCGCCCCGCTCAGACGAGGACCGGCGTTCCGGTGCCTGTGGGCAGGTGGGCTCATGAGTGCCTTCGGAGGTCAGATCGGTCTGGTCGCCCTGCTCCAGCTGGTCTGGGACCTCACGGGCAGCGCCGCGATGATGGGGACGCTCGGCCTCGCGCACGCGGTCCCGATGGTGGTCCTCGGGCTGTACGGCGGCGCCCTCGCCGACTCGTACGACCGGCGGAGCGTCGTGCTCGCGACGACGGCGGGTGGCGCGGCGGTCGCGGTGGCTCTCGCCGCGCAGGCGGCGTACGGGATGCGCTCGCTCCTGCTCGTCCTGGCGCTCGTCGCGCTGCAGGCGGGCCTCGGCGCCCTCGGTGCGCCGGCGCGACGCGCCCTGATCGCCAGGCTGCTCCCGCCTGGCGAGGTCGCCGCCGGAGTCGCGCTCACCCACGTGGGCTTCCAGGTCGCGATGCTCGTCGGCCCGGCGGTCGGTGGCGTGCTCGTCGCGTACGGCGGAGCGGAGGTGGCCTTCGCCGTCCAGGCCGTCCTGATGGTCGTCGCGTGGCTGGTGACGCGAGGTCTGCCGGCGGTCTCGCCGAGGGGGGTGGCCGAGCGTGGAGAGCGTGCCGCGGTCCTCGCCGGGCTGCAGTACGTCGCGCGTTCGGCGCTCCTGCGGGGAGCCGTCCTCACCGACGTGCTCGCGACGGTCCTCGTGATGCCAGTGGCGCTGTTCCCGGTGGTCGTCGACGCCCGGTTCGACGGCGACCCGGCGATCACGGGGCTCATGCTCTCGGCCGTCGGGGCCGGCGGCATCGTCGGCGGACTCGCTTCCGGGGTCGTCACGCGCGGTGCGCGTCCGGGACGCACGATGGTCGTGGCGGCGACCGTCTGGTGCCTCGGCGTCGCGGCGTTTGGCGCGTCCCTGTGGCTGCTGCCCGCGTTGGCGGCACTGGCCGTGGCGGGTGCGGCCGACACCTTCGCGGTGATCGCCCGCGGTGTCGTCACCCAGCTCGCGACCACCGACGAGCAGCGTGGACGGGTGTCGTCGGTCGAGTACGTCGTCGGCGTCGCAGGACCCGACCTCGGCAACGCCCGAGGGGGAGTGGTCGCCGGGTTCTCGTCGCCCGAGGTCGCCCTCGTGTCCGGGGGTCTGCTCGGCGCGGCCGGCGTGATCGCGGTGTCGGTCACCCACCCCGCAGTACGGGGGTTCAGCCGCGCGTCGGGCGCCGAGCGGCCCGTGCCGCGAAGGCGTCGAGCGCGTCGATGACCTCCGGGCACTGCCAGACGCGGTTGCGGGCGCCGCTGCCGACCTGGACGAGGACACCCGCCTCGACCAGGCGGTCGATCGCCCCCTGCGCGGCGACGTCGCTGACCCCGAGCTCGCGCGCGACCAGCGCGTTGTCGAGCGCGGGGTGGCGGACGAGCACGGCAGGCATCCGGTGCACGGCCGCGTGCCGCCGCGCGACCACCCGCTCGGCCCAGCGGGCGCGCAGGCCTACGAGGTCGGCGACCAACCTGCGTCCGTTGTCGACCGCGCGCAGCGTCGCGGCGGCGAGCTCGGCGACGACCGGCGCGGGGTCGCCGTCGCGATAGGACCCGAGTGCCGCGAAGTAGCGGCGGGGCTCGCCCACCAGTCCGCTCGAGATCGGGACGGAGACGCGTTCGGTGACGGCTTTGCTCCGCAGCATCGCGTGGATCAGCGCGCGCCCCGTACGGCCGTTGCCGTCGGTGAAGGGGTGGATCGTCTCGAACTGTGCGTGCGCGATCGCGACCTGCGCCATCACCGGGACGTCGTCGCGGCGGACGAAGCGCACGAGGTCGTCGATCGAGGCCTCGACGCGCGTGTGGTGCGGCGGAACGAACTCGGCGTCGTGGGGGCCGTACGAGGAACCGCCGACCCAGACCTGCTCGCTCCGCCAGCGGCCAGCGCCGCGCGGGTCGGTGTCGCCGAGCAGCGTGCGGTGGAGGGTGAGGAGCGCATCGGCGTCGAGGGAGTCGGCGAGCGCGAGCGCGGCGCGCATCGCCTCCACGTTGCGGACCACCAGTCGGGCGTCGGGCGAGGAAGCGGCGCCGATCTCGGCGAGCGCGAGCTGGCGGGCGTCGGCGTCGACGTGCTCGATCCGCGACGACGACGCCGACTCCGTCCGCAGGAGCAGGGCGGAGAGGGGGCCGATCTCGCCGAGGGTGTTGGCGTGGTCGCCGTCGCCGAAGGCGTGCGAGAGCCCGGCGTCGAAGCGGGCGATGGCCGTGGTGGCCTCCTCGGCCTCCGCGAGGACAGCGGCGTCGAGGCGTATGGGGAGCGTGGCGATCGGGGAGAGGACGGCCGCCTGGTACGGCTGGGAGTGACGCCGCAGCCGCGCGCGTGAGACCCCGTACGCCGGCAGGCGCGTCCAGGGGTGCGCCTCGTACGACACCGCTGGCCAATCCTTGCCCACCGCTTCACCGTACCGAACCTTTGCCGACTTACGTTCGTCAACGAGCGAGCGCGGCGCGGATGCGGGCGGCGTAGTCGTCGGCCTCGCCCGCGGCGTACTTCGTGCGCGGCCAGAAGAACCCGCGCAGCCCGTCGCCCTTGGTCCGCGGAACGACGTGGACGTGCAGGTGCGGGACGGACTGCGACACGACGTTGTTCTCGGCGACCCACGTCCCCTGCGCCCCGACGACCTCGGGCAGGTTGCGCGCGACGTGCTGCACGACGCCGAAGTACGGGCCGAGCCGCTCCGCCGGGAGGTCGGGGAGCGTCACGACGTGGTCGCGCGGAGCGACGAGGACGTGACCCTTGAAGACGGGACGATGGTCCAGGAAGCCGATCGTGTCGGTGTCCTCGTACACGATGGGGGCGTCGAGCTCTCCCGTGACGACGCGGCAGAACGTGCACGACGCGTCGTACGTCCCAGACATGGAGGCATCACACCATGACCGCCCGTCTCGCACCGGACGACCTGGCGCTCCGCACCCTCGCGCGCCAGTTCCCGGCCCCGACCGGCACCGCGGTCACCGACCTGGTCGCTCTGTACGACGCGCTGGGGCCGGTCCAGACCCAGGTCCCGCGGGCCGCGTTCCTCTTCGCGGCCTCGCGGCTGCCCGGCATCACTCACGAGACGGTGGTCGAGGCGTTCGACTCGTACGCGCTGGTCAAGGGGACGACCCTGCGCGGCACGGTCCACTCCTCGACGCCGCAGCACCACGCGTGGTCGTCCGCGGTGACGTCGGTGTGGCTCGACAAGGCGTTGGCCAAGGGTCTCGCGCTCGACCAGATCGGCCCCGACGAGGTCCGCGCCCGCACCCGGGACTACGCGAGCGACGAGTGGCGCGAGCGCGACGACCTCATCGCCCACGTCGCCGACTGGCTCGCGTCCCAGGAGTCGGAGGGGCACGGCACGGTCGCCGACTCGTACGCCCGCAACCTGCTGCGCGGTGCGCCGTGGCTCGTCCGTCGCCCGCCCGACCGGCGGTGGCACACCCGCACCGACACGCTCTACCGCTCGTCCGCGGCGCTGACCGGCATCGACCCGTCGCTCGCCCCTGAGGTCGCGCGCCGCGAGCTCGTCCGCGTCCACCTCGGCGCGTACGGTCCCGCGACCCGGCGCGACGTCGCGTGGTGGCTGGGTGACAAGCTGCGCCCGGTCGACGCGGCGATCGCCGCGCTCGGCGACGAGGTCGTCACCTACGAAGGGCCCGAGGGGCGCACCTATCTCGATCTGGCCGGCGCCCCCGACGGCAGCGACTATGCCGGCGGGCTGCGGCTGCTCCCGGAGTTCGACGGCGTGATGCTCGGCTACGAGGGGACGGGCCCGGAGCGCGCACGGTTCACCGCCCTCGACAACCAGCGGCACGTCTTCAACCGCGTCAACGGCACCACGACCCCGGTCGTGCTCGACGGGACGCGGCTGGTCGCCCAGTGGCGGCTCATCCCGCGCGGCAGCCGTGTCGACGTGGAGATCGTGCCGCTGCCGGGGGAGCGGGCGCCGTCCGAGGACGCGGTCGCCGATGCCCTGCCGGCGGTCGAGGCGGTGCTCGAGACGGAGGTCGCCGACCTTCGCACGGTCGCTCGGGGCGCCACCGCAGACTGACGGTCGGCGGGCGGGTAGGTGCCATGGCCTAAGATCGAATGACGCCCACCCACACCCGCGGAGGACCATGAGCACGCTCGATCAGATCAGCCAGCCGAGCGATCTGAGGGATCTCACCGATGCCGAGCTGGATGCGCTCGCCGAGGAGATCCGCGAGCGCCTGATCGTCGCGGTCGCCACCCACGGGGGCCACCTCGGCCCCAACCTGGGGGTCGTCGAGCTGACGATGGCGATCCACCGCGTGTTCGACTCGCCGCGTGACCGGGTCATCTTCGACACCGGCCACCAGGCGTACGTCCACAAGATGCTCACCGGTCGTGCCGCCCAGTTCGAGCGGCTGCGGATGGAGGGCGGCCTGTCGGGCTACCCGAGCCAGGCCGAGTCCCCGCACGACGTCGTCGAGAACTCCCACGCCTCGACGAGCCTGTCGTACGCCGACGGCCTCGCCAAGGCCAACACCGTCCAGGGTCGTCCCGACCACGTGGTCGCGGTGATCGGCGACGGCGCGCTCACCGGAGGCATGGCCTGGGAGGCGCTCAACAACATCGCCGCCGACGCCGACCGGCGCCTCGTGGTGGTCGTCAACGACAACGGGCGCTCCTACCGACCCACCGTCGGCGGGCTCGCCAACCACCTCGGACGGCTGCGCACCAATCCGCGCTACGAGCCCGCGCTCAAGGCCGTACGCGAGCGGCTCTCCAACTCCAACATCGTCGGCCAGACCGCATACGAGGCGCTGCACGCGATCAAGAAGGGCCTCAAGGACGCGCTCTACCCGCAGGGGATGTTCGAAGACCTCGGTCTCAAGTACGTCGGGCCGATCGACGGCCACGACCGCCCTGCCGTCGAGAAGGCGCTCGCGCAGGCAAAGACGTACGGCGGACCCGCCATCGTCCACGTCATCACGACCAAGGGCCAGGGCTACCAGATCGCGGTCGCCAACGAAGAAGACCAGATGCACCAGGCCAAGGCGTTCGACCGCCTGACCGGCGAGGCGCTCGCGGTAGAGCCGACCTCCTGGACGTCGGTGTTCCGCGACGAGCTGGTCCGCATCGGTGACGAGCGGCCGGACGTCGTCGCGATCACCGCCGCGATGCTGTCCCCGACGGGTCTCGACGCGTTCGCCGACAAGTTCCCCGAGCGCACGTACGACGTCGGCATCGCCGAGCAGCATGCCGTGACCAGCGCCGCTGGGCTTGCGATGGGCGGGCTGCACCCCGTCGTCGCGGTGTACGCGACCTTCCTCAACCGGGCGTTCGACCAGGTGCTCCTCGACGTGGCGCTGCACAAGTGCGGCGTCACGTTCGTGCTCGACCGCGCGGGCGTCACCGGCGACGACGGCCCGAGCCACAACGGCATGTGGGACATATCGATCCTGCAGGTCGTGCCAACCCTGAGCCTGGCCGCACCCCGCGACGGCGCCCGCCTGCGTGAGCTGCTGCGCGAGGCGGTCACGGTCGACGACGCGCCGACTGTCGTCCGGTTCCCCAAGGGTGGCGTGCCCGGCGACATCGAGGCCATCGGCACCGTCGGCCGGAGCGACGTCCTCTTCCGCGAGGGCGACGACGACGTCCTGATCGTCGCGGCGGGCCCGATGGTCCGCCAGGCGCTCGACGCGGCCGCGCGGCTGCGCGCCGAGGGCGTCGGAGTCACGGTGGTCGACCCGCGGTGGGTCAAGCCGCTCGATCCGGCGCTCGTCGAGATCGCCGCCCGTCACCGCCTTCTGGTCACCGTCGAGGACGGCGGCCGCGTGGGCGGCATGGGGTCGGTCCTCACCCAGATGCTCGCCGACGCCGACGTTCGTACGCCCGTCCGCATTCACGGCGTCACGCAGGAGTTCTTCGACCACGCCAAGCGCGACGTGCTGCTCGAGCGGATGGGGCTGACGGGCGAGGCGATCGCCGCGGACACCCTCGCGCGCCTGTGACACACGCTCCTCGCTGACGCGCCTGCGCGGCCCGTTGCGGGCATAGTGACCCCAGAAGGGGGATCACGATGGCCAAGAGCGAGCTCTTCCGTACGAAGTCCGTCGAGCAGTCGATCCGCGACACCGACGACCCCGAGACCAGGCTCAACCGCAACCTCGGGGCGATCGACCTGGTGGTGTTCGGCGTCGGCGTCATCATCGGCGCTGGCATCTTCGTTCTGACCGGCCGTGCCGCGGCGACGAACGCCGGTCCGGCGATCGCGATCTCGTTCCTCGTCGCCGCCCTCGCCTGCGGGCTCGCGGCGCTCTGCTACGCGGAGTTCGCGTCGACGGTGCCGGTCGCGGGCAGCGCGTACACGTTCTCGTACGCCACGTTCGGCGAGCTGGTCGCGTGGACGATCGGCTGGGACCTCGTCCTGGAGTTCACCGTGGGGGCTGCCGCGCTGGCGTCGGGCTTCTCGTCGTACTGGAACAATCTCGTCGACGGGACGTTCCTCGAGCTGCCCGCACATTTGAACACCGCGGCGGGCACCGGCGTCGTGGACATCCCTGCCATCGCGATCTCGCTGATCGTGATGTGGATCCTCATCACCGGCATCAAGTTCTCCAGCCGGATCAACCAGCTCGTCGTCGCCATCAAGATCGTCGTCGTGCTGCTCGTGGTCATTGCGGGCATCAAGTACATCGACACACAGAACTGGTCCCCGTTCGTCCCGCCGTCGGCCTCGCCCGAGAGCGGTGAGGGCGGCTGGCTCAAGGTCCCGCTGATCCAGACGATCCTGGGTCTCGAGCCCGCGGTGTACGGCGTGGCGGGGATCTTCGCCGGGGCGGCGATCGTGTTCTTCGCGTTCATCGGGTTCGACGTCGTGGCGACCACCGCGGAGGAGACAAAGGACCCGCAGCGTAACGTCCCGATCGGCATCTTCGGCTCGCTCGCCATCGTCACCGTGCTCTACATGGCGGTGAGCGTGGTCATCACGGGCATGCAGAACTACCAGGACATCGACCCGCTCGACGGCGCTCCGCTCGCGACCGCGTTCGACGCCGTCGGCGTGACGTGGATGGGCGACGTCATCTCGGTGGGCGCCTGCATCGGGCTCGTCGTCGTGGTGATGATCCTCATGCTCGGCCAGACGCGCGTCGCGTTCGCGATGGCGCGCGACGGGCTCCTCCCGCGCTGGCTGGCAGGGACGCATGCGAAGCACCGCACCCCGCACCGGATCACGTACGTGACGGGGTTCGCGGTGGCCGCGATCTCTGGCTTCGTCGACCTCTCCACCCTCGCGGACCTCGTGAACATCGGCACGCTCTTCGCGTTCGTCCTTGTCAGTATCGGTGTCGTGATCCTGCGGAAGACGCGGCCGGACCTTCCACGCGGGTTCACGGTTCCAGGGGCCACGGCTGTGGCCGTCGTGGCCGTCCTCGCGTGCGTGTACCTCATGCTCAACCTCGTGGGCGAGACATGGGTGCGCTTCTTCCTGTGGATGGCGCTCGGGTTCGTCGTCTACTTCGCGTACGGACGTCGGCACAGCAGGTTGGGGCGAGGGGCCGAGGCTGCCCGAGCCGCCGATCAGCCGTCCCCACCCGCCGCGTAGTCTGGAAGGCGCGCGCCCGCCGATCCGTACAAGCGGGAATCCCGTGCGGTCGGCGGACGTTGGGAGGTGTCGTGGTGCGCAAGTGGATCGCCCGGCTGAGGCCAGGGTCTCGTGACAGCGGAGTGTTCGACGGTCTTCCCGAGGGGGTGAGACCGACAATGATCTATGCCTTCGACGGCTTCCTCAACGCCGGCTCCGCCCCGCGGCTCGCGCTGGAGCACCTCGAGTCGCGCGACGAGGGCGAGGTCGTCCACGAGTTCGATCTCGACGACTACTACGACTACCGCGCGCGCCGGCCTCCGGTCGTCTTCGACCGTGACCGCTACGCCGACTACGAGCGCCCGTCGCTCGAGCTGCGCCGGCACAGTGATGACCACGGCGTCCCTTACCTCGTGCTGACCGGGCCGGAGCCCGACTTCCGCTGGGAGCAGTTCGCCGAGGAGGTCCACGACCTCGTCGAGGCCCACGGGGTGGAGCTCGTCGTCGGGCTCGGTGCAGTGCCGATGGGCGTCCCGCACACGCGGCCGTCGGTCGTCACCAACCACGCGGTGCGCCGCGACCTGCTCGACCGCAAGAACCTCTTCCGCGCGCAGGTCGTCCTGCCCGCGAGCATCCAGTCGGTCCTCGAGCTGAGGCTGGGGGAGTGGGGGCACGACGCGCTCGGCTACGTCGCCCACGTCCCGCAATACGTCGCCCAGGTCGAGTACCCCTCGGCGTCCGTCGCCCTCCTGGAGGCGGTCGCGACCCGTACGGGGCTGCAGTTCGACCTCGAAGAGCTGCGCCTCCAGCAGGCCGAGACGGTCGCAGACATCCACAAGCAGGTCGAGGAGCAGGACGGCGGCGAGGTCCTCGCCGGTCTCGAGCGCCAGTACGACCAGATGAACCGCTCCGCCACGGAGCCTCTGGTCACGGACGAGTCAGAGTTGCCGACGCCCGACGAGATCGGCCAGCAGTTCGAGCAGTTCCTCGCCCAGCTCGACGAGCGCGAGTCCGGCCCGTCCGACTGACGTCGGCGCTGGTGAGGCGCCGCTCACAGCTGCGGCGTGGTCGCCGCTGATCCGCGTACGAGGCTGTCGGCTCGTGAGACGATGTGGCGCGTGCCTGCAACGATCGAAGAACTCGTCGACCTTCTCGACCTCGAGCGTCTCGAGGAGGATCTCTTCCGCGGCGGACACCCGAAGGGGAGCGAGCTCACGCGGGTCTTCGGGGGGCAGGTCGCCGCGCAGGCGTTGATGGCTGCCGCCCGCAGCGTCGACACCGACCGGGCGGTGCACTCCCTGCACGTCTACTTCTTGCTCGGTGGCGATCCGAGCGTGCCGATCATCTACGACGTGGAGCGGATCCGTGACGGCGGCTCGTTCTCGACGCGGCGGGTCTCGGCGCGCCAGCACGGCAAGGTCATCTTCTACATGACGGCGTCGTTCCACCGCCACGAGGACGGATACGCGCACCAGGACGCGATGCCCGAGGTGCCCGCCGTCTCGGCGTCGCCCGAGCTGGCCGAGGTGCTGGCGTACGTCGACGCCCAGGCTGCTGAGCACTGGCGCCACGAGTGGTCGGCGCTCGACGTCCGCTACATCGGTGACAACCGCGCTGCTGACGATCCAACCAGGCAGCTGGTGCCGGCCGTCCAGCGGCTGTGGCTGCGGGCGCTGGGCGAGCTCGGCGACGATCCTGTCCTCAACGCGTGCGTGCTCACGTACATCAGTGACCTGAGCCTGCTCGGCTCGTCGCTCGTCCCGCACGGGCTGACCATCGGGTCACCCACCATCCAGCCGGCCTCGCTGGACCACGCCGTGTGGTTCCACCGGCCGATCCGCGCGGACCACTGGATGCTGTACGACCAGCGCTCACCGTCCGCGATCGGCGCCCGCGGGTTCGCCACGGCCAACATCTTCGCGGAGGACGGCGCACTGCTGGCCTCCGTCGCGCAGGAGGGGCTGATCCGCCCCGTCACGCGCCAGCCGAAGGCCTGACGCCCCGGTCGGTGCAGGTGTTGCGTTGGTCGCTGGGTGGTCACTGGGCCCGCTGCGGGTGACCACCGGCGGACTGACGTGCGCGGCGGACCAGACTCGTGCGGGCCGCCCGCCGTACGACCTCAGGCAGGCGTGACGCGGGCGACAAGGTGCGTCGGCGCAGGCTTGTCGCCGCGCGGGCGACCCGTGATCCCGAAGAGCAGCTCCTCGCCCTCCGTGCTCGACCCGAAGGTGACCGTCGCCGGGAGCAGGATCGGACGCCGGAACTCCGCGACGACCGTGTACGCGTCGGCGAGGCGGTTCTCGACGGCCGCCAGCGCCCGCGCCTTGCTCCACATGCCGTGCGCGATCTGACGGGGAAATCCGAAGGCCTTCGCCGACAGCTTCGAGAGGTGGATCGGGTTGCGGTCGCCCGACACCGCCCCGTACCGCCGGCCGAGCCCCGCGTCGAGCCGCCACGTCGCCGAACCGGCCGGCGGCTCGACCCCGTCGAGCGGCGCCCGCGCCGCCTCCGCCTCCGCGCCACCACCCCCTCGCCGCAGCAGCGTCATGGTCTCCTCCCACACGACCTCGTCGTCGACCCATACGGTGCTGAGGACGTCGACGAGGGTGCCCTTCGGGTGCGGGCGCAGATCCGCGGCCCGCACCGACACGTCGTACGTCTCCGTCACTGCGATCGGACGGTGCTGCGTGATCGTGTTGCGTAGGTGGACCAACCCCATCGGCGCGAACGGGAACGCCGTGTCGACCATCAGCGCCATCTGCAGCCCGAAGGCCGCCATGTGCGGGTATGTGACCGGCAGCGTCTCGCGCAGCGCGAACCCGCAGACGTCCGCGTACGACGCCAGGTGGTCGAGGTCGGTCGTCACGCGGGGCCGCTCCAGCGTGAGGTCCGGGACGGCGCCCGAGGCGTGCCGTACGCCGGGGAGCCCACCGACCACCGGCACTGCGGGGAGCGCAGCACGCAGGTAGAGCGGGAGGATCGACGGCGCCTCGGCGTACTCGCGGAGGATCACCTCACGCTCCCAGCAGGCTCTGGCCGCAGACGCGTACGACGTTGCCGGAGACCGCACCCGAGCCCGGGCTGGCGTACCACGCGACCGCCTCGGCGACATCGATCGGCTGCCCACCCTGCGACATGGAGTTCATCCGGCGGCCGGCCTCGCGGATCGCCAGCGGGATCGTCTTGACCATGTCGGTCTCGATGAAGCCCGGCGCGACGGCGTTGATGGTCAGGCCGTCGGCAGCGATGCGCGGCGCGAGCTCGTGGACCCAGCCGATGACACCGGCCTTGGACGCCGCGTAGTTGGTCTGCCCGTTGTTGCCCGCGATGCCGGCGATCGACGAGACACCGAGGATCGTGCCGCCGCTGCGGATCAGCTTCTGGTCGAGGAGCTCGGCGGTGATCCGCTGCGGAGCGTCGACGTTGATCTCGAGGACCTTGTGCCAGTTCTCGGTCTTCATGTTGCGCAGCCGCTTGTCGCGCGTGATGCCGGCGTTGTGGACGACGACGTCGACGCCACCGTGGTGCTCGGCGAGGTAGGCGGCGATCCGCTGCGGCGCGTCGGGCGCGGTGATGTCGAGGATGATCGACTCCCCGCCGAGCGCGGCCATCTCGCGCTGGAGGTCGTCGGCCAGCGGCGCGACGTCGAGACCGACGACGGTCGCGCCGTCGCGGTGCAGCGTCTGCGCCATCGCGAGCCCGAGCCCACGCGACGCGCCCGTTACGAGGGCGACCTTGCCCGCGAGCGGCGACGCGGGGTCGTACGAGGGAGCGTCGGCGAGACCGGTGGTGCCGATGCGGATGACCTGGCCGCACACGTACGCCGACTTCGGCGACAGCAGGAAGCCGAGCGTCGACGAGATCGCCCCCTCCGCGCCGGCCGCGACGTACACGGTCTGCGCGGTCGAGCCCTTGCCGAGCTCCTTGCCGAGCGAGCGCGTGATGCCTTCGAGCGCACGCTGCGCGATCGCGCGGCCGGGCGTGCCAGCCTGCTCGGGCGGCGTGCCGAGGAGCACGACGCGGCCACAGCCCGACAGGCTGCGCAGCACCGGGGTCAGGAACTCCTGGACCACGTCGAGCCCGGCCGCCGTGTCGATGCCGGTGGCGTCGAACACGATGCCCTTGACCCGGGTGCCTTCGTCGAGCCTCGAGGTGGTGGTCACCGCGAGGTCCGCGAGGGAGTCCGCGACCGCCGATCCGAGGGTCGACCCGGGCGCGGCACCGACCAGCACCGTCCCGTCGACCAGCGGCGCACCCGCGCGGTAGCGCTCGAGCTGGGGCGGGTTGGGGAGGCCGAGGTTCTTCACCAAGAACTTCCCGACCGGCGTGTGGACGAGGTCTTGGTAGCGGTCGGTCATGTCGTGTGTCCTGCCTCTCGAATACCCACAGTATCTAGAACGTCAGGCCTACCGTAACCTAGAGTTACAGAGTCAGGGCAGGACAGGTGCCCCGCCCGTCACAATGTGGTCAACGCAACGCCTTCTTCGAGGAGAACCCATGGCATCGACCTCCGCCAAGCGCTCCGCCTCGGCGCCTCGCCGGGTCGCAGTGATCGGGGGCAACCGGATCCCCTTCGCGCGCTCCAACACGATCTACTCGCACGCCTCCAACCAGGACATGCTGACCGCGGCGCTCGACGGGCTGGTCGCCCGGTACGACCTCGAGGGCGAGCGTCTCGGTGAGTTCGCCGCGGGCGCGGTCCTCAAGCACAGCCGCGACTTCAACCTCGCGCGCGAGACGGTGCTGGGCTCGAAGCTCGACCCGACGACTCCCGCGTACGACGTCCAGCAGGCCTGCGACACAGGCATCCAGGCAACGATCCAGGTCGCCAACAAGATGGCCCTCGGCAAGATCGACGTCGGCGTGGCCGGCGGCTCCGACACCACCTCCGACGCACCGATCGCGGTGGGGGAGCGGCTGCGCAAGATCCTCCTCGATGCCAACCGCGCCAAGGACCTCAAGGGTCGCCTCGCCGCTCTGGCCCGGATCCGCCCGGGCGACCTCGCGCCGTCGATCCCGCAGAACTCCGAGCCTCGTACGGGGCTGTCGATGGGTGAGAGTCAGGCGCTCACCACCCTCGAGTGGGGCATCGCCCGCGAGGACCAGGACCAGCTCGCCGTCGAGTCGCACCACAAGCTCGCCGCTGCATACGACCGAGGCTTCCTCGACGACCTGCTCACGCCGTACCTCGGCCTCGAGCGTGACCAGAACCTCCGCGCCGACTCGTCTGTGGAGAAGCTCGCGACGCTGAAGCCGGTCTTCGGCAAGGGCGAGTCGGCAACGATGACGGCGGCCAACTCGACCCCGCTGACCGACGGTGCGTCCACGGTGCTGCTCGCCTCGGAGGACTACGCGAAGAAGAAGGGGTGGGAGCCGCTGGCCTACCTCACCGAGTACGAGACCGCCGCCGTCGACTACGTGAACGGCAGCGAGGGGCTGCTGATGGCTCCGGCGTACGCGATGCCACGGATGCTCGCCCGTGCGGGCCTGACGCTGCAGGACTTCGACTTCTACGAGATCCACGAGGCGTTCGCGTCGCAGGTGCTCAGCACTCTCAAGGCGTGGGAGGACCCGATCTTCTGCAAGGAGCGCCTCGGCCTCGACGCGCCGCTCGGCGCGATCGACCGCGCCAAGCTCAACGTCGCGGGCTCGTCGCTGGCCGCCGGGCACCCGTTCGCCGCGACCGGTGGCCGCATCGTCGCCACGCTGGCCAAGCTCCTCGCCGAGAAGGGCAAGGGGCGCGGCGTGATCTCGATCTGCGCCGCAGGCGGCCAGGGCGTCACCGCGATCCTCGAGCGCTGAGGGTCTCGACAGGCTCGACCAGCGGACGGCCGGCGCTCCGCCGGTCGAGCCTGTCGAGACCTCCGCGCCGTCCGCGCCGTCAGTCCTGCGGGTCGTCGGCGACAGCCATCGCCTGGGCCGCGCGGATCGTCTGGCGCTTCACGGCCTCCCACGGGACCCTGCGCACGGTGGGGACGCCCGGGGAGGCCTCGCTGACGAGCAGCTGGTTGCGTGCGAACCGCAGCGCGCCGAGCGACTGGGTGTAGAGCATGTTGGCGAGCATGTACGGGTCTTCGGCGTGGAAGTCGCCCGACTTGTTGCCGGCCTCGAGCACGTGCGCGAGCACACCGAGAGGGCCGAGCATGCCGCGTCCGAGGCGCATCATCGCGCCCTCGGAGACGCTGTCGAGCAGCTCGTTGCCCGGCTTGCTGAGGAGATCGAGCGCGCAGTCGACGAACGCCGGGTATTCGTGGCCGCGGTCGAGGAACGCGCTCGCGACCCGCTCGAGACGCTCGGCAGGCGCGGCACGGGGGTCGTCGGCCTCACGCATGACCTCCGCGATCTCGTCGAGGTAGCCGATCAGCGTGAGCGCGAACAGCTCCTCCTTGCCGGAGAAGTGGCGGTAGATGATCGCGCGGTTGATGCCGACGGCCTGGGCGATGTCCTCGATCTGGGCGTCGCGCACTCCGACCGTGTCGAAGAGGTTCCGCGTGGCGCGGATGATGTCGTCCTCACGGGCACGGCGGCGTGCGGCGGTCGCGCGGGCGCCACGCAGGGCCCTCGGCTCGCTCTCGTCGGTCTTGGCTTCTCCCACATCCGAAGTCTAGAGGGATCGCGTGCCGGGCGGGACATCGACACAAGACACCACAGTGGGTGTGTTGAGTGTCCGGGGTGCCGTGACCGCGTCGAAGTGTCAGTGGTACGACGTACGCTCGACACATGCGTTCCGTGAAGGACCTGCAGCGCCAGGTCGCGCCCTTGCACGTGGTCTCCGACTTCGAGCCGAGCGGCGACCAGCCCCGCGCCATCGCCCAGCTCACCGAGCGCGTGCAGCGCGGCGAAACCGACACGGTCCTCCTCGGCGCCACCGGCACCGGCAAGACGGCCACGGTGTCCTGGCTCGCCGAGAACCTCCAACGGCCGGTCCTCGTGATGCAGCCCAACAAGACGCTGGCGGCACAGTTCGCCAACGAGCTGCGTCACCTGTTCCCCGACAACGCCATCGAATACTTCGTCTCCTACTACGACTACTACCAGCCCGAGGCGTACGTCCCGCAGACCGACACTTACATCGAGAAGGACTCCTCGATCAACGAGGAGGTCGAGCGGCTGCGCCACTCTGCCACCTGGAACCTCCTGACCAGGCGCGACGTGATCGTCGTGGCAACGGTCTCGTGCATCTACGGCCTGGGGTCGGCCGAGGAATACATGAACCGCATGATCCACCTCCAGGTCGGCGCGGAGATGGATCGCGACAAGCTCCTCCGGACGCTCGTCACCGCCCAGTACTCCCGCAACGACCTGGCCGCGACGCGGGGGACGTTCCGGGTGCGCGGCGACACGCTCGAGATCTTCCCCGTCTACCAGGAGCTCGCGGTCCGCGTGGAGTTCTTCGGCGACGAGATCGAGCGGCTGATGACGCTGCACCCGTTGACCGGAGAGGTGCTGAGTGACGAGCGCGAGCTGTACGTGGGCGCGGCGACCCACTACACGGTCGGCCCGGAGCGGCTCGAGACGGCGGTCCGCGGCATCGAGAACGAGCTCGAGCAGCGCCTCGCCGAGCTCGAGAGCCAGGGCAAGCTCCTCGAGGCGCAGCGCCTGCGCATGCGCACCACGTACGACATGGAGATGATCCGGCAGGTCGGCACGTGCTCGGGCATCGAGAACTACTCGCTTCACATGGACGGCCGCCCGCCCGGCTCCGCACCGAACTGCCTCCTCGACTACTTCCCCGAGGACTTCCTGCTGGTCGTCGACGAGTCGCACGTGACGATCCCGCAGATCGGCGCCATGTACGAGGGCGACATGTCCCGCAAGCGCACGCTGGTCGAGCACGGATTCCGCCTGCCGAGCGCGATGGACAACCGTCCTCTCAAGTGGGAGGAGTTCCTCGACCGCATCGGCCAGACGGTCTACCTCTCGGCGACTCCCGGCCCGTACGAGATGTCCAAGGTCAAGGACGAGCACGACGTCGTCGAGCAGATCATCCGCCCGACCGGCCTGGTCGACCCCGAGGTCATCGTCAAGCCGACCAAGGGCCAGATCGACGACCTCATCGAGCAGATCCGCGGCCGGGTGGAGCGCAACGAGCGGGTGCTCGTCACGACGCTCACCAAGAAGATGGCCGAGGACCTCACCGATTACCTCCTCGAGGCCGGCATCCGCACCCGCTACCTCCACTCGGAGGTCGACACCCTGCGACGCGTCGAGCTGCTGAGCGAGCTGCGGATGGGGGAGTACGACGTCCTCGTTGGCATCAACCTCCTGCGCGAGGGTCTTGACCTGCCCGAGGTGAGCCTGGTGGCGATCCTCGACGCCGACAAGGAGGGCTTCCTGCGCTCGGGGCGGTCGCTGATCCAGACGATCGGACGCGCGGCGCGCAATGTGTCCGGTCAGGTGCTCATGTACGCCGACACGATCACGCCGTCGATGGAGCAGGCGATCGACGAGACCAACCGACGCCGCGCGATCCAGGTCGCCTACAACACCGAGCACGGCATCAACCCCACCCCGCTGCGCAAGAAGATCGCCGACATCACCGACATGCTGGCGCGCGAGGACGCCGACATCGAGCAGCTCGTCGGCTCAGGTCGGGCGCAGTCGCGCGGCAAGTCTCCGGTGCCGCTGGTGGGCTCGTCGGGCGACGGGAGCCACGTCGACCCATCCACGATGGCCGCGTCCGAGCTCGCGGAGCTGATCCAGGAGCTCAACACGCAGATGCACGCGGCCGCCGAGGAGCTGCAGTTCGAGGTCGCAGCGCGTCTGCGTGACGAGATCGGTGACCTCAAGAAGGAGCTCCGTCAGATGCAGGCCGCCGGCGCGGGGTGAGGACTCGGGGTCTCGATACGCCGGCTCGTTCTCGCCGGCTACTCGACCACCGAGGGTCGGCCTGGCCACGCGTCGGGATCCATCGCGTACACCCATCGCATCCCGGGCCACTCGGTCACCGACCAGAGCTCGCGCCGCTCGGGCCACGCGGCGATGTCCTCGCACCCCGTCGGCAGCACGCCCTTGTGCCGCCGGAAGTCGCCGGGCGCTCCGACGAGGAGGTCGCCCGCGTTGCCGCGCCCCTGGCTCGTCGTCACGTACCACCGGCCGTCGAGAGCAGTCACGCCCTGCATCCGCGCCGACTGTGCGGCGTGCAGCTCGGTCGGGACCGCGCGCCCGGACCCGTCTCGTACGGGCAGGTGCGTCGTCGGGTCGAGCGTGAAGCGCCAGAGCCGCTGGCTGCGTCCGACGCCGCCGTACTCGCCGGCCACCAGCGCGGGCGGCTCGCCTGGGGCCCCGTACGCGACGGAGAGGAACGAGTACCGCAGGCGACTGCCCTCGTCGCGGCTCCAGGCAGACAGGCGCGCGTACTCCGGCAGCACGACCTCGTACCCGAGCCGTCCGGCCACCCCGCGGCCGCGCCCGCTCAGGTCGAGGCGGAGCAGGTCGGAGATTCGGAACAGCACGATCCCGGCCCGCGTCGCCGCCACGTATAGGTACGGGCCGTACCAGGCGATCCCGCCGGCGTGGATCGGGACCGGGCGGGCCCGCACCCCCCACGGCGTCCTCACCGCGCGGACGAGCAGGACGTGCCGATATCGCCGTGCCGCGAGATCGACGAACGTGAGCCGTGAGCCCGTACGACGCGGGCGGTGGTGGGCATACCAGGTGGCGACGAGGACGTCCCGGTCCGTCGCCCCCTCCTGGGCGTCGGCGGAGGTCGTGACGCCCTGGGGATACCAGTGCTCCGTCTCGGCGTCCGTCGGCTCCCAGGCGAAGCCCTTCGTCACCGCGCTCCCGGGGACGTCGGCCTCGCGCAGCCGCAGCACCGCTCCGTCGAGGAGCGAGGGCACGTCGAGCGGCTCTCCCGCGCGCAGCAGAGCGTCCCGGGCGGCCGGTCGTGTGAGCGCTCCGCGCAGGCCTACGTGTCTCACCGTCACGGGGCTGAGCATCTCGCGTTGCGGGTCCGCGCGCACCCTCTGGCACAATGGCGCAGGGAGGGGAGTATTCCTTCGTCGACCCGTCGTCATCACGGCAGCACCAGGTGCAGCCCGGCGGGTCGAGTCGTGCCAGGCGCGCTCTACGCCGTCGCGGCGGAAGAGACCTCCGGCCTGACGAACGATCCGACCGGAGGAACCTGCCCGTATGAACGTCACACCGCTCGAATGGTGGATCACGATCGGCGTCACCGTCGCTGTGCTGCTGTTCGACGTCATCGTGATCGCCCGTCGCCCGCACGAGCCGTCGATGAAGGAGGCCGGGCTGGCGCTGACGGTATACGTCGGTCTCGCCATCGCCTTCGGTATCTGGGTGTCGAGCTTCCACGGCGGCCAGTACGGCCTCGAGTTCTTCACGGGCTGGCTCACCGAGTACAGCCTGTCGGTCGACAACCTGTTCATCTTCATCATCATCATGGCGAGCTTCAAGGTGCCTCGGGTGTACCAGCAAGAGGCCCTGATGATCGGCATCATCCTCGCGCTGATCTTCCGCGCGGTCTTCATCGTGCTGGGTGCGGCCGCGATCAACAACTTCAGCTGGGTCTTCTACATCTTCGGCCTGTTCCTCGTGTGGACCGCGTACGGGCTCGTCAAGAGCTATCGCAACCACGATGACGAAGAGGCTGGCGACAACGCGGTCGTCCGCTTCGCCGAGCGCCACTTCAGCATCACGGACGAGTTCCACGGCATGAAGATGGCGATCCGCGTCGACGGCAAGCGCTTGCTGACGCCGATGTTCTTGGTGATCCTGGCGCTGGGCAGCACCGACCTGCTGTTCGCGCTCGACTCGATCCCGGCGATCTACGGCATCACGCAGGAGGCCTACCTGGTCCTCACCGCGAACATCTTCGCGCTGATGGGCCTGCGTCAGCTCTACTTCCTGCTCGGCGGGCTGCTGCAGCGCCTGGTCTACCTGTCGCTGGGCCTCTCGGTGATCCTCGCGTTCATCGGCGTCAAGCTGGTGCTCCACGCGCTGCACACCAACGAGCTGTCGTTCATCAACGGTGGTGAGCACATCGACGTGCCGGAGGTGCCGACGCTGGCCAGCCTGGGCGTGATCGTCGTCGTCCTCGGCATCACCGCGGCTGCAAGCCTCTGGAAGACGCGCAACCAGCCGCCTCCGCAGCGTCCTGACGAGCACGAGGACATTCCTCAGGCCTGACGCGGCCGCGCTGCGCGTCCCTCGCCTCGGCGGTGAGTCCGGTCCCACCCAGAAGCATCGGGTGGGACCAGGCTCACCGCCGTCGTGCGTGAGGGCCGGGTACGGGGGCGAAGAGGGCGCGCCATCGTGGTCCGAACGAGGGTGCAGGCCCGTCATAGCCGAGCGAGACGAGCTTGCGGTGTACGAGGATGACGAGGGCACGTGGACGGGCGAAACGTGCGCTCGTGATCTGGACGTACGTGACGCCGTGGTCGCGAAACCCCTCGTACCGTCCGATGTCAACATTGAACTGGTGGACATCCTCGGCGTGCTGGCGCCCTTCGTACTCGAGAACGAGCAGCCATCGATGGTAGAGCAGGTCGGCGCAGCCGAGGAACCTCCCCTCCACGAAGAGGTCCACGTTGACCTCAGGCGTGGGAAGTCCGGCCATGACGAGCATCGCACGGACCTTCGACTCGCGAGGCGAGCGCGAACGCGGGTTCAGCATCGGTAGGACCTCGAGTGCGCGGTCTGCGCCGGGGCGCCAGGAGTCGCGGATCGCGAGCTCGGCGAGCTCCTCATGTGTGGCGTGACCGTGGCGGAGGAGCCAGTCGCCGGCGGCGACGAGGTCGATGAGGGGCTCCTCGGCACAGCATCCGAGGAATGCCGCGGCGGGTGTCACCCCGCTTGCGTCGAGAGGCGGCATCTCCTTCGTCCGGTGCACCATGATGCCGTCGAGTGCGACGTGATGGTCGTCCGGCACCACGAAGCAGATCGGCTCCAGAGGGAGGTCGTCGTACCCGAGCATCCGGAGGCGCGTGCCGTCGGTGGGCTGAGCGTACGAAGGCACCGCGAGCGCCGCGGCCGCAATCTGGTCGCTGTCGGTCATCGCGTGATCCGTGTGCACCCAGGTCTCGGGATGAAGGCGGCGAAAACGCTTGCCGAGGAGCAGCTTCGGCGAGAGTCCGAGCGCGACCAGCTCGTCGCGCGAGAACGGGCGGTTGGTCAGCTGAACTGGAAGCGGTGTCGGTGCGGGCATCCCGTCATCTCACGCGTCCTCGCGGGCTCCGTACATCGCCTGCGCGCGCACCTGTGGATGCCGCGGAGCCGAAGGCGTGTGTGGAGAATGCGGGCGCGGTGACTGAGGTCCCACTGTGCGGGCCTCGGTGGGACCGGACTCACCGCCGCTCCGCCGCCCGGCCGCCCTGAATGTGGTCACACCGCCACGCTTGGGCTTGATGTCTTGTTTGTGTGGGTTAGCCTGACGGAGGCCTCGCTCGTACGCCGAGTCCCGCCCAAGGGCGAGGCCTACCCCGGATGGCCGGTCACGGGGGCCGGCGAACCTTGATCTGAACGGGCGGGAGTGGGGAACCCATCTCTGGAGCCTTGGCTCCTTGGGGTGAAGCCTTGCCGCACGAACAACGCGGCAGGCCGGGCACCTTCGGCCCGAACCCGACAGCTAACCCCACAGGCGTTGTGAAGGGACAACATGTTCAACGCCCTCCGCGTCGCCCGTCGTGGCGTCGCTCTCACGCTGGCGCTCGCCGGCATGGTTCTGGGGATGCTGGTCTTCACCAGCACGCCCGCCAACGCAGCCAAGGACAAGACCTGGGAGCGCCTCGCCAAGTGCGAGTCAGGCAAGCGCTGGCGCATCAACACCGGCAACGGCTACCACGGTGGCCTCCAGTTCAGCGCGGGCACCTGGCGTGCGTACGGCGGCAAGAAGTACGCCTCGTACGCCCACAAGGCCAAGCGGCGCGAGCAGATCGCGGTCGCCGAGAAGGTCCTCAAGGGGCAGGGCTGGGGCGCATGGCCCGGCTGCTCCCGCAAGCTCGGTCTGAACAACAAGCTCAAGCGCGAGAAGTGGCAGGGGTTCGCCAGGAGCGACCGGTACGCCAGGAAGGGTGCCATCGGGCACTTCCCGCGGTGGTGGCGCAAGAAGTTCTGGTGACGCCTCGCCTGACGTGACACCCGGACCCCGGTGGGCTCTCATTCGAGCTCGCTGGGGTCCTTCACGTAGGTCTTGGCCCCGTACGCCGCGCGGTTGACGACCCACGTGATCGCCCAGAGCACGACGCCGATGCCGAGGAGCAGTCCGGCGACCTCGTACTGCTCGGCAGGACGCCCGGAGAGTGGCGTCACGAGGTAGAGCGACGTCACGCCGGCGATGACCGGGAGCACGGTGGGGGTCACGAAGTGGTCGTCGTCGACCGGGTCGCGTCGCAGGACCAGCACCGTGATGTTCACGATGGTGAACACCCCCAGCAGGAGCAGGGCCGTCGTCCCGCCGAGCGTGGCGATCGCGTCGTCGCTGGCGCTGAACACGTACGTGATGAGGCCGCACGCGATCACGGTCGTGAAGAGGATCGCGACCCATGGCGTCTGGCGGCGCGCACCTACATGGGCGAGTCCCGGCGGGAGCACGCGCTGCTTGGCCATGCCGTAGATGAGCCGACTGGCCATCAACATGTTGATCAGTGCAGTGTTGGCGACGGCGAACATCGTGATGAACGGATAGATCTCGTCGATCGGGACGTCCGGGGCGCCGCGTTCGACGACGGTGAGCAGCGGCGTCTCCGAGGCGGCGAGCTCGCCGACCGGGACGAGCGCGACGGCGGTGATGGACACGAGGACATAGATGATGCCCGTGATCGAAAGGCCCGTCAGCATGATGCGAGGGAACGTGCGGACGGGGTCCTTCGTCTCCTCGGCCATGTTGACCGCATCCTCGAAGCCCACCATCGCGAAGAACGCCAGCGAGGTCGCCGTCGTCACTGCGAGGAAGACGTTCTTCTCGTCAGGCGTGTCGAACGCGACCACTCGGGAGAAGTCGGCGTCCCCCTGCGTCATTGCCCAGATCCCGACGAGGATGACGAGCGCCAGGCCAGTGAGCTCGATGAACGTGAGCGCCACGTTGGTGAGCACGCCGTGCGCGACACCGCGCAGGTTGATCAGCGCCAGCAGGACGATGAACGCCAGCGCGACGAGGAGGATGCCGGTCTTGTCCAAGCTCAGGTTGAACCCCTGGTCGACGCTGCGGGCGACCAGCCGCGATGCGGTCGAGGCGGACGTGATCCCCGACGACATCACGGTGAAGGCGACGAGGAAGGTCAGGAAGTGGATCCCGAACGCCTTGTGGGTGTAGAGCGCGGCACCGGCGGCCTGGGGATACTTCGTGACGAGCTCGAGGTAGGAGAAGGCCGTCAGCGTCGCGATCACGAAGGCCAGGATGAACGGCAGCCAGGCCGCGCCGCCGACCTCGGCCGCGACGTCGCCGGTGAGGGCGTAGACGCCGGTGCCGAGGATGTCTCCGACGATGAAGAGCAGGAGCAACTTGGGGGTGAGGAACCGGCGGAGCTCCGGGGCGCGGCCCTCGTCGGTGGCAGTGGCATCGGGCCTGCTATCGGTCATGACGCTCCTCGTCGTTCGGTCCTGCCCCACTCTCGTGCTCGTGGCGTATGGGTGCAATCCGGCTCGCCAATAGGGGAGGACATCGAACATGTGTTCGAGTCCCGTCGTATCCTGTGGCCGTGGGAACGAACAGGCGGTACGGCAGCGACGGGCGTGCCGTCGAGCCGCGCGACGGCGGCGCGGTCCGACACGTGTGGGTGTCGTTGAGCCGGTACGAGGCCGACGCGTACCCCGGTCTCGTCATCGAGTGGCGCCGCGAGTCCCAGGGCTGGGTCGCGCGCGTTGCGTTCGTGCCCGGCAAGCAGGGGGAGGGGACCCTGGTCGAGCAGTGGGTCGAGGCGAAGCGCCTGCGCCCTGCGGGGCCGCCACCCCCGCCGCTGGTCGAGTAGCCCTACGTCAGCTCCACGCCTGCTGCGGTGACGAGGAGCGTCTCGAGGACGGCCGACACGGCGGCGCCGGGCTCGCGCCGGGTCTGGCGGTGGCGGGCGACGACGCGGCGCGACCCGAGGCCGGGAAGTGACACGACCTCGACGCCGGTCGCGAGGTCCTGCTTGAGGGCGAGCGCGGGGACCATCGCGACGCCCTCGCCTGCAGCGACGAGCGCGTGCGCCGCCTCGAAGCTGGAGAACTCGTGCGCCGTACGGAGCCGACCGCCGAACGTCCCCGCGAGCCGTACGAGCGCGCGCGCCGCCGCCACCTGCTTCTCGGCGCCGAGCCACGTGGCGTCGGCGAGATCGGCCAGCTGCGTCGGGGTCGGGAAGGCAGCGGGGATGACGACGCGCCACGGCTCGTCGAGGAGGATGACGTCGTTCATCCCTCGAGGCGCGCCGACGGGGGAGTCCTCGTCCTGCTCGACGAGCGCGAGATCGAGCTCGCCGGCGCGCAGCAGGCGGAGCGCGTCGTCGGGCTCGTGCTCGGCGACGACGACGTCGATACCCGGAAACTCCTCGCGGACCCTGCTCAGCGACGGGCCCACGATCGCCTGGATGGACGTCTGGAACGCTCCGACCGCGACCCGTCCCGAGACTTCCTCGCCCATCGTCGCGAGCGTCTTGCGGGCCTCGACGAGCTCGGACTCGATCCGCTCGGCCGTCTCGGCGAGAACGCGGCCGGCGGGAGTGAGGGTGACGCCGCGCGGACCGCGTACGAGCACGTCGAGACCCTCCTCCGACTCCAGTCGTGCGATCTGCTGGGAGACCGCTGACGGTGTGACATGCAACTCATCTGCTGCCGCCAGGATGCCGCCCGTCCGATAGACGGCCAGCAAGTACGCGAGACGGCGGGGGTCGAGGGAAGGCATTTAGTAATACTAAACGCCGGATCAAGAAAGGGTCGATTGTGCTAAATGCGATCCGCACGCAGACTGAACGAGTCGCCGCCGGGGCCTCGCGGTGAGGCAGCAGGCGACACCCCTTCCCACCCAGTACGACCTCTCGGAGCCGCACATGTTCTCGTTCGCTGACTTCGTCACCGCCCTCGGGTGGTTTGGCGCCGTCGCGGGCGCTGCCGCGTACCTACTCGTCAGCCGTGGCCGGTGGAGCGCCTCCTCGGCGCGCTACCAGACGGCGAACCTCCTGGGCGCCGGCCTCATGGGGGGTGTTGCGGCGTTCAACCACGTGTGGCCCTCGGCTGCGGCGAACCTCATCTGGGTCGTCATCGGCGGCCAAGCGCTCTGGATGATCGCGGGCAAGAAGCGTGCCGATCGCGAGGAAGCCCAGAGTGCGGAGGCCGAGGCGGCGATCGCGTCGCTGCCGGCCGCTCCGCCGATGGCGCTGGCCGTGGACCGTTCGTACGACGTCTTCATGGAGGAGCGCGATCCCACCCTGCGGATGGGCACGGCCGAGCTCGCCGCGCTCACCGAGCGCGGAGTGGCTGCCGCCGCCTGACCTCCGTACGAGATTGCGTGCCCCCTCCCGGATCGCTTCGGGAGGGGGCATCGTCGATCACGGGGCGTACGAGGAGGGTGCGATGACCACGATCGTCGTCGGTGCGGGACAGGCCGGGCTCGCTGTCAGCCACGAGCTGCGCGAGGCGGGCGTCGACTATGTCGTCCTCGAGCGTGACCAGGTGGCGCGCGCTTGGCGCAACCGGTGGGACAGCTCCACCCTCGTCACCCCGAACTGGACGCTCCGCCTCCCCGGGAGCCGGCGACGGCGACGAGCCCGAGGGCCACGTCGGGCGGGACGAGATCGTGGCCTTCCTCCAGGACTACGCCGACCTCGACGTGGCCCCGGTACGGGAGGGCGTGGCGGTCACGTCGGTCGACCGGGGGAGCACGGCGCGCTTCCGGCTCCGTACCGACGACGGGGACCTCGACGCGGACTCGGTCGTCCTCTGTACGGGGGCCTACCCGCGCCCGCACGTCCCCGCGGCTGCCGCCGAGCTCGCCCGGACGACCCCCGTCCTCGACGCGACGGCGTACCGCGACCCGTCCGACCTTCCTGAAGGGAGGATCCTCGTGGTCGGTTCGGGGCAGACCGGCGTCCAGCTCGCCGAGGAGCTGCACCAGGCAGGTCGCGACGTCGTGCTCGCCTGCGGTCGGGCGCCCTGGGTCCCGCGGCGGATCGACGGCGTCGACATCGTGACGTGGCTCGAGCGTGCCGGCTATTTCGACCAGCCGCTCTCGGCCCTCCCAAGTCCGCAGATGCGCCTGCTCGCCAACGTGCAGGCGACCGGCGCCGGTGGCGGCCACGACCTGCACTACCGCGTGCTCCAGGAGCGAGGTGTCACGCTCACCGGGCACCTGCTCGGCGTCATCGACGGGACGGTCAGCTTCGCCGACGACCTCGCGGCGTCGGTCGCGTTCGGCGATGCGCGCCTCGCCGACGCCCGACGTGTCCTGCACGAGCGACTCGGCGCCGACGCGCCGGACCTTCCTGAGCCGGCGCCTTTCGTCGCAGAACCGCTGCTCAAGATGCCGGTCTCGGCGATCGACGCCGTCCTCGTCACGACCGGCTTCCGGCCGGACCACGCGCGCTGGGTGCACTTCCCGGTGTTCGACCCGTACGGGTTCCCTGTGACCGCAGACGACCTCACGACCGGGTTCCCGGCCTCTTCTTCTGCGGGGTGCACTTCCTGCGCAACCGCCGCTCGTCCCTGGTGTGGGGCGTGGGCGATGACGCTCGTCTCGTCGCCCACGCGCTCGCCGGCGACCAGGCGGCTGCCTGACGGGTGGACTCGGCTGGCGTGGCTCCGTGCGATCGGTTGCACTGGGGGCATGAGGAGACGAGTTGCGTCAGCGGTGAGGATTGTCGCGCTCATCGTCCTCGCCGGCTGCTCCGACGGCGACGATTCGGCGGACGACGAACCCTCCGCCACCGAGACGACGACGCTGGCGACGACGGCGCAGCCAAGCCTGGCCAGCCAGGTCGAGGACGCGTTCTCCATGTCGTACGGGTGGCCGAACCAACCGAAGTGGCAGCACATCAAGAAGTTCAGCGACGACAACGCGCCGCGGGTCACGGTCGTCACCGATCTCGCAGATGCGCCGGCGAGCCAGACGGAAGCGCAGGGCTACTGCGAGGCCGTCGTGTCCGTGTCGGGTCGGTGAACGCGGAGTTCACCGGTGCGGAGGTGACGGCAGGCGACGGTGGTCCCGTCCTGGCCGCGTGCGACGTCCCGGCTGCCTGAGACGCGTGGCTGCGAGACGGCACGGTTGTGCTCGTGTGCCCATTGTGTGCACACTTGAGGCATGGCTAAGGATGAACGCCTCCATGTGAGGCTGACGAAAGAGCAGATGGACCTCATCCGCAGCGCTGCCGAGGTGGAGCACCGAACGGTGTCCGACTTCGCCGTGACCGCGCTCAGCGACCGCGCCAACGACGTGCTGGCCGACCAGCGCGTCTTCGAGCTCACAGGCTCCCGCTGGGACGAGCTCGTCGCCGTCTTGGACCGCCCAGCCACCGTCCGTCCTCAGCTCGCCGAGAGCCTCCGGCTGCACGCGAAGTACATCCGTCAGTGACCGGGGACTGGCACTTCGAGCCGCTGGCATCGCGTCATGACGTCAGCGCCTTCACATGCCGGGAGCATTCGATAGCCGACTGGCTGAAGCGCTACGCGCTACCGAACCAGGCCCGCCGGTCATCACGCACCTTCGTTCTGGTCGACGGCGACGATCCCGCTGTGATCGGCTACTACGCTCTCTCCCTTGCAAGCCTGCAGAAGTCGACGGCTGCCGCAGAGGTAGCCGAGGGAATGCCGCCATTCGAGATCCCGGGCGTGCTTCTGGGGCGCATGGGACGGGACGAGAAGTATGCATACAAGCACGTCGGCGACCTGCTGCTGGCCGACGCCGTCCTCCGGACGCTTCAGATCGCCGAGCTCGCTGGTGCGAAGGTGCTGCTGGTGCACGCGCTGCGGGACGAGCTCGTGACCTGGTATCGGGATCGCGGGTTCCTGCCGTCTCCGGTCGAGGGCCGCTTGCTCATGCTGCCGATCCAAGACCTCGAGGCCACGCGCGACTACGCGTAGCCCCGGGGCCGGGTCGATCCGTTCGGCGGGCGAGCGAACCGCGACGTCTTGCTGGCTACCAGCCTCGCTCTCGCCACTCCGCGAGGTGTGCCGCTCGGCGCCGAGCGTGGAGTCGTCGCCTTGCCCGGGATCGAACCAGGTCTCGTCCGGGAGCCGGTCGAAGATCTTGCGCTCGACGTCGTAGATGAGCGTCACGAAGTCGTCGTGCGACCACGTCTTGCCTACGCCCACGGCGGTGTCACGATCCGTGCCGCCGAACTCGAACGGCTCGCCCAGCTCCGTCCTGGCGAGCTCGGCACTGATGCCGCCGCACTCCGCTTCGGAGTCGCCTCGGTCAACACGACCGGCGCGGTCTCCGTCGCCGCCCTCGAGGCGACCCCGTGAACGCGCTTGAGTTGCCCCCCGCGGTCGGCGAGCTGCAGACGATCTGGGCTCCCCACGCCGCTACGACAACGACCTCGGCTACCGCGACCGGCTCGAGGCGTTCGTCTGGTCACGTGTCATCGGCGGCTCCCTGTCTCGCGCCGGCGTGGTTCGCAACGGAGACGGCAGCACCGTGCTCGTCACCGACTCCGCCAGCACGCCGACGGCAGCTTCGGAACCCGCGGACCCGAAGGAGCCGTCCCCGCCGAGGCCGTCGTCGTGCCGCTCACCGGACTGGAGGAAGTCCCGTGACCCCGTGCCGCTCACCGCTACGCCGCCCTGGCCGCCGCGTGTCGCCGCGCCCCGTCGATACGCCACTGCCGCGCACCCTGGAGTCTGCACGCGCCCGGAGCCGCGTCGCTGTCGAATCGACCCCGCCGCTCGTGCTCGCCGCCGTCCGCGAGCTGTTCGCCTACCTGGACACCCGCAGCCGGGGCCGCCTGATGGATGAGCTCGCCCACGACTCCGCCGCAGCCCTCGAGCGTGCCGCGAAGTTCCTCAAGGTCGGCCCCGCGCTGCGCACTCTGATCCGGCGTGCCGTCGCCGCCCAGCGTGCTTACGAGCACCGACGTGAGCGCGGCGTCTACTAGGTCCCCGTGGCCAGGCTGACCATCCCCGACGCCGTCCCGCTCGACGTCCGCTTCGAGATCGCCTCCACCCTGCACGGTGCGATCAGCGACGTCCGCGAACCCGGACTGTGGCTGATGCTCGACGCCCTCGCCCTTATGATCTTCGACCCCGACGACCCCGACGACCCCGACGACCCCGAGCTCGCCGACACGCTCGACGACGCCCTGCTGCTCATCTGCGCCCGCCGAGGCCGCGCGCTGGACCCACGCGCCTTCGCGGCCCTGTTTATCGCACGACGCCCAGCAGCGGCTGCTGGCTCTGGCGCGCGCTCGAGCGACAGCTCTATCTCGCCGCCGTCACCGCCCGCTCCGAGTGGTGCGACCTACTCGACGAGATCGACCGGCTCGAGTCAGCGGTCGAGCTCTGACTCGGCGTTCGCGTCGTCCTCGGCATGCACGTGAGCGCGGTGAGCCATCTTGGCGCTGCGTCGCCACGGACGTGCCCTGCGCAGTTTGTGCCCGGCCCCGGCGCGCTCCCACTTGCGGTTCGCCGCGTCGGTGAAGGACATGTCGGCGGCGAAGGCAATGTCTCCGAGACGGTGCAGATCCTCGGCGTGGTCGACGAAAGGGACCTCATCGTGGGGGGCCACCGCGCTGACGAAGTAGGGGCCAGACGGGCCCCCGTCGTGGTCAAGCCAAACGAAGACGTTGAACACCGGCTCGTCCGAGCCGTTCCGGACGCGGAGCACGTGCTCGGACTCCGACTTGCCGGAGTCCTCGAAGATCGCGCTCACCAGCTGGGCCTGCGCCCGCCGTCGATCGAACGTGTTTGTCACGTAGACCGCGACCGCGACCGCGACGCCGATGGTGGTCACCGTCGTGCCCACGACATCGATCCATGCCGTGCCGCGCTCGCTGGTGATCCAGTCACCACTCGCATCGAACATGGAGGCGAACCTAGCGTCCCGGTTCGCCAACTGCCTGTGCATGCGCATACGAGAACGTACGGAACAGGTCCTCAGGCGCGATCTGCGTGGGTCCGTCGACGCTCACCGTCAGCGCGTGAACTCACGGCCTGACCGAGATCTCCGCCTCGATCATGGATTCAGCAGTGGTGATGTCGCCGGTCTTGAAGCACTCCTTGCTCCTCGCGACCGTTCGTGCCCAGAGCCGCAGGTAGGTCGTCGCCTCCGCCGTACGGCTCAAGTGCTGCTCATCTGCGGCTCCTGGCTCGAAGCTCGAGTTCCAGTTCGGGCCGTCGTGCTCCCAGCCTGCTCGCGTATCCGCCTGCTCAACCTTCTCGAACTTGCTCAGGTAGGAGGCAGCGAGCTCCCGTGGCTGATCGCACGACGCTGCTGTGCTGGTCGAGGGATCGCGAGCCAAGACCAGCGCAGCCAGCACGGCGACGACGCCCGCCCCTGTGCCGACGAGCCACGCCATCAGCTTGCTACCTCTGCGCGCGGCGACCGCACCGCCGACGACGGCGAGCACCACCGCGACGACGACGAGTACGAGCGCGACGATGTCGGTCACGGCGACGTCCATCGCGTCAGCCTTGCAGTGCCCGAGTCGTGCCGCAGGAGTTTGCTTGCGCACGAGATCGCACAGCTGCGCACGGCTCAGCACGAGCTCGCTCGCGATCTGCACGACTCCGTCACCGACGCGGACCGGCTTTTGGCACCGCCGGCGCCGGGCGACCCCCGCTCCGCTCGCTCCGTCCCGCCCTGGCGGAATCTGGGGAAAACCAGCCGAGCTCTCCGAGAGTGTCCGGATGGCAATCAATAGCCCGGGCGATGCTCTCTCGTTCTCTCGCGCCATAGTGAAAGGCTGGTCGGGTGACCGTCTCCATCACCACTGAACACGGGGCAACCCTCGACTCCGCGATCGCCGACGACGTCCGTGCTGGCGTTCAGCTCATGGGGGTCGACGACGCCAACATCATCCTCACCGGCGATCTCGCCCGCTCCGTCCGCGAGGCGACGGGCAACTCCAGCTACGCGCTCGACCGAAGTGGAGGCGTGGTCGCTGGCAAGACCGTCGACGGAACCACCAGCTACCTGTCGGCGGACGCCGTGATGGAGGAACGAGCGGCGGTCACCGCGCTCGCCGCACATGAGGCCGGGCACCTCCTGCTCCACCGGCGAGGCGAGGGTTTCGACGAAGGGCGAACCAGCCCAAGCTCTGATGCCCGCGTCTGGGAGGTCGGCTCGGCTAGGTGCGCGCTCGACGAGTTCCGCATCACGCTCGCGCTCCACGCAGAGAATCTTGGATGTACACCGAGGAGCTTCACCGACGATGTGCCCCATCACCTATTCGAGGTCGGCGTCGACGTCCTCGAGGCGTTGAACGACCACTGGCCGTCCGACACAAACCGTGGCGACCTCTACGCCGCCGCGATGAGGATTCTCCCCGTGGTCCAGAACCTGGGGAAGGTCCTCTCGTATAGCGCGGCTGAGGTCTCCGCCGGGGACCGCGAACTACTCCCAGACACGTTCTCCCCACCCGTCCGAGCACTGTGGGAGGAGTTCGCGTCGTCGACCTGGGACGACCGCTCCCAGCTGCTGGAGCAGATGCCGGATGCCCGCCTTCCTCTAGCCGTAGGGCAGTTGGAATCCGGGATCCGCGAGCTCGCCGACATCGAGGCTCGACTTCTCGCGGCGATCGGCTTCAGGTTGAAGTGGGGCGCGCAAGGCGAACTGGACATCTTCATGACGCGCACCGACTGGCCTACCGTCTTCGAGGCCGTCCTGGAAATCGACGATGCGATCGAAGACGGCTCAGCGAGCCCGCCGGGCTCCTAGCGCCGCTGTACGTCGACGGCGTCGACCCAGACATACGGCACCTGCAGCCTGTCGTCGGCGACTGCGACGCAGACGTGCCGGCCGTGCCAGCGGACAGCTCGAGCTCGGAGCCAGCAGACCCCGTCGCGCTCGAAGTCGAGCCAGACCATGCGGGTATCGGCTGCCGGGCGGCGGGAACGGGTGCGTTCGGTTACCGGTCGCCCGCGGCGAGGACGTCATCGTTGGACGCGATGTAGACACCGTTGCCCAGCGGCTCGAAGCCGTGCCGCGACCAGTACGCCTGGAGGCGCTCCTCGCCGCGCTTGGATTTCGAGCCGATCGGGGCCGGATAGAGGACGACGGTCGCTGCGCTCATCACCGCGAGCGCGTCTCGGACGATCTCGACGCCGAGGTCGCGTCCGCGATAGGCGGGCTCGAGCTCGACGCTTTCGACGATCACCATGCCGAGTCCTGGCCCGTCGGACCAGCGGATCAGCTCGTGGTCGTCGTGTCGGCCGAGCTCCTCGGCGATCACGGAGAGGTCTCCGCTATTGGCGTCGAGCGCTTCGAATAGCGCGTCGCGCTCGTGGAAGATCCCGCGCAAGCTCACGACGATCGAGGCGTGCCCGACCGCCCGCTGCTCGCTCTCCGCGGTCTCGTCGTACGCGTAGACGCTCCCGCCCCACAGCGCGATGTCGTCGAATTCGCGGTCGCGGCGGACATGCCACTCGACCCACAGCCCTTCGGTCTCCAGTGTCATCTTCTGTCATCCTGCCGGGGATGGGGCCGGGCGGCAGGGTCGGGCGCTGAGTGGTGTGGAGCTGGAGCGCGCGGCGTCACGCGGCCTACCAGCCGCGCTCGCGCCACTGCGCGAGGTGAGGGCGCTCCTGGCCGAGCGTGGAGTCGTCGCCGTGGCCGGGATAGAACCACGTCTCGTCGGGCAGCCGGTCGAAGATCTTGCGCTCTACGTCGTCGATCAGCGAGGCGAAGTCGTCGCGCGACCAGGTCTTGCCGACCCCGCCGGGGAACAGCGAGTCTCCGGTGAACAGGTGCGGCATGCCCTCCGGGTCGTCGTACAGCAGCGCGATCGACCCCGGCGTGTGGCCGACGAGATGGATGACGCGCAGGCGGGAGCGTCCGACGGCGATCTCCTCGCCGTCGGTCACCACGGCGTCGATCGGCACCCCGATCGCCTCGGCGTCCTCGGCTCCCGCGATCGTCCGCGCACCCGTCGCCTCGACCACGGCGGCGAGTGCCTGCCAGTGGTCGCCATGGCGGTGGGTGGTCACGACGGAGGTGAGACCGGACTCTCCGACGACCTCGATGAGCGTGCCGGCGTCGTTCGCCGCGTCGATGAGCACCTGCTCGTCGGTGTGCCGGCAGCGCAGGACGTACGCGTTGTTGCTCATCGGCCCGACCGCCACCTTGGTGACGATGAGGTCCGCGAGCTCGCGGACGTCGGGCGTCCCTCCGACGGTGACCTTGCCGGTGTACGTCATCGTGAGCTCCTGTTCGTACGGTCTCAGCGCCAGGCGTCGAGGTCGGGCAGGTCGCCGGTGGTGGCCAGCGAGGGCCCGGTGACGCTTCGGGTCACCCAGGCCAGCAGGTCGGCCTGCGTCCCCGACACCGTACGGCCTCCGCCGTCGCCGACGCCGAGCCCGGAGTCGACGGCGCGCAGCGCGAGGGGCTCTCCGGCACGCTCAGACAGGTCGCGGGCGGCGTCGTGCATCGCGAGCGAGACCCAGCCCGGCGGCCACCGGTCGGGCGTGTAGCCGAGGTCGAGGTCGTAGTGGTGCAGGACGACCTCGGTCGCGCGCATCATCGGCACCCACGACCCGGCGACCTGTCGGCCACCTCGGGCGGTGACGGTCGCCGACCATGCTGCCTCCGGGAGCGCGCGTGCCTCGACGATCCAGCCGATGGACGTCTCTGTGAGGTCGTCGAGCAGTACGTCGGCGCTGCGGCCCGCGCCTGCCTCGATGTCGTCGTCGCGCTGCTCGGCCGAGGCGTACATCGGGATCGCCTCACCCGTCCGTGCCGACGTCAGCAGCCGTACGAGGGCGTCGGCGTTGCGGGCGAGGTGGGTGATCACGTGACCGCGGCTCCAGCCGGGCAGCAGGCTCGGCGCCCGCATGTCGGCGTCGTCGAGCCCGTCGAGGTCGACGAGGAGCTCGCGCGTACGGGAGTCGACCAGGTCGATCACGTCGTTCGGGGTCGCCATGGTCCCACCTTGCCAGGTCTTGACCTGCGTTCCTGTCAGGACCCCTCGCTACGATGGAGAAGGTGGGTCGAGCCCTGCTCGGGCAGCGATCCGCGCCCTGATGTCCCCACCGGCGCGACCCCCAGGAAGGCTGAACACGTGGCAGATCGACTGCTCATCCGCGGCGCTCGCGAGCACAACCTGAAGGACATCTCCCTTGATCTCCCACGGGACGCGATGATCGTCTTCACGGGTCTATCGGGCTCCGGGAAGTCTTCGCTCGCGTTCGACACGATCTTCGCGGAGGGGCAGCGCCGCTACGTCGAGAGCCTGTCGGCGTACGCGCGCCAGTTCCTGGGGCAGATGGACAAGCCCGACGTCGACTTCATCGAGGGCCTGTCGCCGGCGGTCTCGATCGACCAGAAGTCGACCTCGCGCAACCCGCGCTCGACGGTCGGCACGATCACCGAGGTCTACGACTACCTCCGCCTGCTCTACGCGCGTATCGGCCACCCGCACTGCCCCGTGTGCGGCGAGGCCATCACCAAGCAGACCCCGCAGCAGATCGTCGACCGCATCATGGAGCTCGGCGAGGGCACGCGCTTCCAGGTGCTCGCGCCCGTGATCCGTGGCCGCAAGGGCGAATACCTCGACCTGTTCCGCCAGCTGCAGTCCCAGGGCTACAGCCGCGTCCGCGTCGACGGCGAGACCCACAGTCTCGCCGACGAGCCCCCCACGCTCGCCAAGCAGAAGAAGCACCACATCGAGGTCGTCGTCGACCGGCTCGCGGTCAAGCCGTCGGCCCAGCAGCGCATCACCGACTCGGTCGAGACCGCGCTCAACCTCGCCGACGGGCTGGTGCTCCTCGACTTCGTCGACCTGCCGGAGGACGACCCGCACCGCATCCGCCGGTTCTCCGAGAAGCTCGCCTGCCCCAACGACCACCCGCTGGCGGTCGACGAGCTCGAGCCGCGCTCGTTCTCGTTCAACGCCCCGTTCGGCGCATGCCCCGAGTGTTCCGGTCTCGGCACCCGGATGGAGGTCGACCCCGAGCTGGTGGTCCCCGACCCGTCCCTGTCGCTCGACGACGGGGCGATCGCGCCGTGGGCGGCCGCCCACGTCGCCGACTACTTCGGTCGCCTGATTGACGCCCTGGCCGAGGAGCTCGACTTCACGACCGCGACGCCGTTCGAGGACCTGCCCTCCGAGGCGCGCAAGGCTCTGCTCGAGGGCCACCCGACGCAGGTGCATGTCCACTACCGCAACCGGTACGGACGTGAGCGCTCTTACTGGAGCTCGTTCGAGGGCGTCATCCCGTACGTCGTGCGCCGGCACGCCGAGGCAGAGTCCGACACGACACGCGAGCGCTTCGAGGACTACATGCGCGAGGTGCCGTGCCCGACCTGCGGCGGCACGCGCCTCAAGCCCGTGATCCTCGGCGTGACGGTCACCTCGGCCACCCACGGCGAGAAGAACATCGCCGAGGTGTCCGCGCTGTCCATCGAGGAGGCCGCCCGCTACCTCAGCGACCTCGAGATGTCCGAGCGCGAGAGCCAGATCGGCCAACACGTCCTCAAGGAGATCCACGAACGGCTGCGGTTCCTGCTCGACGTCGGCCTCGACTACCTCAGCCTCGACCGCGCGGCGGGGTCGCTGTCCGGCGGCGAGGCCCAGCGGATCCGGCTGGCGACGCAGATCGGCGCCGGCCTCGTCGGCGTGCTCTACGTCCTCGACGAGCCGTCGATCGGGCTCCACCAGCGCGACAACCACCGCCTCATCGAGACCCTGGTGCGGCTGCGCGACCTCGGCAACACCCTCATCGTCGTCGAGCACGACGAGGACACGATCCGGGCGTCCGACTGGGCCGTCGACATCGGTCCCGGCGCCGGCGAGCACGGCGGGCAGGTCATCGTGTCCGGCCCGGTGGAGGAGCTGTTCGCGTCGGAGGACTCAATCACCGGCGCCTACCTGTCCGGCCGCAGGGAGATCTCGGTCCCGGCGGAGCGGCGCCCACGCCGAGAGGGCCACGAGCTCGTGGTGCGCGGCGCGCGCGAGCACAACCTCAAGGGCATCGACGTGGCGTTCCCGCTCGGCCAGATGGTCGCCGTGACGGGTGTCTCCGGCTCGGGCAAGTCGACGCTGGTCAACGACATCCTCTATACGTCGCTCGCCCGGACCATCCACAACGCCCGCACCCTGCCGGGCCGCCACAAGGACATCACCGGCGTCGAGCTGGTCGACAAGATCATCCACGTCGACCAGTCGCCGATCGGCCGCACGCCGCGCTCCAACCCGGCCACCTACACCGGCGTCTGGGACCACGTCCGCAAGCTGTTCGCCGCGACGCCCGAGGCCAAGGTCCGCGGCTACCTGCAGGGCCGCTTCTCGTTCAATGTCAAGGGCGGGCGCTGCGAGGCGTGCTCGGGCGACGGCACGATCAAGATCGAGATGAACTTCCTCCCGGACGTCTACGTCCCGTGCGAGGTGTGCCACGGCGCTCGCTACAACCGCGAGACGCTCGAGGTGCACTACAAGGGCAAGACGGTCGCCGAGGTCCTCGACATGCCGATCGAGGAGGCGCTGGAGTTCTTCGAGGCGATCCCGGCGATCTCGCGCCACCTGCGCACGCTCGTCGACGTCGGGCTCGGCTACGTCCGTCTCGGCCAGCCGGCCCCGACGCTGTCCGGCGGCGAGGCGCAGCGGGTCAAGCTCGCTGCCGAGCTCCAGAAGCGTCAGACCGGCCGCACGCTGTACGTCCTCGACGAGCCGACCACGGGTCTGCACTTCGAGGACATCCGCAAGCTGCTCGGCGTGCTGGGTCGTCTCGTCGACCAGGGCAACTCGGTCATCGTCATCGAGCACAACCTCGACGTCATCAAGACCGCCGACTGGCTGATCGACATGGGGCCTGAGGGCGGCAACCGCGGCGGCATGCTGGTCGCTGCCGGCACGCCCGAGGAGATCGCGGCCCATCCCGACAGCTACACCGGCCACTTCCTCAAGCCGCTCCTCGAGGGGCGCGAGGCCAAGCAGCCGACCCTGCAGCCGGCGCTCGACCTCGCACCGGTCGGCCGTACCCGCAAGGGCTCCGGTCGTACGGCCTCCGCCAAGGCGGCGCGGGCCTCCGCACGCGAGGCGGAGAAGCCCACACCGGCGAAGAAGACGCCGGCCAAGAAGGCCGCAGCGAAAAAGTCCGCTGCGAAGCAGGTGCCGGCCAAGAAGGCAGCAGCCAAGAAGGCATGACGCGTCGGCGGGGGTGCGCCCGTCGGACCCGTCACGCGAAGTTGCGGGCACCTCTCGCCTGTGGGGATCGTTGAACGTTCCACCGACTGCACCACCACACTGCACGCCAACGAGAGGCCAGGCATGACCGACGCTCCGGACAGGGCCAGCACCGTGAAGCGCCGTACCGTCATCCAAGGAGTAGGACTTGTGGGCGGCACCGTCGCCGCCGGTGGGCTCCTCGCCGCATGCGGCGGCGGGGGAGACGGAGGGGGCTCCGACGCAACGACGAGCGCCCCGCCGCAGAGCGACGCGACCACTCCGAGCGCAGAAGCGACGACCGACGGCGGTGCGCCCGCGACCGGCACCGAGCTCGGCTCGACCTCCGACGTCCCCGTCGGCGGCGGACGCGTGTACGAGAGCGAGAAGGTCCTCGTCGCGCAGCCGACCGAGGGCGAGTTCAAGGCGTTCTCGTCGGTCTGCACCCACCAGGGGTGTGCCGTGAGCATGATCGAGCGCACGACGATGACCTGCCCGTGCCACGGCAGCGAGTTCTCGACCGACGGCGGCAAGGTCCTGCAGGGACCGGCGACCAAGGCGCTGCCCGAGCGCGAGGTCCGCGTCGAGGGCGACGCGATCTTCCTCGTCTGAGGCCTCAGCGGCACGCGGGCGGTCGTCACGGCAACGCCCCGCGTGCCGGTCGGCGGCGCTGTCAGCGTCCCCTCGTAGGCTGGTCACGTGGCAGATCCAGCGACATACCGCCCGGCGCCGGGTTCCATCCCTGATGCTCCAGGCGTCTACCGGTTCCGCGACGTACAGCGTCAGGTGATCTACGTCGGCAAGGCCAAGTCACTGCGTTCGCGGCTCTCGTCCTACTTCCAGGACATCGCCGGACTCCACCCTCGCACCCAGCAGATGGTGACGACCGCTGCGAGCGTCGAGTGGACGGTCGTCTCCAACGAGGTCGAGGCGCTCCAGCTGGAGTACACCTGGATCAAGGAGTACGACCCGCGGTTCAACGTGAAGTACCGCGACGACAAGTCCTACCCGTGGCTCGCGGTGACCCTCAACGAGGAGTTCCCGCGGGTGACTGTCGGCCGTGGACCCAAGCGCAAGGGCGTCCGCTACTTCGGCCCCTACAGCCACGCCTGGGCGATCCGCGAGACCGTCGACCTCCTGCTCCGGGTGTTCCCGATGCGCTCGTGCAGCAACGGCGTCTTCAAGCGCTCGGCGCAGATCGGGCGGCCGTGCCTGCTCGGCTACATCGGCAAGTGCGCCGCCCCTTGCGTGGGTCGGGTCAGCCCCGAGGAGCACCGCGAGATCGTCGACGACTTCTGCTCGTTCCTCGCCGGCAACACCTCGACCTACATCAGGCGCCTCGAGCGCGACATGAAGGCGGCGGCCAGCGAGCAGGAGTACGAGCGCGCGGCACGCCTGCGCGACGACATCGACGCGCTGCGCAAGGCCCTCGACAAGAACGCGGTCGTTCTCGGCGACGGCACCGACGCCGATGTCATCGCGCTCGCTGACGACCCGCTCGAGGTCGGCGTCCAGATCTTCTCCGTACGAGGCGGCCGTATCCGCGGTCAGCGCGGCTGGGTCGCCGACAAGACCGACGACGCCGGGACGGGCGAGATGGTCGAGCGGGCCATGATGAAGCTGTATGACGGCGAGCCCGCCGACGCGATCCCGCGCGAGGTCCTCGTGCCGGCGCTCCCCGACGACGCCGACGCGGTTGCCGACTGGCTCACCCAGCAGCGGGGGAGCAAGGTGGCGATCCGCGTCCCGCAGCGCGGCGACAAGCGTGCCCTCATGGAGACCGTCGAGCGCAACGCCAAGCAGGCGCTCGTCCTCCACAAGACCAAGCGTGCGAGCGACCTGACGACCCGCACCCGCGCGCTCGAGGAGCTCCAGGTGGCGCTCGGGCTGCCGGAGGCGCCGCTGCGCATCGAGTGCTACGACGTCTCCAACCTCCAGGGCACCGAGGTCGTCGCGTCGATGGTCGTGTTCGAGGACGGCCTCCCGCGCAAGTCCGAGTACAGGCGCTTCGTCATCCGCGGCGTCGAGGGCCAGAACGACGTCGCGTCCATGCACGAAACGATCACGCGCCGCTTCCGCCGCTACCTCGACGAGCGGGCCGCGCTCGCCGCGCCCGAGATCGGCGTCGAGGACCCGGCCGAGGCCGAGGGCCCGCAGCTGGTCGACCCGGACACCGGCAAGCCGCGCAAGTTCGCGTACGCCCCCGGTCTGGTGGTCGTCGACGGCGGCCCGCCGCAGGTCGCGGCCGCGCACGACGCGATGCGCGCGCTCGGTGTCGACGACATCCCGCTGTGCGGCCTGGCCAAGCGCCTCGAGGAGGTCTGGATCCCTGACGAGGAGGATCCGGTGATCCTCCCGCGCACGAGCGAGGGCCTCTACCTCCTCCAGCGCGTACGAGACGAAGCCCACCGTTTCGCGATCTCCCACCACCGCGGTCGCCGATCCCGCACCATGGTCGAGAGCGCTCTGGACGACGTGCCTGGGCTGGGGGAGGTGCGCCGCAAGGCGTTGCTCCGCAGGTTCGGCTCGCTCAAGAAGCTGCGGGCCGCGACAGTGGACGAGATCGCTGCCGTGCCGGGCTTCGGACCACGTACGGCGACCGCGGTCGCTGAGGCTCTCGCGGGAGACAGGTCGACGCCGTCGGCTCCCTCGATCAACATGACGACCGGCGAGATCCTCGAGGAGGGATCGTGAGCAGCTCGGGTGTAGAAGAGCTCGTCCTCGTGACGGGCATGACTGGTGCCGGCCGCAGCACCGTCGCCAAAGTTCTGGAGGACCTCGGGTTCTTCGTCGTCGACAACCTGCCACCCCAGCTCCTGGGTGACACGGTCGAGCTCTTCGGCCAGAACCACGTCGCCACCAAGCTCGGCGTCGTGGTCGATGCGCGCTCGCGCCAGTTCTTCTCCGCACTGTCGGGTGCTCTTGAGCGCATGCGCAAGGAGGGTCTGCGCTCGACGGTGATCTTCGTGGAGGCGTCCGACGAGGTGCTCGTACGCCGTCAGGAGGCCGCCCGCAGGCCCCACCCGCTCCGTACGGAGGGCCGGCTCCTCGACGGGTTCCGGGTCGAGCGCGAGATGCTCCGCGAGCTGCGTGCGGAGGCCGACCTCGTCATCGACACGACCCGCCTCAACGTCCACCAGCTGTCGGCGCGAGTCTCTACGGCGTTCGAGAGCCCCGACGAGCACCCGCTGCGCGCGACGATCGTCTCGTTCGGGTTCAAGTACGGCATCCCCGTCGACTCCGACATGGTCGCCGACATGCGCTTCTTGCCCAACCCGTACTGGGACGAGGAGCTTCGTCTGCTGAGCGGGCTCGACACCGAGGTGAGCGAGTTCGTCCTCAGCCAGCCCGACGCACTCCCGTTCCTCGACCAGTACGAGGCGCTCCTGACGACGCTGACGGACGGGTTCGTCCGCGAGAACAAGCGCTTTCTGTCGCTCGCGATCGGGTGCACCGGTGGTCGGCACCGCAGTGTCGCGATGGCCGAGGCGCTGGGGGAGCGGCTTCGCGCCCACGACGTCCGTACCCTCGTGATCCACCGCGACCTGGGGCGCGAGTGACCGCCGCGACCCGACGCCGTGGTCCCGCGCACTCACCGGTCGCCCAGCGCAAGGTCGTCGCGATGGGTGGCGGGCACGGACTGGCGGCGAGCCTGTCGGCACTGCGCTATCTTCCGGCGGCGATCACCGCGATCGTGACGGTCGCCGACAACGGCGGGTCCTCCGGGCGCCTTCGCGAGGAGCTCGGCGTCCTGCCGCCGGGCGATCTAAGGCAGGCGCTGGCCGCCCTGTGCGGCGAGGACGAGTGGGGACGGACGTGGGCACAGGTCCTCCAGCACCGCTTCGAGTCGCCAGGGGAGCTCGACGGCCACGCACTCGGCAACCTCCTCATCGTGGGCCTGTGGGAGCTGCTCGGTGATCACGTCCACGGGCTCGACCTGATCGGGCAGCTGCTCGGTGCACGCGGACGCGTGCTCCCGATGAGCTCGTTGCCGCTCGACATCGCGGCGTCGGTCCGCCAGCCCGACGGCTCGGTCGGGGAGGTCCGCGGGCAGGCAGCGGTCGCGACGACCGCCGGTGAGGTCCTCAGCGTCTGGCTCGACCCCTCCGACCCGCCCGCCTCGCCGCCGGCGCTGACCGCCGTACGAGAGGCCGAGTGGGTTGTCGTCGGGCCAGGGTCGTGGTTCACGAGCGTGATCCCCAACCTCCTCGTCCCCGAGCTCTCCCTCGCGCTGCATGAGACCTCGGCCCGCCGGATGGTCGTCCTCAACCTCGCGCCGCAGCCTGGCGAGACCGAGGGCTTCTCGCCCGAGCGCCACCTCGAGGTGCTGGGCGAGCACGCGCCCGACCTGACCATCGACGTGGTCCTCGCCGACCGGGCCGCGGTCACCGACGAGGACCATCTGCGTGCGGCGGCGGCCGAACTCGGTGGCGAGCTCGTGCTCGACAACCTCGCGCTTGGCGACGGCAGCCCGCGTCACGATCCGCTGCGCCTCGCAGCCGCCTACGAGCGCGTCATGCATGCGTGTCCGTGACGCGGGCGGAGGGTCCGTACGAGAGCCACGCCACGTCGGGGGCGCGCGTACAGTGGCGCAGGGGTATCTACGTAGCCGGGGGGCCGGCGAGGAAGACACGAGGAGTGGGCGCATGGCGATGACCGCGCAGGTGAAGTCGGAGCTGTCGAGCACGGCGGTCACCAAAGCGTGCTGCCGCAAGGCGGAGGTGTCGTCGCTGCTGAGGTTCGGCGGTGGTCTGCACCTCGTCGGCGGCGCGATCGTCGTCGAAGCGGAGGTCGACACCGGCGCCGCCGCGCGGAGGCTGCGCAACGACATCGCCGACGTGTACGGCCACGCGAGCGAGGTGCAGGTCCTGCAGGGCAACGGCATCCGCAAGGGAACCCGCTGGGTGGTGCGCGTCGTCCGCGAGGGTGCCGCGCTGGCACGCCAGACAGGACTCCTCGACGGCGCCAACCGACCGATCCGCGGACTGCCGCCGCAGGTTGTCTCCGGGGCGACCTGCGACGCGGTCGCGGCCTGGCGCGGGGCGTTCCTGGCGCGGGGGTCCCTGACAGAGCCGGGTCGCTCGTCCGCGCTCGAGGTGACGTGTCCCGGGCCGGAGGCGGCGCTGGCGCTGGTCGGAGCCGCGCGCCGGCTCGGCATCCAGGGCAAGGCCCGCGAGGTGCGGGGGGTCGACCGCGTGGTCATCCGCGACGGCGAGGCCATCGGCGCGCTGCTCACCCGCCTTGGCGCCCACGAGTCGCTGCTCGCGTGGGAGGAGCGGCGCATGCGTCGCGAGGTCCGGGCGACGGCCAACCGCCTCGCCAACTTCGACGACGCCAACCTCCGGCGCTCGGCGCGTGCCGCAGTGGCTGCGGGCGCACGCGTGCAGAGGGCCCTGGAGATCCTCGCCGACGAGGTCCCGGAGCACCTCCAGACGGCCGGCCGGTTGCGCGTCGAGCACAAGCAGGCGAGCCTGGAGGAGCTGGGCCAGCTCCATGACCCGGCCTTGACGAAGGACGCGATCGCGGGCCGCATCCGCCGCCTGCTGGCCATGGCCGACAAGCGCGCGAGCGACCTGGGGATCCCCGACACGGAGGCCAGCCTGACCGACGAGATGCTGGCCGACGGAGCCTGATCTCGGGCCCGGAGTCCGTGTGAGGGGACGTCGGGGCACCGCGATAGGCTCGTGGTGATCGTCAAGACCGATGAGTGATCCTCGAAGGAGAGCGTCGTGACCGTGCGCGTAGGTATCAATGGATTCGGCCGGATCGGCCGCAACTTCTACCGGGCGGCGTTGGCCTCTGGCGCTGATTTCGAGGTCGTCGCGGTGAATGACCTGACCGACAACAAGACCCTCGCGACCCTCCTCAAGTACGACTCGATCCTGGGCCGGCTGCCCGAGGACGTCTCGTACGACGAGACGTCCATCACGGTCGGTGGCCGCAGCATCAAGGCGTTCGAGGAGCGCGACCCGTCGGCGTTGCCGTGGGGCGATCTCGGCGTCGACATCGTCATCGAATCGACCGGCTTCTTCACCGACGCGACCAAGGCCAAGGCCCACCTTGACGCCGGCGCCAAGAAGGTCCTGATCTCGGCACCCGCCAAGAACGAGGACCTGACGGTCGTCATGGGTGTCAACGAGAACCTGTACGACCCGGCGAAGCACCAGATCATCTCCAACGCCTCGTGCACCACCAACTGCCTCGCGCCGATGGCGAAGGCGCTCAACGACGGGCTCGGCATCGAGCGTGGCCTGATGACGACGATCCACGCCTACACCCAGGATCAGAACCTTCAGGACGGTCCCCACAAGGACCTGCGCCGCGCGCGTGCCGCCGCCCTCAACATCGTCCCGACCTCGACGGGTGCCGCCAAGGCCGTGAGCCTCGTGCTCCCCGAGCTCAAGGGCAAGCTCGACGGCTACGCGCTGCGCGTGCCCGTGCCCACCGGCTCGGCGACCGACCTCACCTTCACCGCTGCGCGCGAGACGACGGTCGAGGAGGTCAACGAGATCGTCAAGGCGGCGGCCGAGGGCCCGCTCAAGGGCTACCTCGTCTACACCGAGGACCCGATCGTCTCCACCGACATCGTGACCGACCCGGCGTCGTGCATCTTCGACTCGGGCCTCACCAAGGTCATCGGTGACCAGGTGAAGGTCGTCGGCTGGTACGACAACGAGTGGGGCTACTCCAACCGCCTCGTCGACCTGACGTCGTTCGTCGGCGCGTCGCTCTGACGCGACCGGCCGAACCGACCCACCCCGTACGGAGTCTGGGAGCCACGTGAAGACCATCGACGACCTCGGCGACCTGCGCGGCAAGCGCGTGCTCGTCCGCAGCGACCTCAATGTGCCGCTCGACGGCACCACCATCACCGATGACGGGCGCGTCCGCGCCAGCGTGCCGACGATCCTGCGGCTTGCCGACGCCGGTGCCAAGGTCGTCGTCTTAGCTCACCTCGGCCGTCCCAAGGGCTCGCCCGATCCCGCCTACTCGCTGGGGCCGGTGGCTGCCCGGCTGGCCGAGCTCCTCGGCCAGGACGTGGCGTTCGCGACCGGCACCGTCGGCCCGTCCGCCCACGAGGTCGTCTCCGGTCTCGCTGACGGGCAGGTCGCCGTCCTCGAGAACGTCCGCTTCAACCCGGGCGAGACGAGCAAGGATGACGCCGAGCGTGGCACGTTCGCTGATCAGCTCGCCGAGCTGGGCGACGCGTTCGTCTCCGACGGCTTCGGCGTCGTCCACCGCAAGCAGGCGAGCGTGTACGACATCGCGACGCGGCTGCCCGCGGCAGCCGGCGGGCTAGTGCTGACCGAGGTCGAGGTGCTCCGTCAGCTCACCGAGGATCCCGCACGCCCGTACGCGGTCGTGCTCGGCGGGTCGAAGGTCTCCGACAAGCTCGGCGTCATCGACAACCTCCTCGAGAAGGCCGACGCGCTGCTCATCGGCGGCGGGATGGTGTTCACCTTCCTCGCCGCGAAGGGGGACGAGGTCGGCACGTCGCTGCTCGAGGCGGATCAGATCGACAGGGTCCAGGGCTACCTCGCCCGCGCCGCCGAGAAGGGTGTCGAGATCCTCCTTCCGACTGACGTGGTCGTCGCGCCGGAGTTCTCCGCCGACGCCCCGCCGACGATCGTCGCCGCGGACGGGATCCCGGCCGACCAGATGGGGCTCGACATCGGCCCCGAGTCGGCGGAGGCGTTCGCGCGGCTGATCGAGGGTTCGCGCACCGTCTTCTGGAACGGTCCGATGGGCGTGTTCGAGTTCCCCGCGTACGCGGCTGGCACCAAGGCTGTCGCGCAAGCGCTCACCGCGGTCGACGGCCTGTCGGTCGTCGGCGGCGGCGACTCGGCGGCGGCAGTGCGCCGGCTCGGTTTCGACGATTCACAGTTCGGGCACATCTCGACCGGCGGCGGCGCCTCTCTCGAGTTCCTCGAGGGCAAGACGCTCCCCGGCCTGCAGGTCCTGGAGGGCTGACAACAATGGCGCAGACGCGCACCCCGCTGATCGCGGGCAACTGGAAGATGAACCTCAACCACCAGGAGGCCGTTGTCCTGGTGCAGAAGCTTGCCTGGGTTCTCCAGGACAAGAAGCACGACTTCGACAAGGCCGAGGTGACGGTGGTTCCGCCGTTCACCGACCTGCGGAGCGTCCAGACGATCGTGGACGGCGACCGGATGAAGATCCGCTACGGCGCCCAGGACGTCTCGGTCCACGACGCCGGCGCCTACACGGGCGAGATCTCGGCGGCGATGCTGGCCAAGCTCGGCTGCTCGTACGTGGTCGTCGGCCACTCCGAGCGCCGCGAGTATCACGGTGAGACCGACACGCTGGTCGCGACGAAGGCGCTCAAGACGCTGCAGGCCGGCATGACGCCGATCGTGTGCGTCGGTGAGGGCCTGGAGGTCCGCAAGGAGGGCACGCAGGTCGACTACTGCACCCAGCAGCTCGAGGGCTCACTCGCGGGTCTGTCGCCCGACCAGGTGGCGGAGTCGGTCATCGCGTACGAGCCCGTCTGGGCCATCGGCACCGGCGAGGTGGCGACCCCCGACGACGCCCAGGAGGTGTGTCTGGCGCTGCGCGAGCAGGTTGCCAAGACGTGGTCCTCCCAGGCTGCGGACCGGGTGCGTATCCTGTACGGAGGATCGGTCAAGGCAGCGAATGCTCCCGCGATCATGGCGCAGTCCGACGTGGACGGTGCCCTGGTGGGAGGCGCGAGCCTCCAGGCGGACGAGTTTGCCGCCATCTGCCGGTTCTATGCTCTCCCCGACCTGTCGGGCGTGGCATGAGCCACGACCGATCCCGTACGACTCGTAAGGACGATCCGTCGTGATCCTCACCTTCTCGATCCTGCTCGTCTTGTCGAGCGTGCTGCTCATCGTTCTCGTGCTGATGCACAAGGGCCGTGGTGGCGGTCTCTCCGACATGTTCGGCGGCGGTGTATCGAGCAGCCTTGGTGGCTCGTCCGTCGCAGAGCGCAACCTCGATCGCATCACGGTCGGCACGGCCGTCGTGTGGGCGATCAGCGTCGTCGCGCTCGGCTTGCTCTACCGGTTCAGCTAGCCGGTTCATTTTCTTTAGCGCTGCACCTCGACCCGAGGTGCAGCGCCGTTTACACTCACTATCGACCCGGCGTCAGCCGGTGGCGATGACTTGTGACGAGGGGCGAGGAGTCCACAGGTGTCAGGTGGTGCCATTCGAGGAAGCCGGGTCGGGTCGGGCCCGATGGGCGAGGCCGAGCGGGGTGATGCTGCTCCACGGCGAGCCATCTCCTACTTCTGCTCCAACGCACACACGACCGTGCTCAGCTTCGCGCTCGAGGCCGATGTGCCCGAGTCGTGGGACTGCCCGCGCTGCGGGCTCCCAGCGAGCCAGGACCACGAGAATCCGCCGACGGCTCCCAAGATCGAGCCGTACAAGACGCACCTCGCTTATGTGAAAGAGCGTCGCAGCGACGACGAGGCCGAGCAGATCCTCTCTGAGGCGCTCGAGACCTTGCGGGCGCGACGAGCCCGCGGCGACGTCATCTACTGACACGCGCCTCCTGCACCCGCGGTCCCGAGGTGGGGCCGCGGGTCAGTGCTTTCACTCCCGCGAAGAACCGAGCGGTCAGCGCAGCGCGTCGGGAACGGCTGACGCTGCGCCTTCGTCGAGCATCCACATCGTCTGCTCGGTGCCCCGTACGCCGGCGGCGGGGGTGGTCTCGACCGGATCGCCTGCGAGGGCTCGGGCGACCGCGTCGGCCTTGCCGGCGCCCGACACCAGGAACCACACCTCGCGGCCCCGGTTGAGGGCGGCGAAGGTGAGGCTCACCCGCGCCGGCGGAGGCTTCGGTGAAGAGGGCTCGGCGATGGTGTCGCGGTCGTTGACGGTGAGTGTGGGCTTGCCCGGGAACAGCGAGGCGACGTGGCCGTCCGGGCCGACGCCGAGCATGACCACGTCGAAGACCCGACCCCGGACGACATCGGCGTAGGAGTCGGCCGCCTCGTCGAGAGTCAGAGTTCCGTCGTCGGCGGGCATCGCGTGGACGCGCGACTCGTCGACATCGAGATGGTCGAGGAGCGCGCGCCGCACCTGCCGCTCGTTGCGATCGTCGCTGCCTGGAGCCACGAAGCGCTCGTCTCCCCAAAAGAACTCGACTCGCGACCAGTCGACTCGTCCGTCCTCGGCACGCGCCGCGACCGTACGGTGGATCTTGTCGGCGATCGTGCCACCGGTGAGCACGACGCTGGGGACGCGCCCCTGGGCCTGCAGGGCGGCAAGCGTGGAGACGAGCTGGTCGGCGACGCTGCGTGCAAGCTGGTCGGGGTCGCGATCGACTATGACCTCAGGGTCGTCGTCCACGTCAGGCCTCTGCCTTCTTGGTTGTGCGCTTCGCGGCTGGCTTCTTGGCGGCCGCGGTGCTCTTCGCCGCCGCAGCGGTCTTGGGCGCCGCCTTCTTGGCGGGGACGCGCTTCGGGGTCCTCTTCACATCCTTCGCGGGCCCGCCGTCGAGGGTCGGCTTGGTCCGTCCCGAGGTCTTGGACCGGCCGGACGAACTGCGGTCCTCGCGGCGCAGGAGACGCTGGACCGTCTCGGCGTACACGTCGTCCTCGTCGAGCCGCCGGAGGTCCTCAGCGAGGAGCTCGGCGGTCGTACGGCGCTTGAGGGCGACCGAGCGCTCAGCCTCGCCCGGGACGAGGAACCGACCGTTGCGTCCGTCGTGGCGGATCACCGCGACATCCCCGATCGTCGAGTGCAGCCGGACCTCGGTGAGGCCGGGCCCGCGAGAGACGGCGTGGTGAACCGGCACCTTCAGGCGCGCCTCGATCCACGCGACGAGCAGGTCGGCGCTCGGGTTGCCGCGCTCGGCGACGACGGTCGCGCCGCTGACGATCAGCTCGACCTGGTCGAGCGCGGCGGCGAGAAGGGCGCGCCACGGCGTGAGACGTGTCCAGGCGAGGTCGGTGTCGCCGGGGTGGTACGAGCGCGCGACCCGGAGAAGAGCGGCGTGGCGCGTCCGCGCGGCAGCGGCATCGGTGATCCTGCGGGCGGCCAGCGAGCCGAGCGGGTCCAGCGCGGGAACCTTCGGGGCGGAGCCGGGCCACCACGCGACCACGGGGGAGTCGGGGAGCAGCAGCGGGAGGACGACGGACTCGGCGTGCTGGGTGAGCTCGCCGCTCATCCGCAAGATCACCGACTCGCCGGCGCTGTCGTTGCCGATCCGCACCTGCGCGTCGAGGCTCGACGGCCCGCGCCTGGAACGCAGGATCACGCCGAGGACTCGGGCCGGGTGCTCGCGGGAGATGACCCTGGAGGCGCGCATCGCGTCGTAGTAGCGAGCCTCGTCGGTGACCACGATCAAGGTGAGGACCATGCCCATCGCCGGGCTGCCGGCGGCGATCCGCGCACGGACGAGGGCAGCAGCGACCGCACTGGAGCTGGTGTCGTTCAGGTCGACCTTCATCGCACTCCTCGCTCGTCAGCACTCGTCTCACGTGCTCGCGGTGACCTGCTCACGGCCGCCGCCACGCCCGTCCGTCCCTCGCCAGCATCTCGTCCGCGGACTTCGGCCCCCAGCCTCCGGAGACGTATGGCTCCGGCATGCTGATGCCCCGCTTCGACTGCTCGGCCCAGTAGTCGATGATCGGATCGAGGATCTTCCACGACAGCTCGACCTCCTCCTGCTGGGGGAACAGCGGCGGGTCACCGAGCAGCACGTCGAGGATCAGGCGCTCGTACGCCTCGGGACTCGACTCGACGAACGTGCCGCCGTACGCGAAGTCCATGTTGACGTCGCGCAGCTCCATCGCGGTGCCGGGCACCTTGGAGCCGAACCGTACGGTGACGCCCTCGTCGGGCTGGATCCGCATGACGATCGCGTTCTGGGTGAGCTCGGTGGTGTCGTACTTCGCGAACGGCTGGTGCGGGGCCCGCTTGAACACGACGGCGATCTCGGTCACGCGCCGAGCGAGCCGCTTGCCGGTGCGCAGGTAGAACGGCACACCCGCCCAGCGCCGTGTCTCGATGTCGAGTCGGATCGCCGCGTACGTCTCCGTGGCTGAGGTCGGCGGGATGTCTTCCTCGTCGAGGTAGCCCTTGACCTTGATGCCTCCGGCCCAGCCGGCGGTGTACTGGCCGCGCGCGGTGTGCAGGTCCATCCGTTCCGGTGTCCGCGCCTGCGCGAGGACCTTCTGCTTCTCCAGGCGCAGGCTCCTGGCGCTGAAGGAGACCGGCGGCTCCATCGCGACCAGCGCCATGAGCTGGAGGAGATGGTTCTGGATGACGTCCCGTGCGGCGCCGATGCCGTCGTAGTAGCCCGCACGACCGCCGATGCCGACGTCCTCGGCCATCGTGATCTGCACGTGGTCGACGTAGTGGGAGTTCCAGACCGGCTCGAAGAGCTCGTTGGCGAAGCGGAAGGCGAGGATGTTCTGGACGGTCTCCTTGCCGAGGTAGTGGTCGATCCGAAAGACCGACTCCGGCGGGAACACCTCTGACACGACGTCGTCGAGCTCAATCGCGCTCTCGAGGTCGTGGCCGAACGGCTTCTCGATGACGACCCGGCGCCACGAGTCACTACGCGGCGTGGCGAGCCCGTGCTTCTTGATCTGGCCGACCACCGTGGAGAAATAGCCGGGCGGGATCGACAGATAGAACGCGTAGTTGCCGCCCGTGCCGCGTTCGAGGTCGAGCTCGGTCACCGTCTTGGCGAGGTGCTCGAACGCCTCATCGTCGTCGAACGCACCAGGGACGAACCTGAAGCCCTCGGCGAGCTGCTTCCAGACCTCCTCGTGAAACTCCGTACGGGCGTACCTCTTGACCGACTCGTAGACGACGTGGGCGAAGTCCTGGTCCTCCCACTCGCGCCGGGCGAAGCCGACGAGCGAGAAGCCGGGCGGAAGCAGACCACGGTTCGCGAGGTCGTACACCGCAGGCATCAGCTTCTTGCGCGACAGGTCACCGGTGACGCCGAAGATCACCAGACAGCTCGGCCCGGCGATGCGGGGGAGTCGCCGGTCCTCCGGCTGACGCAGCGGGTTGACATACGGGACTGGCCCGCCCTGCGAAGCCCGGCTCACCCGAGCGCCTCCCGCAGCGTGGTGCGTGCGGCCTCGGACCCGTCGAGGTGCAGACGGAGCACCGGGCGCCCACGCTTGCTGAGCACCGTCGCGTCTCCGACAGCCTGCGCGCGCAGGAACTCGCCGAACGTGAACGGCCGGCCGGGGACGGCCAGGTCCTGGTCAGGCTCGGTCGTGACCTGGAGGTAGACACCGGTCGCGGGGCCACCCTTGTGGTACTGGCCGGTGGAGTGGAGGAAGCGGGGCCCCCATCCGAACGTCGTCGGCCGGCCCGTACGCGTGGCGAGCACGTCGCGCACCGCGGCGAGGCTGGGGTCGCCGTACCGGTCGAGGTAGGCCTGCACGGCGAGGTAGCCGCGCTCGGGGTCCAGCTCGTCGAGCAGGGCAGCGACGGCCTCACGGACGGTCGTCACGTCCTCCGGCAGCCAGCCGCTGGTGTCGTATACCGTGACCCCGCCGTCGGTGAAGGCCGCGACCGGCGCGGACGACCCGCCGTCGAGCATCTCGCGAGCCGCCTGCTTGGCGCTCTCGACGTCGGGCTGGTCGAACGGGTCGATGCCGATCATCCGACCGACGATCGCGGTCGCGTACTCCCAGAGCAGGAACAGCGCACCGAGCGGCGCATCGACCGCGAAGCCGTAGCCGGAGGCGGCCTCGGGGTCGTCGTCGCGCATCGGACCGATCACGCCAACGACCTCGTCCGCGGTGTTCGGCGTCGCGTTCGGTGCGCCGGGGCTCGCGACGACGACGGGCAGCACGCCCTTGCCCTGCTTGCCGGTGGACTCCGCGACGAGCTGCTCGGCCCAGTCGCCGAACCCGACGTTGCGTGACCCCGCATCGGCGAGCACGAGCTTGTCGACACCGTGCGCGTTCGCGACACCGAGCAGCGCGGCCAGCACCAGAGCCGGGTTGGTCTCGTCGTCGGCAGCGACGTCCTCGGCGATCTCGTCGGCCTGCTCCAGCAACGCACCGATGTCGGCGCCTGCGAGGCCGCTGGGGACGAGCCCGAACGCGGTCAGTGCCGAGTAGCGGCCGCCCACCTGCGGGTCGGCGTGAAAGACGCGGTAGCCCTTGTCCGTCGCCTCCTGGTCCAACGGCGAACCCGGATCGGTGACGACGACGATGCGCTCGGCGGGGTCGATGCCCGCGATCTCGAAGGCGTGCTCGTACGCGCGGCGCTGGCTGTCGGTCTCGACGGTGCCGCCGGACTTGCTCGAGACCACCACGACGGTGCGAGCGAGATCGACATCGATCGCCTCGCGGACCATGTCCGGGTCAGAGGAGTCGAGCACCGTCAGCGGGACCCCCGCTGTCGCGCAGATCACCTCCGGCGCCAGCGACGACCCGCCCATGCCGCACAGCACGATGCGGTCGAGACCGCGCCCGCGCAGGTCGTCGCGCAGCGCGGTGACCTGGCTGACGAGCGGGACCGAGGTGACGTGCAGGTCGACCCATCCGAGTCGCTTGCCCGCCTCCTCCTCGGCTTCGGGGCCCCACAGCGTCGCGTCGTGCGCAGCGATGCGGCTGGCGACCTGGTCGGCGACGAGCCGCTCGATCGCTTCTGTGAGCTCGTGCTCGTCGGGATAGGCAAGTCCCAACTCGAAACCTGCCGGCGCGCTCTCGTCCTCCACGGATCCCCCTTGTGCGTGGCCTCAGCCGCGGCGGGTGCGCGCGGCCGTGAGCTGGTCCTGCATGGTGCGGACGAGATCCGCCCACGAGGACTCGAACTTCTCGACACCCTCGGACTCGAGGGTCGCCATCACATCGTCGTAGTCGACGCCGATCTCGGCAAGTGACCTGAGCACCTCCTGCGCCTCGTCGGCGGTGCCCGTGAGGGTGTCGCCGTGGACCTCGCCGTGGTCCTTGAACGCAGCGAGAGTCGCGTTGGGCATCGTGTTGACGACGCCGGGCGCGACGAGCTCCGTCACGTACATCGTGTCGGGGTACTCCGGGTTCTTCACGCCGGTCGACGCCCACAGCGGACGCTGGCGGTTGGCGCCCTTGGCCTCGAGCGCCGCCCAGCGCTCGGAGCTGAAGAACTCCTCGTACGCGGCATAGGCGAGGCGCGAGTTGGCGATGCCGGCCTTGCCCATGAGCGCGACGGCCTCGGATGTGCCGATCGCGTCGAGGCGCTTGTCGACCTCGCTGTCGATGCGGCTGACGAACACCGACGCGACCGACTGGATCGTCGACAGGTCGACGCCGTTGGCCGCGGCCTGCTCGAGACCGTACGCGTAGGCGTCCATCACCGCGCGGTAGCGCTCGATCGAGAACAGCAGAGTGACGTTGACGCTGATCCCCTCGGCAATGGTCGCTGCGATCGCCGGCAGACCCTCGCGGGTCGCGGGAATCTTGATGAAGACGTTCGGCTCGCCGACCTTGTCCCAGAGCTTCTTGGCGGCGGCGATCGTCTCGTCCGTGTCGTACGCGAGCGTGGGGTCGACCTCGAGGGACACCCGTCCGTCCGTGCCGAGGGTCTCGCCCCAGACACCGCGCAGGATGCGGGCCGCCTCACGGACGTCGGTGGTGGTCACCTCGAAGATCGCGTCGGCGACCGTCGTCTGGTCGGAGGACGCGAGCAGCTCGTCGAGCTGCCCCTCGTAGCGTTCGCCCTCCTTCATCGCCGAGGCGAAGATCGTCGGGTTGCTGGTGACGCCCACGACGTGGTCGTCCACCACCAGGGACGCGAGCGCGCCGGTCTCGGTGAGCTCACGCGAGAGGTCGTCGAGCCAGATGGACACACCCGCCTCGCTGAGTGCCTGCAGTCGGTCGGTCATCGCTGTCTCCTCCGTCTTGGGTGGACGCCGTCGCGCGGCGTCGCTCAGTGGTCGGTCTGCGGGAGGACGGTGTCCACCGGCTTCGCGAAGACGCCGACACCTCCAGTGTGCCCCGCAGCCGCGATGCTCTCCTTGGCCGCGCTCACGACCGCGTCGGCGGTGATGCCGAACTGGTCGTACAACGTCTGGTACGCCGCCGAGGCGCCGTAGTGCTCGAGGCTGACGGTGCGGCCGGCATCGCCGACCACGTCGCGCCAGCCCTGGGCGATGCCGGCCTCGACGCTGACACGTGCCCGCACGTGCGGCGGGACCACCGAGTCACGGTAGGCCTCGGTCTGGCCGTCGAACCACTCGCGGCACGGCATCGAGACGACACGCGCCTGGATGCCCTCGGCGGCGAGCTGCTCGCGGGCGGCGACCGCCAGCTGGACCTCGGAGCCGGTGCCGATCAGCACGACGTCGGGATCGCGGTCGGTGTCGAGGAGGACGTAGCCGCCCTTGGCGGCGTCCTCAGCCGGGGCGTAGCCGTCGGTGCCACGCGGGAAGACCGGCAGGTTCTGGCGGCTCAGGGCGAGCGCCGCCGGGTGGGTCGTAGACTCGAGGACCTTCTTCCAGACGGCGATCGTCTCGTTCGCGTCGGCCGGGCGGATCACGTCCAGGCCCGGGATCGCGCGCAGCGCGGCGAGGTGCTCGACCGGCTGGTGGGTCGGGCCGTCCTCGCCGAGCCCGATGGAGTCGTGCGTCCAGACGTAGGTGACCGGGATCTGCATGAGCGCCGCCAGGCGGACCGACGGGCGCATGTAGTCGGAGAAAACGAGGAAGGTGCCGCCGTACGGGCGCGTGGGGGAGTGCAGCGCGATGCCGTTGAGGATCGCGCCCATGCCGTGCTCGCGGATGCCGAAGTGGAGCACCCGGCCGTACCAGTCGCCGGAGAACATCTTCGACGCGTGCTCGGGCGGCAGGAACGACGGCTCGCCCTTGGGTGTGGTGTTGTTGGAGCCGGCGAGGTCGGCCGAGCCGCCCCACAGCTCGGGGAGCTTCGGTGCGGCGGCGGTGAGGAACGCGCCCGAGGCGACACGGGTCGCGACGCCCTTCTCGTCGGGCTCGTACGTCGGGAGCCCGTCGTCCCAGCCGTCGGGCAGGCCACGGGCCTGGAGGCGATCGATCAGGGCGGCGCCTTCGGCGTGCGTGGCGCGCCAGGCGTCGTACCGCTCGTCCCACTCGGCCTGCAGCTTCTCGCCGCGCGTGCGGGTCTCGCGGGTGTGCGCGATGACCTCCGGCGCGACGGCGAAGGTCTTGTCAGGGTCGAAGCCGAGGACCTTCTTTGTCGCTGCGACCTCGTCGACGCCGAGAGCGGAACCGTGGGAGGCGCCGGTGTTCTGCTTGTCGGGCGCGGGCCAGGCGATGATCGTCCGCAGCGCGATGAGGCTCGGCTTGTCCTGGGCCTGCTTCGCGGCCTCGAGCGCGTCGTACAGGCCCTGGACGTCCTCCTCGTAGTTCTCGCCGCCGTGGGTCCAGTCGACGAGCTGGACGTGCCAGCCGTAGCCCTCGTAGCGGCGCAGCACGTCCTCGTTGAACGCGACGGATGTGTTGTCCTCGATGGAGATGTGGTTGTCGTCCCAGATCACCGTGAGATTGCCGAGCTGCTGGGTGCCGGCGATCGAGCTGGCCTCGGACGTCACGCCCTCCTGCATGTCGCCGTCGGAGGCGATCGCATACACGTGGTGGTCGAACAGCCCCTCGCCGATCGGCACGTCGGGCTCGAGGAGGCCGTGGCGTCGGCGTGCGGCCATCGCCATGCCGACGGCGTTGCCGACGCCCTGGCCGAGCGGGCCGGTGGTCACCTCGACGCCGGCGGTGTGGCGGAACTCGGGGTGCCCGGGGGTCTTGCTGCCCCAGGTGCGCAGGGCCTCGATGTCGGCGAGCTCCAGGCCGAAGCCGGTGAGGTAGAGCTGGATGTACTGGGTGAGGCTCGAGTGGCCGCACGACAGGACGAAGCGGTCGCGCGCGATCCAGTGCGGGTCGGCGGGGTTGTGCTTCATCACCTTGTTGTAGAGGAGGTACGCCGCAGGGGCGAGGCTCATGGCGGTGCCGGGGTGGCCGTTACCGACCTTCTGGACGGCGTCCATCGCCAGGACGCGGACGGTGTCGACCGCCTTGCGATCGAGGTCGGTCCACTCCAGCTGGGTGCTCACGTCGGGATGCTCCTCGTACGGTTGCGCGGGTTGCCGGCGCGGCGCATGCTCGAACGCCGGATCACGTTCAGGTCTCGTGTCGAGCCTACTCGCGCCGGTGATGGCGTGGGGATCGGCTCCCTGCCGGTGGACAGAGGGCTTGCGCGGGCGTGGCGGCCGTCACGTCGGGTTGCTCCCCGATGCACCCGGGGGTGCATCGGGGAAACGGTTGACTAGACTCGCGGCGTGACCGCAATCGACCCGGAGCTGAGTGCTGGGCACCAGCTCCCCTCGGACCCGTCGAGCGGTCGTCCCCGTGTCTCCGACGTCGTCAGCGCCTACGTGGGCCTGACGAAGCCGCGGATCATCGAGCTGCTGCTCCTGACGACCGTGCCGATGATGTTCCTCGCCGCCGAAGGGGTCCCCGGCCTCTGGATCGTGGTCGCCACCTTCGTCGGCGGGGCGCTCTCCGCCGGATCGGCGAACGTCCTCAACTGCGTCTTCGACGCCGACATCGACCAGCAGATGCGCCGTACGCGCCGCCGTCCGCTCCCGCGGCACGCGGTCACGACACGCAACGCGCTCGTCTTCGGCCTCGTGCTCGCCGTCGTCTCGACGCTGTGGCTCGGGTTCCTCGTCAACTGGCTGTCGTCCGGGCTCGCGCTGGCGGCGAACGTCTTCTACGTCGTCGGCTACACGATGCTGCTCAAGCGTCGTACCGCCCAGAACGTCGTGTGGGGCGGGCTCGCCGGCTGCTTCCCGGCCCTGATCGGCTGGACGGCCATCACCAACGAGCTGGCCTGGCCGCCGTTCATCATGTACGCCGTCGTGTTCTTCTGGACGCCGCCGCACACGTGGGCGCTGGCGACCCGCTACCGCGAGGACTACGCGCAGGCCGACGTGCCGATGCTTCCGGTGATCGCCCCGGCGACGGTGGTCGGGCGCAAGATGCTCGCCTACTCGTACGCGATGGTCGCGGTGTCGCTGCTGCTGTGGCCCGTGGCCTCGACCGGCTGGTTCTACCCGGTGGTCGCGGCGGTGCTCGGTGTGGCGTTCCTCGTCGAGGCGCACCTGTTCCTGGCCCGGGCGCACCGGTCGAACGAGCTGAGCGTGCTCAAGCCGATGCGACTGTTCCACTGGTCCAACGCCTACCTCGCGCTGCTCTTCGTCGCGGCGGCGGCGGATCCCTTCCTGCGCTGACCCCCCGGGCGCCTGCTGCGGGTCCGCTGACGCCCGACGGATCTTGAGGGATTCGGCCCACGACGTGGGCGCAATTCCTCGTCTTCCGTATGGCACGCGGCGTCGTCGTGACGCACAACGGACTCGCGTGCGCTCCGGGGTCCGTTCTCGGTGGGCTCACGGCGCTCGCACGCGCGGGCCTGACGGGTTTCGTCTCGCCGACGACCTTCGTCGTGTTGCCGGAGGGCGCCGACCGACCCGCGATCGAGGGCGTGGTCCCGCACTGGAGCACCATGCTCGACGAGCGTGACGTCCCTCCGCCGCGCGAGCCCGCACGGACGAGGCCACCGCGCAGCGTGCGCGATGCTGCCAGCAGACGCGGTCCGTGTCGCCACCGTGCGCTCATCGTGGAGTCGATCGTGGATGCCTCCGGAGGGATCCAGTCGCTTCCGGAGCGCGACTTCGGCCAGATCAGGTTCTGCAACGGGTCCCGAGCCCGACGCGGCAGAGCGCCACCCGACGCCCGAACGAGATCGTGATCGCGGGCCCGCGGCTCCTCACGTTCAGCTCGTACGCGATCTGGCGTGAGCCCGATTTCGTCGCCAACCACTCGGGCGGCTCTTGCGAGACGCCGGTTGGCAGGCAGCCGCCTGAGCGTCCCTCAAGATGCGTCGGACGGGGTCGGGGATGGGGCCGGGTACGTGGGGGCAGGCGCGGTGGCCGGGGTGCGGGACTCGAGGGCGGCCCAGGTCGCGGCGGCGGCGAGCATCCCGGCGCCGAGCATGTGGAGGCCGACGAGGACGACGGGCAGATCCGTGAAGTACTGGAAGAACCCGATCACGCCCTGTCCGAGCTCGACGACGAGGAGCACGATCGCGGCGCGGATGGCGACCTTCGCACCGACGGCCTTGTAGGCCAGCAGGAGCCCGACCGAGAGTCCGAGCAGCAGGAACACTGCGTCCGTGTGGAGCTGGGTCACCGCTGCCGGGTCGAACCCGTTGCGTGGTGTGTCCGGGTCGCCGGCGTGCGGGCCGGCACCCGTGACGACCGTGCCGATCATCACGGTCGCCCACATCGCGCCGTACGTCACCCACCCGAGGAGCTGGAGGGGCGCAGGCACCGTCGGCGGATACCAGGCCGCCGGGTGGTATGTCTGGCGCAGGAGCACCGTGGACAGACTGACGAGGCCGATCGAGACCGCGAGATGGACTGCGACCGCCCAGGAGTTGAGGTCGACGAGGACGGTGATGCCGCCGATCACAGCCTGTGCGGGAATGCCGAGAGCCATCAAGGTCGCCACGACCACCGCACGCGGCCGGCGAGGGCGCCATGCGCGCACCGCGAACCACGTCGCGACCGCGATCGCGACCAGGACGAAGGTCAGGAGCCGGTTGCCGAACTCGATCACCCCGTGCATGCCGAGCTCGCCGTGGGGGACGTACGACGCGTCGCTGCACCGTGGCCAGGTCGGACACCCCAGACCCGAGTCGGTCAGTCGCACCGCCGCTCCGGTGACGATGATCAGGATGTTGGCGACGAGCGACGCCCACGCCCATCCACGGACGAAGCCAGTCGTCGCCGTACGGAACCTGCTCAGCATGCCTACTACTCCCATTTGAACGTTCGCGCAGTCGCGATCGACGCGACGGCGGCCCACACGACAAGCACCACCACGCTCGAGGTCGGCAGTGCGCCGCCCTCGAACACGGTGCGCAGCCCCTCGGACAGCGCCCCTGACGGCAGCAGCTCCAAGAACGCCTGAGCCGCCTCAGGGTAGCGGTCGAGCGGGACGAGCACGGCCCCACCCACCAGCAGCAGCACGTACACGAGGTTTGCCACCGCCAGTGTCGCCTCCGCACGCAGGGCGCCCGCGAGCAGCAGGGCCAGCGCGGCGAAGGCTGCGGTGCCCAACAGCGACAGGACGAGCATCGACACGTACGAGACCGCGCCGCCATGAGGCTGCCAGCCGAGCCACAGCGCGACCAGGCAGAGCACGACGAGCTGCACCGCCTGGACCAGCAGGACCGATCCGATCTTGCCGACGAGCAGGCCCCACCGGGGGAGCGGCGTCGTCCCGAGCCGTTTGATCACCCCGTACCGGCGCTCGAAGCCGGTCGCGATCGCCAGCGACGTGAACGACGACGACAAGATCGCGAGGGCGAGGACGCCGGGCGTGATGATGTCGATCGGGCGACCCGGGCCGAGGTCGACGATGCGGGTGGCCTCCGTGCCGGCCACGAGCAGCAGCAGCGGGATCACCAGCGCGAGGAGGAGCTGCTCGCCGTTGCGCATCAGCAGCCGGGTCTCCATCAGCGTCTGCGCGGCCACCATGCGGCCGAGCGGCGCGGCGCCGGGCCGTGGCGCGAAGTCGAGGCTCACGAGCGCAGCTCCCGTCCGGTCAGGTCGAGGAAGACGTCCTCGAGGGTGCGGCGGCGTACGGCGATGCCGTCGAGCAGGATGCCCTGCCCGGCGCACCACGTGGTGACCGTCTGGAGCAGCTGCGGGTCGATCGTGCCGGAGACGAGGTAGGCGCCGGGGGTCTGCTCGACGACCTGCGACCCCGCCGGGAGCACCGCGAGGAGCCCGGAGACGTCGATGCCGGTCGGGCCGGACAGACGCAGGGAGTTCTCGGCGCCTTCGCTGGTGAGGCTCTTCGGGGTGCCGGAGGCGATGAGGCGGCCGTGGTCGAGCACGTGCACCCAGTCGGCCAGACGCTCCGCCTCGTCCATGAAGTGGGTGGTCAGGACGACGGTGACTCCGCTCGCGCGCAGCTCGTCCACGAGCTCCCATGTCGAACGTCGCGCCTGCGGATCGAGGCCGGCGGTCGGCTCGTCGAGGAAGACGAGCTCGGGGCGCCCGACCAGCGCGGTCGCGAGCGCGAGGCGCTGCTGCTGGCCGCCGGAGAGCCGCCGGTATGGGGTACGGCCGACGCCGCCGAGCCCCAGCCGGTCGATCAGCGCGTCGACGTCGAGCGGGTGCGCGTACAGGCGGGAGACGTAGCGGAGCATCTCGTGCGGGTACGAAGCCGACCACGAGCCGCCGCTCTGCAGCATCACCCCGACACGGGGGCGCAGACGGGCGGCATCGCGTACGGGATCGAGCCCGAGGACGCGGACCTTGCCCTCCTGCGGGCTCCGGTAGCCCTCACAGGTCTCGATCGTGGTCGTCTTGCCCGCGCCATTGGGCCCGAGGACGGCTGTCACGGTGCCCGGCTCGACGGTGAGGCTGAGGCCGTCGACCGCCGTCGCGTCGCCGTAACGCATGACGAGGCCGGCGACCTCTACGGCGAGGAAATCCACTGGAACAGTCTAGAGAGCCGGTGCTTGGATAGGGTCTTCGGGGGCCACCAGCGGGGTGGCCCTATGCATGGGGGGTTCCCTTGTTCGGCAGCCTTGGCCGCTATATCGTCCGTCATCCCTGGCAGGTCATCCTCGCGTGGATCCTGCTTGCCGTCGTCGTGGTCGCGACGGCGCCCAAGCTGGAGTCGACCTCGGACGAGGCAGACTTCCTCCCTAGCCACTACGAGTCGATCAAGGCGCTCGAAGCCCAGCAGGAGGCGTTCCCCGAGCTCGCCGACACCGAGCCGGCGGCGATCGTGGTCGTCGACCGCGCGGACGGCGCACCGCTGAGCGAGCAGGACGTCGCGGCGGTCGAGGAGATGGCGCAGGACCTGAGCACCGCCGACATCGACCTCCTCGACGACGTCCGTGCCAACCCGCCGTCGGAGAACGGCCTCGTCCAGACCATCAGCGTCGGACTGGCCGAGGGCACCGACCCCTTCGACGTCGCGCTCAACGACAGCGCCGAAGAGCTGCGGGAGCAGGTCGCGGACGCGGCAGAGGGCACCGACCTCCGCGTCGGTGTCACCGGGTCGATCGCGCAGAACCTCGATGCGACCGAGGCGGCGAGCGGCGCCGAGGCCGCGGTCGGTGTCGCGACGATCGGCCTCATCGTCGTGCTGCTGCTGGTGATCTTCCGGAGTCCGATCATCGCTCTGCTCCCGATCGTGGTGATCACGATCGTCTCCCAGGTCGCGACGGGGTTGATCGCCTACGCCAACGAGCTGTTCGGCCTCCAGACCGACTCGTCGATCACCGTCATCCTCATCGTGGTGCTGTTCGGCATCGGCACCGACTACATCCTCTTCGTGATGTTCCGCTACCGCGAGCGGCTCCGAGAGGGTGAGGGGCCGAAAGAGGCGATGATCCACGCGATCGAGCGCGCGGGTGAGGCCATCGCCTCGGCCGGCGGCGCCGTCATCGTGGCGTTCCTCGCGCTGGTGCTCTCCACGCTCAGCATCTTCCGCGCGATCGGGCCCGCCCTCGCCATTGCGGTCGCGGTGACGGTCGTCGCTGCGCTCACGCTCGTCCCTGCGGTGGTGTCGCTGCTCGGCACGAAGGTGTTCTGGCCCTCGAAGGCGTGGAAGAAGGAGCCTCGCTCGGCCCGCTTCGGCGCGATGGGCGGCGCGCTCGGTCGCCACCCGGGCCGCTTCGCGCTCGCCTCCGGCCTGCTGCTGGCGTCGCTCGCGGTCTTCGCGTTCGGCTTCAAGCCATCGTTCGACTTCTCGCAGATGAGCCTGCCGGACGATGCCGAGTCGATGGTCGCGAGCGAGCGCATGCTCGAGGGCTACCCGGCCGGCGCGACCGCGCCGCAGACCGTCGTCCTGCAGAGCACGGACGATGCGCCGCTGGAGCAGGCCGACCTCGCGTCGTACGGCGAGGCGCTGAACGCGGCCGAGGGTGTCGCGCAGGTCGCCGAGCCGATCCCCAACAGCGACGGCACGGCCGCGATCTTCGTCGTGACCCTCGACGACGACCCGATGTCCGACGTGGCCATGGAGCACGTCGAAGGGCCGATCCGCACCGCGGCGCACGACGCGGCACCGGACGGTTCCGAGGCCCTGGTCGGTGGGACGACGTCGATCTTCGTCGACCTCCAGGACGCGATGGTCCGCGACTACTCCGTCGTGTTCCCGGTCGCGGCGCTGATGATCATGGTCATCCTCGCGCTTCTCCTGCGCAGCCTCGTCGCCCCGCTCTACCTGATGGCGTCGGTGGGTCTCGGATTCGCCGCGACGCTCGGCGCGACGGTGCTGGTGTTCCAGGTGGCGCAGGGCCAGGACGGCCTCATCTTCATGCTGCCGATCTACATCTATCTGTTCGTCACGGCACTGGGCACCGACTACAACATCTTGATGATCGCGCGGCTCCGCGAGGAGGCACGGCACGGCAAGGACCCGCACGCGGCCGCCGCCTGGGCCGTACGCCATGCGGGCCCGACAATCGCTGCGGCCGGCCTGATCCTCGCCGGCTCGTTCGCGGCCCTGATGCTCGGTGGCAACCCGTTGCTGGTCTCGATGGGCTTCGCGATCTCGTTCGGCATCCTCGTGGCGGCGTTCGTGATGTCGATGTTCTTCACGCCATCGCTGACCGCGCTCCTCGGGCACGCCGCCTGGTGGCCCGGTCGCGCCGACCGCGCCCGCCCACAGGACGAGGTCGAGGAACCGCTCGAGGTCAGCCCGCGGGCCTGACGCAGGGAGAGGCAAAGGGCCTCCGGCCGATGTCGAATCGACCGGAGGCCCTTGCGTGGGCGTGCCGTCGTCAGTCGCCGAAGCGGGCGACCAAGCGCCCAGTGACCTGGTTGGCCTTGAGCCGCTCGAGACCCTTGCCGATCTCGTCGAAGGCGATCTCCTCGTAGACCGGGGTGATCTCGCCCCTGTTCATCAGGTCGAAGACCTCCTCGATGTCCGCCACCGTGCCGCCCAGCGAGCCGATCAGCCGCTTGCCGAGGATCGTCGGTGTGACGACGGTGAAGGTGGGCTGGCCGAGTCCGACCTGGACGACGGTGCCGCCCCGCTTGACGGCGTTCAGGGCCTTCTGGGTCGTGTCGAAGCCGGCGTAGTCGACGATGAGGTCGAAGTCGGGTCCCTTGCCCCAGCCTTGGCTCGCGCTGGCCCACTCGGAGGCGTCCTTGACGCAGCTGGTGACACCTGCCTCGCGGGCGATGGCCCAGACGTCCTCCTTCATCTCCGCGACGTGGACCTCGGCACCGGCGAGGACCGCAGCCCGTGCGCCGATCTGGCCGAGACCGCCGAAGCCGATCACCCCGACCTTCATCCCGGCCGTTGCGCCACCCTCCTTGATGATCGCGTGATAGCTGGTCATGCCTGCGTCGGTGGCCAGTGCCGCCAGGGAGAGCGAGAGCCCGTCGGGAACGCGAGCGAGGTCCCGGAAGTCAGCGGCGAGCTTGTCGGCGAACCCGCCGGGCGTGAACATGCCGAGCGGCGGTTGGACGCCGGAGGAGTTCACACCCACGACGTCCCCGACCGCGAATCCCTCGACCTCGACGCCCAGCGCGCTGATGATCCCCGCATTCTCGTGTCCCTGCGTCATGGGGAGGTGTGGCATGACGCGGTCGCCGGTCTCCATGTACATGAGGTCGGAGTGGCACAGTCCCGCAGCCTTGACGTCGATGATGACCTGGGTCGGGCCGGGCGTGGGCTCGGGAACGTCGTTCATCTGGATCGGCTGATGATTGCCGGGGTACTGCCACGCCTTCATGGCAACGGCCCTTTCTCGGTGGGGAAGCTGCATCTCCGTACGGGTGTGCGGATATCTTGAGCGTAGGTACTAAAACGTTTTAGTCCAAGGAGTCGAGAGTGGCTGTCACGATCCGCGACGTGGCGAAGGCTGCCGGCGTGTCGCCGGCCACGGTGAGCTTCGTGCTGAACGAGACGCCCACGCAGTCGTTGCGACCCGAAACGCGCGAACGCGTCCGCGCGGCAGCCGCCGCCCTCGGCTACACGCCGCACCGCATCGCACGAGCCCTGCGTGAAGGGGTGTCACGGCTGGTCGTCTTCATCGCCGGCGACCTGCACGGAGGCAGCACGGCGAGCATGATCAGCGGCCTGGAGTCCGAGCTGCGTGAGTTCGACCACCGCCTCGTCGTGCTCCACGGACCGCGCGACGAGGATCTGCTCACCGCTTTGGCACCTCGAGCGGTGCTCGACTACGCGGTGATGGACTTCGCCGACGCCGATCTCGAAGGTGAGGGGTGGGTGGATGGCCTCGCTCGACATGCGTCGGTCCAGGTGGACCACCTCGTCGACCTCGGCCATCGGCACCTGGCCATCGCCTACCCCGCGCACGGCACCGGACGGCTCTTGGAGATCCGGTTGCACCACATCCGCACGCGACTCCAGGCCGCGGGCCTGCCAGCGCCCGTCGAGCTCTCCGTCCCCGACGACCGCCAGGAGGCCGCGGCTGGTCTGACGCGACTCCGCGAGCAGCATCCGGAGGTCACGGCAGTGGCAGCGTACGACGACATGACCGCAATCCGAGTCCTCGCCGCCTCGGCCATCCTCGGGCTGCGGTCGCCGCAAGATCTCGCCGTGATCGGCTTCGACGAGAGCCCGTTCAGCAGCCTGTGGACGCCCGGCCTGACCACGGTTCGCATCGACGCCGAGGGCTACGGCCGGCGCGCCGCCAGACTCGCGCTGGGGATGCCCGTCGGTGCATGGACCCACCCGCCCTCGCAGGTCGTGCGGCGTGAGACGACCTGAGCTCGGCGGCTTTTTCACCACTGCTGAGGGCGAACTCCTTCTAGGGTGGTCATCGTGGATCTCCCAGTGATGCCTCCGGTACGCCCGATGCTGGCGAAGTCGGTCAAAGGTGTGCCGGACCCCGCCAAGGTCGACGGCGGTCTGTCGTACGAGCCCAAGTGGGACGGGTTCCGCTGCATCGTCTTCCGCGACGGCGACACCGTCGAGATGACGAGCCGCAACACGCGTGACCTCACCCGCTACTTCCCGGAGCTGGTCACCGCGTTCCTCGAGCACCTCCCCGAGCGCTGCGTCCTCGACGGCGAGATCATCGTGGCGATCGATGGACGGCTCGAGTTCGAGGTCCTCCAGGAGCGCATCCACCCGGCCGCGTCGCGGATCGGGCTGCTCGCCGAGCAGACTCCGGCCTCGTACGTCGCGTTCGACCTGCTGGCGCTCGGCGACGACGACCTGACGGGGGAGCCGTTCGAGCTGCGGCGCGCCCGCCTCGTCGAGGCGCTCCAGGACGCGGGCGCGCCGGTGCACACGACCCGTACGACGCTCGACCCCGTGGTCGCCGAGGAGTGGTTCGGGCACTTCGAAGGCGCCGGCCTCGACGGTGTCGTCGCCAAGCCGTTGCGCTCCCCGTACGAGCAGAACTCCCGCACGATGCTCAAGATCAAGCATGAGCGCACCGCCGACGTCGTGGTGGCGGGCTACCGGTTCCACAAGACGTCGACGCCTGAGCGACCCCTCCTCGGGTCGATGCTGCTGGGGCTGTTCAACGACGAGGGCGTCCTCCAGCACGTCGGCGTGTGCGCCGCGTTCACCGAGGCGCGGCGCGCGGAGCTGGCGGCGGAGCTCGACCGGCTCAAGGTGCCGTTCGCCGACCACCCGTGGGGCCGATGGGCAGAGGCCGAGGCCCACGCGGAGGGCGATCGCCTGCCCGGGGCACAGAGCCGCTGGAGCGCCGGCAAGGACCTCTCCTTCGTGCCGATCGAGCCGGTGCTGGTCGCCGAGGTCGCGTACGAGCACATGGAGGGCACGCGGTTCCGGCACACCGCCCGCTTCAAGCGGTGGCGCCCGGACCGCGACCCCGAGTCATGCACGTACGAGCAGCTCGAGGAAGTTGCCTCGTACGACCTCGCCGACGTCCTCGGCTGAGCCCGGACGTCATACGTCCTGCGGGCCGTAGCCCGCAGGACGTATGACGTTGCGGCGGCGTCAGCGGGTGACGGTGGCCGACGGACGGAGCGGGATGTCGCGGAGGAGGCGGTGCAGGATCGCGACGACAGCGGCGATCGCCGCGAGCGAGATCAGTACCAGGACGACGGCCGGGAACATGTTGTCTCCCAGCACCGCGTCGACGCCTGCGGAGTAGACGCCGCCACCGAGTGCGATCTCGGCCCCGACGACCAAGGTGACCACGAGGATCAGGCCGACGGTCCCCCCGATCCCTCCCCAGCGGTAGTAGCCGACCGCGAGGGCGACGCCGCCGAGGAAGTACGCGATGCTGGTCAGCGACCACGAGAGCCAGATGCCGAAGAAGTCGCCCGACGAGTCGTACAGGCCGGGGTCGGCGATCGCGGTCGACCAGTCCAGGCCGCCGAAGACCAGCGACTCGACGAGCATCCCGACCGCTCCGGCGAAGGCGTACGTGACGCCCAGCGCGAACCCCGCGACGACGACACCCCGGGTGAAGGACCGGCGGGTGGCGCCGCCGGCGAGGTGCATCGGCAGCATCGCCAGCGGGATGATGATGCCCATGACGCCGAGGAAGTACGGCGCGGAGCCGAGGACGCCGTCGGCGATGCTGCCCTCGACGTCTGCCCAGGTGTCGATCACGACCGTCAGGCCGACCGAGATCAGGACGACGGCGATCCAGAAGTAGGCGCCGATCTGCCACGTGCCGACGAACGTCGCGTACGCGCTGGTCCACATGCCGCGCCGCTCCTGCGTACGGGCATCCGCATCGAGAGTGTCGGTCATCGGACTGTCTCCTGGGTCAGGTGGATGAAGAGGTCTTGGAGCGACACCCGGGCCACCTCGACACCCGCCTCGCGAGCCAGAGCCAACTCAGCGGGGTCGAGGGACCCTTCGAGGGTGATCTGCGTGCTGCCGCCGAGGCTGCGGGTGGACAGGGTGCGCCGACCGTCGGTGAGCTTGGTGACCGCACTGGTCGGCCCGACCAGGCTGATCGCCCGGTCCCGGACGGTGTCGGCCGTCTCGGCGAGCAGCGTCTTGCCCTCGTGGATCACCACGACGTCCTCGAAGAGCCGCTCCACCTCGTCGATGAGGTGGCTCGAGACGACGATCGTGCGGGGGTGGTCGGTGTAGTCGTCGAGCAGCGCGTCGTAGAAGGCGTAGCGGCTCGGTGCATCCATGCCGAGGTAGGTCTCGTCGAAGATCGTCAGCGGCGCGCGGCTCGCGAGGCCGATCACGCAGCCGAGCGCGGACTGCTTGCCACGCGAGAGACGGTCGGGGCAGTGGGCGGGGTCGATCCCGAACCGGTCGAGCAGTGCAGTGGCGAAGTCGGTGTCCCACGTCGGTCGCAGCTCGGAGTAGTAGCCGAGCGTCTCCTCGACGCTGGTGTCGCGCAGCACGTCGCCGGACTCGCGGACGAGCTGGACGCCGGCCATCACGACGGCGTTCTCGAACGGGTCCCGACCGTCGACGCGGACGGTCCCCGAGGTCGGGCGCCGCAGCGAGGCGAGGAGGGCGAGCGCGGTCGACTTGCCGGCACCGTTGCGGCCGAGGAGCCCGGTGATCGTGCCGGGGCGGAGCGAGAAGCTCGCGCCGTCGAGTGCAGGCTCGCCCCTGCCGTACCGGACGGTGACGTCGGTCAGCTCTGCTCCGTACGGGGTGGTCATCGTGCGTCGCCTTCCGTCACGGGGGTGGGGGAGGTGGTCGGGGTGGTGTCGTCGAGATAGGCGACGAGCTCGCGGCGGGGGATGCCGAGGAGATCGGCCTGCTCCACCGCCGGGCGGAAGACCCGGTCGAGGTACGCCGCGCGGTGCTCGTCGAGGAGCCGCTCGTGGGCGCCGTGGGCGACGAACATGCCGAGCCCGCGCCGCTTCTCGATCAGGCCCTCGTCGACGAGGATCCCGAACGCCTTCGCCGCGGTCGCCGGGTTGATGCGGAACGTGGTCGCGTACTGGGTGGTGGACATCACCTGGGCCTCCTCGGGCAGGTCGCCGCTCAGGATCTGGGCGCGAATCTGCTCGGCGATCTGGATGTAGATCGGCTCTGGTCCGTCGAACAAGATCCCGACACCTCCTGTGGTTCATTACTGGACTAATGAACCACAGGACGCGCGTCGACGCAAGCCGTTGGCTACTGGGGATCGGCCATCTCGGCGGCGACACCGAGGAGTCGTACGGAGCGGGTCCGGTCGGTCCGTTCCAGCAGCGAGGCCGCCGCATCCGCGATCACCGCGGCATCGGACGTCGGCTCGGCGAGCTTCGTGCTGCGGGTACGCGTCTCGAACGGGACGTAGCGGATCTTGAGCCGCACGCGCACCGCCGGACGTCCGTCCTCGACCACGTCGCGGGCGGCGAGCACGGCCAGTCGACGGACCTGCGCCTCGACCTCGGCGGGGTCGTCCAGGTCGGTCTGGAACGTCTCCTCGTGCCCGTGCGAGCGGGGCACCCACGGTGTCGGGTCGACGGGGGAGGCGTCGAGCCCACGGGCGAGGCGTCGGTACCACGGGCCCATCGTCGGCCCCAGCTCGGCGGCGAGCCGCTCCTCGTCCGCGTCGCCGACCTCGTGCACCGTGCGAAGTCCCAGTGCGGCCAGCTTCGCGGCGGTCTTGCTGCCGATCCCCCAGACGCCGTCGGCCGGACGGTCACCCATCACCGCCCACCAGTTGTCACGGGTCAGCGTGAACGTGCCGCGAGGCTTGCCGAAGTCGGTCGCGTTCTTCGCGCGGATCTTGTTGTCGCCGATGCCGACCGAGCAGTGCAGCCGCGTCCGCGCGAGGACCCGCTCCTGGATCGCGTGGGCGAGGGCGGTCGCGCGCGCGAGGTCGGCGTCCGGACCGGCGTCGACGAACGCCTCGTCCCACCCGAGGACCTCGACCGCCGTGCCGAAGCTGCGCAGCGCCGCCATCACCTGCTCGGACGCCTCGTCGTACGCCGGCTTGTCGACGGGCAGGAACACCGCGTCAGGGCACTTCTTGGCCGCCGTCCGCAGGGGCATGCCGGACCGGACGCCGAACTCCCGCGCCTCGTACGACGCCGTCGACACAACCGCACGCTCGGTCGGGTCGCCGCGGCCACCGACGATCACGGGGAGCCCAGCGAGCTCGGGACGGCGCAGCACCTCGACCGCGGCGATGAACTGGTCGAGATCGACGTGCAGCACCCACATCCGTCAGCCCTCGGGCGCGTCCTCGTCGGCCCAGTTGGCAGCGTTCTTGCGGCTGGGCTGCACACGCGGCGGCTCGCCCGGCATCTTGGGGTAGTCGGGTGGGTACGGCATGTCGCCGAGCCCCTGCTCCTCGTCGCGGGCGTACAGGTCGAGCAGTGGCTCGAGCGAGCACGCCGTGTCGTCGATGGCCGCGTGGAGGTCGCCGAGCTCGGCGAAGCGCGGCGGCACCGTGTGGAGGGTGAAGGCGCGCGGGTCGTCGAGCGTCGCGAGCTCGTCCCAGGTCACGGGGGTGGAGACCGGCGCGCCCGGCTTCGGGCGCAGGCTGTAGGCACTGGCGATCGTCCGGTCGCGGGCGTTCTGGTTGAAGTCGACGAAGATGCGCGCGCCTCGCTCTTCCTTCCACCAGTTCGTGGTGACCCCGTCCGTACGGCGCTCGAGCGCGCGACCGAACGCGATCGCGGCGTGACGGACGTCGGTGAAGGACCACCGCGGCTCGATGCGGACGTAGACGTGCACGCCCCGGTTGCCGCTCGTCTTGGGGAAGCCGACCATGCCGAGGTCGTCGAGCAGGGCCCGCGCCTGACCGGCCACCCGTACGGCGTCGGTGAAGTCCGTCCCCGGCTGGGGGTCGAGGTCGATGCGCAGCTCGTCGGGGTGCTCGGCGGCCTCGCGACGGACCGGCCACGGGTGGAACGTGAGCGTGCCCATCTGCGCCGCCCACGCGACCGTCGCGAGCTCGGTGGGGCAGACCTCGTCGGCCGAGCGGCCCGACGGGAACTCGATGCGGGCCGACTGGACGAAGTCGGGAGCGCCCTTGGGGAGGCGCTTCTGATAGAACGCGTCGCCGCGGTTGTCGACCCGGGTCGACAGTGTCATGCCCTCGCGGACCCCCTTGGGCCACCGCTCGAGCGTGGTCGGGCGCTCGCGCAACGCGCGCATGATGCCGTCACCCACCGCGAGGTAGTAGCGGACGACGTCGAGCTTGGTCACCTCGCCCGACCATGGCGTCGCCTCGTAGATCACGCGGTCGGGACTGCTCACCCGGACGGCACGGCTCCCACCGGGGGACTCGACCTCGACCTCGGTCGCTGCTGCAGGCATGCGACCAACCTAGGCCTTCGCGGGGACACGATGCGCGTTCGCGCGCGCGGGCACGTAGTCTCTCGCCGTGGAACGCCAGATCACGCTCGCCCCCGAGCCTGGGCGGAGCCATGCGTTCACTCTCCGCGTGGGCGGGGCCGACCAGTCGCACGTCGACCTGGCAGACCCGACCCGGCTCGTGTTCGAGTACGTCCAGCGGATCGCTGACACGCTCGACCTCCTGCGCTCCGCCCCGGACCGGATCAGCGTCGTCCACGTCGGCGGTGCCGGGCTGACCCTGCCCCGGTACGTCGCCGCGACCCGCCCCCGCTCGGCGCAGGTCGTCCTCGAGCCCGACGCAGACCTCACCTCGTACGTCCGCGAGCACCTCCCGCTGCCCAGCCGCAGCGGGATCAAGGTGCGGCCCATCGGGGGGCGTGAAGGGCTCGCGGAACTGCGCGACTCGTATGCCGACGTGGTCGTGCTCGACGCCTTCGACGGGCCTGTCGTCCCGGCCGAGCTGACGACGGCCGAGGCGTTCGCCGAGGTCGCGCGGGTGCTGCGACCCGACGGTGTGCTGCTCGCGAACGTGGCAGACCGAGGGCCGTTCCGGTACGCCCGTCGGGTGCTGGCGGCGGTTCGCACGACGTTCGGCGAGGTCGTCGTGAGCGCGGAGCCAGCGACGCTCAAGGGGCGACGCTTCGGGAACGTCCTGCTGGTCGCGAGCCGGGTGCCGCTGCCGGTGGAGGGCATGGCGCGGCGTGCGGCCTCGTCGGCGTTCCCCTACCGCGTGCTCGCGGGGGCAGAGCGCGACAGCATCCTCGGCGGCGGAGTCCCATTCACGGACGCCGACGCGGAGCCATCGCCCGGCCCACCCGGTGGGGCGACCTACTTCTCGTGAGCGCCCTTCCGTGTGACCGGGGTTACTAAGGACATCCTTCGTTGAATGCGCACGAGCAATAAGGGCACACTGGTGTTGTGAAATCCGCACGGGAGCTCTCTGACGAGTCGCCGACTCGTGAGCGCGTGGTGCGCAGCATCATGCACGAGGGCCCGTCCACAGCCGCCCAGCTAGCCGAGCGGCTCGAGCTGACACCTGCCGCCGTTCGCCGCCATCTCGATGCCCTCCTCGACGAGGAGATGATCGAGGTCGCCGCCGAGCGTCCGCTCTCGCAGCGGCGTGGCAGGGGACGGCCGGCCAAGGCCTTCGCCCTCACCGACGAGGGCCGCGAGGCGTTCGAGCAGGACTACGACGACCTGGCGGTCAGTGCGCTGCGGTTTGTCGCCGATACGCTCGGCGAGGACGCGGTGAAGGAGTTCGCCAGGCGGCGCAGCCAGGAGTTCGAGCGTCGTCTGCTGCCCTTGCTTGAGGACACCACGCCCGAGCAGCGACCCGAGGTCCTGGCCGAGGCGCTGGCCGAGGACGGTTATGCCGCCACCGTGCGGCAGGCACCCGGAGGCACCCAGGTGTGCCAGCACCACTGCCCGGTCGCCCACGTGGCGGCCGCGTTCCCCGAGCTCTGCGAAGCGGAAACGGAAGCGTTCGCCCGGATGTTGGGACATCACGTGCAGCGTCTCGCCACCATCGCCCACGGCGACGGTGTGTGCACCACGTACGTGCCCGACACTCCCGCCACGCTTTCGAGCACTGCCTTCATGACCGACGAGAGGACCACCCGATGACCACCACCCCGGACACCGGCGTCAGCGCCGTGCCCAACGCCATCGAGCAAGCCAATCCCGAGCTCGAGGGCCTCGGCCGGTACGACTTCGGCTGGGCCGATCCCGACATCGCGGGAGCGAGCGCCAAGCGGGGTCTCAACGAGGACGTCGTCCGCGACATCTCCTCGCGCAAGGACGAGCCCCAGTGGATGCTCGACCTGCGGATGAAGGGCCTCAAGCTCTTCGGCCGCAAGCCGATGCCGACGTGGGGCGCCGACCTGGGCGGCATCGACTTCGACAACATCAAGTACTTCGTCCGCTCCACCGAGAAGCAGGCGACCTCCTGGGAGGAGCTCCCGGAGGACATCAAGAACACGTATGACCGCCTCGGCATCCCCGAGGCCGAGAAGCAGCGCCTGGTCGCCGGTGTCGCCGCGCAGTACGAGTCCGAGGTTGTCTACCACCAGATCCGCGAGGACCTGGAGGAGCAGGGCGTCATCTTCCTCGACACCGACACGGCGCTCAAGCAGCACCCGGAGCTGTTCCAGGAGTACTTCGCGACCGTGATCCCGGTCGGCGACAACAAGTTCTCCGCGCTCAACTCGGCGGTCTGGTCGGGCGGCTCGTTCATCTACGTGCCCAAGGGGGTCCGCGTCGACATCCCGCTGCAGGCCTACTTCCGGATCAACACCGAGAACATGGGCCAGTTCGAGCGGACGCTGATCATCGTCGACGAGGACGCGTACGTCCACTACGTCGAGGGCTGCACCGCGCCGATCTACAAGACCGACTCGCTGCACTCCGCGGTCGTCGAGATCATCGTCAAGAAGGGCGGCCGCTGCCGCTACACGACGATCCAGAACTGGTCGAACAACGTCTACAACCTGGTCACCAAGCGCGCCACCTGCGAGGAGGGCGCCCAGATGGAGTGGGTCGACGGCAACATCGGCTCCAAGGTGACCATGAAGTACCCGGCGATCTACCTGATGGGCGAGCACGCCCGCGGCGAGACGCTGTCGCTGGCCTTCGCCGGCGAGGGCCAGCACCAGGACTCCGGCGCCAAGATGGTCCACGCCGCGCCGCACACGTCGAGCTCGATCATCTCCAAGTCGGTCGCGCGCGGCGGTGGCCGTGCGTCGTACCGTGGCCTGCTCCAGGTCCAGGAGGGCGCCGAGCACTCCGCCTCCACCGTCAAGTGCGACGCGCTGCTCGTCGACGACATCAGCCGCTCCGACACCTACCCGTACGTCGACGTCCGTGAGGACGACGTGTCGCTCGGCCACGAGGCCACGGTCTCCAAGGTCAGCGACGACCAGCTCTTCTACCTGATGAGCCGCGGGATGGAGGAGGACGAGGCGATGGCGATGATCGTGCGTGGCTTCGTCGAGCCCATCGCGCGCGAGCTCCCGATGGAGTACGCGCTCGAGCTCAACCGTCTGATCGAACTGCAAATGGAAGGTGCCGTCGGGTGACCGCCCCCACCACTACTACAACGTCTGCTGGCCCTCTCGCCGGCCCGGTCGAGACCAGGGTCGTCAGCCACCTGCACCCGGAGGGGTCGTTCGACCCTGCCGACCACGAGGTGCCCAGGGGGCTCGAGGAGATCTGGCGCTTCACCCCGCTGAAGCGCCTGCGTGACCTCCACAAGGACGCGCCGCTGGACGGCCACGACTACGAGGTCTCGATCGACGCCGCGCCCGAGGTGCGGGCTGAGTCGGTCGACATCGACGACCCCGTACGCGGCTCGTCGACGTACAAGCCCGTCGACCGGATCTCGGCGCGCGCCTGGGAGGCGTCGGACCGTCTGTTCAAGGTGACCGTCCCCGCCGAGGCCGTCGCGTCGCAGCCCACCTGGGTCACGTTCCGCGGTACGGGCTCGGAGAAGGCGGGCGCCGGCCACGTCGTCATCACGGCCGAGGCGTTCTCGAAGGCCACGGTCGTCATCGACTACGTCGGCTCGGCGACCTGGGCCGAGAACGTCGAGATCGTCCTCGGCGACGGCGCCCAGCTGACTGTCGTCGCAGTCCAGGACTGGGACGACGACGCCGTGCACGTGTCGCACCACCACGCGCACGTCGGCCGCGACGCGAGCCTCAAGCACGTGCTCGTCAGCTTCGGCGGCGACCTCGTGCGCATCAACGCGTCGGTCGAGTACGCCGGCACCGGCGGTGACGTCGAGATGCTCGGCCTCTACTTCGCCGACGCCGGTCAGCACCTCGAGCACCGCCTCTTCGTCGACCACAACAACCCCAAGGGGCGCAGCAAGGTCGAGTACAAGGGCGCGCTCCAGGGCAAGGACGCCCACACCGTGTGGATCGGCGACGTGCTGATCCGCAAGGAGGGCGTCGGCATCGACACGTACGAGAGCAACGACAACCTCGTCCTCACCGACGGGGCACGTGCCGACTCGGTGCCGAACCTGGAGATCGAGACCGGCGAGATCGAGGGCGCAGGTCACGCGTCGACGACCGGCCGGTTCGACGACCTGCACCTGTTCTACCTGCAGAGCCGCGGCATCCCGGAGGTTGAGGCGCGCCGCCTCGTCGTGCACGGCTTCTTCAACGACGTGATCCGCCGTACCGGCGTCCCGGAGATCCAGGACCGTCTGCTGCAGACCGTCGAGGCCGAGCTCGCCAAGCACGTCGGTGTCGCCGACGTGGTGGCGGCCACGGAGGCCTGAGCCATGAGCGGGTTCGCGTACGCGGCACAGTTCGCCGACGTCCCTGACGGGGGAGTGCTGGCGGTCGAGGTCGAGGGCCTCGACGTCGCGCTCGTCCGTTGCGGCGAGGAGGTCTTCGCCGTCCGTGACGAGTGCTCGCACGCGGCGGTGCCGCTGTCGGAGGGCGACGTGGAGGACTGCACCCTCGAGTGCTGGCTCCACGGCTCGCGCTTCGACGTCCGCACCGGCGAGGTCCTCAACCTGCCGGCGACCGAGCCAGTGCCGGTCTATCCCTGCAAGGTCACCGAGGACGCGACCGTCCTCGTCGACGTGACCAGCCCCAGCATCTGATCCTCAAGAAATTTACGGAGTCACCACACATGTCCACTCTCGAGATCCACGACCTGCACGTCTCGGTGGCCACCGAGGACGGCGCCAAGGAGATCCTCAAGGGCGTCGACCTGACCGTGAAGTCGGGCGAGACGCACGCGATCATGGGCCCGAACGGCTCGGGCAAGTCCACGCTCGCCTACTCCATCGCCGGCCACCCCAAGTACAAGATCACCTCCGGCTCGGTGGCCCTCGACGGCCTCGACATCCTCGACATGACCGTCGACGAGCGTGCCCGTGCGGGCCTGTTCCTCGCCATGCAGTACCCGGTCGAGATCCCGGGCGTCTCGGTCGCAAACTTCCTGCGCGCCGCCAAGACCGCCCTCGATGGCGAGGCGCCGTCGCTGCGCAGCTGGGTCAAGGACGTCAACGGTGTCCTGGAGCGCATGACGCTGGACAAGACCTTCAGCCAGCGCTCGGTCAACGAGGGCTTCTCCGGCGGCGAGAAGAAGCGCCACGAGATCGCCCAGCTCGAGCTGCTCAACCCGAAGTTCGCGATCCTCGACGAGACCGACTCCGGGCTCGACATCGACGCACTGCGCATCGTGTCCGAGGGCGTCAACCGCTTCTCGGCGCAGGGTGATCGCGGCGTGCTGCTGATCACGCACTACACGCGCATCCTCCGCTACATCAAGCCGGACTTCGTGCACGTGTTCGTCAACGGCAAGGTCGCCGAGAGCGGCGGTGCGGGGCTGGCCGAGGAGCTCGAGGCCAACGGCTACGACAAGTACACCAAGGCCGCAGCCTGATGAGTGCCGCCGGCGGTTACGACGTCGAGAAGGTTCGAGAGGACTTCCCGATCCTGAGCCGCACCATGGCCGGAGACCGCCCGCTGGTCTACCTCGACAGCGCGAACACGTCGCAGAAGCCGACCGCGGTCATCGAGACGATCGCCGAGCACTACCGCCGGCACAACGCCAACGTCGCGCGCGCCATGCACCAGCTCGGCGCCGAGGCCACCGAGGCGTTCGAGGGCGCGCGCGACAAGGTCGCCGCGTTCGTCCATGCTCCGTCGCGTGACGAGATCGTGTTCACCAAGAACGCGTCCGAGGCGCTCAACCTGGTCGCCAACGCCTATCGCAACGCCGTGGGCGACCTCGAGATCCGTCCGGGTGACGAGATCGTGACGACCGAGCTCGAGCACCACTCCAACATCGTCCCGTGGCAGCTGCTCGCGCAGCGTACGGGCGCGACGTTGCGGTGGTTCGGTCTGACCGACGAGGGCCGGCTCGACCTGTCGAACCTCGACGAGCTCGTCAATGAGCGCACGCGGATCGTCACGGTCGCGTGGGTGTCCAACATGCTGGGGTCGGTCAGCCCGCTCGACGCGATCATCGCGCGGGCGCACGCTGTCGGCGCGATCGTCGTGGTCGACGCCTCGCAGGCCGTGCCGCAGATGCCGGTGGACTTCTCTGCGCTCGGTGCCGATGTCGTGGTCTTCACCGGTCACAAGATGGTGGGCCCGACCGGGATCGGCGTGCTCTGGGGGCGCAAGGCGCTGCTCGAAGAGCTCCCGCCGTTCCTCGGGGGCGGCGAGATGATCGAGACCGTGACGATGGAGCGCTCGACGTACGCGCCGCCGCCGGCGAAGTTCGAGGCCGGCACGCCGCCGATCGTCCAGGCGATCGGGCTCGGCGCTGCCGCCGACTACCTCACGGCGCTCGGCATGGACAACGTCGCGGCTCACGAGCGGGAGATCACCGCGTACGCCCTCAAGCGGCTCGGTGAGGTCGACGGTCTCACCATCGTGGGGCCGAGCGAGGCAGTCGAGCGCGGGGGAGCGGTGAGCTTCACCCTCGACGGCGTCCACCCGCACGACGTGTCGCAGCTGCTCGACTCGTACGGCATCGCCGTGCGCGCCGGCCACCACTGCGCGAAGCCGGCGCACCAGCGCTTCGGGGTGCAGTCGACGACGCGCGCGTCGTTCTACCTCTACACGACGCCGGCGGAGATCGACGCGCTCGTCGAGGGAATCGAACGCACCCAAAAGTACTTCAAGGTGGTGTGACGAGCGTGGATGTCGACTCCCTGTATCAAGAGATCATCCTGGACCACTACAAGAAGCCTCACGGTGCGGGTCTGCGTGACCCGTACGAGGCCGAGGTCCACCACGTCAACCCGACGTGCGGCGACGAGATCACGCTGCGGGTGCACCTCGAGGGCGACAGGGTCGCCGACGTGTCGTACGACGCTGAGGGCTGCTCGATCAGCCAGGCGTCCGCGTCGGTGCTCAACGACCTCGTCGTCGGCAAGTCGGTGACCGAAGGCATGGCGCTGCTGGACGAGTTCCAGACCCTCATGCAGGGGCGCGGACAGGTCGAGCCCGACGAGGACGTGCTCGAGGACGGCATCGCGTTTGCCGGGGTGGCGCAGTTCCCCGCCCGGGTGAAGTGTGCGCTGCTGTCGTGGATGGCGTGGAAGGACGCGACGGCCCAGGCCGTCGCCAACGAGAGCGAGGAAGGCCGATGAGCGAGACTGCACCGGACCAGACCACGGACGACCTCCCCGAGGTTGACCTGAGGCCGGCGGGAAGCGTCACGACGGCTGAGGATGTCAACGAGGCGATGAAGGACGTCGTCGATCCCGAGCTCGGGATCAACGTCGTCGACCTGGGGCTCGTCTACGAGGTCGAGGTCGACCCCGCCAACAACGCGACGATCGACATGACGCTCACTTCGGCGGCGTGCCCGCTGACCGACGTCATCGAGGACCAGACGCGTCAGGCGCTCGAGGGCATCGTCAACGACTTCCGGATCAACTGGGTCTGGATGCCGCCGTGGGGTCCCGACAAGATCACCGACGACGGCCGCGAGATGCTGCGCGCCCTCGGGTTCAACGTCTGAGGTGGTCTCGACTGGCTCGACCGGCGGGGTGTCCGGTGGTTGAGCCTGTCGAAACCCGGACCGTCCTCGTCCCGCACGAGCGGCTCCCTGGCTGGGTGGAGCGCTTCTCCGCCCGGCACGGGGAGCCGTTGGTCGTGCGTGAGGGTTCCCGCGCGATCCTGCACGCACCCGACGGCGCCGAGGCCTCGTACGAGGACGTGGACCCGCCGGCCGACTTCGGGATCGTCCTCGTCCGCCGCGGCGGCTATGCGATCGGTCGCGTCGAGGGTGGTGTCCTCGTTGCCCACAAGACGGGCACCCGGTACGTCCAGGGGAAGACGAAGGCCGGCGGCTGGAGCCAGCAGCGCTACGCCCGCCGCAGGGCCAACCAGGCCGACGCGCTCGCCGACGCCGCCTCCGAGGTCGTGGCGCGTCTTCTTCCCGATGCCGGACAGGTGTTCGGCGGCGGCGACAAGGCGCTGGTCGCTCAGGTGCTGGCGGCGCGTGAGGCAGGCCGGGAGCTGACGCTCGAGCCGCGGTGGCTGGACGTGAAGGAGCCTCGGCTCGTGGCCCTGCAGGCCGCGGTCACCGGCGCGCGGGCGTACGAGGTTCGGCTGAACCCGCTGGCGTGACCGACGCCCCGCCAGCAGTCTCCTGCCGACGCGGTGAGGGGGAGTTCGGCGTGGACCGCGCTACCACTATCTTGTTGGCGTGACTTCCCCCGTACGCGTGGGCAGGCGCCTGTCCGCCGCCGCCTGCGTCGTCCTCCTCGCGCTCTCGGTCAGCGCGTGCTCCTCCGACGAGGCGCCGGCGAGCCCGTCCTCGGCAACACCGACGGCGACCGCGACCACGGCCGACGAGAGTGCCGCGGTGTCGGCGGCCGTCACCCGCTACTGGAACGCGTTCATCGTGTCCCAGACCGAGCCGTCGAACGATCCCGCGCTGTTCGAAGGGATCGCCAAGGGCGCGTTCGTGGAACGCAACCTGACGACCGCCGGCGACTACAAGGAACGCGGCTTCCGGCGGGTGGGGCGCCCGGTGATCGGCGAGCCCGAGGTCGCGATGAAGAAGAGCGGCGCGCGAGCGGTCGTCTGCTGGGACGAGAGCGGGTGGGGCGCGGAGCAGGACGGCGAGGCGGTCTCGCCGCCGCCCACGACGCCGGTCTCGATCGCGATGACGTTGAAGAGGGACACCGAGGGCTGGTACGTCGTCGGCGTCGAGCGAAGGGGTGAGCGGGGCGCATGCTGAGGCACGTGGTGAGGATGGGGGCGCGGCTTGCCGTGGCGACCGCGACGATCGGCGCCGTCCTGATGGCGGCTCCAGCGGCGCAGGCCGACCCGGAGTGCGACTGGGTGGCCGGAGACGACGGCGTCCTGGTTTGTGTCGACCCCGGGACCCCGGGCGGGCCCGGCGACGACGGGGGGAACGACGGGGGCGACGACATCGTCGAGCCTCAATGCGATCTCTCCGGTTCGCTCTACAACGACTACTGCGACGGCGACGCGCGCTGCTTCCGCAACGATCCGGCCGCGCTCCAGGAGCCCGAGGACAACGGGCTCGATCCGTCTGAGAAGCCCGACCCGGATGCTCACGCCATCTACTGGGAGTGCGAGCGTCCCGACGGCACGACGTACGAGCGCTACTTCTGGTCGGGCGCCGAGCCCACCCCTCCGCCGCTCGGCGAGCGCGCGCGGCGTGCGATCGCCCGGATCCCGCTCCCCGACTTCACCCCGACCTTCAACCCGCCTGGCCGGACGTTCGTCAGCCTCGACACGTGGTGGTGGGCAGCGGGGGCCACCCGCAGGGCGATCAGTGGCGAGGCCCTCGGCGTCGTCGCCGTCGCGCGGCCCGACCACATGGAGGTCGACCCGGGTGACAGCACCGGAGCGAAGCGGTGCCCCTTCAGGGTCAGGCGGTCGGATGCGTGCGTCCACGCGTACGCCAAGTCGTCCCTCGGCGGGACGTTCACCGCTCGGATGCGGTTGGTCTACACACTGGAGTTCCGTCTCGGGAACCAAGTGCGTGACATCCCAGGTGCGCCGTCACAGCTGGAGACCGAGTGGGCGAACCAGACGATCCCGGTACGGGAGTCGCAGGCAATCGTCGCGCCCCACTGACCCGTCCACGAGGCGACCAGAGATTTCTTGTGTGACCCGCGTTGCACCTAGACTGCTCTGGTCCACGTCAACGATCTCGGGACCGTCGTCGCTCCCGTACGCCTGACCCCGGCAGCCCATCACGAGGAGACACTGCGTCATGGCGGAGTCCACCCGAACTTCTGGCGTGTCCGTCCACGACCGGCAGCGAGAGCGTGCCGCGCGAGGCGTCCGCACCCGCCAGTCGCTCGCCGCGGCGAAGTCCGACCGTCCCGCCCCGCCGCGCCGCCGCCGTCCGGCCATGGCCGCGCTCGCTGTGCTGCTGATCGTCGGTGGGGCCGCACTGGCCGGACTTCTCGCGGTCAACCTCGACAGCCGCACCTCCGTGATCGTCGTCAAGCAGGACGTGCCGGCCGGCACGGAGATCACGACCGATCTCCTCAGCACGTCCATGGTCGCGAGCGAAGGCCTCAAGATCGTCCCCGAGGACCAGGTGTCCGAGGTGCTCGGCACGTACGCGCGAGTGCCGATCAGCGAGGGGCAGCTCCTCGACACCACGATGCTCACCACCGGTGAGGTGCTGGCCGACGACACCGCCCGGGTCGGCGTCCAGCTCGTGGGCGGGCGGGCCCCGACCGACCTGCGCTCGGGCGACGAGGTCCGTCTGATCCGCCTCGCCGAAGGCGCAGGTGGCGAGCCCACTCCGCTGGCGACGGCGATCGTGCTGCGCACGTCGACGGCCGAGTCCGGTGGCCTCGTCGACGGAGGTTCGGGTGGCGGCGGTGCGACCTTGATGGTGCCGTCCCGTGCGGCCGACGACGTCGTCGACGCCTCTGCCGGCGAGCGCCTCGGCATCGCACTGATCCGCCGCGGCGTTGCGGTCGACGAGGCCGACCTGTCGGTCCTCGGAGGACCACGATGACGCTCGTCGCCTTCGCCTCGGCCAAGGGATCGCCCGGGGTGACCCAGACGGTCACCGGCCTCGCGAGCGTGTGGCCCGCTGCGCCCGTCGTGGCCGAGCTCGACCCGGTCGGGGGTGACCTCGCCTTCCGGCAGCGCCGCGAGGACGGGGTGCCGCTCGACCGCGAGACCGGGCTCCTCTCGTATGCCGTCGCCGTACGCGGTGGGCGGGCGTCGGCCCTCGCCGATCACCTCCAGCCCACCGACGAGGGCATCGACGCCCTCGTTGGCGTGAGTGCTCCCGGGCAGGTCCAGGGCCTCGGTCTCGCCTGGCCGCACGTGGCTGCCGGTCTGCTGGCAGAGGCGCGCCCCGTGCTCGCCGACTGCGGCCGACTGACGCCCGGGTCCCCGATCGCGCCGGTCGTCGAGCAATCTTCTGCGCTCGTGCTCGTCGCGAGGTCCGACGTCTCCGCGCTCGCCCACCTGCGCGAGCGCCTGCTGTGGCTGCGCGAGCCTCTGCGGATCGGCGGCGTCGACGGCGTTCCGACGGGGGTGCTGCTCGTGGGCGACCCCCGCGACAAGCGCGCGCGTGACGACCTCGCCCGGCTGCTCGCCTCCGCCGGGGTTCCTGTGCCGGTGCTGGGCACCGTCGCGTACGACCCCAAGGTGGTCCAGAACCTGCGCACCTCCTCCGAGCGTGCTGTACGACGCACCCTGTGGCACCGCTCGCTCGTGGACGTCGTGCCCGAGGTCCACGCGCTCGTGGCGTCTCGTGTGCCGTTCTGGTCCGAGGAGGTCGTCTGATGGACCAGCTCGTGCTGAGGCGTCTGCGCGGCGAGGTCGCCGATGCGGTCTCGCGCCAGCGTCGCGAGGACGCCGACTCGGGCCTGCCGCCGATGACCAGCGAGGACGAGCGCCAGTACGCGCGCGCCGTCATCGCGCGGGTGCTCGAGACCCATGCGCGGTCCGAGATCTCCGCCGGCCGTACCCCGCCGGACACGACCGAGGAGGCCGAGCTCGCCGACGGCATCCACGCCGCTCTGTACGGCGTCGGGCGCCTCCAGCCGCTGCTCGACGACCCGGACGTCGAGAACATCGACATCAACGGCTACGACAGCGTCTTCGTGGGCTACGCCGACGGCGAGGAGCGGATGCTCCCGCCTGTCGCCGACTCGGACGACGAGCTGGTCGAGCTCGTCCAGGTGCTGGCTGCCCACTCCGGGCTGACGAGCCGCCCGTTCGACACCGCCAACCCCCAGCTCGACCTGCGGCTGCCCGACGGCAGCCGCCTGTCGGCCGTCATGGGGGTCACGCAGCGGCCGTCGCTGTCGATCCGCCGCGCGCGCCTGTCACGGGTGTCGCTGGACATGCTGGTCGAGAACGAGACGATGTCTCCCGACCTCGCGAGCTTCCTGTCCGCGGCGGTGGCCGCGCGCAAGAACATCATGATCGCGGGGGCGACCAACGCCGGCAAGACGACGCTGCTGCGCGCGCTGGCCAACGAGATCCCCGCCCACGAGCGGCTGATCACGGTGGAGCGCGCGCTCGAGCTCGGGCTCGACAAGTACCCCGACCTCCACCCCAACGTCGTCGCCTTCGAGGAGCGCCTGCCCAACTCCGAGGGCCGCGGCTACATCGGTATGGCCGACCTCGTACGCCGGTCGCTGCGCATGAACCCGAGCCGCGTCATCGTCGGCGAGGTGCTCGGTGACGAGATCGTCACGATGCTCAACGCGATGAGCCAGGGCAACGACGGCTCGCTCTCGACGATCCACGCCAACTCGTCGATCGAGGTCTTCAACCGCATCTGCACGTACGCGATCCAGTCGGCCGAGCGTCTGCCGGCCGAGGCGGCGATGATGCTCATCGCGGGCGCGATCGACTTCGTCGTGTTCGTGAAGCGACGCAACGACTACGCGACCGGTGGCGGGCTGCGCCGTGTCGTGACGTCGGTCCGCGAGGTCAACGGTGTCGACGGCCGCGTGCTGTCCAGCGAGGTCTTCGCCCTCGGGCGCGACGGGCACGCAGTGCCGGCGGCCGCGGTCAGCTGCATCGACGAGCTCGAGACGGCTGGCTACGTGCCGGGCGTCTACCAGTCTCAGGGGGTGTGATGGCCAGCCAGACGATCATGCTGGTGGTCCTGCTCGGGGCCGTCGTCGGCGCGGGCATCCTCCTGCTCGTCTGGTCACTCACCCCGCAGGAGCCGTCGGGGGTGGCGACCTCGTCGACCCTCCTCACACGCGTGAAGCGCTTCGGTGCCCGGCTGCCGATCGCGCTCGGCGTCGCCCTCGCGCTGCTGGTGCTCACCCGGTGGCCGGTGCTGGCGGCCGCGGGTGCGGCGCTCGTCGTCCTCGCGCCCTACCTCGTCGGGGGAGCGAGCAGCGAGAAGATCGCCATCGCCCGGCTCGACGGCCTGGCCGCGTGGACCGAGTCGTTGCGCGACACGATCGCCGGCGCGGTCGGCCTCGAGCAGGCGATCCCCGCGACCGCGTACGCAGCATCTCCCGCGATCTCGCCGCAGCTCATCGACCTCTCCGACCGGTTGCGCATGCGCACGCCGCTCCCGACGGCGCTCCAGCAGTTTGCGGACGACCTCGACGACAGCAGCGCGGACATGGTGATCGCCGCGCTGATGCTCAACTCGCGCCTGCGCGGACCTGGGCTTCGAGAGGTGCTCACCTCGCTGGCGGAGTCTGCGCGCGAGGAGCTGGAGATGCGTCGCCGGGTGGTCGCCGGCCGCGCCAGCACCCGACGGAGCGTCCAGATCGTCATCGGTATCACCGTCCTGTTCGTCGTCGGGCTCGCGGTGTTCAACCGCGAGTACGTCGCCCCGTACGGCAGCCCGGTCGGCCAGATGGTCCTGCTGATCGTGCTCGGTTTCTTCGCGCTCGGGTTCGTCTGGATGCGGCGTCTCTCCGTGTTCGAGATCCCCGAGCGCTTCTTGCTCACGTCGAGCTCGTCGGGGGATCGCCGATGATCCTCGTTCTGCTCGCAGGCGGCCTCGTCGGCGTCGGCATCCTCGCACTGGTCCGGATGTACGACACAGGCTCCGGCACCGCTGCCGCCGAGCTGGCGCACCTCGATGCGATGAGCCAGCGCTCGCGCGTCCGGACGTCGCTGACGGCCGACCGGCGCCACCAGGCGGAGTCCGCTCGCGTCCGCAAGCTCGGGTCGTCCGTGTCGACGTTCCTCGAGTCGCGCGGCTGGAGCGTCCCGATCAAGGTTCGCGCCGATCTGGCGGTGATGGGGCGCTCGGTCGAGACCCATCTCGGCATGACGGTGCTCGCTGCAGTCGCGGGCTTCTTCGCGCCGGTGATCATCATGATCCCTGCCTCGATGTTCTTCAGTGTCAGCTGGACGATCCCTGTCTGGCTCGCCGTCTTCGGCGCGGTCGGTGGCGCCGTCCTGACGAGCGCGCAGCTCGCGACCGAGGCCGCCGACCGTCGGCGCGACTTCCGCCACGTCGTCAGCGCCTACCTCGATCTCGTCTCGATGAATCTCGCGGGCGGACGCGGTGTCCCCGAGGCGCTGGCGACCGCCGCCGAGCTGAGCGACGGCTGGGCGATGGTCCGGATCCGCGACACGATCGAGTCCTCGCGCCTTCAGGGTGTCACCCCCTGGAACGCGCTCGGCGACCTCGGCACCGAGATGGCCATCGAGGAGCTGCGCGACCTGGCGGCGGCCCTCGCCCTCGTCGCCGAGGACGGTGCGCAGGTGCGCGAGTCGCTTTCGGCGCGTGCGGCGTCCATGCGCCAGCGCGAGCTCGCCGACGCCGAGAGCCGTGCGGCCGAGCGGTCGCAGTCCATGCTCGTCGCTCAACTGCTGCTGTGCGTAGGCTTCCTGCTCTTCCTCATCTATCCTGCCGTGGCCGAGCTCCTCGGCATGTGACCTGTCCCTTCAACCTTCTGGAGTTCCCATGATCAACCCGCTGAGCCCACTGGGGTATCTCCTCACCATCCTGGACGTGCGTTGGCGCAAGGCACGCTCCGAGGAGGGCGCCTCGGCCGTCGAGTGGGTGGTGATCGCGGCCGTCGTGGTCGGCATCTGTATCGCGGTCGGAGGGATCCTCAAGGGAGCCCTCGAGGGCCAGGCGGACAAAATCGGCGACCAGATCGAGAACCCGTAAGACCGTGATGACCGATCGCGTACGACGGTGGCGCAGGCGACTGCGCCACCGCGATGAGGAGGGCTACTCCAGCATCGAGCTGGTCATGTACATGCCCCTGCTCATGATCGCGATCATCCTCACGGTCCAGGCCGCCTTCATCTATCTGGGCAACCAGGCGGTCTCCGCTGCGGCGCGTGAAGCATCCCGTACGGCACGCATCACCGCCGACCCGGCCGCTGCGGAGGCTCGCGGCCGTGCGTACGCCGCCAACCTCGGCGGTGGCATGATCTCCGACGTCAATGTCGCGGTGACACCCGTCGGGGGCGACCAGATGCGTACGGTCGTCTCCGCCGATGCTGTCCGGCTGCTCCCGTTCATCGGCGCGGTCCGTGTCACCGAAGAGGTGCAGGGCCCCATCGAGCAGTTCGTGGAGGATGCGCCGTGAGAGCACTGCGGCGTCCGCGGAGGCGGCTCATGGGCCGCGGCTCGGGGGAGGAGCGGGGGTCGATGTCGGTCGAGGTCGTCTTCTTCGTGCCGATCCTCGTGATGTTCACCCTCCTTGTCGTGGCGGGAGGGCGTTACGTCGCGGTCAAGGGCGACATCGAGGCCGCGGCACGCGACGCCGCGCGGGCCGCGTCGTTCGCCCGTACCGCCGACGAGGCCCGTACCGCCGCAGCCACCGTCGCGACGGCGGCGCTCGGCAGCACCGGCAGCTGCCGGGTCTCCGGCATCGGCGGCAACTTCTCCGCCGGCGGCATCGTCGAGGTGGACATGCGCTGCGAGGTGTCGAACCGCGGCCTCGGCCTCATCGGCCTCGGCGGCACCCAGACCCTGACCGCGAGCGGAGCAGCGCCGATCGACACCTACCGGAGGTACGGATGACCCGCGCGCTCACAGCGTGGCGCGACCGGACTCTGCGCCGCGCGTCCGGCGACGAGCGCGGTGCGGCGGCCGTCTTCGTCCTCGGCATGTCGGTCGTCCTCCTGGTGTGTGCCGGACTCGCGATCGACGGCGGCCTCGCCATCAACGCGCGCATGCGGGCCGCAGACGACGCTGAGCAGGCGGCCCGGATCGCCGCCGACTCGATCAACATCGAGCAGCTGCGCGCCGACGGCACGCTCGTCATCGACCAGCAGCTCGCCGGGACGCGCGCCGCCGGCTACCTGGCACGTCGCGGCTACGGCGCAGGGCAGTTCACCGTACGGGTCAACGCCGGCTCGGTCGACGTCGACGTGCGCGACTCCACCGACACGGCGTTCCTCGGGCTGGTGGGCATCCGTCGGTTCGACGTCAACGCCACCGCCCGCGCCGTCCCCGAGACCGAACCACAGTGATGCGATCATGAGCGACGACCGACCGTGCTGCCAGCAGGGGGAGCGATGACGAGGACCACATCTCGTGCGAAGGACGACCGCGCCGGTGACCCGACCCGGTTCGCCGAGGCGCGGATGCCCCCACGGCAGAGCCGCCGGCCGCTAGAGGTTCTCGGAGCAGTCGCTGCCCTCGGCCTGCTGCTGGTCGGCCTTCCCGTCGCGCTCGTGCTGCTCTCCGGCCCTCCGCCGATCCCGACGAGCCTGCCATCGCTGACCGATGCGGCCCGTCAGCTCAGCATGGACGATCTCCTCACGGTGCTCGTGGCCGTCGTGTGGCTCGCCTGGGTGTGGTTCGTGGTGTGCGTCGTCGTCGAGGCCGTCGCAGCGCGCCGCGGTGGACTTGCCCGCACGGTGCCGCTCGCTGGCCCGCTCCAGCATCTCGCCCGCGTCCTCATCGGTGTGCTCCTGATGTCGGGCATCGTCGCGGGGCCCGCCCAGGCTGCGACCTCCGCCGCCGACCACGTGTCGCCGTCGACCCGCGTGGTCATGGTGGACTCCTCGCTCCAGCAGACCTCGGTGGTCGCTGGCGTCGATCAAGCCGGCGCTGCCAGCCAGGCCGACCGTGAGCACAGCCCGCTCGTCGGCAAGAAGGTCTACACCGTCAAGGCGCCGAAGGCCGGCTACCACGACAACCTGTGGGACATCGCCGAGCGCCATCTCGGCGACGGTCGTCGCTATCAGGAGATCTACCACCTCAACAAGGACCGCGAGCAGCCCGACGGCGGTCAGGTCGAGCTCGCGCGGCTGATCCATCCGGGCTGGGAGCTCGTGATGCCCGAGGACGCCGTCGGAGTCGAGCGCGTCGCCGCGCCGGCCCCCGCGCCCGTCGAGGCACCACCGATGCCGATGGACACCCCTGCCCCGGTCGACGACGCTGCGGAGACCGGTGGGGCAGAGGGCGGCGCGGACGGTGCCGGCGGCGCCGTCGAGACCGCTTCCGTCTTCAGCGACTCCGTGCGCTCGTACGGCGGCATCGGTCTGCTCGCTGCCGGAGTCCTCGGCGCTCTGGCGCTGCAGCGTCGGCGCCAGCGTGGCACCCGTGCGAGCGATGACGCGCGTGCCGTCGAGGCCCACCTGCGTGTCTCGGCCACGACCGACCGGGTCCGCCGCCTCGACCACGCGCTGCGCACGCTGACCGCGACATGCCGTACGGAGGGTGCCGTGCCACCCCCTGCCTATGCGGCGTTCGTCGACGACGAGTCGGTCGAGCTGATGCTGGCGCCCGCGCAGCCCAAGCCCTTCACGGGCTGGGAGGCGGTCGACGACGGCGCTCGCTGGCGCTCGACGGCCGATCCTCGGGGTTCGGTCCCCGCAGAGAGCGCCCCGTACCCGGGCCTGGTCGGGCTCGGAGTCGACGGCGAGGGACGGGACGTGCTCATCGACCTCGAGGCCGCCGGCGGTGTCGTCTCGCTCGTCGGCGACGTCGTGACCGCCGAGCAGGTCGCTGCGGCGATGGCGCTCCAGGCCGCGACCGCACCCTGGGCCGACGCCGTACGCGTCAGCATCTCCGACCTGCCGGACGAGATTGCGACGCTGGTCGAGGGCCGGGTCCGTGTGACAGACCTTGCTCAGGAGATCGGCGAGGTCGAGCAGTTCTACGCCGGGCGTACGGACGACGTCCTCACCGGCCGGATGCGTCGCCGTGGGCTCTTCTCGCACCTCGTGGTCGCGGGGCGCGTCCCTGACGCGTCGATCGCCGAGCGCCTCGGTGCACTGGTCGGCGGCGGGCGGCGGACGTTGTCGATCGTCGTGGTGGGGGAGCATCGTGACTCGCGCTGGCAGCTGCACGTCGACGAGAATGGGACCCTGAGCGCCCCACAGCTCGGGCTGACCGTGGACGCCAACCGAGTGACGGCGGCCCAGGTGTCGGCCGTCGCGGAGCTCTTCGAGGCGTCGCGGACCGCGGACCGGCCCGACGACGGTCTCCGCATCCGGGTCAGTGCACCTGAGGTCACCCACGACGACGCGGCCTGGGCGACGGCGCAGCGCCGCATCGGCGTGCTGGGGCGTCTTGCTGTCCAGGGCGCCGGTCAGATCGCGGCCGACCGTCGTCCGCTCGCCGAAGAGATGGTCGTCCACCTCGCGCTTCACCGCGAGGGCGTCCACCCGACCGTCCTCGCCGCCGCGCTGTGGCCGCGAGGCGTCACTGCCGACGTCCGCGACTCCGCCGTCGAGCGGGCCCGAGGCTGGCTGGGCTCGGACGTCGACGGCTCTCACCTGCTCCAGGAGACCGCCGACGGCCGACTGCGCCTCGCCGACTCAGTCGTCTGCGACTGGGATTGTGCACGCACCCTCTTCCTGCGGTCGCGGACGGTCTCGAGCGAGCGCGAAGAGGTCGAGATGCTGCGGCGCGGGCTCCAGCTCGTCCGGGGCGAGGCGTTCTCCGGGACGCCGCAGGGCCGGTTCGCCTGGGTGTCCGAGGATGACCTGCCACGCGAGATCGCACGGGTGGTCGTGGACGCGGCTGACCGGCTTGCGACGCTGCTCGGCGAGGACGACCCGAGCGGGGCGTCCGACGCAGCGGCGGCAGGTCTGCGGGCCTGGCCGACCGAGCAGCGGCTGTGGCGCGCGATGGTCCGCTCGCGTCACGCGATGAGCGGCGTCGCGGGCGTCATGCAGACGGTCGAGGCGATGATCGCGCGCATGGACGGCGTCCCGCTCGAGGCGGAGACAGAGGCGTTGCTCGACGAGCTCATGCCGACCGGCTCCGGCGGGACGCTGGCCGGCGCGAACTGACTCCGGCGCCCGTTCGGCAGTGCGCCAGCGTCCACGTCCGCACGGTGTCATGGCCCTCCTGCGGGACCTGGACCGTACGGAGGACGCCGTCCGCCGAGGGTGGCTGCTCGCCGTCGGTGAGTGGGCGTCCACGGCCAGCCCGCGTCGGCGGGTAGGCGCCCAAGGCCCGGCCCGCGTGCGTGCCCCGCGCCTGCGGGCTTCAGGGAGTTGCCTGCGGGACCTGGACCGTACGGAGGACGCCGTCGCCGAGGTTGGCCATGACGCGCCCGGGCGTCGTGGGTGCGCCCATCGAGCTGCGCGGGATCCGGACACCGATGAGCTCGCCGTCGGTGACGCTCGATGCGGCAAGGAGGAGTCCCTGGCGGCCCTTCATGTCGACCTGCCACCCGCTGAACCCGCTCGCAACCGCGTCCGAGTCACCGCCGAGCACGATCGCGCGCCCACGGTCACCGCCGGTCCGCAGGACGGACTTGAGGTAGTCCTTCGCGTCGACGTCCTTGAGCAGCTCGCCGTCATCGACGATCAGCACGACCGGTCCGTCGCCCTCGTCCATGAGCAGCTGGAGCTCGTCGGTCCGCAGGTCGGCGTCGGTGAGCACGGCGCGAACGCCCGCGCGTCCGGCCAGGTCGCGCAGCGGCGACGGCCGAGGAGCCGCGACGACAACCTCCGCGCCGCCGCGCAGCAGCGACTCGGCGACCGAGAGCAGCGCGGTGGAACGCCCGCTGCGTGCCGGACCGGCGATGATCGCCGCCGGGGTACGGGCGAGGTCCAGGCCGAGGGCGGTGAGCTCGTCGCCGCCCACGCCGATCAGGCCCCACGGCATCGGCGCGAACGGCTCGGCCCGCAGGTCCCACGCCTCGTCGAAGCCGATCCGGGTCGGGAGCACGTCGACGCGGAACGGACGTGCCGCACGGGGGACGTCCGACCAACGCTCACGCGACCACGCGCCGACCGCCCGCAGCGCGGCCGCCTGGGCTTGTCCGCCGGGCTCGCCGTCGAGCAATGCGAACTGGAGCTCGAGGCCGCTTTCGGAGCGGAAGCCGCGACCCTCGGGGATCTCCTCGGGCATCTTGCGCGGCTGCAGGCCGAGCAGCGAGTAGTCGGCGCGATCGGGCAGGCGCAGGCTGATCTTGTCTTCGAATAGCGAGCCGAGCCGGACGTTCACGAGCTGACGGTCGCCGGTCACGATGAGGTGGATGCCGACCGAGGCACCCTCGCGGAGGAACGTCTGCACCTGGTCGAGAGGCGTACCGCCGTCGAGCTCGGCGAGCGATCCGAGGAACCCCTCCCACCGGTCGAGCATGACGACGACGTGCGGCAGCCGCTCGTCCGGTGCGACCGACGACCGCTGCTCGGTGAGGTCGGCGAACCCGCCCTCGGCCAGCACCTCCTGGCGGCGCGCGAGCTCGGCGCGCAGCCGCGTGAACAGGCGCGTCGCACGATCGGTCTGGGTCCGCTGCACCACGGCCCCGCAGTGCGGGAGGTCGGCGAGCGGGAGGAGGGCACCGTTGCCGCAGTCGAGCCCGTACAGGTGGACGTCGGCGGGGCTCACCAGCGAGGCGATCGCGGCGGCCATGGTGCGCAGGGCCTGCGACCGCCCGCTGCGCGGGCCGCCGACGATCGCGAGGTGCGAGAACGAGGCGAAGTCGATGACGGCCGGACGCTGGTCCTGCTCGGCAGGGTGGTCCTCGCGGGCGTACGGGATGGGCGGCAGCGCGGGCGAGGTTGCTGCGCGGCTCGCGCCCAGGAGGTCGGACAACCGCACGTCGGTCGCTAGTGAGGGCAGCCACGGGCTGTGCTGGCGCTCCAGCCCCAGCTGGTCGTTGGCCGTACGGATGGCCTCGACGAGCACCGTGAGATCGGTGATCTCGGCGTCGTCGGTCACCGCGACCTTCGGTCGCAGCGGGATCGGCTGCGCGAGGTCTGCGAGCCCGAGAGAGCTGACCCACGGGACGCTCGCGGTGTTGACGGTGCCCGGACGCCGACCACCGACGCGACCGGACTGGAACGGCACGAGCGAGTTGGCGCCGAGCCTGACGTACGCGCGGCCGGGCGTGGCCTTGGAGATGCTCCCGGCCTCCGGGGCGTCGATGACGTCGCTGCTCTCGGAGCCGTCGGTGACGCGCAGCGCGATCCGCAGGTTCGTGTTGGCACGGATCTCGGGCGAGACGACGCCGGACGGTCGCTGCGTGGCGAGGATCAGGTGGATCCCGAGCGAGCGGCCACGCTGCGCGATGTTGACCAGGCCGGTGACGAAGTCGGGCAGCTCGCGGGCGAGCGAGGCGAACTCGTCGATGACGATGAGCAGTCGGGGCATCGCCGCCAGCTCGGGGCGCTTGACCTGGAGGTCGACGTAGTCCTCGATGTCCTTCGCACCGGCGGCGGCGAGGATGTGCTCGCGCCGGGTGAGCTCGGCACCGAGCGAGATGAGCGCCCGCTCGACGAGGTGCGTGTCGAGGTCGGTGACCATCCCGACCGTGTGGGGGAGGTCGACGCAGTCCTTGAAGGCGGCACCACCCTTGTAGTCGACCAGCACGAACGTCATGCCGTCGGGACGGTTCGCGACGGCGAGTGACGCGACGATCGTCTGGAGGAGCTCCGACTTGCCGGCACCGGTCGTACCGGCGACGAGACCGTGCGGCCCGTCCTTGCGCATGTCGATGGCGAACGGGCCGTCGAGGGACACCCCGACCACGGCCTCCGTCGAGCGTGGGCTGACCGCCCAGCGAGCACGGACGAGGTCCGGGGTCGGAGGCTCGATGGACATCACCTCCGTGAGGCGGCAGGCCGCGGGAAGGACGGAGTCGTCGTCGCCGCCGGAGATGTCGCGCAGCGGTGCGAGCGCCCGCGCGACGCGGTGCAGCCAGCGGTGGCCGACGACGTCGGGCATGATCGCGTCGACCATCGTCACCCGCTGCTGGCGGAGGGCGAGGCCGTGTGGAGCTTGGAGCACGACCGCGGTGGCCTCCTCCGGGAGGAGGCGCTCGTCGGCGTCGAGGCACAGCGCATAGATGCCGACCGACGGTCCTTGCTTGAGCAGGGCGACGACACCGGGCAGGCTGCGCAGGCGGCGTGCCCCGTCGATGACGACGACGATGTCGGGTGCGTCGAGCTTCTTGCCCGAGCCGCCCTTGCGCATCGCGGCCTGCCGGGCGGCGAGAGCCGCCGAGAGCTCGGCGATACGGCGTGCGCAGGTCTCCGTGTCGTTGCCGATCGTGACGACGGTGTCCTGGCCGAACTGCGGGCGCGCGTGGGGGAGCCAGCGGACCCACTCCCACGACGCTGCGCCCTGCGCGTCGGTGAGGACGTACACCTGGGTGTCGCGCGGGCTCTGAAGGACAGCGAGCTGCGCGACGGCCCAGCTCGCCACCTGGCGAGGGATGTCGTCGCGGCCGGCGATGCCGACGACGCCGCGTTCGCGCAGCGAGACGGCGATGGGGACGTCGTAGGCCGTACGGAACGTGGTGCGGCGGTGCTCGAGCTGTTCAGGATCCTCGACGGTCACCTCGGACGGCAGGTCGCCGACGCCCAGTCGTACGGTCAGGTAGTCGGGGTCGGTGGTCCGGCGCTCCCACAGCCGGGCTCGTGGGCCGTTGGCGACGAGCATCGTCAACGCCGGGTCGGGAGCCTCGAGGCGGCGGGCGAGCCGCTCGTCGACGACCGCCTGCTCGATGTCGGCCTCGGTGCTGGTCTTGCGCTCGCGGTACTCGGCGAGCTTGCGCCGGTATGACTGCTTGCCCTGCTTGCGGGACTGCACCCACGACGCGAGCATCATCAGCGGCGAGAAGATCGCCATCGTGAGCATGTACCAGCGCTGGGTCATCACGGCGAGGCCGACGCCGAGGAACACCGGTGCCAGCATGACCATCCAGGGCAGCCCCGGCTTCGCGTCCTCGCTCGGCGGGCTCGGGAGCCGGAACGTCGTCGGCCGCTCGGGTGGCAGCAGACGCGGCGGGCGGTTGTAGTCGAGCCAGCCGGCCTCTGCGCTGTCGTCGAGTGCGGCGTCGGGACCGGTGACCTCCTCGAGCTCGAGGATCACGCTGCCCAGGACCAGCTGGGCGCCGATCGCCCACGCTGTCGCCTCCGTAGTCACCGGCTCGCGTTCGAGCGTCAGGGCTTCACGGCCCGAGGCGACGGTCTCCGCGAGCACGTCCGAGGCGCCGTCGGCCGCCCGTACGGTCACTGCCCCGCTCATGTCGACGTCGAGGGTCACGCACAACGGCGGGATGCGGGGATCGGGCAGGCAGATCGTGCAGCCACGCTCCGAGCCGACGGTGGCCGTGCCGAACGAGAGACGGTGCACGGCGCCTGCGCCCGGCCCCGTGACGACCCGGACCTCCGCCAGACCATCGGGCTCGTCCAGCTGCAGCGCACTCGGGCTGTCGACGGTGAGGAGGGCGCCGTGCTTCAGACCGGACTCGGCGACCGGGACCTGGGTGTCGACGCTCTCGCCGCGGTAGTAGACCGTCGGAGCGGGTGGTGTCGACACCGTCGCGCCGAGCGCGCGGCCGTCGCGGTGCGCGGCCAGCGAGATGACGTCGGCCGTGTCGGGAGCCGGCATCGCGACGGGGGAGTGGCCGAGCAGATGACGGAGCACCTCGCCGGTCGGGGTGGCGTCGTCGGCCTCGACGACGACGTCTCGCCACGAGCCCGTCGCGGGGTTGGACACGGTGACCTCGACACGCATGCGCGCAAGGATAGTTGCGCCGTGGTTCGGCCCGATCGGAGCGGGTTCGTGGTTGCCGGGCTGACCCTCGCCGCGTCTAGAGTGCTTGCGGACCATATACCTCGGTTCGGTCCGGTGGCCTTCGACAGCGGCGGTCGCGGATCACCCACACGACGAGAGGAACGCAGCATGGCGAACATGAACGTCACCTACGCCGAGATGGAGTCGGCGGCGACAAAGCTCACCGACGGGCAGACGGAGATCGAGGGCACCCTCTCGAAGCTCAAGTCGCTCGTCGACCAGCTCGTCTCCGACGGCTACGTCACGGACAAGTCCTCCAAGGCATTCAACGAGTCCTACGAGGAGTTCAACACCGGCGTCAAGCAGACCATCGAGGGTCTGACCGGCATGAGCCAGTACCTCACGAAGGCCGCCGAGGCGCTCGCGCAGACCGACGAGCAGCTCGCCAGCGCGCTCAAGGGCTGACCAGCTCACCGACGTCACACCCGCGCGAGCCGACGTTCGACCACCGAACGCCGGCTCGCGCCGTGCTGTGCGGTGCCGTTCCGTCGAGACCGGCACGGTACGGTGCCTACGACCTCCTGGAGAAAGGGCCCTCTCGTGCGCATGCGGTGGATCGCCTCGATGGCGGCGGTGTTGCTCCTCGTGACCGGCTGCGGCGGCGACGACGAGGACGCGGGTGCGTCCGTCTCGGCCGCGCAGGCCACGATCACGACCAACCACGGTGACATCACCGTGACGCTCTTCCCTGACGAGGCACCTGAGACCGTCGCGAACTTCGTCGGTCTCGCGACCGGCGACAAGGAGTGGACCGACCCGGAGTCGGGCGACAAGAAGGACGAGCCGCTCTACGACGACACCGTCTTCCACCGTGTGATCCCTGGCTTCATGATCCAGGGCGGCGACCCGCTCGGCACGGGCATGGGCGGTCCCGGCTACGAGTTCGAGGACGAGATCGTCGACAGCCTCACGTTCGATCGCCCCTATCTGCTGGCGATGGCCAACGCGGGCCCGGACACCAACGGCTCCCAGTTCTTCATCACGACGGCCGAGACCCCGCACCTCGACGGACTGCACACGATCTTCGGCGAGGTCGCCGACGACGCGAGCAAGGCGGTCGTCGACGAGATCTCCGCGGTGCAGACCGGTGAGATGGATGCGCCCGTCGAGCCCGTGGTGATCGAGTCCGTCGTCGTGGCCGACTGACCCGACTCCGTACACTGGCTGGTGGCCGAGATCTCGGCCTCCGGAGGCGTCGACGTCTCCTTCTCCCTTTCTCCCACCTCCCAGGAGTAGCTCCGCCATGATCAGCGTCCACGACCTCGAGCTGCGCGTGGGCGCACGCGTCCTCATGTCGGGGGCGACGTTCCAGGTCGCCGACGGCGACAAGGTCGGTCTGGTGGGGCGCAACGGAGCGGGCAAGACCACGCTCACGAAGATCCTCGCCGGCGAGGGCACTGACCCGACCGCGGGGACGATCACCCGCCGCGGGACCATCGGCTACCTCCCGCAGGACCCGCGCACCGGCGACCCTGAGCAGAGCGCCCGCGACCGGATCCTGTCCGCGCGCGGCCTCGACGAGGTCTACCGGGCACTGCGGCGTTCGGAGATCGAGATGGGCTCCGACGACGACGCGATCCGCGACAAGGCGATGAGGCGCTACGCGCGCGCCGACGCCGAGCTGCACGCCGGAGGCGGGTACGCCGCGGCGTCCGAGGCCGCCACGATCGCCGCCAGCCTGGGGCTGCCCGACCGGATCCTCGAGCAGCCCCTGAAGACGCTCTCGGGCGGCCAGCGGCGCCGGATCGAGCTGGCACGCATCCTTTTCCTCGGTGCCGACACGCTCCTTCTCGACGAGCCGACCAACCACCTCGACGCCGACTCGATCGTGTGGCTGCGCAACTTCCTCATGTCGTACAGGGGCGGTGTCGTCATCATCAGCCACGACGTCGTGCTCCTCGAGGACGTCGTCACCAAGGTTTTCCACCTCGACGCGAACCGTGCCGAGATCGACGTCTACAACATGGGGTGGCGCAAGTACCTCGAGCAGCGTGAGACCGACGAGCGCCGCCGCAAGCGCGAGCGCTCCAACGCCGAGCGCAAGGCGTCGACCCTGATGGCGCAGGCCGACAAGATGCGGGCCAAGGCCACGAAGGCGACCGCTGCCCAGAACATGGCGCGCCGTGCCGAGAAGATGCTGGCCGGGCTCGAGGGTGAGCGTGCGGCCGACCGGGTCGCCAAGATCGACTTCCCGACCCCGGCGCCGGTCGGCAAGACGCCGCTGATGGCCGAAGGCCTGTCCAAGTCGTACGGGTCGCTGGAGATCTTCACCGACGTGGACCTCGCGATCGACCGCGGCAGCCGCGTCGTGATCCTCGGGCTCAACGGCGCCGGCAAGACGACGCTGCTGCGCATCCTCGGCGGCCTCGACGCGTCCGACACCGGCGAGATCCGTCCTGGTCACGGGCTCAAGCTGGGCTACTACGCGCAGGAGCACGAGACGCTCGACCTGGAACGCTCGGTCCTCGAGAACATGCAGTCGGCCGCGCCCTCGCTGACCGACACGCAGGCGCGCAGCGTGCTCGGCGCCTTCCTCTTCAGCGGCGACGATGCGCACAAGCCGTCACGGGTCCTCTCCGGCGGCGAAAAGACCCGCCTGGCGTTGGCGACGCTGATCGTCTCCCAGGCGAACGTCCTCCTGCTCGACGAGCCCACCAACAACCTCGACCCTGCGTCGCGCGAGGAGGTGCTGGGGGCGATCCGTTCGTACCAAGGCGCGATCGTGCTCGTCACCCACGACGAGGGTGCGGTCGAGGCGCTCCAGCCCGACCGCGTGCTCATCCTCCCCGACGGCGTCGAGGACCTCTGGACCGCCGACTACCAGGAGCTCATCAGCCTCGCCTGAGGCCCCGACGCACCTCGCTCGATAGCCTCACCCTCATGAGCTATCCCTCTTCCGAGTCGCTTGGTGCCGCCGGGCTCGACGTCGCCGTCGACGGTCCCGTCCTCACCGTCACCCTGAACCGCCCTGATGTCCGCAACGCCCAGACGCCAGCCATGTGGCGCGCGCTCGCCGCGGTCGGTGCCGCGGTCGGCGACGACGTCAGGGTGGTCGTCGTGCGCGGGGGCGGCGCGTCGTTCTCCGCAGGTCTCGACCGCGCGATGCTGAGCCCGCAGGGCATCGAGGGCGAGCGTGGCTTCCCCGAGATGGCCGCGGGCAGCGTGGAGGAGTTCGACGCCACGGTCGCCTCGTACCAGGAGGGCTTCACCTGGTTGCGCGACCCACGGTTCGTCTCCGTGGCCGTCGTCCAGGGCCATGCGGTCGGTGCCGGGTTCCAGCTGGCGCTCGCCTGCGACCTGCGGATCGTCGCCGACGACGCCCAGTTCTGCATGAAGGAGCCCGCGCTCGGGCTCGTCCCCGATCTCACCGGCACCAAGCCGCTCGTGGAGGCCGTCGGGTACGCCCGTGCGCTGGAGATCTGCGCGACCGCCCGGTGGGTGCCTGCCGAGGAGGCCACGCGCCTCGGGATCGCGCTGGAGACCGTACCCCTCGCTGAGCTCGACACCCGGCTCGCTGACCTCGTCGCAGCCCTCACCGCAGCCCCGCACGGAGCGGTGAGCGCCACGAAGGCGCTGCTGCAGTCGGCAGGCAGTCTCGACCTCGCGGCCCAGGCGAAGGCCGAGCGCCGCGCGCAGCACGGCCGGTTCCGGGCCGTTCTCGCGGCCGCAGGGGGAGCCCGATGAGCCTCGGACTGGAGGGACGAGCGTACGTCCTCACCGGCGCGAGCCGTGGGCTCGGGCTTGCCAGCGCGCAGTGCCTCGTCGACCAGGGGGCGTCGGTGGTGGTCACCGGGCGCGATGCCGACGCCGTCGAGGTCGCGGTCGCCCAGCTGGGGGCGGAGCGGGCGACCGGCGTGGTCGCGGACAACGCCGATCCCGGTACGCCCGCCGAGGTGCTGCGCGCGGTGACGGAGCGCTACGGCCGCTTCGACGGCCTGCTGGTCAGCGTCGGTGGTCCGCCGGGCGGCACGCTCGCCGACGTGACGGACGACCAGTGGCGCGGCGCGTTCGAGTCGGTCTTCCTGGGCGCGGTGAGGCTCGTCCGCGAGCTGGCTCCCGCCCTCGGCGACGGCGGAGCGATCGCCCTCGTGCTCTCGTCGTCGGTACGGACACCGATCGGCGGCCTGTCGATCAGCAACGGCCTGCGGCCAGGGCTGGCCATGCTCACGAAGGAGCTGGCTGACGAGCTCGGACCCCGGGGCGTACGGGTCAACGGGCTGCTGCCGGGCCGGATCGAGACCGACCGCGTCCGCCACCTCGACTCGCTGGCGGACGACCCTCAGGCTGCGCGTGCGGCCTCGGAGCGGTCGATCCCGCTGCGGCGGTACGGGCGTCCAGAGGAGTTCGGGGCGGCAGCAGCGTTTCTGCTGTCACCTGCGGCTTCGTACGTCACCGGAGTCATGCTCCCGGTCGACGGAGGCGCCCTCCGATCGCTGTGAGCCGGTCGTGCCCGCTCGGGCGGCGGCGGCGCGCTCCGCGGCCGCGCGGGCGGCAGGAACGCTGCGTTGGCCGGGACGGGCATGGCCCGCTTTGCGGGGACCGCGCGGGTGGGCCTCGGCCCACGCGAACCATCCGAAGCCGATGACACCGAGTGCCCCGAAGAACCACCACTGCAGGCCGTAGAAGAAGTGCGGTCCCTGGCCATACTCGGGCCCGTCGGGAAGGATGAACTCGTCGTTGGGCGGGTCCTGCTCCTCGAGAAGCAGGTAGCCGCCCTCGTACAGGGGATAGTCGAGGGCCGGTGCGACCCCGAGCGTCGAGACGGCACGCACCTGGCCTGCCTCGTCGGGCTGGGTGGCGGACAGGGGGACGTGGTCGTTGGCACGCCACCAGCCGACCACCGTGACCTCTCCGGAAGGCGGGGTGGGGACGTCGACGTCCGCGCCGGTCCGGTTCGCAGACGGGAGCCAGCCGCGCTCGACGAGGACGGCCGTGCCGTCAGCGGTACGGAGGGGAGTGACGATGTCGACTCCGGAGCCCTCGTCACGGGTCTGGTACTTGACGATGAGGTTGTTCGCGGTGTCGTACGTGCCGGTGACCGTGACCTGGCGCCACTCGTTGCTCTCGGCCTCGTCGATGTCGGAGGTCGCGACCTTCGAAGGCGCGACGGGCGTCGACTCCACGTTCTGCCGCGTGACGTCGTTGCGTGCGACCTTGTCGTCGAGGCGGCCGAACTGCCAGAACCCCAACCACGTGCAGACCCCGGCCAGCAGGACCACGAACAGCGCGAACGCGAGCCAGCGGCGGGTCAGGAGGAACCGGTACACGTCCCGACGTTACCTAACGGCTCCACACTGCCACCGACGGAGGTCTGCGTGCCTAGACTGATGTCATGACTGCCGAGACCCTCGCGCAGACCGCAGCAACGCTCGCCGACCGCCACGGTCGGGTGGCCACTGATCTGCGCGTCTCGCTCACCGACCGCTGCAACCTGCGCTGCCAGTACTGCATGCCGGCTGAGGGCTTGGACTGGATGCCGACGGAGCAGACGCTGACCGACGACGAGGTCGTCCGGCTCGTCACGATCGCGGTGGAGCGGCTCGGTGTGACCGATGTACGGTTCACGGGCGGAGAGCCCTTGCTCCGACGCGGGCTGGCGGGCATCGTCACCGCGACCAAGGCGCTCTCCCCGACGCCGACGGTGTCGCTGACCTCGAACGGTCTCGGGCTCAAGCACACCGCGGGAGCGCTGGCCGAGGCCGGGCTCGACCGGGTCAACATCAGCCTCGACACGATCCGCCCGGACACCTTCGAGCAGATCACCCGTCGTGACCGGCACGCCGACGTCGTCGCCGGGCTCGAGGCCGCCCAGGAGGCGGGGATCGCCCCGGTGAAGGTCAACGCGGTGCTGCTGCGCGGCATCAACGACGACCAGGCCCCTGAGCTGCTCGCCTGGTGCCTCGACCGGGGCTACCGTCTGCGGTTCATCGAGCAGATGCCGCTGGACGCCCAGCACGTCTGGGACCGCAGCTCGATGGTGACGGCGGACGAGATCTTCGAGAAGCTGGCCCCGTACATGACGCTGACACCGGCGAACCGAGACCGAGGCTCGGCGCCGGCCGAGGAGTTCCTCGTGGACGGTGGTCCCGCGACGGTCGGCATCATCGCCTCGGTGACGCGGCCGTTCTGCGGCGACTGCGACCGGGTCCGGCTGACGGCCGACGGGCAGGTCCGCAACTGCCTCTTCGCCCGTGAGGAGTCCGACCTGCGGGCGGCGCTGCGCGGGGGAGCATCGGACGACGAGATCGCCGACCGCTGGCGCGCCGCGATGTGGACGAAGCTTCCCGGTCACGGCATCGACGACGTCGGGTTCCTGCAGCCGAGCCGCCCGATGTCGGCCATCGGCGGCTAGCCGAGCGGCGGGCGGGACGGGCGGCGCGAACCGTCAGCCGACGTCGGAGGAGACCGGCTGGGTCTCCTTCCAGAAGCCACGGGCCGACAGGAACTGGCGCAGCGACTCCTCGTGCGCGTCGCACGCGAGCCACGTCTTGCGCCGGTCCGGCGTGTGGATCTTGGGGTTGTTCCACAGGAGCGCGTGCTTCGCGGGGTTCTCGCAGCCCTTCGCGGAGCAGGTCAGGGTCTCGTCGTTCACCGGGGTCCTGTCGTTGTGTCAGGGTCATCGGTCTCGTCGGCGGGCTTGGTCACCGGGCCGGTCGTGATCTCGCCGATCGGCTCGGGGTGGAGCACGTCGGCCTGGTCGACGGGCTTGCGGCGCGCCGTGTTCGCGAAGACGACGGCGACGTAGGGCAGGAAGAGAGCGCCGAGGATGAAGAACCACCGAGCCCATCCGTCGACCACGACGGCGAGCAGGAAGCAGATCGTACGGATCAGCATCGACACCAGGTAGCGGTTCTGGCGGTGCCTCAGCTCTTCGCTGCGGGCCACCTGCGCCGTGGTGATGCTGACACGGTCGGCATGGCGATCCTCCATCCCTCCACGGTACGCCAGTCGATCAGCGGCATGATGGGCAGTATGACGAACCGTACGTACCGCATCACCGAGATCGTGGGCACCTCGACCGAGGGCGTCTCCGACGCGATCACCAACGGCATCGAGCGGGCCTCGAAGACCCTGCGTCACCTGGACTGGTTCGAGGTGGAGGGCATTCGCGGGCACATCGAGGGAGACCGGGTCGATCACTACCAGGTCACCCTCAAGATCGGGTTCCGCCTCGAGGACGACGAGTAATCCGTGAAGCAGCTGGTCGTGGTCCGGCACGCCAAGGCCGAGGGGTCGGCGTCCACCGACCTGGCCCGGGCGCTGACGCGGCGCGGTCACGACGACGCCCGGCGCCGCGGTGAGCAGCTCACCGACTTCGTGACCGGGACCGCGCTCGCGCTCGTCTCGCCGGCGGTACGGACGCGCGAGACGTTCGACGAGGTCAACGCGTCGCTCGGCCTCGCACCGGCCCACGTGGCGTACCCCCCGAGCCTGTACGAGGCCAGCGCGCACCGGGTCCTTCAAGAGGTGCGTGCCGTCGACGGCGAGCCAAGCACGATCGTCGTCGTCGGGCACAACCCGTCGATGGGCGACCTCGTCTGGATGCTCCACGACGGGACGCACAACGGCGCGTGGAAGGCGTACGGCGACCGTGGTTTCCCGACGTCGGCCGCCGCCGTGCTGACGTACGACGGGGACTGGTTCGACATCGATCCACGGACGATGCGGCTCGAGGACTACCTCGCCCCGTCGCCCCGCTGACCCCCGGGACGTCATACGGATCGAGGGTTCCGACCCTCGATCCGTATGACGTCCCGGGAGGGGTTGCGGGTCAGGCGAGGGCGTCCGCCGCCTCGACCTCCTCGCGGGTGATGCCGAGGAGGAAGACGATCGCGTCGAGGTACGGGACGGACAACGAGGTGTCAGCGGCATCCCGTACGGCGGGCTTGGCGTTGAACGCGATCCCGAGCCCTGCGGCCTCGAGCATGTCGAGGTCGTTGGCGCCGTCGCCGATCGCGACCGTGTTGGCGAGCGAGATGCCGGAGGCGTCGGCGAACCGGCGCAGCGCCTCTGCCTTGCCCGCGCGGTCGACCACGGGCCCCGTGACGCGGCCCGTCAACTTCCCGTCGGCCACCTCCAGCGTGTTGGCCGCCCAGTAGTCGATCCCGAGGTCGGCGGCGAGCTTGTCGATGATCTGCGTGAAGCCACCGGAGACCAGCGCGAAGCGGTAGCCGAGCCGCTTGAGCGTACGGATCATCGTGCGGGCGCCGGGCGCGAGCTGGATCGCGTCGTACACCTGGTCGAGCGCGCTGGCGTCGACTCCTTCGAGGAGTGCGACCCGCTGCGCGAGCGAGTCCGCGAAGTCGAGCTCGCCGCGCATCGCCGCCGCGGTCACCTCGGCGACCTCCGCCTCGTACCCGGCGTGCGCGGCGATCATCTCGATCACCTCGCCCTGGATGAGCGTGGAGTCGACGTCCATGACGACCAGCCGCTGGGCGTGCTGGTGGATGCCGAGCGGCTGCACGGCGACGTCGACGTTCTGGCGCGCCGCCTCGAGGGCCAGCGCGCGCCGGAGCGCCTCGGGCTCGGCGCCGGAGACGTCGAGGTCGATCGCGGTCACGGGGTAGCGCGCCATCCGGACGATCCGGTCGATGTTGCCGCCGGCGGCAGCGACCTGTGCGGTGACCGCGGCGAACGCCGCCGGCAGGAGGGGGGCGCCGAGGACGGTGACGTGGCTGCGCCCGCGCCGGCGGCCCCGGTTGTCGCCCTGCCCGTACGCGAGGTCGAGCTCCATCCCGAGCTCGTCGGCCACGGCGGAGAGCGTCCGCTCGAACCCCGCGCGGTCGAGCGGGGCCGTGAGCAGCACCGCGAGGACGAGGCGTCCGCGCAGCACGATCTGCTCGACGTCGATCACCTCGACGTCGTACGCCGCGAACGCCTCGAACAGCCGCGCGGTCACACCAGCGTGGTCACGCCCCAGCAGTGTCACGGAGACGGTGGGGCCGTCGAGCGGTGCGGTCGGGGTGGGGACGGGCTCGTTCACGGCTCCGAGGTTATCGGGGCCGACCGGCGTTGCAGGCGGCGACCAGCGCGTGCCGTGCCGTTCGGGCGAGGCTGCGCAGGTGCGTACCGCGGGCGTCGACCTCCCACGCGGTGACGGCCCCGGACTCGGTCGCGGTCGCGAGGTCGGCGATGGCCAGGCAACGCTGGGCGGTGGCCGCGAGCTCCTCGGCACGTGGTGCGTAGCCCGGCGCGAGGAGCGGCTCGGTGGTGTCGCGGATACCTGAGAGCGCCTCGCGGACCTCCGGCTGCCAGCGAGCGACATCGAGGTCGAGGAGCTCGTCGGCGGTGACGGCCAGCTCGGTCCGGAGGTCGCGCGACGCTTCGGCGAGCCCTGTGCCGTGGGGGGCGGGGTTGGCCTCGTACCGGTGCCAGAAGACCCCGCTCCCGATCACCTCCGGAACCAGCCCGATGCCCGTGCCGTCGACCATCACCGCCTCGCCCGCGTCGGTCGCCGCGGCCGTGAACGCCGCCGGCCCCGCGAGACCGTACGGGTCGCCGGGCTCGGGGAGGGCAAGGCTCGCCCCGGTCGCTCCGGCGCGGCGCAGCGCACCCCAGGCGAGCAGGAGCGGCTCGGGTGGCGGAGGGTCGGCGGGCGCGCCGCTGGGCGTGCCGAGGACATGGTGCGCCGCGTCGTCTGCGCGGACGGCGTCGACGGCGGTCTCGAGCGGTGCGGCACCCGCGAGCCAGGCGTTGAACCAGCAGACCCAGCGTGCGGAACGGGACAACGTGGGCACGACGACGAGCCTAGGACGTCGAGGGACAACCCGCGTCAGGCGGTCGCCCTTGGGGTGCCGTAGGTTGGGGGCGCCCACCCCAACGTGCAGGAGTAGTGCATGGCGCCCGTGCTCGAGCTCGCCGACGTCACCGTACGACGCGGCACCCACACTTTGCTCGACGACGTCAGCTGGACCGTGAGCGAGGGAGAACGCTGGGTCCTCCTCGGACCCAACGGCGCTGGCAAGACCACGTTGATGCAGCTCGCGTCGACCCAGATGCATCCGAGCGAAGGGACGGTGACCGTCCTCGGGGAGATCCTCGGCGCGGTCGACGTCTTCGAGCTGCGGCCGCGCATCGGCTACACGAGCGCCGCCGTCGCCGAGCGCATCCCCAAGTCCGAGCGGGTCCTCGACGTCGTTATCACCGCTTCGTACGGGGTGACAGGCCGGTGGCGCGAGGAGTACGAGGAGTTCGACGAGGCGCGCGCACTGCTGATCCTGCGGCTGATGGGGGTCGAGCGACTCGTCGACCGGACCTTCGGCACGCTCAGCGAGGGCGAGCGCAAGCGCGTCCTGATCTCGCGCGCGCTGATGACCGATCCTGAGCTGCTGCTCCTCGACGAGCCGGCCGCGGGTCTCGACCTCGGTGGCCGCGAGGATCTCGTCTCCAACCTCGGCAAGCTCGCGCGTGACCCCGAGGCGCCGGTGCTCGTGCTGGTCTCGCACCACGTGGAGGAGGTCCCCCCGGGCTTCACCCACGTGCTGATGCTGCGTGACGGCAAGGTCACCGCCAAGGGGGCGATCGCCGAGACCCTCACCGCCCAGAACCTCGCGATCACGTTCCACATGCCGCTGATCCTCGAGGAGCGCGACGGTCGTTACGCGGCACGTCGCGCGCCACGCTGACCTCGTACGCCCCTCGCGTCCCCTAGAGTCGCCGTCATGAACGGCTTCTGGGAGTGGCTCGGGGACAACGCCTGGGCGGGCTGGCTCGGGCTAGGGCTGCTGCTCGCGACCGCTGAGCTGCTGAGCCTCGACCTCGTGCTCCTCATGCTCGCGGTCGGTGCGTTCGCCGGTGCGGGCACGGCGGCGCTGGGAGCATCGGTGGCGGTGAGCGCGGTCATCGCGATCGCGGTCTCGCTCGCGATGCTGCTGCTCGCGCGTCCGTCGATGGTCAAACGGCTGCACACCGGCCCGGACCTCAAGACCGGGACGAAGGCGCTTGTCGGCGCGTCCGGGGTCGCGCTGAGCACCGTCGACGCGACGCAGGGGCAGGTCAAGCTCGGGGGAGAGACGTGGTCGGCGCGTGCGTTCGACCCAGGCGTGACGATCGAGGAAGGCACCCGCGTCGCGGTGTTCGAGATCGACGGCGCGACCGCGGTGGTGTACCCGGAGGAGTGACCCGGGAGCGGGTTCGGGAATGGGCGGGTCGTGCGCTAGTGTCCGGGGCATCGTCTCCGAAGCTCGAGGAGCCCCATGGCCGTCCTGATCATCCTGGTCCTTCTCGCGATCGCCGTCGTCGTCGTCCTCGCCAAGTCGATCCAGATCGTCCCGCAGGCACGTGCGGGGATCGTCGAGCGCTTCGGCAAGTACAAGACGACGCTCAACGCGGGCCTCAACGTCATCACCCCGTTCGTCGACAAGGTCTCGTTCAAGATCGACCTTCGCGAGCAGGTCGTGTCGTTCCCGCCGCAGCCGGTGATCACCGAGGACAACCTGGTCGTCTCGATCGACACCGTCATCTACTTCCAGGTGACCAACCCGATCGCCGCCACGTACGAGATCTCCAACTACATCCAGGCGATCGAGCAGCTGACGATGACGACGCTGCGCAACATCATCGGCGGCATGACGCTCGAGCAGACGCTCACCAGCCGCGACGAGATCAACACCAAGCTGCGCGGGGTGCTCGACGAGGCCACCGGCAAGTGGGGCATCCGCGTCAACCGTGTCGAGCTCAAGGGTGTCGACCCGCCGCCGTCCATCAAGGACTCGATGGAGAAGCAGATGCGCGCCGACCGCGACAAGCGCGCCGCGATCCTTCAGGCCGAGGGCAGCCGTCAGGCCGCGATCCTCACCGCCGAGGGCGAGAAGCAGTCGCAGATCCTTCGGGCCGAGGGTGACCGCGAGGCCCAGATCCTCAGCGCCCAGGCCAAGCGCGAGTCGCAGATCCTCACCGCGCAGGGCGAGGCGCAGGCGATCTCGACCGTCTTCCAGGCGATCCACGACGGCCAGCCCGACCAGTCGCTGCTGGCCTACCAATACCTCCAGATGCTCCCTGAGATCGCTCAGGGCGACGCCAACAAGCTCTGGATCATCCCGAGCGAGGTCGGCGACGCCCTCAAGGGCCTCGGTGCCGCGGTCGGCCAGATCCCGGCGATGTCCGAGGGTCCGCGCAGGCGTGTCTCGTACGACGAGGCGCCGGCGGCCGAGATCGTGGAGCCCGACCTGAGTGCGGCGCACCGCGCGGTGGACGAGGCGCTGGAGGCCGCCAAGGCGGCCGCGACCCCCGAGGTCCAGCGCGCGGTGCCGCCGGCTCAGGAGCAGCGCGCCGGCGAGGAGCCCGTCGAGGCGTGGGAGGACGACACCACCGAGATCTGGGAAGAGCCCCCGGGCTCACAGGGCTGACGCCCGACCCGTTCGAGATCGGGTGGCAGCGCAGTGGCGCTGCCGCCAGATCGGGCGCACACTGAGGAAAAGGTCAGAACAGCCCCTCCTCAGGAGGTCGCCATGCGGTCTAGCAGCGTCCCCGAGCTCGTCCCTGTGCTCTCACCGGGCAAGCACCGGAACCCCCGCAAGGGGGCATGCTTCATGGAGTTCGCGTCGTATCTCGCCGGCGAGAAGTGGAGCGACCAGCCGGCGTGTACGCACCCCCTGCTGGCCGGGCTCGCTCGCCTGGTCAACGACAACGTCACCGACGACACCCGCGTCACGATGGTGGAGCTCGTGCCACGCGTCGTCGGTCTCAACAGTCCCGATCCGCGCCTCCACGCCGCGATCTGCATCCGCGCGGCCACGATCGCGCTCCCGCTGTCGCCCCGTGCCCATCAGCGGGCGCTGGCCGTCGGGCTCCTCGCCTGCGAGCGCTACCTGGAGGAGACGGAGACGTCGCTTCCCGAGGAGTTCGCGCCGCTGATCGGCGAGGCTTTCGCGCAGGCGCCCAGCGCCGAGCAGTGGGCGCGAGGCTTCCGCCGGGGCCTGACGACGCACCCGAAGCACTTCGCCCGTCGCGCGGCTCCCCGGATCGTGCTCAACAGCGTCGATGGCGTCGTACGCTCGGTGAGCACCGACTCCGACTCCGTGCTGCGCCGGATGCTCGCCGAGGCCATCGCCGACTGCGAGCGTCTGATCAGTGCTGATACGTCCCGAGAAGTGTCGCCCGTGCCAGCGTCTTGAACGCGAGGTTGAACGAGACCACGGCGGGCGTCGCGTTCTCGTCGACGCCCAGCTGCTCCTGACCGACTGCATGCACGACGAAGTAGTAGCGGTGCGGCCGGTCGCCCTCGGGCGGCGCCGCCCCCGCGAAGTCTGCCGTGCCGAAGTCGTTGCGGACGTGGAACGCTCCTGCCGGCACGATGCCGCCGGAGCCGGCGCCCGACTCGAGTGAGCGGATGTGCCCGGGGATGTCGACGAGGACCCAGTGCCAGAAACCCGACGGGGTGGGTGCGTCCGGGTCGAAACAGGTGACGACGAAGCTCTTCGTGGTCTCGGGGAACCCCTCCCACGACAGCTGGGGAGACCGGTTGCCGGCCGCGTACACCTGCGCCTCCTTCAGCGCGTCGCCGTCGCTCAGCTCCGTACTCGTGAGGGTGAAGGACGGGACCGGGGGGAGGAAGTCGTACGGGTTCGGTGTCACCGGACGGTCGAGGCTCATCGCATCTCCTTGGGTCGTGCGGGCTTGTCCGCCGACGCTATCGGGTGAGGCGCCTCGATAACATCGGGGAGTGAACCACGGACCCGGACTCACCCATCCGCCGTACCCCTCAGGCCTCGTTCTCGCGGGGCGCCGTGTCGTCATCGTCGGCGGGGGGCACGTCGCGGCGCGCCGGCTGCCGGCGTTCCTCGAGGCGGGTGCCGCGCTGACCGTGGTGTCGCCCGAGGTGGACCCGCTCATCCGCGAGGCCGCCGACCGCGGCGACGTCGCGCTCGTGGAGCGCGCGTACGAGCCGGGCGACCTGGCGGGAGCCTGGTACGCGATGGCGTCGACGGACCGGCCCGCGGTCAATGCCGCCGTGCTGGAGGAGGCCGACGCCGCCCGCGTGTTCTGCGTCCGTGCCGACGATGCCCCGTTGGGGACGGCATGGACGCCTGCGGTCGGGCACGTCGACGAGACGACGGTCGCCGTCCTGTCCAACCGCGACCCCGCCCGTTCGGCGCGGACCCGAGACCGGCTCGTCGCCGCACTGCGTGACGAAAACGATGGCTGACATCGTCGAGGTCGCCGACCCGTCCGACCCGAGGCTGCGCGACTACGTGGACCTGCGCGACGTGCAGCTGCGCAAGCTCCTGGAGTCCGAGCGCGGCGTGTTCATCGCCGAGGGCGAGAAGGTCGTCCGCCGTGCGCTCGAGTCGGGGCACCAGGCACGGTCGTTCCTCATGGCGCCGCGCTGGCTGGAGACCCTGTCCGACGTGCTCGAGACGGCCGACGCCCCGGTGTACGTGATGAGCGAGAAGGCGATCGAGGGGGTGACCGGCTTCCATGTGCACCGCGGTGCGCTGGCGAGCCTCGACAGGCGCCCGGTCGCGTCGGTGGAGGAGGTGCTCGCCGGGGCGCGCCGCGTCGTCGTGGCCGAGGACCTCGTCGACCACACGAACATCGGGGCCGTCTTCCGCAGCGCGGCTGCGCTCGGCTTCGACGCCGTGGTCCTCTCGCCGCGCTGCGCCGACCCGCTCTATCGGCGGGCGATCAAGGTCTCGATGGGGTCGGTGTTCTGGCTTCCGTACGCGCGGGTCGACGACTGGTACGGCTTTCCGACGCTGCTGCGCGAGCACGGGTGGACGAGCCTGGCGATGACGCTGGCCGACGATGCCCGCGACCTGCGGGAGGTGGCCGCGGCTGGAGCGGGGGACAAGATCGCGCTGATGGTCGGCTCGGAGGGCGACGGCCTGTCACCGCACTGGACCCGCAGCGCGGACGTGCGCGTGACCGTCCCGATGGCGGCCGGGATCGACTCGCTCAACGTCGCCGCGGCGACCGCCGTCGCCTGCTGGGCGCTGGGCCCGTCGGGCGACTAGGGGGCTCGATCCGCCAGCGGGGGACGGGCGTCAGAGGTCGTGCGCGCTGCTCACCCGGGCCACGGCGGGCCACGCGGCCGGGTAGTCCTCGGCGATCGCCTCGGCCTGCTTGTAGAGCTTCTTGCGGGCCCGCGACGGCACCCGGTCTCCGAAGACGGTGCCCATGAGGTGGTCGGTTTCGTGCTGCAGGCAGCGTGCGAGCGTGCCGCCCTCGCCGACGTACGTCACGGGAGCACCGGTGTGGTCGGTGCCGTCGACCTGCGACCAGTCGGGACGCGCGCAGTAGGTGTAGGCGCCCGGCAGTGACAGGCAGCCCTCTTCGCTGTCGTCGAGGTTGCGGTCACCCGTCTCGGGGAGGGTCAGCACCGGGTTGCAGACCACGCCGACGACGCGCTTGCCGGCCCCGTCGGTGCAGTCGAACACGAAGACCTGGAGGTCCACCCCGATCTGGTTGGCGGCCAGGCCTGCGCCCTCGGCCGCGTACATCGTGGCGAACATGTCCGCGACGAGCGTCTCGAGGGCCTCGTCGTACTCCGTCACCGGCTGCAGCTTGTGGTGCATCACGGGCTCACCCCACCGGGTGATCGGGCGTACGGTGCCACCGGAGGGCAAGGTCACGGACAACGGGGGCTCCTTCACGGCGTTCGACGGCCTGGGGGCACTGACCTGGGAAGGGTATCCGACCCTACGGAGCAGGGTGTCCGCCCACCTTCCCCACCATGTCACTCAGGTGATGTGACATCGCAATGGTCACGTTCTCGCGTCGATGGTGGGCCGAGGTGCGCAAGCGTGCAACTCGCAGTTACAGTAGGGGTACGTCCTACCCTTATGACCCACCAGGAGACGCTGTGACAGCGCACTCGACGCGCCGAGACCCGATGAGCAAGGGGCTCGCCGTCCTCAACCGGATCGCCTCACTTCCCGTCCTCGACCGGCTCAACCTCCGGGGACCGTCAGAGCAGGTGGTCTACCACGGTGCGCGCGTCGGCTTCCGTACGGCGGCCGCCGTCAGCCGCGGGTTCACCCGGGCTCCCGGCAAGGGCGCCCCGGTACGCCCTACGGCGGCGCAGGGGAGCGGCGTCTTCGACCTGACGCCCACCGAGGACCAGCAGATGATGGTCGGCCTGGTCGACCAGTTCGCGCGCGAGGTGGTCCGGCCGTCGGTCGAGAAGGCCGAGGCCGCCAACGAGACCCCGAGCGACGTCACCGCCCACGCGAGCGAGCTCGGCCTCACCCTCATGGGACTCCCCGAGGACCTCGGCGGCCTGGCCGCCGAGCGCTCCGCGACGACCGGCGCCCTCGTCGCCGAGGCGCTGGGCAAGGGCGACATGGGCATCGGCGCCTCGCTGCTGGCGCCAGGCGCCGTGGCCACCGCGATCGGCCTGTGGGGCGACTCCGCGCAGCAGGCGACGTACCTTCCGGCCTTCACCGGTGCCGACGTCCCGGCCGCCGCGCTCGCGGTCGCCGAGCCGTGCGCGCTGTTCGACCCGATGACGCTGCGCACCACCGCCCGCAAGGTGCCGGGCGGTTTCGTGCTCGATGGCGTGAAGTCGGGAGTCATCCGTGGCGCCGCCGCCGAGCTGTTCGTGGTCGCCGCGCGGCTCGACGACGGCCGGCACGGCCTGTTCGTCCTCGAGTCCAGCACACCCGGCCTGGTCATCGAGACGGATCCGTCGATGGGGCTTCGCGCCGCGTCGCTGTCACGTCTCGTGCTGGACGGAGTCGCGGTCGGTCCGGAGGCTCTGCTCGCGGAGAGCGTCGACGGCTACGCCGACTCGGTGCGCCTCGCCCGTATCGCCTGGAGCGGTCTGGCCCTCGGCACGATGCGTGCGGTCCTGGACTACGTCACCCCGTACGTCAAGGAGCGCAAGGCCTTCGGTGAGCCCGTCGCGCACCGTCAGGGCGTCGCCTTCATGGTCGCCGACATGGCGATCGAGCTCGAGGGTGCGCGGTTGACGACGCTGCGCGCTGCCTCGCGCGCCGATCTCGGCAAGCCCTTCGCCCGCGAGGCCGCGCTCTCGCGACGCCTCTGCGCGGAGTACGGCATGAAGATCGGCACCGATGGCGTCCAGCTCCTCGGTGGGCACGGGTTCACCAAGGAGCACCCGGTCGAGCGCTGGTACAGGGACCTGCGGGCCGTCGGCGTGATGGAGGGCGGCCTCCTCGTCTGAGGAGACCGCAGAACAGGAAGAACAGCAGATGATCAATCTCGAGACGCCGAAGAAGTTCCGTACCTTCGTGGAGCAGGCCCACCGGGTCGCGACGGAGTTCCTTCGTGCCAACTCGCGCAAGTACGACCTCGCCGAGCACGCGTACCCCAAGGAGCTCGACATCCTCGCGGCGATCGTCGACGGCATGGGTGACTCCGGAGCGGGACAGGGGGCCGGCGCCACAGGGGTGCGCCGATCCAGCGACAAGGGCGAGGGCGTCCGCAACGGATCCAACATGTCGTCCGTGCTGTCGGTGGCCGAGACCTGCTGGGGCGACGTGGGCCTGACGCTGTCGATGCCGCGACAGGGTCTCGGCAACTCCGCGATCGCTTCGGTCGCGACCGATGAGCAGCTCGAGCGCTTCAAGGGCATGTGGGCGTCGATGGCGATCACCGAGCCCGGCTGCGGCTCCGACTCCGCGGCGATCACGACCACGGCCGTCAAGGATGGCGACGCGTACATCCTGAACGGCGAGAAGATCTTCGTGACGTCGGGCGAGCGGAGCGACGCCGTCGTGGTGTGGGCGACGCTCGACAAGACGCTCGGCCGGGCGGCGATCAAGTCGTTCGTGGTCCCGAAGTCGCTGCCCGGCATCACTGTCGAGCGGCTCGAGCACAAGCTCGGCATCAAGGCGTCCGACACGGCGACGATCGTGCTCGCCAACTGCCGGGTGCCCGCCGAGAACCTTCTCGGCGACCCGGAGGTCAACGTCGACAAGGGGTTCGCGGGGGTCATGCAGACCTTCGACAACACGCGCCCGCTCGTCGCGGCGATGGCGGTGGGCTGCGCACGCGCGGCACTCGACCGTACGCGCGAGATCCTCGAGGACGCCGGTGTCGTCGTCGACTACGACCGGCCGGCGCTGACGCAGTCGGCGGCCGCCGCCACGTTCTTGCGGATGGAGGCCGACTGGGAGGCCGCCCACCTCCTGACGCTCGAGGCGGCGTGGATGGCGGACAACCGCATGCCCAACTCGCTCGAGGCCTCGATGGCCAAGGCGAAGGCCGGCCGTGTCGGCAACCAGATCACGCTGACGTGCGTCGAACTGGTCGGCACGCTCGGCTACGGCGAGGACGAGCTCCTCGAGAAGTGGGCGCGCGACTCCAAGATCCTCGACATCTTCGAGGGCACCCAGCAGATCCAGCAGCTCATCGTCGCGCGCCGCGTGCTCGGCCTCAGCTCGGCCGAGCTGCGGTAGGCGCTCCTCGAACGCCCCCAGCCCCGGCCGTATCCCCCGCGCCGGGGCTGGGGTGCGCCCGGAGTCGTGCAGATCGGCCGGGGTCGTGACATCGGCGATCTGATCGGCTCCTTCCTGGCTAGTCTTGCCTTGACCGCGAGGGCGGCCCGCGTCGGACCGCCGTGGGTGCCCTCCCGCATCGAACCGGAGCTGTCGCCATGACCACGCCCTCCCAGGTGCCGTTCGACCTGACGCACGACGTCGAGTACGAGGTGACCAGGCTGCTGCGCCGCTCCCGCTTGCGTGGCCTCGGGACGATCGCGCAGATCCACCCTGAGCTCGACTTCGCCTCATACATGCTGCTCGTCGCGATCACCGACACCCGCTCGCCTGTCGCAGGGGGCATCCGCGGCTCCGACCTCGCTGACGCGGTCGGCGTGCACAAGTCGACCGTCAGTCGCGGCATCGCCCAGCTCGAGCGGCTCGGTCTCGTGGAGCGCGTGCCCGACCCGACGGACGGACGTGCCCGTCTCATCTCGCTGACGCCGGTCGCCGCGGAGCGGATCGCCGCCGTGCAGGCCGCACGCCGCGCGACGCTCGCCCGGGCCATCGAGGACTGGGACGAGCACGACCTCGATGTGCTCGCCGGGCTCCTCGGCCGCCTCAACACCGCGCTGGAGCGACCTGCCGACTGAGATGGGAGGCTAGGAGCATGAGCAATCTCGAGAAGCCAGTCATCGAGTTCCCCGAGGGCGACGAGCCCGAGGACCTCGACATCCTCGACATCGCCGTGGGCACCGGAGCCGAGGCGAAGCCCGGCGACTACGTGACGGTGCACTACGTCGGTGTGAAGTTCCGTGACGGTGCCGAGTTCGACGCCTCGTGGAACCGTGGCGAGTCCATCCGTTTCCCGCTGCAGGGCCTCATCCAGGGCTGGCAGGAGGGGATCCCCGGCATGAAGGTCGGCGGACGGCGCCAGCTGACGATCCCGCCGCACAAGGCGTACGGGCCCGCCGGTGGCGGCCACCCGCTGTCCGGTGAGCCGCTGATCTTCGTCATCGACCTGCTCGGCGTCGGCTGAGCCGCGTCGACAGACCTGGTCGGGCGTCCGCGCGGCGCCCGATCAGGACCACGGCGTGACCGGCCGTTCCTGCGGCTCACCGTCGACGACGCGGTCGACGCGCTCGCCGAAGAACGCCAGCATCCCCGCGACGGGGAGCACGTCGTGGCGTGGGTCGCGGTACGTCCACGCGATGTTGCGGTGGCGCGAGCCGCTGCCCTCGTACGACCAGTACGACGCCGTGCCCTTAAAGGCGCAGACCGACGTGCGGTCGGACGGGACGAGCCGGTCGCGACGGACGTCTTCCCACGGCAGCTAGTAGCGGACGGGCAGCCAGGTCTCGAGCAGCATCACCGACCTCCGGCTGTCGGCGAGCACGTCGCCGTCGAGCGAGATCTCGACGTGGCGACCGCTGCTGAGACAGTCGATGCGCGAGAAGGGGTCGTGAGGATGCCCGACCATCTCGTGCTCCTCCTCGAGCCACGTGTCGAACGCGTCCCAGTCGAGCACGACGTAGGCCTTCAGGTCCGTCATGGTCGTGGTGATCGCCTCACGCATCCAGGTGGCCATCCTCCAGTGTGCGCCCGTGTGGCGGCGGGGGGCGCAGAAGATGCGGACCTCGCCGGTACGGTAGAGGTGATGAGCACCTTCTCGGGACGTTCTGCGCGACGTGCTGCGTTGTCTGCGGGCAGCGCGCTCGTTGTGCTGCTCGCGGTCTCGGCCTGCTCCGGAGGGGGCGACGAGCCCGCGCCTGCGGCAGAGACGTCCGCACCCGCCACGTTGAGCAGCCTCGGCGCGCTCGACGGCCTCACGATGATCGACACGTCGTGGGAGAGCTTCCGTACGGCGAAGGTCACCGCAGTCACCGGCCGACCTGACACGCGCGCGGTCGACGTTACCTACGAGGCGAGCGACGCCACCTGCGAGAAGTTCGCCGGATTCGCCGAGGACCGTACCGACGACGAGCTCCAGGTGACGATCGTCATCGGCCGGGACGACGGCTGCGAGCCCGGTGCGCCGGTGGCGGCGACGACGTCGCTCCCGCTCACGGAGCCTCTCGGGACCGTGAAGCCGGTGGCCTCGCCGTACTCCGTGGAGCCGATCGAGATCGGCTAGGTTCCCCTCACGCCGTGCGATGAGTTTGCGCTCCGCCATCGGTCATGCCTGTGTCCCGCAGTCTGCTGAGAGGAACCCCTTGATGTCGCGACCCCGCCTGCTCTATTCGATGAATGTCTCGGTGGACGGCTTCATCACCGACCGCGCCGGCGAACCCGGCTGGGCGGCCCCGGTCGACGAGGTGTTCCTCTTCCACCTCGAGCAGGTCCGCGAGCTCGGCGCCTACCTGCTGGGCCGCAGGTTGTACGAGTCGATGGTGGTGTGGGAGACCGACCCGGCGATGCGCGCCACCGAGTCCATGGCAGCTTTCTCCGACGCCTGGTCCGCCCTCCCGAAGGTCGTCTTCAGCCGTACGCTCGACCGCGTTGAGGGCAACGCCCGGCTCGCCAAGGGGTCGGTGGCCGAGGAGGTCACCGCGGCGCTGGCCGCGACCGACAAGAACGTCTCGATCGGTGGTGCGGATCTGGCCGCGCAGGCGATCGAGCTCGGACTCCTGGATGAGCTGCGCATCGTCCGCCACCCGGTCGTCGTCGGGGGCGGCACGCCATACCTGCTGCCGGTCACCGAGATCGTGCCGCTGGAGCTGCTCGAGACCCGGACGTTCGGCGCGCAGGTCGTCTACGAGCGCTACGGGCGGGTCGACGACTGACGGCGCGGCCGACGCTCAGCCCGAGATCGCGTCGATGAGCTTCGTGACGCGCTTGGCTGAGACCGTCGTCGCGGTGCGCAGGCGCTGCGCGAACAGGCTCACGCGCAGCTCCTCCAGCGCCCACCGCGCCGCGAGGACCGCGTCGGACTGCCGCTCGATGTCGGGCAGCGTCTCGACGACCTCGTAGAAGCGGGCCTCCAGTTCCTGCACGGTGTGCCGCTTGTCGATCTCGCTGCGGTCGTCCGCGTGCTGCAGCCGGAAGGCGGCAGCACGCACGTAGCGGGGGAGGTGGCGCAGCTGCTCGAGGCCGGTGTCCGGCACGAACCCGTCGTAGACCAGCCACGACATCTGCACCTCGATGTCCTTCACGATCTCCGGCTTGGCCGTACGGAACTGGTCGAGGTCGCCGCGCAGCGATCCGAGGTCGGCGATCGTGCGCTCGACCTCGCGCGCGACTGCGAGCGTCTGGGCGTACCCCTCTGAGCGCACCTGCTCGCGCAGCAGCGCGAAGGTCTCGCCGTCGCGGACCACCGCACGCCCGGTGACGGCGTCGATGCCGGCCAGGACGCAGTCGGCCATGAGCAACGACGTCGACCGGTACGGGGCACCGGCCAGGACGAGCAGCGCGCGGGTGCCGAGGTCCTTCGAGACCTGCGCGGCGGGGGAGCTGGTGTTGAGCGCCAGCAGCCGGCGTACGCCCGCTCGCATCGCGATCTCGGCGTGCTGGGCGGACGCGAACACGCGGAGGTCGACGTGGGTGACGCGGTCGACGAGGGCCGGGTAGGCCGTGACCTCGTGGCCGCGGCTGGTCGACGTGACCTCCGAGGGGATGGTGCCGAGGTCCCAGTTGAGGATGCCGTCGCGCTCGATGCTGCTCGACGCGGCGGCGATCGTGGCGCCGAGCCTGGGCCGCAGCTCCTTGCGGAGACTGTCGAGGTCCTTGCCGCGGGCGACCTCGGCCTCCCCGTCGAGCACGCGGAAGGTCACACGCAGGTGCTGGGGCAGCGCCGCAAGGTCGAAGGTCTCCGGCTTCACGTGGTCACCGGTCAGCGCCCGGATGCCGGCCGACATCGCCTCGGCGACCGGCAGCGACGTGTCGAGAGGCAGCGCCATCAGACGGCGCGCGACGTCCGGCGCCGGCACGAGCTGACGTCGGACCTGTTTGGGCAGCCCGCGCAGCAGGGCCGTGACGAGCTCTTGGCGATAGCCCGGGACACCCCAGAGGAAGGAGGTCTCGTCGAGGTCGGCAAGGCGTTCCAGCGGCACGTCGACGGTCACCCCGTCGATCTCGCTGTCGGGCTCGAACGCGTACGACAGCGGCAGCGCGAGGCCGGCCGACTCCCACGTCGTCGGATAGGCGTCGAGCGCGACCGCGTCGGCATCGTCTCGTACGAGGTCGTCCGGGGTCAGGTCGAGCAGGTCGGGCTGGCGACGGCGGGCCTGCTTCCACCACGAGTCGAAGTGGCGCACCGAGACGACGTCCGGCCCGACCCGCTCGTCGTAGAACGCGAACACGGCCTCGTCGTCCACCCGGATGTCGCGCCGGCGGACGCGGTCCTCGATGCCTTCGATCTCGGCGAGCACCTCGGCGTTGTGCGCCCAGAACGCATGGTGCGTGCTCCACTCGCCCTGCACGAGCGCGTGTCGGATGAACAGCTCACGTGCGATGGCGACGTCGACCTTCCCGTACGAGACGAGGCGGTCCGCGACCACGGGCACCCCGTACAGGGTGACGCGCTCGTGCGCCATGACGGCGCCGCGGCGTCGGGACCAGTGCGGCTCGGAGTACGACCGCTTGAGGAGGTGGGCACCCTCCTGCTCGATCCAGGCCGGCTCGACCTTCGCGACCGTACGGGCGAACAGGCGCGAGGTCTCGACGAGCTCGGCGGCGACGACCCACTGCGGTGGTTTCTTGGCGAGTCCGGAGCCGGGGAAGATCGCGAAGCGGGCGTTGCGCGCGCCGAGGAAGTCGCGGGTGTCACCCTCGCGCAGGCCGATGTGGGAGAGCAGCCCGGCCAGTGCGGCCTGGTGCACACGGTCGGGGTCGGCGGGCGTGCTGTTGAGGTCCAGGCCCATGTCACGGCACTGGTCGCGCAGCATCGCGTGGACGTCCTGCCACTCGCGGATGCGCAGGAAGTGCAGGTACTCGTCGCGCACCATCCGCCGGAACGCGTTGCCCGAGAGCTCGCGACGCTGCTCGCGGAGGTAGTTCCAGAGGTTGAGGTAGGCGAGGAAGTCCGATGTCGGGTCGGTGAAGCGGGCGTGCTTCGCGTCGGCCTGCTGCTGCGCCTCGAGCGGGCGCTCGCGCGGGTCCTGGATCGACAGCGCCGAGACGATGATGAGCATCTCGCGCAGCGCCCCGTACGACGACGCGGCGACGAGCATCCGGGCGAGGCGGGGGTCGAGCGGGAACGCGGCGATCCGGCGGCCAGTCTCGGTGAGCGACGAGCGCATGCCCCTTGCACCCTCGGTGAGCGCGCCGAGCTCCTCGAGGAGGCCCACGCCGTCGCGCACCGAGCGCTGGTCCGGCGGGTCGAGGAACGGAAACTCCTCGACGGGGCCGAGGTCGAGCGAGGCCATCTGGAGGAGCACGGCGGCGAGGTTCGTCCGGAGGATCTCCGGGTCGGTGAACTCGGGACGCCCCTCGTAGTCCTCCTCGGAGTAGAGACGGATGCAGATCCCGTCCGACGTACGGCCGCAGCGGCCGGCGCGCTGGTTGGCGCTGGCCTGCGAGACGGGCTCGATCGGGAGCCGCTGCACCTTGAGCCGCTGGCTGTAGCGGGAGATGCGAGCGGTGCCGGGGTCGACGACGTACCGGATCCCCGGCACGGTCAGCGAGGTCTCGGCGACGTTGGTGGCGAGGACGATCCGGCGACCGGTGTGCGGCTCGAAGACCTTGTGCTGCTCGGCCGCCGACAACCGGCCGTACAGGGGGAGGACTTCGGTGCGTCTCAGCTTGCGGTCGCGCAGCATGTCGGCGGCGTCGCGGATCTCGCGCTCGCCGGAGAGGAAGACCAGCACGTCGCCGTCGGACTCACGGCCGAGCTCGTCGACAGCGTCGCCGATCGCGCCGAGGACGTCGCCGTCCTCTCGCTCGGCGAGCGGGCGGTAGCGGACCTCGACCGGGTAGGTCCGCCCGCTGACCTCGATGATCGGGGCGGGGTTGCCGTCGGCATCCGCGAAGTGCGCGGCGAAGCGTTCCGGGTCGATGGTCGCCGAGGTGATGACGACCTTGAGGTCCGGGCGGCGGGGGAGGAGACGCTGGAGGTAGCCGAGGAGGAAGTCGATCGTGAGCGACCGCTCGTGCGCCTCGTCGACGATCACCGTGTCGTAGCGCAGGAGCAGCGGGTCGTCGTGGATCTCGGCCAGCAGGACGCCGTCGGTCATCACCCGGACGAGCGTGTCGCGGCTGGAGCGGTCGTCGAAGCGCACCGCGTAGCCGACCTGCTCGCCGAGGGTCGACTTCGTCTCCTCCGCGATGCGGGCGGCGACGCTGCGGGCGGCGATGCGACGCGGCTGCGTGTGGGCGATCGTGCCGCGGATGCCCCGCCCGAGGGAGAGCAGGATCTTGGGCAGCTGCGTCGTCTTGCCCGACCCGGTCTCGCCGGCGACCACGACGACCTGGTGCGCCGCGATCGCGTCGGCGATGTCGTCGCGGCGCTCGGTGACGGGCAGCTCGGCGGGATACTCCAGGACCGGCACCGACGCCGCACGGGAGGCGACGCGGCGCTCGGCGGCGTCGATCTCCTTCTCGAGCACGGCGAGCTCGTGGGCGCGGCGGCCGGCGTCGCGCTGGGACGCCGCACGGTCGAGGCGTCGCCTCAGCCGCCGCTCGTCGCGCAGCGTCACCTCGCGCAGCCGCGTGCGCAGCTCGCCGACGGTCATTCCGAGAACCCCTTAGGGAAGGTTGAGCGCGTCCTTGAACAGGGCGTACCCGACGAACGCGACGATGTCGAGGACCGCATGCGCCACGACCAGCGGGACGACGCGCCCTGTCCGCTGGTACCAGTACCCGAACACGATACCCATCGCCGCGTTGCCGATCGCCGGGCCGATCCCCTGATAGAGGTGGTACGAGGCGCGGACCGCCGCGCTGGTCGCGAGGACGGCCCAGCGGTTCCAGCCGAGCTGGGTCAGTCGCCACATCAGGTAGGCGACGACGATGACCTCCTCGAGGACGGAGTTCATCAGGGCCGACGCGATGAGGACGGGCACGCGCCACCAGTGGTCGTCGAGCGCGCTGGGGACGATCGTCGCGGTGATGCCGAGCGCGTGACCCACGAAGTAGAGGGCGAGACCGGGGATGCCGATGAGGGCCGCGAGGCCGACGCCCCAGCCCACGTCGCCGCCCTTCGAGCCGCGGCCGATGCCGAGCACGCGGCGCGGGCGGTCGCCCGACCGTACGAGCAGGTAGAGCACGAGCGCGACCGGCATCAGCGCGAACCCGATCCCGAGCACCTGGTAGGTGAGGTCGAGCCACGGGCGGTCGCTCCGCGAGGCGTTGAGCGTCGCCGTCTGGTCCGCCAGCGGGCCCCGGGTCAGCTTGGCGACCAGCGACACCAGCGCGTACACGCCCGACTGGAGCAGCGAGAGCAGCAGGACGATCCAGACCTCGGCGCTCAGCAGTCGCCGCTGCGGCGCGGCGACGGGTTCGGGTGCCGGGACGAGGGGGCCGGGGAAGTCGGGGGCCACGGCGCTCAGAGCGTACGGGCGGAGAGGGTGTCGCAGGCGTTGAGGTTGCCCGCCTCGTAACCGGTCGTGAACCAGCGCTGCCGCTGCTCGGCGGAGCCGTGCGTCCAGCTCTCGGGGTTGACCTGGCCGGTCGCCGACTCCTGGATACGGTCGTCGCCGACCGCGGCCGCGGCCGAGAGCGCGGATGCGATGTCGGCCTCGGTGAGCGGCTGGATCAGCGTGGTGCCGTCCTCGTCCTGGGTGTTCGCGGCGTGGTGCGCCCAGACGCCGGCGAGGCAGTCGGCCATCAGCTCGACCCGTACGGCGCCCGAGGTCGGACCCTGACGGTCCTGCTGGGCGTGTTGGAGGACGCCCAGAATGTTCTGGACGTGGTGGCCGTACTCGTGCGCGACCACGTACATCTGCGCGAGGGCTCCGCCGTCGGCGCCGAACCGGGTCGTCAGGTCGTCGAAGAACGCGGCGTCGATGTAGATCTGCTCGTCCGTCGGGCAGTAGAACGGGCCGACCGCATTGCTGGCCGTCCCGCACGGTGACTGGGTCTGGCCGGAGTAGAGGACGGTGTAGGAGTCGCGGTACTGACGGTTGGCATCGGCGGGGAGCGCGTCGCGCCAGTAGTCCTGGACACTGTTGACCGTGCCGATCACGCGGCAGGTGACGTCGCGGTTCGCGTCGGCGCCGGTCTGGCACTGCGAGAAGTCGACGTCGCTCGCACCCGCCTGCTGGACCTGCGAGGTGTCGAAGGCGCTCGTGCCGCCGCCGCCCTGCTCGAACGGGTTGACGCCGAGCAGGAGGCCGATGATGACGAGGATGATCGACCCGGCACCGCCGCCGAGGAGCACGCCGCCCCGGCTGGAGCCGCCGCTGCGGACCTGGCTGGTGTCGAGGTTGGCGCCTTCGTTGAACGTCATGGTCGGATTCTAGGGCGATCGCGTCCCGTCGCCGTCGAGCCGCCCGGCATCGGCTCCGCGTCACCATGCACGCACGAGCGCCGTCGTCAGCGCCGCGACGAGGACGACCACCACGAGCGACGCGCGGGCGACGGCGGCGACCACGCCGGCCGCCACGCCGACCGGTCGCGCGAGGTCTGCGGGTGCCGCGCCGTCGTAGAACGTGGACGTCACCGCCACCGCCACGAGCAGCACCGCCACCGCGCGGTCGACGACCTGCTCCATCTCGTCGGTCATCGGCGCGCGCGTCCCGGCTGCCATGCCACCGAACCGCAGCGCGTACGTCCCGAGACCGAGGACCGCGACCGCGAGCGCGAACGAGCCGGCGCTCATCGCATCCTCGCCAGGGGAACCACCGCAAGACCCAGCAGCGCCAGCACGGGGGCGAGCCCGGGAGGGAGGTGGGGGAGCCCGACGAGAGCGAGGGTCCCTCCGACCGCGGTCGCTGCGAGGGTGGCACGCTCGCGCAGCGCGGGCAGCACCAGCGCCGCGATCACCGCAGGGAAGACAGCGTCGAGCCCCCAGTCGCTCGGGTCGGGGACCACCTGCCCGACACCGACGCCGATCCCGGCACCGAGCGGCCACGCGAGGGCGATGCCGATCCCGCAGGCCCAGAACGCCCGGCGCCCCTCGCGTGGCGTGTCCTGAGCGGTGGCGAGAGCCACTGTCTCGTCGTTGACGAGGTGCGCGCCGAGGAGTCGTCCCCTTCCCGGTCGAAGGAGCGGGCCCGCCGCCATGCCGTACGCGGCGGTGCGGAGGTTGACGAGGAGTGCAGCCCCCGCGGCGATCGCCGGGGCGGCGCCGAGCGCGACGAGCGCGACGAACAGCAGCTCCGAAGACGCGCCGAGCACGAGGACCGCGAGGGCGATCACCTGCCAGAGCGGAAAGCCCGCGGCCGCTGCGGTGACCCCGTACGAGACGCCGACGAGCATGACCGTCACGCAGATCGGGAGGACGGCTTGCATGGTTGAGCGATCGAGTGTTCGCCAGAACGAACGCATGCCGCTAGTCTTGACTCCATGAGGATCGATCGTCAAGGCGAACAGGCAATCTCGTCGAACGAACGGCAACAGGATCTCCGTGCGGTCGTGGCGCAGGCGCTCCGCCGTGAGCGGGCCGCCGCCGGTGTCAGTCTGTCGAAGCTGGCCCAGCAGGCGGGCGTGGCGAAGTCGACCCTCTCGCAGCTCGAGTCGGGAAGCACCATCCCGAGCGTGGAGACGATCTGGGCCCTGAGCACGGCGCTCGGCATCCCGTTCTCCCGCCTGGTCGACACGGAGGCGGCCCACGTCGAGGTCGTCCGGGCGGGCGACGGGCCCCGCGTCGCAGCGGGAGAGGCAGCGTACGCGGCGACCTTGCTGTCGGCGTCCCCGCCTCACGCCCGGCGGGACCTCTACCTCGTCACCGCAGAGCCTGGTGCGCCCCGCCGCTCGGACCCGCACCCGCGAGGAACCGTCGAGCACGTCGTCCTCAGCAGTGGGCGCGCGCTCGTCGGCCCGTCGACGGAGCCGGTCGAGCTCGGACCAGGCGACTACGTGATGTACCCCGGTGACGCGCCGCACGTCTTCGAGGCGCTCGAGGTGGGCACCACAGCCGTCGTGCTCTCGGAGCAGCGCTGACGCGAGGGCATCCCCGATAGCCTGCACCCGTGACTGACACGCGCGCTCTCGGCTTCACCGTGCCGGCATCTCTCGGAGGTTCGGACGAGCTACGCCGCCGCGGGCTGCGTCGCATGCGCACGCTGGCGACGAGCCTCCTGGTGCTTGCCGCGATCGTCTATGCCCTGACGTACGGGGAGGAGGGTGCGCTCGGCTACGTCAACGCGGGCGCCGAGGCCGCGATGGTCGGTGCGCTCGCGGACTGGTTCGCCGTGACCGCGATCTTCAAGCACCCGCTCGGCCTCCCGATCCCGCACACGGCGCTGATCCCGAAGCGCAAGGACGCCCTTGGTGCGAGCCTGCAGGAGTTCGTGTCGGACAACTTCCTCAACGAGTCCGTCGTACGCGAGCGGGTCGAGGCCGCGCGGATCAGCTTGCGGATCGGGCAGTGGGTCTCGCGCCCCGAGCACGCCCGCCGCCTCGTCGACATCGGTTCGCGGGTGCTTCGGGACGGGCTCGCGCGCATCAGCGACGACGACGTGGCAGCGATCGTCCGCGAGGTCGTCGTCCCGCGCCTCAAGGCCGAGGAGCTCAGCCCCGCCGCGGGCCAGGCGCTCGGCGAGATCGTCCGCGATGGTGCTCACCATGGGCTGGTCGACATCGGCGTCGAGGAGATGCACCGCTGGCTCCTCGAGAACCAGGAGACCGTCGAGGGGATGGTCGCCGACCGTGCTCCGTGGTGGACGCCCCAGTGGGTCGACGACAAGATCTCGACGCGTCTCTATCGCGAGGCGCTGTCGTGGGTCGACGACGTCCGCTCCGATCCCGAGCACCGCGTACGCCAGTCCCTCGACGCGTTCCTCGTGACGCTCTCCGAGGACCTGCAGCACGACCCGGCAACGATCGCGCGTGCCGAGGCCCTGAAGGAGCGTGTGCTCTCGCAGCCTCGCGTCGTCGACGTCGCGGTTGCCCTGTGGAGCGGCCTGCGCCACGCGCTGCTCGACTCGCTCGACGACTCCGCAGGCATGCTGCGCAGCCGGATGGAGACGATCCTGCGCGAGGCGGGGGAGCGGATCGCCACCGACACCGAGCTCCAGACGCGCCTCGACCGGATGCTCAGCGACACGGCGGCGTTCGTCGTCACGAACTACGGCGACGAGATCGCCACGGTGATCTCCGAGACCGTCAACCGGTGGGACGGGCGCGAGGCGTCGCGCAAGATCGAGCTGCACGTCGGTCGCGACCTGCAGTTCATCCGGATCAACGGCACCGTCGTCGGCGCACTGGCCGGCGTCGCCATCCACGCCCTCTCGCACCTCCTCTGACCGTCCCGTCTCCGATTCGGGCACTTCCGCACGCGATCGAAGGCCCTCTCGGTGGTGAACTGCCCGAATCGCGGACGAGAGGCCCCGTAGGCTGGGCGCGTGAGTGAGAGATTCGCCTCCGTCGAGGACGTGACCGAGCGCTTGGCAGAGTCGGGCTACCTCGCGTCGCCGTCCGTCGCGACCACCGTGTTCCTGGCCGACCGGCTCGACAAGCCACTGCTCGTCGAAGGGCCAGCGGGAGTCGGCAAGACCGAGCTCGCACGTGCCGTCGCGCAAGCCACCGGAGCCGACCTCGTACGCCTGCAGTGCTACGAGGGCGTGGACGAGGCGCGGGCCCTGTACGAGTGGAACCACGCCAAGCAGCTCCTGCGGATCACCGCCGGCCGCGGCGAGACGTGGGACGAGACGCGCGACGACATCTTCACGGACGAGTTCCTGCTCGCGCGGCCGCTGCTCCAGGCGATCCGCTCCGCGCTCCCGAGCACGCTGCTCATCGACGAGGTCGACAAGGCCGACCTCGAGATCGAGGGCCTCCTGCTGGAGGTTCTGAGCGATTACGCGATCACCGTCCCCGAGCTCGGGACGCTCACCGCGCACCATGCGCCGTTCACGGTGCTGACCTCCAACGCGACCCGCGAGCTCAGCGAGGCGCTGCGGCGACGCTGCCTGTTCCTGCACATCGACTTCCCGGAGCCCGAGCTCGAGGAGCGCATCGTCCGCAGCCGCGTGCCCGGGGTCGATGACGTCTTGTCGGCCTCGCTCGTCCGCGTCGTCAACGCCCTGCGCCGCATCGACCTGCGCAAGGCGCCGTCGGTCTCGGAGAGCATCGACTGGGCCCGTACGCTCCTCGCGCTCGGCGCCGACACCCTCGACGAGGCGATCGTGGGCGATACCCTCGGCGTCCTGCTCAAGCACACCGACGACATCGCCCGCGCCCGCAAGCACCTGCAGCTCGACGAGGCGGACGCGCGACGATGAGCGGGGGGTCTCGACAGGCTCGACCGGCGGGGGAGGCTCGACCGGCGGCGGGTGACAGCCTTCCCGCGCGGCTGGTCGCGATGGTCGAGTCGCTGCGCGGCCACGGCCTCGTGGTCGGCACCAGCGAGACCGTCGACGCCGCCCGCGCGATGCAGGTCCTCTCGCTCGCCGACCGCGACCTGCTGCGCGAAGGCCTGGCGGCCTCGCTGATCCGTCGTACGGGGCAGCGTCGGGTGTTCGACGCGGTCTTCGACGTCTACTTCCCCGTGGGCGTCGGTGCGCGCGAGAGCGAGGGCGAGCGCGCGCGGCCCGACACGGTCGAGACCTTGCGAGACGCCCTCGTCGACGCCTTGGCGAGGGGCAGCAGCGACGCCCTCGATCAGGTCGCCGCCTCGGCAGTCGAGGCGCTCGCGCAGGTCCAGGGCGGCGACGGCCCGGGGATGGCCGGGTCCGGCTGGTCCGCGCGCCAGACCCTCGAGCAGCTCCGACCGCAGACCACGATCGTCCGCGCCCTGGCCGCCCGTGGCAGCAGCGAAGGGTTCGTCGAGCGCCTCGACCGGGACGAGATCCGCCGCGACGTCGACCGGTTCCGCACGCTCGTCCAGACCGAGGCGACCCGACGCACGGCGGAGGTCCGCGGCCGCGAGCGCGTCGCGAAGTACGCCGTACGGCCGGACGCGGAGCAGGTCGAGTTCCTCTCCGCCAACCGCCAGCAGGTCCTCGAGCTGCGTCGTACGGTCCAGCCGCTCGCCCGGCGCCTCGCCACCCGCCTGTCGGCGCGCCGCCGTCGCCGCAACCGTGGCCAGGTCGACATCCGACGGACGCTGCGCCGCTCGATGTCGTACGGGGGAGTGCCGCTCAAGCCGGCGTACGAGCACCGGCGCAAGGCGCGCCCCGAGCTCGTCCTGCTCTGTGACGTGTCGGGATCGGTCGCCGGGTTCGCCGGGTTCACCATGCTGCTGGTGCAGGCGTTGCGCGACCAGTTCAGCAAGGTGCGCGTCTTCGCGTTCGTCAACCACACCGACGAGGTCACCGAGCTGGTCACCTCCGGCGAGGCAGACCCGGCCGCGCTCGCCGAGCGCGTGATGGCGAACGCCAACGTCGCACCGTGGCACCCGTCGAGCGACTACGGCCGGTCGCTGCGCTCGTTCGTCAGCCGGTACGGCGCCGCGCTCGGACCCCGTACGAGCGTGCTGATCCTCGGCGACGGGCGCAGCAACCACCTCGACCCCGACCTCGACGCGCTGCGCGAGATCACCGCCCGCGCGCGGCGGACCTTCTGGCTCAACCCCGAGCACGAGAGCCGCTGGGGGCTCGGCGACTCGGTGGCGCCGGCGTACGCGCAGATCGTCGACATGCACGAGTGCCGCACGGTCGACCAGCTCTCGGGCGTGGTCTCGCGGCTGCTGCCGGTCTGAGTCAGGCGTCGATCGGCCGCGGGTCGTGCGGGTGCTCCGAGTCCGCCGCGAACGCCCGCTCATAGATCGCGTAGATCAGCGCCGCCTTCGCCGCGTTGTACGCCGTCACCGTCGCGAAGTCCTGGTGTGCGAGCGCCGACTTGAGAGCCCCGTACGCCTCGCGGTCGGCCACGTCGCCGCGCAGCCGGTCACGGAAGAGCAGGTGCCTGTGTGTCTCACGCGAGTCGGGCCCGAACACGTGGAGGTTGACCATGGGCACGTCGAGGCGCAGCATCCGGTGCTGTTCCCACTCCGGCTCGCGAATCCGCAGCACGAAGCCCGCCCGCTCGAGCGCCGGTACGTACGACGTCTCGTCCGCCGGATCGGCGACGACCAGATCGATGTCGATGACCGGTTTGGCGGCGAGTCCGGGGACCGCGGTCGACCCGACGTGCGCGAGCGCGACCACCCCGTCGCCGACGGTGTCGCGGACCGCCTGCGCGACCTGCACGTACGTGAGCGGCCACGCAGGGTCGTACGGGACGACAGTGACGCCTCCCTCGACCTTCGGCTCTGCTCCGGCGACGAACGCCTCGTCGGTCGTCTCCTGGTCGGGGACCTCGTACGGGCGCCAGAGGGGGTGGGTGCTCACGAGCCGATCGTACGGACGGCTTCGACGAGGAGGATCAGCGCAAGCGTCGCGTACACGCATGCGGCGACCACCGTCAGACCGGTCCCGGCGCGGCCGCGCGAGTCGAGGGCCCGTCCGAGGCGCCCGGCGACGATGCCGATCGTCACGTCGCAGACCAGGCCGACCACGAGGAAGAGCGTGCCGAGGGTGAGCATCTGGACGACGGTGCTGCCGTGGCCTGCGACGACGAATCCCGGGAGGAACGCGGCGAAGAACACGATGACCTTCGGGTTCGTCAGGTTCGTGAGCGTCGCCCGGACGAGCACGTCGCGGGTCGCGGGGACCTCGCCTGCTTCCGAGGTGTGGGAGAGGCCTCGGAGGGTGTCGACGGCGAGCCAGCCGAGGTAGGCCGCGCCGACGAGCTGGATCACGACGATGATCTCGGGGTTGAGGCGCAGCAGCGCGGCCAGGCCGAGCGCCGCCGCCGTCACGTGGACGACCATCCCGCACGCCATGCCGAGCGCCGAGACGACGCCGGCCCGCGGCCCGTGCCGCAGTGCGACGGCCGCGATGTAGGTGTTGTCCGGCCCCGGCGCGATCGTCACGGCGACGACGGCCAGGACGAAGGCGGGGAGGACGGACGGATCGACCATCGTTCTATTGTAACGCTTTTCAGCATGATGAGCGTTACACTCTCCGTATGCACGCTCTCGAGTCGGACGACCTCGTCACCCTGGTGAACGAGTGGGGCACCCGACCCCGCGAGGAGGCGGGCGAGGGCGATGAGGCGTTTCCGGACCCTCGTACGGCCGGCCTCGCCGCCAGCGAGGACACCGACGTCCTCGTCCGCACCGCCGACCGCCTCCACCCCGTCTTCGCCGCGCCGACACCGCGCGATCGCGTCCGGCAGCTCGACCGGCTCATCGCCGAGACCGGCGTGACCGTCCACCTACGAAGCGACGACGCCGGGCATGCCCACGAGGAGTGGGTGCCCGCGCGATCGGCCGACGCGTTGCTGGTCGCCGCCCTGCGCACGCTCGCCGACGTGGTGGTGCTCCGCGGGGCGCAGACGATAGGGGTGTGCGGCGGTCAGGAGTGCGTCGACGCCTGGATCGACAGTCCTCGTGGTCGACCGCGACGCTATTGTTCGACGCAGTGCGCGGGGAGGGCTCGCGTTGCTGCCCACCGCCGTCGATCGCGAGAGGACGCACGATGAGCGCGCTCCCGGAGCCCGTGTGGCCGGTGGTCGTGCTGGCGCTGATCAGCGCCGCCGACGCCGTGATGTGCATCAAGCCGGCGGCCTTCGTCCGCGAGTGCCTCGCCGACGTCCGGTTCCCTCAGCGGTTCTGGAGGCTTCTCGCGCCGGTCAAGGCCGCCGCGGCCGCCGGCCTCGTCGCCGGCATCTGGATCCCGTACGTCGGCATCGTGACGGTCGCCGCCTTGATCGCCTACTTCCTCGTCGCGATCTCGATGCACGTGCGCGCACGTGACCTCGGCCGCAACCTGTTCGTCAACGCCACAGGCATGCTCGTCCTGTGCGTCGGCACGCTCTGGTGGTCGTTCCTGTGAAGTACGAGGTCAAGGTCGACGTCAAGGCGCCACCCGAGGTGCTGTGGTCGGTCCTTGCCGACCCGAGCCACTGGCCGCTGATCAGCGACAGCTTCATCAAGGTCGAGCCGCAGGGCGCGGGTGGTCTGGAGCTGGGTGCGGTCTATCTCGTCCGGCAGCCGAGCATCCGGCCTATGAAGTGGACGGTGACCGAGCTCGAGCCCGGCACGGCGTTCACCTGGCGGATGTCGGTGCCGGGAGTGACGAGCACCGGCGCGCACCGGGTCGTCGCGCAGCCGGGGGGCTCGCGGCTCGAGCTGGTCCTCGAGCAGACAGGCTTGCTGTCGCGGGCGATCTCGGCGATGGGCGGTGCGCACTATCGCGCGCTCGTCGACCGTGAGGCCGCGACCTTCGCCGGGGCTGCGGAGCACCGCGCGCGCTGACGCCGCCTGCTCGGTCGACCGACCGCCGTGGTTAGTGTGGCCGGATGAAGACGACCGGCAGCACCGACCCGTTGCTCGGGTCTCGCGTGCACATCGCCGTGAAGGCCGCCGTCGCGGCCGCCGTGGCGTGGCAGGTCGGCAACTTGGTGCCGCCACCGGTCGGCGACTACGCCTACTACGCGCCGCTCGGCGCCGTCCTCGCCGTGCACCCGAGCGTCGCAGCCTCGCTGCGTGACTCGGCTCACCTGTTCACTGCCCTCGTCATGGGAGCGAGCGTGGGTGCCGGGTTCCATCTCCTCCCGGTCCCTGGCTGGGCGGCGATCGGGCTCCTGGTGCTGGTCGCCGTGCTGCTCGGCGGCTGGGACCGCCTGGGAGACCAGCGCAGCTGGGTGATCACGGCGGCGCTGTTCACCTACATCCTGGGCAACATCGACACCTCTGACTTCGTGTCGGGGCTCGTCGGGCAGGTAGCGATCGGCGCCGCCATCGGCTTCACCCTCATGCTCCTCCTTCCGCCGGTGCCTGTACGGGTGTCCGTGAAGCGGCTCGAGAACGTCGCGGACCTGGTCGCCGACCAGCTCGACGCGCTCGCAGACGCGCTCGTGACCACGCGGGACGATGAGGGAGCGCCGTGGCACGACCTCCCGCACGAGGTCCAGCCCGAGGCGCTGCGCCTGCGGGAGAGCTACGCCGCGCTCGACGACGCGCTGCGCGGCAACCTGCGTGCGGGCAGGTGGCGCGCGGTCGTCGCCCAGCAGCGCAGGACCGCGGACGTCATCGAGCGGGTCGCCGACCTGGCCGAGAACCTCACCTTCATGATCAGCGAGGTGCAGCAGTCGGACGGTCCGTGGCTGCGCCCGGGCGGGGATGCCGCGCGGACCGTCGCCGACACCCTCCACGACCTCGCGGCGGTCGTTCGTACGCTCGCGCGCGACCAGCAGGTGGCCGCAGCCGACGCCGCGACCGTGACGCGCTCGGTCGAGCGTGTCTCGGCTCTCGTGGCACAGTCCCTCGACCGCGGCGAAGAGGCCTTCCCTGGTGCGGCCGTGGTCGTCTCGCTCCGCCGGATCCTCGGTGCGCTGCCGGTCACCGAGGGCGCCGAGCCGCCGCCCGGCATCAGGCCGCTGTCGGCACCCGCCTGGCCACCGGGGCGGCGCCGTCGCTCACCCGGCCGTTGACGCGTCTTGTCAGCGCTCGACGGCCGAGCCACGCCGTTTGGCCTGCTTGCGGAACTCCTCCATGAAGACCTTGCGGATCATCGCGCTGTCGAGGACGCCGCCGACGCCCTGAAGCTCGCCCTGCGTGAGGCGCTCGCACACGCGTGTCCACGCGTGACCGACCGCGTAGGTGAGCGTGCCGGCGACGGCCGCGCTGATCGTGCTACCCACGATCGTCCCGGCGCCTGGGATCAGCTTCACCAGGCTCGTGACGGCCGTACGCCCAGCGACCGTCGCCGCCGCGGTGGCGGCCAACGACGCCGCCGTCGAGCGCTCCAGGCTCAGCCCGTACGTGTTCGCGATCGAGGCCATCATCGTGATCTGGATCGGGACGAGGACAGCCGCGTCGGAGAACGGGATCGGGCTGGCTCCGGCGGTCCCGGCTGCGCTCGTCGCGACCTTGATCGCGTCACCAGCCCGCTTGCGCTTGCGGGCGAGGTCGATGCGCTGTGCCGCGGTGATCGCCTCGGCTACTCCTTCTGGCGCACAGCGAAAGGTGGCATCGAGCAGCTCCAGGAGCCCGTGCGCGTCGTGCCCGGAGAACGGGTCACCGACGGCCATCGTGAGGAAGACCTTGCTGCGGTGGACCGGAAGCTCGCGCGCCTCGATCTCCGCGGCGAGCGCCAGTGCGTCCGGGTGGATGCGGCCGCCGACCTGTGGGACCTGGGTCATCACGAGCATGACTGGAACCCCGAGCCGCGCGAGCGCGCGGACGAACTCGGCCTCGGTGTCCTCGAAACGCCGGTCGCCTGCCCGTACGCAGAACCACGCGACGTGGAGCTGCTCCTCGAGCGGACGTCGTCGCATCCGCGAGACGTGGTCGGCGACCTCGGCGAGGATGGCGTCGTTGTCCACGCCGACCTCGAGCCCACGGGTGTCGAGCACGCCGAGGGTGCCGCTGCGGTGGAGATAGAGGTGCTCCTCGCGGGTCACCGGCTCGCCGATGCCCGTGGCGGCGATGTCGTCGCCGAAGATCGCGTTGACGAGCGTGCTCTTGCCGACGCCCGTCTTGCCGAAGATCGCCAGGTTGAAGCGTCCCAGCTTGCGCTGCTCGTTCTCCCAGGCTCCACGGAAGGCGTCGGCGAACCAGCGGTCGGTCGGTGTCTCGGGCACGTGACCAGCCTGCCAGAGGCGCGGTCACCTCACTGCGCGACGACGACCGGTCGCCGCAGGCGTCGCGGAGCGCGCAGGCCGATCGCGAGCCCGGCGACGACGACTGCGACGCCGACCCATACGAGCGCGCTCGGAACGTCTCCCGTGACGACGACACCGACGGCCGCCGCGGCGACGGGGGCGAGTCCGGTGAGCAGACCTGCGGCCGCGCTCCCGACGCGCGCCACGGTCGCGTACCAGAGCACGAAGGCGACCGCGGTCACCAGGACGGACAGGTACGCGATTGCGGCCCAGTCCACCGCGTCGAGGCGTCCGGCGGCGGTGGGGCCTTCCGTGACGAGTGCCAGCGCGGTGAACATCAGCGTCCCGATCACCACCGAGTGCACCGAGACACCCCATGGCCCGAGCCGAGGGAGCAGGGGGACGGCGAGAAGGGTGAAGGCCGCCTCGCATGCCAGCGCGAGCACGGCCCACGCGACACCTGCGCCGTCGGTGCGGCCTCCCCCTTGGACGAGGACGCTCCCCGCGGTGACGACCACCGCCGCGACGAGGATCCGGGCCGTCGGTGAGCGTCCCTCGAGGAGCGGGCCGACGACGCCGAGCACGACCGGGACTGAGGCGACCGCGACGGCGATGGCCGCGGGCTCGGCGTGCTCCGCGCCTCGGACGAGCGCGACGTTGAAGAGGACGAGCCCGGTGGCCGCGAGCAGACCGAGGAGGGCCCACTCGCGCCCTCGCGGCAGCGGGACGGGACGGCCCAGGATCCGGGCGATCCCGACGAGGACCGCAGCCGCGGCGGCGTACCGGAGAGCTTGCGGGGTCATGAGCGGTGCGTCGGTCAGGACGTGCGAGACGGCGACGCTGCCGCCGACGAGCGCCATGCCGAGGGCGCCAGGCAGGTATGCGGAGGCGTGGGGTGTGCTCGCGAGGTGCATACCTCCAGCGTCGAGGCCACAATGGACCGGTGGCCAGGTCCAAAGACTTTCCGTACGAGGAGACCAAACCGGGCGCGGACTTCCTCGGGCTCGACCTGACGGGCGTGGCGTCGGGGTCGCTCGCGACGTACCTCGCGGCGCAGATCCGCGAAGCGATCCTCGATGGTTCGCTGCCGATCGGCGCCCGACTCCCGGCGTCCCGGACCCTCGGTCAGGACCTCGGCGTGTCTCGGGGGGTGGTCACCGAGGCGTATCGGCGACTCGCCGACGAAGGGCATGTCGAGGGGCGCGGGCGGGCCGGGACGGTCGTCGTCTCGAGCCCCGTACGGCCAACGCCTGCGGCCGGTGGACGGGCGGCTTCACCGATCGCCGGCGCCGAGACGGCGGTATTCTCCGATCTCGACGGCGCCGACTTCGTCGACCGGCTCCGTGCCGCCCCCGCCCGGATCGACCTCTCGCCCGGTGTACCCGACCTGACGGCCTTCCCGAGAGCCGCCTGGCTGCGCGCCGAGCGGGAGGTCCTGACCGGCCGGAGCGCCGCCGACCTCGGGTACGGCGACCCGCGTGGGACCGCCGCTCTGCGCACCGCGGTCGCGCGCTGGCTTGCCCGCAGCCGGGGCATCCGCGTCGACCCCGCCGAGGTGCTCGTGGTGGCGGGCGCCGCACAGGCGTTCTTCCTCCTGGCGCACGTGCTCCGCGACGAGGGGGTCGTCAGGATCGGCGTCGAGGACCCGGGCTCGTTCGGCGCGCGGCAGCAGCTGCGTCGCCAGGGGGCCGACGTGGTCTCGGTGCCGGTGGACGACGACGGCGTACGGGTGGATGCCCTGCGGTCGAGCGGGGTCGGAGCCGTGATGCTGACACCGGCGCACCAGTTCCCGACCGGCGTCGTGCTGAGTGGGCCGCGCCGCCGCGACCTGGCCGGATGGGTCGCCGACGGCGGGCTCGTGGTGGAGGACGACTACGACGCCGAGCACCGCTACGACCGAGCGCCCGTGCCCGCGCTGCGCGGCACGCTGGGTGAGGCCGTCGCCTACGCTGGCAGCGTCTCGAAGCTTCTCGCGCCGGCGCTCCGTACCGGATGGCTGCTCGTCCCGCCGCGGCTGCACGCGCGCGTGCTCGCCCTGAAGCGCGACGTCGATCTCGGCAACCCCGTCCTCGGCCAGCTCGTCCTCGCCGCGCTGATGGAGTCGGGGGCGATGGAGCGGCACCTGCGGATCTTGCGGTCCCGCCACCGCCGGCGCCGCGACGCGATGGTGGCCGCGCTGGCCGAACGGCTCCCCGAGGCGCGTGTGCAGGGCGCGGCGGCGGGCCTGCACCTCGTCGTGACCTTGCCCGAGGGGATCGACGACCGGGCGGTCGCGGAGGAGGCGCTCGCCGGGGGAGTCAAGACGCACCCGCTGTCGTTGCACCGCCAACGGCCCGGCAGGCCTGGGCTCGTGCTCGGCTACGCGGCCAACGGGGCGGGCGCGGTCGACGACGGGATCGCCGTCGTCGCCGAGGCCGTACGGGGGGTACTGGACAAAACATGAGGGGAACCTCAGATACTGGGGGGGTGCAGCCACGTGAGATCACCTTCCCCTCCGTCGACGGACGGCGACCCTCGACGCCCGCCGTCCGGGGCGTCCTCGCCGATGCGACCCGCGACGTCGACCCGGACCTTGCGGACGACGTCGCCGCGGCGTCGTCGTGGCGCGCCGACTACGTCGGCCTGGTCGGACGCGCGACGGCGGCGTCCGCGCAGACGCCCAAGGCCGCGCTCGCGATGGCGCAGGCGGGCCTGAGGTCCGTCCACGAGCGGATGGTCGTCTCCGGGGCGGGAAGCGAGGTTCCGCTACGGGACTGGAGTGGTGACGGCGAGCCGTTCGCGACCGAGACCGTACGGGGCACGGCTCCTCGTGTGCCGGAGCTGCGCGTGCCGTACCGCGGACGCTCCCTCAGTGGCGGAGCCCTGCGCGACCAGCTCGCCCGGTGGCAGGCCGACGGGATCGTCGAGCCGTCCTTCGCCGAGGCGGTCGGAGAGGTCGTGGACCACCCCGAGTGGCTCGCGCTCGGCGGCCGTACGGTCGCCCTGCTCGGCGCGGGCGCGGAGATGAGCCCGCTCGGCCCGCTGTGCACGTGGGGCGCCGACGTCCTCGCCGTCGATGTCCCGGCCGCGCGTGTCTGGGACCGGGTGCGCGAGACCGCGGAGGGCGGTGCCGGCACTGTCTCGTATCCCGTCGAGGACGGCACCGCGGGGGCAGACCTGGTCTCGCGGACCGGCGACGTCCTCGCCTGGCTCCGGGAGGCGCATGACGCACGCGGTGAGGGGAGCATGGTCGTCGGGATGCACGCGTACGCCGACGGCGGCGCCCACGTCCGCGTCACGGCCGCCGTCGACGCGATGCTCTCCCGACTCACCGACGAGGACCCGGGCACCGCACTGGCCTACCTCGCGACACCCACCGACGCGTTCGTCGTGCCGGCCGACGTCGTGGCCGCAAGCACGCAGGCGTTCCGCGAGCGCGGCGCCGTCCGCTGGCTCCAGGCACCGTTGCGCGTGGCGAGCCGTGGACGGCTGTTCCTCCCGAACTATGCGACCGTGCTGCCGGACGGCACCGGTGTCGCCGACATCCTCGTCCCTCAGCAGGGCCCGAACTACGCGATGGCGAAGCGGATCCAGCGCTGGCGTGGCGTGGTCGCCGAGGACGCCGGGCAGCGCGTCTCGTTCAACGTCGCTCCCGCGACCTGGACGCGCTCGGTGACCAAGAACCGCCTGCTCGCAGCCGCCTACGCAGGGGCGCACCGGTTCGGCGTCGAGATCTTCGCACCGGACACGACCCGCACGCTGATGGCGGCGCTGCTCGTCCGCGACCTGAACCGGCCCGTCCCGGTGCGCGAGCACCCCGAGGAGCTCTTCGCCGACGGCGCGGCGCACGGGGGCCTTTGGCGTGTCGCGTACGAGCCGCGCTCGGCGCTCGGCGTGGCTGCCGTCGGTGGGCTTCCGTCCACGCTGCGACGCCGCTGAGAGCGCCGCAGGCGCGGCCGCCGAGGCTTGTCGGACCCTTCCCGTACGCTCACTGGCACGTCGGCGGAGAGGAGCGGTCACGTGTTCGTGCTCGAGGGTCACGTGGTCTGGAGTGCGTCCGACCTGACGCTCGCCTCGGAGTGCGAGTTCGCGTTCCTGCGCAGCCTCGACGCCCGTCTCCGGCGGGCTGCGCCGGTGGCGGCCGGCGACGACGCGATGCTGAGCCACATCGCCCGGTTGGGCGACGCTCACGAGGCACGTGAGCTCGACCGGCTCCGGCGTGCCCTGGGGGCGGACGCGATCGCCGAGATCGACCGTGTCGGTCCGCCGACCGTCGAGCGGCTGCGTGCGTTGCAGGAGACGACGCTTGCCGCCCTCTCGTCCGACGTCCAGGTGGTCTCTCAGGCCGGCTTCTTCGACGGCGAGTTCCACGGCTACGCCGACTTCGTCGAGCGCGGTGACGACGGCTGGGTGGTGTGCGACGCCAAGCTCGCCCGAGAGGCCCGGGCCAAGGCCCTGCTTCAGCTCGCCGCCTACGCCGACCAGCTCGAGCGCGCGGGCCAGCCGGTCGCCGCCACGGTCGTCCTGCTCCTCGGCGACGGCCGCAAGGAGTCGTTCCCGCTCGCCGAGGTGCTCCCGGTCTTCCAGGCCCGCCGAGAGCGGCTTCGTCGGCTTGTCGCCGAGCACCACGCCGAGGACGGACCCGTGGTGTGGGGCGACGAGCGCTATGTCGCGTGCGGTCGCTGTGAGGCGTGCGCCGAGGCAATCGCTGCCACCGGTGACGTCCTCGTGGTCGCAGGGCTGCGTGTTGACCATCGCAAACGGCTGCGTGCAGCCGGCATCTCCACCCTCGACGCGCTCGTCGCGTCCGCCGAGCCACCTCCTGGCATGCCGCAGGCGGTCTTCTCCCGGCTTCACGCGCAGGCCCGCCTCCAGCAGGCCCAGCGTGACGCGGGGCCCGGCGCCGACGGCCGGCCGCAGGTCACGTACGAGGTCGTCGCCCCGACCCACCTCTCGGCGTTGCCGCCACCGTCGCCGGGCGACGTCTTCTTCGACTTCGAGGGTGACCCGCTTTACCACGAGAGCGACCTGACCGAGTGGGGCCTCGAATACCTCTGGGGCGTGATGGAGGCTCCTGCGCCAGGGGAGAGCCGCGGCCCGTTCCTGCCGTGGTGGGCCCATGACCGCGTGGGGGAGCGGGCGGCGCTGGTCTCGTTCCTCGACTACCTCACCGAGCGGCGCGCGCGCTTCCCTGACCTGCACGTCTACCACTACGCCCCGTACGAGACGAGCGCCCTCAAGCGGCTCGTCGCCCGCTACGCCACCCACGAGCGCGAGCTCGACGCGCTGCTGCGCGCGGGAGTCTTCGTCGACCTGTACGCGGTGGTGCGAGGGTCCGTGCGCGTCTCGCAGCCTTCGTACAGCATCAAGAAGCTCGAGCCCCTCTATATGGGCTCCGACGAGCTGCGCGCCGGCGAGGTCCAGGCCGGCGACGCGTCGATCGTCGAATACCACGCCTATCGCGCGATGATCGAGGACGAACGGCTCGACGAGGCCGCCAAGAGGCTCGCCGAGCTCGCCGACTACAACGAGTACGACTGCCTGTCGACGCTGCGGCTGCGTGACTGGCTCCTGCGGGTCGGCGACGAGGCGGGAGTCGAGCCACGGCCCGCCCCGGTGCCGCTGCCGGCGTTCGACGCCGAGGACGAGGAGCCCGGAGACGACGCGGTGCTGGTCAAGGGCCTGCTCGACCGCGCCGGTCCCGTTGACCGTGGGGAGCGCTCGGCCGAGCAGCAGGCGTACGCAATGCTCGCCGCTGCGCTCGGCTACTACCGCCGCGAGTCGCTGCCCTTCTGGTGGGCGCATTTCGACCGGCTCCGCGCGCCGGCCGACGAGTGGGCGGCATCTCGTGACGTGTTCGTGGTCGAGTCGGCCGAGGTCGTCGAAGACTGGCAGGTCGAGGGCCGCAAGCTCGCCCGCCGCACCCTGCGCCTTGCCGGCGAGTGGGGTCCCGGCACGACGATCGGCAACGGTGACGGGGCCTTCCTCCTGTACGACCTGCCCGGTCCTGAGGGTGGCAAGACGTCGGTCGACGGCATCCGCGCTTACACACCGACTGTCGACGGCATCACGCCCGCCCCGCACGACGGCAACGACACTGACGCCTCCGACGCCGTGCTCGTCCGCGAGAAGGCGACCCGCGCGATCGGCCCGCACCCGTGGCTGCCGACCGCGATCACCCCGGGGCCACCGCCCCCCGCAGAGTCGATCACGGCCGCGATCGGCGAGTGCGCGGCTGCGTCCCTCGGGGGAGCGACGCTGCCCGCCGGACCGGCGTACGACGTGCTGGCACGTCGCACCCCACGGATACGGACACTCGACCGCCTCCCGCAGACAGGGGACGCGGTCGACGATCTCGTAGCGACGCTGCGTGACCTCGACTCCTCCTACGTCCCCGTCCAGGGGCCACCCGGCACGGGCAAGACCCACACGGCGGCGCGGGTGATCCGGCGCCTCGTCGAGGAGCACGGCTGGCGGATTGGCGTCGTCGCCCAGTCCCATGCGGTGGTCGAGCACGTGCTCGACAAGACCGTCGAGGCCGGTCTCGAGGCGGCGCGGGTCGGCAAGCCCAAGGCCAAGACGGCAGTCCCGGCGTGGACACGACTGCCCGACAACGGCGTGGCCGCCTTCCTTGAGGAGTCGGAGGGCACGGGCTGTGTGCTCGGCGGCACCGCGTGGGACTTCACCAACGCCGACCGCGTCCCGCGCGGCTCGCTCGACCTGCTCGTCGTCGACGAGGCCGGGCAGTTCGCGCTCGCGCCGACGATCGGGGTCTCGGTGGCGGCCCAGCGCCTGCTCCTGCTGGGCGATCCCCAGCAGCTCCCGCAGGTGAGCCAGGGCACCCACGGCGAGCCGGTCGACACGTCCGCACTGGGTTGGGTGATGGAGGGGCGCGCCGCGATGCCGGCCGACCTCGGCTACTTCCTCGGCACCACCTACCGCATGCACCCGCGGCTCTGCGAGGCCGTCTCTCACCTCGCGTACGAGGGAGCGCTCACCGCGCACCCGTGCACCTCTGAGCGCGACCTCGCAGGCATCGCGCCAGGCGTGGCGACCCAGCTCGTCGACCACCACGGCAACCGCACCGCCTCCGTCGAGGAGGCCGCAGAGGTGGCGGTGCGTGTGCGGGCGCTGCTCGGTACCTCGTGGAGCCCCGGCGGCGACGAGGCGCCGCGCCCGCTGGGCGAGGCCGACATCCTCGTCGTGGCTCCCTTCAACGCCCAGGTCCACCTGGTGCGTCGTGTGCTCGACGACACTGGCATCGACGGCGTACGCGTCGGGACCGTCGACAAGTTCCAGGGGCAGGAGGCGCCCGTCGTCCTCGTCTCCATGGCGGCGTCCTCACCCGATGACGTGCCGCGAGGGATGGGGTTCCTCCTCGACCGCCACCGCGTCAACGTCGCGATCTCGCGCGCGCAGTGGCGGGCCGAAATCCTCCGCTCCGACGCACTGACCTCCTACATGCCTCGCACGCCCGACGGTGTGCTCGAGCTGGGGGCGTTCCTGCGCGTGTGAGCGGACCATGAAGACGTCGATCGCGTCCTCGCCGTCGACGACGAACCCGTGCGCCTCGTACAGGGCACGGGCTCGGCTGCCTTGGAGGACGTTCAGCCTGAAGGGTCGCTCGTCGCCGTGCTCGGCGAGGGTACGTCCGAGCACCGCTGACCCGATCCCGAGGCCCTGGTAGTCCGCGCGGACGTAGAAGTGCTCGATCCACTGCGCGCCCTCCGTCGGCCGCAGCGCGATGAGACCCGCATCGACGCCGTCGACGACGATGACTCCGGTGTGCGCGGCGTCGAAAGCGTCCAAGAACCGGCGGCGCACACGCACGGGGTCGTACCGCCCGAGCCGCTCCAGATCGTCGCGCATCACCACAGCCCGCAGCTCGGCCATCCACTCAGCGTCCTCGGCTCGGCTTCGGCGCAGCGTCCACCCTGTCGTCACGGCACCATAGAACCAGGTCGCCCGCCGGGCGCGGCCGCGGAGCGACTCTTTGGTCGCGTACCGTATGCGCGTGAGCGATCAGTGGTCAGGCCAACCCTCGAACGGCCCTCAGCCCCCGTACGGACAGCAGCCGCCCCAGGGCCAGCCTCCCCAGGGGGGTCAGCCGCCCCAGGGTCCGCCCCCGCAGGGACCGCCACCCGGGTACGGGCAACAGCCTCCTGGCCCCTACGGCCAGCCCCAGCAGCCGTACGGTCAGCAGCCCCAGCAGCCGTACGGTCAGCAGCCGCAGCAGGCCTACTACGGTCAGGGCCAGCCGCCCACGGGCTCGGAGCCGAAGGGCAAGAACAAGGGCCTCCTCATCGGCCTCATCGGTGGCGCTGCCGTCCTGCTGATCGCCGTCGTGCTGGGCGCCGTGCTCCTGTTCGGTGATGGGGGCGGCGGCGCGTCGAACCCCGAGGACGCCACCAAGGAGTTCATCGCCGCGATCCAGGACGGCGATTGCGAGGCGCTCGTCGCGATCACGACCGACGACTTCCGCAACGGTGAAGGCGCCGACAAGTGCAAGGAGTCCCTGAAGGAAGAGGAAGGCAGCGAGGGCATGCTCAAGGCCCTGCGCGACGCGAAGTTCACCGTGAAGGACACCAAGGTCGACGGCGACGAGGCCACCTCGAAGGTCTCCCTGTCGGTGATGGGGACTTCCGTCGATCAGGAGGTCGAGCTCGTCAAGGAGGGCGGCTCCTGGAAGGTCGACGAGTTCGGCACGGCCGACACGCCTGACGTCGACGACCTGCCCGACACCGACGATCTCCCCGATCTCAACGAGGTCGAGCCGCCGACCCCCTGATCTCGATCGGACCGCACGACCTGACGCGCGCCGCAGCCGAGAAGGCTGCGGCGCGTGTGCAATTCCCCACCATGCCGCCGCTCGCGGCCAGAGACTGGTCCGATGGTGGCCGGGCGAGGGGTCGTGTTGTTGACGCTGGCGTCCGGCCAGTTCCTCATGACCCTGGACAGCTCGGTCATGAACGTCTCGATCGCGCAGGTCGCCGCCGACCTCGACACGACGGTGACCGGCATCCAGACCGCGATCACGCTCTACACGCTCGTCATGGCGGCGTTGATGATCACCGGCGGCAAGGTCGGCACGATGATCGGACGGCGCCGGGCGTTCGCGATCGGGTGCGTCATCTACGGCGCCGGGTCGCTGACGACCTCGCTCGCGCCCAACCTCGCCGTGCTCCTGATTGGTTGGTCGCTCCTCGAGGGCCTCGGGGCTGCCCTGATCATGCCTGCGATTGTCGGCCTCGTGGCCGCGAACTTCCCCTCCGAGGAGCGCCCCCGCGCGTACGGACTGGTCGCGTCCGCCGGCGCGATCGCCGTGGCTGCGGGCCCGCTCATCGGCGGCGCCGTGACCACCTACCTCACGTGGCGCCTGGTGTTCGCCGGCGAGGTCGTCCTGGTCGTCGGGATCCTCGCGCTGACCCGGCGGATCCACGACAGCCGTCGCGAAGGCTCTGTCCGCCTCGATGGGATCGGGTCTGTCCTCTCCGCGACGGGCCTCGCGCTCGGCGTGTACGGCGTCCTGCGGTCGGGGGAGTGGGGATGGGTCCGCCCCTCGCCCGACGGACCGTCCCTCCTCGGGATGTCTCCGACCGTCTGGTTCGTGCTCGGCGGCCTCCTCGTCCTGCGGGTGTTCTTCTGGTGGGAGGCTCGTACGGCCGCCGTGGGGCGTGAACCTCTCGTCGACGTGGCGATGCTGCGCAACCGCCAGCTCACCGGCGGCTTGACGATGTTCTTCTTCCAGTTCCTGGTCCAAGCGGGGCTGTTCTTCACGATCCCGCTCTTCCTGTCCGTTGCGCTGGGTTTGAGCGCGGTCGAGACGGGCGTCCGCATCCTCCCGCTCTCGCTCACGCTCCTGCTGGCGGCGGTCGCCGTCCCACGCCTCTGGCCGGGGGCCTCTCCGCGGCGGGTGGTCTCGTGGGGGCTAGGCGCTCTCCTCGCCGGGGTGACCTCGCTCGTGCTCGCCCTCGAGGCGGGTGCGGGGCCGGAGATCGTGACCGTACCGCTCCTGCTGGCTGGCCTCGGCGTCGGCGCTCTGTCGTCGCAGCTCGGCGCTGTGACCGTCTCGGCTCTGCCCGACACCCTGAGCGGGGAGGTGGGTGGTCTCCAGAACACCGCCACGAACCTCGGGGCATCGCTGGGCACGGCGCTCGCAGGCTCGGTCCTCATTGGCGCGCTGACGGCTTCGTTCATGGGCGGGATCCAGGCCAACTCCGCCGTCTCCGACGATCTCTCGGACCGCGCGGAGGTGAGCCTCGCGAGCGGGGTTCCGTTCGTCTCCGATAGCCAGCTCGAGGACGGCCTGGCGGAGGCAGGGATCCCGACGGCAGAGGCGAACGCGATCGTCGAGGAGAACACCGACGCGCGGATCGCGGGCCTGCGCGCGAGTCTGCTCGTCCTCGCGTTCTTCATCATGGCGGCGCTCTACTTCACCCGGCTGCTGCCGACTGTGCCTGCGGGTGCGCGGACCACCCAGGTGAGCGAGCCGTGATGGGTTGGCGGGGTGGGGCTCTGCCTTCGATCGCTGACGACCTGCGGCACCGACATGATGCGCGGCTGGTCCGAGCAACTCAATCGATCGGCCTTAATAACAGGCCCAGTGCCGCGCGCGAGGCACAGGGTGACCCAACAGGTCGAGGTAGGCGCGCATCCAAGAAGGCCCTCCGTGATCAGAAGGATCTGCGTGGCGCTCCCACACATAAAGGTTGCACTAAACCGGGGCGGCTTTCGGCTGAGCTGCGAGGATGTCGGCCATGTTCTGGCGAACTCTGACCCACCCCAGTGTGCGGGGCAGCATTGTCACGTTGGGGATTCTCGCGGCCCTTTCGACCATCCGTCCGATGCCGTGGTGGCTGTGGACCATCTCGGGTGGACTGACCGTTGCGTCGGTCGTCCAGGCCGTGCGAGCCGGAGACGTTGTCGACGCTACGTGAAATGCTCGCGGGGGAGGCCCTAGGCCAGGAGGGGAGGCGTGATGATCGGACGACGCCACCACCTCGTCGTCGACGCACCTGACCCGCAGGGGAGCGCCGCATTCTGGTCGGCGGTGCTCGGCGAGCCGGTCACCTACGACGACGGCGACTTCGTGGTCGTCTCGGTGGACGACCAGACCTCGGAGATGGCGTTCCAGCGGGCGCCCGGACTGCCACCGTCGACCTGGCCCGGCCCGGGGGTGCCGCAGCAGATGCACGTCGACGTCATGGTCGAGGACGTCACCTCCGCGGGGGAGGAGGTGCTCCGTCTCGGCGCCCGAGCGCTGGGGGGTGACGTGTACGCGGACCCGGCGGGCCACCCGTTCTGCCTCGTTCGGCGGCCGTCGTGGGCGACGCCGATCGAGAGTGACTCCGCCAGGTGACGCTGCGGCCGCCCGTGCCTGCAGCAACAGCCTCAAGAGGCAGGCGGGTCGAGACGAATGCCGTCATCCCAGGGGGCAAGTCTCTGAAACATGATGTCATCGCGCCATCGCCCGTTGATGTGGATGTGTCCTCGCGACAAGCCCACCTTCTTGAACCCATTCTTCTCCAGCACTCGACACGACGCGGCATTCTCCTCACGCGCAAACGCGTCAACTCGGTGCAGGCCGAGGGAGCCAAAGGCGATCTGCATCGCCTGCCTGGCCGCTTCGGTGGCGATGCCGCGGCCGCTGTACGGCTGTGCGACCCAATAGCCGAGTGAACAGCTCCGAAAGGGAGCTTGGAGGATGTTGTTCAGACTCACTCGCCCCACCAGACCTCCGTCCTCGAGGACTACTCCCGACCACATACGACCGCTCGTACATTCGCGCAGAGTGGTCTCGATCGCGTCAGCCTGACCGCTGTCCGTGTAGAAGGCATCGGGACGCTGCGGGTCCCAGTGCTTCAGGAAGTCCCGGTCACCCCGATACATCTCGGCGAGGCGTCGGCTGTCGTCACGATCGAGCGCACGGATCACGATGTCGGTCACTGCCCACCCGCCTTCTAGGGGTTTGTCGTTGTCATCAGACACTCTGGCGCTCCCGCCCCGGCAGGTCGTCGCCTGGGGGAGTCCTCGCACGCCGTCGAGGCAGCGGGGCAGGGCGAGGGGAGCGAGGCCGAACCTACACGGGGAGCGGGGACCGTCAGGCCCCACCTCAACTCGGGCGTGGCTGAGGCCCGAGCGGCAAGACGTGTGGGTCCTAGAACGACAGAAATAACAGGCCCAGCGCGACCTTTCGCCGGTGGTGCGCTCCACGAGAGGAGGCCAGCACCATGCCTCGCGCCATACATGCTCAGGGCGTCGCATCGAGGGCCTACAGGGTGGCCGCCGTCGTGTTCTGCCTGGTCCGACAGCCGGCGCGGAAGAGGCGAGCGACAGCACTGCTCCAAGTGGACCCTCCGCGAGGAGAGGTCGTCACAGCGACCGCTAACCTGATGCGACCTTTGGGAGGGAAGACGTGTCGGAGCTGGACCTGTTTCACGTTGCGCGGTGGGAGGATGCCGAGGAGAACGCCGCCCGGTGGCTCCGCCACTGGGGGTATCACGATGCGCTTGCGTCGCCGGGCGGGGCGGACGGCGGGATTGATGTGGTCGCCACCCACGCGGCCGCGCAGGTCAAGTTTCAGGCGTCGCAAGCCGGCAGGCCGGAAATTCAGCGGCTTGTCGGCGCGGTCGGTCGCGCTTCGACCGTTGATCTGTTCTTCTTCTGCGGGTCATCGTTCACGGCTCAGGCAATCAGTTACGCCGATGCGAACCATGTCGCCCTGTTCACCTACGACATCACCGGAGCGGTGCAGCCGGTGAACGGGTGGGCGGTCGAGGCCATGGAACGCGTCAGCGTGCCAGACGCCGACGACGGGGAGGACGTGTACGTCGACGAAGATGCCGGCACCGCGGCCGCTTCCGGCCTGAGGTTCGGCTCGTGGCTGGCGGGAGTCGTCTGCCTGTGGGTCGGCTCGTCTGCCGGTCTGGCCGGTGTCTACGCGGCCGTGGCTGAACGCGAGGGCACCTTCCTGCTTCCGCTCGTGGGGTTGTTCCTCATCCCGGTCGGGATCGGCTCGCTGAGCGTTGCTGTTCAAGCATCGCGTACCCCCCGGATGTGGACGGCAGCCGGCTGGATCGGGTTGCCGTGCGCCGCAGCCGGGATCGCGAAAGGTTTCCAGCTCGAGCCGTCGTTCGCGGCAACGGCGGCCTGCGCGGTCCTGCTGGTGATCTTGGCGAGCTTCGCGTTCTCGCATGTCCGACATGCCGGAGAGTCGACGCCGTGACCATCCCCTGCTGCCGGCGCCGCGGCGCCGGCAGCAGGGGGGATCGATCCTGAAGAGCGGCCGGTAACGGGAGCAGAAAAAAAGGCCCTCCGACACTGGCGAGAGTGTCGAAGGGCCTTGGTCGTTGTTGTGTCCGAGGGGGGACTTGAACCCCCATGCCCTAATACGGGCACTAGCACCTCAAGCTAGCGCGTCTACCTATTCCGCCACCCGGACTGGGTTGGTGACCGGCGCTGTGCGTCGTTCACCGTGCGTCAGAACTCTAGCAAACCACCCGCGGCGATCCCCAAACCGGGGTCCTCACTTTCACCGTTCCCTGTCCTGGCCAGGCAGGATGGGGGAATGACCGCCGACGTGCCCTCTCAGACCGCCCCCATCGACCCTGCCGCGGAGGTCGTCGAGATCTGCCGGAACCTCATCCGGATCGACACCACCAACACGGGCGACGACCGGGGCCCGGGGGAGCGCAAGGCCGCCGAGTACGTCGCGGAGCTGCTCGCCGAGGTCGGGCTCGAGTCCACCATCGTCGAGGTGACGCCCGGCCGTACGAACGTGATCGCCCGCTGGGAGGGCACCGATCTCTCGTTGCCGCCACTGCTCGTCCACGGCCACCTCGACGTCGTGCCGGCACAGGCGGGCGACTGGTCGTACGACCCGTTCGGGGGAGAGATCGTCGACGGCTATCTGTACGGGCGTGGCGCGGTCGACATGAAGGACTTCGACGCGATGGTCCTGTCGGTCGTCCGGGCCCGTCGACGCGCCGGGCTCGCCCCGCGTCGGACGCTCGTGCTCGCGTTCACCGCCGACGAGGAGGCCGGGTCGATCCACGGCGCCCACAAGATCGTCGACCACCACCGGGATCTCGTCGCCGACTGCACGGAGGCGATCGGCGAGGTCGGCGGGTTCTCGACCGACATCGGCGGCAAGCGGCTCTATCTGCTCGAGTCGGGCGAGAAGGGGCTGGCCTGGATGCGCCTGTCGGCCCAGGGAACCGCAGGTCACGGCTCGATGGTGCGCGACAACAACGCCGTCACAGCCATCGCGCGTGCGGTCGCTGCGATCGGCGACCACGAGTGGCCGTACGAGCCCGGGCCGTCGATGCAGATCCTCCTCGACAAGGTCCGTGAGCTCACCGGCGCCGCGGGCGCGTCGACCGAGGAACTGCTCGCCGAGTTCGGGCCCACCGCACGGATGATCCGCGCAGGGATGCGCAACATCTCCAACCCGACCATGCTCGACGCCGGCTACAAGGTGAATGTGATCCCTGGCGAGGCGCACGCGCACGTCGATGGGCGCTTCCTGCCCGGCCAGCAGGACGCGTTCCTCGCCGAGGTGCGCGGGTTGGCCGGCGACGCGGTGACGGTGGAGCCGCTGACGCTGCAGCCAGCCCTGGAATATCCGTTCAGCGGCGACCTCGTCGATGCCATGACGGTCTCGCTGCACGCCGAGGATCCCGAGGCCCACATCGCCCCGTACCTGATGTCCGGCGGGACCGATGCCAAGGCCTGGGACCGCCTCGGCATCCGCTCGTACGGGTTCACGCCTCTGCGGCTCCCTGCAGATCTGGACTTCACGGCGCTGTTCCACGGTGTCGACGAGCGGGTCCCGACTGATGCGCTCGAGTTCGGCGCGCGGGTGTTCCACCGGCTGCTCGACCTGGCGTAGGGGGTCGCGATACGCCTCGCGGCTCGCGCGGGCTACAGCGTGCTGCGGACGCGGATGATGCGCCTGCGCAGGATCACCCGGCGCCGTCCGTCGGGGAACAACCGCAGCCGGTCGATCTCCCAGCCGTGATGCTCGGCCGCGTCCGTGAGCAGCCGCCGCACCGCCTGGCGCGACTCCGTACGCGGCAACCAGAACCGCTGGAACTCGTACTCGGACAACACAGCCTCCGTTATCCCGCCTCCGCCGACACGTCGTCGAGTGCTTCGGCGATCTCGGTGGGGAGCACGACCTCCTCGACCGAGAGCGCTGCCTTCAATTGTGCCGCTGTCCGGGGCCCGATGAGGGCACTCGCCACACCTGGGCGATCTCGGACCCACGCGAGCGCGACCTCGATCGGGCTCAGCTGGAGTCCCTCGGCGGCGCGGCACACCGCCTCGACGACCTGCCGCGAGTCCGGGTCGAGGTACGGCTCGACGAACCCGGACAGGTGGTCGGAGGCCGCCCGCGAGTCCGCGGGGATGCCGTAGCGGTACTTGCCGGTCAGCACGCCACGCCCCAGCGCCGACCATGCGAGCACGCCGAACCCCAGCTCCTCCGCCGCGGGAACGACGTCGCGCTCGGGTTGGCGCGCGAGCAGGGAGTACTCGACCTCCGTCGCGACCACCGGCGCACCGAGGTCGCGCATCGCCTGCCGTGTGTGCGCGTACGCCGTCTGCCAGCCGGTGTAGTTGGAGACGCCGACGTACCGGGTACGGCCGGTGGTCACCGCGTGCTCCAACGCGGCGAGCGTCTCGTCCACGGGCACCCGCGGATCCCACCCCTGCACCAGCCACAGGTCGAGGTGGTCTGTGCGGAGGCGTGCGAGCGAGTCGTCCAGCGTGGCGAGCATCGCGCCGCGCGATGTGCCGGGCCGCCCGTGCGGGACGACCGAGCCGGCCTTGGACACCATGACCACGTCGTCGCGCCGCAGATCGGCGACCAGTGCGCCGATGAGCTCCTCGCTGGCACCCGCCCCGTACGAGGCCGCGGTGTCGATCAGCGTGCCGCCGGCGCCGAGGTAGGTCTTCAGGATGTCCGCGGCCTCGTGCTCGTCGGTGTCGCGCCCCCACGAGGCCGTTCCGAGCCCGACGCGGGAGACGGACAGGCCGCTGCGTCCGACGAACCGTTCCTGCATGTCACTCCTCGGTCAAGGCCCCTGTCAGCCTTGTCGGAAGGCTAGTCGAGGTGGGTGTCCGCGCCACGCTAGGCTCGCCCTGCGCATCGCGGTCCCCATCGATCAGGAGCAGGTCATGAAGCTGGGAGTCAACGTCGGGTACGTCGCCGGCCCGGACGTCGCCGAACGGGTTGAGACGGCGGTGTATGCCGAGACGCTGGGCTACTCGTCGGCGTGGGCGGCGGAGGCGTACGGGTCCGACGTGCCGACCCTTCTGTCGTGGATCGGCGCCAAGACGACGACCCTCGAGCTCGGCACCGCGATCCTGCAGATCCCCGCTCGTACGCCCGCGATGACGGCGATGACGGCCGCCACGCTCGACCGTCTCTCCGAGGGACGCGTGCGCCTCGGGCTGGGTGTCTCCGGGCCCCAGGTGTCCGAGGGCTGGCACGGCGTGAAGTTCGACAAGCCGCTGGCGCGCACGCGTGAGTACGTCGAGATCGTGCGCACCATCCTCGCTCGCGAGGAGCCGCTGAACTACGCCGGCGAGCACTTCACGCTGCCGCTGCCCGACGGCCCGGGCAAGCCGCTCAAGATCATGCTCCACCCGTACCGCACCGACATCCCGATCTACCTCGCCGCGGTCGGCCCCAAGAACCTCGAGCTCGCCGGCGAGATTGCCGACGGCTGGCTCGCGATCTTCTTCAACCCCGAGCAGGCCGCCGTCTCGACCGACCACCTCCGCATCGGGCGTGAGAAGGTCGGCAAGACGATGGAGGGCTTCGACGTGGTCCCGACCGTGCCGGTCGTGATCGGCGACGACCTGGAGGAGTGCGCCCAGATGGTGCGCGCCTACACGGCGTTGTACGTCGGCGGCATGGGTAGCCGCAAGCAGAACTTCTACAACGCGCTCGCCCGCCGGATGGGCTTCGAGGACGCCGCCCAGAAGATCCAGGACCTCTACCTCGACAGGAAGCAGGGCGAGGCCGCTGCGGCGGTGCCGTTCGAGCTCGTCGACCAGACGGCCCTCATCGGCCCCAAGGAGCGCATCGCCGAGCGCCTCCACTCGTACGCCGATGCCGGTGTCACGACGCTGGCGATCTCTACCTTCGGCTCCACGCACGACGAGCGCGCCCACGTGCTCCGTACGGTCGCTGACGCTCTCGAGACCTCGGGCCTCGGCGAGTGAACGACCTGCTCCAAGCGCTCGTCCTCGGCCTTCTCCAGGGCCTCACCGAGTTCCTCCCGATCTCGTCATCGGGCCACCTCGCGATCTTCCCCAAGTTCTTCGGCTGGGAAGACCCGGGGGCGGCCTTCACGGCGGTCGTCCAGATCGGTACGGAGATCGCGGTCATCCTCTACTTCTGGCGCGACATCTGGAACATCGCCGGCGGCTGGCTGCGCGGCCTGTTCAAAAGCGACGCCCGCGACACGCTCGAGTGGCGGATGGGCTGGTTCGTGATCGTCGGCTCCCTGCCGATCGTCATCCTCGGCATCACGCTCAAAGACGTCATCGAGAACGACTTCCGCAACCTCTGGGTGATCGCGACGATGCTCATCGTCATGGGCGTCGTGCTCGGCATCTGCGACAAGCTGGGTCGCCAGGACCGCACGATCGAGCAGCTGACCGGCAAGCACGCGGTGCTCTTCGGATTCGCTCAGGCGATGGCGTTGATCCCGGGCGTCTCGAGGTCCGGCGCGACGATCAGCATGGGCCGCGCCCTCGGCTACGACCGTGCCGCCGCGACGCGCTACGCGTTCCTGCTCGCGATCCCGGCGGTCGTCGGAGCGGGCCTGTTCCAGCTGCCGGAGATCCCCGGCGGCGACAACGCGTACGGCGTGGGCCCGACGATCCTCGCGACGGTCGTCTCGTTCGTGGTCGGCATCTCGGTGATCCACTGGCTCCTGCAGTACGTCAGCAAGCACTCCTACACGCCGTTCGTGATCTACCGGATCGGGCTCGGTGGCCTCGTGCTGGCGCTGCTCGCGACGGGCGTGATCACGGCCGGGACGTCGGTCGGATAGTCATCGTGCGTCGGCACCCAGGCTCTGGGTGCCGACGACCTTGACCAGCTGCAGCAGATCGGCGTCGCGTGAGCCTGGCGCAGCGGAGTAGACGATCACCGTCTGGTCCGTCTCGGGGAGCTCCAACGCGTCGCAGTCGAGCGTGACCGCGCCGACGGTCGGGTGCGTGATGGTCTTGCGGTGGCTGCGCCACACCTGTGACGGAGCGTCATCCCACAGCCGGGCGAACTCGGTGCTGTGCGCGCGGAGCTCGGCCACGAGCCGGCGCAGGTTGGGATCGTCGGGATACTTCGCCGAGGCCGCGCGCAGGCTGGTCACCGACTGGGCCGCGGTCCGTTGCGCCTCCTCCTCTGGGACCGAGACACGGCCCGGTTCCCCAGAGAACCGCTGGCGCACGATGTTGCGCTGCGTCAGCGGCTGCACGGAGAAGTCGCCGAGCAGGGCCGCCGCGAGCGGGTTCCAGGCGAGCACGTCTCCCTTGGCGCTCAGCACGACAGCGGGCTGGTCCTCGAGGCGCTCGAGCAGCCGGAGGATGCTCGCACGGACCAGCATCGGTACGTGTCCGTCGCGCGGCGAAGGAGCGCCGGCCAGGTCGAACATCTCCCGGCGCTCGTCGTCGCTCATCCGCAATGCCCGTGCGAGGGAGGCGAGGACCGATGGTGACGGGTGCGCGCCGCGCCCCTGCTCGATCCGCGTCACGTAGTCGACGCTGACACCCGCCAGGATCGCGACCTCCTCGCGGCGCAGGCCCGCCACCCGGCGACGTGGCCCCGCGGGCATGCCGACATCGGCGGGGGAGACCCTGCGGCGTGCGCGGACAAGCAGGCGGCCGAGCTCATGACGATCCACGTCCTCACCATGGCACGCAGCGGGGAGCGTCACCACGGCACAGCCTGGTACGACCCGTACCAGGACGAAGTGATCCTGGTACGAGGCCGCGGCGGCGACCAGGCTCGTGGCATGACAACGACAGCGACAACCACCACCACCGCCCTGGTCACCGGGGCGAACAAGGGGATCGGGCTCGAGACCGTGCGCCGTCTCGCTGGACTCGGATGGACGGTCTGGCTCGGCTCGCGTGACGCGGAGCTCGGGAGGAAGGCCGCGGAGCCGCTCCAGAGCGAGGGCCTCGACGTCCGCCCGGTCGTGATCGACGTGACCGACGACGCCTCGGTGGCCACGGCCGTCGCGACCGTCGAGGACGCGGGAACCGGCCTCGACGTGCTCGTCAACAACGCCGGGATCGGCGGTTCGTGGGCCGGTCCGGCGGACACGGTGCCCGCAGACTTCATCCCCGTCTTCGGCGTGAACGTCCTCGGCCCCGTCCGGGTCACGCACGCCTTCCTTCCGATGCTGCGAGCCTCCGAGCACCCCCGCGTCGTGAACGTGTCGAGCGGTGTGGGCTCCTTCGCCGTCACGTCGGACCCGAGCCGGCTTGAGTCCACCCTCGTCGGGCTCGTCTACCCGTCGTCCAAGGCCGCCCTCAACCTGATCACGACCATGTACGCCAAGGCGCTCCCGGAGTTCCGTGTCAACGCCGTCGACCCCGGCTACACCGCGACCGACCTCAATGGCCACAGGGGCACTCAGACCGTCGAGGAAGGCGCGGCCGCGAGCGTACGGGCGGCCATGGTCGACCCGCAGGGCCCGACAGGGGCGTTCTTCGGCCGCGACGGCTTCGTCCCATGGTGAGGGGTCACCGCCGGTAGGCCTCCGACTGCCGGCGCATGATCTCGCGCATCCTCGTCCCACGAGGCACGCCGTAGACGGTCCCGGGGAAGTCGAGCGTCTCCTGCACCGCCCAGAGCTTGTCGTGCCGATCGGGTGAGAACAGCTCCGCCGGACGCCCGGCGGCGATCCACCCGATCGGTACGACGGTGCCGGGCGCCAGGTCGGAGTTCACGACCCCGGAAGCAGCGAGGCGCCGGTCGCGAGGAACACCTCATCCTCGACCGTTGTCCCGTTCAGGTGTGTGTGCGGGCCCACGAGGACGGCGTCGCCGATGGTCGCCGGATGATCGGCGCGACCGCGGACGAGCGCGTTCTCCATCACCACCACGTCTGCCCCGATCACGATCGGGCCCAGGTCGCCATTGAGCACGGCGCCGTGGAGGACCCGCGATCCGGGGCCGACAGTGACGTCACCGGTGACGACCGCGCTGGACGCGACGGAAGCATCAGGATCGATTCGTGCCATCCGACGACGCTACAGCCATCCGGAGCGTTTGAAGGCGCGCCACAGCAAGGCCACCATCGCGACCATCGCGAGCAGCGTGAGCGGGTAGCCGAACCGCCAGTCCAGCTCGGGCATGTCGCGGAAGTTCATCCCGTAGACCCCCGCGATGAGGGTCGGTGCCGCGATCATCGCGGCGTACGCAGCGAGCTTGCGCATGTCGTCGTTCTGCTGGACGGAGATCTGCGTCGCGCGCGCTTGCATCACGTTGTCGAGCAGTCCGTCGAGCGACTCCATCGTTCCGCGTGCATGAGCGAGGTGGTCGGCGACGTCGCGGAAGTACGGGAGCATCCCCTTCGGCACCGAGATCGTCGCCCGCCGCCTCAGGACTTCCTGCAGCGGCGCGTGGATCGGCACGACCGAACGGCGGAACTCGAGCAGCTCGCGCTTGAGGAGATAGATCTGGGTGGTGTCCGCGCCCGACACGTCGTCGGAGAACACCGCGGCCTCCACGTCCTCGACATCGGCGGACAGCGACTCCGCGATCACCTCGTACTCATCCACGACGGCGTCGATGACGTGGTACGCCGCAGCGATCGCCCCGTACTGGGCGAGCGCCTGCTCCTTCTCCGCGCGCGCACGGACGCCCTCGAGCTTGGGCCAGTCGCCGTGGCGGACGACGATGACGTACCGGTCCCCGAGGAAGAGCGAGATCTCGCTCGCCTCGACACGCTCGCTCGCCTGGACGTAGCGCAGCGCGCGCAGGACGAGGAACGCCGATTCGGGGTACACGTCGACCTTGGGGCGCTGGTGCGCTGTGACGGCGTCCTCGACCGCGAGCGGGTGCAGCCCGAAGACCTTCTGGAGCTGGCCGAACTCCTCGTACGTCGGATCCTGCATGAACAGCCACACGAAGTCAGCGGGACCTGTGCATGCCGCCATCGCGTCGGCGAGGTCGTCGATCTGGAGGCCGGCGGGGAGCGAGGTGCCGTCGTGGTAGGCGGCGCAGTCCAAGATCACGCCTTCATTGTTGCCCCTCGCACGGCTCGCGGCCGGACTACGCTCGGGGCGTGCCGACCTTGATCCTCGTCCGTCACGGGCGGACCGATGCCAACGCCCAGGGCATTCTCGCGGGCCGGACGCGCGGCATCGGCCTGGACCCGACCGGCCGCACTCAGGCCGCACGCGTCGCCGAGCGCCTCGCGGCGGTGCCCCTCTCGCTCATCGTGAGCAGCCCGCTGATGCGCACGATGCAGACGGCGCGCACGATCGCCGAGGCACAGCCCGACACGGTCCCCGTACGCCGCGACGCGGGGCTCGTGGAGTGCGACTACGGCAGGTGGACCGGGCGGGCGATCACCGACCTCGCAAAGCAGCCGTTGTGGGCGAGCGTCCAGCAGCAACCGAGCGCCGTGGTCTTTCCAGGTGGCGAGGCGATGACGACGATGGCGGCACGCGCGGTCGAGACGGCCCGGCGCATCGACCGGCGGGTGGCGCGGCGCCACGGCGGCCGGGCGGTGTGGGTCGCAGTCAGCCACGGCGACGTGATCAAGGCCATCGTTGCCGACGCCCTCGGCACCCACCTCGACCTCTTCCAACGGATCGCCGTGAGCCCCGGGTCGGTCAGCGCGATCACGTACGGGACGCAGCGACCGACCGTCCACCACGTCAACGACCTCGGCTCGGATCTCAGCGGCCTCGTACCCCCGGCGGGCGACTCGAAGGCGGCCACCGGCGACGCTCCGGTCGGTGGTGGCGCGTGAGCGGGGACAGGAGTCGCCGCGCTCCGAGGCCCTGTCTAGGCTCGGTGTCATGCTGATCCACAGGTACGAACGCCCGCGTCGATTCGTCGCCGGCACGGTCGGGGTTCCTGGCGACCGGACGTTCTTCCTGCAGGCTAGCGACGGCGGCCGCGTCACGTCGGTCGGCCTGGAGAAGCAGCAGGTCGAGGTGCTCGCCGAACGCCTGGAGGCGCTCCTGGTGGAGGTGGAGGCGGCAGCCGGCGGAGGGCTTGGGCGAGCGGTCGACCTGGACCCCCTCGAGCAGCCGATCGAGGAGGAGTTCCGCGTGGGCGCGATGACCTTGGCGTGGGAGCCCGACACCGGCGAGGTCGTCGTCGAGGCGTTCGCGATGACCGACGACGACGAGAGCGAGGCCAGTGACGTGCTCGTCGTGACGATGCCGCCAGCGGTCGCGCTCGAGTTCGCCGAGCGTGCCCGCAGCGTGGTCGCGGCCGGACGGCCCACGTGCCCGTTCTGCGGGGGAGTGGTCGAGGCCGACGGCCATCTCTGCCCGCGCGCCAACGGCTTCCGCCGGGTCGCCCGTGACTGAGTTCGCAGCGTCGCGACGCTACGCGGCAGGCCACGGTGTCTCGGAACTGCTCGGCCGAGGCACGCTCGAGGTCACGGGCCGGCTCGTCGAGGCCTCCAACGGCACCTTCTACGGGCAGGTGTCCGACGGCTCGCGCTCGCTCGCGTGCGTCTACAAGCCCGTACGGGGGGAGCGGCCGCTGTGGGACTTCCCCGACGGCACACTCGCCGGTCGTGAGCGCGCCGCCTACCTCGTCTCCGAAGCCGCCGGCTGGCATGTCGTCCCACCGACGGTGATCGCCGACGGTCCGTTCGGACCGGGCATGGTGCAGTTGTGGGTCGACATCGACCCAGCGCTCGCCCAGATCGCCGTCGTGCCCGCCGGAGACGATCCGGAGGGCTGGTTCTCCGTGGTGGACGCGGTCGACGCTCGCGACCGCGAGGTGACGCTGCTGCACCGCGACACCCCACCGCTGCGGACGATCGCGCTGTTCGACGCGGTCGTCAACAACGCGGACCGCAAGGGCGGACACCTGCTGCCGGTCGACGAGACGGTGCTGGGCTGCGACCACGGGCTGACCTTCCACGTCGAGGACAAGCTCCGTACGGTGCTGTGGGGCTGGGCGGGTGAGGCGTTGGACGACGACGATCGCCAGCGGCTCGAGTCGCTGTCCGAGAAGGTCACGTCGGGACCGCTGCGCGCCGCCCTCTCCGACCTGATCAGCGCCGATGAGATCGCTGCCCTCTCCGAGCGGCTGGACCTCCTGCTCACGACCGGCCGCATGCCCACGCCGGGCGACCGCTGGCCGACGATCCCGTGGCCGCCGGTGTAGGGACCGCCTTATACCCTCGTGGCATGCGCGCCTGGACGTCCCCCGAAGTCCCCGACCTCTCCGAGCTCGGCCTCGGCCCCGGATCGGCTGTCCAGGTCCACGACACCGCGAGCGGCTCCCCGGTGCTCGTCGACCCGCAGGGCCGTGCCCGCATGTACGTGTGCGGCATCACCCCGTACGACGCCACTCATCTCGGCCACGCCGCGACCTACCTGACGTTCGACCTCCTGCAGCGCGCCTGGCGCGACCGCGGTCTCGAGGTCGTCTACACCCAGAACATCACCGACGTCGACGACCCGCTGCTGGAGCGCGCGACGGCGACCGGCATCGAGTGGACCGACCTCGCCGAGCGCGAGATCGAGCTCTTCCGCGAGGACATGTCCGCGCTGCGGATCCTCGCCCCGGACCACTACATCGGAGCCGTCGAGTCGATCGACCTGGCGATCGCGCTGATCGAGCGCCTGCGCGACCGCGGTGTGACATACGAGGTCGAGGGCGACGTCTACTTCTCCGTGCACGCCGATGCCAGCTTCGGCGAGGTCTCCGGCTATGACAGCGAGACCATGTTGCGGCTGTTCAGCGAGCGTGGGGGAGACCCGGACCGGCCCGGCAAGCGCGATCCGCTCGACTGCCTCCTGTGGCAGGCGGAGCGTCCGGGCGAGCCCTCATGGGAGAGCCCGTTCGGGCGCGGACGTCCCGGATGGCACGTGGAGTGCTCGTCGATCGCGCTCGAGACGCTGGGGCACGATTTCGACGTCCAGGGCGGCGGGACCGACCTGATCTTCCCGCACCACGAGATGTCGGCTTCTGAGGCGCAGGTCGCCACCGAGCAGCGGTTCGCGCGGGCGTACGTCCACCAGGCGATGGTGGCGTACGCCGGCGAGAAGATGTCCAAGTCGCTCGGCAACCTCGTGCTCGTGTCGCGCCTGCGCGCCGACGGCCATGACCCGATGGCGATCCGGCTCGCGGTGCTCGGGCACCACTACCGCACGGGCTGGGAGTGGGCGGACAGCGAGATCGTGGACGCCGCCAAGCGTCTCGGTCGGTGGCGCGAGGCCTTCGCTACGGGCGGGTCCGAGGCTGCTCCGGTCGTCAGCGCGATCCGTGACGCCCTGGCCCACGATCTCGATGCGCCGCGGGCGATCGCGGCCGTCGACGCGTGGGTCGATGCTGCGCTCGCGGTGGCTGGCGACGGCGTCCCGGGGGCAGGCCGTACGGTCGGCGCGGCCGTCGATGCGCTGCTCGGCGTCGTCTGACCTACACCTCCGCAACGCGTCCGCTCCTCGGCATAGAGTGAAGGGGTGAGCGAGCAGACCGAGTTCCCCACCGTTGTCGACCCGTGGTTCGTCGTCGCGTTCGAGGGTTGGAACGATGCTGCGGACGCCGCCAGCTCCGTGATCGACCACCTGGTGGAGTGGTGGGACGCCGACCTCATCGCGGAGATCGACCCGGACGACTACTACGACTTCCAGGTCAACCGCCCGCAGATCGGGACTGACGACGACGGGCACCGGACGATCACCTGGCCCACGACCCGCGTGTACGTGGCGCGGCCGGTGGGCTCCGACCGCGACGTGGTGCTCGTGCGTGGCGTCGAGCCGAACATGCGCTGGATCTCGTTCTGCGACGAGCTCGTCGCCATCGCCGACCGGCTGGCGAGCCATGCGGTCGTCACGCTCGGCGCGCTGCTCGCCGACACACCGCACACGCGGCCGGTGCCGGTGACGGGGACCACCAACGACCCCGAGCTCGACGCCCGCCTGAGCCTCGACGACTCCTCGTACGAGGGGCCCACCGGCATCAACGGCGTCTTTACGCTGGCCTGCGTCGCGGCGGAGCTTCCGACGGTCTCGCTGTGGGCCGCCGTCCCGCACTACGTGGCGCAGCCCCCGAGTCCCAAGGCGACGCTGGCGCTGCTGGGCTATCTCGAGGACGTGCTCGAGATCAGCCTGCCGATCGGTGACCTACGCGAGATGGCGCGGGCGTGGGAGCGCGGTGTCGAAGACCTCGCGAGCTCCGACGCCGACATCGCCGCGTACGTGGAGTCGCTCGAGGAGGCGCGCGACACCTCCGAGCTGCCCGAGGCCTCGGGCGACGCGATCGCGCGCGAGTTCGAGCGCTACCTCAAGCGGCGCTCGCGCGACACCGACTCCTAGCCCTGCAGTCTTTTCACCCACCCTTCGAGCCGAAGAGAGCCGATGACGACCAACGTCGACACCCGCCGTACGACCCTGCCCGACGCCGTCCTGTGGGACCTCGACGGGACGATCGTCGACACCGAGCCCGTGTGGCTCGAGGCGGAGTTCGCACTCGCTGCCCGCCACGGCGCGTCGTGGTCCGAAGAGGACGGACTCGCCCTCGTCGGCAGCGACCTGCTCGAGGCCGCGCGCGAGATCCGGCGTCGGATGGACCTCGTGCTGCGCCCCGAGGAGATCGTCGACGCACTCGTGAGCGAGGTCGCCTCGTACATGCGCGACGGCGACATCGCCTGGCGTCCAGGTGCTCGGGAGATGATCGCCGCGCTCACCGAGGCGGGAGTCCCGCAGGCGCTGGTCACGATGTCGTACACCGCCGTCGCAGAGCCGCTGGTCGCGCGGTTCACCGGCAGCACATTCAGTGCCGTGGTCACCGGGGACACGGTCTCGCGCGGCAAGCCGCACCCCGAGCCTTACCTCGCCGCCGCGGCGGCACTGGGGGTCGACCCGTCGCGATGCGTGGCGATCGAGGACTCCAACACAGGCACCCGCTCGGCGTCGGCCGCGGGCTGTCATGTGCTCGTGGTCCCCAACCTCGTCCCGGTCGATGCGGGGGAGCGACGCACGCACGTCGCGACCCTCGACGGCCTCACGCCGTACGACCTCGGACTGCTCCTGACCGGCTCGGACCCGCGAGGACGATAGCGTCGGGGCGTGACAACTCTCACGGTGGTGTGCACGTACGTCGCGCTGATCGGTGCGGGCATCATGTCCGGCGTCTACGTCGCCTTCTCCGTGATGGTGATGCCCTCGCTCGAGCGACGACCTCCGACCGAGTCCGTCGGCTTCATGCAGGAGACCAACCGCTTCGCCGTACGCCCGGCTTTCCAGCTCGCGTTCTCCGGTACGGCGGTGGTCGCGCTCGTGGTCGCGCTGGTGGCGTTCCTCGGCGACGGTGACGGCCGGTGGTGGGCGCTCGGTGGGTCCGCCGCCTACCTCGCCTCGATCGCCCTCACCGCGGCGTTCCACATCCCGCGCAACAACGCGCTCGATGCGGTGGACGCCTCCACGCCGCCGGCCGCGGCCACAGCATGGGCGTCGTTCTCGCCGCCGTGGACGCGTGGCAACCACGTGCGGGCGCTGATGTGCATCGCCTCGGTCACGGCCTACGCTGCCGCGCTCCGCTCCGGCTGACCCTCCGTCGCGCCGACCGGGCGCTCGTCCATGGCACGCCACTCCGGGCGCAAGCCGGTGAGGCTCGTCGTCAGCGCGTAGGCGATCCCGCTCACGAGAAGGACGGGAGCGAGCCCGACGGCCGTCACCGCCACCCCGGCGAGCACGCCACCGAGGGGCATCCCCGCCCAGGCCGCCGCGTCGGTCAGCGAACCGACCCGCCCGTAAAGGTGCGGAGGAACGCGCTCGAAGAAGACCGCGCTGAGGATCGGGTTGAGGAAGCCCGAGCCCAGGCCTGCGACGACGAAGACGACGAGGATCGCGGGCATCGGCACGTCGAGCAGGAGCACCAGGAAGCGCGGTGCCCCCGCGACGAGGAAACCGAGGAAGAAGACCGGGCGGCGCCTCATCCGGTGGGCGAGCGCGGAGGCGAGCAGGCTGCCGACGACCGCGCCCGCGCTCATGACAGTCAGGATGAGGCCCATCGCCGGAGCACCGTGGCCCGAGTCGTGCGCCCAGACCGGGAGGAGGACGGCCGTGAACGCGATGTCGAGCAGGTTGGTGATCGCGACCATGACGACCACCGCCAGGAGGAGGGGGTCGCGACGGAGGAAGGCGGCTCCCTCGGCGAGGCGTCGCAGGTACGGCGCCGCCTCGTTCTCGCCATCCTCGGTCGTTCGGGCCGTCGACGGCGCGGGGCCGCCCATGCCACGAGGGAGCGCGAAGCCCACGACGAGGGAGCCGAGAACGAAGCAGACCGCGTTGACCGCGACGCCCGCGATCGGACCTGCGAGAGCGATGAGGCCCGCCCCAGCCGCAGGGCCGAGCGTCGAGGCCAGGCGTTCGATGGTCCCGGACAGTCCGGTGGCCCGTACGAGCGGGATGTCCGCACGCTCGGCGGCCTCGGGAACCATGACCTCCTTGGCGAGGTCGCCCGGGCCGCGAGCCGCACCGACGACGGCGACCAGGGCGAGGAACGCCTCGAGAGGCAGGGCGTCGAGGGCGTACAGGACGGGGATCGTGGCTGCTGCGGCTGCGCTGACGAGATCGGTCGACCAGGAGACCACGCGCCCACCAACGCGGTCGATCCACGGCCCGGCCAGTGCCTTGACCAGGACGTACGGGGCGAGCTCGAAGAACGCGACGAGCCCGGTCGCGGTCGCGCTCCCGGTGGTGGCCAGGACGAACCACGGGAACGCGATCGCGGAGACGCGCGTACCGGTGTGGGCGACCGCCATCGCGACGAGCAGACCGGCGAGCGGCCTCGTACGACTCATGGCGTGTCGTCCTCGGGGCCGCGCTCGAGCTGAGGGAGCACTTGCACCACGACGGCGACCCGCTCGGCGCCTTCGGGATGCCTGCCACCGGGGACGTCGTACCGGTACTCCCTCACGAGCGCGTGCACCCGCGCATCCAGCGTCCGTGCTTCGTCAGGAGTCAGACGGAGCAGGTAGTCGCTCAGGTCCATCGCCTTGCGCCACGGCTCGGGCATGGTCGCACGTTCGTTGACCGTCTGCTGGAGCAGCATCGAGTAGCTCGCGGCGATCGAGTGGAGATAGGTGTCGACGTCGTCGGGAGAGACGTCGTCCATGTCCTCCTCGTCCAGGACACTCATGCGGTGCTCCGCGCGCCACCACCGATCGCGCGCGTTGCCTCGCGCCGTGTCTTCCGCGACCAGGCCCGCGCCGGCGAGCTGGCGGAGATGATAGCTCGCGGCGCCCGACGTGACGCCCAGTCGCTGGCCGAGGAGCGTCGCCGTCGACGGGCCGTGACGGCGCAGGGCGCCGAGGAGCTGGACACGGAGCGGGTGCGCCAGCGCCTTGAGGGCCGCAGTGTCGAGGACGACCTGGTGCGGTTGGGTGGCCATGGAGATCACCGTACGACTGCAAAGGTTTCTTTGCAAAGGTCTCTTTGCAATGCGCTCGCGAGTGCCGGGAGAGCGGCTCGCCGTCAGTCGGCGTCGGCGACGCTCTCTGCGGGAGAGTGCACCGCGGGCTCGAGCGGCAGCGTCTCGCGCTCCGGCAGCGGGGGCGGGGTGCCGCCCCACTCCGGACACAGCGCCTTGTGGTCGCACCAGCCGCACAGCACGCTCTTGCGGGGGCGCCACTCGCCGGTCGTCGCCGCACGCTCGATCGCCGCCCACAGCGCGCGGAGCTTGCGCTCGGTCGCAAGCAGGTCGTGCTCGTCGGGGGAGTAGCGGAGGATCTCCTCGTTGCCGAGATACATCAGCTGGAGCAGCGCCGGGATCGTCCCTGTCGTCCGCCACATGACCAGCGCATAGAACTTCATCTGGAACATCGCCTTGGCCTCGAACACCTCACGAGGTGCACGGCCGGTCTTGTAGTCGACGACGCGCACCTCGCCGGTCGGGGCCACGTCCACCCGGTCGACGTACCCTCTCAGCAGCAGCCCGCCGTCGATGACCGTCTCGACGTACTTCTCACGCTCGGCCGGCTCGAGACGCCGCGGGTCCTCGAGGGTGAAGTAGGAGCTGAGCAGCTCGCCCGCGCTCTCCAGCCATGCGGCGAGTGCCGTCCCGTCGTCGAAGAGACCGGCCACCTCGGGCTCGACCTCGCGCAGACGGTCCCATGCGGGGCCCACGAGCGACCGCGCACGCTCCAGCGTCCGCTCGGCGGCCGGCGCGTCGAACAGGTCCTCGAGGACGGCGTGGACGAGGGTCCCGCGCACCGCCTCGACCGTCGGCTCCTGCGGGAGACGGTCGACGACCCGGAACCGGTAGAGGAGCGGGCACGTCATGAAGTCGGATGCCCGGCTCGGGGACAGCGACCCGACCACGTCGACCCCGTCCACCACCGTGCGCTCGGCCGTCTGTGCCCTCATGCCCGTCAGCCTAGGCGAGCCGACCGACAGTCCGGCTGTGCCACGACCCGATACGGTGGAACACGTGACCGCGTCGTCCACACCCCCCACGCCGAACCGTCCGCCCGGGACCTTCCGCATCGGCGAGATCGGGGGGATCGACGTTCTCGTGCGCTCCTCCTGGCTGCTCGTCGCGGTTCTTATCGCCTTCGTGCTCGCCCCCACGATCGAGGCGATCGCCCCGGGCCTCGGTGCTCTCACGTACGTCGCCGGCCTGGCCTTCGCGGTGCTCCTCTACCTCTCTGTCCTCCTGCACGAGATCTCCCACGCGCTGGTGGCCAAACGGTTCGGCTACGACGTGCGCTCGGTGACCCTCAACTTCCTCGGCGGGGTGACCGAGATCGAGGGGGAGCCCGACACCCCTGGTCGCGAGTTCTGGATCGCCGTCGTCGGCCCACTCACCTCGCTCGCCGTCGGCGCCGCCGCCTGGGGCGCCTCGTTGCTGCTGCCCGACTCCGGCCTGCTGCTGTTCGCGTTCCGTGCGCTTGCACTGGCCAACCTCGTGGTCGGCGTCCTCAACCTTCTGCCGGGGCTGCCGCTCGACGGCGGACGGGTGTTCCGCGCGATCGTCTGGAAGGCGACGGGCAACCCGTACGCGGGCACGGTCGCGGCCGGCTACGGCGGTCGCGCGATCGCGATCCTTGCGCTCGCCTTCCCGTTCCTCGCACGCGAGGTGCTCGGCTGGGACATGACGATCCTCGACTACGTCATCGCCTTCGTGATCGCGATGTTCCTCTGGACGGGCGCGACCCAGGCCATGCTCGCCGCTCGGCTCAAGCGTGGACTCCCGTCACTCACCGCGCGCGGGCTCGCCCGTCGGGCGGTCGACGTCCCCCGCAGCACGCCGGTCGCTCAAGCCATCGAGCAGGCGCGTCAGGCCGGGGCGGGCGCGATCGTGGTGCACGGCCCGACAGGCACGATCGACGGCGTCGTCGACGAGCGCGCCGTCCTCGCCACACCCGAGGCGCGACGCCCGTGGGTCGACGTCGGAGCACTAGCGCGTACGCTCTCCCCGGGCCTCACGCTGCCCGTGGACCTGGCCGGTGAGCCGTTGATCCGCGCGCTGCAGCAGACGCCGTCGAGCGAGTACCTGGTCGTCGACGGCGAGAGCCTGTACGGGGTCCTCGTCACCGGCGACGTCGACCACGCCTTCGCGGCGCGGGTCCGCGACGGGGGCAAGCAACGAGACGCAGGAAGGCACACGCATGGATGAGCGCCTCTCGGGGGTGCACCGCGGTCCGATGGCGGCCGGTGAGTGGGTTCGCCTCACCGATGCCAAGGGTCGTCGCCACAACATCCAACTCGAGGTGGGCAAGAAGTTCTTCACGAAGTTCGGGGAGATCGCCCACGACGACCTGATCGGGCAGCCGGAGGGGATTGTCGTCACGTCGTCGCTCGGCGGCCAGTACCTCGTGTTCCGGCCGCTGATGCACGAGTACACCACCTCGATGCCCCGCGGCGCGGCGGTGATCTACCCGAAGGACGCGACGCAGATCGTCACGTTCGCGGACATCTTCCCCGGTGCGCGGGTGCTCGAGGCCGGCGCCGGCTCGGGTGCGCTCACGACGTTCCTGCTGCGCGCGGTGGGTGAGGACGGTCTCGTCCTGTCCTTCGAGCAGCGCGAGGACTTCGCCGAGATCGCGACCCGCAACGTCGAGCAGTTCTTCGGTGGCCCCCACCCGGCGTGGCGCCTCACGGTCGGCGAGCTCGGCGAGAGCCTCGCCGAGACCGACCTCGAGGTCGACCGCATGATCCTCGACATGGTCGACCCCTGGGAGTACGTCGCGCTCGCGGGCCGGCTGCTCGCTCCCGGCGGCATCCTGTGCTGCTACGTCGCGACGACGACACAGATGTCGCGCGTCGTCGAGACGATCCGCGCGCACGGCGAGTTCGCCGAGCCTTCTGCCTGGGAGACCATGCAGCGCGGCTGGCACCTGGAGGGTCTGGCGGTGCGTCCGGAGCACTCGATGAACGGGCACACCGCGTTCCTGGTCACCGCCCGCCGGATGGCGCACGGCCAGCGTGCGCTCGCCAAGAAGCGGCGGCCCGCCCCGGGCGCGTACGGGCCCGACTACGCCGGACCTCGCCCCGTCGACCTGCCCGAGTGACCTGAATCACATCGTTCGGATCTCTTTCTGATCAACCGCGCGCCGACGCGAGCGGATCGCCACTCCGTGCGGGTAGTGTCGACTCACGAGGAGCCAGCACGCCGCGCCATGGGTCGACCCCGGGCGGTGTCCGGGGCTGACGGTGTCGTGGCCTTCGCGGGAGGTACGACATGAGCGAGTTCGACCACAGCGACCGGCGTCCGCCTGAGACCGAGCAGACCGTGCTCCAGCAGCAGGCGGAGATCGACTACCTCCGCGCGGAGGTCGAGCATCTCCGTCGGCGCCTCGCGACCGGCCGCCTGGACTCGTCGATGGACTCGAGGCTTGCTGAGACCGAGGCTCGGCTCGCTGCGGTGACGGCTCAGAACGCCCGCCTCGGCGACACCCTGCGCGAGGCTCGCGATCAGATCCTCTCCCTCAAGGAGGAGGTCGACCGACTCGCGCAGCCTCCGACGGGCTTCGGCACGTTCATCCAGCACAACGACGACGACACCGTCGACGTGTTCACCGGAGGCCGCAAGTTGCGGGTCAACGTGAGCCCTTCGGTCGAGGTCGAGGACCTCCAGAAGGGCCAGGAGGTCATCCTCAACGAGGCGCTCAACGTCGTCGCCGCTCTCGCGTACGAGCAGGTCGGCGAGGTCGTGATGCTCAAGGAGCTGCTCGCCGACGGCGACCGCGTCCTCGTGATCGGCAACGCCGACGAGGAGCGGATCGCCCGCATCGCCGACTCCCTGAGCGACGAGAAGCTCCGCGCCGGCGACTCGCTGCTGCTCGACTCGCGCGCCGGCTACGTCTACGAGCGCGTGCCGAAGTCCGAGGTCGAGGAGCTGGTCCTGGAGGAAGTGCCCGACATCGACTACTCGAGCATCGGCGGCCTCCAAGGTCAGATCGAGTCGATCCGCGACGCCGTCGAGCTCCCGTACCTCTACCCCGAGCTCTTCATCGAGCACGAGCTGAAGCCGCCCAAGGGCGTGCTCCTGTACGGTCCGCCGGGCTGCGGCAAGACCCTGATCGCCAAGGCGGTCGCGAGCTCGCTCGCCAAGAAGGTCTCGGCGAAGACGGGGGAGGAGGGCCGCTCCTACTTCCTCAACATCAAGGGCCCAGAGCTGCTCAACAAGTACGTCGGCGAGACCGAGCGCCACATCCGACTGGTCTTCCAGCGTGCGCGCGAGAAGGCGTCTGAGGGCACGCCGGTGATCGTCTTCTTCGACGAGATGGACTCGTTGTTCCGCACCCGCGGGTCGGGGGTGTCGTCCGACGTCGAGAACACGATCGTCCCGCAGCTGCTGAGCGAGATCGACGGCGTCGAAGGCCTCGAGAACGTCCTGGTGATCGGCGCCTCCAACCGTGAGGACATGATCGACCCGGCGATCCTGCGACCCGGTCGGCTCGACGTGAAGATCAAGATCGAGCGGCCCGACGCGGAGTCGGCACGCGACATCTTCTCCAAGTACCTCACGGCCAACCTCCCGCTCCACGAGGACGACCTCAAGGAGTTCAGCGGCGACCGGACGGCATGCGTCAACGGCATGATCCAGCGCACCGTCGAGCGGATGTACGCCGAGTCCGAGGAGAACCGCTTCCTCGAGGTGACATACGCCAACGGTGACAAGGAGATCCTCTACTTCAAGGACTTCAACTCGGGCGCGATGATCCAGAACATCGTCGACCGCGCCAAGAAGATGGCCATCAAGGACTTCCTCGAGCTGCGCCAGCGGGGGCTGCGCGTCCAGCACTTCCTGCAGGCATGCCTCGACGAGTTCAAGGAGAACGAGGATCTCCCGAACACGACCAACCCGGACGACTGGGCGCGGATCTCCGGCAAGAAGGGCGAGCGGATCGTCTTCATCCGTACCCTCATCTCCGGCAAGCAGGGCAGCGAGCCGGGCCGCTCGATCGACACGGTCGCCAACACGGGTCAATATCTCTGAGCGCAGGGGGTGGGCGACGTCGCACAATGTGTCCGTGACGACGCCCACCACTCCTGCACTCGACATCCGCGTCGTGCCCTACGACCACGCGGATGCGACGTTCCTCATCGACGAGGTGCAGGCGCTCTACGCCGAGCGCTACGGCATCCATGACGTCAGCCCGAGCGACCCTGCGGAGTTCCACGCTCCCGGCGGGTTGTTCGCCGTGGCGTACGACGGCTCCGGCCAGCCCGTCGCCACGGGCGGCTGGCGGATGCTCGGGGACTGGCGTGCCGAGGTGCGTCGGATGTACGTCCGTGAGGCCGTACGTGGTCAGGGATACGCGCGGCGCGTCCTCGCCTGGCTCGAGGAGACCGCGCGGGCCGCCGGGGCGACGACGATGGTGCTGGAGACCGGCCAGCCGCAGCCGGAGGCGATCGCGCTCTACCGGTCGGCCGGCTACTCCGAGGTCGCGCCGTTCGGCTACTACGCGGACGATCCTCAGTCGCTCTTCCTCGGCAAGGCCCTCGGCGGCTCATGAACACCGACAGCGTCGTCCACATCGTGGACCCTATGTCCGGTGGTCGGACCTCGACTATCCTCGGACGGGTGTCGGCCACAGCGAACCTCCGCCCTGATGCGACCGCCGAGCTGACTGAAGCGCTCCGGTCGCGCATCCTCGTGCTCGACGGCGCGATGGGCACCGCGATCCAGCGCGACCGTCCTGACGAGGCCGGCTATCGGGGCGAACGCTTCAAGGACTGGCCCCGCGACGTCCAGGGCAACAACGACTTGCTGTCGCTGACCCAGCCGGCGCTCATCGCCGAGATCCACCGTGAGTACCTCGACGCGGGTGCCGACATCGTCGAGACCAACACCTTCAATGCCACCGCGATCTCGCTGAGCGACTACGGCATGGAGGACCTCTCGTACGAGCTCAACCACGCCTCTGCGCGCCTCGCTCGTGAGGTCGCCGACGAAGTCGCCGCCGCGAGCGGACGGCCCCGCTACGTCGCCGGGGCGCTCGGCCCGACCTCGCGCACGGCCTCCATCTCGCCCGACGTGAACGACCCGGGCGCACGCAACGTCACGTACGACGCGCTCGTGGCCGCCTACGCGACGGCGACCCGCGGTCTGCTCGACGGCGGTGCCGACCTCCTCGTCATCGAGACCATCTTCGACACGCTCAACGCCAAGGCGGCCATCTTCGCCGTCGAGTCGGTGTTCGCCGACCACGGGCGCCGCTGGCCGGTCATCATCTCGGGCACGATCACCGACGCGTCCGGACGCACTCTGTCAGGCCAGGTGACCGAGGCCTTCTGGAACTCGGTCCGCCACGCCCAGCCGCTGCTCATCGGACTCAACTGCGCGCTCGGCGCCAAGGAGATGCGGCCGTACATCGCCGAGATCGCCCGCGTCGCGGACACCTTTGTCAGCTGTTACCCGAACGCTGGCCTCCCCAACGCCTTCGGCGAGTACGACGAGGCGCCCGACGAGACGGCGGCGATCCTCGCCGAGTTCGCCGAGGCCGGCTTCGTGAACCTCGTCGGCGGCTGCTGCGGGACCACACCCGCGCACATCGCGGCGATCGCACGCGAGGTCTCGCACAAGGCGCCACGCGTCCCGCCGGAGACCACCCCGGCGCTGCGGCTGGCGGGTCTGGAGCCGGTGACCGTCGTCGAGGACACGCTCTTCGTCAACGTCGGCGAGCGCACCAACATCACCGGCTCGGCCCGCTTCCGCAACCTCATCAAGGCCGGTGACTACGGCTCTGCCCTCACGGTCGCCCGCCAGCAGGTCGAGAACGGCGCGCAGGTCATCGACGTCAACATGGACGAGGGCATGATCGACGGCGTCGAGGCGATGGTGCGGTTCTTGAACCTCATCGCGTCCGAGCCCGACATCAGCCGCGTCCCGGTGATGGTCGACTCCTCCAAGTGGGAGGTCATCGAGGCCGGGCTCAAGTGCGTGCAGGGCAAGCCGATCGTCAACTCCCTCTCCATGAAGGAGGGCGAGGAGGCGTTCGTCGCGCACGCGCGTCTGTGCCGCCGTTACGGCGCTGCCATCGTGGTGATGGCGTTCGACGAGGACGGCCAGGCCGACAACCTCGAGCGCCGCAAGGAGATCTGCGAGCGGGCCTACAAGCTCCTCGTGGACGAGGTCGGCTTCCCCGCCGAGGACATCATCTTCGACCCGAACGTGTTCGCGGTCGCGACGGGCATCGAGGAGCACGCCGAGTACGGCGTGGACTTCATCGAGGCCACCCGCTGGATCAAGGAGCACCTCCCGTACGCGCTCGTCTCCGGGGGCGTCTCCAACGTGTCGTTCTCGTTCCGCGGCAACAACGCCGTGCGTGAGGCGATTCACGCCGTGTTCCTCTACCACGCGATCAGCGCCGGGATGGACATGGGCATCGTGAACGCGGGGGCGCTGGAGGTCTATGCGGAGGTGCCCGACGTGCTGCGCGAGCGCATCGAGGACGTCGTCCTCAACCGTCGGCCGGATGCGACCGAGCGCCTGCTCGAGATCGCGGGCGACTTCGCGAAGGACGGTGCGGCCAAGGAGGTCGCCAACGAGGAGTGGCGCGCGCTCCCGGTGTCCGAGCGGATCACACATGCCCTTGTGAAGGGCATCGACGCGTACGCCGAGTCCGACACCGAGCAGCTGCGCCAGGAGATCGCGGCCCGTGGCGGACGTCCGATCGAGGTCATCGAGGGCCCGCTGATGGACGGCATGAACGTCGTCGGTGACCTGTTCGGCGAGGGCAAGATGTTCCTCCCGCAGGTCGTGAAGTCGGCGCGCGTCATGAAGAAGGCGGTCGCGCACCTCATCCCGTACATCGAGGCCGAGAAGCAGCCGGGTGACGCCGAGCGCACTAACGGCAAGGTCGTGATGGCGACCGTGAAGGGCGACGTCCACGACATCGGCAAGAACATCGTCGGCGTCGTCCTGCAGTGCAACAACTACGACGTCGTCGATCTCGGCGTCATGGTGCCCGCCCAGAAGATCCTCGACGCCGCCAAGGCCGAGAACGCCGACGTCATCGGGCTGTCCGGTCTCATCACGCCGTCGCTCGATGAGATGGTGAACCTGGCGAGCGAGATGGAGCGTCAGGGCTTCGAGATCCCGCTGCTCATCGGAGGCGCGACGACCTCACGCGCGCACACGGCGGTCAAGGTCGACCAGAAGTACCACGGTCCCGTCCTCTGGGTGAAGGATGCCTCGCGTTCCGTCCCTGTCGTGGCGGCGCTGCTGTCCGACGCACAACGTCCCGGGTTGCTGGCCGAGACCGACGCCGATTATGCGTCGCTGCGCGAGCGTCACGCCGCACGGCAGACCGGTCGCCCGCTGCTGCGGCTCGAGGAGGCGCGTGCACAGGCGACGCCGATCGAGTGGAGCGGCTACCTCCCGCCGCGCCCGCACATGATCGTCCAGCAGGCGCGCGACCTGTGCTCCGGGCCCGGCTGCGACCACCGTCACGACGGGCGCGTCCAGCTCGTCCGGACGCTGACCGACTATTCGCTGGAGGAGCTGCGCGAGTACATCGACTGGCAGCCCTTCTTCAACGCGTGGGAGATGCGCGGCCGCTTCCCGGACATCCTCCACAACCCGTCGACGGGGGAGGCCGCCCGCAGGCTCTACGAGGACGCGCAGGCGATGCTCGACCAGCTCATCGCGGAGAAATGGATCCACGCCAACGGCGTGTTCGGGCTGTTCCCTGCAAGCCAGGTCCCCGGCGACGACATCGAGGTCTACACCGACGAGTCGCGGACCGAGGTGCTCACGACGCTGCACCAGCTACGTCAGCAGGGCGAGGGCCGCAACGGGTCCGCACGCAAGTCCCTCGCCGACTTCGTCGCACCCAAGGAGTCCGGACTGCGCGACTACGTCGGTGCCTTCGCCGTCACGGCGGGCCTGGGCGCCGCGGACAAGATCGCCGAGTTTAAGAAGAACCTCGACGACTACAGCGCGATCCTGCTCGAGTCGCTGGCCGACCGGCTGGCCGAGGCGTTCGCCGAGCGGCTGCACGAGCGCGTTCGCAAGGAGTTCTGGGGCTACGCGCCCGACGAGTCCCTCACGAACGAGGCGCTGATCAAGGAGAGCTACGCCGGCATCCGTCCCGCTCCCGGCTACCCTGCGTGCCCGGAGCACACCGAGAAGCGGACGATCTGGGAGCTCCTCGACGTCGAGCGCAACACCGGCATCGAGCTGACCGAGAGCATGGCGATGTGGCCCGGTGCCGCCGTCAGCGGGCTGTACTTCTCCCATCCCGACTCGCAGTACTTCGTGCTGGGCCGGATCGGCCGCGACCAGGTCGAGGACTACGCCGAGCGCAAGGGCTGGACGGTGGCCGAGGCCGAGAAGTGGCTCTCGCCCAACCTCGGCTACCGCACCGAGGACGACTAACGCACGCCCGGGACGTCATACGTTCCGGGGCTCCGCACCCTCAGAATGTATGACGTCCCGGGGACTGTGCCCTCGCGCGCAGCCACGGGCCCACGAGGGCGCGCGAGTCGGGGACGAGCGGCCAGTCGGGGTCGTCCAACCGCGCGACGACTTCCTCCAGCGCCATCCAGCCGCCCCATGCGACCTCCTCGGGCTGCCAGCGCACCTCGCCGCTCCAGTTGTCCACGAGATAGCCGAACGCCTCGTACGACGTGTGTGCGTCCTCGTACGCGCCGGTGAAGATCGGTACCAGCGGCACGCCGGACACGCCGAGCTCCTCGGCGACCTCGCGTACGGCCCCCTCGTACGGGCCCTCGCCGGCCAGCAGGACGCCACCGGCGCACACGTCGCACATCCCCGGATAGACGTCCTTCGTCGTCGTACGCCGGTGCACGTACACCCGCTCGTCGGGGTCGAGCACGACCACCGCCGTCGCCGCGTGGTGCAGATTGTCCCGCCGCACGAGCGCGCGCGGAGCACTCCCGCAGGGCAGGCCGTCGGTGTCGTACAAGGCCACGATCTCGTCCATGGCGGCCATCATGACAGCGCGTGATCCCAGGCCAGGGGTCCCTGGTGGCTAGGCTGGCGACATGACGGTGCGACGGGTGATGGGATCCGAGGTCGAGTACGGCATCTCGGTGAAGGGGCAGCCCACGGCCAACCAGATGGTGGCGTCGACGCAGGTCGTGAACGCGTACGCCAGCGCTCACGGGCTGACCCGTCGCGCCCGCTGGGACTTCGAGGAGGAGAACCCGCTCCGCGACGCGCGCGGGTTCGACCTCAGCCGCGACCGCGCCGACCCGACCCAGCTCACCGACGAGGACCTCGGGCTCGCCAACGTCATCCTCACCAACGGCGCGCGCCTGTACGTCGACCACGCACACCCTGAGTATTCGACGCCCGAGTGCACGACGCCGCGCGACGTCGTCCTCTGGGAGAAGGCCGGCGAGCTCGTCATGCAGCGCGGCGCCGAGCTCGCGTCGCGGATGCCAGGATCACCCGGGCTGCTGCTCTACAAGAACAACGTCGACAACAAGGGTGCCTCGTACGGGGCCCACGAGAACTACCTGATGCGTCGCGACGTGCCGTTCGGCGCGATCGTCGAGCATCTGACGCCGTTCTTCGTCTCCCGCCAGGTGGTGTGCGGCGCCGGTCGGGTCGGACGGCAGCAGGACGGGTCCGAGAGCGGCTTCCAGATCAGCCAGCGTGCCGACTACTTCGAGGTCGGCGTCGGCCTGGAGACGACGCTCAAGCGGCCCATCATCAACACCCGCGACGAGCCGCACGCCGACCCGTCGAAGTATCGCCGCCTGCACGTCATCATCGGCGATGCCAACCTCTCCGAGATCTCCGCCTACCTCAAGCTCGGCACGACCTCGCTCGTCCTCGCGATGATCGAGGCGGGGTTCCTCGGCAGCGGTCTCGAGCTCGCCCAGCCGATCAACGCCCTCTACGCCATCTCCCACGACCCCTCGCTGCGCACCACGGTCAACCTCGCCGACGGTCGTACGGTCACCGCGCTCGACCTGCAGTGGGCGTACCTCGAGAAGGCGGTCGCGTTCGTCGAACAGGCCGACGACGCCGTCGACCTCGGTGCCGGCCAGACCAAGGACGTGCTCGACCGCTGGGAGTCGGTGCTGACGCGCCTCGGCAGTGACCCGATGGGGCTGCGTGAGGAGCTCGACTGGGTCGCCAAGCTGGCGCTACTGGAGTCCTACCGCGAGCGCGACGGCCTCGACTGGGACCACGCCAAGCTGCACCTCGTGGATCTCCAGTACGCCGACCTGCGCCCGGAGAAGGGCCTCTACCACCGCCTCGTACGGTCGGGGCGCATGAAGCGCCTGCTGTCCGACGCGGAGATCGAGCGCGCTGTCACCGAGCCGCCCGAGGACACCCGCGCCTACTTCCGCGGCAGCTGCCTGTCGCGCTACCCCGACGCCGTCGCCGCAGCGTCGTGGGATTCGGTGATCTTCGACCTCCCCGGACGCGACACGCTGCAGCGGATCCCGACCATGGAGCCGCTTCGAGGCACGCGCGAGCACGTCGGGCGCCTGCTGGAGGAGTGCGAGACCGCTCAGGACCTGTTCAACGCGCTCACCCGGCGCTAGACGTTCGTCTCCCGCGAAGTCGCACCCCCCTCGTCACCCCTGCGGTATAGGGTCGAGACCACGGCACGACAGCCGACTCGAGGAGGTTGTGATGGCACGCGACGGCGGACAGCAGCACAAGACCACACGCAAGAGCACCGAGTCCGAAGAGGACGTCGAGGTCGCGCCCGCGGAGGACGTCGCCGAGCGCAAGGAGAAGCTCGACGACGACATCGACTCCATCCTCGACGAGATCGACGACGTGCTCGAGGAGAACGCCGAGGAGTTCGTGCGCAGCTTCGTGCAGAAGGGCGGACAGTGATGCTGCCTGAGGCCTTCCTGACCTCCGGTTCCTCCTCGTTCACCGAGTTTCTCGCGCGGCACCAGCCCGAGCTGCTGCCGTCCGCGCGGCTCGGAGAAGCGACGGTGACCCAGCAGATCACCCACGCGACGACGATCGTTGCCGCGACCTTCCCGGGCGGCGTCGTGATGGCGGGGGACCGGCGCGCGACGATGGGCAACGTCATCGCGCAGCGTGACATCCAGAAGGTCTTCCCTGCAGACGAGTTCTCCGCGGTCGGCATCGCCGGCACCGCGGGCATCGCCGTCGAGATGACGCGCCTGTTCCAGCTCGAGCTCGAGCATTACGAGAAGATCGAGGGCATCCCGCTCTCGACCGATGGCAAGGCCAACCGCCTGGCGACGCTCATCCGTAACAACCTCGCGATGGCGATGCAGGGCCTGGCCGTGGTGCCGCTGTTCGCCGCGTACGACCTCGACGCCGAGGTCGGCCGCATCTTCGTGTTCGACGTGACCGGCAACCGCAACGAGGAACGTTCGTTCCACTCGGTCGGGTCCGGTTCGATGTTCGCGCGCGGAGCCCTCAAGAAGCTCTACCGTCCCGATCTCAGCGAGACCGAGGCGGTGACGGCCTGCATCCAGGCGTTGTACGACGCCGCCGACGACGATTCCGCGACCGGTGGGCCCGACCTCACCCGTCGGATCTTCCCGATGGTCGCCGTCATCACCGCCGACGGCTACCACGCGTATGAGGACGACACGACGGCCGCGATCGCCGACCGGGTCATCGGTGGGCGCATGACACGGCCCGACGGCCCCTCGGCCCCGGTCGAGTAGCCCTCCTGATCCGCACCCGTCGTCGTCCCTGAACCAGAGAGGAATCCCGTGAGCGCAGGGTTCTACGTCTCGCCCGAGCAGCTGATGAAGGACCGCGCGGACTTCGCGCGCAAGGGCATCGCCCGCGGCCGCAGCGTCGTGGTCGTCCAGTACGCCGACGGCGTGCTCTTCGTCGCCGAAAACCAGTCCAACGCGTTGCACAAGATCAGCGAGATCTACGACCGGATCGGGTTCGCCGCCGTCGGACGCTACAACGAGTTCGAGAACCTGCGGATCGCCGGCGTCCGCCTCGCCGACCTGCGTGGCTACTCGTACGACCGCAGCGACGTCACCGGCCGAGGCCTCGCCAACGCGTACGCCCAGACGCTCGGCACGATCTTCTCCTCCGGCGGCGAGAAGCCGTACGAGGTGGAGCTGTTCGTCGCCGAGGTCGGGACGACTCCCGAGCTGGACCAGATCTACCGGCTGACGTACGACGGCTCGGTGGCGGACATCCAGGGCCACGCCGTGATGGGTGGGCAGGCGGAGTCGGCCGAGGGCTATCTCAAGGACCACTACACGGCGGGGCTCGACCTCGACGGTGCGATCGTGCTGGCGGCCAAGGCGCTCGGCCACGAGGACACCGCGCCGCGGACCATCACCGCTGACCAGCTCGAGGTCGCGGTGCTCGACCGTACCCGCAGCCAGCCCCGCAAGTTCAAGCGGATCTCGAACGCGCAGGTCGAAGCCGGGCTCGCCGCAGGCTGACCTCGAGGCGTACGCACCACGTCAGCGACGGCGCCCGTACGCCCGCATGGTCAGCGGCGCGAAGATCGCGATCATCACCGCGGCCGCGATGAACGTCCACACGACCTCGTCGCCGACGGAGTCGCCGGACATGAGACCACGAACGGCGTACACGGCGTGCGAGATGGGGTTGACCTCGACGAACGCCTGCAGCCACTCGGGCATCGTCTTGGGATCGACGAAGACAGGGCTCAGGAACGCCAACGGGAACAGCACCATCATGCTGATGCCCATGACCGACTGCGGGCTGCGCGCAAGCAGCCCGACCCATGTCCAGAGCCAGCTGAACGCGAAGCAGAACACCATCAGCACCACGACGCCCAGCAGGACGCCGATGACGCCGCCGTCCGGCCGGTAGCCGAGGATCAGACCGAGCGTGACGACGAAGAGCGAGGCCAGGGTGTAGCGGACGGCGTCGCCGAGGAGTGCACCGACGAGCGCCGACGGCCGCCAGATCGGCAGCGTACGGATGCGGTCGAAGACGCCCTTCTCGATGTCGGTGTTGAGCGCGACGCCCGTGTACATCGTGATCATGACGACGGTCTGGACCAGGATGCCTGGCAGGAGGAACTGGAGATAGGCGCTCGTCGAACCTGCGATGGCTCCGCCGAACAGGTACGTGAACATCAGCACCGAGATGATCGGGAACAGCGTCACGTCGAAGAGCTGCTCGGGGACGTGCTTGATCCGGAGGATGGCGCGCCAGCCGAACGCCAGTGTCGTCGTCACGGCGTTGGCGCGCGGCGGGCGCGGCCCGGAGGCGAGGACGGCGTCGAGCTTCTCGGCGACGATCGGGGTGTCGGTGGTCGTGGTGGTCATGCCACCGCTCCTTCTGTGTCGGAGGCCTCCACGGAGACCTCGGCGTCTTCGGCGGTGTGGCCCGTCAGAGCGAGGAAGACCTCGTCGAGGGTCGGCTGGCCGTAGCTGAAGCCGGCGAGCTCGACGCCGTCAGCAGCCAGCGTCGCGAGCGCCGCCGGCACCTTGGACCGGTCGTCGACGCGACCCGTGACGTCCGCGGGATCGCTGCCGGGGAACACCTCGTCGCCGAACGCACGGGTGAGGATGTCGATCGCACGGGTGCGGTCGGCCGGGTCGTGCAGGTGGACGTGGAGGGCACCGGACCCGACCGACGCCTTGAGCTGGCTGCTCGTGCCCTCGGCGATGATGCGGCCGGTGTCGATGACGGCGATCCGCTCCGCGAGCTGGTCAGCCTCGTCGAGGTACTGGGTGGTGAGCAGGACCGTCGTGCCGCGCGCGGTCAGGGCGCGGACGATGTCCCAGACCTGGTTGCGGCTGCGCGGATCGAGGCCCGTCGTCGGCTCGTCGAGGAACAGCAGCTGGGGCGTGACGACGATGCTCGCCGCGATGTCGAGGCGCCGCCGCATGCCACCGGAGTAGCGCTTGACCTGCTTGGTGGCGGCGTCGGTCAGGCCGAATGCCTCGAGGAGGTCGTCGCACCGCCCGCGCGCCTGCTCGCGAGAGAACCCGAGCACGCGTCCGAGGAGCTGGAGGTTCTCGCGGCCGGTGAGGTCCTCGTCGACCGAGGAGTACTGGCCGGTCAGGCTCACCAGGCTTCGTACGGAGTCAGGGTCACGCGCCACGTCGTGCCCGAAGACCTTTGCAGAGCCGCCGTCAGGTTTGAGCAGCGTCGCCAGGATCTGGATCGTCGTGGTCTTGCCCGCGCCGTTGGGTCCAAGGAACCCGTAGACACCGCCCTCAGGCACGCGCAGGTCGATCCCGTCCACCGCGCGCTTGTCTCCGAACGTCTTGACGAGCTCTTGCGTCTCGATCGCGATCCCGCTGTCCATGTCCCTCACCCGGTCGTTGCCTCATCGAACTATTCCTGTTAGGAATACCAACACCCTCGCACAGGGGTACGACACTTCTCGAACGAATAACTCATCGATGCGGCGCTGCGCAGGTCCCAGTGGCCCGCGCACTTCAGGCATAGGGTGGTGACGTGGACCGACGGATCTTCGGGATCGAGAACGAGTACGGCGTGACGTGCACGTTCCGGGGACAGCGACGCCTGTCGCCGGACGAGGTGGCGCGCTATCTGTTCCGCCGGGTCGTGTCCTGGGGGCGCAGCAGCAACGTCTTCCTGCGTAACGGCGCCCGGCTCTATCTGGACGTCGGCAGCCACCCGGAGTACGCCACCCCGGAGTGCGACGACATCGTCGAGCTCGTGACCCACGACAAGGCGGGGGAGCGGGTCCTCGAAGGGCTTCTGCTTGACGCCCAGACGCGGCTGCGCGAGGACGGCATCCTCGGCGACATCTATCTCTTCAAGAACAACACCGACTCCGCCGGCAACTCGTACGGGTGCCACGAGAACTACCTCGTCTCTCGCGACGGCGAGTTCAGCCGGATCGCCGACATCCTGATCCCGTTCCTGGTGTCGCGCCAGATCATCTGCGGCGCAGGCAAGGTCCAGCAGACTCCGCGGGGGGCGATGTTCTCCGTCTCGCAGCGCGCCGAGCACATCTGGGAGGGCGTCTCGTCAGCGACGACGCGCTCGCGCCCGATCATCAACACCCGCGACGAGCCGCACGCGGACGCCGAGCGCTACCGCCGTCTGCACGTCATCGTCGGCGACTCGAACATGAGCGAGACGACGATGCTGCTCAAGGTCGCGACGACGCACCTCGTCCTGCAGATGATCGAGGCCGGCATCCCGATGCGCGACATGACCCTCGACAACCCGATCCGCGCCATCCGTGAGATCTCCCACGACATGACGGGGCGCCGCAAGGTCGCGCTCGCCAATGGACGCGAGCTCTCCGCGCTGGAGATCCAGTCCGAGTACCTCACCAAGGCGCGCGCCTTCGTCGACCGGTTCGACCCTGACAACGCGGTCTCCGTACGGGCGCTGGAGCTGTGGGAGCGCACGCTCAAGGCCGTCGAGTCCGAGGACCTGTCGCTGGTCGAGCGCGAGATCGACTGGGTCATCAAGTATCGGTTGCTCGACCGCTACCGCGAGAAGAACAACCTCACGTGGAGCCACCCGCGCATCGCGCAGATGGACCTCGCATACCACGACATCCTGCGCGACCGCGGTCTCTACTACCTGCTCGAGCGTCAAGGGGCGGTGGCTCGGGTGACCGACGACCTGGCGATCTTCGAGGCGAAGTCCAAGCCCCCGCAGACCACGCGGGCCCGCCTGCGCGGCGAATTCATCAAGCGTGCACAGGAGCGACGGCGCGATTTCACCGTCGACTGGGTGCATCTCAAGCTCAACGACCAGGCCCAGCGCACCGTCCTTTGCAAGGACCCGTTCCGGTCGCACGACGAGCGCGTCCAGAAGCTCATCGACGGCATGTGAGAGAGCCGTTCAGACTCCTCATGGTTTTCTGAGGTTCGTCGGCTACCGTTGCAGTCGTTGCCCTGACTCCGAGTGATTGGTACCGCCGCGTGCGCCGCCTAGCAGCCCTGATGATCGCCCCGCTCCTCGTCTTCACTGCCGCCGCCTGTGGTGGCGGAGACGACGAATCCGACGCGGGCACCTTCGATGACGTCACCGTGACCGGCAAGGTCGGTGAGGCGCCTGAGGTGAAGGACGCCAAGGGCGTCGAGGTCGACGAGATGACCAGCCGCGTCATCACCGAGGGCGACGGCCCGAAGGTTGCCGAGGGCGACAACGCCACGATGAAGTACGTCATCATCCAGGCCAAGGACGGCAAGGAGATGGGCGGCACGTTCGAGACCGAAGGCGACAGCGCCACCACGCTCGACTCCACCCAGGACACCATCCTTGCCCCCGCGCTCGTCGGCAAGCCCTACGGCACCCGCGTCCTGATCGGTCTCACCGGCAAGGACCTCGGGCAGACCGAGGGCGAGAACGCCGACGACACGCTCCTGGTCGTCGCCGACGTCCTCTCCAAGTGGGAGGCACCCAAGGTGACGGGCACGATCGCCGACGTCAGCGTCTCGGGCAAGGGCGACGCAGAGCCCAAGATCACCCTGAAGAAGACGCCGCTGGTCGTCGCCAAGACCGAGTCGAAGGTCCTCACGCCCGCCAAGGGCAAGAAGGCTGAGACCGTCAAGGCGGGCGACTCGGTCTCCGTCCGCTACGTGGGCGTCAACGGCCGTGACGGCAAGACCTTCGACAGCTCGTACAAGTCCGGCGGCACCGTCGACTTCGAGCTCAAGGAGGGCCAGATGATCCCGGGCTTCATCACCGGCCTCGTCGGCAAGAAGATCGGTGACCGCGTTCTCATCACGATCCCTTACACCGATGCGTACGGTGCAGCCGGTCGTCCGGACGGCGGCATCAACGGCGGCGACACGCTCGTGTTCGTGGTCGATCTCGTGAAGAAGGCCGCACCGGCGGCCACGCCCACGCCGTAACGGCGCGCGCCCGTCCTCCTCGTCGGGTCCGGCACGGTAGTTCTCCGACGATGTAGTTTGTTGGCTGACCTGCTGGTCCGACCCGACGAGGAGTATCCGGTGGCACCACGCACGACCGAGCGGCTGATGAACCTCCTCATCGCGCTCCTGGTGACGCCGACCTCTCTCCCCAAGTCCCGCATCCGTGAGGTCATCGAGCCCTACCGCGGCCAGTCCGACGCCGCGTTCGACCGGATGTTCGAGCGGGACAAAGACGCACTGCGGACCATCGGCATCCGCATCGAGGTGGGGGAGACCGAGTCCTACCACGGCGTCGAGCCGGGCTACCGGATCCGTCGAGAGGACTTCGAGCTCCCGCCGATCGACCTCGAGCCCGCGGAGGCTGCCGTGATCGGCGTCGCCGCACGGGTCTGGCAGAGCGCGCGCCTCGGTGACGCGACCGCCGTCGCCCTCCGCAAGCTCGTCGCCGCAGGCGTCCCCGTCGATCCCGACGCGCTCTCCGGTGTCGAGCCCCGCCTCGCCGCGAGCGAGCCCGCCTTCGAGGCGGTCTGGGACGCGGTCGTCACCCGTACCCCCGTCACCTTCCTGTACGAACGTGCCGATGGCGCACGCGCCCAGCGGGTCGTCGAGCCGTGGCGCGTCGTGTCGTGGCACGGCCGCTGGTATCTCGTCGGCTACGACCGCGACCGCGCCGACCAGCGCCTCTTCCGTCTCAGCAGGGTCGTCGGAGACGTCGAGGCCGCCGGCGCGTCGATGGAGTTCGACGTGCCGGACGACGCGGACGTCCGCGAGATCGCCGCCTCGCTGTTTCCCGCCCCGCCCACGTCCGACGCGGTCGTACGCGTACGCAAGGGCCGTGGCCTCGGGCTGCGGCGCCGCGCCACGACCCAGGAGCCCGGCGACGAGGGCTGGGACGTGATCGAGGTGCCGTACGGCTCGGCCGGCGAGCTGGCCTCCGACATCGCCTCGTACGGGCCCGACGCCGTCGCCGTGTCTCCTCCCGAGCTGCGCACCGAGGTCCGTGACCGCCTCGCCCGCGTCCTGGAGGTGTCGAGCCGGTGAGCCCGTCCGCGAAGCAGATCGAGCGGATGCTCGCACTCGTCCCCTATCTGCGCACGAACGACGGGGTTCCCGTCACCGAGGTCGCCGAGCTGTTCGGGGTCCCCAAGGCTCAGATCGTCAAGGACCTCAACGTGCTGTGGTTCTGCGGACTGCCCGAGGCGGTGTCCGGCGAGATGATCGATGTGGACATGGACGCGCTCAACGCCGACGGTGTCGTCTACATCGACAACGCCGACTTTCTGAAGCGGCCGCTGCGCCTCAACGGCTACGAGGCCGCGTCGCTGATCACGGCGCTGCGCGCCCTCAAGGAGACCGTCGCCGGACGCGATCTGGCGGCGCTGGAGTCCGCGCTCGCCAAGCTGACCGCGGCGACCGGCGACGCCGACCTCGGCGCGGGCGCGGCCGAGGTTCTCGTCGAGGACGCCGAGTCACAGGTCCACGAGCGGGTCGCTGAGGCGCTGCGCCAGGGACGCCGACTCCACCTCCAGTACCGCGTCGAGTCACGCGACGAGCTGACCGACCGTGACGTCGACCCGTTGCGGCTGATCACCGCGGAGGGACGCCTCTACCTCGAGGGTTGGTGCTACCGCGCGCACGACGTGCGGCTCTTCCGCCTGGACCGCGTCGAGCGCATCGAGATCCTTGACGACGCCGTGGCGGAGCACGAGGGGGTCGAGCCCCGCGACTACGCCACCCGACTGTTCCAGCCGCACGACGACGCGTACGAGGCCGTGGTCGCGTTGCACCCCAACGCCTTGTGGGTTCGGGAGTATGTCGACCACACTGAGCTCGGCACCGACGAGGATGGTTGGGTCCGGATCAAGGTCGTCACGGGTGACGAGGCGTGGCTCAAGCGCTTCGTCCTTCGCGCCGGAGGTAATATCCGTGTGGTGGAGCCCACACGTCTCGCCGAGCAGATAGTCAGCGAGACTCGTGCTTCACTTGCGGCGTACGATGCCGAATGAAGGCTCAGCCCGCACTGAGAAACTGAGGTCACTATGTTCAAGCAGATCGGCCCGATGGAGATCGTCCTCATCCTGGCCGTCCTCGTCCTGCTCTTCGGTGCGAAGAAGCTCCCCGAGCTCGCTCGGGGATCCGGTCGCGCGCTGCGGATCTTCAAGTCCGAGACCAAGGGCCTGATGGACGACGACGACAAAACAAGCTCGGCCAAGGCCGTCGAGGAGAAGCCCGCCACGCTGCCGTCCGACGTGGTGCAGCCGACCACGTACGACAAGCACCCCGACACGCCCTGACCTGACCCGTGGCCCTTATCTCGAGGGGGAAGCGGCCGGCGCCGGCCACGTCCCCTGATGGCACGATGCCCTTAGCGGAACACCTGCGCGAGCTGCGTGACCGTCTCCTCAAGGCCGTCCTCGCGATCGTCGCGGGCACGGTGCTCGCGGCGTTCTTCTACGACCAGCTGCTCGAGCTGCTCACGGGACCGTGGGAGCGGGCGATCGAGAACCTCCGCGACAGCGGCCACCCAGTCGACGCCAAGCTGACGTTCCCCGGCATCGCCGAGCCATTCACCTTCGCGATGAAGATCTCGTTGGTCGCCGGGCTGGTCATCTCGAGCCCCGTCTGGCTCTACCAGATCTGGGGCTTCATCGTTCCCGCGCTGCACCGAAGTGAGCGCCGCTGGACGGCACTCTTCTGCGCGATCGCGGGGCCGTTGTTCATCGTCGGCTTCATCACCGGCTACTACGTGCTGCCAAAGGGCATCGAGCTCCTGATCTCGTTCACGCCGGACGGCGTCGCCAACCTGAACTCGCTGTCGGACTACCTCAGCTTCGTGCTGCGGATCCTGCTGGTGTTCGCAGTGGCGTTCGAGATCCCGCTGTTCGTGATCCTGCTCAACGCGATGGGCGCGGTGAGCGCAAAGCAGCTCGCGAGCGCTCGGGCATGGATCATCGTCGGCACCTTCGTCTTCGCCGCGGTGGCGACGCCGTCGACCGATCCGATCACGATGCTGTTCCTTGCGCTCCCGATGACCGTGCTGTTCCTCATCGCCGAGGTGATCGCGCATCTCGTCGACCGTCGACGCGCCAAGCGCGCCGCAGCCGAGGGCCTGGCAGTCTCGGACGACGAGATGTCGGAGATCGTCGTCGAACGCAACCTCGACGACGACAGGCCGAGCGACCTGGACGACGACGAGACGGGTGGCTCGCACCCGGCCCCGTAGGCTGGAGGCATGACCTCACCGGCGGAGCGCTATTCCCAGTTCCGGGCCGCGCAGGCCAATCCTCTCCTCGCCGAGTTCGCCGGACTGTACGACTTCAGCCTCGACGACTTCCAGATCGAGTCGTGCGAGGCGTTGGAGGCGGGGCACGGCGTGCTCGTTGCCGCGCCGACAGGCTCCGGCAAGACCCTCGTCGGTGAGTTCGCCGTCCACCTCGCGCTCGCGACCGGGCGCAAGTGCTTCTACACGACGCCGATCAAGGCGTTGTCCAACCAGAAGTTCCACGATCTCGCGGAGCGCTACGGCGCCGACCGCGTCGGGCTCCTGACCGGGGACAACACGATCAACGGCGAGGCGCCGATCGTCATCATGACGACCGAGGTGCTGCGCAACATGCTGTACGCGGGGTCCCGCACGCTCGCGGGCCTGGGCTACGTGGTGATGGACGAGGTCCACTACCTCGCCGACCGGTTCCGCGGCGCGGTCTGGGAGGAGGTCATCATCCACCTGCCGGAGTCGGTGCAGGTGGTCTCGCTCTCGGCGACCGTCTCCAATGCCGAGGAGTTCGGCGACTGGCTCTCGGAGGTCCGCGGCGACACCGTCACCGTCGTCTCCGAGCGCCGCCCGGTGCCGCTCTATCAGCACGTCCTCGTCGGCAGGCGCCTGTACGACCTGTTCGAGGAGGATCCCGCCGCCGGCGGGCGGGTCAACGGCGAGCTCGAGCGCATCGCTCGCGACGAGTGGCGCATGCGCCAGGTCGGACGCGCGGGTGGCGGCCCAGGCAAGCGCGGCAAGCGCGGGCAGTCGTACGGGGCCCACCGCCATCGCTCGCGCCACTTCACGCCCAACAGGGTCGAGGTCCTCGACCGGCTCGACGCGGCCGGGCTGCTGCCGGCGATCACGTTCATCTTCAGCCGTGCGGGGTGCCAGGCCGCGGTCGAGCAGTGCCTCGCGTCCCACCTGCGGCTGACGACTCCCGCAGAGGAGCGCGAGATCCGGGCGTACGTGGAGGAGGCGACGGCGTCGCTGCCGAGCGCCGACCTCGGCGTCCTCGGCTACCCGGCGTTCGTCGAGGGGCTGGCCCGTGGCGTCGCGGCGCACCACGCGGGGATGCTCCCGACGTTCAAGGAGATCGTCGAGCACCTGTTCAGCGCGGGGCTCGTCAAGGCGGTGTTCGCGACCGAGACGCTGGCCCTCGGGATCAACATGCCGGCGCGCTCGGTCGTCATCGAGAAGCTCACGAAGTGGAACGGCGAGACGCACGCCGAGGTCACCGCAGGGGAGTACACCCAGCTCACCGGCCGGGCCGGACGTCGTGGCATCGACGTCGAAGGACACGGCGTCGTCCTCTGGCAGCCAGGCCTCGACCCGAAGCACGTCGCGGGCCTCGCGTCGACCCGTACGTATCCGCTCCGGTCGTCGTTCCACCCCTCGTACAACATGGCCGTCAACCTCGTCCACCAGGTCGGCCGCGCGACGGCACGCCAGATGCTGGAGCAGTCGTTCGCGCAGTTCCAGGCCGACCGTCAGGTCGTCGGCCTCGCGCGGCAGGTGCACAAGGCCGACGAGGCGCTCGCCGGGTACGCGGAGGCGGCGGCGTGCTCGCAGGGCGACTTCATGGAGTACGCGTCGCTGCGCCGGCGCGTGAAGGATCTCGAGCAGGCCGCGTCCCGCAAGCGTCGCTCTGCGCACGCCGACGACGTCGCGGCCTCGCTCTCACGTCTGCGGCCGGGCGACGTCATCGCCGTGCCCGCAGGTCGCTGGGCCGGCTGGGCGGTCATCCTCGATCCGGGAACCAGCCAGGACCGCAGCGCACCGCGCCCGTTCGTGCTCACCGCCGACCGGCACGCGCGGCGCCTCGGTCTCGTCGACTTCCCGACGCCGATCGAGGCCACGACGCGGATCCGGGTGCCGAAGTCGTTCAACGCCCGCAACCCCCAGCAGCGCCGCGACCTCTCGTCGACGCTGCGATACAAGACCCGTGACCTCGACCTCCCGAACTCGCGCCGGAGCAAGGGCGCGCCGGTCCACGACCCGCAGATCGACGAGCTGCGCACGGAGCTCAAGAACCACCCGTGCCACCAGTGCCCCGACCGCGAGGAGCACGCACGCTGGGCCGAGCGCTGGTTCCGGCTGGAGCGCGACACGAGCAACCAGCGGCGCCGCATCGAGCAGCGCACCAACACCGTCGCCCGCCAGTTCGACCGGGTGTGCGAGGTGCTGGACGAGCTCGGCTACCTCGACGGCGACACCGTCACACCTGACGGTCAGAGGCTGCAGCGGCTCTACTCCGAGCTCGACCTGCTGGCGGGGGAGTGCCTGCGCCGCGGTATGTGGGACGAGCTGGAGCCCGCCGAGCTCGCCGCGGTGCTGAGCGGACTGACGTACGAGTCACGCAATCCCGAGGGCGACGGTCCTCCGCAGTTCCCGCGTGGACGGTCGGCGATCGTGGCCGACGAGATGAGCCGTACGTGGGCCGAGCTGGAGCAGGTCGAGCGCTCGCACCGGCTGTCGTTCCTGCGGCGGCCCGACTTCGGCTTCGCGTGGACGGCGTGGCAGTGGGCCTCGGGCCATGACCTCGACGAGGTGCTGGAGTCCAACGACATCGCCGCAGGCGACTTCGTACGGGCGGTCAAGCAGCTGCTCGACGTGATCGAGCAGGTCGCGGCCGCGGCGACGGACAAGGGGCTGCGGTCGAAGGCACGCGCCGCCGCCGACCTCCTGCGCCGCGGCGTCGTCTCGTACACCTCCGTCTCCGAATAGCCCGCGGGTCACTGGCTGCCGGCGCCGGGTCAGTCTCCGAGGATCTCTTCGATCCGCTGCACCTTGGCGGCGAGCTGACCCGTGTGCCCCGGACGGATATCCGCCTTGAGGACGAGCGACACGCGGGGCGAGACTGCGGCGACCGCTTCGACGGCACGCTTCACGACGTCCATGACGTCGTCCCAGTCACCCTCGACGTTGGTGAACATGGCGTTTGTCTCGTGCGGCAATCCGCTTTCGCGGACCACTTCGACGGCGCGCGCGACTGCCTCGGCGACCCCGCCGGTGTCGTCGGCGGTCGAGGGGCTGATGCTGAACGCTGCGATCATCGCCTCAGCGTACGAGGCGTGCCAGAAGGTGACCCGGCAGTGGCAGAGAGGGACCCGGGAGCGTCGGAAAGGGACCCGCGGCGTGAGCGGGGTGTCACCTCCGGCCGTTACCGTGCGGGTATGCCCGGACAGAAGCTGCTGCTGCTCGACTCCGCCTCGCTCTACTTCCGCGCGTTCTTCGGGATGCCGGACAGCCTCAAGGCGCCCGACGGCACGCCCGTCAACGCCGTCCGCGGGATGCTCGACTTCGTGGCGACCCTCGTCGACACCACCCGGCCGGCCGCGATGGCGGCCTGCTGGGACAACGACTGGCGTCCGGCCTGGCGGGTCGAGCTGATCCCGTCGTACAAGGAGCACCGGGTCGAGCAGGTGACCGAGACCGGCCCCGACGTCGAGGAGACGCCCGGCCTGCTCGACGTCCAGGTCCCGGTCATCGCCCGTGCGCTGCAGATCCTCGGCATCCCGATCGTGGGTGCTGACGGCTACGAGGCCGACGACGTGATCGGCACGCTCGCCACGACGTGGGACGGTCCGGTCGACATCGTCACCGGCGACCGTGACCTCTTCCAGCTCGTCGACGACGCCCGCGGCGTCCGCGTGCTCTATCCGGCGAAGGGCATGAGCAAGCTCGAGTATGTCGACGCCGGGTGGATCCACGACCGGTACGGCATCGAGCCGACGCAGTACGCCGACTTCGCGGTGCTGCGCGGCGACCCGTCCGACGGCCTGCCGGGGGTGGCGGGGATCGGCGAGAAGACCGCCGCCTCGCTGCTCACCTCGTACGGGGATCTCGACGGCATCCTTGCCGCCGCGGCCGATCGTCATGCCAAGGTCGCACCCCGCGCCCGGACCAACCTGCTCGCCGCGGCCGACTACCTCGCGGTCGCTCCCCGCGTCGTCGAGGTCGCCCGCGACCTACCGCTCGACGTCGACCTGACCCTCCGTCCGGTCTCGACCGAACAGGTCCGTGAGATGGCCGAGCTCGCCGAGGCGTGGGGCCTCGGCCGGCCTGCCGAACGCGCGGTCGCCGCTCTCACAGCACCCTGACTGCGCCCGCGACGGCGCGGGTAGTGTCGACGTCATGAGCACCGACATCACCCGCCGGCTCGATGCCGCCCGTACGGCCGCCGCTGAGGCCGGCGTCGACGCCCTCCTCGTGACCCCGGGAGCGGACCTCCGCTACCTCACCGGATTCGCGGCGATGCCCCTCGAGCGGCTCACCTGCCTCGTCCTTCCGGTCGAGGGCGATCCGGTGCTCGTGCTGCCCCGCCTGGAGCTGGCGATGGCGCTGGAGGCCGGCGTGGACAGCCACGACATCGTCCTGCACGGATGGGGCGAGACCGAGGACCCATTCGCGGCAGCGGCCGCGCCGCTCGAGGGGGCGCGCCGCGTCGCGGTCGACGACCACATGTGGGCCGAGCGGGTGTTCGCGTTCCGCTCCGCCCTCCCCGGTGCCGAGCAGGTGCTGGCCAGCCCGGTGCTGCGCGGGCTGCGGCTGCGCAAGACGGCCACCGAGGTCGACGCGCTGCGCGAGGCCGGTGCGGCGATCGACCGAGTCCACAGCCGTGTAGGGGAGTGGCTGCGTCCTGGGCGTACCGAGCGCGAGGTCGGCCGCGACCTCGCCGAGGCGATCCTCGCCGAGGGTCACGAGTCGGTCGACTTCGTCATCGTCGGTTCGGGCCCGAACGGCGCGTCGCCGCACGCCGAGGTCAGCGACCGCGTGATCGAGGCCGGTGACCCGGTCGTCATCGACATCGGCGGCACGATGCCGTCGGGCTACTGCTCGGACTCGACCCGCACGTACGTCGCGGGTGGGACGGCACCGGCCGAGCTCGTCGCCTTCTACGAGGTGCTCCAGCGCGCCCAGGAGGCGCAGTGCGCGCACGCACGGCCGGGCGTCACCGCCGGGTCCGTCGACACGGTCGGGCGCGACCTCATCGACGCCGCGGGGTTCGGCAAGGCGTTCCTCCACCGGACAGGGCACGGGATCGGTCTGGAGACGCACGAGGAGCCCTACATCGTGACGGGCAACGACCTCGTCCTCGAGCCGGGGATGGCGTTCTCGATCGAGCCGGGCATCTACCTCGAAGGCAAGTACGGCGCACGCATCGAAGACATCGTGGTCACCACCGACGACGGTCTCGAGCGCCTCAACCTGACGTCTCGCGACCTCGTCGTGATCGACTGAGCATCTCTGTTTCGTCCATCTCTGTAGGTGAGCGGGCCCCTCGGCCGGAGGGCGACGTGTATATCCTGTCCAGCGTGGAGGAGACCGACGCGCAGATCGTCCGGCTGCTGTCTGTCGACGGCCGGATGTCTTTCACCGACCTTGGCCGCGCCACGGGACTGTCCACGAGCGCGGTCCACCAGCGTGTCAAGCGCCTGGAGGCGCGGGGTGTCATCACCGGCTACCAGGCACGGCTCGACCACGACGCGGTCGGCCTCGCGCTGACGGCATTCATCTCGATCCGGCCGATCGATCCGAGCCAGCCTGACGACTCGCCAGAGCGACTGCGTCACCTCGACGCGATCGAGTCCTGCTACTCGGTGGCTGGCGAGGAGAGCTACGTGCTCATGGTGCGGGTCGGCACCACAAGTGACCTAGAGACGTTGCTCGCGGAGATCCGGGCGGCCGCGAACGTCTCGACACGGACGACCATCGTCCTCTCGACCCCGTACGAGAACCGCCCGATCGGAGGCTGACCCTGCATGGCCGATGTGGCCACCTACACCGTCCGACGTGTCGTCGAGCCCGAGCCAGAGCTGCTCGACTCGCTGCACGCACTCATCACGCGACTGGTGGAGGAGGGGGCAGCACTCGGCTGGCTCGAGCCACCGAGCCGGTCCGACGTCGGCGACCTTCTCGGTGATCTCGTCCACGAGAGCGACCTCGACGACGCCTGCCTGGCGGTGGCCGAGGACCCCGAGGGACGGGTCGTCGGCTTCGCCTACTGGTCTCGCCGGATCGGCGAAACCGAGCAGCCGCACGCCGACATCGGCCGCGTCGCCGTCTCGTCCGACGCGCGCGGGGGCGGGCTCGGCCAGCGGCTCGTCACCGAGCTGATCGACTACGCACGCAAGGCCGGCATCGAGATCCTGACGCTCGACGTACGCGGCAACAACCACGCGGCGATGGCGCTGTACGAGCGGCTGGGCTTTCGCGAGTACGGCCGCATCCCCGACTTCGTGGCGATCGGCGACCAGCGCTGGGACAACGTCTACTTCTGGCTGGACCTGCGCCCCGACGAGCACGACCTGACCCTGCACGGCGACACTCCGACCGGGCCCGGTGCCTCCGAGGTGCGGTGATGTCGGCGACTCCCGGGCGGGTGCTCCATCGTGGTCTGCGGGTCGGAGGTCTCCCGCACCTGGTTGCGCTCGCCGTCGAGGACGGCGCGCTCGCCTGGGTCGGGCCCGATGCGGAATCCGCGGCGTGGGCCGACGGTGCCGACGAGGTCGTGATGATGCCGGGGGTCCTGGTGACTCCCGGCTTCGTCGACGCGCACGTGCACCTGGAGATGACCGGCCATGCGATGCGGGGCCTCGACCTCGCCGGCTCGCGGTCGCGTGTGGAGGCGCTGCAGCGGCTCGCCGCCCACGTCTCACGCGTCGACGACCTGGTCGTCCACGGGCACGGCTGGGACGACAGCGACTGGCACGACGGGTCGCTGACCGGGGCGGACCTCGACCGCGCCGCGGAGGGGCGCGCGGTCTATCTCGCGCGCGTCGACGCACACTCAGCCGTCGTGTCAGCAGCGCTCGTGACTCGGGTGCCTGCGCTCCGCGGCCTCGACGGATGGCAGGGCGACGGCAGGATCGAGCGCGACGCCCACCACCTCGTACGCGGCTACCTCGAGACGGTTCCCGATCTCGGGGACCGCAAGGCGTCGATCGCGACGGCACTTCGGGCCGCGGCGGCCGCCGGCATCGTCTCGGTCCATGAGCAGGCCGCGCCTCACATCGTCCCGCTGGACGACCTGGCGAGCATCCGCGCGCTCAGCGCCGAGCGTGTGCTCCCGCACGTGGTCACGTACTGGGGTGAGGCCGGCGCCTTCGAAGCCGCGCGCGAGCACGGCGTGACAGGCCTCGCCGGCGACCTGAACGTCGACGGCTCACTCGGCTCTCATACGGCGGCGCTGCACGCGCCGTACGACGACGACCCGACAACGAGCGGCCACCTCTACCTCGACGCCGACGCCGTCTGCGCCCACGTCGTCGCCTGCACCCGCGGGGGCCTGCAGGCAGGCTTCCACGTGATCGGCGACCGGGGGAGCGAGGCGCTGGTCGCCGGGCTGCGGCAGGCGCGCGACATCCTGGGCACCGACAGCCTCCGCTCGGCACGGCACCGCGTAGAGCACCTCGAGATGCCCTCAGGAGCCCATCTGGAGCTCCTCGCGCAGCTCGGGGTCACTGCCAGCGTCCAGCCTGCGTTCGACGCCGCATGGGGCGGTGACGACGGCATGTACGCAGCCCGAGTCGGACGTGACCGGGCTCGGCGGATGAACCCGTTCGCGGCGATGGCGGCGATCGGGGTCCCGATGGCGTTCGGGTCCGATGCACCAGTCACGCCCTTCGCGCCGTGGAGTGCGATCAGCGCGGCGACGCAGCCACGCTCGGGCGGTCGCGGACTCTCGGTGCCCGCCGCGCTCCATGCGCACACTGTCGGCGGTTGGCACGCCGCCCGCATCGACGGAGCGGGCACGCTCGACGTCGGGGCGCCTGCCCATCTTGCGTTCTGGGAGGTGCCGCCCGAGGCGGATCCGCTGGAGGCTGCGCTCGCAGGCGAAGCACGGTGCGTACGCACAGTCGTCGCGGGCCGTGTCGCGTATGACGCGATCACCTCCAGTAGGCTTGACGGTTGACAGCAGCGCCGAGGTTCGGCACTGTCGTACGAGATCGCCTCTCGGATGCCGGCGAGTATCACGGGGAGAGGCCCAACGCCAGAGGCCCTGGCGCCCACTAGACAACAGCGCGAGCTGGTCCGAAGGGTGTCAGGCCTCTGGCGGATCACGTTCTCGGGCTCTCCCGGTCGGGCAGCGACGGCCGTTCGGTAGCGTGGTGCCGTGCCGCACGTCTTCTCTTCCCTCGACCGGACCTGGCTCCGACGGACCAGTTCAGCCGTGGTCGCGGGGCTGATCGTCTCCTGCGGCTTCGCGCCCCTCGAGCAGTCCTGGCTCGTGTGGCCCGGTCTCGTCCTCTTCGTTGTGGCCCTTCGCGGGGCGACCCCGGCTCTCGGCGCCTGGCTCGGATGGGTCTTCGGTACGTCCTTCCTGCTCGTGCTGCTCAACTGGGTCCTGGTCTTCGACGTGCCGGGCGCCTATGTCGCGCTGGCCGCGTTCGAGGGACTGTTCTACGCGGGGTTCGGCGCCGTGTTCGCCGTCCTCGTACGCCACCGCGCGTGGCCGCTGCTTGGCGCGCTCGCGTGGATGGCCGCCGAGATGCTGCGCAGCCTCCTGCCGTTCGGCGGGTTCCCGTGGGGGCGGCTGGCCTTCGCCGCCGTCGACACCCCGCTCGCCCCACTGGCGCGGTGGCTCGGCGTTTCTGTGCTGTCGGGCGCGGTGTTCCTCACGGCCGCGCTCGTCGTGTGGGCCTTCACGCGCCGCAGCGCCGACGCGGGCCGCGTACGCCGCCTCGTCGTCGGTGCGGTCTCGATCGCCGCGGTGTTCGCGCTGGGAGCGGTGCTGCCCGTCGGACTCGCGGGGGAGGGGCGCTCGCTCCAGATCGCCGTCATCCAGGGAAACGTCCCCGGCACCGGGGCGCAGTGGTACGGCGAGCAGCGCGAGGTCCTCGAAAACCACGTGCGCGTGACCTCGCAGTATGCGGCGCGGGTGCACGCGGGCGAGCTGCCGCAGCCCGACATGGTGCTGTGGCCCGAGAACGCCTCTGACATCGACCCGATCACGGACGTGGCCGCGGGCGAGATGATCGCCGGCGCCGCACGGGATGTCGGCGCGCCGATCCTCGTCGGCGCCATCCTTGACGGCCCCAGCGACGGCACCGCGTACAACGCCTCCGTCGTCTGGGACCCGGAGACCGGGCCCGGTGACCAGTACGTCAAGCAGCACCTCGTGCCCTGGGGCGAGTACGTGCCGATGCGGGGCTTCTCGGAGTGGCTCGTGCCGCTGCTCGCGGAGGAGGTCCCGCGCGACATGCTCTCCGGCGACGAGTCGGGCGCGGTGCGGATCGGCGACGGCGTGGTCGGGACGATGACGTGCTTCGACGTCGTGTTCGACAGCCTCGTCCGCGACGCGGTCCTCGACGGTGCGGAGATGCTCGTCGTGCAGACCAACAACGCGACGTTCACCGGCACGCCGCAGCCGGAGCAGCAGTGGCAGATCTCGCGCCTGCGGGCGATCGAGTCCGGCCGATACGTGGCCGTGCCGTCGACGAACGGGATCAGCGGAGTGATCGGTCCGGACGGTAGCGTGCAGGCGACGGCGCCGGAGCAAGAGCCGGCGTACCTCTCCGAAGAGGTCCAGGTCGCGACCTCGGTCACCACGGGGACACGGTTCGGCGTGTGGATCGAGCGTGCCTCGCTCCTCGTGGTCGGCGCTGTCCTGGCCGTGGGGATGCTGCGGCGGAAGGTGCGACGCCGGTGAAGACTCTCGTGATCGTCCCGACGTACAACGAGGCCGACAACGTCGTCCCGCTCGTCGGACGCGTCCGCAAGGCCACCCCCGACGTGGACGTGCTCGTCGTCGACGACGGGTCGCCCGACGGTACGGGCGAGCTCGCCGACAAGATCGCCGCCGACGACCCGCAGGTCCAGGTCCTCCACCGCACGGCCAAGAACGGCCTCGGCGCCGCGTACCTCGCCGGCTTCGCCTGGGGTCTCGAGCGGGGGTACGAGATCCTGGTGGAGATGGATGCGGACGGCTCGCACCAGCCCGAGGAGCTCTACCGCCTGCTCGACGTCGTCGAGGCCGGCGCCGATCTGGTGCTCGGGTCGCGGTGGGTGCCGGGCGGCGACGTCGTCAACTGGCCCGTACGCCGGGAGGTGCTGTCGCGCGGGGGCAACCTCTACACGCGGCTGGCCTTGGGGTTGCCCCTGCGTGACGCAACGGGCGGCTATCGAGCCTTCCGGGCCGACGCGCTGCGGGAGATCCTCGACGGGGGAGTCGCCTCACAGGGCTACTGCTTCCAGGTGGATCTGGCGCGACGGGCCGTGCGCGGCGGGTTCGACGTGCGCGAGGTCCCGATCACGTTCGTCGAGCGGGTCGCCGGTGAGTCCAAGATGGACGGCGCGATCGTCCGCGAAGCGCTCTGGCGGATCACGGCGTGGGGTGCGCGCGACCGGACAGATTGGCTGCGCCGCGTACGCTCGAAGCAGGACGCCTGAACCTGCGGTCGAGGTCGCGGGCGAGGAGGGGATGAGGACATGACGGTACGTCGAGGAGTCGCGGCGACGTTCTTGCTGCTGCCCGTCATCGAGATCGCGCTCGCCGTCGCGGTGAGCAGCTGGATCGGCGTCGGAGCCACCATCATCTCGCTCATGGCGCTGTCGCTCGTGGGCATCGTCGTGATCCGCGAGACCGGACGCCGAGGCTGGCAGGACCTGCGTCTGGCCGCTCGCGACGGCGTTCCGCCCGAGGGAGGCAGCGGCCGCGGTCTGACGATGCTCGTGGGCTTCCTGTTCGCGGTGCCTGGTTACCTCACGGCGGTCGCGGGCGCGCTGCTGCTGCTCCCGCCGGTCCGCAAGGCGGTGCGCACGCGCAGCCGTCGCTGGGCCGAGCGTCAGGGCACGTGGGTCGTGAGCGAGCAGTTCCAGCGCCGTACGAGCGGGCATGCGACCTCGCCCACCGTCGTCCAGGGCGAGGTCGTCGACGACTGACGCCCGCGGCTCAGTCCCTCGGTGCGTGCCGGTCGTGGTGGTCCAGCAGCGTGCCGAGAAGCGCCGTGAAGCGCACACGTTCATCCGGTGACAGCGGAGCGAGCAGCGCTTCCTGGGTGTCGGCCAGCTGCGTCTCGAGGCGCCGTAGCTGTCGTGCTCCAGAGCTGGTCAGCGAGATGACGTTGCGCCGTCGATCCGAGGGGTCGGGCGCGCGCTCGACCATCCCGTCGTCGGCGAGCTCGGTGATGGTGGCGACCATGTCGCTGAAGTGGATGCCGGTGCGGCGGCCCAGCGTCGCCTGGCTGGCCGCGCCGAACTCGTCCAGCGTCGCCAGCACACGGTAGTGGTAGCCGCGGGCACCGACGGACGAGAACGCGTCAGCCAGCAGCCGGTGCGCATGGTGCGCAGTCTGGGAGAGCAGCCAGCTCGGCAGGCTCCTCCACGTCGCAGGCCTCTCCGGGGATGAATCCTCCATGGAGCGAGTCTAAATCAGATCGTTAGGGCGACTAACGATTGGGTAGGTTGGGATCCATGATCACTCCGTACTGCATCGACGTCCCCCAGGCCGACCTCGACGACCTGAACGACCGGCTCGCCCGTACGCGCTGGCCCAACGAGGTCGCCGACGCCGGGTGGGACTACGGGTTCCCGCTGGCGCGGCTCAAGGAGCTGGCCGAGCTCTGGCGCACCGGCTACGACTGGCGTACGCACGAGGCCGCGCTCAACGAGCTCCCGCAGTTCACCACGGAGATCGAGAGTCAGAACATCCACTTCGTCCACGTACGGTCTGCCGACCCGGACGCGCTCGCGCTGATCCTCACCCACGGGTGGCCCGGCTCGTTCCTGGAGTTTCTCGACGTGATCGAGCCGCTGTCGCGCGACTTCCACCTGGTGATCCCCTCCATCCCGGGCTACGGCTTCTCCGGTCCGACCCACGAGCGGGGCTGGGACGCCGCCCGGGTGGCGCGAGCCTGGGCCGAGCTGATGTGCCGTCTCGGCTACGACCGCTACGGCGCGCAGGGGGGCGACTTCGGGGCCGGCATCTCGATGGCGCTCAGCGCGGTCGCCCCCGAGCAGGTGGTCGGTGTGCACGTGAACTACCTGCCGACCCGGCCGGATCCGGACGTCGAACTGTCAGCAACCGACGAGGCCCGGCTGGACAAGGTTCGACAGCTGATGGCGGCACGCCCGCCGTACCAGGCCTTGCAGGCGCTCACTCCGCAGACGATCGGCTATGCGCTGACGGACTCGCCGGTCGCTCAGCTGGCCTGGATCGCCGAGCGCTTCGCGCAGTGGATGGACCCCGGCTCGCCGGTCAGCGACGAGCGGATGCTCACCAACATCTCGCTGTACTGGCTGACCGCCACCGCGGCCTCCTCGGCACGACTGCACCGAGACACCGCGCGACAGGCCGCGCCGTGCCCGGTCCCGCTCGGCGTGGCCGTGTTCGCCCACGACATCACGCAGTCGGTGCGGCCGCTGGCCGAACGGCTGTACGACATCACGCACTGGTCGGAATTCGAGAGCGGCGGTCATTTCGCTGCGATGGAGGTGCCCGAGCTGCTCGCCGAGGACGTCCGGGAGTTCTTCTCGCGAGTGCGCGCGGAGTGACTCGCGGGCAAAGAGAAGCCTGGGCCGTACCACGGGGGGACGGTACGACCCAGGCGATCAGGGGATCTCGAACAGGTTCCCGAGAATGTGGAACCGCTTAGATCATGCGGTGCGCTTGCGCGCCTTGGCCTTCGTCTTGGCCTTGGCCGGGCGGTGCAGGTGAGCCGGACCGATCTCACCGGCCCGCAGCAGCTCGAGCCGCTCGGTCAGGATCTCCTCGAGCTCGGGGATCGAACGCCGCTCCAGCAGCATGTCCCAGTGCGTACGAGGGGCCTTGACCTCCTTGTGCTCCGGCTCGCTGCCGTCGACGAGACGCCCCATCTTGCCGCTGCGCGGGTCTTCCCACTCAGCAGGAAGCTCGGCGTCGTCGGCCATCGTGACCGTGAACGTACGGCCGTCGGGCAGGACGTACTCAACCTCTTGACGCGGGGCCATCTCCACGCCACGCTCATCCTCGAAGCTCTGGGTTCCGAGGCGCGCCCCCCGGAGTGCGCGTTCTGCCATCACTGCCCTCCCGACTCAATCAAACGTCTGATGCGTACGGCACGTCTGTCCGTTTCCGTACGCCCTGTCCAACGTATCGGGGGCTCGTGAGATTCCCCTGAGAGCCCACCGTGTCGTACGACACGCCCGCTCTCAGACGGACTGGGGCACCTCGCGCCCGGCCTCCGTGATCGCACGTCTTGCGTCCAGACGCACCAGAAGCACGAATCCGATGACGAAGAACGCGATCAGCGCGAAGATCGCCGGCCGATACGACCCGGTGAGCTGGTGCACCAGACCGAAGACCAGGGTACCGAGCCAGCTCGTCCCACGCTCGGCGGCCTGGTAGAGCGAGAAGTACTCGGCTTCTCGTCCCGCCGGGATCATCTGGGAGTACAACGACCGCGACAGCGCCTGTGTTCCGCCCATGACGATACCGATCCCGGTCGCGAGGACGAGGAACGGCACGACCTCGCCCTCAGGCATCACGTAGCCGCAGGAGACGATCACCATCCAGACGACGAGGCCGCCCATGATCGTCCGGCGCGCCCCCACCCGCTGCGCGATCACGCCGAACGACAGCGCACCGGCGATCGCGACGAACTGGACGAGGAGGATCGTCGCGATGAGCACCTCGGCGGAGAAGCCGAGCTCCTTCTGGCCGAAGATCGACGCCGAGTAGATGACCGTCTGGATGCCGTCGTTGTAGAAGAGGTAGGCGACGAGGAAGAGCATCGTCTGCGGGTAGTTCTTGAGGTGCTTGAGCGTGCTCCACAGCTGGCCGAAGCTGCGGCGTACGAGGGCACCCTCCGTGCGTTCCTCGCCGTCCGGCAGCGCCGTCGGCGGGTGGTCCCGCAAGCCTCGGTAGGCGATGACGGTGAAGCCGCCCCACCACAGGCCCGCCGACAGCAGGCTGATCCGGACCGCCGTGTCGGTGCCGATCGCGTCACCCGCACCGAGGACGAGGCCAAGGTTGAGGAGAAGCAGGAGGCCGCCGCCGAGGTAGCCGAAGGCCCACCCTCGCGACGACACCCGGTCTCGCTCGTCGGGTGTGGCGACGTCGATGAGGATCGCGTCGTAGACGGTCAGCGAGGCGCCCATGCAGAGGTTGGCCACCACGAGCAGCACGGCCCCGAGCTCCCAATTGCTGCCCGCGACGAAGAACATCGCGCACGCGGCCGCCGCGCCGGTCCAAGCGAACCTCGCCATCAGTCGACGCTTGGACGTGACGCGGTCGGCGACGGCACCGACGATCGGCAGCACCAGCGCGGACAGCAGCGTGGCGAAGGTGACGACGTAGAAGACCAGCGACCCCGCCGACAGTCCCAGCCCGAACAGGTCGATGTTCGCGTGGCACGGGTTGTCGGTCGTCCCGACCCGTCCGCACGCGTCGCGCTCGGCGACGGAGGTGAGGTAGGGACCGATGAGCACGGTGCCGACGCTCGTGATGTAGGCCGAGTTGGCCCAGTCGTACCAGTACCAGGCGCGCTGCTCTCGGCGGCGCCCCAGGGCGGTGCCGGAAGCGTCAGCGGAGTTGGCGACGGTCATTCGGGGGCTCCTCCAGTCCACTGACCGCGGGCGGTCAGGACGTCGCGCAGGACGTCGATCCGGTCGCTCATCAGTCCGTCCACCCCGAGGTCGAGGAGGCGCTCCATCTCTGCGGCGTCGTCGATGGTCCACACATGGACCGCCAGCCCGAGGTCGTGCGCAGCACGGACGAACCGCGGCGTCACGATCTCCAGCCAGCCTCGCCGCGTCGGAACCTGCACGCAGGCGACACCCGACGCACGGATCCGCGGGAGCACCCGCCACGGGTGCGCCATCACCCGCGCGATCTCCGGCGGCGACGCCGAGGTGGCCAGGCGAGGGGCCAGCGCCCGGATCCGCGCGAGACGCCGGTGGGAGAACGACGCGAGGCAGACGCGTCCCTCAGCACCGGTGTCGGTGATCGCCTGCAGGGTCGGGGCGATCGCCGCGGTCTCCTTGACGTCGATGTTGACGTACACGTTGGGGAACGCCGCGAGCATGTCGCTCAGCAGCGGGACCGGCTCGCGCCCACCGATGCGGGCCTTGTGCACCTCGTCGGCGGGAAGCCTGGCGAGGACGCCTGCCCGGTCGGTCGTCCGGTCGAGCGAGGCGTCGTGGAACGCGAACACGGTGCCGTCGGCCGAGGTGCGCGCATCGGTCTCGAGGTAGCGATAGCCGAGCCGGACCGCGTTCTCGAAGGCGGCGAGGGAGTTCTCGATGCCCCGGTTAGGGGCGTAGTGCGCACCCCCGCGGTGCGCGTACGCCAGCGGGGTCGGCGAAGCGCGGAACGGTGGCACCGGGTCGGTCACGGGGCCAGTATGCCGCCCCAGGGTTCACGAACCAGGGTGCTTGGCACACCTCGTACGGGGCGAGATCGGGTGAGGCTGGACGACGCATCAGCACCGACCGATGAGGATGAGCATGACTGCACGTACCGCCACCCACCCCGTACGACGGGGAGTGCCACTTCTCGGAACACTGACACTCGCTGCCGGGCCGAGGCGGCGATGCTCGCGGGTCAGTCCCGAGGGATCGCGGACCGTATCGGCGCGGCCGGTGTCTCGCGACATCTCGAGGACGTCGCGCCGCGGACGGACTCGGACGGCGAGAGCGGGTCACCCGTGGACCGACTCTCGACTGCCGAACTGTCGGTGTGCGAGCTCGCCATGTCGGGCTCGACCAACCGCCAGATCGCCGAGCAGCTGTTCCTCAGCATCAAGACCGTGGAGTGGCACCTGTCGGCGAGCTACGCGAAGCTGCGCATCCGCTCGCGCAAGGAGCTCGGCGAGCACCTGGGCGCGGCGGTCGAGTAGGGGTCTCGATACACCGGCTCGTTCCTCGCCGGCACTCGACCAGCAGGGGGTGGCCGAGACCCTGCCGCTCAGATGTCGCGGAAGGTCTCGATCTCGGCGCCCAGGGCGTTGAGGCGCGCAGCGAGATCTTCGTACCCGCGGTTGATCACGTAGACGCTGCGCAGCACCGACGTCCCCTTGGCCGCCAGCATCGCGATCAGGATCACGACGGCCGGTCGCAGTGCCGGTGGGCACACGAGCTCGGTGGCGCGCCAGCGCGTCGGACCCTCGATGAGGACGCGGTGCGGGTCGAGGAGCTTGACGTTCGCACCGAGTTTGTTGAGCTCGGTCAGATAGATCGCGCGGTTCTCATAGACCCAGTCGTGCAGCAGCGTCGTCCCGGAGGCCGTCGCCGCGATCACCGCGAAGAACGGCAGATTGTCGATGTTGAGTCCGGGGAACGGCATCGGGTGGATCTTGTCGATCGGCGCGTGCAGCACCGACGGGTACGTCGTGATGTCGACGAGGCGGGTGTGGCCGTTCTCGGCGAGGTACTCGTCGCTGCGGTCGTAGGTGAAGCCCATCTCCTCCAGCAGCGCGAGCTCGATCTCCATGAACTCGATCGGCACACGACGCACGGTGATCTTCGACTCGGTGACGATCGCCGCGGTGATCAGGCTCATCGCCTCGATCGGGTCCTCGCTCGGCGCGTACTCGACGTCGACGTTGATGCGCGAGCGACCCTTCACACGAAGCGTGGTCGTCCCGATGCCCTCGATCTCGACGCCGAGGCGCTCGAGGAAGAAGCACAGGTCCTGGACCATGTAGTTGGGGCTGGCGTTGCGGATGACGGTCTCGCCATCGTGCCGCGCAGCGGCCAGTAGCGCGTTCTCGGTGACGGTGTCGCCGCGCTCGGTGAGCACGATCGGTCGTACAGGGGAAACCGAGGGGTCGACGGTCGCGTGATAGCTGCCCTCGGTGGCCTTCACCTCGAGCCCGAACGGGCGCAGCGCGGTCATGTGCGGCTCAACCGTGCGCGTGCCGAGGTCGCAGCCACCGGCATAGGGAAGATCGAACGACTGCTCGCGGTGCATCAGCGGGCCGAGGAACATGATGATGCTGCGCGTACGGCGTGCAGCGTCGGCATCGATCGACGACAAGTCGAGGGTCGTCGGCGGGATCAGCTCGAGGTCGCCCTCGTCGCCGATCCAGGTCGTCTTGAAGCCGATCGATTCCAGCACCTCGAGGAGCCGGTTGACCTCCTCGATGCGGGCTACCTTGCGCAGCGTGGTGCGGCCCTCGTTGAGCAGCGCCGCACACAAGAGGGCGACGCCGGCGTTCTTGGAGGACTTCACATCGATGGAGCCGGAGAGCTTGGTCTCGCCAACGACGCGCAGGTGGCTAGGGCCTGACGTGCCTAGCGCCACAAACTCGGAGTCGAGCGCGGCACCGATGCGCGCCAGCATCTCCAGCGTGAGGTTCTGCTGGCCCTGCTCGATGCGGTTGACCGCACTCTGGCTCGTCTTCAAGAGTTGAGCGAGCTCCGCCTGGGTCAGGCCGCGATGCTTCCGCGCGTCGCGAATGAGGTTCCCGATCCGGGTCAGGTAGTCGTCAGTCATGTGCTCCACCGTATCTCACATGTGAGATAGATCGTCGAATATCGGGGTGTTCCGCGTGTCACGTGACGCAGGTGCCTGACCCGAGAACAGACACCCGCCACCACCGTACGGGGTGGTTCAATGGCGCGATGAGCAACCCCTCTGTCGTGTCGGCGACCGGACGCGAACGGCCCATCGATCCTTTCGTCCACGCGCTCCCGAAGGCGGAGCTGCATGTCCACCTCCTCGGCGCCGCGTCCGTGGAGACCGTCCTCGGGCTCGCACGTCGGCATCCCGAGGTCGGGGTGCCGGTCGACGAAGAGGCGCTTCAGGAGTTCTACCGGTTTCGTGACTTCGCGCACTTCATCGAGGTCTACATCCAGACCAACCAGCTCGTCACGACGCCGCAGGACGTCGAGGACCTCGTCGCGGGCGTCGGTGCGGACATGGCGGCGCAGAACATCCGCTACGCCGAGCTCACGGTGACGCCTGACAGCCAGCTCCTCATGGGGATCGCTCCCGACGCGCTCGCCGAGGCCCTCACGCGAGGCCGTGCGCAGGCCCGTACGAGCGGCGTCGAGCTCGCGTGGGTGTTCGACATCCCCGGAGAGCTCGGACTGCCGTCGGGGGAGCGGACGATCGACTGGGTCGAGCGGCACGCACCCGACGGCACCGTCGGCTTCGGGCTCGGCGGTCCCGAGATCGGTGTCGAGCGGCCGCAGTTCGCGGAGGTCTTCGCGCGTGCACGGGCGCTTGGGCTCAAAAGCGTCCCGCACGCAGGGGAGACCACGGGACCCCAGACCGTACGGGACGCTCTCGACGCGCTCGGCGCCGTACGGATCGGGCACGGCATCCGCGCCGCAGACGACCCGGCGCTGGTCGCAGAGCTGGTCGAGCGCCAGATCCCGTTGGAGATCGCACCGACCTCGAACCTGTGCACGGGCGCGGTCGCCTCGCTCGACGAACACCCCTTCCCGGCGCTGCGCGACGCCGGCGTCCTCGTGACGCTCAACAGCGACGACCCCGGGATGTTCGACACGACGCTCGAGCACGAGTACCAGCTCGCTCACGACGCGTTCGGGCTGAGCCTCGCCGACCTCGCCGATCTGGCGCGTGCGGCGGTCGATGCCTCGTTCGCGGCAGGCGACGTCAAGCTGCGGATCCGCGACGAGATCGACGCCGTCGTCGCCGAGCTGCTGCTGGAGTCCTGACCTGGTCGTGGCACGTCGGGCCTCAGACCGTCAGACGTCGAACACCAAGCCGAGGGCGTACGTCGTCACCATCGCCAGCGCCCCACCGATCACGGTACGGAGGGTCGCGCGGGCGGGAGGTGCGTGACCCATGCGCGCGCTGATCCACCCGGTCAGCACGAGCGCGATGATCACGGCGCCGAAGGTCACCGGGATCCGCGCGGTGACCAGGACCAGCACGATCGCGAGCAGGGGGAGCATCCCACCGATCGCGAACGAGACGATCGAGGCGACCGCCGCATGCCAGGGGTTGGTCAGCGCCTCGGGGTCGAGGTGCAGCTCGGCATCGGCGTGCGCGGCGAGCGCATCGCCCGCGCTCAGCTCGATCGCCACCTGCCGGGCGAGATCCTCGCTCAGCCCCTTGTCGACGTACTCCTGCGTCAGCTCGGCGAGCGCGGCTTCGGGGTCACGCGTGAGCTGCTCGCGCTCGGCGTCCAGGAGTGCGCGCTCGGTGTCGCGCTGCGTGCTCACCGACACGTACTCGCCCGACGCCATCGACAGCGCTCCCGCGGCGAGTCCGGCCAGCCCCGAGGCCAGGATGACCGGGACCGACTTCGTCGCGGCGGCCATCCCGATGACGATCCCGGCGGTCGAGACGATGCCGTCATTGGCGCCCAGGACCCCGGCGCGCAGCTGGTTCAGCCACCCGCCGAGGTCCTGCTGGCCCGACTCGGGCGCCGCAGCACTCACCTCACACGCTTGTGGTCCCGTCCTGCCCGAGAAGCAGCGCCTGCTCGACCCCGCCCATCTCGGCCACGCGCCCCCAGTAGACGAGGTACGCGACGTCAGAGATCGTGCAGTCGTGGATCGGGAACACGACCCGCGGCGCCACCGCCCGTACGAAGTCGACCGTCTCGCTGACCTTCGCCCAGGGAGCGCTGAGGGGCACGGCGAGGACGTCGACGTCGCGCGGCACCGACGCGTACGAGTCGCCCGGGTGGAACAGACGGGTGCCGTCGGCCTCGACGAGGATGCCGACATTGCCGACCCGCGGCATGTCCGGGTGGATCACCGCGTGCTCGAAACCAACGCCCGTGAGCGTCATCGACCGGCCCAGCTCGACGGTGACGTCGGCGGCGGTCGGCTCCCAGACCCCGAGCCCTTCGAGCGCCGCGACCGTCTGCGGCTCGGCGAGCAGCCGCGCGTCGGGGTTGCCCGCGAGCAGCCGCTCGATGCGGGCCGGGTCGACGTGGTCGGGATGCTGGTGGGTGACGACGATCGCGTCGAGACCGGTGAGGTCGAAGACCTCCTCGCGGCTGAAGGTGCCCGGGTCGATCAGAACCCGGTGCGGGCCGGACTCGAGGAGGAGGGCGGCGTGGCCGAAGCGCGTGATGTCCATGAGGCCATTTACCCACAGCACACGAGATAGCGTCGCGACTAGGCTTCTGGACATGCAGGAGCGCGAGATCCTCACCTGGGACCTGTACGGCACGGCGATGCGCCAGCTCGCGCAGACGGTCACGGACAGCGGGTTCGCGCCGACGATCGTCCTCGGCATCGCGCGCGGCGGGCTGATCCCTGCCGGCTCCCTCGCCTACGCGCTCAACTGCAAGAACCTCTTCACGATGAGCGTGGAGTTCTACACCGGCGTCGACACCCGTCTCGACGTGCCGGTGGTGCTCCCGCCCTTCCTGGACACCGCCGACCTCACTGGCGCAGACCTGCTCGTCGTCGACGACGTGGCCGACACCGGCAAGACGCTGGAGCTCGTGCACGCCTTCTGCGCCGACCACGTCCGGTCCGTGCGCACGGCGGTGATCTACGAGAAGCCGCGCTCGGCGATCAAGTCGGACTTCGCGTGGCGCAGGACGGACGCGTGGATCAACTTCCCGTGGTCGAGCGAGCCGCCGGTCGTGCGGCGTACGGGCGTCGTCGACGCCTGAGCGCCAAGCGCCTAGGGACGGCGGGCGACCACCTCGAGCATGGGGCCGCTGTAGCGCTCGCTGAGCAGCGCCCACCCTCGCAACAGACCTGCGCTCGTCGCGGTGAGCCGCGCGGCCAAGAGGCCACCGGGACGCAGCGCCTCGACCACCCGCGGCCACAGTGTCGGACCGGCGTCGCCGAGCAACGCCGTCCGGGTGAGGACGAGATCGGCGTCGGGGAGACGGCTCATGCGGGGGAGCGTGCCGACCACGGTCGTGAGCCGATCGAGCGCGGCGACGTCAGCGGCGGCGCGGACACGCTCGTGGACCTCGGGGTCCTCGTCGATGCCGATGACGGTCCATCCGAGCCCGAGCAGCGCGGTCGCCTCGACCCCGTTGGGGCACCCGATCACGACTGCCGTACGGCCGGCGCCCGCGCCAGCGAGTGTCAGCGCGGTCGAGCACAGCGGGGGCACGGTCGAACGGGGAATGCCGACCCTGGGGGAGGTGTCATGTCGCACGCGATGATGCTGTCACGGTTCGGTGACCGGTGTCGCGTGTGCGGCGGCGCGGTGCGCGACTTCCGTGTCCGAGTTGGAACATTGGCGCGCGCGTCGTCCGCCCTGCAACCCATAACTCCCCGACCTCGTTTGCCGCTAGCGTCCGAGGTCACACTGGTGCCCCCGAGGAGTCACAATGCGTCAGCCTCAGAGACTCACCTACCCCGTCGTGGCAATGCTCAGCGCTCTCGTCCTCCTCGGCGCCGAAGGCGCGCCAGTCCATGGCGACGAAGCAGAACCGGCCTCTGAGAGGGCGCCGGTCGTCGAAAGGTCGGAGGGTCTCGGCCCGGACCCCCTGGCACTCGACGGCCCCGTGCCCACCGCCGTCCAACGGGCTGTTGGTCAGCGAGTCACCGCACTTCTCTCGCCGGACGGTGAGAAGCGTTCCGACGGGGTTCCCGTTGGGCTCGACCACGGCGTGATCGGCGTGATCGGAAGCACGGCGGAGGGCTACACGCTGGTGGTGACTAAGGAGACTGACGGCAGGGCGCTCGTCGCGAAGCTCACCGCCCGCCTGCCGAAGGAGGCAGCGGAGGGACTCGAGGTGCGAGTCTCCGAACGCTCCGCCGACGAGCTTCGCGAAGCGTGGCACGCCGCCTTCGAGCCGCAGAAGTGGCGTACAGCGATCGCCTCAGACGTCGCCGGGATGGCGGTGGAGCTCGACCCGGAGCGGGAGGCGGTGGTCGTGACGCTCGGCGGAGAGCCGCCGCGTGAGGGGCGCCTCGACACGCTGGCGCAACCGCTGCAGGGCGTCGACGCCGGATCCGTCGTCGTCGAATACGGAGGAAAGGCCGGACGCGCCTCCCGAGCAGCCGACAGCGCCCCGCACTGGGGAGGGGCCAGAATCACCAAAGCCAGCGGCGCTTCTTGTACTGCGGGGTTCACTGCCCGCGGGAAGACCACCGGCACCTACTACTCGGTGACGGCCGGACATTGCGGCGCGAACGGCACCGACTGGCACTCCGGGTCATCTTTCTACGGCACGACCGCGGGCCGCGCGGACTACCCCGACTATGACCAGGCGCGTCTCGGTGGCTCCACGTACTCGCCGAACATCTACACCGACGGACTCGACAGCTTCTCCTCGAGGGTCGTGACGGGCGCGAACAACGGCGCGGTCGGAGACTCCGTCTGTGCCTCAGGCCAGGTCACCAAAGCGATCTGCGGCATCGAGATCAAGGCGCTCGACGCGACGTACTGCGACAACCCCGGTGTCGAGTCGACATGCACGTACTACCTCATGCGCGGCCGTCGTGACGACGACAAAGTGATCGTCCGCGACGGCGACAGCGGTGGCCCGGTCTACCAGCGCAACACCTCGCTGCCCCGTGCCTCGATCCGCGGGATGGTGATCGCATACGACCTCAGCGGTGTGCGCCTTTACGCGGAGCGCTACACCTCGATCTCCGACCACCTGAACGTCACGGCCGTCACTGCCGGCTGACCGCGAGGCGTCAGGGCGTCGGGGCGTCGGGGCGTCGGGGCGTGAACAATGGCGCGACAGTCCACCCCGAGGAGACCTGATGTCCGTGATGCGCTCGATCGTCCTGTTCGGCGTGGCGGCACTTTTCGAGATCGGGGGCGCCTGGCTCGTGTGGCAGGGCGTGCGCGAGCATCGCGGATGGGCCTGGATCGGCGCCGGTGTGCTCGCGCTCGGTGCGTACGGGTTCGTGGCGACGCTGCAGCCCGACGCGAACTTCGGTCGCATCCTCGCGGCGTACGGGGGCGTGTTCGTTGCAGGGTCGCTGGTGTGGGGGATGGTCGCCGACGGGTTTCGGCCGGACCGGTGGGACGTCGCCGGCGCGATGGTGTGCCTGGTGGGAGTCGCGCTCATCATGTACGCACCGCGAAACGCCTGACCTGCCGTCCACGAGCCGATAGTCTCCCGTTCGTGAGGAGCCCGCGGGGGATGCCGGCGCAGACGCAACGAATGTTCGCCCTTTCCGCCGCTGCCGTCCTCGCGGTGGCCGCGCTGGAGCGCGAGGCCGCCGTCGCGTGGCCGGTCCTGCTCCTGGCCCTGGCCGCGTGTGGTGTGCGCTGGGCACGCGTCGTCTTCGCGTTCGGCGCCGCGTTCTGGGCGGTGTTGGCCGTCTGGGGTTGGGGCTACGTCGTCGTGCACGGGGGCTCGATCGCCGCTGACGAGGCGCGCATGCTCGCCGCCGTGACGATGTACGCGGTCGCGCTGCTCGGCGTGACCTCACCGGTCGTCAAGCAGCGGGTCGGCGCTCAGCCCTCGCTGCGGACGATCTCGCAGTCCGCGCCCGGATAGACCAGAGCCTCGTGCCCGTCGTCGAACCGCACGACGTACGGTGGCTGCCCGTCGTCACCTCGTACGGTCACGATCTCTCCGCTGTGGTCGGGTGCACCGACCGTACGGCCGTGGAAGCGGATCCGTTCTCCGACTGTTGCGTGCATGCCCTCACCCCCTCCCGCCAGGCTACGGCGAGAGAGGGCGAGGGGTAAGCCCGGCGAGTTGGTCAGCCCTGCGGGACGCGGTCGAGGAACCCGGCGATGTAACTCATGCGGCCCTCCGGCGACAGCAGTGCGACATCGGCGCCGACGATCGTGTCGGGCGAGCCCTCGGGACCAAGGTTCCAGGTAAACCGGACGAGGTCGTGGTGGCCGTCCACGAGGTCGCCGGGCGTGAAGCGCATCCCTGGCAGCTGGGCCTGGAGCGCCCCAACGAGATCGGACAGTGCCTCACGGCCGGTCACGGCCGCCTGCGGGTCGGTGTAGGAGACGTCCGGCGTGAACGTACGGTCGGCGAGGGTTGCACGGGCATCCGCGTCGGTCTCATTCCAGAACGCCAGGTAGTCCGCGAGGAGCGTCTCATACGGCGTCGTGGTCAGCTCGGTCATCGGTCGGTCCTTCCGTAGGGAGCCGCCGTGCGGCTCGGTCGAGGCTCCACCGTGACGGGGGAGAGGGAGGCGTGTCGATGACCTCGGAGGTCATGGTCGCTGATCGGCGGATGCGTCAGAGTGGACAACGTGACGATGCAGACGGAGACGGCACGGGCCGGAACGGACACCCTGGGAGACCAGCTGCGGACGTGGCGGACACGGCGGCGCTACAGCCAGCTCGCGCTGTCGTCGGAGACTGGGATCTCGACCCGCCACATCAGCTTCGTGGAGACCGGCCGCTCTCGGCCGAGCAGCGACATGATCCTGCGCCTGGCCGACGCTCTCGACGTGCCGACACGTGACCAGAACAGGATGCTGCTGGCCGGCGGCTTCGCACCTGCCTTCCCGGAGCGGCCGCTCGACCACACCGACCTCGAGGCGGCGCGCGCCGCCGTACGCGAGGTGCTCGTCGCGCACGAGCCGTACCCTGCGCTCGCCGTCGACCGGCTCTGGAACGTCGTCGACGCGAACGCCGGCGTCGCCGCTCTGACGTCGCTCGCGTCGCCCGCCCTGCTCACCGGCCAGGTGAACGCGCTGCGGCTCACGCTTCATCCGGACGGGCTCGCGCCGCACCTCGTGAACCTCGCGCAGTGGCGCGTGTCGGTTCTCGCCGGCCTTCGTCGCGGAGCCGAGGCGCGGGGCGACGACGAGATGTTCGCGCTCCACGACGAGCTCGCGGCGTACGAGGTGCCCGCGGGTTCGGACGAACGCGGTCCCGCCGGCGGTCAGGTGTTCGTCCCGATGATCGTCCGGGTCGGAGACGACGTGCTGACGTTCTTGTCGATCATCTCGACCTTCGGCACGCCGGTGGACGTGACGGTGGCCGAACTGGCGATCGAGACCTTCGTGCCCGCCGACGACGCCACACGCCAGTGGCTCGGTGCGAACGTCAGCACCACTGCCATGGGTTGAGACCCGCACGAATTGACCTCAGCAAAGCGCTTCCCAGCAGGTATACACATGGTGTATACCTGCCGACATGGCTCTCGCGCACGTCCTTCTCGGCGTCCTCGCTCGGCGTCCCGCGCACGGTTACGACCTCAAGCACGAGTACGACACGTGGTTCCCGTCGGCGAAGCCGCTGGCGTACGGGCAGGTCTACGCGACGCTCGCCCGGCTGGTCCGCGACGACGCGGCCGAGGAGGTCGAGACCGTACCGGGCAGGGGGCCCGAGCGGATCGTGTACGCGATCACCACGGCCGGCTCCACGATGCTGAAGGAGTGGCTCGCCACGGCGGAATCACCGAGCGGATACGGAGCCGATGAGCTCGTCCGCAAGGCCGTCACCGCGCTGCGCACCAGCACCGACGCCGCTGGGTTCCTCGCGAGGCAGCGGGCCGCTCATCTCGATGCCATGCGGCAGCTCACCCACGAGCGGTCGGCGATCCACGACATGGCACAGCGCATCGCCGTCGATCACACCATCGCCCACCTCGATGCCGACCTGCGCTGGCTCGAGGCGGCATACGAACGGGTCGCAGAAGCGCAGACCCCACGATGACGCCCACCCCGTACGAAGGAGCCCCCATGACTGACCCTCTCGTCGCCGCGACCGGCCTGCACAAGGCTTTCGGGCGAACGGTGGCACTCCGCGGCGCCTCACTGACGATCGAACCCGGCGAACGGGTCGCGATCACCGGGCCGTCCGGCAGCGGCAAGTCGACGCTGCTGCAGTGCATCGCCGGCGTGATCGCGCCCGAGGCGGGCACCGTCACGTTCGACGGGACCCGCGTCGACGCTCTGTCGGCTGACGATCGGACGCGCCTGCGGCGGCGCGAGATCGGTCTCGTGCTGCAGTTTGGACGCCTGGTCCCAGAGCTGACCGCGCTCGAGAACGTCGCGCTCCCGCTGCTGCTCGAGCGCAGAGATCGTCACGCGTCGGCGACCGTGGCCCGCGGATGGCTCGCACACCTGGGCGTCGAGGAGTGTGCCGAGTCGCTCGCTTCCGACCTGTCCGGGGGAGAGGGGCAGCGCGTCGCGATCGCTCGCGCGCTGATCACCGCACCGAAGCTGGTGCTCGCCGACGAGCCGACCGGCGCCCTGGACACGGTCGGCGCCGAGCGGACGATGCAGGTCCTCGTAGAAGCGACGGGAGACATCGGTGCTGCGCTCGTGGTCGTCACCCACGACAACCGTGTCGCCGCCTTTGCGGACCGCGAGGTCGTGCTGCGCGACGGCCGTACAGATGCCGCGAAGGTCGTCGCGTGACCCGCCTGCCGGTGATGATTCTGCAGACCAGCGGGATCGGACGCGCCCTGCTCATCGCCTTCACCACGGGCGTCGCGAGCACGCTCCTGCTCGTCGCGGCGTCGTATGTCAGGCTGTCGTTGGTCAGCGAGTACGACGCGTCGATGCACGGAGAGCACCTCTTCGGGCCGATCGGTGATCCGGGTACGCGCGGCGGTGCCACGTTCGCTGTGGTCCTTATGGTCGTGCCTTTCGCGCTGCTCCTGGACCAAGCGGTCCGTCTCGGGTCGAGCGGCCGCGAGGCTCGCTACCGGGCGCTCGCGATCGCCGGAGCGACGCGCCGTGACCTCCAGCGCTGGGGAGCACTCGAGGTTGCCGCACCTGCGCTGGTCGGCGCGGTGCTCGGGATCGGCGGCTTCGCCGTCCTGCGATGGCTCCTGAACGGTGAGCGCATGAGCGGTACGGGCGGGTTCGTCCCGACGACGGTCGGACCTGGCGTCGCGACGCTCGTGGTGGTCGGCGCGATCGTCGCCTACGCCGTACTCGTAGGGGCGCGATCGGGCACTCGTGTTGCTGCCACCACGGCCCGACGGCCCCGTCGGCCACCACGCACGTGGCCGGGCCTTGCGCTCATCGCGATCCCCGTGCTTGCACTGGTGCCGACCGCCGCGTCGCAGGTCGCCACGCTCGCCCTACTCGCCCTCCTCGTGATCGGCCTTGCCCTCCTCGCGCCGGCCGCCACCTACCGGACTGCTGCCCTGCTCCGGCCGTACGCCTCGACCGCGGCTGCGCTGCTGGCGTGCAGACGGTTGCAGTCCGATCCACACCCCGCGGGACGCGCTGCGGCCGCCACCGGTGCGATCGGTCTCGTGACGGGCACGGCAGCGGTTCTCGTGGGCGAGGTCGTCGGCTACGCACCGGACGGCTCCGACGGCGAGCTCACGGTGTCGCTGCTGATCGTCGCCGTCGCGGTCCTCCTGGCCCTCCTCGTCGTCGCAGGCACCCTCGCCGTGCGGTCAACCGAGCTGATCCTCGACCGTCGCCGCGAGATGGCCGCGCTCGTGGCGACCGGTGTGCCGACCTCGACGATCATCGACTCGCAACGCATCGAGGCACGGATCGCGACACTCCCGCTCGGCATCGTGGGGGTGCTGCTCGGCGGCGCTGGCTACGGGATCTTGACAAACCCGACCGCGTACGTGGTCGTGATGGTCGTCGCCTCGGTGATCGTGACGACGCTCCTCATCCTCGTCGCCAGCGCACTGGCGGTGCGTCTCGTACGGCCGTGGGTGCTTGCCGCGACCTCTCCGGAGCAGCTTCGTACGGAGTGAGCTCAGGCAGGGTGTGCGTCAGGCCGCCATCGGCGCGACAGTGGGGAGAGCCCAGCCGAGACGACGGAGACCCACGATGGCGACACGACTCAACCCGTACCTTTCCTTCCGCGACCAGGCGCGCGACGCGATGACCTTCTACCAGGGCGTCTTCGGTGGTGAGCTGACGACGGCCACGTTCGCCGAGTACGACGCGAGCGGGGATGCCGCGGAGGCCGACCGCCTGATGCACTCGATGCTCGTCACGCCGTCGGGCCTCGTGCTCATGGGCGCGGACACGCCCGCCGAGATGGGGGAGCCGACACCCAACGGCACCGTCTCCCTTAGCGGTGACAACAGCGACGAGGCCGAGCTGCGTGCGTACTGGGACGCGCTGTCCGAGGGCGCGTCGATCGCGGTGCCGCTGTCCGTGGCCCCGTGGGGCGACGCCTTCGGGATGCTCACCGATCGATACGACGTCGGATGGCTGGTCAACATCGCCGGCCCCGCATGACGGTTAGGCAGTCACGAGGACGACGTCCGTGTCCTGCCCCGGCCACCGGCCGCGCAGGGTCGCGGCGCCGTCCGCCGCCTCCCCGTCGAGCACCCGTCGGACGACGACCGTCGTGGGCCCCGCGTCGATGACGCTGACATGGGCGTCGCTGGCCGCGGACAGGGAACCGATAGCCGGGACTGCCGTACGAGGGCCGCCGCTCCCGGACACGAGGGTCGTGGTCTCGCGCGGCACGAGCCCGGTGTCGGTCTCGAGGACCTCGTCGGCCTGATGGCCGCCGGTGAGGATCGCCGTGAGCACCGCCGTCACGTATACCGGGTCCCCGCAGCCGTCGTAGATCCAGCGCGGGCCGAGCACGGAGTGCTCCATCGTCCCCACCAGAGCGTCGTCCGCCCCCACGAGCGGCGCCCCACGATAGGTCAGCGGCACCTGGAGCACGGGGCCTTCGCCACGGCGTACGAGGAGCGTCTCGATGCCCACCTCTCCGGCGGGGTCGTCGAACCGGTAGGCGCCCACGCGCTCGAGCGGCCCTCCACCCGCGGACCTGCCCCACGGCTGCCGCGGCACCCACTCCTCGAGGAGCTCGAGCTTTGTCGGACGGATATCTGCTGTCTGGTGGATGAGGGCCATGCCGCCATCCCACCACGCGGCTTGCTCAGTCGGAAACGACTCCGGTGTTCTGGCAGGCGGTCAGCAGCCAGCGGCCCTCCTGCTTGGACATTACGTAGAGCGGCGCGCCCTCGCTCTCCTCGCCGGGCGTCAGGTAGCGCTGGCGCACCTTGACGGCCGCGACGTCCGGGCGGATGAAGAGCACGTGCACCACCTCGTAGGCGACTTTGCCGTCCCACTCGGCCGCCGGGAGGACCTGGCGGGTGAACGCCGCGATCTCGTCGAGGCCGATGAGCACCTTGCCGCCTCCCGTCGTCCAGATCGCGTCAGGGTGGAAGAGGGTGAGGAACTCGTCGGGGTCCTTGTGCTGCTGGGAGTGCTCGACCGTGGCCACGACCTGCGCGATCGCGTCGAGGTCTGCCGTACGGGGTGCGGTTTCGGTGGTCATGAACACCACCGTGCAACCTCAAGCGCCCTCGAGGTCAAGCGGCGGGTGCGCCCTCGCCCGCCTCGACGGCCTCCGCCACCTCGGCACGCTCGGCGTCCCGCTCCTCTCGGTAGCGCTTAAACGAGTACGCGACGGCGGACACCCACAGGGCGACGATGAGGACGTACACGACCGACCGCGCGTCACCCGGCGCATCGATCCAGTCGCTCTTGAGGAGCGTACGGACGTTGGTGAGGATGATCAGACCACCGACGAGCGAGCCGAGGACGCGCGGCGGGATGTGGCGCACCAGCCACGCCGCGATCGGCGCGGCGATCATTCCGCCGATGAGGAGCGCGAGCGCCCACGAGTAGTTCACGCCCTGCGAGCCGATGCCGACGATGAAGCCGAGGCTCGCGGCGACCGCCACGAGGAACTCCGAGGTGTCGATCGAGCCGATGGTCTTGCGGGGCTCGAGCCGGCCGCTCGCGAGGATCGCCGGCGTGCCCACGGGGCCCCAGCCACCGCCACCCGTCGAGTCGATGAAACCGGCGACCAGGCCGAGCGGGGTGAGGAAACGCTTGCGCAGCGGCTTGCCGAGGTTGCCCTTCGGAAGTCCCGCGACCGTGAACCGCGTGAGGATGTAGAGACCGAGCGCGAGCAGGATCAGCGACATCAGGGGAGCGGCCATCTCGGTGGAGAGGCTCGACAGGAACGTCGCGCCGGCGAAGGCGCCGAACGCACCCGGGATGCCGATCTTGGCGACGACCTTCCAGTCGACGTTACCGAAGCGCCAGTGCGCAGCGCCAGAGACGAGCGTGGTCCCGATCTCCGCGAGGTGAACGGTCGCCGACGCCGCCGCGGGGTTCGTCCCGATCGCGAGCAGGAGCGTCGTCGATGTCACGCCGTACGCCATCCCGAGGCTGCCGTCGACCAGCTGGGCTCCGAGGCCGACGAGCGAGAGAAGGATCAGGCTTCGCATTGACTCTCCATAAGATCTCTTAAGTCACGTGGTTCGATAAACATAACCAGATTTTTGCTCATGCTGCAAGAAAGTCGTCCGCTAGCGTTTCGCCGTGGATCGCGAGCAGATGGTGGCGTACGTCCGGGCCCGGCGCGACGGCGTCGTGACGACCGTCGGACCGGGCGGGGCACCGCAAGCGGCGTACGTCGAGCTGACGATGACGGCACGTGGGGAGGTCGTCTTCGACGCGCGCGCCGGCTCCCGCAAGGTCGCGAACCTGCGCCGGGACCCTCGTGTCGCCCTGGTCGTCGGGGGCTCGGACGGGACGACGCTGCAGGGCGAAGGCGAGGCCGACGTCCCGACCGGCCACGATCGCGCGCGATGCGTCGAGGCGTACGTCGCGGACCTGCCTCAGTACGAGGCGTCGCTGTCCGTCAGCGGCATCGTGCTGCTCCGGATTCGGCTCACCTGGGCTCGGCACGCCGACCACCGGGCAGACCCGGCCGTGATCGAGGACATCGACGTCACTTCAGGCTCGGGGTGATCATGCCCCGTCCGTCAGTGCCTCAGAAGCCGTTCGGCCAGCAGCGCGACGCCGACCCCGATCGCGGTGTAGAGGAGGCCGCACGTCACGACGTAGAGAAGCCCGAGGGCGCCGATCCGCAATCGAAGGTCGTCAAGGCCTTCACCCACATCCAGGCGCCGTGCCTCACCACAGCGGGCCGGCCGGCAGGTGCCCCGGTCGGCATGCACTGCCGGCCTCCAGCGACTTCCCCGAAGCCGCGGAGCTCGTCACGCGCCTGTACGAACGGCTCGGGTTCGACACCGTCGACAACAGCCCGTTGAGTGAGTCGTGGCGCAGCAATCCTGGCCAACCCGCGTGGATCGCCCACAAGCACCAGACCGGGCACAAGGGGGGGCCGCCCGGGTCAGCGCTTGACGCGTGTCACCCAGTACGGAGTGTCCGGCGTCGGCGGCGTCGTGAACCTGGCGTTCGGCAGATAGAGCCAGCGCCCGAACGAGGCCACCGTGGTCGGCACGTCGAAGTCCGGATCGGTGATCACCTTCACGAGGCGACCGCTCCGTCCCTTGCGGTCCAGCGTGAGGACGGCGATCTGGTTGAGCCGGTTCTGGACGACGTACAGGGTGCGCCCCTTCAGCAGCATCCCGTCGCCGTTGACGAGTGACGTGTCGCCGAGGTCGACCTTGCGGGTCTTGCCGGTGCGCTTGTTCACGCGGTGAAGCTCGCCGAGCGTCGAATTCACCACCAGGAGCGCCTTGCGGTCGGGCGTCTGCGTGATCCCGTTCGCGGCGAAGCCCGTGCCCTGGACCCAGTCGCCCGACAGCGGCAGCGTCACCACGTCGGACGGATCGCCCGGACGTCCGTTGCGGCGCAGCGGCACGCCGTACAGCTGAGGCTGCGACGAGTCGGTGAACCACGCCTTGCGCTTGGTGAGGACGACGTCGTTGACGAACGAGGCCGCCCTGGTGAACGTGTACGAGGCGATGATCTCGCCCGTACGGGAGCTGACGACGCGGCCGTCACCCGCCGGCCCTCCGGCGACGAAGAGCCGCTTGTGCCGGTCGGACTTCATCCCGACCGACGGCGTCCCGGGACCTTGGCTGATGATCTCCCCGGCGCCTGTACGGAGGTCGACCTCGTAGATGTCTCCATCGGCACGTGACCCGAACCACGCGGTCGGTCCGGGACCGAGTGCGATGCCTTCGGGCAGGAAGCCGTCGGGGAGCTCGAGGCGGTCAGGAAAGGCCTGCGCGGTGGCAGGAGGTGGGGCGAGCACTGCGGTGGCGAGCACGGCGGCAAGGGCGAGTACGAGCTTTCGTGGGTGCATGGTCGTCACTCCTCGTGACCGGGGAGGGGGACTCCGCCACCGTAACGAGGACGGGCGCAGAGTGCCAGGCTCAGTCGAGGACCCCGCTGAGGTCGAGGCGCGCGAGTCGCTCGGGACCAGAGAGCACGTCGATCGCGACGATCTTCCTGTCGGTGACCGTGAACGCCATGACGACCTGCGCCTCGCGACGCGGGACCACGATCACGCCGGCGGCTCCGTTGACGAGGACGTGGTGCACGAACGGCAGAAGCCGACTGGTCGTGACCGCCTGCGAGGAGACCGCCGCAGCGCCGCGCCGCGCGACCCGAGCATGCGGAACGCGACGGCGCGCAGCCTCGGGTGCTGCGCCTCGAACGCGTCCTCGAGCCACCTGTCGTCTGCTCCGAGCCGGTCCTGGTCCGTCACTGGTCACTCGCTTCCGTACGAGAGGACTCGCCATGAGCACCGTGCCGACCGTCGTCGTCATCGTCGCTGCCGCGTGGACCGCCTTCTCCGGTGTCGGCGTGCTGACCCGCCGGGCATTCATCGTCGACAACCTCGCCACGGCGACGTGTCTGAGCCTCTACTTCGTCGGAGCGGTCACCGTCGTACGGGCGCACGCGTACGGGCACGTGCTGTTCCCGCTGCTCACCTCGTACCGGCTGTCGCTGCCGACTGGCTCCTCGCGACCGCGGGCTGAACGGACGAGGCGGTAGAACAGGGGAGTGACGACCTGGGACACCGAGACCGCCGGAGTCGTGGGGCTGCCGTCCGGCCGCCTCGTACGGGGTCGCGGCCTGCGGGCAGCACGCGAACCCGGTGACGAGCCGACGCTCGCCGTCCATCTCACCGGCAAGCGACCTTCCGCGCGGCCATGGGAGCAGCGCTGGATCCTGTGGCGTGACTTCTGGGTGCCGTCCGATCCTGACGAGGCGACGTCGACGCTGCGTGAGGCGTACGACCGCGCTCCGGACGCGCGCGTCGAGATCGGCTGCGGCGGCGGCATCGGTCGTACGGGGACGGCCCTCGCCGTGCTGTGCGTGCTGGACGGGATGGAGCCGGATGCCGCGGTGGCATGGATCCGGGCGCACTACCACCCTCGAGCCGTCGAGACGCCCTGGCAGCGGCGCTTCGTCCGCCGCGTCAGACGAGGCTTGCCATGAGGCCGCCGTCGAGGACGTAGCTGCTCCCGGTCACCCACGTCGCGCGATCCGACGCCAAGAAGCAGGCGACTTCGGCGATGTCCTCCGGTGTGCCGAGGCGCCCCTGCTTCGCGGCGACCAGGTCACCGAACGGCACCTGCGTCGCGCCCTCGAAGTCAGGTCGGAGCCGGTCGACCATGCTGGTGTCGGCGAATCCCGGGCACACGGCGTTGACGCGGACGCCGGAGGCGCGGAGCTCGACCGCCGCGACGCGCGTCATCTGGATCAACGCGGCCTTGGTCGCGCAGTACGACCCGAGCAACGGGCTGCCTCCGAGACCGGCGATCGAGGAGATGTTGACGATGTTGCCGCCGGACTCGATGAGGTGTGGGGTTGCCGCCTTCATCGCGACGAACGGGCCGCGGACGTTGATGGCGAAGATCTTGTCGAAGCTCTCCGTGGACTGCTCGACCAACGGGCTCGAGACTTCGATGCCGGCGTTGTTCACGAGGACGTCGAGCCCACCGAGGATCTCCACCGCTGATGCGATCGCCGCCTGGACCGCCGCTTCGTCGGAGACGTCGCAGTTCGCTGTTCCCGCTGCGCTGAGCTCGGCGCGCGTCGCCTCGGCGGCGTCGGCGTCCACGTCGCTGATGACGACCTGAGCCCCCTCGGCGATGGCGAGGGCGGCGATGGCACGCCCGATACCCCTCGCCGAGCCGGTCACGAAAATGCGCTTGCCGTCGAGCTCTGACATCGGGGCCTCCTGGGTGTGTCGGGTGTCAGGAGGCTAACGCGCGGGTTCGCGGTCGGCTGACCAGATCGCGCAGCCCAGATCAGGCAGCGCCGTCGGCCGGGGCCCTCACGGCGTCCGCACCCGCGGGTTCGGGCTCCCATCGCAGGAGGTCACCGGGCTGGCACTCGAGCACCTCGCACAGCGCCTCGAGGGTCGTGAACCGTACGGCCTTGGCGCGGCCGTTCTTGAGCACGGCAAGGTTCGCCGGGGTGATGCCGACGCGGTCGGCCAGCGCGCCCACGGACATCTTGCGCCTGGCGAGCATCACGTCGATGTCGACGACGATCGGCATCAGATCACCTCGTCGAGCTCGGACTGCAGATGCGTCGCCTCGGCGTCACGGGCCACCGCCTGAGCGAGCAGAGTCCGCAGGACCAGGACGAGCAGCGCGACGCCGGCGACCATGAGACCGACACCGCCGACGAGGAGGACGATCCCGGGTGCGACCGCTTCGCCGGGAGCGAGGACGACGCCGAGCGCGAAAGTGAGCAGCGACGCGACGGCGACCGCGCCGACGATCACGTCGACGTAGCGGAAGGACGCGGGCGAGAACACCGTGCCGCGACCCACCATCGTGAGGAGCCGCCACACGCAGACCATGACGACCTGCGTGGTGACGATCCCGAGGAGCACGACCACGACGGCGGGCACCCGTACGGCAGTCGGCGCCTCGTTCAGGTCGACCGCGAGCAGCGGCACCATGACGACCTGGACGAACAACGAGCCGAGCAGGCCGAGGACGAGCACGACGCGCAGGGCGAGAACGGTGAGCTTCCCCATGGCGCACCTCCTATCGAATGATGATCTGAATCTATCGTTAATCGATATGCCGCGACAACCCTTCGTTCCCCATGGCACGATCGGCAGGTGACTACTGCCGAGGAGCAGCGTCTGCGCGACCTCGCGCAGCTGCGCCGTGTCCGCGACCGGATCGACCGCGAGTACGCCATGCCTTTGGACGTCGAGGCGCTCGCTCGCGGCGTCAACATGTCGGCCGGTCATCTCAGCCGCCAGTTCCGAGCGGCCTACGGCGAGTCGCCGTACTCCTACCTGATGACCCGCCGGATCGAGCGGGCGATGGCGCTGCTGCGGCGCGGCGACATGAGCGTCACCGACGTCTGCTTCGAGGTCGGCTGCTCGTCCCTCGGCACCTTCAGCACGCGGTTCACCGAGCTGGTCGGCGTCCCCCCGAGCACCTATCGCGCCGAGGCTGCGAACGCGTCGGCGGAGACTGAGACCACCGACGAGATGCCGTCCTGCCACACCCGGCAGGTGACGAGGCCGATCAGGAATCGAGAAGCACGTGGGCCCGGGACGCCACTAGCGTCGTCCTCATGAACATCACCATCCACTACGCGTTCCTGCCGCACACCGACGCCGACGCCGCTCTCGACTTCTACCGCGACACGCTGGGGTTCGAGGTCCGCAACGACGTCGGCTACGAGGGGATGCGCTGGCTCACGGTCGGTCCTCCGAACCAGCCCGAGACCTCGATCGTCCTCCATCCGCCGGCCGCCGACCCCGGCATCACCGACGAGGAGCGTCGCGTGATCCTCGAGCTGATCGCCAAGGGCTCGTACGGCTCGCTCGCGCTGGCTACCGACGACCTCGACGGACTCTTCGAGAAGCTCGTGGCCAGCGGCGCCGATGTCGTGCAGGAGCCGACCGACCAGCCGTACGGGGTCCGTGACTGTGCCTTCCGCGACCCGACCGGCAACCTCCTTCGCATCAACCAGAGCTGACATGGCCGACACAGCGACGCTCGCGCTCGATCACACGACACTCGGGGTCTCCGACGTCCGTACCGCGCACGACTTCTACACGGCGGTCTTCTCGTCCGCGCCTGTTGCCGAGCTGGCGGCAGACGTGGGCGCCGAGTCGGCCGTACGGGGCGGCGCACGGATGCTCAAGCCCGCTAAGAAGGGCTTCTTCGGCGGACTCTCCACGGTCTTCGAGGCCCCGGACGGCACGATCTAGAAGGTCGCTTGCGTGTGACAGACGGTGACCGGATTGGCCCCTAGGGTGGACCGAGGACGCCGCCCCGCTGACTGCATGGAGAGACGATGACGAAGGCCACCACGGCGAGCACGGACCCGTCTGCGCACGTCGCCGACAACCACGACCTGATCCGCGTGCAGGGCGCGCGCGAGAACAACCTCAAGGACGTCAGCGTCGAGCTGCCGAAGCGTCGACTCACCGTGTTCACCGGCGTCTCCGGATCCGGCAAGAGCTCCCTCGTGTTCGCCACGATCGCCGCCGAGTCTCAGCGGATGATCAACGAGACCTACTCGGCCTTCCTCCAGGGATTCATGCCGTCGCTCGCGCGTCCCGAGGTCGACCATCTCGAGGGCCTCACCACGGCGATCATCGTCGACCAGGAGCGGATGGGGGCCAACCCTCGGTCGACCGTTGGCACTGCCACTGACGCCAACGCGATGCTGCGGATCCTCTTCAGCCGTATCGGCACTCCGCACATCGGGCCGCCGACCGCCTTCGCGTTCAACGTCCCGACCCGCACGGCGAGCGGGGTCATGAAGACGGAGAAGGGCGGCAGAGAAGAAAAGTCGGTCGTCCGCAACGCGGTCTACCAGGGCGGCATGTGTCCGCGCTGCGAAGGCATGGGCGCGATCAGCGACTTCGATCTGACGGCGCTGTACGACGACTCCAAGTCGCTCGAGGACGGCGCGTTGACCGTCCCCGGCTACAGCATGGACGGCTGGTACGGCCGGATCTTCAGCGGCGCGGGGCTCCCGATGGACAAGCCGATCGCGAGCTACACCAAGAAGGAGCTGCAGCTGCTCCTCTACGCCGAGCCGACCAAGATCAAGGTGGAGGGCACCAACCTCACGTACGAGGGACTGATCCCCAAAATCCAGAAGTCGATGCTCTCCAAGGACGTCGAGGCGATGCAGCCCCACGTGCGCCGCTTCGTCGAGCGCGCGATCACGTTCACAACCTGCCCCGACTGCGACGGCACCCGGCTCAGCAAAGAGGCGCTCTCGTCCAAGGTCAACGGCAAGAACATCGCTGAGCTCTGCCAGATGCAGATCAGTGACCTCGCCGTGTGGATGCGCTCGCTCGACGAGCCGGGCGTCGCGCCGCTCGTCGCGGGCCTGCAGCACCTGCTCGACGCGTTCGAGGACATCGGCCTGGGATACCTGAGCCTTGACCGTCCGGCCGGAACGCTGTCCGGCGGCGAGGCGCAGCGGACCAAGATGATCCGCCACCTCGGCTCGTCGCTGACCGACGTCACGTACGTCTTCGACGAGCCCACCATCGGACTGCACCCCCACGACATCGAGCGGATGAACAACCTCCTGCTCCAGCTGCGGGACAAGGGCAACACCGTCCTTGTCGTCGAGCACAAGCCGGAGACGATCGCGATCGCCGACCACGTGGTCGACCTCGGTCCGGGCGCCGGCACCGCGGGCGGCACGATCTGCTTCGAGGGCACCGTCGACGGATTGCGGGGGAGCGACACCACCACCGGGCACCACCTCGACGACCGGGCGGCGCTCAAGGAGACCGTACGGAAGTCGACCGGGGCGCTCGAGGTCCGCGGGGCGTCGACCCACAATCTCCAGGACGTCGACGTCGACGTGCCGCTGGGGCTGCTGTGCGTCGTGACCGGCGTGGCCGGCTCCGGCAAGAGCTCGCTGATCCACGGCTCGATCGCCGAGCGCGACGGCGTGGTCGTCGTTGACCAGGGCGCGATCCGCGGCTCCCGCCGCAGCAACCCGGCCACGTACACGGGCCTGCTGGAGCCGATCCGCAAGGCGTTCGCCAAGGCCAACGGTGTGAAGCCGGCACTGTTCAGCTCGAACTCCGAGGGCGCGTGCCCTGCTTGCAAGGGCGCCGGTGTGATCTTCACCGAGCTCGGGGTGATGGCGACCGTCGAGTCGACGTGCGAGGAGTGCGAGGGCCGTCGCTTCCAGGCCTCGGTTCTCGAGTACACCTTCGGCGACCGCAACATCGCCGAGGTGCTGGCGATGTCGGTGACCGAGGCCGAGAAGTTCTTCGGCGAGGGCGAAGCCCGTACGCCTGCCGCGCACAAGATCCTCGACCGACTCGTTGACGTCGGCCTCGGCTACCTCAGCCTCGGCCAGCCGCTCACGACGTTGTCGGGCGGCGAGCGCCAGCGGCTCAAGCTGGCGACGCAGATGGCCGAGAAGGGTGACGTGTACGTCCTCGACGAGCCGACCACCGGCCTCCACCTCGCCGACGTCGAACAGCTTCTCGGTCTGCTCGACCGCCTCGTCGAGTCGGGCAAGTCGGTCATCGTCATCGAGCACCACCAGGCGGTCATGGCGCACGCCGACTGGATCATCGATCTCGGTCCCGGCGCCGGGCACGACGGCGGCAAGGTCGTCTTTGAAGGCACGCCAGCCGACCTTGTCGCCGCCCGCGCGACGCTGACGGGGGAGCACCTCGCGGAGTACGTCGCCGTATGACGCTGCGACGGGGGCGCCGTCAGACGTTCGCCGACGAGTTGAAGGGTCGAAGCGCGCTACCGCAGGCGGGCCGAAAGCACCGGATGTTCACGCAGTTCGGCATCTACGTCTGCGAACCGCGGCGCGGTCAAGAGTTTTGCCCGCCCGCGTGACGACCACCCGCAGGCTTCAGGCGGTCTCCCACACGAAGCCGTCGGGGTCGGTGAACGTGCCCGCGTCGTTCACGAGGGCGATCCGGTGCGATCCGCTGCCGTCGACGGGCACTCCGGCGTCCTTCGCCAACGCCTTGCGGCCGTACAACCCGAGCTTGACGTGGCCCTCCGGCGCCTTGAACTCGACGTACTTCTTCCCGAAGCTCCGCTCCACGGCGAGGCCGTGGTCGACGTAGAACTGCTTGGTGGCGGCGACGTCGGTGGCACCGATCAGAAGGACGACCTCGTCGATCTCGCGTACCGGACGCCCCTTCTCCTTCTTGGACGGTGACGCAGCTTTCCAGATGGCCCCGTCCGGTGCCTGCACGACACCGCCGTACCCCCACATGCTCTTGGCGGCCGGTCTCAGCACCGTGGCCCCGGCCGCGAGCGCGGAGTCGAGGTAGCTGTCAACCGACGACGGCTGGGGGAGGACGAGCGACAGCGTGTAGGCGCGGAAGCCACTGGTCGGGTCGTCGCCGTCGCGGACCGACAGCAGCTCGCCGAGACCGAACGCGGCGTCGTAGAAGGCGCGGCCGGCCGCGGGGTCGGACGCCTCGAGCGTGAGAGATGCGATCGATGTCATGAGGTGCTCCTTCAGCGGATGTCTCGTCCGGACGGACGATGACGATGTCTTCACGCTAGGAGGGGAGCGAGGTTCGGTGCTTCTCGATTCGTGACCGGTTGGGGGAGCCGCTCACGGAAGAGTCAGCCGGACGCCTGCTTCCTCAGCTGTGTACGCGTCGCGGAGCGCGTTCGTCCGTACGAGATCGGCCTCTGCTCGCGCGCGGTCGGTGAAGTCGACCCGTGCCGTCCAACGACGCGCGAACGACAGCGCAGCAATCAGGCCGGGGTAGTTCTCGTTGTGGGTCGCGCCCTTCAGCGCCGACAGATAGTTCAGCCGGTAGACGGTCGGGATGACGATGCGGACCTCTCCGGCTCCGGCCAGCTCGGCGTTCATCATGACGCGGGCGACGCGCCCGTTGCCGTCGGCGAACGGGTGCACCTCGCTCACGACGAACATCAGGTAGGCCGCACGGGCGAACGGGCTGATCAGCCGTGCGCCGATGTCGAATCCCTCTTTCAACGTGCCCTCGACGAGCTCGGGTGCGACGAAGTAGGTCTCACCTGCACGGTTCGCCCGCTTCTTGAAAGTGCCGGGTGCCATCGTCGGCCGACCGGCCATGAGGATCGCGTGCCGGCGCCGCAGCAGGTCGAGGAGCTCGTCCGCGGTCGACGGCCGCTGGCGCATGACCTCGTCGGAGGACGTCAGCTCGTATGTCCCGAGGATGTCGTGGGCGTCCTCCGGGCGCTGCTCGGGGACGACGTCGTCGAAGACGATCTCCGCCGCCTCGTCCAAGGTGAATTCGGTGCCCTCGATGTAGTTGGAGAAGTAGGCCTCGTAGAACGGCAGCAGCGTGCGCCGCGTGGCGTCGTCCGGGAGCGCGGGCACGCTGTCCGGCGCCAGCGTGTCGAGATAGTCTGCGAGCCGGGTGAACACGTCTGCGCGGCGGCGGTCGTACGGCTGGCCCTTGGCGCGCGCGACGAGCTGCGGTGTCTGCAGGATGTCGGTCGGACGCGTGTTCATCGCCGCCCCGACGAGCTTGTCGAGGAGGTCGAGCTCGTGCTGCCGCCCGAGGAAGGGCGCGAGGGCGCGCGCGTCGTCGCGGAGCTTGTTGATGGCCTCCTCGCCCCGCCCGGCGAGGATCTCGTCGATCCACAGCTCGACCTCGGCTCGGGTGAGCGTCCTCGCTACGCGATCCTTCGCCGGTCGGGTCGGGACGAGGTTGTCGAGGATGCCGCGAGCGGGCCCGGCGAGCCACACCTCGCCGGGGAGCGCGAAGTCGCCCGGCATCGCCGACGGCCCCTGTCGCGGGACGACGGTGACACCCGCCAGCTTCAGCTCCGTACGACGGGGGTGGACGACGAAGAGGAATCCGTCGGTCGGCAGCCCGTTCGTACGGGCGGACCGGTCGGCGATCACGGCCCCCGGGAAGCGCTTGGCGACGATGGTCCAGAGATGCTCGCGGACGAGCTGCTCAGTGGTCTTGTCGACGTCGGGGGAGTAGATCCCCGTGCCCAGCTGGACGAGACGCCCCGCCTTGTGGGCGCGCGAGATCTTGTCCTTGTCGCTGTCGGCCGAGAAGACCACCGAGGGAAAATCGGTCGCCATGACTACTCCTCACGATTGGCCTGCGGGATGCAGGTTTCCTCGCAGCGTACCGCTCGCGTGCGACAAAATCTGATTCCAGGACAGCGAAAGACAGATTTCATCGCGGTTTATGCGACTTTTCTCGTATCCCAGACGGGCGGTCAGCGAGCCGTGAGAGAGGCGATCAGGTCGCGTACGCGTCGTTCGATGTCGTCCCGGATGCCGCGGACGACATCGAGTGGCTGGCTGGCCGGGTCGTCGAGGTTCCAGTCCTCGTACCGCTTGCCGGGATAGATCGGGCAGGTGTCGCCGCACCCCATCGTGATGACGACGTCGGCGCGAAGGACGTCGTCGGGGGAGAGGAGTGACGGCTGGTGGGCGGTGATGTCGATGCCTTCCTCACGCATGGCCTCGACCGCTACGGGATTGAGCTGGTCGGCAGGCTCGGAACCCGCGGACAGGACCTGGACGGCGTCCCCGGCGAGATGCTGGAGGAAGCCCGAGGCCATCTGGGAGCGTCCGGCGTTGTGGACACAGACGAAGAGGACGATCGGCGGCGCGGTCATCTGACCATCTCCTGCGGGTCGGTACGGGGACGGAGGGCGAGTGCGGCATAGACGAGGGCAACCAGGACGGGCACCTCGATCAGCGGACCCACGACGCCTGCCAGCGCCTGGCCCGAGGTGGCTCCCCACGCGCCGATCGCGACGGCGATGGCGAGCTCGAAGTTGTTGCCGGCAGCGGTGAACGCGACGGTGACGGTCCGCGCATAGCCGAGCCGTGCCACTCGTGCGGCGACCCAGGCGATCGCGAACATCGCCACGAAGTACGCCAGCAGGGGCAAGGCGATGCGCGCGACGGCCCACGGGTTGCGGGTGATGGTGTCGCCCTGCAGCGCGAAGAGCATGATGATCGTGAAGAGCAGACCCCACAGCGCGAGAGGGCTGATCCGGGGGAGGAAGGTGTCCTCGTACCAGACTCGGCCCTTGAGACGCTCGCCGAGCAGCCGGCTGCCGAAGCCCGCCGCGAGCGGTACGCCGAGGAAGACGACGACACTGAGCGCGATCGCGGCGAGGCTGAACTCGGCTGTCGTGGTCTCGAGCCCGAGCCAACCAGGCAGGGTCTGGAGATAGAACCACCCGAGTCCGGCGAAGGCGACGAGCTGGAAGACGCTGTTGACCGCGACGAGGACGGCGGCGGCTTCGCGGTCGCCGCACGCGAGGTCGTTCCAGATCAGCACCATCGCGATGCAGCGCGCGAGTCCGACGACGATCAGGCCTGTCCGGTACTCGGGGAGGTCTGGCAGCAGGAGCCAGGCGAGCGCGAACATCAGCGCCGGCCCGACGAGCCAGTTGAGGACCAGCGAGAGCGTGAGGAGGCGCCGGTCGGCCAGCACCGTACGGGTCTGGTCGTACCGGACCTTGGCCAGCACCGGATACATCATCACCAGGAGGCCGAGGGCGATCGGGGCACTGACCGAGCCGACCTCGAGCCCCGCGAGCGCGTCGTCGAATCCGGGGACGAGGCGGCCGAGCAACAGGCCTGCGAGCATCGCTGCGCCGATCCAGAGCGGGAGCCAGCGATCGGTGGCCGACAGTCGCCCGGCCGCGGGGACCGGGCGACTGTCGAGAGTGCCGCTCTGGGTCATGCGCTCGGCTTCACGGCCCGGATGATCGCGCTGTGCATCCCGGCTGCCGCCTCGTGGGTGAACTCGACCTCGGCGTCGACGAAGCCCGCCGCCGCCAGCCCGTCGAGATACTCCGTACGGGACAGGGCGCCGGCGATGCAGCCCACGTACGAGCCACGCTCAGCACGGTCGGCCGACGTGAGGTGGTCCTCGGCGACCACGTCGGAGATGCCGATGCGACCGCCCGGCGCCAGGACGCGGAACATCTCGGAGAGCACCTTCGGCTTGTCGACCGACAGGTTGATCACGCAGTTGGAGATCACGACGTCGACTGCAGAGTCGGGAAGGGGAACGTCCTCGATCGTGCCCTTGAGGAACTCGACGTTCTGCGCCTCGGCCTTTTCGGCGTTCGCGCGGGCGAGGTCCAGCATCTCGTCGGTCATGTCGACGCCGTACGCGAACCCTGTCGGCCCGACACGGCGAGCGGAGAGCAGCACGTCGATCCCGCCGCCCGAGCCGAGGTCAAGAACCTTCTCGCCCGGGTTGAGCGCGGCGACCATCAGCGGGTTGCCGCATCCCAGGCTTGCGGCCAGCGCCTCGGCGGGAAGAGCTGCGGCCTCGTCGGCGGAGTAGAGCCCGGCTCCGAAAGCGTTGTCGACCTCGGCAGCGGGACCTCCGCAGCACGAGCCCGTGGCAGAGTCCGTGGGAGACGCAGCGGGGGAGCAGCACGAGTCCGCCTCCGTCGCCTCGAGGATGAGCGTGTTGCTCGCGCCCGCACGGACCTTGACCGCGGCCTCGGCGTAGCGCCGGCGAACCTCGTCGACCAGCGCGTCGTCGGTAGCACCCATGGGAAACCCTCCAAGTGATTGATGAACGTCGATACATAGACGATTACCGATCTATCGATCAATGTCAATACGTGTGGCAGACTGGTCTCATGGCCACCATGCTTCCGCTCGTCGACACCCCAGCCGCCGCTTGCTGCTCGACGTTGACCGGGGGCGTCCTCAGCGAGGACGACGCGGCGACGCTGGCCAAGATGTTCAAGGCGCTCGGCGATCCGACACGCGTCCGGCTCCTGTCGATGATCGCCGCCAACGCCGACGGCGAGGCGTGCATCTGCGACCTCACCGAGCCGGTCGGCCTCAGCCAGCCGACGGTGTCGCACCACATGAAGCTGCTGGCAGAGTCGGGCCTCGTGACGCGCGAGCAGCGAGGCCGCTGGGCGTACTACCGGGTGGTCGAGACTGCGCTCGACTCGCTCGGGGCGTCACTCACCAGCCGTCGCACCTGATCTCACGCGCCGCACCCGTTCGAAATCGTGGTGCACCCGTTCGAAATCGTGGTGCACTACCCGGCCGCCTGCCCGTAGGTTCGAGCAAGCGCCGAGCAGCACGGCTCGGCAGAAGGAGAGATCGCGCCGATGCCCGCTGCCATGATCGAGGTCCGCCGCCAGTACACCGAGGCAGAAGAGGTGGGCCTCGTCGAGGCGGTCCACGGCGCGCTCGTCGCCGCCTTCCGCATCCCCCAGCAGGACGGGGAGGTACGCCTCGTGGTGCACCAGCCACACCGATTCGCCGTCTCGCCGACGCTTTCGCAGCCGGAGCTCGCTGCTCTCGTGACGATCGACTGCTTCGCCGGCCGCTCGGTGGAGGCCAAGCGTGCCCTCTACACCGAGATCGTCACCCGTTTCGGCGCCTTTGGTATCCCGCGCGACCACGTCACGATCACCCTGCGGGGGAGTGCTGCCGAGAACTGGGGCATCCGCGGGGGGCAGGCCGCGTGCGACGTCGACCTCGCCTTCGACGTGAACGTCTGACCCGAGTCAGGACGCCCCGTCGCGGTGACGGACCTCCTCAGCCGTCGGGTGGCGGTCGATGTACTCCTGCCCGGAGAGTTTCTGGATGGCGGACATCAGGCCGTCCGCCGCCTCTCGCCAGGCGATCGGATCTTCGGCGCGGTGGCGCCAGGCACTCAGGTCGAGCGGATCGCCGAGGTGCACCTCGGTGCGTCCTCGTCGCCAGCGACCCCGCCCGGGAGCGTCGACCTCCCTCGTACCGAGGATGCCGACCGGCACGACGACGGCCTCGGGTGTCTGCAGCGCCACCCGCATGACCCCCGTACGACCACGGTAGAGGCGACCGTCGGGGGAGCGGGTGCCCTCGGGATAGATCACCCACACGCCACCGCGGGTCAGGACTTCTCGCGCGGCGTCCAGGGCTGCGTCAGCACTGCCCTCGCCGGACCGCTCGATCGGGATCTGACCGGTGGAGCGGCACAGCGTCCCGTAGAGCCGGCCACGCAGACCGCCCTTCGCGAAGTAGTCGCGCTTCGCCACGAACGTGACGCGACGGGGGACAGCAGCGCAGACCACCAGGGAGTCGATCTCGCTCAGGTGGTTCGGCGCCAGAACCACGGGCCCGTCGGGCATCTGGCCGATCAGAACCGGACGCGTGAACCAACGCACCACTGGGCCGAGCAGGACGTACTTGAGAAGCCAGTACACGCAACCTCCTGAACAGTGTCTGGTTGTGGATTCTTGCAGGTGAGCTAGACACTGCCTAAGTGGCGACACGCGACGAACTCGTCGAAGCGGGGGTAGACCTCCTCGAGAGTGGGGGACTGGCCCACCTCACCCTGCGGGAGATTGCTCGTACGGCGGGAGTCTCGCACGGCGCACCACGGCACCATTTCCCGACGTACGAGAGTCTCCTCGCGGCGATCGCACGCAGGGGAGTCGAGGATCTCGACGTCGAGCTTGCACCGATCCTGAGGGATCCGGACCCAGTACGGGCGATCCGCGGAGCGGCTCAGCGCTATGTCAGTTTTGCCGCTGAACGTCCGGACATGTTCGAGCTGATCGGGAGGCAGGCCCTGCTGGCCGGCGCTGGGGGCCATCTGCGTTCGGTCGCCGGCGAGTGGTTCCGCGTGCTGGGCGGACGGATCCACGAGCTAAGCCCTGACGCCGACAACCGCCATGTGGTCGCGCTGTGGAGCGGGGTCCATGGACTGGCAACCCTCATGAGCCGTCGATCTGCCGAGGCAGTCACCGAGAACGAACCCGACTCGAATGCGGTCATCGAGATCCTGGTCAGCGGCCTGCTCGCTCAGCTCGCTCTCGACCCCGCTAAGGAGCACCGCCCATGATCCTCCCGAAGGTCCGAGACCCTCGCTTCATCACGATCCGCCGTGGGGGGACTCTCACCGATTCCGACCACCACCTTCTCGCTCTGTGGGCGGCCTCGTGTGCGGAGCATGTGCTTGATCTCTTCGAGTCGGTCCGGCCCGAGGACCCACGGCCGCGGCAAGCAATCGAGCACGCACGTGCCTGGGTGCGCGGCGAGATCAAGATGATGGAGTCTCGCTCGGCGGGCGGCCATGCCATGGCGGCCGCGAGAGACCTGAGAGGTGCGGCCCGCCATGCCGCGTATGCCGCCGGTCAGGCCGGGGTCGTCGCGCACGTGGCCGCGCACGAGCTCGGGGCGGCTGCGTACGCGATCAAGGCCGTACGCGCGGCCGCCTCGGACGGGGGCGGCGATGCTGTCGGGCGGCTTGAGTGCCGCTGGCAGCGAGACCAGCTCCCCGAGGCGATTCGGGAGCTCGTCCTCGACGACCAGCGGCTGCGCAACGACCTCTGCTGGTCGGTATTCGACTGCTGAAGCGCCGCAAATGCTCGGACGTCGCTGCCGAACCTGAACGCGACGAGGGTGGCGTCCGTCCATGTTCGGCCTGTGAAACGAGTCCTCAGCATGTCTGCGAACACTGCCGATGTTGTCGATGCTCTGGCGGCCTCCGCCCCTGGGCATCGATGGCTCGTCGCCGTCGACTGAGTAGATGCCAGCGGGAAAACGACGTCGCTGAACGTAAGTGGCCGCCCTGTATCGACGCCGGCGTCCATCAGTGGCGTGACGCTTGTGCGTGAGCAACTGCACTTTGAAGCAGCCGGACGCACGAGCGTTTTCGAGCACGCGAGCGAGCATCGCCGCGCAACGCCCCGGCGCCGGTGCTCGTACGCGACGACAACCGCCTCGATGAACGCCGTGGGTAGGCAGTCGTACGTGATGTTCGGCAGCACGCCAAACAGGCTGTCCCGACCGCTCTTGCGGGGAGTGGGGCAAGGGCCCACGTAGGACGGCCGGGAGATCGGACTCTGAGGCCGGGCGAATCACGTAGTGCGTGCTCATTCGGTAAGCCTCATCGAAGCGAACTCACGATTCCAGGGCCACCAGGAGTTGATGAGGCGGGAGGGGCGCCGTCAGCTACCTTCGCCTCATGGACTTGGTGCGACGGATCGCAGCACGGGGGAGCGAGTTCCTGCTCTTTGCCTTGACTCCTCCTCGGATCACGGTCACTCCTGAGCGGGCCCAGGAGATCGCCGACGTGACACAGAAGCGCCTGACTCCGCTGGGCCTCGATGGTCTCGTCCTCTACGACATCGACGACGAGAGCGATCGCAATGCGAAGGAGCGACCGTTTCCCTTCCTGCCCACCATCGACCCTGCAACCTTCCGAGGACAGCACCTGAAGGACTGGAGCACGCCGGTCGTGGTGTATCGGGCTGTCGGCAAGTACGGGGAGAGTGATCTCCGTGCGTGGTTGGAAGCCCAGGACGCGGACCACGCACTGACGGTGTTCGTCGGCGCTTCGTCCCGCCACAAGCAGTCGTCGACCTCGCTTGTCCGCGCCCAGGAGCTGTGGGCGCAGACACGACCCGATCTGCCGCTCGGGGGTGTCGCGATTCCGGAACGGCACACCCGCCGAGGCGAAGAGCATCTGCGTCTGATCGCCAAGCAGGAAGCCGGGTGCTCCTTCTTCGTCACGCAGGTCGTCTACGACGTCAACGCAGCGAAGAACCTGGTATCGGACTATGGCTACGAGTGCGCCGCGCGGGGCCTCGAGCCCGTGCCGATCGTATTCACGTTCTCGGTGTGCGGTTCCCTCAAGACGCTGGAGTTCCTCGGCTGGCTCGGCGTCGACGTACCCCGCTGGATCCAGAACGACCTGCGCCACGCGGACGACACGCTTCAGGCGTCGTACGAGCAGTCACTGGGCGCGGCTCGTGAACTGATCGGATACTGCCGACGTATGGGAGTTCCGTTCGGCATCAACGTGGAGAGCGTCTCGATCCGTCTTGCCGAGATTGAGGCCTCAGTGGACCTCGCCCAGGAGCTCGAACGCGAGCTTCGTCCCTAGGGTCCAAGCGTCAGATGAGGCCAGTCGGATCTCCTTCTCCACTCCCGTCGACGGTGCGCCGATAAGCGACATTATGTCAGGTTGTACGTTCTCTGCACACTCTCAACATGCAAGTTGCGGTCCCCTGGGTTCACTCGTGTGGGCGTGCACAGCCCTTCAAGGCGTGCTGATCCTGACGCCCCGAACCGGAGACATTCGTACGCCGACGGCGCGCTGGGCTCGACGCGAAGGCCGGCTCGGCGTGCCGGTTCATTTCACCGCGCTGTTTCCGTTCATTGCCCCAGACAAGATCGACTCGACCACGACACCGCACGGCGGCGTACGTTATGTAAGGCAAACGCGGTGACCACCCCTCCAGCAGTCCCCTTGCTCAGCTGGCGCTGTCTTCGTCGTTGCGGTTCGCGGCTGCTTCGCGGTCACGGAGCATGCGTTCGACCGCGTACGACGCGTGAGTGTCGTCGATCCGGAACCGCTCCTTGTTGTAGCGCTGCGTCGTCCGCGGATCGGCATGGTCGGCTGCGTCCTGCACTCGATGGAGCGGAACGCCGGCTTCGAGCGCGAGGGTGATGAACGTGTGGCGCAGGCTGTGAGGGCTGATCTTGTCGGCGTCTTCGATGCCCGCGTCGACTGCTGTCTTCTTGATCAGTCGACCGGCGGCCCGCCGGTCCAGCCTCCCGCCACGTGACGTCATGAACACCGGACCGGTCACTCGGTCTCCGACCAGCTCACCAAGCGCCTCCCAGGTCGGCGTCGTGAGCACCACGCTCTTGCGAGCGCCGCCCTTTCGGGTGATCGTCGCGATCCGGTGCTTGCCCCGCCGGGAGAAGTCTTCGACGTCGAGGCCGAGCGCCTCGGAGATCCGTAGCCCGTCGTGGGCAAGAAGGACCATCAGGGCATGTGCTCGAGGTCCACGCTGTCGCGCTGCGTCCAGCAGTGCTGTCACCTCGTCTTCGTCCAGCCCGAGCGTCTGCGAGTCCTGAGGGACCTTCGGCCGTCGCAGGTGCACAGTCGGCGAGACGGCGATCGCGTCCTCGACGACGGCGGTTCGGTAATACCCCGACAGCGTCGAGCATTTCCGAGCGATCGTCGCGGTGCTCGCGCCATGGACGGTCCGCAGCTCGTTGACGTACAGGTCGATGTGGGAGCGACGAACCGCGAGCGGATCCAGCGCGCGTTCTACGCACCACGCGAACCAGCCGCGCAGGTCCCGTTCGTACGCGGCGATGGTGTGCGGTTTGGAGTACTGGAGGAGGAAGCGGGCCGCAAGCACAGCCGGCCGTGATGCTTCAGGTACGCGGTCGATCGGGACGAGGAGAACGTTGTCGGCTGCAGCGTGAGCCAGCGGCGCCGGAGGAGCTGACAGCGTCACGGGGGTCGGTAGCGACAACGGTGGTCTCCTTCGCACGGCAAGCCTGTCCCCCAGAGTTTCCCATCGGTCCCCCCGGCCCCGCGCAGCGCAGCGCATTTCTCCGAACTCACCACCGTCGCGAGGCTTTTTACCCCATAACCGTGATTATGGGGTAACTCCTGAAGGTAACGAGCCCATAAACTAACCCATGTAAATAAACCCACCCCGCGATGGGTACGAGCGGGTTTAATACGAGTTGGTTTAATTGGACTGTGGCCGACATGACAACACCAGAACGCGAACCCACTCCCCCGTCCATTCGTTGCGCGTGGCTCGACTGCGACCGCGACAGAGCTCCCCGCCAGGGCGGACGGGGGCCAGCCCGTATCTACTGCGAACTGCCCGACCCGGTCACCGGCACGCCGCACAACGCGAACAACGCAGCACGACTCCCGAGACGGACCCGCACACCAGGGCCGACACGCGCAACCCCTGCCCCGCCTCACCCCGATGTGGTCGACGAGGACTCGATTGATGCCTTCGCTGCGACCAGCTCGACCTTGAACCGCGCCAACGATCTGGCCGGAGTCCTCGGCCAGATCGTGAGCCAGCTCACGGACTACCTCCGCACCGCAGCCGACCCCGACCTCGCCGAAGCCCAGATCAAGCTTGTCCAGGCCAACGCCGACGAGAGCGTCGCTGTGGCGAAAGCCGAACTCGCTCGCGCCGAGTCACGCATCGGCGAGTTCAAGACCGCGCTCACCAATCGCGAACGAGAAGCAGGCGAGGCCGTGGCCGCGCTCGACGCGGCCAACGCGGAGCTCTCACAAGCGCACAAGGACCTCGAGGGCACCCACGCCGACCACGAGACGACCAAGACAGAGCTGAAGGAGACAACTGGTCAACTTCTGGTTGCCCACGACGCGATCACCGGACTCGAAGACCAGCTTGAGACCACCCGCCGCGAGGTCCGCGAACGCGACCAGACCATCGTCACTCTGAACGACGAACTCGCTGCGACTCGTGAAGCAGCCGGGGCGGCAAGGGCAGACGCCGACCGCTGGCACACCGAGGCGACGGCGGCGAAGAACGAAACCAGATCCGTCATCGAGCTCCTCAACTCCAAGACCATCGAGGTTGAGACCGCGAACGCCAAGGCCGCGACAACGACCGCGCAGCTCGAGGAACGGACCGCTGCGCTCGCCGACATCCGTGAGCAGGCGACCCACTGGCGCAAGGCGACCGAGACGGCCCAGGCGCAGACCGAGTCCGTTCGTACGGCCGCGGAGACGGCCCGTGGCCAGACTGACTCGGTTCGCGCAGAGCTTGCCGAGGAGACGCGACGTACCCGTGAGCTCGCCCAGCAGGTCGCCACGCTCGAGGAGCGGCTCGTCGCAGCATCGCAAGCGGCCGAGAAGGCTAAGAGTCGGGAACAGAAGCGCTGAAACCTCCGACACCTGGGAGCCCTCGTACTCAATACGAGGTCTCCCAGGTGTCGCGTTGCGGAACACACACCAGCGCTTGCGATTCTCAACGAAGTTGGTGGCACCCTCGGGGTCCCGCTGCAAGGATGACGCCCATGACGGCCGACGACGGGACCAATGATCATTGCGTCTTCTGCGCCATCGTGGATGGCGATGCCGAGGCCAGCGTGGTTCATGAGGACGAGCAGGCTGTCGTGTTCATGGATCTGAACCCGGTGACACCGGGCCATCTACTCGTCGTACCTCGCCGCCACGCTGCAGGTCTTGAGGACCTTGACGAGGAGACCAGCACGCATGTTTGGCGTCTCGCTCATCGCCTGGCCCGCGCCTTGCGTAGGTCAGGGTTGCGTTGCGACGGCATCAACGTGTTCATGGCCGACGGAGAGGTCGCATTCCAGGAGGTCTTCCACTTCCACCTGCACGTGATTGCGAGGCATGCAGGAGATGGCTTCACGATCAACGCAGATTGGAAGCAACGATCACGGAGCCTTCTCGACACCGACGCGAGCGCCATCAGGAACGCGCTCGTCAACTCGTGACACTCCCCTGCCCGCGTCGACGCCGCCGTCCACTAGCCTCCCGTTAGGTCGTTCGAGGAACTGAACATGAAGGCAACATCGGTTCTCATCGGTGGGATCGTCGCGACACGAGAATCCAGCAGTCCAAGGGATAGCGCAACTACCTCCCCCGCTCCACCCGCGTTGCTGAGCGCGAGACCTCAGCGCGCTCATCAAGTTCGGCAGAGGTGCGCACGGTGGTCGATCGCGTCGACCAGGACGACGTGGTCGTCGTCGAGGATCTTGACCAGCACGCGATAGTCCCCACGACGTGCTGATCACTCAACGGCTTGGTGACCCGGTGCGGATTCTCCCGCAGGGAGCTGGTCACGAACTCTGTTCGGCAGCCGGGCGAGGTCGCACTGGGCATGCGCAGTGAGCTCAACCCGCCACGTTGGCTCACGCACCGCAGCACCGTCAAGCGTGACTCCAGATCTCGGACGCCATCAGCACCGCCGCCGGCCGCCCATGGCAGGTGATCGTCACGATCTCGTGGGTCGCCTCGGCCTCTTCGACCAGACTCGACAGCTTGTTCCCAATTCACTCGGGCCTGCGAATTCACCCACGCAGCGCCTGGTTGAGCCGTGCCGCCTGACGCGTGAGGTGATCGCGCTCGGCGAGGTTGGTCGCGACCCGCGCTGCGTCGGCGTACAGCCTCGCCGCCGCCGGCAGGTCCCCCGCCTTCTCGTGAAGGTACGCCGACGCCGCCGTGTGCCGCGGCAATCCAGGATCGACCTCGGCCAACGTCGCGAGCCCCGCCTGGGCACCATCAGCCTCTCCGACGGCGACGGCCCGGTTGAGCGCCACGACGGGACTTCCCGTGAGCCGCAGCAGCTCGTCGTACCAGCTGACGATCTGCACCCAGTCGGTCTCCTTGGCGCGTGGCGCGTCGGCATGCAGGGCGGCGATGGCAGCCTGGGCCTGGTACTCCCCCAGCCGGTCACGACGCAACGCCGCCTGCACGACGTCGACCCCCTCCGCGATCAGTCGGGTGTCCCACAGGGTCCGGTCCTGCTCAGCCAGCGGTACGAGGCTGCCGTCAGGCCGGATCCTGGCCGGTCGCCGCGCGTGGTGCAACAGCATCAGCGCCAGCAGCCCGGCAGTCTCCTCGTCCTCGGTCATCGACGCGAGCTGCCGCGTGAGCCGGATCGCCTCGGCCGCCAGGTCGACGTCGCCCGTGTAGCCCTGGTTGAAGACCAGATAGAGCACCCTCAACACTGTCGCCAGATCCCCGGGCGACTCGAACCGTACGCCGCTGACCGTCCGTTTGGCACGGCTGATCCGCTGCGCCATGGTCGCCTCGGGTACGAGGTACGCCTCAGCGATCTGCCGGGTCGTCAGGCCGCCGACGGCGCGCAGCGTCAGCGCCACCGCCGACGCGGGAGTCAGTGACGGGTGCGCGCACAGGAAGTACACCTGCAGCGTGTCGTCGCTCGACGCCGCAGGTCCGGGTGTCGGCTCGTCGTCGACCCGCCGCTCCCGCTCACGTCGCGACGCCTCCGACCGGTGGGCGTCGACGAACTTGCGCCAAGCGACCGTGACGAGCCACGCCTTCGGATCGGCCGGCGGCCGGTCCGGCCAGGACTGCGAGGCCTGGACGAGTGCTTCCTGTACGGAGTCCTCGGCGGTCGCGAAGTCCACTCCGCGGCGGACGAGGACGCCGATCACCGCGGGTGTCAGCTCCCGTACGAGCAGCTCGTCCATCACCTGATCCGTCCTGGCCGAACCGGTCACTCGGTGACCGTCGGCGGCTCGCTCAGGAAGGGACGGAGCTCGAGCCACTCGTGGATCGGCTTCCCACCGGCTCCCGGCGCTGCCGACAGCTCGCCCGCGAGCTCGAGCGCTCGGTCGTACGAGTCGACGTCGATCACCATCCAGCCCGCGATCAGGTCCTTCGTCTCCGGGAACGGACCGTCGGTCACCGGCGGCCGCCCCTCACCGTCGTACCGGACGAACGTCCCCTCGGGTGCGAGAGCCTGACCGTCGACGTACTCCCCGGTGCCCTCGAGCCGAGAGGCGAAGTCGGCCATGTACTGGATGTGGTTCGTGATCTCGTCCGGTGTCCACTGGCCCATCGGGACGCTGTTCACGGCCTCGGGGGCGCCGCGATAGTGCTTGAGAAGCAGGTACTTCGCCATGATGATCTCCTTGATGCGCTACGGCCGTGGTGGCCGCGTCTGCCCCTGGGACGGAGCCGCCGTGCCGTTCTCGACATCGGTACGGCGGCAACTTACGCCTTATCGCGTTGCGGGGCACTCCTCCACGTGCCTAACGTCGGGCGATGACCAGCCAGCTCTTCGCCCTGACCTTCGACGCGCACGACCCGCTCCGCCTCGCGCAGTTCTGGGAAGGTCTTCTGGGTGGGGAGGTGACTGGCTCCCCCAGCGACGGCATCACGCTCCTCCCGAGCGAGGATCCCGGGTTCCGACTCCAGTTCGCACCGAGCGAGCAGAGGAAGGTCGGCCAGAACCAGACCCACTTCGACCTGACGAGCGCGTCCCTCGAGGAGCAGCAGCAGACGGTGGCGAGAGCCCTCGAGCTCGGTGGCCGCCACCTCGACATCGGTCAGCTTCCAGAGGAGGAGCACGTGGTGCTCGCCGATCCGGAGGGCAACGAGTTCTGCGTGATCGAGCCGGGCAACCACTTCCTCGCCGACTGCGGCTTCATCGGGGCGCTCTCGTGCGACGGCTCGCAGGAGGTCGGCTACTTCTGGAGCGAAGCGTTGGGGTGGCCGCTGGTGTGGGACCAGGACCAGGAGACCGCGATCCGTTCGCCGCACGGCGGCCCGAAGGTCACCTGGGGCGGTCCTCCCCTGATGCCGAAGACGGGCAAGAACCGGCTGCACTTCGATCTCGCTCCCCCGGCCGACGGCGATCAGCAGACGGAGGTCGACCGGCTCATCTCCCTCGGTGCGACGCGGCTCGACATCGGGCAGGGTGACGTCGACTGGGTCGTGATGGCTGATCCCGACGGCAACGCGTTCTGCGTGCTGGCGTGATCACGTCTGACGCCGAGGTCGCGATCGCGGCCGCAGAGGCCGGCGCCGACGTGGTGCGCCGTGACTACGGACGCGAGCACGTCCGCCACATGAAGAACGCCGCCGACTTCGCCACTCAGACGGACCTCGACGCAGAGGAGGCGATCCTCACGGTCCTCTCGCAGCACCGTCCGCATGACAGTGTTCTCGGCGAGGAGCGCGGGACGGCCAGCAGTGCCGCCGCCACACGACGTTGGCTCGTCGATCCGCTCTGCGGGACGCTCAACTTCGCCGCCACCACCCCGCTCGTCGCCGTCAACGTCGCGCTGACCGATCAGGGCGCTGTCACCGCTGCGGCCTCCGCCGACCCGGTCACCGGTGAGCTCTTCTGGACGGACGGCGACCGCGCGTTCCGGCGGTACGAGGACGAGGACGTCCCTCTTCAGCCCACCGCGCTCTCGATGCTCGTCGACGTGAACTGCGACGGGCCTCTCGATCGGCCGTTCGTCGGTGGGAAGCTGGTGGCCGACGCGCGGCGTACGTCTCGGACGGGCAGTTCCGGGACAACCTCCACGTCGCCGCGGGCATCGCGATCTGCGAGGCAGGAGGCTGCGTCGTCAGCGATCTCGCCGGGGATGCCCTCCACACCGGGCGGGGCCTCCTCATCTCGGCGGACGACGTCACGCACCAGGCGCTGCTCGAGGTCGTCCGCCCTCACCTGCTGGCGATGCTCGCGGCGCCCGAGCCGCTCAGTGCCAGTCGCTGATCCGGACGTCGTTCGGCGCGGGCTCGCCCTCCCCCGTCTCCAGCATCGACTTGAGACTCAGCAGGAACGTCGCCCACTTGGTGCTGCAGTGGTGCATGAACTCCACCGGCTCGCGCCAACCTCGGTGGGCGAACATCACGATGGTGAAGTCACCCTCTGTACGGAGGTCCCAGCTGATCTGCGTACCGACCCACTCCTCGGGACCGTCGATCACCTCCCAAAGGACGTGCTCGGCCGAACGCGTGTCGACAACCTTCATGTCGAAGCCGCCGAACGGTGGGAACCGGAACTCCAAGACCCCTCCAGTCGTCCCGTCGCCACTCGTGTCAGCGGTCCACCAGCCGGCGAGTCCTTCTGCTGTCGTCAGTGCCTCGTACACCGCGTCGCGCGGTGCCGTCATTCCCACTCGGTGCAGGATGTCTACCATCGTTCTCTCCTCTTGTCGGTGCGGCCGCGGTCGCGGCCACGTCACGCTCGCTTCGTCTTCTCGATCGCCTCGGCGATCTGCTTGATCCGTCGCAGCCGCGCGTCCCATGTGCTGCCGACGGCGTTGAGCTGCACCACAGCGCGCTCGAGCTGGGCCTCATCGACCCGGTAGCGCCGCTCGCGCCCCAACGGCGTCCCCTCGACCAGCCCCACGCGATCGAGCACGCCCAGGTGCTTCGAGACCGCCTGCCGCGTCACCGGAAGCTGCTCACTCAGTGAGGTCGCCGTGCCGGCGCCGTTGGCCAGCAGGAGGTCGAGCAGCTGCCGCCGGGTCGGGTCACCGATGGCCGACCACAGGTCGTCGTCGATCGCACCGGTCATCGTGCTGACACCAGGTCTTCGGCGTACGAGCCGAGCCTCGGGACGTACAGGTCCCAGCCGGCGACGTGGTCGTTGTACTGCTGCTCGAGGACCGCCGCCTCCCAACCCCGTTCACGGAACCCCGTCTCGGTGAGCTTGAGCAGCGTGCCTGATCCGGTCGGGACGAGCTCGAAGGTCACGAGCAACGAGTTGCCGTCGACCGCGCGCTCCCCCGCCGGGTGCGTCCACCGGAAGGTGAAAAGCCGAGGCGGCTCGACGACGAGGACGGTCATCGCGCTCACCTGAGCCCGCGGATCGTCCCCCTCGGCCCACACGAGCTCCCCCGACATGCCAGGCGTCGGCTGCACGTCGGACTCGGCGTACCACCACTCCCGCACATGCTCAGGCTGGCTGATCACCTCGAACACCACCTCGGGCGGCGCCTCGATCTGGATCTCGCGCTCGATGCTGGCGTACTCCATGGCGTCTCCCGTTATTCGCAACCTTTGGTTGCTCCTTACGGTACCGCCGCATCTCGCGATGCGCAACCATCAGTTGCGCAAAGGTGCGGCGAGCGTCAGGAACCGAACGCCACGTCGGCCGCGTCCACGACGGCGGCCGTACGACCGGGAGCCGCCTGGAAGCCCCAGTAGAGGTTGGTGTGGGCGATGACCCCTGGTGCCGGCGGCGCACCGGGGATGTCGCTCGTCGTGTGCGCGTCGCCGACCAGCGTGACGTCGTACCCGCGGGCGAACGCACCGTGGATCGTCGACCGGATGCACGCATCGGTTTGCGCTCCGGCGACGATGAGTGCGCCGACAGCCGTCCGCGCAAGCACGTCCTCGAAGTCCGTGGCCTCGAACGCGTCCTGGTAGTGCTTGTGCACCACCGACTCGCTCTCCCCCGGCACGAGCTCAGGAACGTACGCCCAGTCCTCGCTCCCCTCGACGAGGTGGTCGTCGGAGTGCTGCACCCACATGACGGGGACGCCCGCTGAGCGGGCGCGGTCGACGAGCCCAGCGATGTCGGCGACCACGCGGTCGCGGTCGTGGGCGTCGGCGACGACACCGTTCTGGACGTCGATCACGACCAGGGCCTGGTTGGGGCGATCGGACAACGTGGTCATGGGGTGCTCCCTCCGGCGGCCGGCGGGCCCGGCCTTGCGGCCACGCTAACCCTCGCCTCTGACAGTGGTGAGGACCCAAGACCGGGACGCAAACCGGGACTCCTCGGACACTCGCCCGGCTAGCGTCGGCGCATGGGACTCGACGCCGACTACCCCGCCGTGGTCACGACCGGCACGCAGCCCGTCGCCGTCTGGGACGGCGCACGGCACGTCATCGACCATCTCGCCCCTCCCGACGGGCCGGGCTCGCACGCGAATGTGACGTGCTGGATCGACCGCGCGAACGGCCGCTGGTATCGCACGCTCTGGAATTTCGGGCTGCCGGCAGGATCCTTCGCGTACGTCTCTGCCGACTTCACGCACGTCTTCCATCCTGGCAACCGCTTCCCGCTGCACGAGTGCGCGACGACCTCGGATACGCCCGGCCCGCGCTGGCGCGTCAATCCGTGGCTCGTCAGCGTCGCCGTGACCGGGGGTGTGCTCGCGGCGGCAGCGGCCCTCAAGAAGCGCCGTCGCGTACGACCACCCGGCCGCCCCGTGCCGCCCGAACCACCCGAGTCACCGCACGGCCTCGAGTGACCGAACGCCGTCGCTCCGTCGTCGATCAGACCGGGTACGGCACCCGCCGGCGGGCGTCCTTCAAGACCGTCGCCCACCAGTCGAGCTGATCGAGCATCGCCTTCGCGTACACCGCCGTCTGCTCGTCGTTCGGCAGACCGGCGTCCATGTCGAAGTTCAGGAAGTAGTTCGGGAAGGACAACCCGTCGCGGATCGTCACGGCGTGCAGCTCGGTCAGCACGTTCTCGAGGTGGAGCACGGCATGGCGTCCGCCGGCTGCTCCCCCATAGCTCACGAACGCCACGGGCTTGGCCGTCCACTGGGTGAAGTGCCAGTCGATCGCCGCCTTGAGTGACGCGGGATAGCTGTGGTTGTACTCGGGGGTCACGATGACGAATGCCTCGGCGGCGTCTAACCGCTCCGTCAGTTCGAGCATCCCCGCCGGTCGCGGGTAGGCCTCCCCCGCGAGCTTCGGCGACTCCGCAGGCAGAGCCAGTGGGACATCGGCGTCCGCAAGATCGACCACGTCGACCTCGAAACCACCGTGTGCGCGTGCCTGCTCGGCGACCCATGAGGCCACGACGGGACCGAAGCGACCCACTCGGACACTGCCGACCAGGATGACAAGTCTGCTGTTCTCGCTCATGTCTCCAGCGTGGAGACAACGGCGCGCCACAACCAGACCGCGCTCAGGCTGGCCCCCACAGGGCCACCTTCGTACGAGGGAGTACGGCGCGCACCGCCGTACTGTGGTGGTCATGAGCACGCCCCTCGGCGACTTCGTCCGCGCACGTCGCGACGCCACGAAGCCGGAGTCGCTCGGCCTCCCGTCTGGCGACCGGCGCCGCACTCCCGGCCTGCGTCGCATGGAGCTGGCCGCGCTCGCCGGCATCAGCGTCGAGTACCTCACCCGCATCGAGCAGGGGCGCGACCGCAACCCCTCGATCCAGGTCGTGCACGCCCTCGCCGAGGCGCTCCAGCTCGACGTCACCGACCGAGAGCACCTGCACCACCTCACCAAGGCGACGTCCGGCGAGTGCGTCAGCGTGGTCCCGCACCAGACATCGGTGCGGCCGGCCGTCCAGGCGATCCTCGACCAGCTCGAGCCCGGCATCGCCGCGGTCGTCAACCGGATCGGTGACCTCCTCTCCCACACATCTGGCTTCGACCGGCTGGCGCGTCCCCTCGGCGTGCTCGACGGAGCGGAGCCAAATCTGACCCGCTTCGTCCTCACCGACAAGAGAGCACGCCACGCGTTCCCCGACTGGGAACGCATCGCCGACGAGCGCGTGGCGGAGCTGTGGCAGGGCCCCGCGACGGATCGTTCGAGGTCGTTCACCGCCGAGATGGCGGCGGTCGCTGGGGACGATTTCACCGGCCGCCTCAGCGGTCACACGGCGGTGTCCCGCGGCACCCAGCAGTGGCTCCACCCGGTCGCAGGCGAGCTGCGCCTGGACTGCGAGGTCCTCGAGCTGCCTGCTGCCGACAGTCAGCAGATCATGGTCCTCGTCCCCACGGACGACCCGACCGCGGCCGCGCTCGAGTCGCTGCGCCTACGCGCCGCCGGCACGCTGCGGGCCGTCTGACCTGGCCACAACCATGGCGCCACCGATCGGCCTAGGCTGAGCGGATGCTCACCTCCACCACCGATGTCGCCGTCGTCGGCGCAGGGATCGTCGGCCTCGCGACCGCGTACGAGCTGACCCGCGCGGGTGCCTCGGTGACCGTGTACGAGGCCGGAGCCCCTGGGGGCGGACAGTCCGCCGGTGACGCGCGGATCTTCCGGCATGCCCACGTGGACGCACGTCTAGCCGGCTTCGTCACCCGGTCGCGCGCGATCTGGCGGGAGTGGAGCGACACCTTCGGCACCGAGCTCGTCTCCCCGGACGGAGCGGTCGCGCTCGGCCCAGCCGTCGAGTCTCGGATGCAGGTGCTCCGCACGTTGGCCGACGTCACCGTACGTCCGCTCGACGCCGCCGAGCTCCGCGCCCGCCTTCCCCTGCTCGCCCCGTACGACGGACCCGCGATGCTCGACGAGACCGGTGGCGCCATCCGTACGCGCGCCGCCGTGACGCGCCTCAGCGCCGCCCTCGGTGACGCGCTTGTCCGTGACCACGTCCTGACTCTGCGACGGACGGCGAGCGGGACCGTCGAGGTCCGCACGGGCACCCGCCGCGGCACGCACGCGTACGTCGTGGTCTGCGCAGGCCTCGGCACTGCCCCGCTTGCGCACGGCATCGGCCTGTCGCTTCCGGTCCAGGTGTCGGCGCACGTGCGGGTCACGTTCGCCGTGCGCGAGGCCCCGCCACGCCGCCTCGCCACGCTCCAGGACTCCAGCGGCGCCTTCGGAGAGGAGGGCGTCTACGCGGCACCCGTCCCCGACAACAGCCGGTACGGCGTCGGCCTCGCCGCGTCGGTCCCTGTGAACGACGACGGCCGGTCGATCGATCCAGCAGCGCTGGACGCCCTCGCGACCCGAGCCGCCGACTACGTCCGCGTCGCGCTGCCGGGGCTCGACCCGACGCCGGTCGGGCACGTGCACTGCTGGGTCACGACACTCCCCTGGGGCGACGACGGAGTCGCGGTGTGGGAGGACGACGGGATCGCCTTCGTCGCTGGCCACAACCTCTACAAGCAGGCGCCCGCGCTCGGCGTCGAGCTCGCCGCCCTAGCGATGACGGGGACCCTGGCCGACGAGCTGCGCCCCGCGGCACGCCTCGGGCGCGACTGAGCGCGCCCCGACCAGCCTCAGCCTCAGGCGTCGATCTGGTCCCGCCGCGCCTCGACGATCCGTACGGCGAGGTCGGCGGGCAGCGGGGCGTCCGGCTGGAACCTGATCGTTCCCTTCGCCGTGTCGTACGAGGCCAGGTCGTCCTCGAACTGCGCGACAACGTCGCTGCTGAACGGGAAGAGCGACAGGTGCTTCTTCGTCGACATCACACTGACCAGGGGTTTGCCCCGGTAGACGAGCGCCGGCATCCCATAGCCCTTGCCCTGCTCGGCGTCGGGAACCGCCTCAGCGACCGCAGCGTACACACCGGCCACCACGGAGCGGCGCGGCTCCTCGAGCTCTGACACATAGTCGTCGACCGTTCCCATCGGGCCAGCGTAGGTGCGGTGACGTCTACTCGCTGGGCGTGCGCGACGCCGCCACCGGCCCGGCCCACCCATAGACGCGCGAGAACCGCACGGTCACGAGGACACGACGCTCCGCGACCATCGCCGCCCGGAACTCGTCCCAGTCGGGGTGCTCGCCTCGTACGGCCCGGTAGTGGGCGACGAGGGCCTCCACCGCCGCATCCTCCGGGTGGGCCGCCGCCGGACCGACCTCCGCGTCGCCCTCTCCGACCGCGTACGACGCAAGCTCATCGGTCGTCGCGTAGTAGCTCGCCCGCGGGTCACGCTGGAGGTTGCGGACCTTCGCGCGGTCGGCAGTTGTCGAGATGAGGACGGCATCGGCCTCCGGGTCGTACAGGTGCCCGACGTTCGACAGCTGCGGCCGCCCGTCGCGCTTGAGCGTCACCAGCACACCGCGCCAGGACCCGGCAAAGATCTCCCTCAGGTCATTCACGGCGAGATCCTTCCATGCGCGGGCTCGTCGAGCGAGCGAATACTCAGGGCTGTCGCGCCAGCTGTGCCGCGTACACGTCGGTGTCGACGTTGCCCCCGGTGACGACGACACCGACGATATGGCCGGCGTTGCGGTCGCGCTCCTGCGTGGCGGCAGCGGTGGCCGCGGCTCCCGCACCCTCGGCGACGTTGTGGGTCGTCCGGTACAGCAGCCTCATCGCGTCGGAGACCTCGTCGTCGCTCACCACGACCACCCGCGAGATCCCGTCGCGGATCAGCGCGAGCGCCTCCGCCACCGGCGTACGGCACGCCATCCCGTCGGCCAGCCGTGTCGTCACCGGCGTGGACACCAGCGCGCCCGCCTCCAGCGAGTCCGCGTACGCCCGCGCACCCGCGGACACGACCCCTACCACCTCGGCGCGGTGCCCGAGCGCGGCCTTCGCCGCGAGCATCCCGCACGCCCCGGAGCCGAGCCCGATCGGGACATAGACGACGTCGAGGTCGGGCACCGCCGACAGATACTCCAGCGCGTACGTGCCCGCTCCGGCGACCAGCCACGGGTGGAAGTTGGGCGCGAGCGCGATCCCCCGCTTCGTGGCGAGGGCGCGTGCGTGCTCGAGCGAGTCCTGGAAGTCGTCTCCGTGCTCGATCAGCTCGGCGCCGAGCGCCTGCATCGCTGCGTTCTTCTCGCGGCTGTTGCCCCTCGGCACGACGACGGTGGCGGGAATACTGCGGCGCCCCGCCGCGTACGCGAGCGCCTGCCCGTGGTTGCCGCGCGTCGCCGAGACGACGCCCGTGGGCAGCGCCCCGCTGCGTGCGAGCCGGTCGAAGTAGACGAGCGCACTGCGCGCCTTGAACGCCCCGAGCGGCGTGTGGTTCTCGTGCTTGGCCCAGACCGTCGCGCCCAGCTCCTCGCTGAGCAACGGCCATACCTGCTGCGGCGTCGGCGCGAACGCTGCACGCACCGCGCGGGTGGCGTCGAGCAGGTCGGCGTGGTCAGGCAGGCCGGTGGCGGTTGGGCACGGTGTCAGTAGACGTACTCATCTGCTGATGATGCCACCGTAGGCCGATGAGTTCGCCCGTCCGGAGGCGTCCACCCTTGACCACCGACCTACGAGGAGATCCATGCGCACCGTGTACGCGTTCCTGCTGACGTCCGTCGACGGCTATCACGCTGACGCAGCCGGAGGGACGGACTGGTTCGACATCGACGAGGAGTTCGAGGAGTACTCACGCGCTCAGGGTGACCACATCGACACGATCGTGATGGGACGCGTCACCTTCGAGATGATGGCGGCCTACTGGCCGACCCCGCAGGCGTACGACGCGGACCAGGTCGTCGCCGGCTTCATGAACGACCTCCCCAAGGTCGTGGCCTCACGGACGATGACGACGCACTCCTGGGGTCCGACGACGTTCGTCGCCGACGACATCGCGGGGCACGTCCGTGCGCTCAAGGAGAAGCCGGGCAAGGACATCGCGATCTTCGGCAGCTCCTCTCTCGTCGCGAACCTGCTCCCGACGGGGGTCGTCGACGAGCTGCGGATCATCGTCGACCCGGTCGCGCTCGGCAGTGGTGTCCCCGTGCTCTCCGGCCTCCCGGGGCCGATCCCGCTGCGCCGTACAGACGTGCGCGTGTTCGACAACGGCCATGTCGTGCTGACGTACGCACCCGTGCTGAGCTGACGTCAGAGCGCGATGCTCACCGGGAAGGTCGCGATCCACGCGATCGCGCCGATCAGGACGAGATAGCCGGCGATGATCATCACCGTCTGCAGCCGGCGACTGCCGATCTTGGTGCTCATGCCCGCAAAGAAGAGCGCGACGGCGTACAGGACGACGGTGAGCACGTAGTTGCTCGCGCGCTGGATGTCCTCCCTCACCTCGGCCGCCGAGGCCTCCGCCTCCCGGTCGAGCTGGTCCGCCTTCTTGTCGGCGGCGAGGGTGTACTCCGGCATCGCGAACGGCGTCGGGGGCGCGGTGGCGTCGGTGAACGGGTCCGTCGCCCTCCAGGCCTCGAACGCCGTCCGGAACTCAGGCCGGAACCTCGCCTCGAAGAACGCCGCGAGCTGCGGCTCACCGCTGCGGTCGGCATCGACCCATGCGATGAAGGTGGCGACGTCGATCTCGGTCTGGGCCTCGGCCAGACCCTGTTCCCGGGCGGCCTCCACCCGGATCGCGCTGGTACGGCTCGCCGCCTCCGCCTGCTCGCCGTGCCAGCGCGTGGCCTGGTAGCTGCTCCACGACGTGGCGACCGCCGCCACCACCAGCAGCACGGTCACCGCGAGCTCGCGGAGCATGCTCGCCTGCTCAGAGGGCGCGGCCATGGCTGTCGCAGAGCTCAGGCGGGTCGATCCCTGCAACCTCGACGGCGGCGGCGATCAGCCGCAGGGACCGCTCCATCGCGACCGGCTCGAGCCTGCCGACGCCGTCCCCGTGAGGGTTGTCGAAGAACACCAGCAGGAGCAGGAGCAGGGTGATGACGACGGTGACGCTGCCCATCAGCATCGCCTGGGTCCTTGCACGCTCGGCCCGGTCGGCGAAGAACAGCATGTAGCCGAAGATCACGGCAGCGATGACGAACAGCCCGATCCAGATCGGGAGCGGCACGACACCTTCGACGCCGTGCACCCGGTCGATCCGCGCCTGCTCCCGCGCATCGGTCTGATCCATCCACCGGTCGTACGCCGACCCCTCGGCCGCGGTGGCCGGCTCGTAGGCGCGCATCGTCCGGAACATCTCGGCGCCCCAGGGGTTGAACGCGTCCCCGAGAGTGCCCTTATCCATCGCCGGCCACTCCGAGTCGATGACCGACCGGGCGTAGCAGATCAGCATCGCGGTGAGCTCCTCACCGCGCTCGGAGGGCAAAAACTGGGCGGTCTCGACCTGTTGCACGACCGACAGCGCCTCAGTCTCGGCACCGGTCCGAGAGGCGTCGTACGACTCAAACGCGAGGAAGATGATGAACCCGAGGATCACCGCGAACCCGGTCGCGAGCACACCGAACACGCCCGACGCACGGTCGCCGTCGGCGAAGTAGCTGCCCTCGGGAGCGTGGCGCCGGACCAGCAGCATTGTGGTCACGGTGCATGCCGTCACGAGCACGACGACGAGCGCCCCGATGAACAGGTTCACGCCGCCCCCTTCCCCGCTGCCCCCCACATCGTCCGTCGACCGTGGGTGGTCGACATCACCCGTGCGGGATGAGCTATGCCCCGCAACCGCCCCTTCCCTTCGGTGCAAAACCCACCGACTTCCCTACCGGCGGCGTGTTCTTGCGGCGTCGGGCCTGTTATTTGGTAGTATCCGAGTTGTGCTTCCACAGAACTGGGACTCCGCCCTCGGGTCCGTTCACGCTGCTGTCGAGAGCCTCATCCGCTCGGTGAGCCCCTCGCGTCTACGGCAGCTGCGTTGGGTCGAACGCGAGCTCGCTCTCGCCACGGCAACCGGCGAACTCCCCTCCCCTGCTCGTGGCGACATCGCGGAGCTCTTGAGCTCCACCGTCGTCGGCGCCTACCTCGACCTCGCCGAGGCCGGCGCGCTTCGCTCCCGTGAACGACGCGACGGTTCGCGCTCGAGCGCGTCCAGCAGCCAGATCCGGCTGCGGTGCCTGCTGATGATCGCCGAAGCCGCCGCTGTCGACCCCTCGCACCTGCGGACCTCCGCCGAGTTCGCGCGTCGGCCGGTCGTCCCGCAGCGCACGGTCGCACAGCTTCAGGAGCAGCTTGCCGGGCTTGCCGAGGCGGCAGCAGGATCGCGCCCGGGCGCGCTGGCGATTCACCGCTTGAGGGCGGTGATCGGCGTCGTCGTGGACACCGGCACCCGCGCGGGTGAGCTGTGCCAGATGACGACCGAGGACGTCGACCTGGGCGAGAGCACCCTGCGTGTGCGGCGCCGGCCCCAACGGTCGACGACGCAGCGTCCCGAGTCACTGCACCCGCTGAGCGGGCCGACGGTGGCGTCGCTGACGTCGTGGCTGCAGGTCCGCGCCTCGCTCGTCGGCGCGCTCCAGGGCGGTGCCGTGAACGCGCTGTGGGTCTCGGTACGCGCCAACCACGTCCCGCCCGGGCGTCCCGTTCCCGCAGGGATGCCCCTGCAGCCACGGGGTCTTGCTCGCAGCTACCGGCGCGAGGTCGAACGGCTCAACGACGAGCACGCCGGGGCACCCGGCTGGCAACCTCTCCCCCTCCGCATGGAGCTGCTGAGGCGAAGCGTCACTCCGGAGCCGGAGATTGCGCCAGCCTCCGCGCTCCACGAGTCCGTGAACGTATCCACCGGAGGTCCTGAGGGAACGCACAGGCACGCTCGCTAGGCTTCACGCGTGAGTGACATCGGAGGAATCGCAGGCTTCGCGGCCGACCTGATGGAGTGGCTCGGTGCCCCCGGAGCAGGCCTGGCGGTGGCGTTGGAGAACCTGTTTCCGCCGATCCCGAGCGAGGTGATCCTCCCGCTTGCCGGATTCACCGCCAGCGTCGGCGACATGAACCTCGTCGCCGCGATCGTCTGCACCACCATCGGGTCGATCGTCGGCGCACTCGCGCTCTACTGGATCGGCCGATGGTTCGGCCGTGACCGCCTGTACGCAGTGGTGGCCCGCATGCCGCTGGTCAAGGTCACCGACGTCGAGAAGACCGAGGCGTGGTTCGCCAAGCACGGGACGAAGGCGGTGTTCTTCGGCCGGTTCGTGCCGATCTTCCGCAGCCTCATCTCGATCCCCGCCGGTCTCGAACGCATGCCGCTGCGCGTGTTCCTCACGCTCACCGCCGTCGGCAGCCTGATCTGGAACACGCTCTTCATCATGCTCGGGTACGCCCTGGGGTCACGCTGGGAGACCGTCAGCGACGTCGTCGGCACGTACTCCAAGGGCGTGCTCGTGCTCGTCCTGGTCGGCGTGGTCGCGTTCCTCGTGGTCCGGCTCGTGCAGCTGCGCAAGCGCCGCCAGGCAGGGCTCCCGGAGGAGCCGTGACCGGCAGGTCTCAGGAGTTGGAGGAGATGTGCTCGATGAGCGCCGTCGTCGACACCGACGGCGTGCGCGGGAAGTAGACGACCTCGCAGAGCTCGGCGAACTCGTCGAACCGGCCCTTCCAGTCATCACCCATCGCGAGCACGTCCGCGCCGAACTTGCGGATGTAGTCACCCTTGAGCTCGAGGCTCTCTTCGAGGAACACCTCGTCGACGACCCCCAGGGCCGACACGATCTCAAGTCGCTCGTCCTGGGTGAAGACGGGCGCGCGCCCCTTCTTGCGGATGTTGAGCGCGTCGGCGGACACCCCCACCACGAGTCGGTCACCCAGCTCAGCGGCGCGCTGGAGGATGCGGACGTGGCCGACGTGGAAGACGTCGAACGTGCCAAAGGTGATCACCGTGCGTTCGCTCACGGCGTCGAGGTTACCGCCCAGTCACGAGGCGCCCTCGCGGGGGGCGCCCCGCGGACACCGCGTCAGCGCGTACGACGGTTGAGGCGGCGCGTCCGGACGACCCACCACATGCCGACGATCGGCAAGATGAGCGGGATGTAGCCGTAGCCTTCGCCGAAACCGCTCCAGACCGTCGCGTCCGGGAAGAGCTCGGGATCGATGACGGTCAGCGTCCCGACGACCAGCACACCGACGAGCTCGACGCCGATGGCGACTGCGGCTACCGTCTCCGAAGTGCTCCCTCGGCGTGCGAGGGCGACGGTCGCGACGATGTAGACGACAGCCGCGAAGGCCGAGAGCAGGTAGGCGACCGGAGCGTCGTCGAAGTGCAGCACGAGCTGGACTCCGCTGCGCGCGGTCGCCGAGATCGCGAACACGGCATAGACAGCGACGAGCATCCGCCCGAAGCCGGACCCGGTGTGAGCGCGCTCGGTATCAGGCATGACCGCTCCAGAGCTGGACGAGACGAGCGACGAGGACCGCGACCGTGAGCATGCCCACGACCACGACGCCGGTCCCCCACCGGCTCTTCTCCGAGACCCCCCAGATCACCGCGGCCGGCGGGATGAGCACGCACGTGATCAGGTAGCCGACGAACGTCACGCCCTCGACGTCGCGTGAGGTGCTGGCCAGGGCGACGCATCCCGCGACGGTCTGCACGATCAGCAGGAGCTCGAGCGCGGCGGCAGCATAGAACAACGGGTTGTCCACTGGCCGGTTGCGGACGAGCAGGTACGCCGCGTAGCCGGCGACGGCGATCGAGGCGAGCGCGACGAGCCAGGCGAACCAGAGAGCCACGGGCAGGTCAGCCCTGCGACGGGCGGAACGCGGCCTGCCCGGTGAGGGCCTGCCCGACGATCAGCGTGTGCATCTCGGACGTGCCCTCGTACGTGAGCACGGACTCGAGGTTGTTCATGTGACGGATCACCGGATACTCCAGCGAGATGCCGTTGGCGCCGAGGATCGTGCGCGACGTGCGGCAGATCTCGAGCGCCTCACGGACGTTGTTGAGCTTGCCGTAGCTGACCTGCTCCGGGCGCAGACCGACCGCGTCCTTACGGCGCCCGAGGTGCAGCGCGAGCAGGATGCCCTTGTTGAGCTCGAGCGACATGTCGGCGAGCTTGGCCTGCGTGAGCTGGAAGCCCGAGATCGGCGCACCGAACTGGGTCCGCGTGCCGGCGTACGCCCGCGCCGCCTCGAAGGAGGAGCGCGCGGCGCCCATCGCGCCCCACACGATCCCGTAGCGCGCCTCGCTCAGGCACGACAGCGGGCCACGCATGCCGGTGACCTCGGGAAGGACGGCGTCGGCGGGGAGCCGGACGCCGTCGAGGACGAGCTCGGCCGTGACGGACGCCCGTAGCGACATCTTGTGCTTGATGGTCGTGCCGGTGAACCCCGGTGTGTCCGTCGGGACGACGAAGCCACGGACGGTGCCGCCGTTGCCCGCCTCACCGGTCTGCGCCCAGACGACCGCGACGTCGGCGATCGAGCCGTTGGTGATCCACATCTTGGCGCCATTCAGGATCCAGTCACCCCCGGCGTCCTGCCGCGCGACCGTCCGCATGCTCGCGGGGTCCGAACCGGAGTCGGGCTCGGTCAGGCCGAAGCAGCCGATCGCTTCGCCGGTCGCCATCCGCGGGAGCCAGGTCTGCTTCTGGTCCTCGCTGCCGAAGGCCCAGATCGCGTACATCGCGAGCGAGCCCTGCACGGACACCATCGAGCGGATGCCCGAGTCGGTCGCCTCGAGCTCCAGGCAGGCGATCCCATACGCGGTGGCGCTCGTGCCCGCGCAGCCGTAGCCCTCGAGGTGCATCCCCAGCAGCCCGACCTTGCCGAACGACCGCATCAGGTCGCGCGCGGGGAGCTCTCCGCTCTCGAACCACTCCGCGACGTACGGGTCGACCTCGTCGGCCAGCATGCTGCGGACCGTGTCGCGGATCGCGATCTCCTCCGGCTGGAGGAGGTCATCGATCCCCAGCGGGTCGTACGAGTCGAGCGCGGGCGGGCGACGAGTGCTCATGCCCCCGATGCTAGTCCCGGGCTCGTCGCCACCGGACATAGGCTGTGGTCATGACCGCACCCACCGGCAGGAGGCGTGTCGTCGAATGGGTCGACGGGGTCGCCCGCGCTCACGACGACCGGCTCATCGCCGAGGAGCCACTCGAGATCCGGGTCGCCGCGCCGGGCGCGCGGGACCGCCGGCTCGGGGTCACGATGCGCACACCGGGCCACGACTTCGCACTCGCAGCGGGCCTGGTGCTCTCCGAGGGCGTCGTCGCAGGTCGTGACGAGATCGCGGGCATCGCCTACTGCACTGACGCTCGGCTCGCCGAGGAGCAGCGGTTCAACGTGGTGACCGTCGCTCTTGCCGCAGGCCCCGCCCGCGACTGGCAGGAGCGCTCGCTGCGCGCGACGTCGGCCTGCGGGGTGTGCGGCACCGACTCGCTCGACGAGGTCGCGGACCTCGTGGCGCGGCTGCCCGTGCGTCCTGCCTCGCGCTGGGACCCGTCCGCGCTCGCTGTGCTCCCCGACCTGCTGCGCCGCCACCAGCAGCACTTCGACCGTACGGGCGGGGCGCACGCCGCGGGCCTGTTCCGTCCCGACGGCAGCGTGGTCGTGGTCCGGGAGGACGTCGGGCGCCACAACGCCGTCGACAAGGTGGTCGGCCATGCGCTTCTCGAGGGAGGCCTCCTCGGGGGCGACGCGGCACTCAACCTGGCGCTGTGCACCAGCGGGCGGATCGGGTTCGAGGTCGTCCAGAAGGCTGCCGTCGCCGGGTTCACCGCCGTCGTCGGAGTCGGGGCTCCGACGACGCTCGCGGCTCGGCTGTGCGACCAGGCCGGTCTGACGTTGGCCGGCTTCGCGCGCGACGGACGCGTCGTCGTCTATGCGGACGGCGACCCGAGCACGACCTAGGGTGAGCCGCATGGAATCCCGCGACACCTTTCTCTTTGGTGGCGATTTCCCGGTGGCACGGATCGGTTTCGGCGCGATGCAGCTGCCGACCGCCCCGACCGACGCCCGTACGACCTCCGTGGCCGTCCTCCGGCGCGCCGTCGCACTCGGCGTGACGCTGATCGACACGGCACATCTCTATGGGTGGGGGGCGAACGAAGAGCTCGTGGCCGAGGCGCTGCGCCCCTACCCGGACGACGTCCTCGTCGCGACCAAGGTGGGGGTCGTCAGGGATCCTGTGTCAGGCGACTGGGGATACGACGCACGCCCCGAGTCCCTCAGGAGTCAGGTCGATGAGGCACTGCGTCGCCTCGGCACCGAGCGCCTCGGGCTCCTCCAGCTGCACCGCCTGGACCCGCAGACTCCCCTCGTCGACCAGGTCGGCACGCTCGGCGACCTGCGACGCGAGGGCAAGATCGCGCGGATCGGCCTCTCGGAGGTCACCGCCGACGAGCTCGACGCGGCGCGTCAGGTCGTCGAGATCGCGAGCGTCCAGAACCACTACAACGTGTTCGACCGCGCGTACGAGCCGGTGCTCGCCGCCTGCGAAGGAGCGGGCATCGCCTTCCTCCCCTGGCGACCGGTCGCCGGGGCGATGGCCGACACCCCTGCGTCTGCGGTCGTGGTCGAGATCGCCACCGAGCTCGGCGCGAGTCCAGCACAGGTCGCGCTCGCCTGGCTCCTCGCACACTCCCCTGTCATCGTCCCGATCCCCGGCACAAAGCAGATCTCCCACCTCGAGGGCAACGTCCGGGCGGGCGATCTCGTCCTGACGAACGCCCACGTCAGCCGCCTGGACGCCCTGAACGACACGCGATCACCAGCACCGTCCTAGACTTCCCCCTCGTGCACCAGGACCCCTCTGCTCCCCACGTCGTGATCGTCCCGGCGATGGGCGTCCCGTCGCCCTACTACCGGACACTCGCCGCCGCGCTCGACGCGATCGGCTGGACCTCCTGCACGATGGCGGCCCGCGGGATCGACCGTGACACGCAGGCGCCGTCGCGCGGCCACGACTGGGGCTACGCCGAGCTCGTCGAGGCCGTCGCGGACCACGTGTTCAAAGTCCGCACGCAGCATCCGGAGACGCCGATCGTGCTTCTCGGCCACAGCTTGGGCGGCCAGGTGTCGCTCGGCTACCTCCTCGACGGCGGAGCAGCGGACGGGCTGGTCCTGGCGGGAGCGTCGGAGCCGTGGTTCTGGCACTACCGCGCGCGTTCGTGGGGCATCTGGGCGCTCGCCGCGTCGGTGCCGCTGATCAGCGCTCTCTACGGCTACTGGCCACGGTGGGGCTTCGGAGGCCCGCAGCCTCGCACCCTCATGCGCGAGTGGGCGCGGTTCGTGCGGCGTCGCCGCTTCCCGTACCCGAGCGGGCCGTTGCCGGTGGGCAGGCTCCACGTGCCCACGTTCGTGCTGCAGGTCGAGGGCGACATGCTGTCCGTCCCCCGCTCGGCGCGTGCGCTCGCCCGCGTCGTACGGGACGACGACGTGACGTGGTGGGACTACCGGCTCGCCGATGCCCCCGACGATGCACGGATCGACCACCTGGCGTGGGCGAAGGCGCCCGCGCCGGCGGTGGCCGCGCTCCAGGACTGGTGGGCACGGGAGCGCTCCGAGGTCACGGCCGGCTGACGCTCAGAGCGCCCTCGTCCCGAGCGACCGTGCCGTCTCGGCGAACGCCCGCACCTCGGCGGTCTCACGGTCAGCCCTCCAGGTCAGCACCCACTCGGTGTCGGGCACGTCCATGATCGGCACGTACGTCACACCCGGCATCGTGTAGAAGTGGCGCACGTGGGCGTTCAGCGGGGTCACGCCGTCCCCGGCGGCCACGCGGGTCAGGATCTCGTGGAACGTCCGCACGCCGCGCCCACGCCGGATCGGCCGCCCGGCGGGCGTACGGCGTGGCAGCATCGCCTGCTCCCAATAGCTCGGGACGTCGGCGCCCGCGTCGAACGCCGTCTCGTCGCCGAGGACCTCGAGGGAGACCGCCTCCTCTGCCGCGAGCGGGTGGTTGGTCGCGACGGCGAGGACCCGCCCCTCGGTGAGCACCCGTGGGCCGATCCGTACGTCAGGCTCCTCCACCGGCAGCCACGTGACCTGGACGTCCACCTCGCCGCGCCGCAGCCGCCCGAAGGGGTCGCTGAAGTGGAACTCGCGAGGCTCGACCGAGCACCCCGGATGGCGTGCGACGAACGCGTCGACGACCGGGCGCATCTCGTGGCCGACCGCGCCCATCGTCGCCAGCGTCAGGACGCCCTCCGGGACCTGGCAGGACCGGCTCGCGAGAGCCAGCCCTGACTGGATGAGCTCGTACCCCTGCCGCAGGTCGTCGCGCAACCGCGCCCCGACCGGGGTGAGGCGCACCTGCCGGCTGGTCCGCTCGAACAGCACTGTCCCCATGCGCCGCTCCTGCTTCGCGATCGCCTGGCTGACCCGTGCCTGGGACACGTTCAGGCGGTCGGCCGTACGTCCGAAATGGAGCTCGTCAGCAAGGGTCAGGAAGATCTCGATGTCCCGCAGCTCCACCGCCGTACGCCCTCCGCTCACATCACCTGTGGGTTATCGATCCTCCCAGGACTTGTCGTTGTTCCGCCCACTGCCCCGCAACCAGGCTGGAGCCATGAGACGACTCACCTACTTCATCGCCTTGTCGATCGACGGGATGATCGCCGGGCCGAACGACGAGTTCGACTTCTATCCGTCCTCGGACGCCTACAGCGCGTGGATGCTCGACGAGTACCCCGACGTCCTGCCCGCCGTCGGCCGAGAGCAGCTCGGGCTGACCGAGGCCCCGAACCGCCACTTCGACACCATTGTGATGGGGCGCCGGACGTACGAGCCGGGCCTGGCGCTCGGCATGACGAGCCCCTATCCGCACCTGCGCCAGTACGTGGTCTCGACGCGGCAGGAGGAGCTCGCCGACGACGTGACGTACGTCCGCGAGGACCCGGTGGCGCTCGTCAAGTCACTCAAGGCGGAGGACTCGCCGCTCGACATCTATCTGTGTGGCGGCGGACTGCTCGCGGCGACGCTGCTGCCGGAGATCGACCGGATGGTCGTCAAGCGCTACCCGGTCGTCGCGGGTGCCGGGATCTCGGCGTTCGGCGGGGGCCCCTTCGCGCCGACACCCTTCGACCTCACCGACCTCAAGACGTTCCCCGGCGGCAACGCCGTGCTCACCTATGACCGGACCTGAACCCGGACCACCCGATCGGCGGAGCGAGGTCCAGCCGGTCGGAGGATGTGCCGACGCCTCGCCACACGATGGGATGACAGGTATGACGACGACATCCGCGCCCGCCATCGAGGTCCGTGGCCTGCGCAAGACGTACGGCCCGGTGGTGGCCGTCGACCATGTGGACCTCACCGTGTCCGAGGGCGAGATCTTCGGCGTCCTCGGACCCAACGGCTCGGGCAAGAGCACGACCGTCGAGTGCATCGCGGGTCTGCGACGCCCCGACGCGGGCTCTGTCCGCATCCTCGGGCTCGACCCGGTGACCGACCGCGACGCCGTGAAGCGCACCGTCGGAGTGCAGCTGCAGAGCGCCGGACTCCAGGCCAAGCTGCGGGTCCGTGAGGCGCTCGACCTGTTCGCGTCGTTCTACGACGACCCGCGCGACCCTCTCGAGCTGGCGACGCGCCTCGGGCTCGGCGAACGCCTGGACCACCCGTGGCGCAAGCTGTCCGGCGGCCAGCAGCAGCGGCTCGCGATCGCGCTGGCCCTGGTCGGACGCCCGAAGGTGGCGCTGCTCGACGAGCTCAGCACCGGACTCGACCCGCGCTCGCGGCGCGAGGTGTGGGAGCTCGTCGAGGAGATCCGTGCGGAGGGGACGACCATCCTGCTCGTCACGCACCTCATGGAGGAGGCGCAGCACCTGTGCGACCGGATCGCCCTCGTGCAGCGCGGACGGATCCTCGTCACCGACACCCCTGACGGGCTGATCGGTCGTACGGCGGCGCCGTTGATCATGTCGTTCGTGCCTGACCGGACGCTCGACGTCGCGGCGCTCACCGCCCTCGGCGGGGTGTCCGACGTGATGGAGCGCAGCGGGCGCATGCAGGTCGCGTGCGACGACACGGCGGTTCTCGCCGTGCTCGACCGGCTGCGCGACGAGGGTGTCCGACCGGAGCACCTGCGCATCTCCGAGTCGTCGCTCGACGAGGCCTACCTCGACCTGATCACTGCCGACGCCGATGCCAGCGAGTCGGATGCCACCGCGAAGGAGACCGTCCGATGAGCACCACGACCACTTCCCCCGCCGTCGCGATGCTGCGGACCGAGGGCCGGCTCATGCTCCGCGAGCCGGGCACGATGTTCTGGATCGTGCTCTTCCCGACGATCCTGCTGTCGATCCTCGGCGCGATCCCGTCGTTCCGGGAGCCCGACGAGTCGCTGGGGGGCATCCGGGTCATCGACCTCTACGTGCCGATCGCGATCCTGCTGTCGGCGATCATGGCGTCGCTCATGTCGATGCCGGCGGTCATCTCGACCTACCGCGAGAACCAGGTGCTGAGGCGCTACGCGACCACCCCGGCCAAGCCGACGCACATCCTCATGGCCCAGTGGGCGATCCACGGGGCCGGCATCCTCATCGGATCGCTGCTGGCGGTCGCGGTTGGGCGGATCGTCTTCGACGTCGCCCTTCCGGGAGCCCCGCTGACCTACCTCGGGCTGTTCGTCCTCGCCGTGCTGGTCAACCTGTCGCTGGGCGGCCTCATCTCCGGGCTGGCGCCGACGGCGAAGGCCTCGGCGGCGATCGGCACCGTCATCTTCTTCCCGTCGATGTTCACAGCCGGTGTCTGGGTGCCCGTGACCGTCCTGCCCGGGCTCCTCGGCGACATCGTGGCCCTCACACCGAACGGGGCCGCAGTGCTCGCGCTCGACGAGGCGGCGGCCGGTCGTGTCCCCGACATGCTGCACGTCGTCGTCCTGGTCGCGTGGACTGTCGGGCTCGGCGCGCTGGCTGCGCGATACTTCCGTTGGGAGTGAGCGCGACGAGGCGACGACGTGAGCGGAAGGCTGGGATGAACGATCTCTCGGAACAGATCGAGCGTCGCTGGGCGACGCTCGTCCGTTATGCGCCCTATCCGCTCCTGGCGCTGTCCTTAGCCCTCGCCATCCCGCTCGCTCAGGCGATCGGGACCACGGACCGGCTCCCGCTCCTGGCAGCGCTCGCGGTCGTCGCCGCAGCCGCCCACTGGTGGTGCGTCTCCCGTCGCTGGGGTGCACCGCTCGACGACTGGCTCGGACGGACCTACGTCATCGTCCGCACGGTGTTCGCGTTCGTGCTCTCCTGGTTGAACCCGTTCTTCTGCATCTACGCCTCGATCGGCTACTACGACGCCTCGGTCTATCTGCGGCGACGCGGGACCTGGGCGGTCCTGCTCGTGACGGCGGTGACGATGGCAGGCTCCCAGGCAGGTGGTTGGCCACCCAAGAGCGTCGGCCAGGCCGCCGCCTTCGCCGGCCTGTTCGTCCTCAACGCCGGGCTCGTCTGCCTGTTCACGGTCATGTCGCACAACGAGACCGAGCTCGCCGAGGAGCGCTCGTCGACGATCTCCGAGCTTGAGCGCACCAACGCCCGGCTCGAGCAGGCGATGCGAGAGAACGCCGCTCTGCAGGAGGCCCTCGTGGCACGAGCGCGCGAGGCCGGCAGGCACGAGGAGCGCGAACGGCTGGCCGCGGAGATCCACGACACGATCGCGCAGGGGCTCGCCGGGATCGTGACGCAGCTCCAGGCAGCCGACGACGCGTACGACGATGCCGCCGCCGCCGCCCACCGCAAGCGCGCCGCCGAGCTCGCCCGTGCTTCCCTCGACGAGGCGCGACGCTCGGTGCATGCGCTCGCGCCGGCCGCGCTCGACCATCTCGACGTCCTCGAGGCCGTACGGGCGCGGGCGCACGAGTGGTCGGCGGAGACCGGCGTCCCCGCCGAGCTCGTAGTGACCGGCGAGCCCGAGCCGCTCTCCCCCGACACCGAGGCCCTCGTGCTCCGCGTCGTCCAGGAGTCGCTCACGAACGTCGGGCGCCATGCCCAGGCCTCCCGCGTCGGCGTCACGCTGTCGTACGCAGAGGGCGAGGTCGTGCTCGACGTGCGTGACGACGGGCACGGGTTCGACCTCGCGGCGCCACGACAGGGCTCCGACGGCGCTCACGGGTTCGGGATCGACGGGATGCGCCGACGCGCCCTGCGGGCCGGTGGCGCGCTCGTGGTCGAGTCCGAGCCCGGCGGCGGGACGGCGGTCTCACTCCGCGTACCGTCGGGGGTGCGATGACCGCGCCCGTGCTGCGCCTGCTGCTGGTCGACGACCACCCCGTGGTCCGCGACGGACTGCGCGGCATGCTCGAGGCCTCCCCCGACTTCGAGGTCGTCGCAGAGGCGTCGGACGGCCCGACCGGTGTGCGGCTGGCGGTGTCGCTGCGCCCGGACGTGATCCTCATGGACTTGCGCATGCCCGGCGGTGGCGGTGTCGCCGCGATCGCCGAGCTCGCTGCGCAGCAGATCCCCAGTCGCGTGCTCGTCCTCACGACGTACGACACCGACCGCGACATCATGGCGGCGCTCGACGCCGGGGCCACGGGCTACCTCCTCAAGGACGCGCGCCGCGACGACCTCTTCGCCGCGATCCGGTCCGCGGCACGTGGAGAGTCGGTACTGTCACCTGCCGTCGCGACACGGGTCGTGTCGCGGGTGCTGGCCCGCTCCCAGGAGCTGAGCGGACGAGAGACCGAGGTGCTCGCGCTCGTCGCACGCGGCCGCTCCAACCGTGAGATCGCGAAGCTGCTCTTCGTGAGCGAGGCGACCGTCAAGACGCACCTCGGGCACGTCTACGAGAAGCTCGGCGTCAAGGACCGCGCTGCCGCGGTCGCAACCGCGTACGAGCGCGGCCTGCTCGGGGGGCCTTGACGTTCGTCCCGACATCACGACCCGACATTTCACCCCCGTATCGGGGGGCGAATGTCGGGTCGTGATGTCGGGATGTTCGTCAGGCGCCGGGGATCGGGACGGACGGGTCGTACGGGATGCGGGTGTAGCAGAACGTGCCGATGTCGAGGTGGCTGATCGTGCCGTCCTCGCGTCGGACCACCCGCAGCGTCTCGCCGAGCTGGTAGCCGGACAGGCCGGTCCACGTGTCCGCTCCCGCCGGCGCGAATCGAAACGCGCGGCCTCCGTCGGCCGCGAGCGAGAGGACCTTGCCGTCGTACGCCATCGTGAACGGATGATGGCCCCAGTGCCAGGTGCCGAGCAGCTCGCGCACCCCGTCGGGAAGCTCGCCGGTCGGCGTCCACTCCGGCACGATCACCGGCTCGTGCGCGAGCACCGTCTCGATCAGCGTGCGTGGCAGGCCACCCACGTCGAGCCCGTACGCCGTGTTGGCCAGGACCACGGCGCCGACCCCGCTCTCGCGGTCCACCCACGCCCCCGCGAGGAACCCGGGCATCGATCCGCCGTGACCGGCCAGCACGCGCTCGCCCGCGACCGGCAGGCGCACGCCCAGCCCGTACGATTCCGTGCCCCTCTCGTCAGGGTCACCGGACTGCGGCGTCGTCATCGCCGTGATCACGCGGTCGCTGAGCAGCGTCGGGCGGGCGAGCTCGGCGAGCCACAGGCACAGATCGGCCGGCGTGCTCCAGAGCTGGCCTGCCGGCGCCATCGCACCCGTGACCTGATGCGGCTCCGCGACGAGCATCCCCGTCAGCGCCTCGACCGCATAGCCGTCGGCGTACGGCGTCACCGCGTCGTACGTCGTACGGGTCATCCCGAGCGGGACGAGGATACGGTCGGCGAGGACGTCGTGCCACGGCGCACCGCGCAGCCCCTCGACGACGCGACCGAGCATCGCGTACGACAGGTTGGAGTAGTGGTGGCGCTCGCCCGGCGACAGAACCAGGGAGGCGTCGGCGTTGGCGGCCGCCAGCTCCTCGTACGACCCGCCGGGGCTGCGCTCCCACCAGGGGCCGGCAGGCTCCGCCGGGAGGCCGGCGGCGTGCGACAGTAGGCCGCGGATCGTCGCCTCGGTGAACGGGCCCTCAGGGACGTGCTTCCCGACGGTGTCCGCGAGGTCGAGCACGCCCTCGTCGACGAGCTGCATCACGAGCGCGGCGGTGAGCATCTTGGTGAGAGACCCGATGCGGTACTGGGTGTCAGGCGTCGGGCGGCGGTCCTCACCCTCTCGCACCGCCGTGCCCCGGACGCCGGACCACACCACGTTGCCGTCCCGGACGACCGCGGCGCTCAGCGACGGGACGCGACTGCCCGCTTGCGCAGCGGCGATCGCCGTCTGGAGGTGGACGGCGGTCGACGGGAGGATGGGGGGCGTCTGCGGCTGCGAAGTCACTCCGCGAATGCTTCCGGAGGAGGGCATGCGCACGCAAGGTTGCGGTCCCCGTACGCCTGGTCGATGCGGGCGACGGTGGGCCAGTACTTGTCGACGTGGCTCCCCGACGGGAAGGCGCCCGTGTCGCGGTCGTAGGCGCGGTCCCACTCCCCTGCCAGCGCCTTGAGCGTGTGCGGGGCACGACGCAGCGCACTGTCCGCCACCGCGACCTCGCCGCGCGTGACCGCGTCGATCTCCTCGCGGATCGCGATCATCGCGTCGCAGAACCGATCGAGCTCGGTCAGCGACTCGGACTCGGTCGGCTCGACCATGAGCGTGCCAGAGACCGGGAAGCTCATGGTCGGTGCGTGGAACCCGTAGTCGATCAAGCGCTTTGCCACGTCGTCGACGCTGACGCCGCTCGCCTTGGTCAACGGGCGGACGTCGAGGATGCACTCGTGCGCGACCAGCCCGTGGTCTCCGGCGTAGAGCACCGGGAAGTGCTCGCCCAGCCGGTGCGCCACGTAGTTCGCGTTGAGGACGGCCACCGACGTCGCCTCGGTCAGCCCCTTCGCCCCCATCAGCGCCACGTACGCCCACGAGATCTGCAAGATGCCCGCCGATCCGTAGGGAGCCGAGCTGATCGCACCGATGCCCACGCGGTCCTCGGCCAGCGGTGCCATCGGGTGACTCGGCAGGAACGGCTTGAGGTGCGCGGCGACCGCCACGGGGCCGACGCCCGGTCCGCCGCCGCCGTGCGGGATGCAGAACGTCTTGTGCAGGTTGAGGTGGCTGACGTCGCCGCCGAACTCGCCCGGCTTCGCGTGCCCGAGGAGCGCGTTGAGGTTCGCACCGTCGACGTACACCTGCCCGCCGGCCTCGTGGACGATCTCGCACAGCTCGGTGATGCCGTGCTCGTACACGCCGTGCGTCGACGGGTACGTGACCATGATCGCGGCGAGGTCGTCGGCATGCTCCGCGCACTTGGCGCGCAGGTCGTCGAGATCGACCTCGCCGTCGTCGGTAGCCTTGACGACGACGACGCGCATGCCCGCCATCACGGCCGACGCAGCGTTGGTGCCGTGCGCGGACGACGGGATGAGGCAGAGGTCACGGGCCTCGTCACCACGGCTGCGGTGGTAGCCCCGGATCGCGAGCAGGCCCGCAAGCTCGCCTTGCGACCCAGCATTCGGCTGGACGGACACGCCGGCGTACCCCGTGACCTCCGCGAGCCACGCCTCGAGCTGCTTGACGAGCCGCAGCGTGCCCTGGGCGTCCTCGGCCGGGACGAACGGGTGCAGGTCGGCGAAGTCCGGCCAGCTCACCGGCTCCATCTCGGTCGTCGCGTTGAGCTTCATCGTGCACGAGCCGAGCGGGATCATGCCCCGGTCGAGGGCGTAGTCGCGGTCGGCCAGCCGCGTGACGTAGCGCAGCATCTCGGTCTCGGAGTGGTGAGTGTTGAAGACGTCGTGGGTGAGGTACGAGGAGGTACGCGGCGGCGCCGCCTCCAAAGCATCGGTTGCCCTGCCCTCGACGGTCGGCAGGTCGAGGTCCGTGGCACCGAAGGCCTCCCACACTGTCTCGAGATGCGACGGCGTGGTGACCTCGGACGTGGTGATCCCGACGTGGTCGGCGTCGACGCGCCGCAGGTGGATCCCTGCCGCGCGGGCGGCGCTCACGACGTCGTCGGCGCGTGCGGGCACCCGGGCGACCACCGTGTCGAAGAACGTGTCGTGCACGACCTCGACCCCGTGCTGTCGTAGGCCCTCCGCGAGGACGGCCGCGCTGCGGTGGACGCGGTACGCGATCTGCCGCAGGCCCTCGGGGCCGTGGTAGACGGCGTACATCGACGCGACCACAGCGAGCAGCACCTGTGCCGTACAGATGTTGGACGTCGCGCGGTCGCGGCGGATGTGCTGCTCGCGGGTCTGCAGCGCGAGCCGGTACGCCGGGCGCCCCTCGGCATCGACGGAGACACCGACCAGCCGGCCGGGGAGGTGGCGCTCGAGGCCGTCCTTGACCGCGATGAAGCCGGCGTGCGGGCCGCCGTAGAACATCGGTACTCCGAACCGCTGGCTCGATCCGACCACGACGTCAGCGCCGAGCGAGCCCGGGGACGCGAGCAGCGTGAGCGCGAGCGGGTCGGTCACGACGACGGCGAGTGCGCCTCGCTCGTGCGTCGCGGCGATGACCTCGCTCGGGTCGGCGATCGCGCCGTCCTCGCGCGGGTAGGCGATCAGCGCACCGCACAGGTCACCGTCTGGCAGACCCTGCGAGAGGTCGGCCTCGACCAAGGGGATGCCCATGGCCTCGGCGCGGGTACGGACCACGGCGAGCGTCTGCGGGAGACAACCGGTGTCGACGACGAACGGCTTGTCAGCGTTGCCGCGGACGGCGCGGCGCGTCAGCGTCATCGCCTCGGCCGCGGCCGTGCCTTCGTCGAGCAGCGACGCGTTGGCGGTCGGTAGGCCGGCAAGGTCGGCGACCATCGTCTGGAAGTTGATCAGCGCCTCGAGCCGGCCCTGAGAGATCTCGGGCTGGTACGGCGTGTAGGCGGTGTACCAGCGCGGGTCCTCGAGGACGTTGCGCCGGATCACCGGCGGCGTCACGGTCGGGTGGTAGCCCAGGCCGATCATCGCCACACCAGGGTTGTTCTGGTCCGCCAGGGTGCGCAGGGCGGCGGTCACCTGCGGCTCGGACAGGGCGGGAAGCAGCGACAGCGTCTCGCCGAGGTGGATCCCCTTCGGCACGGCGGCTGCCATGAGGTCGTTGAGGTCGCGGTAGCCGAGCGCCTCGAGCATCCGTGCCTGCTCGGCCGCGTCGGGGCCGATATGGCGGCTCGAGAACGGCGCAACGCCGGCAAGGTCGCTCAGACGTGGGATCGTGGACTGGTCGCTCATTCGCGAACTCCCGCAGGCTCGGGTGGGGTCGGTCAACAACCCTCCCCCTCTGTTACGCGACGATGCGCTTCAGAGTGCCTGGGTCACGCGGTCCTGGTGCCTGAGAGGTTCCGGGGAGGAATTGCCCCTTCGGCGCCGTGACGCTGCACGGGCTCTCCCGCGTGACGTGCTCGGCCGTACCCAGTCAGGCTATCAGCCGACGCGACGTGACTTGCTCAACCGACGCGCCGACCACGGCGACGCTGCGCCAGCTCGTCCGACGGGTCGTCCGACACGGCGCGCTCGCTCGGGAGCTCGGAGAGGGTGCCCTCGATCTCGCGCCAGACGCCGCCGATCGCGATGCCGAAGACGCCCTGGCCGCCGGCGAGGAGATCGATGACCTCATCGGTGGAGCGGCACTCGTAGACCGAGACGCCGTCGCTCATGAGCGTCACCGTCGTCAGGTCGTCCGTGCCTCGCTCACGCAGGTGCTGGATCGCGGAACGGATCTGCTGCAGCGAGATGCCGGCGTCGAGGAGGCGCTTGATGATCTTCAGCAGCAGCACGTCGCGGAACGAGTACAGCCGCTGGGTGCCAGAGCCGCCGGCGCCTCGGATGGACGGCTCGACCAGGCCCGTGCGGGCCCAGTAGTCGAGCTGTCGATAGGTGATGCCGGCCGCGCTGCACGCCGTCGGACCACGGAACCCCGAGTCCTCTGGCAGCGCCGACACGTCGTCGTCGAACAGGAGGCCCTGGTCGCCGGCCGCCGCGCGTGCCGCATCGACACCTTCGTACGGGGTCGAATCTTGCTTGCCGCCCACCGGAGCCCTCCGTCTCACCGTCATCTGCCCGTTCAAACTAGGGCCGGACCCCGAGGTGGTCAACGACATCCGCCGCGACTCGCCGGAGCGACCCTCAACCTCAACTCAAGGATGAGGCGCCTATCACGACCCTCCCTCCTCGAAGTCCTCGGGGGTGATCTCGTCGAGGAACTCGCGGAACTTCTCGACCTCCGCTTCCTCCTCGTCAGGCACTCCCACGGAGGACTCGGTCAGGACGTCCTCGTCGCAGTAGATCGGGGTGCCGGTCCGCAGGGCGAGGGCGATGGAGTCCGACGGACGCGCCTCGACCTCCACGCCCGAGGCGAACACCAGGACGGCGTAGAAGACGTGGTCCTTGACCTCCGTGATGCGAACCTCGACGAGCTCGTCGCCCATCGCCTCGATGACGTCTTTGAGGAGGTCGTGCGTCAACGGACGCGGCGGGACGACACCCTGCTGCGCGAACGCGATCGCGGTCGCCTCGACCGCGCCGATCCAGATCGGTAGATAGCGCGGCCCCGAGACCTCCCGGAGCAGCACCAGAGGATTGTTGGTGGGCATCTCCACCCGAACGCCTACGACATCGAGCTCGCGCACGGTCTCAGACTACCCCCGACGACGGAGTCCGTTCTTGACGAGCATCGAGTGGAGCACCACGGAGAGAGACGCCACGTGATGGGCGGCCTCGTCGGCGCTCGCAGCGGCACCGACGTCGCGGCGGCGCCTGAGCGGCTCGACGATCTGCTCCACGATCCCGACCTCGCGGTCGGCTGCAGTACGGAATGCGCGCAGGTGGCGCGGCCCCAGACCGAACCCCGCGAGGTCGCCGAGCGTCTTGGCGATGACGACGTCGGACTCCGAGTAGGTCTCTTGCGAAGGCGCGATGAGCCCGTACTGCTCGGCCTCGGCTAGCAGGTCGCTCTCGATGCCCGACGCCTGGAGGAGCTCAGCCCTCCGGAAGCGCATCTCGTGGGGGCCACCGGTGAACGTCTCGGCGCTCGGGAGGCCGTCGGAGGACATGATCACGCGCGGCACCTGCAGCACGCCCTCGTCGTCCGCTCCGACGATCCCGTGATCGAGGTCGTCGAGCTTCTGACGGATCACCTTGAGCGGCCAGTAGGTGTCGCGCTGGACCCGCAGGACGAGGTGCAGGCGCTCCACGTCGGCACGCGAGAACTTGCGGTAGCCGGCGGGCGTGCGCTCAGGCTCGACCAGCCCCTCGGTCTCGAGGTAGCGGATCTTGGAGATCGAGACGTCAGGGAAGTCCGCGCGAAGCTCGTCGAGCACCTCTCCGATGCTCAACCGGGCGGCGTTCGGCGCGGCCTGCGTCACGCTAGCCTGCCTCAATCACGACGTGGAGCCCTTCGCAGCGCTCGGGTAGTAGACCAGCCGGAACTTGCCGATCTGAACCTCGTCACGACTGTTGAGCCGCACGTCGTCGATGCGGTCACGGTTGACGTAGGTGCCGTTGAGGCTGCCGACGTCGCTCACCGTGAAGCCGCCCTCGGACCGACGGAAGAGCGCGTGCCGACGAGACACCGTCACGTCATCGAGGAAGATGTCGCTGTCGGGGTGACGACCCGCCGAGACCTCGTCGGTGTCGAGGAGGAACCGCGACCCCGCACTCGGGCCACGCTGGACCACCAGGAGGGCTGACCCGGGCGGCAGCGCGTCGAGCGCCGCGGCGTCGTCCGCGCTCAGGCCGCCGCCCGACCCCAGATCAGGGTCGGAGGTCGGCGGGAGCGAGATCGTGGACGTCGTCTCCGACGGGCTCTCGGGGACGTCCGGTGTCGGATCGTCCTCGTTCGTGCGCGACATTGCGGGGATCCCCTTCGCTACTCTCAACCGGTACTCGAGGTTGACGCTGTTGCACTGAACCTACGTGCCTGCTGGGGGGCGGTCAACCGACACACCACAGCAGCTGGAGCCCGTTCAGGACTCGATCGACGCTCCGTACGCGGCAGCGTCCATCAGGCCCTCGAGAGCACCCGGATCGGCGATCCGGATGGTCATCAGCCAGCCCTGTCCGTAAGGGTCCGAATTGACCGTCTCGGGCGTCGCCTCGAGGGAGTCGTTGACCGACACGACCTCGCCGGAGACGGGCGCGAACAGGTCGCTCACCGACTTCGTGGACTCAAGCTCGCCGACGACCGCGCCGGCCTCGACCGCCTCACCGGCAGCCGGGAGCTGGAGGTAGACGATGTCTCCGAGCTGGTCCTGGGCGTAGTCGGTGATGCCGACCGTGGCGACATCACCGTCGAGGCGTACCCACTCGTGGTCCGCGGTGTACTGGAGGTCTTCGGGGATCACGGCGTACTCTCCTCGTCGTCAACGTGCGGGCCGAGCGTACTCGGCCTCGCGTTCCTCGGCCAGTGCGGTCACCTCGAGCGAGTCTGTCTGCTCGACGTTGACCTCTCCTCCGAGCGCCTCCACCTGATCGGCGAGACCCCCTCGGAACATCACTGCCTGGTCCAGCGTATGGGAGTCACCGATCGCCTCGATCACGAAGGGGCGCTTCACCTCACGACCGTCGATGCGGACGACGCCGTTGGAGGAGTCGGTGACGTACGACTGCGCCACTACGCGGACGACGCCGTTGACTTGGATGGCCTCCGCACCGGCGTCCCGCAGCTCCTCGATCGCGTTGAGCAGCGTGCTGGCGCCCACGGTCTCGTCCGGGTCCTCCACGGTGATCACCACGCCGGGCCCGACGACCGGGACGGTGCCGGCGAGGATCGCGAGCGCGTCCGCCGCGCGGCGCGTCTCCTCGACGGCCGCCTGGTTGCGCTCGGAGTCCTGCTGAAGGCTGCGCTGAGTCGCAGCGAGCTCGGACCGCTGCTGGGTCAGACGGTCGTCAGCGCCGTCGAGCGTCTGGAGGAGCGTCACGAGCTCGTCGCGTCGCATGCCGGTGTACTCGTCGTCGTTGGTCGAGCGCACCTGTGTCACCGCGGCGAACCCGAGCAGCAGGAACAGCACCGCGACGACCCACTGGCCGCGCGACGGCCTGCCCGTGAGCGCGTGACGGACGCGCGCCCAGGCCTTCGAGGTATCGGGCGCCGGGTCGCGGTCAGCCATGGCTGCGCCTATGCATGGCTGCACCTATGCATGGGCTGTACCTATGCATGGAAGAGATGCCTCCGGATCGCTGCGGCGTTGGAGAAGATGCGAATCCCCAGGACCACGATGACACCCGTCGACAACTGGGAGCCAACGCCGAGCTGGTCGCCGACGAACACGATGAGCGCCGCGATGAGCACGTTGGAGATGAAGGAGACGACGAACACCTTGTCGTCGAAGCGCCCGTCGAGGTATGCGCGGATAGCGCCGAACACGGCGTCGAGGGCAGCGACGACCGCGATCGGGAGGTATGGCTGGAGGCCGGCGGGGACGCTGGGCTCGAAGAGCAGGCCCAGCGCGATCCCGATGACCAGACCAAGGACGGCGATCACTTGTCCGACACCTCCAGGACCTTGGCGTGACGGATCGTGGTCGCACGTCGAGGCGCTCCGGGCAGCGTCGCCTCGTCACGCTCGGTCACGTCGAAGCGCATGTCGAAGTTCTCCTCGTAACCTGCCCAGAGCTGGGCCGCGGGTGTGTCGATGAAGTTCCCCGGAAGCGTACGCGGACTGCCGATCGCGGTCACCACATATGGGCTGGTCAACGAGCGGTAGTTGACGGTGATCCCGTCTCCGGCGGCACGGATTGACGACATCGAGGTCAACCGGTTGCCGTTGATCGCGATCGCCTCGGCACCGGACTGCCACAGACCGTTGACGAGCATCTGAAGGTCCTTGTCGCGCACGCGTCCCTCGGGCTTGTCGTCGGCGTCGTCGGCGCTGTCGACCACCACGCGCAGAGCTGGACCGGTCACCGCCACAGTCCCCACGACCGCGCCCTGCTCCTTCGCACGGGCCAGAGCCTCGGCGCCGGACTGCTCGCGGCGTAGGCGTGAGACGGCGTTCGTGAGCACGCTGACCTCCTCCTGATGGGTCGCGATGTCGTCCTTACGCTGCTCGATCTGCTTGATCAGCACGGCCCGCTCGCTCTCGGCGGCCGGGCGGCCGGCGCGGGTCTCGAGGACGGCGAGCGTGATCAGGAGAGCGAAGAACGCGACGACCGCCACCGCCGCGATCCGACCCCGGCGGGTCGGCTCGTGCGGCGCGTGCGTGTAGTAGTCGTCGTCGAGCGGGCGGTCGGTGATGTTCTGGAGCAGAGTCATGGAGTTGCCCGTCACGTCTGCTGACGGCACTGTCCCCGATATCGACCCTGTCGTCATCCCTGCTCGGCGGCCCGCCACGTATGGCTCCTCAGCGCGCCTTCACCGGAGGCACGGTCACCAGGAGGCGGCGTACCTGCCAGACGTACAGGAGCCCGGCCCACCAGTAGAGGCCGACGCCCCAGATCGCGAACGCCCAGCCGAACACGTTGGCGAGGCCGGCGACCGTACCGGTGTCGTCGCCGAGCAGCAGGAGGGGGAATGCGTACAGCAGCCCCGCCGTCGCCGCCTTGCCGAGGAAGTGCACGGGTAGCGAACTGTAGCCACGGGTGCGCAGGAACGGCACTAGCGCGAAGAGCAGGACGTCGCGCAGCGGCAGAAGGATCGCCAGCCACCACGGGATGATGTCGCGCATCGCGAGGCCGAAGACGACAGCCAGGATGTAGAGGCGGTCGGCGATGGGGTCGAGCAGCGCCCCGACCTTGGACATCTGGCCGAGCCGGCGGGCGAGATAGCCGTCGAGATAGTCGGTGAAGCCGGAGACGACCAGCACGACGAGCGCCAGCACGTCGGCCTCCGGGCCGAGGACCAGCCACAGGAACAGGGGCACCCCGAGCAGGCGGACGAAGCTCAGCGCATTGGGGATGGTCAGGACGCGCTCGGCGCTCGAAGCGTTCGTGGCGGCGGTCACTGGTTTCCTTCGGGTTCTTCGTCAGCAGGCAGGTGCGACAAGGTCGGCGGTCACAAGACTAACTGCTCGCCCACGCACACCCGGGGGTCGCCTGGTGAACCCCTCGCTTGCACCGGTGTCTGGGCTGAGAGACTGTGAGGACAACTCAAGAGAATCGATGGAGGACACGTGGCTGAGTACACCCTGCCCGATCTGCCGTACGACTACGGAGCTCTCGAGCCGTACATCTCCGGCAAGATCATGGAGCTGCACCACAGCAAGCACCACCTCGCCTACGTCAACGGTGCCAACACGGCACTGGAGCAGATGGCCGAGGCGCGCGACAAGGACTCGCTCGGGACGGTCAACCTGCTCGAGAAGAACCTTGCGTTCAACCTCGCCGGGCACGTGAACCACTCGGTGTTCTGGCCGAACATGTCGCCCGAAGGCGGCGACAAGCCGGTGGGCGAGCTGGCGGCGGCGATCGACAACTACTTCGGGTCGTTCGACAAGTTCCGCGCGCAGTTCGAGGCCAGTGCCCTCGGCATCCAGGGCTCGGGCTGGTCGATCCTCGCGTGGGAGACGCTCGGCCAGCGGCCGATCATCTGCCAGCTGTACGACCACCAGGGCAACCTGCCGGTCGGGCTGGTCCCGCTCCTCATGCTCGACATGTGGGAGCACGCGTTCTACCTGCAGTACCAGAACGTGAAGGCCGACTACGTCAAGGCCTGGTGGCACCTCGTCAACTGGGCGGACGTGCAGGCGCGCTTCGAGGGCGCGCGCACGAACACGACGACGCTCTACACGCCGTAGCCCCGCTACGTCGTGAAGGGCTAGCCACGCGGAGCCCGGTCGGACGACTCCGGCCGGGCTTCGTCGGCTTCGGGGACGGGCTTGTCGGGTGCAGGCTTCTGCGGCGCCTTCTTCTGAGGCGACGGGCGCCCGGCCAGTCCGGCGAGATAGGCGTTGTATGCCGCGAGCTCGGCGCCGTCGTTCTTGCTCGCGTTGCGGTCGTGCCGTACGGCGTCGCGTGCGTCAGATCGGAACCACTGCACGAACAGCGCCCCCATCACGAGCACCAGCGGCACCTCGCCCATGGCCCACGCGATCCCGCCGCCGAGGTATTGGTCGGACAGCAGGTCGGTCGCGTACGGCCGCTCGAGCTGGTTGTAGTACCCGCTGGCGATGACGCTGGTCATCGCCATGAGCGTGATCGAGAAGAACGCGTGAAACGGGATCGTGACGAGCAGGATCACGAAGCGCCACAGCGGGGCGATCCGACGTGGCGACGGATCGATGCCGATGATGACGTAGTAGAAGAGTGAGCCGGCCGCGAGGAAGTGCAGCTCCATCAGGCCGTGCCCGACGTGGCTCTCCATCGCGGTCTCGAAGATCGGCGTGAAGTAGAGCCCGTACAGGCTGCCGACGAAGATCGCCGTCGCGAACAGCGGGTGTGTCACGACGCTGACGAAGCGGGAGTGCAGCAGCGAGACCAGCATCTGGCGCGGTGACACGTCGCCCTTGCCGCGCGGGCCCGGGAGCGTGCGCAGGGCGAGCGTCACCGGAGCACCAAGGATCAGCAGGATCGGCGCGACCATGCTGAGCATCATGTGCGAGACCATGTGCGCGCTGAAGAGCACGTGCGAGTAGACGCCGAGCCCGCCGAAGGTCGCCCACGCGACCATCACGAGGCCCGCCATCCACGAGATCGTGCGGCCGACCGGCCACCGGTCGCCGCGACGGTGCATCACCAGCAGGCCCTTGACGTAGAGCGCGAGGCAGAGCCCGGCGACGGCGAGACCGACGCCGTTCGGTGTGAATCCCCAGAGCAGACGCCACAGCGTCGGCTCCGGCGGCAGCGGGCCGCCGAGGATCGCGTTGACGGTGGTGTCGTACAGGTCGTCCGGGCGTGGCGTCGGGGTGCGCGAGAGCGCCACTGCCACGGCCACGGTCATGCCCATGACGATCAGCTCGACCGCGGCGATGCGCAGGAAGAGGCGGCGCGCCGGGCCGCGGACCGCCGCGTCGTCCGACAGGCCGTCGGCTTGCTCGAGCGAGGTGACCGTACGGCGGCGGTGGACGAGGCCGAGACCGGCGAGGACGACCAGGGCGAGGACCTTGAGACCGATCAGCAGGGCATAACGGGAGTCGAGGTCGGACAGGCCCTGGATGCGGGTCGCGGCGTTGACGACGCCGGAGACGGCGAGGATCGCCACGCACCACACCGCGAGGGTGGAGAACCGCGTGACGGCTGCAGGAAGGCGACGGCTTCCCATGAGCGCGACCCACGCGAGGCCGGCGAGTCCGCCGACCCACAGCGCCGCGCCCACGAGGTGGAGCAACATGCTCACGATCGCGAGGTCGTGCGCGCCTGCGCCCGCGGAGTGGCCCGACATCGCCTGCGGAACGAACCCGCCGAGGGCGAGCCCGAGCAGCAGCGCGGCCGCCCTGACGCTGAAGGTCCGGCGGGCGAGGACGGCGACGAGCAGGGCGATCACAATCTGCGCGAGCTGCGCGCGGCCCGTCTCAGAACCCGTGCCGTACTCGGTGAAGAGGTTCCACGAGAGCGCCGACGGGGGCGTCCCGAAGAGCTGCGAGGTGCTGAAGAAGAACAGCACGAGGGTCGCGCCTGCCCACGCGAACGCCGTGGTCGACGCCACGCGGACCGAGCGCGCCGCAAGGCCCTGCACCTCGCGGGCGCTGGAGGGGAGGAGAAACGCCGCGGTCGTGAGGAACCCGACCGTCGCCAGCCCGGCGAGGTCGGAGAGCACCCGCGTAACCATGAGCGCCCATCCGGTGAACACACCCGGATCGGGTATGCCGAGCGGGGCTGTTGCCGGAAGCGCGGCGCCCAGCGCCAAGGCCACGTACAGGGTGGCGAACGTGGCCAGGAACGCTCCGACGGCCCAACGTACCGGCGCGGTCATCACGCGTCCTCCTTGTCTTCGCGCCGCCGGGGCCACAGCAGCAGCGCAGCGGCAGCGATCACACCGGCAGCCCCCCACAGGAAGTGGGCCCGGTGTTCGTGCACGAACCCCGCCCCGGTGTCCTCGTCGTCCTCGGCGCGGGTCTTCTCGACGGTACGCCCCTCGGTCACGGTGACGTACACCGAGCCGTCGATGGGGTGCCCGTCGGCGGACACGACGCGGTAGGAGATGCGGTACTCCCCCGCGATGTCGGCCGGGTTGGTGGTCGCACGGACGCTCTTCCCGTCCGTCCGGGCCTCCCCCGAGGCGACCTGGGTGCCGTCCGGCGCCTCGGCGACGACGTACGCCGGGGTGGTCACGCGCTCGTTGAAGGTCAGGACGATCTCGTCCGGCAGGATCGCCACGGTGGAGCCGTCCGCGGGCGTCGTGGAGACGAGGACGGCGTGGCCGACCGCCGTCGGGCTGCTGAGGACCAGCAGCCCGACGGCGGTCACGCAGGCGAGCACGACGTGGCGCAGGCCGCGTGCGGCCGTGCTCGTCAAGGTTGAGCTCATCGGGAGCGTGGCCCCCTGCGGACGAGGCTGGCCACGAGGGCCCCGACGGCGAGCGCCAGGACGGCGATGCCGCCGACGAGCCAGCCGTCGACGCCGCCGGAGTCCTCGGACTCCGCGGCGTCGTCGTCGGTCTCGGCGTCCGTGGCTCCGTGGGCGCCGTGCCCGTCCTCGGCGTCGGCGAGCGCCACCACCGGAGCAGGACGATCGGGCTCCTCGCCGCTCTCGGGCGTCGGCTGGTCCCAGGCGGCCGTCGTGCCGTCGGAGTACGTCTGGGTGGCCGGGAAGGTGAGGGTGTCGACGTCGGTCGGCAGCGGCCCGACCCGGAGGTCGAACACGTCGAACTCGCCCGGCGCGATGCCGGTCCCCTTCTCGGCGGTCCAGGTGACGGAGGTGCCCTCCACCTTGCTGACGGTCCACCCGGGCTTGGTCTTGGTGGCGACGTACTCGAAGTCGGCGCCCTCGGGGAACGTGACGGTAAGGGCGGTCGTGCTGGCGGTGTCGGACTCGGTCGGGACGCGGAACGAGAGGGTCGCCCAGCCACCCTTCGCCGCGTCAGGGGCGTCAACGCCGACGTGCGCGGACGCGGGTGCGGCAGTGGCGAGGACGAGAGCTGCGGCTCCGGCGAGCATGCCGGAGGGCAGGACGAGCTTGTTCATGTGAGGAGGTGTCTCTCTGCTCAGGGGGTCGTGTGCACAGCCGTCAAGCGCGTGCGGGCGGACCACGGCGCCACAGCGCGGCACCCAGCAGGAGATGGTGGAGGCGTACGGCCGGGGCACCGGTCACCGCCGGAGCGACGTCGACGGCGAGGCGGGCCGGCAACGTACGCACCGCGTACGCGAGCCGGCGCACTGGCCTGCTCACGAGCAGGTCGGTCAGCGACCACAGCGCCCTTTCGCCGTGTCGCAGCAGCGCCACGGTCGCGACCGTGGCGAGGGCGTGCCCGAGGAGCATCGCACCTGCGGAGACCGTGGCAGCGCCCTGCTCGGGCGGCGCGGCCAGCGCGCACCACAGGTGCACCCCGCCCTGGACACCGACGACGAGCGCCGTCAGCGTACGAACGGTCCAACGGTGTGCCGCGAGCCGGTGCGCGAGGAGCGCCGCCGCCACGACGGTGAAGGCGATCGCGGCACCACCGGGAGCCGCTCCCCCACCGGCGAGGTGGCCGAGGAGCGCCACGCAGACGGCCAGGGACGCAGCCACCCCCGCGCGGACGGCACGCCAGGGGCGGCGTGACGTGGCGGGCGTGGTGGTGCTCACGCGCGTCAGCCTAGTTCACAGGTCAGGAACTGTGCACCAGGTCGCCGGGCGCCTAGCCTGGGGTATGACCCACTCCACATCCGCCGACCTGGTCGCGCTCGACGAACGGTGGACCACGCACAACTACCACCCGCTGCCCGTGGTCATCCACGAAGCGTCCGGCGCGTGGGTCACCGACGTCGATGGCCGGTCCTACCTGGACTTCCTCGCGGGCTACTCGGCTCTCAACTTCGGGCACCGCCATCCGGCGCTTGTCGCGGCCGCCGTCGAGCAGCTGGGGCGGGTGACTTTGACGTCGCGGGCGTTCCACCACGACCTGCTCGGTGCCTTCTGCGAGGAGCTGGCCGCGCTCACCGGCACGGAGATGGTCCTGCCGATGAACTCCGGCGCCGAGGCGGTGGAGTCGGCGATCAAGGTCGCCCGCAAGTGGGCGTACGAGGTGAAAGGGGTCCCCGACCCGACGGCGACGATCGTGGTCGCGAGCGGCGGCTTCCACGGGCGGACCACAACGATCGTCTCGTTCTCGGACGATCCGGACGCGTACGGCGGGTACGGGCCGTACACGCCGGGGTTCGTCCGGGTTCCGTACGGCGACACCGACGCGCTCGCCGAGGCCGTCGACGAGCGAACTGCGGCGATCCTGCTGGAGCCGATCCAGGGTGAGGCAGGGGTGACCGTGCCGCCGGTGGGCTATCTGGCCGCCGCACGGAGGATCGCCGACGACGCAGGGTGTCTGCTGGTCGCCGACGAGATCCAGTCGGGGCTCGCACGGACCGGTACGGTGCTCGCGCTCGAACACGAGGGTGTGACGGCCGACCTCTCGACGCTCGGCAAGGCGCTCGGCGGCGGGATCGTGCCCGTGTCGGCCGTGGTGGGACGGGCGGACGTGCTGGGCGTGCTGCGGCCGGGGCAGCACGGCTCGACGTTCGGCGGGAACCCGCTCGCGTGCGCCGTCGGGCGTGCGGTCGTGGGGTTGCTGCGGACGGGTGAGTTCCAGGAGCGGTCTCGGGTGCTCGGCAAGCACCTCCACGCACGGCTCGATGCGCTCGTCGGCCACGGCGTGGACGGCGTACGGGGGCGTGGGTTATGGGCGGGGATCGACCTCTCCCCCGGCGGGCTGACCGGGCGGGAGGCAGCGGTCGCGCTCGTGCAGCACGGTGTGCTCTGCAAGGAGACGCACGGGCGCACGCTGCGCATCGCGCCGACCCTCGTCGTGACCGAGTCCGAGCTCGACCAGGGCATCGACGCGTTGACGGCGGTCGTCGGCGCCTGAGGGTCCACCCGCGACGGGCACGTGGGCGCCAGGGCACCAACGCACGGACGTGCGCTCGGCTCGTCGCCAACGCGCCCCGACACGTCACACGAGGGACACGAGCGCGAAAGAGTGCAGCGCACGGTGAGCCCTTGCGGGCCGAGGGGCTCGGGGTGACCGCGCGGCAGCTCGTGGACTCCCTGGAGATGCCGCGTGCCACCACGTACCGGCTGCTCGAGCACCTCGTCCAGTGCCCCGACGTCACCGGGTTCGCCCTTGGGCGACGGGTACGAGACCTGGCGCGGGCAGCGGACGCCCGCGGCGAGGAGGTTGAGTCGTGACGCCTCAGAGCCCGTCCGCGAGTCGGCGCAGGTAGTCGATCTCGACCGTCTGCTCGCGGATGATGTGTTGGGCGATGCTCTTCGTGAAGGAGTTGTGGTCGTTGCCCAGGTAGCCCTTCGACATCGCGACCGCTCCTTCGTGGTGCGCGATCATCAGCGCGAGGAACGACATCTGAGCCTCGGCCGTCGGGAGGCCGCGCAGCGCGTCGACTCTCGCCTCGGGCACCATGCCGGGCATGCTGGCAGCGTCGTGGACGTGGTGGCCCTGAGCGAGCTCAGGCAGCGAGGCCACCCAGGCGTCGATCCACGCGGTCATCGTGGTGATCTCGTTGCGCTGGTCCTGCGCGATGAACCGCGCGGCCGCCGCGACGCGCTCGTCGATCCCGTCGTGAGCGAGCACGTTGCGGCTCAGCTCGACAGCCTGATCGTGGTGCAGCACCATCTCGGCCGCGAACGTCATGTCGGGGCGCTCGGGGATCTGCGCCTTCTCGAGCTCGGGGAAGGTCGTCACGGTTCCCCATGGCCGCTCGACCGTCCCCGCGGAGGGCGCCGAGGCCGAGCCGCCCCCGAGCTGGACGGTCTCCGGCGCCTCGCTGCTGCAGCCCGCGAGCGTCGCGACGGCGGCAAGCAGCACGCAGAGCGCGACGGCGACGCGGCGAGGACGCACGAGGGCCTCCTGGAGGGGTGGGCGCGACACACCGTACCGTTCCGAGACCGGCGCAGACCCCGGATCGGCGGCTCAACGTAGCCGTCGGGCCAGCCGCTCAGCGTCGTACGGGGCCCGGCCGTCGGCGTCGTTGTCGAAGTACACCCACGTCTCGACGTCCCACCCGCGGATCCGCTCAGCCCAGCGGCGGAGGCGATGGTCGGAGTAGCCGCCGTGGTAGAGCTGCGTGTGGCCGTGCAGGCGGACGTACGCAAAGTCCGCCGTCGCCCGCTCGAACAGCGGCCACGCGCCCGCGCCATCAGAGACGACGAGGGCGATTCTGTGGCTGCGAAGGATTTCCGTGACCTCGTCGATCGCCTGGGCGCTGCGGACCTCGACGGCGTGCGTCAGCGGCAGGCGTGCCCCGTACGAGCGAGGCAGCATCGCGCAGAACGCGTCGAGGCGCTCGGGCGTCGGTGCCCCCTCCGCCGGGAGCTGCCAGAGGAAAGGGCCGAGCTTCTCGCGCAGCGCCAGGACCCCCGAGGCCATGAAGGTGGCCAGTGGCTGCTCGGGCTCGCGGAGCCGGCGCTGATGCGTGAGAAAACGGCTGCCCTTGACCGCGAAGCGGAAACCGTCCGGCGTCGTGTCGTACCACCGCTCGTACGTCGTCGGCCGTTGCAGCCGGTAGAAGCTCGCGTTGACCTCGACCGTGGCCAGGCGCGACGCCACATAGCCGAGCTCGTCGCGCCGCGGCAGGTCGTTCGGATAGTAGTCGCCGTGCCACCGGGCATAGCTCCATCCCGAGATGCCGACGTGGACCGGCGGGCTCGCCATACCCGCCACCGTAGGCACCTACCGGCAAGTAACATGGCCACCATGACAGAGCCACGCGTCCTGCTCACCGTCGACGACGCCATCGCGCACGTCACGCTCAACCGCCCCGAGAAGCTCAACGGCGTCGACATCACGATGTTGCGCGAGCTCGTCGCGACCGCCCGCCGTGTCCGCGAGGACCGCACCGTCCGCGCCGTCGTGCTGCGCGGCGAGGGCGACGCGTTCTGCGCCGGTCTCGACTTCGCCTCGGTGATGAGCAGCCCGGCGACCATCGTGCGCTCGTTCGTCCCGAACCCGCTGCGTGGTCAGAACCTCTTCCAGCGTGGCCTGTGGGTGTGGCGCGAGCTGCCGGTGCCGGTCGTCGCGGTGGTCCACGGCCACTGCTACGGCGCGGGCCTCCAGCTCGCCACCGCGGCTGACTTTCGGTTCACCACGCCTGACGCGCGCTGGTCGGTGCTCGAGGCGAAGTGGGGCCTCGTACCAGACATGAGCGGCACCGTCAGCCTCCGCGAGCTCGTCGGCGGCGACGTCGCGCGCCGCCTGACGATGACCGGTGAGGTCGTCGACGGGACGACCGCCCACGCGCTGGGGCTCGCCAGCGGCGTCGCGGACGACCCCGAGGTGCCCGCGCGCGAGCTGGTCGAGGCGCTCATCGCCCGCTCCCCCGACTCCGTCGCCGCCTCCAAGGCGCTGCTCAACCGCACGCGCCACGCCTCGCCGCGGCGCGCCTTCGCGGTCGAGCGACGCCTGCAGCTCGCGATGCTCTTCGCGAGGAACACCGCGATCGCCCGCGCGGCGAACGCCAAGAAGGAGCAGCCCGAGTTCCAGCCGCGCAGCTTCGGCAGCTGACTCCCGGCGGCCTCACGCCTCCTTCGCGAAACGGAGCAGCTGCGGGAGGTCGAACGTGCCGTCGTCGCGAGCCATCGGCGCCTGCGGCTTCCAGTTGGGCTCGACGCTGAGGTACGAGAGAGGGTCCTCGTTGAGCATCCCGAGCAGAACCTCGGCGACGATCCGCCCGCCGACGGGCCCGAGCGTCTTGCCCGCGGCCAGCACCTCGGCCTCCTTGAGGATGTAGAACCATAGCGGCGGGTGCATCCTCAGGTCCTCGCTGAGGTCACCGATGCCCAACGTGTCGGCATCGAGCGGGTCGATGCCCATCGCCCGGGCCACCGTGTTGCCTGCCGGCAGCCCGAGCGCGACACCCCGCTGGAGGTTGCGCTCGGCGAGCGCGTGCGGCGGGTGCGCCGCCACCGACAGCGGAAGATCGGCCAACGGCCTGGCCAGCTTCGTGTCGATGGGCAGCGACGGCTGGGGCGGGGTGTCGGCGCCCGGCATGTCGACCAGGAACTTCCACTCGACCGCCCACTGGGGAGGCAGTCGCCGGAAGCCGTTGAGGTTCGACAGCTCGTCCGGCGGCAGCTCCGGCCCGAAGATCGGGATCGGCCCCTGGTCGCCTCGCGCGTTCTTCACGAAATCGTTGATGTCGTAGCGGCCCCGGATCATCGAGTGCCCGAACCGGTACGCCGCGACCGCGAACTCCACAGGAATGTACGCGGTGTTGGCCGGCCGGTAGAACTGGAACGACGGGCGTATAAGCGCGATCGTCGAACCGTTCGGGTCGGCGACGTAGGTCTCGGTGCGCAGGATGTCGTCGATGACCGCCTGGCCGACGATGCGGCGCAGGAAGTCGTGCACGACGACCCACTGGTAGTGCCAACGGACGAGCCGCTGGGTCTCCTTGAACGCGTCGTCCCCGGTCAGGGGCGTGGTCGACCCCACGACGTCGGCGACCCGGTTGTGGAACTGCAGCATGGTCAGGTGGAGCTGGGACACGAGGAGGTTCTCGTCGTTGCGCGGGTCTCCGGTCAGGGCGCGACCGAAGAAGACCTCCTCGCCGGCGCGCTGACGCGGCTCGTTCCGCGGCAGATCCGGGCCGGCGCCGCTGGTCTCGCCTGGGACGACGCCGACGTCCTCGCCGAGGCGCATCTTGGTGACGGGTCCGGAGTCGTCGTACAGGTACGGCTGGTCGGCGGGCCCCCGGCCGTACAACGAGTCGAGGTCGAACCTCGGGGTACGGAAGTTGTGGAGAGCGTCCGGGTCGTTTTGGCGCCGAAGGCTCGACACCGGGTCGAACGTGACGTCGTGGTCGACGAACTGCCCGAAGTAGGTGTAGCCGGACGGGATGTCGGGGTTCTCGGGCGGCGGCCCGGCCGGTTCGACCATCCGCAGAGCCAGTGCCGTCATGTCGTCGGCGGTGTGCGCGAAGACCGGCAGGTGGCGGAACATGCGGCCGAACCGACCAGTCTTGAACGACGACGACGGGATCACGTCGACGCCGCGCTGAGGCGTCCCGTGATGGATCGGCTTCGTCGGCGTCGTGGGCTCGGGTGCGGGCGGCGGAGGTGGCTCCTCAGCGGTGGAGGTCTCCTGCCCGATGGTGGTTGCCATGGTGTTCTCCTCGCGTGGTGAGTTCCCGAGAACGCCGGCACATCGTGCGTCGGCGTGGCGACTCCCGGGGCGAGCGCACCATCAACCAGCGTCCCCCCACGCGAGGGTCAGGGACAGTGAGGTTGCAAACGGACGTAATCAGACAGGAGGGTCCAGACGGGTCGTCAGCGTCGAGTACGACCTTCACCCACGAGGTCGACGGCCAGCAGGCTTCGGATCTCCTCGTACGACAGGCCGCTCGCGATGAGGTAGTGGAGCTTGGCGAACGCAGCCTCCGTCGTCATGCAGCCACAGCTCACCACCCCCTGCTCCAAGAGCCCGCGGCCCGCGGCGTAGCGGCGCAGGTCGACCGCAGCCGCCGGTGTCTGGCTGACCGCGACGACGGGGATCTTTGCCTCGCGCAGCGCCGCGAGGCGCTCGAACGCGACCTTGTCGGCCGGCGCCGTCCCCCCGCCGAAGACACGCAGCACGACACCGGACGGCTGGCGTGACCACATGAGCTGGTCGTGCCACTGCTCGAGACTGACGGTCGCGAGGGCGACGAACCGGTCCTCGTCGTAGCCGTGGAACCCACCCAGCGGGAGATAGAGCGACAGCCGACGGCTCGTCCCGAGCACGCCCGCGAACCCGTCGAGGTCGGTGGTGGACTGCTTCCAGAGGGTCGCCGCCGCACGCACCTGTCCGGCGAAGGCCAACGACACGCCACCACGACCTGCCTGGACGGTGTCGAGCGCGAGGCGGAGGTTGTCGGCCACGTCGCTGCCGGGCTCGGACGGACCCCGCTGGGCGCCGGTGAGCACGACCGGGCGCGGCGCGTCAGCGAGCGCGAGGGCGAGGGCAGCCCCGCTGAACGCCATGCTGTCGGTGCCGTGGACGACGACCACGCCGGCCACCGACGGCAGCGCGGCGCGGATCTGGCGGTGCCAACGCGTCCAGTCGGCGGGCCCCATCTCAGCGCTGTCACGCAACGGATGGTCGAGCACGACGTCAGCGCGTACCTGGCGCGCGACCGACCAGGCATCCACGATCGCCCGCAGGCCGTCGACTCCCTCGGCCGTCACCGCCAAGCCGTCGGCGCCGCCGCCCATGGTTGCCGTGCCACCCGTGACGAGGACGAGCACCCCGCGCGGACCCGCCAGACCCATCGTCGACGTGCTCACGAGCCTGCCTCGATCTGGCCGCGGCGCACCACATCAGTGCGGATGATGCCGGTGCGGACGTCGAGCACCGGCCGGTAGCGGTCGTAGAGGGTGACGATCAGTGTCAGGAGGAACACGAAGAAGAAGCCTGCTGTCAGGAAGAAGCGTTCACGAGTGGGGACGAGGGTGCTCGCCGCGACGACGAGACCGATGTTGACCGCGGAGAGGACGAAGAACGCCGCCGCGACCGACTGAAGACCGCCGCCGCGGCGCGCGGTCCACAGGCCGATGAAGGAGTTCACCACGATCAGCACTCCACAGCTGACCGCGATCTCCACCGGCGTCGCGGTCACGCTCGGGACGATGTTCGCGATGATCATACTGACGAGCGCGACGATGACGATCTTCTCCAGCAACCAGCTGTCGAGGACCCTGCCACGGGCGACCCGCAGGGCCGCGCGCTCGCGTTCGTCGTCGATCGCGTGCGGGAGCGGACCGGCGGCGAACTGCCAGGCGTGGTCGGGCGGAGCGAGGCGCGGGCGTACGACGAACCAGAACACCGCGGCCAGTGCGAGGACCGTCAGCACCAGCGCCGGAGTGAACCACGGGACGTCGCGCATCGTGTCGGTGAGATCGAGCTTGAGGACGTGGATCCACGCCTCCTGCGGAATCTTGATGACGATCCAGATCACCGCCGCCGCCGCGATCCACCACCGCAGCGAGAAGCGCTTCGGATCCCATCGCGTACGGACGATCTCGTAGAAGATGAAGAAGTACTCGAAGGTGTTGGGGAAGATCAGCAGCAGCCAGCGGTGCGTCCCGCCCGTCAGCTCGAAGATCGTGGTGCCGACCAGGCGGTAGAAGAACAGGAACCGCGCGACCTCGAACGCCGGCCGGCTCGTCCAGTTGCGCATCGTCGCGACGTACGCGAGCGCGAGGTAGTAGATGTCCAGCGCCTTGTCGTAGCTCTGGTAGTGCGAGAGGTCGAGCGACGTGAAGGTCTGGAAGATCGTCTGGTCGACACCGTCGAGCAGCATGCACGCGACGATCGCCGGGAGCGGGTACTTGAAGACGAGGAGCGGGACGAGCAGCCTCGCCACCACCACCGCCCAGAACACGACCTGATCGAGCGAGTCACCGCCCATGCGCACTCCCCTTGTCGTCGGGAGGCGCTATCACGCGCCGCCATCGTTCCGCGGTCGTGATCCTAGTCGTGGACGCCGGTCCGTGGCAGGTTCGCACACATCCGATTCAGCGTCGTCTCTGCGCGGACGCGGTCGAGGAACGCCAGCTGGGCGGTCTTGTCCGGCAGCGTGATCTGCCGTCCGCGCTCGAAGCCGAGCATCTCCAGGACGGCGAGCGAGCGCGCGTTGCGCACGTCCGGCTCGACCACGATCCTGCGGGCACTCGGCGGTCCGAGCACGAACCCCACGAATGTTCGCAGCAGGATCGCCCACTGCTCCTCGCGCGTCGCGACGTGCTCGCCGAGGAAGAAGTGCATCCCGACGTCGCCTGACTCCGGCTCGTAACACTCCCCCACCGGGTCGTGCTCGGGCAGATAGGTCTGGAGCAGCATGAACGGCACGTCGTCGCGGCAGACCAGGAACGCGTGGTGCGTCGTGAGTCCGTCGACGTACGCGTAGAGGTCGCAGAGCTCCTGCGCGGTCAGCCCCTGCAGTCCCCAGAAGCGCGCGCGTGGCGCGGTCATCCACGGGTGGATCGTCGTGAGGTCGCCCTCGGGATCGAGGACGCGGACCGTGACGGTCCCGAACCCGTCGACGACGTCGGTACGCAGGACCTCTCCCCGTGTGCCGGTGATCAGGCGGTCGTCCGCGGTCGTGCTCACAGCAGGTCCTCCTCGACGAGTGCGTCCCAGGCGGTGACGACCGGGCTCGACCCAGCCGCCAGCCAGGTCGCGAGCTGATCGGTGGCGTGGGGGCTGTCCGCATCGCCGGCCGCGCCGAACGGGACTCCCCACCGGCTCGCATCGCGGTCCGAGAGGTCCCAGATCCAGCGCGCCACCGAACCACGCCAGCAGACGTCGCTCACGCCAGGGGTGCTCGCCGTGGCGCGGACGGTGTCGCCGTCGCCCGACAGGCCCGTCCGTTCGAGGGCGGCGAAGGTCGCGCCCGGCACTCCGTCGAGCACCCGCACCGGGTCCAGCAGATGGGTGTCGCCCCAGGTGCTAGGCGCACGGACCGACGCGACCTCCTCCAGCGCACCGCGGACGAGCGAGGCGGTGTCGATCCCGAGCGTCGCCGCTGCGCCACGACCGTCCAGCAGGGCGTGCAGCCCCTCACCGACGCGGGCACGGACGTCCATCCACGGCGCATAAACCGCGCCCATGCCGTGGGGCTCGTGCAACGGTGCGAGGACGGGGAGGGCAGCGATCCGACGGACGAGCGCTGCGCGCCACGCGGCGTACGCGCCCGCCTCGGCGCTGTCGGCGAGCATCTGGCGGTCCCATCGCTGCAAGCGGCTGACGAGGTCCTGTGCGGCAGGACTGAGGGCCTCGTCGGCGGCGTCGGGCAGATGACGAAGCAGCGCGTCGGCGCCGAGCGAGACGGTGTCACCGTGGATCTCGGCCATGTCGTCGACCCCGACCTGCTCACCCGCGAGATCGGCGAGGCGGGCACGGATCCGCGCTGCACGGTACGGCGGGGCGTAGGCGTAGCCGAGTGCGAGGGCAGGGTCGTCGGGTCGCTCGTTCGCGTCGACGGCGCGGTCGCCCACCGAACGGGCGGGTGGCACCGGCTGCCAGGAGACGTCGTCCGCGCCCTCGCCCCACCCCTCGCGCGGGAGCCGGCGCGCCGCACCGCCCGTGTCGGGGACCCGCCCGACGGTCCGGCTCAGCACCGTCCCCTCACGATCGGCGACCAGCAGCCGGTTGACGGGATCGATCCAGCGCTCGTACGCCGTCGCCACGTCCTCGGCGGTGCGCGCACGCAGCAGCGGACGCATCGCGGCGATCCCGAGGTCGGCGCTCGCTCGCGCCGGGAACCGCGCAGACAGCGCCGGCATCTCGTCACCGCTCGCGGGCAGCGCCTCGAGCTCCGCGACGACGACCCCGCGCACCGTCTCGACCCACGGCACCTCCACCGCGGTGTCGGTGTCCCGGACGAGGACCTGCTCCCACCCGGACTCGGCCGGCTCCCACCCGGACTCGGCCGGCTCCCAGCCGCCTGGCCCGTAGGCCTCGACGCCCCCGTCGGGAGTGCCGCGGAGTCGCTCGCGGAAGACGTCGATGTGGTGCGCCATAGCGTTCGTGATGCCCCATGCGACCGAGCCCGCGTGCCCGAAGTGCGCCACGCCGGGCACACCGGGGAACGCCAGCCCGACGACGTCGACGCCCGGACAGGCCAGCCGCACCTGTTGATAGACGCCCGGGATCTCCAGGACGCGGTGCGGGTCGCCCGCGAGGATCGGCAGCCCCGTACGGGTCAGTGCGCCGTGCACCGCCCACGCGTTGCTCCCCGAGCCGCCCGCATCGGCCTGGAAGAGGTCGACGACCTCCTCACCGTGGGTGCGCGCGAGCGTGCGGTGCACGTGCTCGCGCCACAGCAGCGCCGGCAGATCAGAGAAGAGGACGTGGGCGACGTGCAGGATGCCGAGCGGCGCCCAGTCAGGCCACCGCGCCTCGGGGAGGACAGCGTTGACTCCCGCGACGTACGCCGCGACCCACTCCTGATCCTGCGCGTCGAGCCGCTCGTACGCGGTGCGGGCCGTGTCGGCGAGCCGGGCCTGGCGCGCGAAGCGGTCCCACGGCACCCCGCCCTCCCCGATGTGCTCGGCGAGACGACCCTCCGTACGCCAGTGCTCGACCTGGATCTGGCCGCCACGGTCGTGAGCCGTCACCCGCCCCTGGGCTTCAGCCAGCGCGAGCATCGACTCCGCGCGCAGGTGTGGCACGCCGTACGAGTCGCGGAACAGTCGCGCGGTCATGCCGGCACGGCGACCGCGCTGCGGGCGATCGGGTTCGCGAGGGTGCCTGCATAGATCAGCGAGTCCGACTGGCTCGCGAGGTCGACCATCTGCAGCGTGTTGCGCAGCTGGAGCCGGTTGAGGCACGAGTGGGCGAACCGGTCGGCACGCAGGTCCACCCGCGGCGCGAGCCCCGGGTGCTCCGCGGCGTGCCGGTCCACGCACTCGGCGACCAGCGCCCAGAAGCGACTCTCGGGCAGGACGCCGTCGACGTGCAGGATGCCGGCGAGGTGGCGCAGGACGCCGTCGAACACGTCGGTGAAGATCGCGAGCGCCTGCTCGTCGGCGTCGACCGGCTGCCGGATCCGGGAGACCTCCTCGGGCAGGTCACGATCGCGGAGCACCACGACCTCCTCCCCCACGTCCTTCATGAGCGCGCGGCGCGGCACGTGGTCGGCGATCACGAGGATGACGTTCTCGCCGTGCGGCATGAAGGCGAGGTCGTGCGCGAGAAGGCAGTGGACGACCGGCCGCAGGTAGGCGTGGAGGTACTGCGCGACCCACACGTCAGCACTGAGGCCCGACGCGCGGATCATCGCGGTCGCGTAGGCGTGGCCGTCGCGATCGCGGTGGAGCAACGACGCCATCGTCGCGAGGCGCTCGTCCGCACCGAGCCGCGGCACTGGGCTCTCCCGCCACAGCGCGGCAACCATCTTGCGGTGGGCCGAGGGTGTCGACGTGCGGTGGTACACGTCGCCGGTATACCCGATCGACGCGCGCTCGCGCAGCACCTCGAACTGGCATGCGGCGAGTGTCGGGTCGGCACCGACCAGTGCGGCGACCCAGTCGTTGATCGCCGGGGTATGCCGCATGTACGCCGGGGAGAGCCCGCGCAGGAACCCCATGTTCTGGATGGCGAGCGCCGTCTTCACGTAGTGACGGTCCGATCGCGACAGGTTGAACATCGTCCGGATCGACTGCTGCGCCTGGTAGGCGTCGGCCCCCGGACCGAGCGGCACCAGGTCACACCGCGCCACGTCCGGCGCGAAGGTGATCGCCAGCCGCGTGTCCCACTGCCAGGGGTGGACGGGCAGGAGCCGGTACGCCGCAGGGTCGAGCCCCTGGTCCGTGAGACGCGAGGCGAAGCGCGCGCGCTCCTCGGCGTCGAGCTCCCCCTCGTACAGCGACGTCTCGTCCAGCCCGTCGCCGATCGCCAGGTGGGAGACCTCACGCCGTACAGCGACCCACTGCAGCGAGAACGGGCGGCCTACCTCCGGGGCGAACCGCTCGTACGCGTCGAGCCCGAATCCGATGCGGCCGTTGTTGGCGACGAAGCCGGGGTGGCCCTCGGTCATCGCGGACTCGACCGTCTGGAGATCGGCGGTGAGCAGCTCGAGCGCGGACGGCCCTCCCTGGTGGATCTTGTACGCCGCGGCGGCGAGCGTTGCCGCGATCTCCTCGAGGTAGGTCGCGAGGAGGGCGTCGGGGATCTCCAGGAGCGGCTGCAGCTCGACCACGAGCTCGGACGCGTCGAGCATCCGCGGCACGCCGTCGACCGTACGGGTCAGCGAGGCCTCGTCGATGGCCCAGTGCTCAAGGCGCAGCTGCTGCGCGCGGAAGCGGTAGACGACGGTGCGGTCGGCGAGCGCGACCTCGTACGTCCCGGAAACGTCGTCGGCAGCGGTCGCCCCGTCGACGCGGACCGGAGCCAGCAGACGCTCGTGGGCAAACTCCGCGAGAGCCTTGGCGACGAGGTGCCGCTGGGCCTCGGCCATCGTGCGCGGGTTCAGATGGGGTGCGGGGTGGGTCATCGTGCTCCTCCTGCGAGCGTGCTGCGGGCGAAGTCGTCGCGGGTGCAGACCGACAGCCGTGCGATCTTGTCGCCGAGCCGGACCTCGCGCAGGCCACGGAAGCCTGCCTCGGCGTTCTTGCGGGCGATCGCCTCGTTGCGGACGTCCGGCTCGACCACCACGCGCAGGGCGCCGAGCGTGTCGAAGCAGAGCCGCATCACGCTGGCCATCACCGCCCCGGTCAGGCCGCGACGAGGGTGCTCGCCCGGTGCGGACACGAGCACGTGCATGCCGAGGTCGCCCGGCTGCGCGTCGTGGACGTCGGTGAGCAGCACCTTCGCGGGGTCGTACGTCTCGGCGAAGAAGGTCGGCGTCCCCTCGACGGACCCCAGCCACGCGTCCTGGTGCGGGTCGGCGTCGAGGCCGTCGAGGTAGCGGCGCACCTGCGCCTCGTCGAGGTCGGACATCTGCCAGAACGCGGCGTGCGGGTCGGCGAGCCAGCGTCCGACGAGCGCCGCGTCGCGCGAGGGGACGACACGGTCGATCGCGATCTCGCCCACCGCCGTCGCGACGACGAGGGAGGGTGTGCGCGCGGTCATCGCAGCCTCGCCTCCTCGCGGGCCTGCGACCGTACGGGGCTCGCGTCGGCGGGCAGCCCGAACTCCTGGAAGGCGATGCGCTGCTCGATCGGATAGACGTCGCGACCGGTGATGGCGGCGAGGATCGTCGAGCTGCGCCACGCCCCGAACCCGAGGTCCGGAGCCGTGATGCCGTGCGTGTGCTCCTCACCGTTCTGCACGAAGACCCGGCGCCGCTCGCCGTCGACGGCGTAGTCGCGGCTCACCGCGAACCTGCCGAGCTCGTCGAACGCAAGCAGGTCGCGGATCGGCTCGAGGCACCCGGGCACGCTCGCCGCGTACCCGGTCGCGAGCACGAGCGCGTCCGTACGTCGCTCGTACTCCTCGCCGAGCTGGTCGTGCCGCAGGCGCAGGACGTACTCGTCGCCGGTCCACGTCGCGTCGACGAGCGCGGTGTCGGTGAGCAGGCTCGTCGGGGCGGGCCCGTCGACGCTCTTGCGGTAGAGCGTGTCGTAGATGTCGTCGACGAGGTCGCCGCTGATGCCCTTGTAGAGCCCGCGCTGCTCGCGGCCGAGGAGCTCGCGCAGCTCCAGCGGCAGCCCGTGGAAGTGGTCGGTGTACTCCGGCGACGTCATCTCGAGCGTGAGCTTGGTGTACTCCATCGGGAAGAAGCGCGGCGAGCGCGTGATCCAGTCGAGCCGGTACGTCTCGGCGCGGGTGTCCTCGAGCAGGTCGCGGTAGATCTCAGCCGCGGACTGCCCGCTCCCGACGATCGTGACGCTCCCCGCGTCGCGCAGCGCCTCGCGATGCCTCAGGTAGTCGGCGCTGTGCAGCCACGGGCCGCCGAGGTCGCGCGCTGCCGGCGGCACCGTCGGACGGGTGCCGGTGCCGAGGACGACGTGCCGAGCCCGGTACGTCTCGGTCTCGCCGTCCGCACGCCGCGCGCGTACGACGTACGTGTCGTCGTGCGGGTCGTGCTCGACGGCCTCGACACGCCGCCCCCAGCGCAGCGAGTCGAGCTGGCCAGCGGCCCAGCGGCAGTATGCGTCGTACTCTGCGCGCAGCGGATAGAAGCTCTCACGGATGTAGAACGGGTAGAGCCGACCGGTCGCCTTGAGGAAGCTCAGGAACGAGTACGGCGAGGTCGGGTCGGCCATCGTCACGAGGTCGGCCAGGAACGGAACCTGGATCGTCGAGCCCTCGATCATCATCCCGGGGTGCCAGCGGAACTCCGGTGACTCGTCGAGGAACAACGCCTCGACGTCGTCAAGCGGGTCGGAGAGGCACGCGAGCCCGAGGTTGAACGGGCCGATCCCGATGCCCACGAGGTCGTACGTCATCGCGCCCCCGCCCCCTGCGGATCGAGCGGTCGCCACGCCTCTCGTGCGCGCTCTCCCTCTTCTTTCACGACGTCCAGCACACCCCGTACGTCCTCCACGGTCGCGTCCGGGTTCAGCAGGGTGAGCTTGAGGCACGGCCGCCCGTCCACGACGGTCTTGGCGACCAGCGCGCGCCCGGAGGCGAGCATCGCTGAGCGGATCATCGGGACGAGCCTGTCGGCCTCGACGTCGGGCGTCCCCCACGGCTGGTAGCGGAACAGCACCGTGCTCAGGTCGGTCCGGGCGAGGAGCCGGAGGTCGGGGTCCGCCTCGACGACCCGATGGACGTCGGCGGCCAGGTCGAGCACGCGGTCGAACATCGCGCCCACACCGTCCGCCCCGAGCGCACGCAGCGTCGCCCAGAGCTTGAGCGCGTCGAAGCGCCGTGTCGTCTGCAGGGACGTGTCGACCTGGTTCGGCTCCTCGGCGCCCTCGGGGTTGAGGTAGTCGGCGTGCCATCCGGACCTGGTGAGGTCGGCCCGCTCGCGGACGACGATCGCGCTGGACGAGACCGGCTGGAAGAAGGTCTTGTGGAAGTCGACCGTCACCGAGCGGGCGCGCTCGATCCCGGACAGCAGGTCACGGCGCGTGGGCGAGACGAGCAGGCCTCCTCCGTACGCGGCGTCGACGTGCAGCCACGCGCCGTAGGACTCGCAGACGCCGGCGATCGCGTCGAGCGGATCGATGCACCCGCGGTCGGTCGTCCCCGCCGTGGCGACGACGGCCATCGGGATCTGGCCGGTGCGCTCGATGACGTCGAGCGTCATCCGCAGCGCGGCGGGATCCATCCGGCCGTCGGCGTCGGTGGGGACCGCGACGACGGCGTCCTCGCCGAGACCGAGCAGCAGCGCCGACTTCTGGACACTGAAGTGGCTGGTGTCGGTGGCGACGACGAGCATCCGCTGCTGGAGCGCGGCGCGGTCGGCCCCGGTGAGGAGGCCGGTGCCGTGCACGGCCAGCGCTCCCTCACGAGCGAGGAAGAGCGCGTGCAGGTTCGACTGGGTCCCCCCGGAGGTGAACACGCCGCTGCCGTGCGCATAGCCGATGCGGCGCGCAGTCCACGCGATGAGGTGGCGCTCCATGAAGGTCCCGACGGTCGACTGGTCGTACGTGTCGACCGACGTGTTCACAGCGGCGAGGACCGCCTCCGCCGCGATGGCGGGGACGGCGACCGGGCAGTTCAGGTGTGCGGCGTACGCCGGATGGTGGAACCAGACCGCATTGTCGACGAACATCTCGTCGATCTCGCGCAGTGCGGCGGTGTCGCCGACCGGTGGGGCGTCCAGGTCGACGGCGGCGACGAGGCCCTCGAGCGTCTCGCGGGGTTCCCCGGAGAAGGGGGCGGATCGTTCGGCGACACGCGCGGCCAGTCGGTCGACGACGGCGTGAAGGGTGTCGGCGTAGCGTGCGGAGGTGGCGTTCGTCAGCAGCGACGAGGTCATGCGGGCTCCTCTGGCTCTCGGTACGGATGTCGTTCCAGGCGGCGCGGGAGACGCGCTTAATTAGGTTTGGCTTGCCTAAGTTAGCGCACCTCGGCATTGCCCGCTCGCGCACTGCTTCACATCGCATACGGTGGCGAGGTGAGTTCCCAAGACAGTTCGCGAGAGACACCCGACGGGGTGCACGACAACACCCGCACCGTCGAAGCCGGCGTCGTCACCGACTTCCGCGACCGGATGACGTACGGGGGCTATCTCGACCTCGACACGTTGCTCTCCGCGCAGCGTCCGGTGAGCAGCCCCGAGCACCATGACGAGCTGCTGTTCATCGTTCAGCACCAGACGACCGAGCTGTGGCTCAAGCTGGTCCTGCACGAGCTGGAGAGCGCCTGCCGGCTTCTGCGCGCGGACGAGCTCGGACCCGCGCTCAAGCGGATCGCGCGCGTCAAGCACGTGCAGGCGACCCTGGCCGAGCAGTGGTCGGTGCTGGCGACGCTGACGCCGTCGGAGTACGCGCAGTTCCGTGGGGTGCTCGGCAACGCCAGCGGCTTCCAGTCGTACCAGTACCGCGCCGTCGAGTTCGTCCTCGGCAACAAGAACGCTGCGATGCTCAAGGTCTTCGACGCCGAGCCCCGGCACCAGGCGATGCTGCGACGCGTGCTGGAGGAGCCGACGCTGTACGACGAGCTGCTGCGCTACCTCGCACGGGCGGGCTACCCGATCCCCGAGTCGGTGCTGACGCGCGACGTGACGAAGGCGTGGACGTTCACGCCGGAGCTGGTGCCGGTCTTCACCGCGATCTATGCCGACACCGAGGCGAACTGGTCCGCGTACGAGACGTGCGAGGAGCTCGTCGACCTCGAGGAGAACTTCCAGCTCTGGCGCTTCCGCCACCTGCGCACAGTCGCGCGGATCATCGGGCACAAGCGCGGCACGGGCGGGTCGAGCGGCATCCCGTTCCTGCAGCGTGCGCTCGACCTCACGTTCTTCCCCGAGCTCTTCGCCGTACGGACCGAGATCGGCAGCTGAGGTGAGCGTGCCGCGGGTCGTCGACCACCACGTCCACCTCCAGCTCGTCGACGTCGCGGCACTGACACGCAGCGACCTGGGCGGAGTGGTCGACCTGGGTGCGAACCCGTCGGTAGTGGCCGGGCTCGCGACGTCGTTGGCCGCGGCGGGCGGGCTGCAGGCCACCTATGCGGGGGCGTTCCTCACCGCGCCGGGCGGATACCCGAGCGACCGGCCGTGGTGCCCCGAGGGCGCCGTCCGCGCCGTCCGCTCCCCCGGTGATGCCGGCGTCGCGGTGGCAGAGCAGGTGTCGTACGGGGCGACCGTCGTCAAGGTGACGCTGCACGCCGACGCCGGGCCTGTGCTCGACGAGGGGACGCTGTCCGCGGTCGTCGCGGCGGCACACGCCTACGAGCTGCCGGTCGTCGCTCATGTCGAGGGCATCGGGATGACGGCGCGTGCACTCGCCGCCGGTGTCGACGCCCTCGCACACACGCCGTGGACCGAGCGGGTCGACGACGCGCTCGTGGACGCTGCCGTACGGGGTGGTCAGTGCTGGATCTCGACGCTCGCGATCCACTCGGGTGACCCGACTGCGGAGGTTGTCGCGGTCGACAACCTCGCGCGCTTCCACGCCGCAGGCGGCCGGGTCCTCTATGGCACCGATCTCGGCAACGGCGACCTGACGCTCGGGGTCAACGCCGGCGAGGTCGCCGCGCTACGCCGCGCAGGCCTGGACGACGCCGCGCTCGAGACCGCGCTCACCGACCCCTGGCCGGGGTGAGCCGGCCAGCAGCGTGCGGAGCAGCGGCCACCAACCTGCAGGCCGAAGGCCCACCGACCGACTTGCCGAGGCCCTGCCCGCACGCCAAGCGGTCCTGCTGCGCGTCTGCTCAATCCTCGCCTCGGCAGAAGGCAGTCGGGCTCACGCGCCCACACACCGCCATCGTCCACTCGACGTCCTCGACGTAGGGCTTGCCGTCGACCTCGTAGCGCACGCGAAGGCCTTCTATGGAGTTGCCCCTGTCGGTCGCCGCCAGCACCACCATCAGCTCCTGGAAGCCATCAACGTACGGGTCGTTCGGGCATCTCGTCGCTATTCGTGCGCCTCCGGCCGGTTCGACCTCTTGGCCTGGAGCCTGCCCGAACTCCTGCTCGGGGTTGCCCGTCAACGAGTGGACCGGGATGACGTCGTCCTCGGCCGCCTGCCGCGAGACCGTCCTCACGACCGCCCGGATCGCTTGATCGTTCTGCCGTCCCGCGTACTCGACGCGGTCGATCACGGCGTACCCGTCCTCGAGACAGGGAAGAACGCCACCGAACATTCCTTCCCACGAACCCCCACGTTCGGGCGGGTAGAGTCCAACCGCTCCCGGGAGCATGTCGATTCGCATGGGCCCATCTCCACCGGCCTCTGGCACCTCGTCGGGTGAACACGCGGACACCAGCAAGATCAGCGCAATCACTCTGCCAAGAATCCGCATACTATAACTTCTTGTGCATCACTTTGCCGGCGACGGCCGGATCGCCATTGTTCCCGCACATTCGCCCCTTCCGGCGGAGATTATACGTCAGCCGACTTTCTTTCGTGTACTGACGACTGATCGAGAGGTCGAACCCTACAACGCTCTTGAATTTCACCGCCGAACCATACTTGTACTCTTTGCCCTTTGAAGAGAACCGGTGCCACGGGCCGGGGTCAACGACGGCACAACGTGTCCAGTTAGGACGTTTAATGCCAGTGTTTGAGATCGCTCCGCCCACCTCATTAATTGGCCTCCAATACGTTTCGCGGCGCGTGATCATGCCGGGAACACTGCAGATCAACTCCCACTTCCGATACCTCACCTGAATTTGGTAGGACCGGGATGCCTTTTTGGGAAGGTACTCCTTTGCCCACCCGCCGGACGCAAACGACGATCCACTCTCGTGCCATCCCCCTCCCTCCGTCATCACAGAAAGAGCAACGCCATAGCTCGCGCCTGACGAACTCGTGATCGACATTGTTCCTGTCGCATCATCCGTCGGATAGGTCGTGCCAATTGTCACCCAGGGAGTCTTGTACTCATCTCGCCAGACCCCTTTACATCCGGACCTGGCCGCCGCCGCACCAACGGGGTCTACATACATGCTTGTCGGGAGCACTGATGCGGCACGGATCTCACCGGCGCCGTTTACAGCGACGGGTTCTGCAATCTCCACCGCGCGACTAGACGCGGATGTGGACGGCCTGGTAGTCGATGCTGGCGCCAACGTTAGTGCGGGGTCCGCTGTGTCATCCACGTCCGCCCACGCCGCACCCTCTTGGCCCTCGACCGCGACAACCCGCACGGACGTGTGAGTCTGCCACGACTTGCTGGACGACGAGCCGATGATTTGGAGATTGATCACACCGCCGGATGAAACGCTACTCGCCGCAACCTCAGCCGGATTCATCCGAACAGTGAATTGTTCGCCCTGTGTTGTGATCTCTGCGTCCCTAAGCTCGACCATCGGTGCCTCGATATCAGGCGGTGCCGTTTGGCCATCACTTGGGTCGACGTAAACGGCCACGCTCTCCACGTCCTCGGGCGCTTCTCCTGTTACCAAAACAGGATCACATGGTGCGGATTCACAAGGGAGCGCATCCAGACCCAGGACGGTGTCGTCGGGAGGCACATCCACCATCACGCCTGCGAACCAGCCTTGGGTGGTGAGGACGACGTCGAGGGTTCCGGTGGTGTTGTTGCTGATGGCGATGGTGCCATCGCCGGAGAGTTCGATGATGGCGGTGGTTTGTTCGGGGACGCCGGTGTAGGTGGAGCGGAACCCGACGTTGGAGGTGCCGTTGTTGTCTTCGAGGTCGGCGTTGTAGACCGACACGCTGCCGGGTGCGGACCAGTTGAACGCAGACACGGTGGCAGCGACGGCCATGGCGGTCCCGTCTTCTGGGATGCCTGCGAGTCCTGCGGCTTGAACGGTGCGGACTTCGCCGGGTTGGAGTCGGCCGTCGTTGGTGCGGGAGTCGTAGAAGGGTGCCCGGGTTAGCGGGGTGAACCCGCCGCCTTCGCTTCCGGCGGTGAAGTAGCCCTGGACGTCGATGATCACGTCGGCCGATCCGGGAGCGAGTCCGAGGTTGATCTTGCCGGCGTTGGTTCCGGTGCCGAGCGCGAGGGTCATGCCGGAGTCGCTGTAGCGGCCGGTCTCGTAGTTGAGCGAGACGGGCTGGGCGGCGATGTTGGTGCCGGCGGGGCCGAGCTTGAGGGCGCCGTCGGCGGTGGAGTTCGCGACCCGGACGTTGGCGAACACCGCGACGGCGTCGGCGGGGATGTCGGCTTTGCCGGCGATCTGGGCGGTGTAGGTGGTGCCGGCGTTCAGCAACGCCTTCGGTAGACCGACGCCGTCGTTGGTGCCGACCAGACGGGTTGGGGCGGTTGGGACGAACCCGCCGGAGGCTCCTTCGGGCACGGTGTCGGTGAAGTACCCCTGCACGTCGACCGTCAGCCCGGCGGGCTGGTTGTTGGTCGTGATTGTGATCGTCCCTGCGGCGTTCGGCCGCACGATCACCACGTTCGAGACCGCAGAGCCGTCCGCTCCGACATGCATGATCGAACCGGTGGACTCGGTTGGGTCAGTGCGGGCGAAGATGCTGGTGACGCCAGTCGAGCTGAAGGCCGAGACATCAACAACCACCGCGCTGACACCGCTCGACGGGACGCCAGCGATGCCGGTGACCTGGATGGTCTTGGGCGACGTGGGAGTGACCTTCCCCGACTCCAAGCCACCCCACGCATAGACGTTCGTCGGCGTCACCGGGACGAACGCCCCACTAATAGGTGCTTCACCGCCTGCGCAGGCTGCAAAGACGCTCCGGACAGACCGGCGGCAAACACGCCGACAGACACCGCAAAAGCGGCGAAACGCGCACGAGTCAACGTAGTACTCCTTCAGGGATGCCCCACAAGCGGACGCTGCGCGAGGACCGTAACAGTGCCGGTGGGCCACAGGGAGGAGAATGGTCATCTATTCCGTCCTGCCCAGGCGCCCACCGTCGGACCGCCGAACGGCGTTCTGTCAGACTCGGCACCGGCCATGCCCGTGCTGCCAGTCCTGAGGAGAGCCGATGAGCATCACCGTCCCCGCCCTGGCCACCCCGTCCGCCGGTGCCGCCTTCGCGCGCACGACCGTCGAGCGTCGCGAGCTCGGTGAGCACGACGTCCTCCTCGACATCGCGTACGCGGGCATCTGCCACTCCGACATCCACCAGGCGCGCGGGGAGTGGGGCGCGTCGATCTTCCCGATGGTGCCCGGCCACGAGATCGCGGGCGTCGTGCGCGCGGTCGGCGACGGTGTCACCAAGCACGCCGTCGGAGACCGCGTCGGCGTCGGCTGCTTCATCGACTCCTGCCGTGAGTGCCCGAACTGCCTCGCGGGCGAGGAGCAGTTCTGCGAGCGCGGCAACGTGGCGACGTACAACGATCGGTACGCCGACGGCGCTCCCACGTACGGCGGCTACTCGACGCAGATCGTGGTCGACGAGAACTACGTGCTCGGCATCCCCGAAGGCATCTCGCTCGACGTCGCCGCTCCCCTGCTGTGTGCCGGCATCACGACGTACTCGCCGCTCAAGCACTGGGGTGCCGGCCCGGGCGTCAAGGTCGCCGTCGTCGGCATGGGCGGGCTAGGACACCTCGCCGTCAAGATCGCGCACGCGCTCGGCGCCGAGGTCACCGTGCTCAGCCACACGCTGTCGAAGAAGGAGGACGGCCTGCGGTTCGGTGCCGACCACTACGAGACCGGCGACCGCGACACGCTGCGCCGCCTGCGCGGGTCGTTCGACCTCATCATCAACACGGTCTCGGCCGACCTCCCGGTCGACGCCTACCTCCGTACGCTCGCGCTCGACGGCACGATGGTGTTCGTCGGCGCGCCGGAGAACAAGCAGCAGTTCGCCGCCTTCTCCCTGATCGGCGGCCGTCGCAGCCTGGCCGGCTCCAACATCGGCGGCATCCGCGAGACGCAGGAGATGCTCGACTTCTGCGCCAAGCACGGGATCGGTGCCGAGATCGAGACCATCACCGCCGACGACGTCGACAAGGCGTACGACCGGGTCGTGGCCTCCGACGTGCGCTATCGGTTCGTCATCGACACGGCCACGATCCCGGCCTGACGCGCGCCGAGGGCGGATCATGCAGGGATGACCGTCCTCGCCGTCGTCTTCGCCGCCCTGGCCGCGGCGCTCCACATCTGGATCTTCGTGATGGAGTCCGTGCGGTGGGAGCACCCGAGCACCCGCCGTACGTTCCAGATGAGCGCCGACGAGGCCGCCGCGACACGGGAGATGGCGTACAACCAGGGGTTCTACAACCTCTTCCTCGCGGTGACCACCCTCGCGGGGCTGGCGCTCCTCGGCACCGACCAGACGTCGGCCGGGCGTGCGCTCGTCTTTGCTGGGTGCGGCTCGATGGTCGCGGCAGCCGTGGTGCTGGTCGCGCGCTCGCCGCAGCGGCTGCGCGCTGGCGTCGCACAGGGAACGATCCCGCTCCTCGCCGTCGTCTCTCTTGCCGTTGCCACCGTCGGCTGACGTCGACGCTCACGTCAGCGGTGTCATGGTGTGGCGGTTCCGGTGGTGCTCGAGGGGGCCCACCGGGGCGCGCTTGGGCGTCCGAGCCAGCTGCACAGCCAGACCACGCAGATAGTCGCGGAGCCGCTGCCGATGGACCCGCTCATGGTCCTCGACCCACGTGTCCGAGCGTCCGAGCGTCCGCCAGAACGTGTAGCCCCCGTGTCCGTCGGGGCGGATCTCCAACCTCCCGGTGTGCACGGCCACGTGGCAGCGCCGGCAGAGGCCGACAAGGTTGTCGAGATCGGTGCGGCCGCCGTCGCGATGCCACCAGGCGACGTGGTGCAGGTCGAGCGAGGTGTGGCGACAGCCCGGACCGGCGCAGCGGCCCTCCTGGCGCACCCGCACGGCATCACGCTGCTTGCCCGTCGCGAGTCGGCGCCTGCGCCCCACGTTGAGCACTGCGGCGTAGGGCGTCGGCCCGCCGGTCGTCCCGTGGGTCAGGATCGTCGTGTGGTCGGACCCGCACGCAAGGAAGCCGTACAGGTCGGGCCCGATCGCACCGACCCCGTCCAGCTCCGGCGGCGCGGCTCCCGGCTGACCTGACAGCCATGTGGCGTCAACGGTCACGTGGACCTGCGGACGCGCACGGTGAGCACCGGGGAGCCCCTGCGCCAGCGCGGCATCGACGAGGTCGCTCAGCACGTCGATGCGTCGCTGCGCCGGTGTCCGGAGGTCGGCGAGCGCGGCGTCTTCACCAGCAGCGCCCGCGTCGCCGTCCGCCGCACAGGCGTCGATCCGGGGCGCGGATGCTCCCGTGAGCAGCGCCTTCAGCCGCGCACCGAGATCGAGGTCGACGAACCCGGTCACATGGAACCCGTCGCCGGCACGGGCGACCTGCAGGTCATGCCTATCCATGCCTCGCTGCCACGCCGCGTCGAGCCGCTCCGGATGGACGATCTCGTCAAGCCGGGTGATCGCCCGCCCGAGCTCGGACGGGTCGGCCTGCTTGGCCAGGGGCAGCAGGACGGTATCGGTCGCGTCAGCGAAGAGTGCGTGGTCGATCTTGCGCAGACCGCTCGTGAACTGCGCGACGTGTTCGAGACGCACCTCGCCGGCCAGCATCGCGTCACCCACGGCAGGGAGGCGACGCATGGTGTGCCCCGCGGCGCGCAGCGTGGCAGCGACGCGGTTGCTCAGCCGAAGCTCCCGACGCGCCCACGCCACCGCCGACGAAGCGCCCTCGTCGGCGTAGCCACCCGAGTCGTCGAGCTGCGCGAGCAAAGCCGCACGCAGCCCCTCCATGCGATCGGCCATCGCCTGGACCTGACGCAGGGCGGCGCGGGTCTGTGCGCCGTCGGCGAGGGCCGTCGGCTGCGCACTCACTGCCTCGAACGCCTGCGCCCAGGCACTGTAGGTCCCTGCATCGAACATGTGTCCATCCTGACGGCGATCACCGACGCCAAGAAGAGGACGTGCGACGACTGTGGACGGGGCGCGATGTCCACAGGGGCCTCGTGCACGGATGCCCGTTCAGCCGATCGCGGCAGCCATCCGCTCGACGATCTCGGTCAGGATCGCGCGCGACGTCGCCGTCGTGATCCGGACGTACCCCTCGCCACCCGCGCCGTACGGGAGCCCCGACCCGAGGGCCACCCTCGCCCGCTCCAGCATCACCGCGGCGGGGTCGTCACCCAGGCCGAGCGCACGGCAGTCGAGCCACGCGAGGTAGGTGGCGTCCGGACGGTTCCACCGCACCCCGGGCACTCGCTCCTCGAGCTCGCTCGCGAGGTGGTTGCGATTCTCGACCAGGCCACGCAGCGCCGCGTCGAGCCACTCGCCCCCGTCTCGCAGCGCCGCGGTGTGCGCGACGACGCCGAGCTGGCTCGCACCGTGGCCGACCACCTCGGGCATCCGCGCCAGGTCAGACGCGGCCTCCGGGCCCGCGAGCAGCACCGCCGCCTTCGCGCCCGCGAGGTTCCACGCCTTCGACGCCGACATCACCGTGAACGCGTCGTCGGCGCCGTCGACCGAGAGGTACGGGGTGAAGCTCGCGCCGTCGAGCACGATCGGCGCGTGGATCTCGTCGGCCACCACCCGTACCCCGTGCTCGCGGGCCAGGGCCGCGACGCCGGCCAGCTCCGTACGCGTGTGGGCGATGCCGGTGGGGTTCTGCGGGTTGCACAGCAGGTACGCCGCCGCCCGCCCGCCCGCGCTCGCCCGCGCGAACGCCTCCCCCAGCACATCGAGGTCGAGGCGTCCGTCGGCCCCGAGCGGGGCCTCGACGACCTCGCGGTCGGCCTTCGCCATGAAGTCGAAGAACGGCGGGTACACCGGTGGGCTCACCACGACCGCCGCCCCCGACTCGGTGACGAGGCGTACGGTCTCGCTCAGCCCGGTCATGACGTCGGCGACGAGCAGCGTCCGCTCGACCGCCACGCCGTCCCAACCCCACCGCTTGGAGGCGAACGCCGCCAGCGCCTCGGCGTACCCGTCCCCGAACGCGTACCCCGTGTCGCCTCGGCGAACGGCGTCGGTGACGGCGCGGACCACCGGCTCGGCAAGGTCGACGTCCATCTCGGCGACGAACGACGGCAGCACGTCAGGCGGGTACAGCCGCCACTTCACGCTCGTGCGCGTACGGAGGTCGGCCAGGGTCAGCTGCTCGAACGGGTTCGGAGTGCTCACCCCTCCATCCTTACCGAGCCGCGGTCAGGCGGGCGACACGGCGCGGGTTCACGGCGTCCCGGTACGACCCGCGCGCCGGCCGCACCTCGAGGTGCAGGTGCGGCCCGTCGGGCGCGCCGCGAGCACCGCTTCGCCCGATCAGGTCGCCCTTGCGCACGCGCTCTCCGTGCTTCACCGCCCGCGACCGCAGGTGCCCGAGGAGGATGTCCCTGCCTCGCGAGCGGAGGATGACGGCACGGTTCCCGTACGCCGAACCGAGCCCGCGGGTGACGACGCGACCCGACACCCCGGCGTACACGCGCGTCCCCTTGGGCATGTCGAGGTCCAGCCCGTGGTGGAAGCCGCGCCCGCCCGCGCAGCGCGACGAGGCGGGATACCACGGCGCGCGGGTGCAGCCGTACGGGATCATCGTGCGGTGGGCGCCGGCGAACCACGGCGACGTGGAGCAGCGCTTGTCTTTCGTCCAGAACCGCTTGACCCCCGACGGCGTCCGCCGTGGGCCGACCTTGCACGCAGGTGCCGCGCGAACCGCCGGGCCCGCCTCCCACGGCCCGATGCGGACCGTCGTGCCGTTGCCGATGTCCAGCGACTCCGTCGTGGTCGCGGCGACCGGCTCCTGCCCGCGGGCGAGCTGGAGCACAAGAACGGTGAGGCGCTCGGTCTCAGCGCCGGCGAGGTCCCCCGTCCACTCGAGGTTCGCGTACGCCTCCCCTGCGGGTCCGAGGGTCACCCGGTGCACGCGCGTGTCCTCGCCGGTGCGCTGCCGCTGCGCCGCAAGGAGGTCCAGCGGTGCACCGCTCTCCCCACGGCCGCCGATCCCGGGGAAGCCGCGGACGACGCACGTCGAATCCGAGTCGTTGCGGAGGGCGACGCGGGTGAAGCGGTGCCCGAGCGCCGGCTCGATCGGGGTCAGGGCGAGCGATATGTCCTCGGGGGCACAGGAGCGTGCGGTCGACGTCCCGGACGCCGGCAGGGCGAGGAGGTCGGCGGTCGCGTCCGCCGGCACCGTGGTGGCCGGGGCGTCCACGGACGGCGTCGTCGTCGCCGTCGAGGGCGAGGGCGAAGGCTGAGCGGCAGGCTCGTCGGTCGGGCCCGCGCACCCCGCGAGGAAGAGCAGCAGGGTCACGAGGAGCGGTACGGACGTACGTCGCATCTGGGCAACCTACGCCGGTCGCGGCTCGCGGGCGCGATGCGGCTCCCGCAGGAAGAGGTAGAGCGGCAGCGCCAGGGACAGCCCGACGAGGCAGCTCGCCGGCAGGACGAGCCACCATCGTCCAACCGCCAGCTCTCGCGCGTCCCGCCACGACCACACCCAGAAGACGACCAGCGAGATCAGCACGTCCACCGCGAAACCGCCCGCCGCGCCATTGGTGAACAGGGACTGGGCGAAGAGCGGGAGGTCCACCCCCTCCTCGGCGAAGAAGGCACCGAAGAACACCCACGGGACGATCGTGCCGACGACGGCGGCGCACGCGTAGAAGAGCCTCATGGCGCCAGTCTCGTCCACCACCTGTTCAGCGCGTGCGGTCCCAGTACGCGACATGGCTACGGTGGAGCCACTCGTCGACCCAGCGGCGGTCGGGCTCGGCAGGGACCGTCGTCCGGGTCGAGAGGGCGACGAGCCGCGCCTCCGCGCGGTCGATCCGATCGAGCACCTCCGCCTGCGCCACCTCACCCCGTCGCACCGCGCGGAGGTACGCGCCATCCTCGTCCGGCACCGGCAGGGTGATGCGTCCCTCCGTCATCAGCTCGACGCCCTGAAGCCCGAGGCGGAGCGCGTGCATGGCGAACTTCGTGTCGTAGCCGTGACGAGCCACCAGCTCGGGCCGGTTGGTCCGCGCGCCGACGCCGCCGGTCATCGCTGCCCGCTGCGCACGGAGGTATCCGAGGAAGCGCCCAGCAGCCAGCCTGGAGACGAACCGGTGCGCGTTCGCGACGAGCTCGGCGCCCGCCTCGTCGCGGAAGACGACCTCCTCGTCGGGGACGAAGAGCACGAGGAGGACCGTCGGGTTCCCCGAGACCGCGAGGCGGCACCACTTGCGTGCCGAGTACACGATCACGTCGAGGTCCCCCGCGCCGGACCTGTTGGCGAGCCCGCCGGGCTGGTCCCACACGGTGTGCCGCTCGTACTGCTCGAACCGCAGCCTCGCACGCGCGTCGAGGCCGCTCGGCACGCGCGCCAGCCCGGTCACGAACGACTGCGGCTCGAGGCAGATGCCCATCTCGTCGCGATCGTCCTGACCGCTGATCGCAGTGCCGTGGACGCCCGACCCGACCTGGGTCCTGAGGATCAGTCCGTCCTCGGCGATCCGTCGCGCCTCCTCGGAGGCGTGCGGATGGGCGTACGCCGGGGGAAGCGTCCGGTCACCGGCGACCACGGTTGCGCTGCTCACGCAGGGACCGTAGCCGCCCCGCCGTGTCGAAGCATCCGGTTTCTCCGGCGTCAGGCGTCCGCGTACTGCGCGACCAGCTCCGCGCCGATCCGCGCGAGCTCAGCACGTACGGCGTCGCCCTCGACGACCTCGACCCGCGCACCCCACCCTGCAAGCTGCTCGGCCACCGAGACCGCCGTATGGGCGGCCACGCGCACCCGGACGAGCCCGTCGGGTCGCGGCTCTCCCGGCTCGCAGTGCTGACCGAAGTGGTCGCGCAGGACCGGCACGAACCGCACCTCGGTGAGCACGACCGCGGCGACGGGCGAGCGTCGCGCCTCCATCGTCGCGACCACCTCGTCCCACGCCTCCTCCAGTGCCAGGCCGTCGGGGCGCGCCGAGGGTTCGTCGGTGACCTCGGCGGACGCGACGCGGTCGACGCGGAACGTCCTCCTCCCCCGCTCCGTCCCGGCGATCAGGTACCAGCGGTCGTCCTTGTCGACGAGCCCCCACGGGTCGACGAGCCGCTCAGTCGCGCCGGCCCTGCCCTCGTACGAGAGGCGGACCCGGCGACGCCGTACGACCGCATCCTGCAGGCGGTCCACCAGCGGCGGGCGCTGCCGGTCGGTGCCTCCCCACGGGGTCGCGTCGACGTGGACCGCCTCCGCGGCGGCTTCGGCGTCCGCCCTGAACGTCTGCGGAAGCGCCCGGACCAGCTTGCGCAGCGCCGACCGCAGCTCGGGCGCACCCGACGCGGCCGGGCCGGCGAGGAGGAACAACGCGCGTGCCTCCGGGGCGGTCAGCCCCGTGAGGTCCGTACGGGCTCCGCCGACGAGCGACCATCCGCCGCCGCGACCGGGCTGCGGATAGACGGGGACACCCGCGGCGGCCAGCGCCTCGAGATCGCGCCGAGCAGTCGCCACCGACACCTCGAGCTCCGTGGCGACCTCCGCGGCCGTGACCCGACCACGCGACTGCATGAGCAGGAGGGTGGCGACGAGTCGGTCCGCACGCATGTCTCACACTCTCTCAGAAAAGTGCTCAATTGGTGAGCACTTCAACGCAGAGGATGGATCTATCGGCCACGACAGAAAGGCACCACCATGCTTCGCGGACTCGCTACCGTCAGCTTCTTCGCCACCGACCTCCCTGCCGCACGCGACTGGTACGCCGAGGTGCTCGGCGTCGCGCCGTACTACGCCTTCCCGAACGCCGAGGCACCCGGCTACGTCGAGTTCCGGCTCGGCGACCATCAGCACGAGCTCGGCCTCATCGACGCCCGGTACGCCCCGCCCGGGCAGACCGAGCAGCCCGGTGGCGCCATCGTGTACTGGCACGTCGACGACCTGCAGGGCACGCTCGACCGTCTCCTCGCCCACGGCGCGACCGAGCACCTCCCGGTCACCGCACAGGGCGACGGCGAGGGGTTCGTCACCGCCTCGGTCATCGACCCGTTCGGCAACATCCTCGGGATCATGACCAACCCGCACTACCTCGAGATGCTCAACAAGATGACGGCGACGGGGTCACGCGCCTAGATTGCGAAGGTGATGTTCGACGTCGCCGCGCAGTCGTACCAGCGCTTCATGGGGCGGTTCTCCGAGCCGCTCGCGGACCGGTTCGTCCTCCTGGGCGACGTCCAGGCAGGACAGCGCGTGCTCGACGTCGGATGCGGCATCGGAGCGCTCACCGCACGACTCGCCGCGGTCGTCGGCGAGGACGCGGTCGCCGCGGTCGACCCGTCGGCACCGTTCGTCAACGCCGTCCACGCACGCCTTCCGCAGGTCGACCTCCACCGGGCCTCGGCAGAGGACCTGCCCTTCCCCGACGGTCGCTTCAACGCCGTCCTGGCCCAGCTCGTCGTCCATTTCATGGCCGACCCGGTCGTCGGGCTGCGCGAGATGCGGCGGGTCGCTGCTCCGGGCGCCCAGGTGGCCGCGTGCGTGTGGGACCACGAGGGCGGCACCGGCCCGCTCTCGACGTTCTGGAGCACCGTCCACGACCTCGATCCCGACGCGCCGGACGAGTCTGGGCTGGCGGGCAGCCGCGAGGGTCACCTGTCGGAGCTCTTCGCCGAAGCCGGGTTCGCCGACCCCGAGCCGTCGGCGCTGACCGTCACGGTGCCGTTCGCGACCTTCGACGAGTGGTGGGAGCCGTTCACGCTCGGCGTCGGCCCCGCGGGCGCGTACGTCGCCGATCTCGCTCCCGACGGCGTCGCCGAGCTCCGCGAACGGTGTCGGGCCGCCCTCCCCACGCCTCCGTTCGACGTGCCCGCGACCGCGTGGGCCGTACGGGCGCGGTCCTGAGCCTTCGCCTCAGCGCAAGGGCCTGAAGAACTCGCGCACGTCGGACACCCACAGCTCGGGCACCTCCATCGCCGGGAAGTGGCCGCCGCGCTCGAAGTTCGACCAGTGCGCCATCTGCCCGCCCGGGTCGGCCAGCGCACGTACGGTGGTGTCCGCGGCGAACACGGCGTAGCCGGTCGGCGGCCCCGCAGGCGCCTCCCATCCCTCGGACCCGTGCCCCGATCCGTCGCCCTGCGCCGCCATCATCTGCCGCCACGCCGCGATGCCCTCGTAGCCGGCGTGCGCCGAGGTGGCACCGGCCTGCCGGAACCAGTTCAGCGAGACGTTCGTGAGGAGCTGGTCGCAGTCCACCGCCTCGTCGGGCAGCTCGGCCGCGGGATCGGTCCACTCGTGGAACTTCTCGACGATCCAGGCCAGCTGCCCGACCGGCGAGTCGGTCAGCGCGTACGCGATCGTCTGCGGCCGCGTCGCCTGGAGGTGGAAATAGCCGAGTCCCTCCTCGCGGTACTCGTTGAACCGCACGATGCGGTCGCGGTCCTCCCCTTCGAAGTCGTCCGGGTCGAGCGACGGGCCGAACGGCGTCCCCGCAGCCGTACCGGTCAGGTGCATGCCGACGACCTGGTCGGGAGCGATCATGGCGAGCATCCCCGCGACACCTGCTCCGGCGTCGGTCGCCTGGAGCCCGTACCGTGCGTAGCCGAGCCTGCGCGTGAGCTCGGCCCACGCCTGCGCGACCTGGAAGAGGTTGCCCCACCCCACGTGCAGCGGCGTGGACAGACCGTACCCCGGCAGCGTCGGCACGACGACGTCGAAGGCGTCGGCAGAGTCTCCACCCGACGCCTTCGGGTCTGCGAGCGGCGCGAGGACTCGCACGAACTCGACGGACGAGCTCGGCCAGCCGTGCGTCACGACCAGCGGCATCGCCCCGGGCTCGGGCGAACGTACGTGGAAGAAGTGGACGTCCTGCCCGTCGATGGTCGTCACGTACTGCGGGATCTCGTTCAGGCGGGCCTCCTGGTCTCGCCAGTCGAAGTCGTTCAGCCAGTAGTCCGCCAGCCCTCTGAGGTAGTCGGGAGGTACGCCCCGACTCCAGTCCGAGCCGGCCGAGAACTCGGGCCATCGCGTCCGACGGAGCCTGTCGTGCAGGTCGTCGACGTCGCTCTGGGGGATGTCGATCCGGTACGGCCGAATTGCTGCGTTCTCGTCCATCCCGCGACCGTAGAAGTGCTTGCGGACGACGTGCTTCCGCGTTCAAGGCAGGATGGACGGGTGCTCTCGACGTCGGCACGCCTCCTTCGTCTCCTGTCGCTGCTGCAGTCGCAGCGTGACTGGACGGGCCCTGCGCTGGCCGAGCGGCTCCAGGTGAGCACCCGCACCGTCCGGAGCGACGTCGGCCGGCTGCGCAGCCTGGGCTACCCGGTGGAGGCCTCTCCGGGTGTCGCGGGCGGCTACCACCTCGGACCCGGCGCCGCGCTCCCCCCGCTGCTCCTCGACGAGGATGAGGCACTGGCGGTCGCGATCGGGTTGCGTACGGCCGCCGGTGGCGTCGCAGGGTTCGAGGGGACGGCGCTGCGCGCGCTGGTCAAGCTCGAGCAGACCCTTCCCGCACCGCTACGCCACCGGCTCGAAGACCTCGTGGCCGCAACGGTCGCCCTGCCGGCGGAGTCCTCGGACGTGCCGGTCGACCGCCTCACCGCCATCGCCGACGCCGTCCGCTGCCGTGAGGGCGTGCGGTTCTCGTACGAGGCGGACAACGACGCCTCGACCCTCCGTACGGCCGAGCCGCACAGGCTGGTCCACACCCGTGGCCGCTGGTATCTCGCGGCATGGGACGTCGACCACGCGGCCTGGCGGACGTTCCGGGTGGACCGCATGCGCCTGCGGACGCCGAACGGTCCGCGCTTCGTCCCCCGCGACGAGCCCGAGGGCGACCTCATCGGGTTCGTCGAGCGCGCGGTCGGCACGGCGACCTGGCAGGTCCGGGCCCGCGCGCACGTCCGCGCCCCGGCCGCGCGCATCATCGCGCGCGTGCCACCCGCGGTGGTCGTCGAGGAGGTCGACGCGACGACGTGCATCGCCCACGTGGGCTCCGACTCCTCGGACCAGCTCGCGCTCTGGCTCGGGCTCCTCGACGCCGACTTCACCGTCGACGGGCCCGCCGACCTCGCACCCGCGCTGCGCCGTGTCGCCGCCCGGTACGCCCGCGCCGCCGACGCGGCTGGCACCGTGGAGGCATGAGCGAAGACAGCTGGTTCGGGTGGCGAGGGCGGCAGATCGCGTGGAGCAGGCGCGGGCAGGGACCGGCACTCGTGCTCTGCCACGGGACACCGTGGTCGTCGGCCCTGTGGCGGCCCTACGCCGAGGCTCTGGCCGAGGACTTCACCGTCTACGTGTGGGACATGCCCGGATACGGGAGGTCGTCCAAGAACCCCGACCACGATGTCGACCTGGGTGTGCAGGGCGAGGCCTTCGTCGCGCTCCTCGCCCACTGGGGTGTCGAGCGGCCTCACATGGTCGCGCACGACTACGGCGGTGCGGTGGCCCTGAGGGCGCACCTCCTGCACGGCGTGCCGTACGCGTCGCTGTGCCTTGTCGACGTCGTCGCGCTGCGCCCGTGGGGGTCGGCGTTCTTCCGGCTCGTCAAGGAGCACGCCGACGTCTTCACGCAGCTGCCACCGCAGATCCACCGTGGGGCCGTCGAAGCGTACGTCGAGACCGCCAGCTACCGAGGGCTTTCCGGGGAGGCGCTCGCGATGCTCGTCGACCCGTGGCTCGGCGACGAGGGGCAGGCGGCGTTCTACCGTCAGATCGCGCAGGCCGACGAGCGGTACACCGCGGACTTCGAGGGCCTGCTGGGGACGGTGACCACGCCGACGCACGTGGTGTGGGGCACGGACGACACCTGGATCCCCGTCGACCGCGCGCACCGGCTCCACGCGGCCATCCCTGGGAGCACGCTGACGACCGTGCCGGGCGCGGGTCATCTGATCCCGCTCGACGCCCCGGTCGTCCTCGCCACCGCGCTGCAGCGCTGGCTGAGCGCCCGCCGGAAATCATAGATCCGATATCATCGCGTCGTGGCGAAGACGCTGAGCGAGAAGCTCTGGGACGAGCACGTCGTCCGAACCGGAGACGGCGAGCCGGATCTGCTCTACGTCGACCTCCACCTCCTCCACGAGGTGACGTCGCCGCAGGCGTTCGAGGGGCTTCGTCTCGCCGGGCGCCCCGTACGACGTCCCGACCTCACCCTGGCCACCGAGGACCACAACGTCCCGACCCACGACCTCGACAAGCCGATCGCCGACCTCCTGTCGCGGACGCAGGTCGAGACGCTGCGCCGCAACTGCGCCGACTTCGGCGTGCGGCTGCACCCGATGGGTGACATCGAGCAGGGCATCGTGCACGTGGTCGGGCCACAGCTCGGCCTCACTCAACCGGGCATGACGGTCGTCTGCGGCGACTCCCACACGTCGACGCACGGCGCGTTCGGTGCCCTGGCATTCGGTATCGGCACCAGCGAGGTCGAGCACGTACTCGCTACGCAGACGATCCCGCAGGCTCGCCCTCGCACGATGGCCGTGACCGTGACCGGCGCGCTGCCACCCGGCGTCACCGCCAAGGATCTCGCGCTGAGCCTGATCGCTCGTACGGGCACCGGCGGCGGGCAGGGCTACGTCGTCGAGTACCGCGGACCCGTCGTCGAGGCGCTCTCGATGGAAGCCCGCATGACGCTGTGCAACATGTCCGTCGAATGGGGCGCGAAGGCCGGGATGATCGCGCCTGACGAGACCACGTTCGCCTATCTGCACGGGCGACCGGAGGCGCCGACCGGAGCACCGTGGGACACCGCCCTCGCGTACTGGCGGAGCCTGGCGACCGACCGCGACGCCACCTTCGATCGCGAGATCACCGTCGACGCCACCGCACTGACCCCCTTCGTCACCTGGGGCACCAACCCCGCCCACGGCGTACCCCTCGGATCGGTGGTGCCGTCGCCAGACGACTTCGAGGACGCCGATGCGCGCGCGTCGGCGTCTCGTGCGCTCGACTACATGGGTCTGACCGCGGGCACTCCCCTGCGCGACATCGCCATCGACACCGTCTTCGTCGGCTCGTGCACCAACGGACGCCTCGAGGACCTGCGCGCGGCGGCCGCCGTGCTCGACGGCCGCCGCGTCGCCGAAGGCACCCGACTGCTCGTCGTCCCCGGCTCCGCCCGCATCCGGCTCGAGGCCGAGGCCGAGGGGCTCGACCGCGTGTTCATCGACGCCGGCGGCGAGTGGCGTGGCGCGGGCTGCTCGATGTGCCAGGGCCTCAACGCCGACCGTCTGAGTCCGGGCGAGCGCAGTGCCTCGACGTCGAACCGCAACTTCGAGGGACGCCAGGGCAAGGGCGGCCGCACCCATCTGGTCTCGCCACTGGTGGCCGCCGCGACGGCGGTCGTCGGTCGGCTCGCCGCACCCGCGGATCTCCCGCCCGCCTGACCGTACGGACTGCCCATACGGTCTCTCGTCACGGTTGGCCCGCCTGCTGAGCCCGCTCCGGAGCCTCCACGGGCAGCGCCACGACCCGCGCCTGCGGGACCGCGATCTTCGCGAGCGCGTCAACGCCCGCCCGCGCCGTCATCTCCTGGCGCGTGCCGAGCGAGAGGTTGAGCACGATGAGCAGCGCGACGACCACCCTCGTCGAGAGCTCGCCGATGAGCACGCTCACGACGACGACGGCTTCTCGGCGGCGATCTCGTTCGGTCCGTACGAGGCGAGCCTCAGCTCCGCCTCCACCACGGACAACCCGGTCGTGGCGTCCGACCCCGCGGCGTCGACGACCTTGTCGGCGCTGAGGACGTACGGAGGCGTCTGTGTCTCGGGCGCTGCGGGCGGGATGCATCCGATGTCGCTGAAACCCTGTTCCCGCGACATCATATTGGCTTATCATCTGTTCAGATATGAGGGATGTTCTGCGAGAGGAACAGGCATGAGGGTGGGCGTGGTGCTGGGCACGGGGCACGGCGAAAAGGGCACGACGGGGGCGGTCGTCGACGATCTGCTCGCGCGGATGCGCCAGCGCACCGACATGGAGGTCGACCTCGTCCGTACCGACGAGCTCGCGCTGGGGCCGAGCTGCCCCGCGTGCCTGGCCTGCATGACCGCCGGCGAGCAGGCGTGCCCCAACAACGACAACGCGGCACCCGCCCGCGCGGTGATGGACACCGCCGACCTCGTGATCTTCGCGACGCCTGTCCACAGCTTCACGCTGTCGGCGACGATGAAGCGGTTCGTGGACCACTTCGCCTACCTGATCCACCGCCCGCGCTACTTCGGGACGCCGGCCGTGCTGGTCTCGACCGCCGCAGGGGCCGGGCACGACGCCGCGCTCGGCTATCTCAAGACCGCGATCCGCCGGTGGGGCTTCCACACGGTCGCCGAGCTCGGTGTCAACGGGCCAGGCCTCGAGAAGGCCCCGTACCGCGCCAAGGTCGACCGTGCGCTCGACGAGATCGCGAGCACCGCCGTGCAGGCCGTCCGCGACGGAGGCGAGCCCACTCCGACGACCTCCGACCTGATCGGCTTCCGCGTCGCCCGCCTGCTCGTCGAGTCCGGCCGCGACGACGGTCCGGTCGACGCCGCGTACTGGGACGAGCGTGGCTGGTTCGACGCCGACTGGTTCACCGACGCCAAGGTGCCGCGCGTCGCCAACACCGTCGCGGGGTTCGTGGAAGGCCGCATCCGCAAGGGCATCGCCAACGGGTCTGCCAAGCCGTACCGAGGCTGAGCGATGACCCTGACGATTCCCGCCGTCGCGGCGGCGCCCACCCTCACCGCGCCCGATCCCCTGGGTCGGCGGCGCCGTCGACGCCGCAACACCGCGATCCTCGGCACTCTCGCGGGCCTCCTCGTGGTGAGCGCTGTGGTCGGCGTGGCGATCGGGCCGGTGACGGTCGCGCCGGGGGACGTCGTCCGGATCCTCACCGGACACCTGTTCGGCTGGTCGGGCGACAGCGTGGACGCGGCCGCCGACGCGATCGTGTGGGAGGTGCGTCTCCCCCGCGTGCTGCTCGGTATCGGCGTCGGCGCCGGGCTCGCCGTGTGCGGCGCGGCCCTGCAGGCGATGGTCCGCAACATGCTCGCCGACCCCTACCTGCTGGGCATCAACTCCGGCGCCTCCAGCGGCGCGGCCGTCACGATCCTCTTCGGCATCACGCTCGGCCTCGGCGAGCACGCACTTGCCGGCAGCGCCTTCCTCGGCGCACTCGCGGCGTCGGTGCTGGTCTTCGTCGTCGCCCGCGCCGCCGGACGGATCACGTCCGTACGCCTGCTCCTGACCGGCGTCGCCGTCGGCTACGCCCTGTCGGCCGTGACGAGCTTCCTCGTCTTTGCCTCAGGCTCCGCCGAGGGCGCCCGTTCGGTGATGTTCTGGCTGCTCGGCTCCCTGGCGCTGGCCCAGTGGGGCGGACCGTTGGCCGCCCTGGTCGTCGTCGTGCTCCTGACGGTGGTCGTCCTGTCCTTGTGGTCAGGCCGCCTCGACGCGCTCGCGGTCGGCGACGAGACGGCGCTCGCGCTCGGCATCGCCCCCACCCGCTTCCGTACGCAGCTGCTCGTCGTCGTCGCGCTGTGCGTCGGCGTGATCGTCGCGGCGTCCGGGGGCATCGGGTTCGTCGGACTGGTCGTCCCGCACCTCGCCCGCCGTCTCGTCGGCGCCGCGCACGCGTGGGCGATCCCCGCGTCAGCTCTGCTCGGCGCGATCTTCCTGCTGTGGGCGGACCTGCTGGCCAGGATGCTCCTGCAGCCGCGCGAGCTGCCGGTCGGGATCATCGCCGCCCTCGTCGGCGCCCCGTTCCTCCTCTTCCTCATCCGGCGCCTCCACCCGTCGTCCTGATCTCCCACCCTCCGATCCCCTCGTCCCGAAGGAGCACCATGAGCCCCCGGCCCCTCCACCTCGCCGCGGCCGCCGCGCTGCTGTCCCTGCCCCTCGCCGCCTGCGGTGGTGCCGCCTCCAGCGACGAGGCCGCCGCAGCGTCGCCCGGATTTCCCGTCACCGTCACCAGTTGCGGGACAGAGGTCACCTTCGACGCGCCGCCCGAGCGGGTCGTCCTGCTCAAGGGCTCAGCCGTGTCGTACCTCCACGAGCTCGGTGTGCTCGACCGCGTCGTCGCGCGCGCCGGCGCCTACCCCGAGGCGTACTACGACCGGGAGACCCAGGACGAGCTCGACGCCATCCCGCTGCTCACCGACGAGCTCGACTCCTCGGGTCACGTGCAGATCTCCAAGGAGACGGTCCTCGCGCAGAAGCCCGACCTGGTGCTCGGCGAGACCGACACGCTGGGCCACGAGACGCTCGACGCGCTGGGCATCGCACAGCTGGAGGAGCCGGGCCTGTGCCCCGAAGGACTCGCGGACCCGGGCTTCGACGACATCGCCTCGCGCATGACGACGTACGCGCAGGTCTTCGGCGTCCCCGACCTCGGCGAGAAGGCTGCGGCCGCGGTGACCGACCGCGTCGACGCGATCACCTCCGACATCGCTGCGGCCTCCGACGGCAAGGCGCGTACGGCGGCGGTGCTCTACCCGACCGTCGGCGGCGGCGCGACCTACGCGTACGGCACGCGCTCGATGGCTCAGCCCCAGCTCGAGGCCGCCGGGCTGACGAACGTCTTCGGCAACGTCGACGAGCGCCTGTTCGAGGTGTCGGTCGAGGAGCTCGTCGGGCGCAATCCCGACGTGCTGATCCTGCTCCACTCCGACGGCGACCCTGCGGCCGTGAAGGAGGCGGTCACGTCGCTCAACGGTGCCGACAAGATCACGGCGGTCGCACGCGACGAGATCCTGGTGCAGCTCTTCAACTTCACCGAACCGCCCAGTCCTCTCTCGATCGACGGCCTCGAATCGATCGTGGAGCGCTTCGGCCAATGATCCGCGCCTCCGGCATCGCCTTCTCGTACGGGTCGCGCACGATCCTGTCCGGGATCGACCTGGCCGCACCTCACGGCCAGGTCCTGGGACTGCTCGGCCCGAACGGCAGCGGCAAGACCACGCTGCTGCGGACCCTCCACCGCGCGCTGGTGCCTCGTACAGGCTCGGTGCTGATCGACGACGACGACCTGCGACGCCTGTCCGCGCGGGAGATCGCACGAAGGGTCTCGGTCGTCGTGCAGGAACCGCCGGGAGACCTCCCGCTGCTCGTGTCGGACATGGTCCTCCTCGGACGTACACCGCACCGGTCGACGTTCGGGCGAGCAACCGACGCGGACGACGCGGTGGCCGCCGCCGCGCTCGAGCGGGTGGGGGCGCTGCAGCTGGCCGGGCAGCCGTTCGACGGCCTGTCCGGCGGGGAGCGGCAACGCGTGCTCATCGCGCGGGCCCTCGCCCAGGAGTCGACCCATCTGCTGCTCGACGAGCCGACCAACCATCTCGATGTGCGCTACCAGCACGAGGTGCTCGACCTCGTGCGCGACCTCGCGGTCAGCGGCCACCACACCGTCGTCGTCGTACTGCACGACCTCAACCTCGCCGCCGCGTACTGCGATCAGGTGCTCCTGCTCCAGACGGGGCAGGTCGTCGCGCACGGCGCCCCGAGCGAGGTCCTCACGCCGGCGACGCTCGAGCCGGTGTACGAGGTCGACGTGCGCCGGGTCCCCCTCGACGACGGGTTCCAGCTCGCCTTCCGCCCTCGTCGGGCGACCGTCACAGGCGAGGGTCGACCGGCTCCGACTCCAGCGCCAGGACCGCGAAGACAGCCTGGTGCACCCGCCACAGCGGATCGCGATCGACGAACCCGGTGAGCGCGTCGAGGCCGAGCCCGTGCTCGCGCAGGGCGAGCTGGCGCTTCTTGCCGAGGTGTCGATCACGCAGCGTGTCGAGGGCATCGGTGTAGTCGGGTCCGTAGATGATCCGCAGGTACTCGCGACCCCGGACCTTCAGCCCCGGCTGCACGCGCCGCCCCTCGACGAGGTGGGCGGGCTTCACGACCATGCCTTCTCCCCCGGCGTCGGTGAGCTCGCGCCACCAGTCGACCGCCGCCGCACGCTCCTGCTCGGAGGCGAGATCCACAAACCGGTGCCGCGTCGGCGCGATCAGAGCGTCGTCCAGGCGACCGAGCTGCTCCAGGTGCCACGGGTGCGGCTCTGTCAGCGCGAGCGCCCTCCCCTCGGAGGCGAGGATCTGGAACGGCGCGTACGTGAGGCCCTCGAGCCCGTCGGTAGGTCGGACGTACGCCGCGTATGCATCGCTGAACGCCTCGGCGTTGGCGAGCCGGCGGCGCGCACGCTCGGCCAGCCGCTCGACGTCGCGACCGCGCGATGCTGCCTGCTCCAGGACAGCGAGAACCTCCGGCAGGGCGTGTCGTGCGGCTGCCCCGACGGAGGCGTACTGCGAGGTGATGAGGTCGCGCGCCTTCGCCGACCACGGCAGGAGCTCTCCGTCGAGAGCGACCCAGTCGGTCTCGAGAGCCGCGAACAGCGGTGCCGCCGCCTCGCGCAGCCGATCGACGAGCGGGCCGGTGTCGGCGAAGAACGGCCGGCCGGTCCGGGTGTACACCGCGCCGGTGGAGCCGTCGCCGATGCCGAACCGCCGCTCGGCAGTCTCGGGATCCTTTGCCAGGACGGCGATCGCGCGCGAGCCCATGTGCTTCTCCTCGCACACGACGCGCTCGACCCCCCAGCCGGCGTACTCCTCGAACGCCTGCTCGGGGTGCTCCAGAAAACCGTCCCGCCTCGAGGTCGAGCCAGGCGACATCGTGGGCGGCAGATAGACGAGCCACCGAGGGTCGACGGCGAACCGGCTCATGACCTCGAGCGCGGCGGCGGCGTTCTCCTCGGGGATCTTGACCTTCCCTGCGTGCCTCGTCTCCAGCCAGCGCGTTCCCGTGACGTCGTTGATCGACAGGGCGAGCGGCTCGCGGTCGACGGGGGCCGGTCCCAGCGGCCTGGCAGGGGCGTACCACTCATCCTCAGCGGGGACCGACACGATCTCGCGCTCGGGATAGCGCAGGGCCGTCAGCGCCCCGCCGAAGACGACGCCCGTGTCGAGACAGATCGTGTTGTTGACCCACTCCGCCCGCGGGACCGGTGTGTGCCCGTACACGACCGTCGCCCGACCGCGGTACTCCTGCGCCCACGGATAGCGGACCGGCAGCCCGTACTCGTCGGTCTCGCCCGTCGTGTCGCCGTACAGCGCGAACGCGCGCACCCGCCCGGACGTACGGCCGTGGTACGCCTCCTTGAGGCCCGCATGAGCGACCACGAGCCTCCCGTCGTCGAGGACGTAGTGGCTGAGGAGTCCGTCCATGAAACCGAGCGCGGCCTTCCGGAAGTCGTCGCTCTCCCCCTCGAGCTGGGCCAACGACTCGGCGAGGCCGTGAGAGACGGTGACCTTAGAGCCTCGCAGGGCACGCACGAGCTTGGCCTCGTGATTGCCGCTGACGCACAGCGCGACTCCGTCGGCCACCATGCCCATGACGAGGCGCAGCACGCCGGGGGTGTCCGGCCCGCGGTCGACGAGGTCGCCGACGAACACCGCCGTACGGCCCTCGGGGTGCGAGGCGCCGACCGCGTGGCCGTCCTCGTCACGCAGCAACCACCCGAGATCGGTCAGCAGCGTCCGCAGCTCCGAGGCGCACCCGTGGACGTCGCCGATGACGTCGAACGGCCCGCGGAGATCCGTCCGGTCGTTCCACGCACGCTCGCGCACGATCTCCGCCGACGCGACCTGGTCCGTCCCGCGCAGCACGTGCACGCGGCGGAAGCCTTCCTTGGAGAGACGACCCAGCGAACGCTGCAGGTCGCGCTGCTGCCGAGCGACGACGTGGCGCCCGAAGTCGCGGTCGTCGCGGAGGGCGTTGCGCTCGGCCGCGAGCGACTCGGGCACGTCGAGCACCACGGCGTCGACCAGCACGTCGTGACTCTTGGCGAGCGCGACGAGCGCCGCCCGTGCCGCCTTCTGCACGTTGGTGGCGTCGACCACGGTCAGCAGGCCGCGGCGCAGGCGCGTCGCCACGATGTAGTGCAGGACGTCGAAGGCGTCCGGCGTCGCGGACTGGTCGTTCTCGTCGTCGGCCACCAGGCCGCGGCAGAAGTCGCTGGACAGGACCTCCGTGGGTTTGAAGTGCGTACGGGCGAAGGTGGACTTGCCGCTGCCGGAGATCCCGATGAGCACCACCAGCCCTTTCGCGGGGACCGTGATCTGCGTCGTGCCGGTCTGCTCAGTCACGGGTTCCTCGCTGGTTCACGCGGTGCTGGTCAACGCTGTACTGGTCATCGGCAGCGCCCCTCACAAAGACGGCCATCTGGGTCGGAGCGCCGAGGACGTCGTCGTGCTCGCCGATGCCGCGCCGCTCCACGACATAGCCGTAGGTCGCGGCGACACGGTCCGACCACGCGGCGAACTCCGCCCGATCCCACTCGAATCGATGATCGCGATGGCGCATGCCGCTGAGGCCCTCATACCGGACGTTGAACTCGCGGTTCGGGGTGGTCACGAGGACCGCTCCGGGCTTCGCCGCACCGAAGATGACGCGTTCGAGAGCCTCGAGCCGCGACGGATCGACGTGCTCGACGACCTCCATGAGGACAGCCGCGTCATAGCCGGCGAGCCGCGGATCCTCGTACGTCAGGGCGCTCTGGAAGAGCGTGACGCGCTCCGCCTGACGCTCGCTCATCCGCTCGAGGTGCAGCCGGCGCGCGGCGTGCTGAAGCGTCCTCACCGAGACGTCGGTGCCGGTGATCCGGGTGAACGACGGAGTCGCGACCAGGCGCTCCACGAGCTGACCAGGCCCGCAGCCGAGATCGACGACCGACCTGGCCCCCAGCTCGAGAAGCGCCTGATGGACCGCGTCGTGGCGCTGGGTGTTGAGCGGGATCCGCACGGCCTCCGGCTGCAGCGCCTCCTCGTCCTCCGCGGGCGCGACCGCGTCCTCAACGTCGTCGCCGAGCTCGGCCAGGCGGGCGAGGGCCACCCGGGTCAGGGCACCTTGTCGTCCCAGGTAGCGGCGGGTGATGAGCTCCTGGTCTGGGTGCGTCGCGAGCCAGCCCTCGCCCGAGCGCAGGAGCTTGTCGACCTCGTCCGGCCCCTGCCAGTAGTGCTTGGACTCGTCGAGGACCGGCAGGAGCACGTGCAGCTGGTTGAGGGCGTCTGCGAGCCGGACGTCGCCGGTCAGGCGGAGCCGCACATATCGCGAGTCACCCCACTCCGGGAAGCGCTCGTCGAGCGGGATCGCCTCCGCCTCGACCGTCCACCCCAGCGGCGCGAAGAGGCGGTGCGCGATCGTGGGACCGCCTCGACACGGAAGCACCGGGATCGCGATCTCGAGCGGGATCGCGCGGTCGGCCAGCTCCTGGCGCGCCTGGCAGCGCCCGCTGCGCGCCGTGCTGAAGACATGGGCCATGGCCACACCGAGCAGGGAGGAGGCCGCGTACGACCGGTCGTTGACGTACTGCGCGAGGCTGAAGTCCGGCGACCCCTTCGCGCGGGACCGAGCAAGTCTCACCGGGTCGACGTCAAGCATGAGCGCAGCGGTGCACCGGTCGTCACTCGCCTCTGGGTAGAACACAGTCGCGACACCGAACGACTGCCGGAACTCCTGCACCTGGTCGGGGTGCTTGTGAAGGAGGTAGCCGAGGTCGGTCGCCGGCTGGAGAGTCGTCGAGACTGTCAGGAGCACGCGGTCAGTCTCGCGTACCGGCGCTACCGGTTTTCACGACTTCGACGAACTGATCACGCTGACGCCGCAGTAGCGTGAACGACGAATGCCCGTCCGCTCGCGAAGGAGACACCATGTCCAAGCCGCCGCTGCCCGACGAGGCGATCGCCCTGCTGCGCCGCCCCAACCCCGCCGTTATCGCCACGCTGCGCAAGGACGGCTCCCCTGTCACGACGGCCACCTGGTACCTCTGGGAGGACGACGGTCGCGTCCTCGTCAACATGGACGAGGGGCGGGTGCGGCTCACGCACGTGCGCCACGATCCGCGTGTCAGTCTGACCGTCCTCGCGGAGGACGGCTGGACGACCCACATCACGGTGCTCGGCCGGGTCGTCGAGATCAAGGATGACGACGGGCTGACCGACATCGACCGCATCTCGTCGCACTACACCGGCCATCCCTACAGCAACCGCGATCGGGGGCGGGTCAGTGCGTGGATCGAGGTCGACCGCTGGCACGGCTGGGGAGCCCACAAGGACAGCAACCAGACCGGATGACCCCACCGCCTCGCGGGCTGGGTTAGCGTACGCGCATGACTGACGTCGCCGTAGTACGGCATCCTGTCCCCACGCTGCTACGGCGCCTCGACATCGCAGCCAAGCTCCTTCTCGTCCTGATGCTCGCGACGGCGCTCGCCTTCCCAGCGTTCGGCAACCTGGAGGACAAGGGCGCAGTCGCGCGGGCGATCACTTACCCGGCGCTCGCCTTCGCTGTCCCGGTCGTCTGGCACGTGTGGTGGCGCGAGCGTGCGTCGTTCCCGTGGCTCGCGGACTTCCTCATCACGATCACCTGCTTCACGGACATCCTCGGCAACCGCATGGACCTGTACGACGCCATCGTGTGGTTCGACGACTGGATGCACTTCATGAACACCGGGCTCCTCGCGGCGGCGGCGATCCTGCTGACCCTCCCCCGCAGCGCGACCCTCGGCGCGACACTCGAGCGGGCTCTCGCGTTCGGCGCGACGGCGGCGATCGTGTGGGAGCTGGCCGAGTACTTCGCGTTCATCAGCAAGTCCGCCGAGCGCCACAGCGCCTACACCGACACGCTCGGCGACCTCACGCTCGGGACCCTCGGGTGCCTCGTCGCGGCTGTCGTCATCCACCTGGCGTGGCGCCACGGGAAGCTGCGAACCTCAGCTCCGCAGCTCGAAGCGGCCATCGCGCCGGTCGGGCAGCCGACACCCTGAGAGACGCGCGTTTGCGTCTCACTGCACGAATACCTGTACATAAACTCACTACCCGGCGAATCTGACCTGGCCCAGCCTCCCGCCGTCGTAGGAGTTCAGTTGTGGAGCCCGAGATTCCGTCGTACGGTCGTCGCCCTCGCAGCGGCCATCGTGGTCGCAGCACCGGCCATGGTGGCGCAAGCGTCGCTGGCCTCGGCATCCGGTCCGCCGCGGCTGGCCACCGTCGCAAAGAAGTGCGTGCAGAGTCCCCTCTTCACCCAGGAGGTCCGCGCTGTCGAGGCCGTCGCGACGAAGATCGCCGGCACCCCGGAGGTACGTGAGGCGCGCGCGGCGATCGCACAGGAGTGGCGGACGAAGCTCGAGGCCAAGGTCGGTCCGTTGAGCCGACAGGCGAAGGAGCGGCTCGACCTCGCCACGCGCGAGCTGGTCTTCACGTACGCCCAGCGTGCCGCCAACAACGATCCCGCCTCTCCGAAGGTGTCGTGGGTCGAGTCGCCTCCCCACACCTGGAACGGCGCTCGCGTCCAGGGCGGTCGGTACGCCGGCGACAACCCAGACACGATCTATCGCATCGTGCCGATCGACGGCGCCTCGCGCTACGTGATCCGCGGCCAGGTCCAGAAGGTCAGGCCCGTCCACGCGGTCTTCGAGCTGACGAACGACGGCGATCGGGTGGCCGCCACGGACACGATCGAGCTGAAGGATCTCGTGACCCGTGCGGACGGCAGCTTCACGATCACCATCGACTCCGAGCCTGACGCCGGACGTCCGAACCACCTCCAGACCAACCCCGGCACCGTCCAGTTGTTCATCCGCGACACGCTGTCCGACTGGGGCACGCAGACTCCCGCGACGCTCTCGGTCGAGCGCATCGCCGGTCCGCCGTCGGCCGGACGGTCGTTCCGTACCCTCGTCGACGAGACCGTCCGCACGGCGCGAGCCTCGGGCACGTTCTGGATGGACTACTTCGTCCTCTTCGCGTCGTTCTCCACGCCGCCGAACGTCGTGCCCGAACCGACGAAGGGCGTCGCGTCGATCTCTCGCTCGACCGGCAACTTCGACCTCGACGACGTCGAGGCCCTCGTGATCACCACGCGCAAGGGACCCGCGACCTACACGGGAGCCACGGTCCAGGACGTCTGGACGATCACCCCGGACTACTGGGACGAGCAGACAAGCCTTTCCAGCGGCCAGTCCGTCGCCAACCCCGACGGGACCACCACGCTCGTCGTCTCGCCGCGCGACCCCGGCGTCCACAACTGGATGAGCACCGGCGGTCTCGCGCAGGGCACCTTCCTCCTGCGCTGGCAGGGCGCGTCGCTGCTCTCCGACACCAGCGGGAAGCCGTTCGTCACGTCGCGCGTGGTGAAGCTGGCCGACCTGCGCACGGCGCTCCCCGAGGGCACCGCGTACGTCTCGCGCCGCGAGCGCTCGGTGCAGCTGCGTGAACGTCAGGCCGGCTTCGCACGCCGGATCGCGACCTGCGGCCGCTAGCCGTGTCTTAGACGAGCTCGGGCTCCGGACCGGCATGGGTGAGCATCTGGTCAGGGTCGAGACGCGATCTGCCCCACCTGCCGTGGACAGCGTTGTACTTGCCGCCGATCTCCAGGTCGCGCGAGACCGAGATGTCTCCCACCAGCCACGGCAGCCAGCCGGTGCGCTCAAGGTACGGGCGGACGCGGTCGGCCGTCGCAGCGGAGTCGGCGGCGAACGCGAGCACAGCGGGCGGCTCGTGGTCAGCGCCCTCCCCGATCGCGGTGGTCGCCAGGTTGGAGAAGGCCTTGACGTGCCCCGTCCCGCTGGGCAGGAGGGTCGCGACGAACTCCCCCGCGGACCCTTCGCGGGGCGTACGAGGGACGATCCCCGCCGGAGTCACGTCGAGCGGGTTCGAGACATCGAGGAGGACCTTGTCGGCCAACGATGCTCCGAGCTCGCCGATCACGGCACGCTGAGCAGAGTCCCAGAGCGTCGCGAGGATCACGAGCTCCTGTCCGTCGACCGCCTCGGCGAGGGTCGAGGCGACGGCGACCTGGGCGCCGACGGCGACGGCGCGCACCGCACCGGCGGCGGCCGCTGCCTTGGCGGGGCGGTGGTGGTAGAGGGTCACGTCGACGCCGTGCGACGCGAAGAGCCGGGCGATGGCAGTGCCGTGGCGTCCGGGGCCGATGAGGGCCAGGGAGTTCATCTCATGCCTCCGATACGGGCAGGTGGGGGTTGTCGGAGAGGTCGAGGACGAGCTTTCCGCGGGCGTGCTTGGCGTCGAGGCGCTTGTGTGCCTCGACGATCTCGGTGAAGGGCAGGGTCTCCACCGGGAGCCGCAGCGTCTCCGCCGCGACGCCGTCCAACAGCTCGCGCAGCTGCGCGGTGCTGTGCTGCACCCGCACGAGGCGGATGCCGTGCGACACCATCGTTTCCGGCACGAGCGTGATCGCTTTCCCGCCGGCAGCAGCGACCGCGACGGCCACGTCTCCCGCCTCCTTCGAACCGGCCAGGTCGATCGAGGCAGCGAGGGCACGACCGTCCGCGACCGCCGCGATGCGGCTGGCCAGCCCGGGCCCGTACGACACAGCGAGGGCGCCGAGTGCGCGGAGGTGGTCGTGGTTCGCCTCGCTCGCGGTGCCGATGACCGTGAGACCGCGCGCGAGCGCCAGCTGGGTGAGCATCGTGCCGACGCCCCCGGATGCTCCATGGACGACGACGACGTCTCCTTGCCGCAGCGGCAGCGCGTCGAGCGCGGAGAGCGCCGACTGACCGACACCGCTCAGGCCGCCCGCGAGCGCCCAGTCGACGTTCGCCGGCTTGGGATGCAGGCGCGAGCCGTCGGTGGTGACCAGGTCCGCGTCAGCGCCTTGGGCTCCCCAGCCGATGACCTCCTCCCCGACCTTCCATGCCCGGTCGTTCGACTCGGCCACGACTCCGGCGAACTCGGTCCCCAGCACCATCGGGACACTCCCACCGAAGGTGCCGGCCCGGCGTCGGGCGTCGACGGGGTTCAGACCTCCCGTCCGCACCGCGACACGAACCTGCCCACGTCCGAGCGGAGGAGTCTCGTGCTCTTCGATGGTGATGACGTCGGGAGGACCGAAGCGACGAACGACCGCGATCCGACTGATCTGCGACATGGCGTTTGCCTTTCTCACGCGCAAGGGCGCCACGATGGCGCTATATCTGTAACTACAGATATCCGGATTCTCTTCCCCGCAGTTGAGACGTTCCTCGTTCGCTACGCAGGCGGGGCAGAAGTGACGCCCTCGTGCGCCGCCAGTCGGCGGGCGAAGGCAAGCAACGGCGCGAGGTCGGCGTCGTCGATGAGCGGCTCGAACTCGCGGGCGAGGCTTTCGGCATGGGCGTCGGTCGCCCGCTCGACCAGCTCGGCTCCCCGCTCCGTCAGCACCACCTGGACGACCCGTGCATCCTCCGGGCTCTCCACGCGGTCGACCAGCCCCGCCTCGCACAGGCGACTGATGAGGTGCGAGGCCGAGCCCGAGCTGTAGACGAGCGAACGCGCCAGCTGTGTGGCCTTGAGCGTGTGTCCTGGCGCCTCCCACAGCGAGAGAAGAGCCTCGTACGAAGGGACCGTGAGGCCGAAGTCCTTCTTGAGCTCGGCGGCGAGGCCGGTCAGCATCGAGCGCTGACCCAGCAGCAGACCTCGCCAGATCTCCTGACGGGGAGTCAGGGGGTCGCGCATGACAGGCTCCGATCTCGCGACATCACGTACCGCCTCATTCTCTCTGTATCGACAGAGAGCGGGCCTGCGTCACTCCGCATCGGCGAGCCAGGCCCGGCAGAGCCACCACGCGTCCATCGCCCCGAACGTGCCGAGCGGATCGATCCCGGTGACGTGGGTGAACCGCTGCACCCGGTTGCGCACCGTGTTGGCGTGGACGAAGAGGACCTCCGCCGCCGCAGCGGTGTCCCGGTCCGCCTCCAGCCACGCGCGCACGGCGAGCGCAACCGGTTCGGCACTGGGCCCGAGCTCGCGCCAGGCCGCGAGGTGCTGGGTGAGCAGCGCCGCGGTCAGATCGGTCCGGGAGAGCACGGCCACCACGCTCGCGACCTCGCTGACGTGCACCGGGCCGGTCCGACCGATCGCCTCGGCGGCAGGGACGGCGGCGACGGCGAGCCGGTGCGCCGTACCAACCTCCTCGGCACCGACCGGTCCGGCGACACCGACGACCACGTCACCACCGGCATCACGACGGGCAGACGGGCGGCTCGACACGACGGCGACGACGGTGTCACCGAGGGACGCCGAGAGCGACACGGCCCGGTCACTGCGCAGAAGGCGCAACGCCTCCGTCGCACGTGGGTCACCGTGGCGTGCCACCAGCACCCACAGACCGCCCGCGTACGGCAGCCCGGCCTCGGCCGCGGCCAGGGTCGCCGCGGAACCGCCCTCCAGCAGCCGCCGCATGACCTCCACGTCGCGATCTCGCCGGACTGCGGTCTGCTCGGCACGCGCGTCGCGGTGCGCGCGGATCAACCGTGAGCGGACGGCCTCGGCCCAGTCGTCGTACAGCTCACGCGCGTCCAGCAGCTGACCTGCTCCGACGTCCTCGGCCTCCGCTATCTCGCGGGCCCGCGCCCAGATGGCGCGCTCGGCAACGTGGATGGCGCCGAGCACCACCTCGATCGGGATCCCCTGAGTGGCGCGGGTGACCGCCAGCTCCTCGACGAAGGCCAGCTCTGCCTCCGTCGGGCCCCGGCGCGCGGCGAGCGCGCGCGTGGCGGCCATCAGCAGGGCTCGCGTGTGGCCGGCGATGTCCGCCACAGGGAGCGAGGCCACCTCGGCGACCATCGAGCGTACGCCGGTGACCACCTGCGGCAGCAGGTCTTCGTCCCGCATGACCCGCTCGATGAGATCGATGAGTCCGGACCACTCGTCGGTCCGCGCTCCGACTCCTCGTGGCATCGGCACCCCGCCTCCGTTCCCTTGTGGCGTGGCACAACCTTATGCAGAAACTCGGTGACGAGGGCCACAGGGATACCGCTGGTCGGCGTCTACGGTTGTCCCGGACCACATCGGTCCGTGTCGCCGAACAGGAGCTCGTGCATGACCCACCCCGCCCGCGTCGCCGTGATCGGCGCCGGAGCCGCCGGCCTCACCGCCACCAAGGCACTGCTGGATGTCGGCGCCGACGTCGTCACCTACGAGAAGGGTGACCGTCCCGGCGGCCTGTGGGTTCGCGGCAACAGCAACGGCCTCTCCCCCGCGTACGACTCCTTGCACCTCAACACCAGCAAGGGACGCACGGAGTTCGCCGACTTCCCGATGCCCGCAGAGTGGCCGGACTACCCGTCGGCGGACCTGGTCGCCGGCTACCTCGCGGACTATGCGCGCACCTTCGGCGTCCTCGAGTCGATCCGCTTCGATGCCGCGGTCGCGGCGGTGGAGCGCGAGGACGACAGCACATGGACCGTCACCACGGCGTCCGGCGACGTCGACCAGTACGACGCAGTGGTCGTGGCCAACGGGCACAACTGGGACCCGAAGTGGCCGTCGCCCGCCTACCCCGGCCACTTCGACGGCACGCAGATGCACGCCCACGACTACCGCAGCGCCGACGTCTTCCGCGACAAGCGGGTCGTCGTGGTCGGGATGGGCAACTCCGCGATGGACATCGCCGTCGACGCCTCGTACGTCGCCGAGGCTCCGGTGCTGCTCTCCGCCCGCCACGGCGTGCACATCCTCCCGAAGTACCTCTTCGGCCGCCCTGCCGACGCCACCGGCGGCGCGATCGCCGCGCTGCCGTGGCGCGTGCGCCAGCGGATCGCGGAGACGTCTCTGCGCCTGGCCGTCGGACGACCGGAGAAGTACGGCCTCCCTGCCCCGTCCGGCGGGTTCTTCCAGAACCACCCCACGATCAGCGACACGATCCTGCACCGGCTCACCCATGGTGCGGTCGAGGCCCGTCCCGGCATCGCGCGGCTGGACGGAGATCGCGTCGTCTTCACCGACGGCCGTACCGAGATGGTCGACACCATCGTGTGGGCGACCGGATACCGCGTCACGATCCCGTTCCTGTCGCCGCGCTGGCTGGGCACGAACCCCGAGGCCATGCTGCTGCACCATCGCGTGTTCCACCTCGAGGACCCCAGCCTGGCCTTCGTCGGCCTGATGCAGTCGACCGGAGCGGCTCTGCCCGTCGTCGAGGCCCAGGCCAAGCTGTTCGCGGCGTACGTCGGCGGGGACTACGCGCTGCCGACGCCCGACGAGCGCGACCGTGAAGCCCATCGCGCACTGGACGAGGCCAAGGACAGGTGGGGTGACAAGCGGCCCGCGATGCGCATCGACTTCGACCGGTACGTCGCCGCGGTCCCGCGCGAGATCGAGGCAGGCCGTCGCCGTCTCGCCACCGGCACCGAGGGCTTCGCCGCGCGTCCCGTGGCGGTGAACGCATGAGCCGCCGTGATGCCACCGGGCTGCGCGTGCTCGTGACCGGCGCGTCGGGGACCTTCGGTCGCGCCCTGTGCCAGGAGCTCTCCGAGCAGGGTGCCCACGTCGTCGGCCTCGATCTGGCGCCACGCGCCGACGACCCGGTCGAGGTGCTGGCGTGCGACGTCACCGACGACGCTGCTGTCCCCGCAGCGGTCGCCAAGGCTGTTGAGCTCCTGGGCGGTCTCGACGTCCTGGTGAACAACGCCGGCATCGGTGGGCCCGCGCCCGCCGAGCTCGCACCCGGTGACGAGGTGCGCCGTCAGCTCGACATCAACCTGCTCGGCACCTGGCGCGTCACCGCAGCCTGCACCGAAGCGCTGGTCGCCTCGCGTGGCCGGATCGTCATGGTCGCTTCGCGGATGGCGGTGATGCAGCTGCCGCTCGCGGCCGCGTACGGCGCGTCGAAGCGCGCAATGGTCGCCTACGCCGACGCGCTTCGCCTCGAGCTCGGCACCCATGTCGGCGTCACCTGCGTCTACCCCTCGTCGGTACGCAGTCCGATCCACGACTCGACCGCAGCGGCCGGGCTCTCCCTCGAGGGGATGAGCGCGTACGAGCCGCTCGAGGGCGTGGTCGCAACCGTTCTGCACGCGGCGCTCTCACGCCGCCCCCGGCGCGACCTGCCCACCACGCGTCGCGGCGCGATGGAGTTCTTCCTTGCCCGGCACCTCCCCGCTCTCACCGACCGGATCGTCTCGCGGACCTTCTCCGAGCGTGTCCGCTCCGGGGCGTTCGCCGGAGCCGATCTGGCGGCCAGGGCAGTCGCGCGTCACCGCGAGGCCGCCCGGTGACGGCCACACAGACCCCCGGACCCGTACCCGTCAGTCGTGCAGCAGAGGCGTCCCCCCGCGCCCGTCTGCCGCACCTGGCGGCGTACGGGTCCGGGTCGCTCGGGATGGGCGTGTGGGTCACCGTTCCCGGACTTCTGCTGCTCTACTTCCTGACCAACACCCTCGGGGTCAGCCCGCTCGTGGCCGGTCTGGTGCTCCTTCTGCCGAAGGTCCTCGACGCCGTCGTGCACCCGACATTCGGCACGTGGTCGGACCGCCAGGCCCGCCGCCACGGCCACCGGCGCGGGATGATGCGCCTGGGCCTGTTACTCGCCGTGGCGATGGGCGCGATGTTCGCGGTGCCGTCGGGGCTGACCGGTCTCTCGGCCGCCCTCTGGGTCGGCTTCTTCTACATCGTGGGCAACCTGCTCTTCGCCGCCTTCCAGGTGCCGTACCTGACAGCCCCGTCGGACCTCAAGGTCGGCTACCACGAGCGCACCCGCGTCTTCATGGTGCGGATGGTGATGCTCACCGTCGGGCTCCTGGCCGCCGGCGTCGCGGCTCCCGCGCTGGTCGCGGACCACGAGCGGGGCAGCTACGTACGGATGGCGCTGCTGCTCGGGGTGGTGATGGTGGTCAGCGGCGTGGTGGCGATTCGCGGCGTACGCCGCCTCACCGAGACCTGCGGCTTCCGCAGCCCGGACGCGGAAGCACACTCCACGCGGGCCGACCTCGCGCTCGCCTGGCAGGACCGTGACTTCCGCCTGCTCGTACTCTCCTACCTGTTCACCGGCGCCACCACGCACCTCGTCTTGGCGGCGGTGCCGTTCTACGCCGAGTACGTGCTCGGCAGCAGCGGGCTGACCGCAGTGCTCATGGGCGCCTTCCTCGGACCGGCCGTCTTCGCCTCCCCGATCTGGCTGCGGGTCTCCCGCCGGATCGGCAAGCAGCGCGGGCTGCTGCTGAGCCAGCTGATGTTCATCGTCGGGACGGCGGCGCTCCTGGCCGGTGACCAGCTCGGCGTCGCCATCTCGGTGGCCGTCGTGGTCGTGCTCGGCGTCGCCTTCGCGGGCCTGCAGCTCTTCGCGTTCTCGATGGTCCCCGACGCCGTGGCTGCCGCCGAGCAGCGCGGCTCGTCCCGCGCCGGGGCGTACACGGGCGTGTGGACCGCGACCGAGGCCGTGGGCACTGCGATCGGGCCGTACGTCTACTCCGCCATGCTGGCGATCGGCGGCTTCGCCGCGGCCGTCGACGGCGACAGTGTGGCGCAGCCGGACTCCGCGCTCAGCGCCGTCCTGATCGGGTTCACCGCCGTCCCCGCCGTGCTGATGACGATCGCCCTGCTCATCCAGCGCCGGTGCCGGCTAGACCGGTCCGCTCCTCTGACGTGAGCGAGGAGGTCCTCCTCGGCCTGGCCCTGCTCGGCATCCTCGTCGGCGCGCTCGCGCAGGCCGCGACCGGGATGGGGTTCTCGCTCGTCGCCGCCCCCTTCATGGTGACCGCGCTGGGACCCCGCGAAGGGGTGGCGGCGACCGTGCTGCTCGCCGTGTTCGCCTCGACGGTGCCGCTCGTTCGCGACCGCAGGGAGGTCCAGCCCGGTGCGGTGACGCGGATGCTGCTCCCTACGCTGGTCTGCACGCCGCTGATCGCCTGGGCCGTGCGCGACGTGGAGACGCGGTGGCTCGCGTTGGCCGGCGGTGTCGGCGTCGTCATCGCCGTCGCGCTGATCGCGAGCGGTCTGCGCTCCCGGTGGCTCGGCACACCGCAGGCCGCTGTGCTCACCGGCGCCACCAGCGCGGCGCTCAACGTCGTGGGGGGCGTCGGGGGTCCCCCGATCGGCCTGTACGCCGCAAACGCCGGGTGGGAGCCTCAAGTGATGCGCGCCAATCTCACGGCGTTCTTCCTCGTACAGAACCTCGTGACCGCGCTTGTCCTCGGCGTCCACCTTCCGGGTGTGCCGCAGCTGGCCGTGCTCGGCGTCGGCACCGCCGCCGGGATGCTGCTCGCGAGCCGCCTGACGCCGTCGCGCGTACGGACCGGCATCCTGGCGCTCTCGCTGCTCGGCGGGCTCGGGCTCGTCGGCGGCGCCCTTTAGCGGCGAGCCGAGACCCGGTTCAGCACTGCTGCCAGCGGCTCCGGCACACGGTCGGGCTCCAGCGCTTCGACCAGCAGCGCGGCGTAGCGCGACTTGCGTCCCGCCCGCACTCCGAGGAAGCGCCGCAGCACCGCTTCTTGCGTCCAGTCGCGCTGGGCGGGCATGCCCGCCAGGAGCCTCAGCGAGTGCGGCGTCGAGACCTGCTCTGACCAGTCCGCGCCGGAGCTTCGCCTCCTCAGGGGCGTCGAAGAGGCCGGCGAGCCGGACGCCGAGCCCTTGCGGGCCGTACCGCGAGGCAAAGCCCGCGTGTTCGTGATCCCGCCCATCGCGACCACCTCGATGCCCTCAGCGCCGAGGTCACGGCACCATTGCGCCACTGCGTCCTGAGCCCGTCAACCGACTTCGCTCGCGATCGCGTCGTACGAGTCCCGAGACTCGTGGACGTCGTCCATGTGCGCCTCTGCCCAGCCCTTCAGAGCCATCATGACGTGCTGAAGGGATGCGCCCAGATCTGTCAGCGCGTAGTCGACGGTCACCGGCACGGTTGGAGTGACCGTTCTCGTCACGAGCCCGTCGCGCTCGAGCGTACGAAGAGTCTGCGTCAGCATCTTCTGGCTGACCCCCGCGATGCGTCGCGCGAGCGCCGAGTACCGCAGGGGTCCCTCCTCCGCCAGCGCCGCGAGCACGAGCGCCACCCACTTGTCCGAGATGCGCGCGAGCAGTTCCCGGCTCGGACAGCCCGCGAGGAAGGCGTTGTACTCGGCCTTTGCGCTGCTTCGGCGCTGGGCCGCAGTGGTCGTCGGCATCAGAGCTCCTTCCGTGCGCACTTGCCAGCATCTAACGCACTTTTGGGTGCCTACTTCCCAACAGAGAGCGTGTGGAGCCAGTCTGGACTTCGGCACACGCCACCACAACCCCACCGAGGAGAATCATGGACACCACCGCGACCTTTCGCACCGCCGTCGTCCGCGTGCCTGCTGGACCAGCGTCTGTCGAGCTGATCGACGTACCCCGACGCGAGCCGGGTGCCGGACAGGTCCGGGTACGGATCGAGGCCGCGTCGGTCAACCCTGCGGACGTGTGGGTCACCGACGGCTTCTTCCACTCGATCGGCATGATCAACCAGCCTGATCACGCCGGGCTCGGATGGGACTTCGCCGGCGTGGTCACGCAGGCAGGAGCGGACGTCACGCTGCCCGTCGGCGCGCGCGTCGCCGGGATCGTGCCGGGGTTCGACCGCGACTTCGGGACGTACGCGGAAGAGGTCGTGGCCGACCGGGACTGGATCGCCGTCGTTCCCGACGACCTCGAGCTCACCGCCGCTGCCATCGTCCCCCTCAACGCGCTGACGGCCGACCAGATCGTCGACTTGCTCGGCGACGGCGACGGCCAGCGCCTGCTCGTCACCGGAGCAGCCGGTGCCGTGGGCTCCTTCGTCGTCCCGCTGGCCCTCGATCGCGGCTGGGTGGTCACCGGGCTCGCACGCACCGGCGACGAGTCCTTCGTCCGTGGTCTCGGCGCCGAGTTCACCTCCGAGTATTCCCACGGCTGGGACGCCGTCGCAGACACTGCACTTCTGCAGGCCGAGGGCGCCGCTCTCGTCCGCGACGGCGGAACCTTCGTGGGAGTCCGTCCCACCGACGTGCCTTCCCCAGGGCGCGGCATCTCCGCTCGTGCCGTGTCGGTCGCGCCCGACCCGGATCGGCTTGCGACCCTGCTGCAGCTCGCTGACCGCGAGGTCCTTCCGACCCGGATCGCCGACGTCCTGCCTCTCGAGAAGGTCGTCGAGGCCCTCCAGCGCGTCGCCGCAGGAGGCCTCCGCGGACGGTACGTCCTCGTTCCCTGAACCAGACTCTTGCAGGTGACGTAGCGTCAATCCCTACGCCACCACGGCGACGTCAGACAGGAATGTCCCGGGACACCGATCAAACGGCGTCCCGGGACATCGATTTCTGTCGGGCTGACAGGATTTGAACCTGCGACCCCTTGACCCCCAGTCAAGTGCGCTACCAAGCTGCGCCACAGCCCGAGACCCAGAGCAACCGCTCCGAACCTGCGAAGCAACCCTAGCAGCCACAGTTGCCGTTCCCGACACCGGCCAGGGCCGCTCAGGCCAGGGGCCACCACGCCGGCAGCAGCAGCCGATAGCGCTCGGCGAACGCGTCCACGCTCCGCGGCTCCGGCCCTTCGAGCCAGGCCTCGATCGCCCCCCCCGTCCCGTACGCGACGTAGCGTGACGCGACCGCGACCGTCGCCCTGTCGTACGGCGCCGGCACGCGTCGCCCTCATCACCGGCGGCGCGAGCGGCATCGGTCGCGCCACCGCGATCCGGCTCGCCAGCGAGGGCGGCACCGCCGTCGTCGCCGACGTCCAGGACGACCTCGCCAAAGAGGTCATCGCCCAGATCGAGGCAGCCGGAGGCGCCGCCCGCGCGCTGCACCTCGACGTCACCAACGAAGACGAGTGGACCGAGGCCGCGGGGCATCGGTGACTCCGATCCGATCGAGGAGACCTCGTACGACACGTGGCGGAGAGTCGGCGCGGTGACCGATACGAGCGTCTTCCTCGGGACGAAGGCTGCCGCCTCCGCGCTCAAGGCCTCCGGCCACGGCGCCGTCGTCAACACCAGCTCGATCTTCGGCATCTCGGGCGAGTTCGGGACGGGCCCTGCGTACGCCGCCGCCAAGGGCGCGGTCCGAACCCTCACGAAGAACACCGCGCTCGGCTGGGCGACCGAGGGCGTTCGCGTGAACTCGATCCACCCCAGGTTCATCGAGACGCCGATCCTCGGTGACACCGACCGTACGATGCTCGCCGCGGCGGCACCGATGCAGCGCGTCGGTCAGCCGGAGGAGATCGCCGCGGGGATCCTGTTCCTCGCCAGCGACGACGCGTCCTTCGTGACCGGCGCCGAGCTGGTGATCGACGGCGGCTTCACCGCCCGCTGACCCGCGGGAGCCTCCAGTCCGCCACGAGCGGAATCGCCTCCCCGACGGTTCCGCTCGTGGCGTTCGACGTCGTACGGTCACGGCATGCGCACACCGGTCGTCCTCCTGCCCGCCCTCGGCGAGACACGTGACGACTGGACGGAGATCGCGCCGACACTGGCACAAGACCACGACGTCCACGCCCTCGACCTGCGCGGTCACGGCCAGGCCGCGTGGGAACCTCCATACACGTTCGCCCGCATGCGCGACGACGTCATCCGGACGCTCGACGATCTCGGCCTCGACGAGCTCGACCTCGTCGGCCACTCCCTCGGGGGTGCGGTGGCCTGTCACGTCGCGGCGGCACAGCCCGACCGCATACGACGCCTCGTGCTGGAGGACGTGGGCGCGCTCCGCCCTCGCGTGCCGCAGTCGCCCGACCGCCCGCCGGGCCCGCTGCTCTTCGACTGGGACATGGTCCTGTCGGTACGGCGTCAGCTCGACTCCCCCGACCCGACCTGGCGCGACGACCTTGCGCTCATCGCCGCGCCGACGCTCGTCCTCGCCGGCGGCCCGGACAGCCCCGTCCCCGACGAGACGATCGACGAGCTCGTGAACCGCGTCCCCGACGCGCGGCGCGTCACGATCCCGGTCGGCCATCTGATCCACCGCGCGGCGCCGCAGGCCTGGCTCGACGCCGTCGTCCCGTTCCTCGCGCAGACGTAGGACCCGACAAGAAGACCCGACGTCGCACCCCTCAATCAGGGGTGCGACGTCGGGTCCTTCGGTCGGGATGTACGTCAGCGGCGCTTGCGCTTCTCGCGCACGCGCTGCGTCAGGTGGATCGGCGAGCCCTCGAACCCGTACTCCTCGCGCAGGCGGCGCTCGATGAACCGCAGGTACTGGTCCTCGAGCTTGCCCGACGTGAACAGGACGAACGTCGGCGGAGCCACACTCGCCTGCGTCCCGAACATCACCTTGGGCTGCTTGCCGCTGCGGACGGGGTGCGGGTGCTCGGCGACCAGGCGACCGAGGAACGCGTTGAGCAGGCCGGTCGGCACACGGGTGTACCAGCCGTCGAGCGCCGTGTTGAGCGCCCGGACGACCCGGTCCACGTGCCAGCCGGTCAGCGCCGTGATGTTGACGCGCGGCGCCCACTGGACCTGGACGAGCTCGCGGGTGATCTCGCGGTCCAGATAGTAGCGACGCTCGTCGTCGACGAGGTCCCACTTGTTGAACGCGATGACTAGCGCGCGCCCGGCCTCCTCGACCTGACGGATGATCCGCAGGTCCTGCTCGGAGATCGACTCGCTGGAGTCGAGGACGACGACGGCGACCTCGGCGCGCTCGATCGCGGTGGTCGTACGGAGGCTCGCGTAGTACTCGTGGCCCGACGCCTCCTTGACGCGCTTGCGGATGCCGGCGGTGTCGATGAACCGCCACACCTCTCCCCCGAGCTCGACGAGCTCGTCGACGGGATCGACGGTCGTGCCGGCGACGCTGTCGACGACGACGCGCTCCGACCCGGCGAGCTTGTTGAGGAGGCTCGACTTGCCCGCGTTGGGCTTGCCGACGAGCGCGATGCGGTGCGGGCCCTCGTCCTCGTCGTCAGTCTCCTGCGGCGCCTCCGGAAGCACGTCGAGGATGATGTCGAGCAGGTCGCCCGCTCCGCGCCCGTGCAGCGCGGAGACCGGGAACGGCTCGCCCAGGCCGAGGTTCCACAGACCCGCGGCCTCCAGCTCGCCGCGCTCGTCGTCGACCTTGTTGGCGACCAGGATGACGGGCTTACCCGAACGCCGCAGGACCTTCACGACCTCCTCGTCGGCGTCGGTGATGCCGACCGTCGCGTCGACGACGAACAGCACCGCGTCGGCGGCGGCCACGGCAACCTCGGCCTGAGCGGCGATGCGCTCGGCCAGGCCCTTCGCGTCCGGGTCCCAGCCGCCGGTGTCGACGACGGTGAACTCGCGGCCGCTCCACTCGGCGTCGTACGAGACACGGTCACGGGTGACGCCCGGCACGTCCTGCACGACGGCCTCGCGGCGGCCGAGGATACGGTTCACCAGCGTCGACTTGCCGACGTTGGGTCGGCCCACGACGGCAAGCACGGGGACGCGCAGCGCGCCCCCTTCGGTGGCAGTTTCGGTCATGAAGTGGTTCCTCCGAGATCGGGTACGGCCTTCGCCGCGAGACGAACGACCTCGTCGATCACCTCGTCGAGAGTCAGATGGGTCGTGTCGAGCTCGATCGCGTCGTCGGCCTTGGCCAGAGGCGACGTCGTACGCGAGGAGTCGATCGCGTCGCGTCGCTGCAACGAAGCGGCGGTGGCCTCGACGTGCGCGGCCTCCGACTGTCCTTGCTCCGCCGCACGGCGGGCGGCGCGCGCGGCGGTGTCGGCCACGAGGTAGAGCTTGAGCGGCGCATCCGGGGCGACGACGGTCCCGATGTCGCGGCCCTCGAGGACGATCCCGCCCGACGCAGCGATGGTCTCGCGCTGGAGGGCGACGAGCCGCTGGCGCACCTCGGGCACGCGGCTCACGTGGCTGACCGCGTCGGTGACCCGCTGGGTGCGGATCGGCCCGGACACGTCCACGCCGTCGGCCGCGATCGTCGGCGCCTGGGGGTCGGTGCCGGAGAGAATGTCGACGTCGGCCGCGGCGGCGGCGACGGCCACCGGGTCCTCGACGTCGACGCCCCGCTCGAGCACCGCCCAGGTCATGGCGCGGTACATCGCCCCGGTGTCCAGGTACGCCAGGCCGAGGCGCGTCGCGACGCCTCGCGCCGTGCTCGACTTGCCCGATCCGGAAGGGCCGTCGAGGGCGATGACTGCTGGGGGCACGGGGCCAACCTTTCTCACAGGGGTACTCGTTGAGCTGTTCTCATCGAGCTGTTCGTCATAGGTGCGTGGTCCATCCGCGCTCGGTGAGCGCGACGGTGAGCTCCTCGGCACGCTCGGAGCGCACCGCGATCTCGGCGACGCCCACCGGGCGGCCGAGGTCGTGGTCGATACGCAGGTCTTCGATGTTCACTCCCGATTCTCCCGTATCACGGAAGAGGCGCCCCAACTCGCCCGGCTGATCGGGCACCTGGACGAACACAGAGGTCAGCGCAGGGGTGAGCTCCTCGCCGTGCTTGCCCGGAATCAGGCGGGTCCCCGCGACTCCCCGGCCGAGCACGTCCTCGATCACGTGGCCCCGCTCGATGCCGTCCAGCAGCTCGTCGAGGTCGTCGCGCACGCCGCGCAGCAGCTCGGCCAGCGGGAGCCTGTTGGCGTGCAGGATCTGGCGCCAGAGCACGGGGTCGCTGGCCGCGATCCGGGTGACGTCACGCAGGCCCTGCCCGGCGAGGGCGAGGTGGTCGGCCGGGCCACCGTGCAGACGCGACGCGGTGAGGACGGACATCACCTGGGGCAGGTGCGAGACCCGCGCGACGGCGAGGTCGTGCTCGTCCGGCGGCATCTCGACCAGCGTGGCGCCCACGACGTGTGCGAGATCACGGACGCGTTCGAGGGCCACCTCCGACGCAGCCGCGTGCGGGGTCACGGCCCACGCCCGGCCCTCGAACAGCGTCTCTGAGGCCGCAGTCGGTCCCGAGCGCTCACTGCCGGCCATCGGATGGCTCCCGACGTAGCGCTCCAGCCCCTCCGTACCGGCCGACGCGAGCGCCTCGAGGGGCGGGAGCTTGACGCTCCCGACATCGGTGACCACCGCTGCGGGCCACTCCGCCAAGGCGTCCGCGACGACCTCGGCGACGAAGTCCGGCGGCACGGCGACGACGACGAGGGCCACGGACTCCGGCTCGTCCACGGTGCCGGCGCCGAGCATCTGGGCCGTACGGGCGTGGTCGTGCTGGAGGTCGCGCAGGTGCACCGGCACGCCAGCACGCGTCAGCGCGAGGGCGACGGAGGTGCCGACGAGCCCGCACCCCACCACGAGGGCGGGGCCGTCGATCGTACGGGGCTGGGCGTCGGCACTCACAGCCCCACGCTATCCAACAGGACCCCGAGCTCGTCCGACGTGAGCTCTCGGAGGTCGCCCGGCTTCATGCCGCCCAGGTGGATGCCCCCGAAACCGGTACGGGTCAGCCGGACGACGGGGTGGCCGACGGCGTCGAGCATCCTGCGGACGATCCGGTTGCGGCCGAGGTGGATGTCGAGCTCGACGATGCTGCGGTCGGCTGCCATCTGCTTCACGACGAAGCGGTCCACCTGGACAGGCCCGTCGTCGAGCGTGATGCCGTCGCGCAGCGTGCGGCCGAGGCCACGGGCGACCTGGCCCTCCACCTCGGCGACGTAGGTCTTGGTGATCTCGAACGACGGGTGCGCCATCCGGTTGGCGAACTCGCCGTCGTTGGTGAGCAGCAGCAGCCCGCTGGTGTCGGTGTCGAGCCGGCCGACGTGGAAGAGCCGCTCAGGACGGTCGGCCGCGTACGAGGACAGGTCCGGGCGGCCCTGCTCGTCGCTCATCGTCGAGACGACGCCGCGGGGCTTGTTGAGGACCAGATAGACGTGGTCCGACGCGGGCGGGATGCGCTTGCCGTCGACGTGGATCACGTCCGTACGGGGGTCGACCCGGCGCCCCATCTGGGTGACGACCTCGCCGTTGACCGACACCCGGCCGCGCTCCATGAGGATCTCGCAGGCACGCCGCGAACCGACCCCTGCCTGGGCCAGCACCTTCTGCAGACGGATGCCTTCGGGCAACTCGCTCACGCGTCCTCCTCTGTTCCTTGTACGTCCGCCGGTCGAGCCTGTCCAGACCCCTCCACCGGCGCTCCGAGACCCTCCGGGTCGCCCATCTCCTCCATCTCCGGCAGGAACGGCGCCAGGTCGGGCAGCTCGTCGAGGCTGCCCAGCCCCATCCGCTCCAAGAAGTACGGGGTGGTCGCGTACAAGACCGCCCCTGTCTCATTGTCGGCGCCGGCCTCCGCGACCAGACCACGGGTCACGAGCGTGCGCATGACGCCGTCGACGTTGACGCCGCGGATCGCCGACACGCGCGCCCTCGAGATCGGCTGGCGGTAGGCCACCACGGCCATCGTCTCCAGCGCCGCCTGGGTGAGCCGTGCCTGCTGCCCGTCCAGGACGAACCGCTCCACCGCGCCGGCATACGTGTCGCGGGTGGAGAACCGCCAGCCGCCGGCGACCTGCCGCAGCGCGAACCCGCGCTCCTCGTCGTCGTAGGACCGTGCGAGCTCGACGAGCGCGGTCTCGACATCGGCGGGCGGGTGCCCCACTGCCGAGGCGAGCGTGAGGTGGTCGAGCGGCTGGTCGGCCACCATGAGGACCGCCTCCAGCGCAGGGCGCAGCGGGTACGCGGGCGCCTCCGCGCCACTCGGCTCCGTCGCGTCAGTCTCGTCCATCGCCATCCTCACCTGCGGCCTCCTTGGCCGCCTCGTCGTCTTCGTCGAACTCCGTGCTGACCTCGACCTCACCGTCCTCGGATCCCGTCCAGCGGATCGTCAGCTCCCCCAACGGGGTCACCTGGTCGAACGCGACGACCCCCTCACGGAACAGCTCGAGCAGCGAAAGGAAGCGCGCCACCTTCGTGAGCATGTCCGGGGCGTCCGCGACCAGCGTCCGGAACGTCAGCGACGTCCCGCGGCGCAGCCGCTCGACCACCACGACGGCCTGGTCCCGCACGCTGACCTGCGGGGCGTGCAGATGCGCGAGCGACACGAGCGGCGGCACCTTGGGCTGCATCGCCTTCGCGGCGAGCATGGCCAGCTCCTCCGGACCGACGCTGATGAGCACCTCGGGCAGCAGCGTCGCGAACCGCTCCTCCAACGCCACGTCGCGGGGGAACCGCTTCGACTCCTCCTCGAGCCGTTCGCGCATCCGTGCGGCGACCAGCTTGAACGCGCGGTACTGCAGTAGGCGCGCGAACAGCAGGTCACGCGCCTCCAGGAGCGCCAGGTCGTCCTCGTCCTCGACGTCTGCCTGCGGCAGCAGCCGCGCGGCCTTCAGGTCGAGCAGCGTCGACGCGACCAGCAGGAACTCCGTAGTCTGCTCCAGGTCGCCGTCCGGACCCATCGCCTTCAGGTGCGCGATGAACTCGACGGTCACCTTGGACAGTGCGATCTCGGTGATGTCGAGCTTGTGCTTCGCGATCAGCTGCAGGAGCAGGTCGAACGGCCCCTCGTACGCGTCGAGGTGGACGACGAACCCTGTCGAGCTCGCCTGCTCGCCGACCTCGGGTCCGCTCACGTGGCCCCGAGTCGTCGGGCGAGCTCGCTGTCGGCGCCGTTCTCGTCGTAGTCGGCCAGCGCCATCGCGAGGGCGACGCGGATCAGCCGGCCCCGGTCGAGGGTCTGGCCGAGGTCGCGGCGCAGCTCGAGGCGCGTGTGCTCGAGGTCGAGCAGCTCGTCCGAGGTCATGTAGACCGTGACCTTGCTGTCGTGCTTCACCCGTCCGCTCGAGCGTCCCGAGGAGGCACCGTCGTCGGTCGACGCGTCGGCCGCGGGAGCAGCCTCCGACGCGGCCTCAGCGGTGGTCGGTCGGAAGAGCTCGTCGGCGCCAGGCAGCTTCACACGCCGGGGCACCGGACGAGCACCTCCCGCGCAAGCTGACGATAGGCATCGGCACCCGGAGAGTCGGAGGCGAACTCGGTGATCGGCTCGCCCGCGACCGTGGCATCGGAGAACTTCACCGTACGCCGGATCACGGTGTGGAAGACCTTGTCGCCCCACCCGTCCACGAGCGTCTGGAGCACCTCACGGCTGTGCAGGGTGCGGCTGTCGTACATCGTGCCGAGCAGACCGATGATCTCGAGATCGAAGTTGGTCCGCTGGCGCACCTTCTCGATGGTCTCCTTGAGCAGGGCGACCCCGCGCAGGGCGAAGTATTCGCACTCCAACGGGATCAGGACGCCGTCGCAGGCGGTCAACGCGTTCACGGCGAGCAGGCCGAGCGACGGCTGGCAGTCGATGAGGATGACGTCGTAGTCGTTGAGCACCGGGCGCAGCATCCGCGCGAGGGTCTGCTCGCGCCCGACCTCGTGGACCAGGTGCATCTCGGCGCCGGACAGGTCGATGCTGGACGGCAGCAGGTGCAGGTTGGCCGTACGGGTCTTGAGGAGGACGTCGGACACCTCGACGTCGTCGTGCATCAGCAGGTGGTAGACCGTCGCGTCGAGATCGTGCGCGGGGAAGCCCAGCCCGACCGTCATCGACGCCTGAGGGTCGAAGTCGACCAACAGCACGCGCCGGCCCGTCTCGGCCAGCGCGGCACCGAGGTTGATCGCCGTGGTGGTCTTGCCGACTCCGCCCTTCTGGTTGCACAGGGCGATGACATAGGCGGGACCTCCGCTCGGGGGGCCCGGCTGGGGGAAGTCAGGTAGGGGGCGGCCGGTCGGCCCGTTCTTGGCGCTGGTCGACGGTCCGAGGTCGCCGAGCAGATCACTGGTGTGGTTCATGCGCACTCGATCCCATGAAGATGGCTGTTTGGACTCTAGCAAGTCGACAAGTCTCCTCCGCCACGCCGCGCGGAGTGTCGGCGTACGCCCCGCAATTTGACGGGTTTCCCACCCTTTGCTGCACCCGATTCGGTGGATAACCCGTCAAATCGCGGGGCGGAGGTCACGCGGGGCGGGAGGTCACGCGAGGGCGCGCGGGTGGGCCGTCGCGTACACCTCGCGGAGCTTGTCGATCGTGACCAGCGTGTAGACCTGGGTGGTCGTCACCGACGCGTGCCCGAGCAGCTCCTGCACCACGCGGACGTCGGCGCCACCGTCGAGCAGGTGCGTCGCGAACGAGTGGCGCAGGGTGTGGGGCGACACGTCGACCGCGATCCCGGCCCGCTGAGCCGCCTTGGCCAGCACCGTCCACGCGCTCTGCCGCGACAACCGTCCACCGCGCGAGTTGAGGAACATCGCTCCTCCGTTCTCGCGGGCGCTCACCAGGCTCGGCCGCACGTCAACGAGGTACGACCGAACCGCGTCGACGGCGAACCGTCCCACCGGCACGACGCGCTGCTTGCCGCCCTTGCCGCGCAGTAGCACCTGAGCGGACTCCAGGTCCAGGTCGTCGACGTCGAGCCCGACGGCCTCCGAGATCCGCGCCCCCGTGCCGTACAGCAGCTCGAGCAGCGCGCGGTCACGGGCCGCGAGCCCCGTACCCGCCGATCCCGCCGCGTCGAGGATCGCCTCGACCTCCTCGACAGCGAGTGCCTTGGGCAGCCGGCGTGGCGGTGTGGGCGGCTTGACCTCGGCGGCCACGTCCCGTCCGACGGTGCCCTCGCGCACGGCGAACTTGTGGAACCCGCGCGCCGCGACGAGCGTCCGCGCCGCGCTCGGGGCGGACAGCGGCACATGATCCTCGTCGCCCTCGCGCAGGTGCACGAGGAACTCGGTGACATCTACCTCCGCGATCTCGTCGACGCCCTCGATGCCGCGGGCGTCGAGGTAGGCGACGTAACGGCGCAGGTCACGCCGGTACGACGTCAGCGTGTTGGCCGCGAGGCCGCGCTCGATCGCGAGGTGGCTGAGGTACTCCTCGACGAGTCGACCGACGGGGGTCCGGTCGTCGTCGGCCACCTAGGCCACGACCTCGTCCGGTGTCACGTACGCCAGACCGTGCGCCTCGGCGACGCCTTCGTTGGTGACCCGCCCGTCGTGCACGTTCAGTCCGGCACGGAGGGCGGGATCGGCCCGCAGCGCGTCGCGCCAGCCGGCGTCCGCCAGCGCGAGCACGTACGGGAGGGTCACGTTGGTGAGCGCGTACGTGGAGGTGTGCGGGACGGCGCCGGGCATGTTGGCCACGCAGTAGAACACCGACTGCTCGACCACGAACGTCGGCTCGACGTGCGTGGTGGGACGCGAGTCTTCGAAGCAGCCGCCTTGGTCGATCGCGATGTCGACGAGCACGCTGCCCGGGCGCATCGCGGCGACCATCTCGTGGGTGACCAGACAGGGGGCCTTGGCTCCGGGCACCAGCACGGCCCCGATGACGAGGTCGGCGTCGGCGATCGCGCCCTCGACCTGGTAGCGGTTGGACGCCACGGTCTGCATACGACCACCGAACTCGATGTCGAGCTGGCGCAGGCGTGCCACATTGATGTCGAGCAGCGAGACCCGCGCGCCCATCCCGAGAGCGACAGCGGCCGCGTTGCGTCCGGAGACGCCGCCGCCGAGGACGACCACGTCGGCGGGGTGCACCCCGGGCACACCGCCCATGAGCACACCGCGACCCTCCGGCGCCAGGAGGTGGTACGCGCCGACCTGCGCCGAGAGCTTGCCGGCGACCTCGCTCATCGGCGCCAGCAGCGGCAGCGCGCCGTCGGCGGTCTGCACGGTCTCGTACGCGATCGCGGTCGTGCCCGACTCCACCAGCGCGTCGGCGCACTCACGCGACGCGGCGAGGTGGAGGTAGGTGAAGAGCACCTGGTCACGTCGCAGCCGTGCGTACTCCTCGGGGATCGGCTCCTTGACCTTGAGCACCAGGTCGGCGGCTGCCCAGACGTCGTCGGCACCGGGCAGGATGTCGGCCCCGGCACGGACGTACTCGTCGTCGGGGATCGACGAGCCTTCCCCCGCACCGGCCTCGATCAGCACCTCGTGCCCGGCCTCCCGCAGCTCGCGCACCCCGGCGGGGGTGATCGCGACGCGGTACTCGTGGACCTTGACCTCGCGTGGGACACCGACCTTCATCGTGCTCTCCTCCCCGGGCCGCCCGTCATGACACAGCCGATCCTAGGCGTCGGCACCCCTGTGTGCCCTCGCGTGGCACGCGAGGAGGCCGGCGACCGCGAGCGCGTTGGTGATCCGGCCGTCGAGCACGGCCGCGACCGCGTCCTCCAGCCGAACCCACACTGCCGTCATGTCGGCCTCTTCGTCGAGCCGTTCCGTACGGGCGTCGTCCGAGACCGCCTCCAGCCCGCGCGCCCAGAAGACCTCGACGCGTTCGTCGGTGAAGCCCGGCGACGAGCGCAGCGTCACCAGCGGCTCCCACGACGAGGCGACCAGGTCGGTCTCCTCGGCGAGTTCACGGACCGCTGCCTCACGCGGCGCCTCGCCCGCCACGTCGAGCAGGCCCGCCGGGAGCTCGACCAGGCGGTGGCGTACGGGATGGCGGTACTGCTCAAGGAGCAGCACCCGCCCCTGGTCGTCCGTCACGACGATGCCGACGGCGTCGTCGTGGCGCACCGTGGTGCGGTGGACGGCACCACCCTCGGGCGTCTCGACCTCGTCGAGGACCACGTCCACGAACGACGACGCGAACGGGGTCTCGCTCGCGCGGACCGGCCACGACTCGGCACGGTCGCCGAGCCGCTCGCCCGCACTCAGCAGGAGGCCGGGCAGGTCCGGGTGAGGGGCCCTGCCCGGGCCCGCTGCCGCCGTGCTCACGCGTGGGTCTCGGCCGGACGGCGCCGCAGCCCCGACTCGTCGACGGGCAGCCGCATCTCGCGCTGGCGGTCGATCGCCGCCGCGACGAGCCCCGCGAACAACGGGTGCGGACGGGTCGGGCGCGACCGCAGCTCGGGGTGGGCCTGAGTGCCGACGTAGTACGGATGCTCCTCGCGCGGCAGCTCGACGAACTCGACGAGGTGGTTGTCGGGCGAGACACCGGAGAACTGCAGACCGGCCTTCTCGAGCGCGTCGCGGTAGCCGTTGTTGACCTCGTAGCGGTGCCGGTGCCGCTCAGAGACCTCGGTCGCCGCGTACGCCTCGGAGACCACCGAGCCTGGCGTCAGCCGCGCCGCGTACAGACCGAGGCGCATCGTGCCGCCGAGGTCGCCGGCGCCCTCGACGAAGGCCTCCTGCTCCGCCATCGTGGCGATGACCGGTTGATCGGTCGCCGGGTCGAACTCGGTCGAGCTCGCATCAGGGATGCCGGCGCGCTGGCGGGCGTACTCGATGACCATGCACTGCAGGCCGAGACACAGACCCAGCGTCGGAACCTTGTGCTCGCGTGCCCAGGTCAGCGCGCCGAGCTTGCCCTCGATGCCGCGGATGCCGAAGCCGCCGGGCACGCAGATCGCGTCGACGTCGCCGAGCCACTGCTGGGCGCCGGCCGGAGTGCTGCACTCGTCTGACGGCACCCACTTCACGCGGACCTTTGCCTCGTGCTGGAAGCCACCTGCACGCAGCGCCTCAACGACCGACAGGTAGGCGTCCGGGAGGTCGACGTACTTGCCGACGAGCGCGACCGTGACCTCCTCCTCGGGCTCGTGGACGCGGCGCAGCAGCTGGTCCCACTGGGTCCAGTCGACGTCACGGAACGGCAGGTCGAGGCGCCGGACGACGTACGCGTCGAGGCCCTCGGCGTGCAGCACCTTGGGGATGTCGTAGATCGACGGCGCGTCGGCCGCCGTGACGACCGCTTCGGCGTCGACGTCGCACATCAGCGAGATCTTGCGCTTGACGTTGGCCGGGATCTCACGGTCGGAGCGGCAGACGATCGCATCGGGCTGGATGCCGATGGAGCGCAGCGCGGCGACCGAGTGCTGGGTCGGCTTGGTCTTGAGCTCACCCGACGGACCGATGTACGGCACGAGCGAGACGTGGAGGAAGAAGCAGTTGTCGCGTCCGATCTCGTGGCGGACCTGCCGTGCGGACTCGAGGAACGGCTGCGACTCGATGTCGCCGACCGTGCCGCCGATCTCGTGGATCACGACGTCGACGTGCGGACCGCCCATCGAGAGCATGCGGTCCTTGATCTCGTTGGTGATGTGCGGGATCACCTGGACCGTGTCGCCGAGGTAGTCGCCGCGCCGCTCGCGCGCGATGACCTCGGAATAGACCTGGCCCGTGGTCACGTTGGCGCGACCGACGAGGTCCTCGTCGAGGAAGCGCTCGTAGTGACCGATGTCGAGGTCGGTCTCCGCGCCGTCGTTGGTGACGAACACCTCGCCGTGCTGGAACGGGTTCATCGTGCCCGGGTCCACGTTGAGGTAGGGGTCGAGCTTCTGCATCGTGACCCGCATGCCGCGGGACTTGAGCAGCCGGCCGAGACTGGAGGCCGTGAGCCCCTTGCCCAGGGAAGAAGCTACGCCGCCGGTGACGAAGACGTGCTTGGTGGGCACCGAGTTTGCCAAGAGAACTCCCGTGATCGTGTGGGCGGTCATTGGAACGCTGCGCGCCTGACGACTGCACCTCTGGAGGAAGCAGCCCGACCAGTGCACACGCTCACGGAATTCCACCCTACCAACTCCCGCCAGCGCCGAGGGAAGCCACGCGCACGACGACGCGCCGCTGTGACCTGCGGCGCACCCGGTCGTACGGTCACGCGGCCGGCGGGAGCGGGCCACCGTCGGCGCCGGCGGTGCCGAAGTGGCCGACGGTGCCGGCGGCCTCGCGCTGCAGGGCGAGGACCGTCGCCACGTCCCCGAACGGGACGCCCACGATGTCGACGGTGGAGACGGAGTCGGCGGCGACGCCGTCTCGTACGGCCTCGACCGCTCCCCCGCGGACACCAGACCCGACCGGTCCGGCGACGAGCGTGCCTGTCCCGGCCGTGTCCAGCCCGGCGGCGAGCGTCGTGAGCAGCTCGCCGCGGCCCGACGAGAAGGCCTCGCTCGATCCGGCCACGATCACGGCGAGCTGCGCGCGGTGGGTCGGCATGGGGTCGGAGACGAGCAGGTCGCCCTCAACGAACGCCGACACGATGGTCTGGGCATGCGCGTCAGGGGGCGACGTCTGCGTCGCCGACAGGCCTCGACCGAGCGCAGTGGCGACCAGCTCGTAGTTGGCCAGCCCCTTGGCCTCGGTGTCAGGGACGCCCTTCAGCGCCTGCTGGGCGATGCCGCTGGCGAACTGCCGGTCGGCCGGGTCGAGGAGGCGGTCGGTCAGCGCCACCGTCCCCACGACCGAGCCGCCGGCCGCACGGAGCGCCGTGCCCACGGCGTCGACCGAGCTCTTCGGCACGCCGGGGAGGGTGACGACGACGACGGACTTGCCGGTGAGACGGCCGGCGACGGGCGTGGTGCCGAGCGACCCGCGGTATGCATCGGCGACCTTGCGAGCGGCGGTGTCCTCAGGAGTCGCCCTCGGTGCGGGACGATCCGCCGCAGCAGGCTCCGGCTCCGCGCCGGCGAGCACACCGGTTCCGAGGGCGATGCCGCCGGCCAGAGCGATGACGAGGGAGGCGCCGACGACGACGAGCGAGCGGATCGGCATCAGCCTCGGATCTCCTGAACGGTGGAGGTGATCTGGTCGCGGGCTGATTCGAACCACTCCGCCCCGACTGCTGTCGTCGCGAGCGCCGCGCCCAGCGCGACCATGGCGACGAAGAGGACGAGGAGCACCTGGAAGAGCGTGAACCGCGGCCGGTGCAGCCCGACCATCGCCCGCGCGTCGACGAGCTTCGCGCCCAGGCGCAGCCGGGTGAGATAGCGCGTCGCGCCGCCGGAGCGCGCGGAGTCGAGGAACTCGTCGAGGCTGCCGAAGCCGCCCACCGTCACGACCACCCGCGCACCGCGCGCGTCGGACAGCAGCAGCGCTGCCTCCTCCGAGCCGCTCGTGCCGGGGAACTCCACCGCCGTCCGCTGGAGGCGCTCCAGGCGCTCCTCGGTCTCGAGGTGGCGGCGGGACTCGGTCACGACGACCTCTCCCGCGACGCGCAGCGTACGGTCGCTCATCTGCGACATGTCGCCGACCACGACCGCAGGGTCGTAGCCCGCGGTGACCAGGGCATCCGCGCCGGAGTCGACACCGATCAGCACCGGTTTGCGTTCCTTGAGGTAGCGCTTCATCGTCTTGAGTTCGCTCGCCGCCTGCGGGCCGGGAAGCACGACGACGACCTCGCGGCCATCCAGGGACGTTGCGAGCTCGGGGACACCGACGCCCTCGAGCAGGAGGGCGTGCTCGCGACGCAAGTACTCGCCGCTGTTGGCCGCCAGCGTCTCGAGCTGGACGGACATCCCCGTACGGCCTCGGCTCAGCATCTGCTCAACGAGCTCGTCGTCGAGCAGCGTGCCCTCGGCGAGGACGTCCTCTCCCCGTACGAGCGTGGCGCCGTCGAGACCGACCTTGTCGCCGTCCTTGACGCGTGTGAACAGATCGGTGCCGACGGCATCGAGCAGCGGCACCCCCGCACCGACCAGGACCTGAGGCCCGAGGTTCGGGTAGCGGCCGGTGCTCGTCGGCACGACGTTGACCACGGCGACGGCACCACGCGAACGCAGTGCCTCGGCGGTCGTACGGTCGAGGTCCGGCAGGTCGACGACGGCGACGTCGCCGACGCGAACGCGACGCACGTCACGTGCGCTGCGCACGAGGCGTGCGGGCCCCGTGACGTCGAGCTCGGTGTCAGGGGCCGTCCGGCGAAGGTTCAGCAGGCTCACTGTCGTCATGCTGCCACCGCGGGCTCCACGAACCCTGCAGGACGCGCCCCGGGCGTGTTCCGACCCCGCTCAGCGCAACGCGCGGTCCTCGGCGGCGAGGTCGACGAGCTCGCGAGCGTGCGCCTCAGCGGTCGCAGAGCCCTCGAGCCCGGCCAGCATCCGCGAGAGCTCGGCCACCCGCTCGTCGTCATCGAGGAGCGCGACCCCGCTGGTGGTCACGGTGCCGTCGTCGGACTTCAGCACGTGGTAGTGCCGGTCGCCGAACGCCGCGACCTGCGGGAGGTGCGTGACGACGAGGACCTGGGCGTTAGCGGCGAGTCGGGCCAGCCGCCGTCCGACCTCGATCGCCGCCTTGCCACCGATGCCGGCGTCGACCTCGTCGAAGACGAACGTGGGGACGCTCGCCTTGTCGGCGAGCACGACCTCGAGGGCGAGCATCACCCGCGAGAGCTCGCCGCCGCTGGCCCCCTTGGCGAGGGGTCGAGGCGCGGCGCCAGCGTTGGCCGCCAGCAGCAGCTCGACGTCGTCGACACCGTCCGGGCCCAGGTCGGACGGCTCAGGGGTCTCGGGGGTAAGGACCTCCACCGCGATCCGCGCGTGCGGCATCGCGAGCGCCTCCAGCTCAGAACCAACCGCGGCGGCGAGCCGTCCCGCGGCGTCGCGGCGCCGCTTGCTGATCTCGGCGGCCCGGGCGAGGAGCTCGCCCTCGAGCGCGACGACCTCGTCGCGCAGCGCCGCGATCCGCTCGTCGTCGCCCCGGAGCGCCTTGGTCCGCTCCCGCGCGTCCTCGGCCCACCGCAGCACGTCGTCCAGCCCCGGACCGTACTTGCGGGTCAGCCCCGCCAGCGCCGCTCGCCGCTCCGAGACCGCAGCGAGGCGGGCCGGGTCGACCTCGACACCGTCGGAGTACGACGCGAGCTCGGCCGCGACGTCGCTGACCGTGAAGCGCACCTCCTCCAGGCGACGTGCCTGGACGTCGAGTGCCGGGTCGTGCTCACGGACCCCGTCGAGGAGCGCACCGGCCCGGCCGAGCAGGTCGAGGACGTCGGCGTCGTCGTCGACCTCCGACAGCAGCGTGTGCGCCTGTGCGGCGGCCACCACCAGAGACTCCGCGTGCGCAAGGCGACCCTCCTCGATGCGCAGGGCCTCGTCCTCGCCCTCCTCCGGCGCCACCCCGGCGATCTCGTCCAGACCGAACAGGAGGACGTCGAGCTCGCGCAGCCGCTCCTGGCTGGCAGCGACGAGCTCCTCGTGCGTACGCCGGGCCTCTTGCAGCCGCGCGTACGCCGGCGCGTACTCCTCGAGCATCGCCGCGACATCGCCGAACCGGTCCAGCGCCTCGCGCTGCGCGCCCGTACGGAGCAGACGGTGCTGGTCCGACTGGCCGTGCACGGCGACGAGCTGCTCGCTGACCCGCGCGAGCACGCCGGCCGGAACCGAAGAACCCCCGAGGTAGGCCCGTGACCGCCCGTCGCGGCCGATGGTGCGGGCCACCACGAGCTCGTCGCCCTCCAGCTCGGCGGGCGTCTCGGCGAGCACCGCGAGGACCGGCGCGAGACCACCGACGTCGACGGTCGCCTCGACACGGAGCCGGTCGGCGCCGTGGCGGACGAGCCCCGCGTCGGCACGGGCACCTCTCAGCAGGCCCAACGCCGTCACGACCATCGTCTTGCCGGCACCGGTCTCGCCGGTGATCACGGTGAGGCCGGGGCCCAAGGACAGCTCAGCCTCGGCGATGACGCCGAGCGAGGACAGTCGGATCTCCTGCCACACGGGCTATGCCTCCTCGGTGCGCCGAAGGGCCGCAGCGCCTCGCCAGCCGCTGACGGGCAGGTCGAACTTGCGGACGAGCCGGTCGGTGAAGGGGGCCTGGTGCAGCCGGGCGAGCCGGATGGACTTCTCACCCTGCCTGACCTCGACACGGGCGCCCGGCGGCAGCTCGTACGTCCGCCTGCCGTCGCACCAGAGCACCCCGGACGCCGGCGCCTCGGGGATCACCTGGATCGCCAGGAGCGACGTCGGAGAGACGACCATCGGGCGGGCGAAGAGGGCGTGGGCGCTGATGGGGACCATCAGCAGCGCCTCGACCTCGGGCCAGACGACCGGGCCGCCGGCGCTGAAGTTGTAGGCCGTGGAGCCTGTCGGGGTCGCACAGACGACGCCGTCGCAGCCCCAGCGAGAGACGGGGCGGTCGTCGATCGCGACGATGACCTCGAGCATCCGCTCGCGGGAGGCCTTCTCGACGGTGGCCTCGTTGAGCGCCCAGCTGCGCGCAACCTCGCGATCGTCGACGAAGACCCGCGCGTCGACGGTCATCCGCTCTTCGACCGTGTAGTCACGGGCCACGACGCGTCGCACCGTGTAGTCGAGGTCGTCGACGTCCGCCTCGGCGAGGAACCCCACGTGGCCGAGGTTGACCCCGACGAGCGGCGTGCCGCACTCGCGGACGAGCTCGGCCGCCCGCAGGATCGTCCCGTCGCCGCCGAAGACCACGGCCAGCTCGCAGTCACGCCCGGCGTCGACCGTCACGGGCACGACCTCGGCGTCCGGAAGCCCCCAGCGCTCCAGCGCCGCGGCGTCCTCGTTGACGACCCTGACGGCGATCCCCTCGGCGACCATCGCCTGAGCGAACTCCGCGGCGACCTTGTTGGCCTCTTCGCGCCCCGTGTGGGCGAGGATCAGCACGCGTCGCGTGCCGGGCATCGAGGATTCGGTGCTCATCGCTGCTCCCCTCCACTCGGCCGGCCCAGCGGTCCCGCGTCCACCGCAGCGCGCACCTCGTCCTCGGTGACTGCAGCGGCGTCGCGCCGGAACCACCCAAAGTACTCGACGTTGCCGGTCGGGCCGGGCAACGGGCTCGCCGCCACCGCGCGGGTCCCCCAGCCCGTCGCCGCAGCGGCAGCGCAGACCCCGAGGACGGCGTCGACGTGAAGATCCGGGTCACGCACCACGCCCTTCTTGCCGACGCGATCCTTTCCCACCTCGAACTGCGGCTTGACCATCAGCACCATGTCGCCGTCGTCCACGCAGACGCGGGCGAGGGCAGGCATCACGAGCGTCAACGAGATGAAGGACAGGTCGGACACGATGAGATCGACGAGACCGCCGAGCGCCTCGGGCTCGAGGTCACGGACATTCGTCCGGTCGTGGACGTCGACGCGAGGATCCTGCTGAAGCGCCCACACGAGCTGGCCGTAGCCGACGTCGACCGCGACGACCTCGCGTACGCCACGCCGCAGCAGGACGTCGGTGAACCCGCCGGTGGACGCGCCCGCATCGAGGCACCGACGACCCTCGACCGTCAGGCCGAGCGGCTCGAAGGCCTCGAGGGCCCCGAGGAGCTTGTACGCCCCACGAGACGCATAGCCGGGGTCGCTCTGCGCGTCGCGGACCACGATCGCCTGGTCCGTGGTCACCTGGGTCGCCGCCTTGCCCGCCCGTGCGCCTGCCACGGACACGCGCCCCTGCGCGATCAGGTCGCTGGCCTGCTCGCGCGACCGGGCAAGTCCGCGGCGGACGAGCTCGGCATCGAGGCGCAGGCGCCTGCTCACGGGGCCTCGGGCCGTGGGGGCGTGGGGCCAGGCGGCGTCGGCGGGCGAGGACCGGGGGCCTGGCCCGCGGTCTGCAGCACCTCACGCAGCTTGGCGTGGACCGCCTCGTACACCTCGAGGTGCGACTCGACGGGCAGGTCGGCCAGCCGCTCGAGGTCGCTCAGCACGGCGTCGACCCGTGGGTCGCGTGCAGGCTCGTCGTGGTCTGCGGCTCCGCCTTCGGTCATCGCGTGCTCCTTCGTGTCGGCCTGTCGATCATCGCACTCCCCACTGACCGAGCGCGTCACGCACGTCGGAGACGTCGAGTCGGTCGAACGTCTCGCCCCCGACCTCGTCTCGGTGGTGCCATGCCAGGGCCACCGCCGCTCGAAGGAGGTCGACGGCGGCCTGTGCATCCTCCGGCGCGGCGGAGCCGTCGACGACGAGACGACCCTCGTGCCACAGGACAGCGGAGCCTCCGCACCGCGCCGCCTCGAGACCGTCGACCGTGACGGCGCGCTGAAGCAGTGCCAGCCCACGGAGGTCGGGTGCGAGGAACGTCGGCCGCGCGTACGCCGTGGCCGCGACGACTGTGTCGAGGTCGCACACGCCGGTGAAGACGAGGAGGCTGTCGCCGCCGACGTTGTTGGCGCCCTCGATGTCGGTGTCGAGCCGGTCGCCGACCACGAGCGGGTGCTCGCCCCCGACACGAAGGACGGTCTCGTCGAAGAGCGGCGCGTACGGCTTGCCGGCGACCTCCGGGACGCGGCCCGAGGCCGTCGCGACGGCGGCGACGAGCGTCCCGTTGCCGGGCGCCATACCGCGCGCGGTCGGGATCGACCCGTCCATGTTGCTGACGATCCAGGGGATGCCGCTCGCCGCCGCATACGCCCCCTCGGCGAGCTGCGCCCAGTCGAGCTCGGGTGAGAACCCCTGGACGACGGCTGCCGGCGCGTCCTCGGCGCTGCTCACCGGTACGAGACCGTGCTCCTGGAGAGCCTCGACGAGCCCCGCCCCTCCGACCACCAGCACCCGAGAGCCTCGAGGAACGGCGTCGGCGACCAGTCGCCCGGCTGCCTGAGCCGACGTCACGACGCTGTCGTCGTCCGTCGGCATCGCGAGTCCGCGCAGCTTCGCGACGACGTCGGACGGCGTACGAGAGGCGTTGTTCGTCACGTACGCCAGCCGCATCCCGGCATCCGCGGCCTCGGCGAGCGCGTCAGCAGCATGGTCGACGGCGTCCTCGCCGCGGTAGACGACCCCGTCGAGGTCGAGCATCGCCACGTCGTACGCCTCGCGCAGCGCGGTGTCGCACGCCACCAGGGTGTGGACGGCGCGTCGGCGAGGATCAGGGGGATTCGTGTGGTCAGACATCGCCGACCAGCGTAGGCCCCGCAGCACTGGCCTACGATGCACCGGTGGACAACGGCGTGATCCGCCCTTTCAGGGCTGTGGGTTTCCGGGGCGGCGACGAGGTCGTCTCGTCCCGCACCTATGTGCCCGGCGTCAGCTGGTCCCACCTCCCGGCGGAGCTGCCCGCGCACCACGTTCTCCGACTTCTCGAACCCGCCTTCCGCGACAACGACCCCCAGACAGCAGCGAGGACGGCGGAGGCTTGGCTCGCCGACGGAGTCCTCGGCGAAGATCCCGAGCCGGCGATCTACGCCTCCCGCACCGTCGAGGACGGCCGCGAGGCGCTTGGGGTCATGGCACTGGTCGACCTCGAGTCCGGACGGCTGCGTCCCCACGAGGACGTAATCGCCGCGTACGCGATCCGGCAGGCGCGCCTCGCGGAGGCGACCCGCGCCCAGTGGGAGCCGATCACGGCGTACACGACCGACGCGCCGGTCGCGCCGCTGCTCGACACGGTGGTGTCCCGTCCCGCCGACCACACGGCGCACGCCCCCGGGCGCAGCGACGAGGTCTGGGCGGTCTCCGACCCCTCGATCACCGCCGCGCTCGCCGCGCGCCTCGCTGAGCAGTCGCTCGTGATCGCTGACGGCCACCACCGGTACGCGGCCTGGCGGACGTCGCCCGAGCGTGCAGGGCGCTTCGCGCTCACCCTCGTCCTCGACCGGCCGTCGGTGAGCGTCGGACCGATCCACCGGGTCGTCTCCGACATGGATCTCGACGAGGCGCTCAAGGGACTCCCGCTGCCCGTCGTCGAGCTCGCAGACGCCGATGCGGCCGAGGGATTCGTCTCCGTCGGAGAGTCGCGATGCGTCCTGACGGACGGTCGTCGTTTCCTCGGCGTGGATGCGTACGAGTGCGCGCCGCGCTGGGTCGAGGACGTCTTCACGCCGCACCACGGTCTCGAGTCCGACGCGGTCGCTTATGACCCGGACCTCCGTGGCGCCGCCAGAGCAGCTGAGGAGGCCGGCGGTGTCGCTCTGCTTCTCGCCACCCCGACGCTCGCCACGGTCACCCGCGCCGCGACGTCGGGGCGGCTGCTCCCCCACAAGTCCTCGTGGTTCCGCCCGAAGCCCCGCGTGGGCATGGTCATGCGCCGCTGGGACTGAGCACCAGCTCGTCTTCTGCGGGACCCGCGAAAGATGCCGGGAGGGAACGCAAAAATGACCGTAGGCCGTCACCATTGGTGACGGCCTACGGCCTAAATATTGTCCGGCGGCGTCCTACTCTCCCACACAGTCTCCCGTGCAGTACCATCGGCGCTGAAGGGCTTAACTTCCGGGTTCGGAATGTTGCCGGGTGTTTCCCCT